>NZ_JACEFA010000009.1 GCF_014083865.1 Paraliobacillus salinarum | reverse complement strand
ATATATAGAATACTATAATATGAAACGGATAAAGGCGAAATTTAAAATGAGTCCGGTACAATACCGAACTCATTTTGAACAAGCTGCCTAATGAAATAACCGTGTCTAACTTTAAGGGGTCACTTCAGTTTGCCGGCTTTTTTATTTTATACAAATGTTATAAATAACTTATTAATTGGGTATCGTAATGTAATTGCATCACGTAACGCTATATAAGATAAGAAAAGCACTAGGTTTAACACTAAATGAGATAGGAGCGATCCTTGCAATATCAGGTGTTAATCTACACCACATTAAAAAGGGAAATCGTACTATAAATCCAAAACACAGAGTTATTACAAAGTGAAATTGGTCTTAAAAAACAGAGAGTTATTACGTTACTTGAAGAATATGAAACAAACCAACACTTAGCTGGCGATAAAGCCTGAGATGGGAGTGTAAACTAAACTGTGTAAGTTAAGAGAGCAGAGCATATGACTCTTTCTTACCAGTTTAGTTCTTAATTCCTCAAAAATACCTAATTATCTTAAAGTTCGGGAGTGTTAAAAAACAATTTACTTTCTTATTATAACCATGTTGATTCGGTCCTATATTAGCTGTAAGGAAGACATCTTTTTTCCCTCTAGTTAGCGCTACATAAAGAACACTTAATTCTTCAAAGAAAGGTTTTTCTAACCCAGGCACAAAATCAAATTTACAGTGTTTTTCATATACGCTTCGTCCGTTGTTTCGGCTGCATAACGTACAAAGTGATCTGCTTGTCGGGAAGCTAAAGGATGTCATATGGGGTAAATATACATAATCCCACTCCAATCCTTTTGAAGAATGAATTGTAGTTAAGGTTACTTTTTCATTTATCTCATTCATAAGTCTTTTAAGACTATTATTATTTAGAGTAAATATTATTGCTTCATATTTTTCCTCTGTAGAAATATTTTTGGTTTTTGTCGTTTCAAGTAGAGCATCTAGTAATCTCATTAAAGAGTTAAACATAGTTTCATTATCGGTGATTGTTTGTTTTTTTGAGTTTAATTTTCCTTTTACATTTGTAATAACCGTTCTACTAATAGATTTTCTTACTCCGCTTTCATTAATGAAAATTTCAAGAGCTTCTTTATGGAATTTTATATATTCAGGATCGCTATCATCAAATAGTCCGTTAAAATACGTAAGTTTATTCTTCTCAAAAATATTAATTAGATCGTTTGCCAAATATTTTGCTCTAAAAAGGATTGCTACTTTATTATCTAATTTTACATATTTTAGTATATCTTTATAGAGAAAAGTTGCTTCTTTATTATCAGTTTTGAATAACTTGAAATTTATATTAGCAGTTTTGGAATAGGTATTAATATTATTGTAATTTTTAAAGATGCCACGTATATAGCTGTCTAACTGCTTCATATTTTTATTATCTTTAAATCTATAGTTTGTTTTAAATTCCATAGGAAACATATTATATTCTGTCTCCATTTTTTTGAAAATGTTTGGTACAGCTCCCAAGAACCCATAAATCTTCTGAATGTCATCGCCCATTAGAATAACTTTATTAGTTTTTACTATCCGCTTTAGAAACTGCAAAGCTAAGTAATTTGTATCTTGAAATTCATCAATAATTACCATTTGATAATATAATTTGTAAAAGTCACTAATGGTTTTCTTATCGAGTATTTGTATCGCTAATAACAATATTCCATTGTAAGTGATTATATTTCGCGGAACTAATTTAGTTAAAATGATATCTATATAAGAACCTTGTAGTCTGTCTGCTGCTTTAAAATCCATTTTTTTTATACTTTCATCAAAATCTTCGAGAATTCTTATTTCTTCTGATACAAGATTGTTTCTGAGCCCACCATTAAAATCGGATGCCCTTATGAAATCATTTATATTCTTAAAATTTTCATGGAGTATATATCCATGTTTCCTAAGAATTCTATTTGCAAAACCATGATAATTAGAAACGTCCAGTTTATCATCGACTTCATAATTAGTTCTATCAAGTAAGGTTGGCAAGGTCTCTTTTATATCTTCGCGAATTTTAGCTGCAGAATTTACACTAAAAGTTAATGCAAGTATTCTTTTATTATTTAGATACTCATTAGTAATTATCTCATGTGCTACTTTGCTAATCATTGCTTTTGTTTTCCCACATCCTGCTGGTGCAGTAACAATTATTTTGTTTTCATCAGAAAGAATAAAGTTAAGTTGTTCCTGATCGTTACCGTGAATTTCAGTAAATTTAGCTCGAAGCTCTTCCTTATTCATTTAATCTACCCCTTAATGCATTCTCAATTACTGACTTAAAACAACTAGGAATCTCGTTAACATAAGTAGATAGTAGTGCTCCATTAATAGCAGTTTTATTATTCTTCAAAAATTGAAGCTGTTCTTCATTAATTCTTGTCATAATTTTTTCCGCTATTGTCTCATTTATTTCATATTCTAGTGGATTCTCTAAAAACTCTCTGACATTAAATTGGTCTATTTCCTGTTTGAAAGTACTTATGAGACTACCTATTTTATCAACTTCCATCAGGTATTTCATGTACTCTTTTAAAGTATAATGAGAGTAAACTTCTTCTTCAAAATCAATTTCACTTGTGAATAATATGTCTCTTTCACCTGTGTAGGAAGCTTCTTTATCCTTGTCTATTATAGCATTAACTGGAATTTTAAAAGCTCTGTATAATTGTAAACAACGTTTAACACTATCAGCACCATCCAGTCTAATAACTCCTATACCATCTTCATCTAAATCATGTCCCATCCTACTAGCAAAAATGGGAACGGCACCAAATTCAGTGTCACCTTCAACTAGGATTACAGATTCACTAAACATGGCTTCTTTTACATAGGTGAAACTACGGAGCAAATGTTTATGTACTTTTGGATCAAAATTAATGTTACTACCACTAATTGCTTTTACTTCGCCTTTTTGATTATAAAGTCTAATTATTTCTTTATATTCATTCAATAATATGTTTGGAGAATGTGTGACAACAAATACCTGTCCCAAGAACCCATCAATTCCAAATAATTCTTTTAGTAGTTCTGAAAATTCTTGATTCGCGTTATTGATTATTTTTTGTACACTTTTTATCAATGCTCTCTGTCTATATGGATGCTGATGAATTTCAGGTTCATCTAAGCCGAGAATTAGTGGTAAATATTTTTTATCATCTGGCATGGAAATCATAAGTTTTTCAAAATTTTCTTCTTTAGTAGTAGTTTTTAAATGAACCAATAGCTCTAAGATGTGCAGGAAAATATTAAATCCATATCTTATTCCGTCACCAAGATCATTAAGATTTCTTTTGAAACTATCACCAATTTCAACAATTCTATTTATTAGATTCTCATTATCATTATTAATGTAAGCTTCTACCTTTTCAGTACTTAATCCATTAAGTTTTTTTATTTGACCATTTAGAACCTCAATAACCTTATCTATTTTATCCTTGTCTAATAAATCGACATCATTAACGGATTCTTTTTTTAGGCTTTCTTTCATTAGGTAATTTAAAACTTTTCCTGTCCCTAAATTTTTAATAAAGTTTAATTCTTTACTTGGAATTCTGAGTGAAGAATAATAAATAAAATTTAAGCCCTTAATCTTTTTGGGACTAATGAATGTTTCTGAATCTTTATGATAATATTCAATTCTATCATCAACAGAATTTTGTTTTGCCACTACAGTAATTTGAAGTTTATCATCCACATCAAAATTATCCTCAAAATACCCAACTTCAGCATCAGTATATTTTACTTGGAATGAAACCTCTATTGGGGCTATTACATCATGAAAATCACTTTCATAGAATTTCCCTGTATTTATTAAAATATTTAGAAGCTCAAGTAGGTTGGATTTTCCTGTGTTATTTTTCCCGACAATAAAATTAATATTTTCATGAAAATCGACTTTCATTCCTGACAAATTTCTATAGTTTGTTATGTTACAAATCTTGCTAATTTGCACTTAATTCCCTCCTAGTTCATTAATATGAGGCTCTTTTTTGTGACTTTTGGCTTTAAGTCGTTATCTCTATTTTAAAGAATATTGTGACTAATTTCTACATATTCTGTATCTTTTATAATGATAAAGTAAGTGAGCTATACGCGAAACTTTTAAGTTAAACACAATATATATAAACGAACTGGATCTACGTCAATATCTTGGGACACAAAAAGGGTTAATAGTGCCAGACATAGAGCTTAAAGTAGTTTGAAACCTGCACATATTATTCCACAACTATGTTTAAAAAGAAAATAGCATAATGTACAATATCCAAAGAGATATGTAAAATAATACAATGGAAGAATTACTAACTTAGTAGATTCCATTATAAGTAAGTCTAAATAATACATAGTCCCCCACTTAGCTTTAGTTAATCATTTAGTTTTTTTCACTAGATAATATTGTATAGTATTATAAACATGAGAATGATGTGAGAGAGGTAAGTAGAATTATATTTTGTATGTTTATTAATCTCGTATAGGGTTTGGAAAATTTAGATATCCGAATTATACAAAATGAATGAGACGGGGGAGTAAAATGAAGAATAAGGTAGAATCAACCATTGGATCGAACTTTGGTATCTCTATGGTGGAGTCATATGGGATGTTTTTTCTTTGTTAGATCTTGAAATTAAGTACAATGTCATACCTAAAATGCATATTTATATGGTTATTAAAGTACCTAAAATAATTTTTGTTCATGATTCAATAAAGATAGATAAAAAATATATAGATTTTAAAATTAGAATAACTGATGATAGACCTGTTAATGAAATCGATTTTAAATTAACAAATAATTTAAAACAACAAGAATTAGAAGTAGTATTGAGTTCAAATAAAGATGATATAGAAATTAAGGATGAGCTTGGTAATTATGCACTTAAGGCAAACTCATTTATGTTATTAATTAATAATGGATATATAATGGATTGTGAAGTAGTTTATATTGGACGTTCTTTTCGTAATGAAGGTGAGAGAACTGTCTATGATAGATTAAAATCACATTCAACTTTACAAAGAATTTATGCTGAGAAAGAAGATGATAAGAATATCTTTTTGTCAGCTTGGAATTATGATAGGAACACAATAGGATCTTTGGCACCTATAGAGTCTGATAATCAAAAAAGTATTGATATTTTCATGAAACAACTGAAATTAAATGAGCGACCGGAATTAATCACTAAAAAACAGGAAATAAATTTTACGGAAGCTGCTTTAATAAGGTATTTCCAACCAAAATATAATGACAAAATGAAGTATAGATTTCCTTCAAGAACACATATTGAATATTCAGATTTATTTAAAGAAAATGTGGATTATATTTCTGTTGAAATTGATACTAAAAGACTATATATACGACTATATTCAGACGTTGTTCCTGGTAAATTTGAACACAATCCATTTTTTGATTTAAAAGATAAGCGAAGTAAATTTGATTTCTTTAGAATAGTATAGTAAACGAAAAATTAGTGAACTTATTGAAAAAATTTTCTGATGAGCACATAAGAAAGCAGTTCAACTTATTATAGGATTCATTTGCTACACAGTACAACGTATTATGCGATAGAAGATGATAGTCTAGAAATATCACGATTCCAGAGATCTAAAATCTTAATCCAACGGTAAAAAAGGAGGATTAGGACTTTGAAATTCAATATCTCTAAACTATTTCTGTTGGCAAATGTGTTGATAGAGAGTGGTGAAATCCGTGGAAACTGATGTTACAAAACATGGCAGAAGTGTTACGTTACTGTGACCGTAATAAATGGAGACGATATAAGTACGAAAATATAATTATAAAAGGTTTAAAATGGATTATAGATAGTCATTTATGTCACCACCGTAACCATGTATAACCTCATTATTTTGGTTATATTTAATCTAGAATCCCTATAAATCAACGATCGTATGCTATAAGTCTGTTGATAATAAAAGAGTAGCAATAATAGCATAGTCCATAGTCGATGAAATAAAAGAATGCTGATCTAACAGCATTCCTTTCAATCTCTAATTAGCATACAGGTTTTACAGGCATTCAAACAATTTAGTATTATATCTATAAAGTAAATTGTGATTTTAAAGGAGTTAATACAATGAGAACAGTAATCCGAATTTTATCTTTTCTTATTCTTATTTTTCTATTATATAATTTATTTAGTGAAAATAGATTTTCTGATTGGGTTATCTTAATTGCTGCTTTTTCATCGTTTGTTTTGTTTTTCTTATCTAAGAAGCTTAAAAGAAAGTAAATAATCAGATGTGTCTACATTACTATTTTTTTATATAATGATGACTTTTATTAATATTTATAAAATCTTTCTTATTCTACAGCAATTCCAACAACTCTTTTGGCTCTTCAAAAACATAATCAGGCTCTACAATACCCTCACCTGAAACACTGCCCCATTTTGCGTATCCAAAATCCATTTGTGCATGGTTTGCTGCTTTGTAATCGGATAAAGAATCGCCAATATAAATTGCTTCACTAGCGTCTATGTTTAATCTTTTTAAGCATTCGAAAAGTGGCTCTGGATCAGGTTTGTGTTTTTCTGTATCATCGGCAAGTACAGCTGCAGCCATATATTGATCCAATCCTTTTGAAATAAAATCTATCTCATATTGTTCAATCGTTTTAGCAGATACAACTGCTTGAATGATTCCACTAGATTTGAATTTTTCAAGTACTTCCTCAAATCCATCATAAAGTGTAGCGCCTTCTTCATACTCATTGACATATTGTACCCATCTAGCATAGGTATTCTCTTTATCCTTAAAATTTAGTTCTTCCATGACCTTCATACCTGGATAAGGTGAGAATTTCAAGACCTCTTCAAAGGTATAATCTTGCCCGGTTTCTTCCTTAATAATTTTCATTAGTGGATACATATTCATATTTAACGTATTTAATACAGTGCCATCAATATCATAAATAATCGCTTTATAGTTTTTCATTGATTCGTTCCACCTTTTCTTTTTTAAAATTTTGAGTGCTAGATTAGGATAACCCCTGAAACAGAAATGTTGCAAAGTCTATCTTATTATTTGAAACTCATAGTATTACACGATTCTATGATTGCATTTTTTTCTAAAATGAGCAAATCATCTAATAATATTATTAGGTATAATAGTAGTAAATCAGATTGAAAAAGGAGCGGTTAAGTGGCAACCATATTTGCGATCAGTGATATTCATGGACATTATGAAGCTATGATTGGTGTACTTCGCTTAGTAGATTTGGAGACGAATAAGGAAAATAAATTGATTTTATTAGGGGATTATGTTGATGGGGGAAAGGATAGTTGTCGCGTTCTTTATCATATAAAAGAATTAGAAAAAAAGTATCCGGACCAAGTTATTGTTTTAATTGGAAATCACGAGAAGATGTTTATTGATTGGTATACGACTTACAACGATAAAATGCAATGGCTAATGTTTGATCTCAAACTGCTTACTATTAAGAGTTTCTTTACGGAGGAACATTTTACCTTGATCGAAGAACGACCAGAGGTAAGTAAGGGCTCTTATGTGGAGGTTAGTCAATACTTAGTGCAAGAGATGAAGAAGCAGCATATAGAACTATTAAATTGGTTAACTGAAAAAAGTAAGCAAAAGCCTTATTATGAAACGGAAAATCAAATATATGTACATGCTGGAATTTGTGAAGTAGATGAAGGGCTTTGGAAACAGGCAACAGAGTCGGACGATTTTTATTGGAAATACCCCGCTGAGACAGGTGGTTTCTACAAAGATATTATTGCGGGTCATGTATCAACTGCTGAGATTGCTAAAGACGATGATTATTTAGGTAAGGTGTTTTGGGATGGGCAAAGCCACTTTTATATTGATGGAGAAACAAATAGAAGCAACACTATTCCGTTATTAAAATATGATACACGTACAAAAGCATACGCTAGTTACGAAAAGCAAGATGATGGTTTGTTGTCAGAATCTGAAATTACCCTCAAATTCTAATAAAATGTCCTAACTCCCTCATCAAATCAAAAGAGATGTTAGGACATTTTGTATTAACAATGCATATTTATGCATCTATACTTTTGTAGAACTGTATTTTTTAATATCATTCTCTTATTATCTCCAAAGCGTTATTTAAATCAGAAATTATATCTTCTGAATCCTCTAAGCCTACAGAGATTCGAATATTAGATAAGGAAAGTCCAGTTTTTTTGAATGTTTCTGGTGACATTTCTTTAAGGTAGCTTATTGCAGGAACGTAAACCAAACTTTCAAATCCGCCCCAACTTACACCAATTTGAAAAACTTTCAGGCTATTAACAAATTTCTTTATCTTGTTTAAATCTTGTGTTACTAATTCAAATGACATCAAACTAGTAAATCCGGTCATTTGTTTTTTGGCGAGATCAGCTTGGTCAAATGAATCCAGACCAGGATAATATACTTTGGAAACTTCAGGGTGATTCTCTAAGAAGTTTGCAACCTTCATTCCACTTTTCTGATGCTGATTCATTCGTAAGTGTAGTGTTCTTAGACTTCGTAATAACAACCATGACTCAAAAGGGGACATTTTCCCACCTATAAATGCATGTTCGTGATTGTATATTTGATCAATATCCGCTTCTGATCCAATGGCAATGCCAGCAACAATATCACTATGTCCACCAAGATATTTTGAACAGGAATGTACCTCCATATCAACCCCAAAATCCAATGGTTTTTGATAAAGGGGAGTGGCCCATGTGTTATCAACTACTGTTTTTATGCCTGATTTTTTTGCCAATTTACTAACACCCTCTAAATCTTGAAGACTGAATACAACACTTGATGGGCTCTCTAAGTATATGATACAAGTATCTTCTTTAATAGAGTCTTCAAATTCACTTAAATCATTTCCAGTTATAAAAGTAACAGACATACCCATTTTATCTACCAAATAGTGCTGAATAAAATTATTTGCTGGTCCGTAAATATTTTTAATGGCAATAATGTGTCCATTCGGTTTAGCATAATGAAATAAGGCAGCTGAAATGGCAGACATCCCAGAACTAAATAGTTTTGCTTTCTCTCCATGAGCAAGCTCAGCTAATTTGCGTTCTACAATATCGTTTGATGGATTTTTCCCTCTAGTATAGATGCAGTTATTAGTTGGATCGTCATAAGCCTTATCAATAGCTTCCCAATTGTCAAAAGTAAATAGAGTATTTTGATAGATAGGTGGAACAACTGGCTTTTGATCCATATTCTCATAGTTATCTCTATCTAATAATTTTGTAATGTCACTTTTCATTTTTAAATTATGTCCTCCCTATAAATAAGATTATGAGACTTTTTCGCTATTAATATTATTATCTTTTAATCTCATCTCTTTTTCAAAACAACCTTTTCCTGTAATTGCTAACGTTATTGCTACTATATAATTAATCCAAACAAGTAATTGCCAAGGAGCATAAGTAAGAACAGGGATACCTAAAGTACCTGCCATAAACACTCCGGTTGTTGTCCAAGGTATCACATTTTCTACCATTGTTCCTCCATCTTCTAACGTCCTTGATAAAACTTTAGGAGAAATTTTCATTTGCTTAAATTTCTTTTCATACGCTCCAGCAGTAATAAAACTTGTAGCAAATTGGTTAGAAGTTAAAGCGTTTGTAATAGATGTTGAAAATAAAGCTGCAATTATTGTTTGTGATTTAGTTCTTAATCCTTTTGTTACGCGTGTCACAACAATTTCTAAGGAGTTCGTAACAGACATAGAGCCTATAAAAATAAAGGCAGCGATACAGATGGTAATAGCACTAATTAGCTGATATAAGCCGCCTCTAGTTAGTAAGGTAACTAAATTTTCGGGAAGATTACTTTCCCAAGTAATCATGTCAGTATTAAATCCATTTATTAATGTTGTTATTACACTCTCTAAACTAAATTTCTGAAAAATCAAAGCTAATAATGCACCAACTAATGATGAAATAATTATTACAGGAGCTGTAGGTTTTTTCTTTAACGCACCATATAAAACTATTGCGGGGGGCAATAATAATAATGGGTTAAATGTGTAAATATTAGTTAATGTTGTTAATGTAGTTGCAATTTGAGAATTAGTACCTATTTCCGTAATTGTAGGCGGGAAAATAAATCCTAATACAAAATATAATGATCCAGCGATTAATGCAGAAGGACCTGTAGTGTATAACATTGACTTAATATGTTCATATAAGTTCACACCTGTTGCCATTGCGGCTACATTTGTAGTATCAGATAATGGAGACATTTTATCGCCAAAGTAGGCGCCGGCCACAATGGCACCCGCTAAAATAGCAGGATGTGCACCAATTAACTCTCCTATACCAAATATTACAATACCAATAGTTCCGACAGATCCCCAAGAAGTACCTGTCACGATAGAAAAAATAGCAGGAACAATAAACCCAACTAAATAAATAACACTGGGTATAATTAGCTTAATTCCATAAAAAATCATCATAGGAATAGTTCCTGCTATCACCCAACTACCAATTAACATACCAATGGAAAACAGTATGAAAATGGAAGGTATTCCTTCTGATATTTTTTGCACCATAGTTTTTTGCATTTCGTCCCATGAGTACCCTAAATAAAAAAGGACAGATACACTTACTATAGTAGCAAGTATAAAAATAAGCTCTAATGGCATGCTGAAATCTGGCGTAAAAAAGCGTGGCTGAATTATTAATCCAAAAACAATAATAAATATAAGCGCAACAATTGGAATTACTGCATGAACAAATTTAAACGATCTCTTCTGTTTCATCATTATACATCCTCCTCAGATTGTTAACGATTACATTTTTGGCCAAAAAAAGTAAACATTAATTCTTTAGTAAACTATAAAGGTAAACTATACTTAGAATTTATTGTTTACTTCATTCTTGTGTCAAGCATTATTTTGATTTATTTTTAATGTACTCTCTCTAGATCTGTATTCTGTAGGTATCAAAATCTTTATTGGAAGCTTGCGTTCAAACTTAATTCGTTCTTCTGCTAATTTCACAGATAATCTGCCAAGATAATTTGAGTCTACTGCTGAAGTAGATAATTCTGGAGTTAAGAATTGAGCAATTTCAATATCATCAAAGCTAACAACAGAAATATCCTGTGGTATTTTATATCCTCTTTTTTGGATTCCACGATAAACCCCCACGGCTAATGGATCACTGGCTACCATAATTGCTGTAGGAAGAAGTTCTTGACTTAAGATTTCTTCAACCATCTCTTTTCCCTCAATAGGTGTCCAATCTCCTAAGCGAAATTGGATATACTTTTCTAATCCTTTATCATTCATCCATTGCAAATATGATCTAAAGCGAATTTCATTTTCTGTATAATTTCTTAATTGATTTAAACCATATTCGTAATGCTTACCACCTATAAAAGAAATTTTTCTATGACCTAATTGGTAAAGAGAATCCAAACTTTGATACACACTAGTTTCAAAATCAACTTGAATACTATCTCCAACCTTAGGAGAATGGTTATCAACTAAAATGATATTGTCATTAATTTCATTAATACTAGCTAATGTGTCTTCCGAAATATTACCGATAATAATTAATGCTCCTAAGCTAGAAAGGCTAGTAAAATCTTTATCTGAAATGCCCTCATATAAACTAAAACGTCGATTAGCTGCTATTTTTAAACGTTTTGCCTCCAATTCAATGCCTGATCTAATATCGCGAAAGTATGGATCGTCCATTTCCATTTTGGGACTTATCGCTGTTATGATTCCAATAGACGAACTTTTGGTTTTTCTACCACCTTTTTTTTTATCCTTAGAATAATTTAGTTCTCGTATGGCAGAATCAATTCGAGACTTAGTTTCAGTTGATATAGATAAAGTAGGATCTTGATTTAAGTATCTTGAAACTGCACCAGCTGAAACCCTTGCTTTGTTGGCGACATCTCTTATACCGACCATATGTACCTCCTATAAGTTAATGAAAGTGTTTACTTAGAGTATATATTTGTATCTGTATACTTACAAGAAGCATTAATAATTAATGTTGAAATTTCATTTGGAAAATACATTAGTTAATTCAGTCAATCTGTTTCCGATATTGACTTGGAGTAAGTTGCTCGATTTTCTTAAAGCAAGTACAGAAACTACTTTCACTTTGAAAGCCAGTAGAAAAAGCAATGTCTTTTATAGAAGCATCTGAAGCTTTTAATAGAAATCGTGCAGCGGCAATTCGAGTATTCATCACATACTGATAAGGTGTCACGCCGGTTTCTTTAGTGAAAGTACGAATGAAATGATAGGTGCTACTATTTGCTTTTTTCGCTAATGTTTCAATAGAGAGTTTTTTTTGAAATTTTGGTTTATATATTTAACAGCTCTTGCTACAGGCTCGGAGTGGTTCCCGTGCAATTTATTTTCTTTTCCCCTGAGTAGATCGTTTAACAGTTCGGTAATAAGAGTCGAAATGTTAGCCTCTGATATAGCAGAAGAGGAGTGAAATAGGGTATAGATTTGTTCTAAATGAAGATAGGTCGTTGTAGTATCCTCAAGAGTAAGTACATGTCCATGCTGATTACTGATTTCTTGAAAATAACTTCGAGCAAGCTGACCGTCGAAGTGTATCCAAAGCGCTTCCCATGATTCCAAGCTTTCATAACTGTGTGGTGAATAGCAGTCTAGCAAAACAAACTGTCCACTTCTTGCAGTGAATTGATTTGCACCATTGGTTATATCACATGTCCCTTTAACGATAAACATAATAAGAAAACTATCGAATTTTTCACGCGTAAGAGAATAGTTCGGTTCATAGAAAAAGTGGCCGATAGATAGAGGATACAAATACAGTTTTTCTGCTAGTACGCTTGGGGTATAAATATAGTAATGTGAATCCACTGCAATTTTGGAATCGTTTACAATCATAAATAATTCTCCTATGTAAAATTATAATTTTATCTTAACTAAACAAATTAAAAATAGCAATTTTTTAAAATGAATGAGCAATTAAATACAATGTTATCAAGCTGTTTGCTAGATATAATAAAGCTATATTTTTAAAGAAAGGGTGACAAAAAAATTGAAACCTACCATTCGTTTTGAGCAACAAAATATAAAAAGAGGAAAACTAGGGGAAGAGGCATCTGTTCCGGATCTAATTGGTGGACTGATTCTACAGAATGATCTGGAATTTCATTTAGATGAAGAGGACGATATTCATGGTGGTTATGGAAAACGTTTAAATTCATACCCTTACCGACAATTCAATAACTACTCTAGAGAACTAAAAGAAAGCTCTGTAAAAACAATCGTGCTTGAAAACGATTATTTGAAGGCTGTTTTTTTACCTGAATTAGGTGGAAGGCTATGGTCACTCTGGGATAAGAAACGGAATCGCAATTTGTTATATACCAATGATGTAATCCGCTTTAGTAATTTGGCTATCAGGAACGCATGGTTTAGTGGAGGGGTAGAATGGAACATTGGAGTGATCGGACATTCTCCATTTACAACATTGCCTTTGTACACTGCGGTATTAGAAGGTGATGATGGAGAGCCAATTTTACGGATGTATGAGTATGAACGAGTCCGTGGTGTGACGTATCAGATGGACTTCTGGTTAGGGGAAAAAGACGAATTTTTAAATGCCAGAATACGAATTGTTAATTTTGGGGAAGAAGTAGTGCCAATGTATTGGTGGAGTAATATTGCAGTGCCTGAGCATGAAAATGGCCGAATTGTTGTTCCAGCTAAGCAAGCATATACGTTTCATGAGGGTGGTGTGTATAAAGTAGACATTCCGATTGTAGGTGATGTGGATATTACCAAGTACAAAAATATCCCGGCAGCAGTAGATTATTTCTTTGACATGCATAAAGATGATCCAAAGTATATTGCACATATGGATGAGAATGGATATGGACTTCTGCATATGTCTACTAGCCGACTTCAATCAAGAAAACTATTTACATGGGGAAGCAAACAGGCCGCAGATCACTGGCAAGAATTTTTGACGGAGGATGCTGGAAGATATATTGAATTACAAGCCGGTCTAGGGAAAACACAGTATGGCTGTCTTCTAATGGAACCAAATACTACATGGGAGTGGCTTGAACGATATGGTGCTTTTCAACTAGATGAAGCACACTTAGAGAAATCTTTTGAAGAAACTAGAGAGACCGTTACTCAGGCGGTAAAAAGTAAATCATCATTTCAAGAAATGGAGAAGGTTTTATCAAATACGGAACAAATGGCTAAGCAAAGTGCGAAACTTTATCAAAAAGGAAGCGGGATAGGAGCATTAAAAAATATAGAGCAAAAGGTACAAGGAAAAGTTGATATATCCAAGCATTTAGAATTTCATGCTAGTGAAGAAGAACGTATTTGGCGTTGTTTTTTAGAGACCGGAGTGTTAGAAGAACCTGATAGTACACTTGCGCCACCTCCTTTTATGAATGATGATTTGTTTTTTGCGAAGCTTAAAACAATGGTAGAAGAAAATCCAGAGAAGAACTGGTATGCACATTATCAGCTTGGTATTCTTTATTTTGAAAAAGGAAACTATCAAGCAGCGGAAAAAGAATTTCATCAGTCTAACCTAGCAAAAGAAAATGCATGGGCATATCATGGCTTGGCGTCAGTATATGTAATGATAGAAAGATGGGATAAATCCATTGTTATGATTGCCAAAGGAATACAGATGCAAAAACATGATCTTTCTTATCTCAAGGAAGGTTTCAGAATGCTATCGATTTGTGCAGGATATGAGAAAACACTTGAACTTTATCAATCTTTGGATGAAAAAGAGCAAAATAATAGTAGATTAACTTTTTATTATATTCTTGCATTATACAAAACAGGTCAGGTGCAACAAGCGTATGATTTACTTTGTGCAGATGGCGGCCTTATTGTGGAGGATATTAGAGAAGGAGAAGTTGGAATCGGTGAACTATGGAGAGATATGCACCAAGAATTATATGGAGAAATAACAGAAATTCCATATCGATTTGATTTTACAGCAACATGATAGGTGCTTGATTATATAAACAGCCGAGATTACTAGTCTGTATATGATTCTGAGGTTTTGGATGAGAGAGTAATCAAGTTTTATCAACAAATTAAATTCAAATTTAAATCAAAAATAAACCACCATTGACAAAATTATTGGGGTTTATTTTTTTTCTTAAACCCATCTAATGGCGTATATAACAATGGTTGGTTAACCAACGCTTTCATAAAAATGATGATTTCGCGTCATCATTTTTATGAAAGCGTTGACAACTGATTGTCATTTTTGTTATAGTACAATCATAAATAAATAGTGAGGAGATTATTTATGTGCATATTGGAGCAGATACAGAAAAATTTGATTGTTTCCTGCCAAGCATTGCCAGATGAACCACTTCATGATCCATATATTATGTCTAAGATGGCATTGGCAGCTAAGCAGGGTGGTGCAACAGGCATCCGTGCAAATACAGTCAAAGACATACAGGCTATAAAACAAGAAGTAGACCTCCCTATTATTGGAATTATAAAAAAGGATTATCAAGGAAGTAATGTTTTTATTACACCAACTTTGAAAGAGGTAGATGAACTTTTTCAAGAAGGCATTGATATTATTGCGTTTGATGCAACAAAACAAGAACGACCAGATGGGAAAACTTTTTTAGAATTCTTTACGGAAGTAAGAGCAAAGTATCCTAAACAATTGTTTATGGCTGATGTGTCAACACTTGAGGAAGGAATTGCAGCTGAGAAAGCGGGAGTGGATGTTGTTGCACCAACATTGACAGGTTACACACCGTATTCGAAAGGAACCGTACCTATGAATCTATTAGAAGAATTGATAGATCATGTCTCTATTCCGGTTATTGCTGAAGGGAACTTCGATACACCAGAAAAGGTGAAACAAGCGTTGCACATAGGGGCGCATGCTGTAGTTGTAGGGTCAGCTATTACTAGACCACAATACATAACTAAGAAATTTGCAGATGCGGTCAACGAAGGTGTAACACAATAACAAAATAAACTATCAAACTATTAATAAGGAGAGGATCGTATGAAAGGATTATTTACAGCATTGATGTGTTCATTTGATGAAAAAGGGCAGATAAATGAAAGCGGTTTAAGAGAAATTATTCGTTACAATATTGATGTCATGCAAATGGATGGTTTATATGTCAATGGAAGTACAGGCGAGAATTTCTTAATTTCCACCGAACAAAAAAAGCAGATCTTTGAAATTGTTAAAGATGAAGTAGGAGATCAAGTTAAATTGATTGCGCAAGTAGGAGCGCTAAATATTGATGAAGCAGTTGATTTAGCTAAGTTTGCCACAGATCTAGGTTATGACGCGATTTCTGCAGTTACACCATTCTATTATAAATTTGATTTTGAAGAAATTAAGGACTATTACAACACGATCTTAGAAAGTGTGGACAATGATTTAATTATTTATTCTATACCTGCACTAACTGGTGTGAATATGAATCTTGAGCAGTTTGGTGAATTGTTTGAAAATGATAAAGTTATCGGGGTTAAATTTACTGCACCAGATTTCTTCTTATTAGAAAGAATTAGACACTATTTCCCTGAAAAACTCGTATATTCAGGATTTGATGAAATGATGCTTTCTGCTAGCGTGTTGAACGTCGATGGAGCTATCGGAAGTACGTTTAATGTTAATGGGCATAGAGCGAAGCAAATCTTTGAACTTGCACAATCTGGACGAATTGATGAAGCAAGAGAAATTCAGAAGGTTACCAATGATTTAATTGCTGAGATTCTAGAAAACGGCCTTTATCAAACAATAAAAGAAATCTTGAAAACCAAAGGCGTGGATGCTGGTTTATGTAGAAAACCAATGAAGGCGTTATCTTCTGAAGGAATCACTATTGCTAAGCATATTGGAGAAAAATATTTGTAAGAGAAAAGATAAGTTGAAATGATCATTTAAAATCAATACACCAATGAATAGCACCCAATAGGTTAAATTTTATTACCAACAATGAAAACGCTTTATATTTTATTCTATTAGGGAGGTGGATATTTTTCTAGCATAAAACCTAAGGAAATAAACAGTATGGCGCATGTAATTAAATTGACATCATTGTATTACTAAATTTAATTTAATTTTAATTTATAAAAGGAGAGGGTCTTTCTTATGAAAAAGAAATTAATGTTTTTAGGGGCTTTAGTAGCTTTACTTATTGGTTTAGTAGCTTGTTCGAATGATGATACTGCATCTTCAACGGATGATGGTGGAGAGGAAGCAGAAAGCTACAAATTAAAGTTTGGTATGGTTGCAGGTACTGCTCAAAATGAATATAAAGCTGCAGAAGTATTGGCTGATTATATTGAAACAGAGAGTGACGGACAACTTACTTTAGATATTTATGCTGATTCACAATTAGGTGATGACCGTGCAATGCTTGAGCAAGTAAGAGAGAACACATTAGATATCACACTTGCTGAGTCTGGACGTTTTGGTATCTGGGTACCACGTGCATCATTGTTAGGCTTGCCTTATATCGTTGATGATTTTGATCACTTGAAACGTGCTATTTACGAAACTGATTTCGGAAAAGACTTACATGAGGAATTATACAATGAACATAATTGGAAAATAGCTGCAACAGCATACAATGGTACAAGACAAACAACTTCTAATCGTGCAATTGAAGAACTAAGTGATATGGAAGGGTTAAAATTACGTGTTCCAGAAGCAGATACATTACTAGATTATGCAGAATTTACTGGTGCATCTCCAACACCAATGGCATTTACTGAAGTTTACTTAGCATTACAAACTGGTTCTGTTGATGGGCAAGAAAACCCGTTATCAACAATTGATGCTCAGAAGTTCTATGAAGTACAAGATTACTTAGCTCTAACCAATCATGTTGTTAACGATGCGAACTATGTAGTAAGTAAAGATACTTGGGAGTCATTACCTGAAGATTTACAAACTATCTTGCAAGACGGATTGGATAAAGCAGCGGAAGAACATACAAAATTATTTAATGAAGAAGAAGCTAGTCTAATATCTAAATTTGAAGAAGAAGGCGTTACGGTTACTGAGCCTGATTTAGCACCATTTAGAGAAGCTGTATCAGAAGCTTACCCTAAATATCTAAAGGATATTGAGGGCGATGGCGAGGCATTTTTACAACAAATAGCAGACGCAAAATAAAATCACAAAAATTTAGGTGAGAACTATGAAAAAGTTTTTTAGGAATTTTGAAGAGATCGTCGGTGGGTCATTATTCATTGTTATGCTAGTTGTTTTAGTTGCACAGATTTTCTCAAGACAAGTGTTAGATAGTCCGATCACTTGGTCAGAACAACTAGCTAGATTCATATTTGTTTATGTAGCCTATCTTGCGGTAGCTTCTGAAATTAAACATGATGGGCATGTAAGAATAGAGTACTTCTATGATAAATTCCCGGAAAAAGTGCGTACAGTAATGTATTATATTTTCCAAGTAATGATTGCTGCTGTGCTTTTACTAATTATTTATGTAGGCTATGAGATGTCTATGCGTAAGTTGCCAGTTGAAATTGTTTCTCTGAGAATCTCTTATGTGTATCTATATATGGCATCGCCTGTATTGTCTATTCTAATGCTTTATCGATTAATTGAAAGAAACATCAAAGAAATTAGACAAAAAAAGGTGGTGAAATAAATGGATGTATTCTTAATCTTACTATTATGGATTGTGCTTTTACTATTAGGGATGCCGGTAGGTTTTACGCTATTGGTTTCAACATTTGTTTATTTCATCACCAATGATTGGAACTTAGTTTTTTTCACAGCGGCAAAATTAGTTGATAGTATTGATGTTTTTTCATTGCTTGCTGTTCCATTCTTTATTCTAACTGGAACGTTGATGAATTCATCCGGTATTACCGAACGAATATTTACTTTTGCTAGATCTTTAGTAGGTCATTTCACTGGAGGATTGGGCCATGTAAACATTATGGCTAGTGTACTATTCTCTGGAATGTCCGGTTCAGCATTAGCGGATGCCGGTGGATTAGGACAGTTGGAAATCAAATCGATGCGTGATGGGAAATATGATGATGACTATGCAGGTGGATTAACTGCAGCGTCTGCAATTATCGGACCGATCATTCCTCCTAGTATTCCTTTAATCATCTATGGTGTTGTATCCGATCAATCGATTGCTAAATTATTTCTAGCAGGTGCAATCCCAGGACTGATTATGGCGGTTAGTTTAATGATTGTTGCTTATACTTTTGCTAAAAAACGTGGTTTTCCTAAAGAAGAAAAAGCCACATTTAAACAACGTGTCTATCATTTTAGAAAAGCGTTTTTAGCATTATTAACTCCGGTCATTATTATTGGTGGTATTTTCTCAGGGAAATTCACACCAACGGAAGCGGCAGTTATTGCAACTGTGTATGCTATGATTCTAGGTTTCTTTGTATATCGTGAACTAACATTGAAAAAATTCTTTGATAATGTAGTAGATTCATTGAAATTAACAGGAGTCGCTGTACTAATGATTATGGCGGTTGAATTCTTTGGGCAAATGATTGCTCATGAAAGAATAGCAATCACAATTGCAGACTTTTTCTTAGCTCTAACAAGTGATCCTGTTATTTTACTACTATTGATCAACTTATTATTGATCTTGTTAGGAACATTTATCGAGTCGTTAGCATTACTTATTTTGCTAATACCAATTCTAGTACCAGTTGTAGTTGCTGCAGGTGTTGACCCTGTTCACTTCGGGATTATTGTTATACTTAACTTAATGATTGGAATATTAACTCCACCAATGGGAATGGCACTGTTTGTTGTTTCGAAAGTGGGTAACATTCCAATACACACCATAACGAGAGGTGTAATACCTTTTTGGATTCCGTTAGTTATAACATTACTTATTATCACTATATTTCCAGATCTGGTACTATTCTTGCCGAATCTTTTTAGTCCATAATACGAAGGAGAGAAAGGCCATAAGGTTTTTCTCTCTTTCAACTTTTAGCAAAGGAGCACAATAATGATGCGAATAGCTGTTTTTGATATTGGAGGAACATCAATCAAATATGCTGTTTCTGATGAAAAAGCTAATTTTTTACTCGAAGATTCATTTCCTACAGAAGCTTTTCAAGGTGGAAAAGCTGTTATTGATAAAATAATTCAAACGAGTATGGAGTTAAAGAAAACGTGGGAAATTGAAGGAATTACAATCAGCTCTGCTGGACAAATTGATAATGAGAATGGTGTAGTTGTTTATGCAACAGACAACATACCTGGTTATACTGGAATGGAAGTTTCTAAATTAATTCATTCTGTAACTGGTTTGCCAGTCGAAGTAGAGAATGATGTGAACTGTACAGCACTTGGTGAGCATTGGATGGGTGCTGCACAAGGTGTGAAAAACTTTATTTGTGTAACGATTGGAACAGGTATTGGTGGAGCGATTTTTGTAAATGGTGAGTTGTTTACCGGTTCGAACTATTCAGCTGGTGAAGTTGGCCATATTAATTTATATCCAAATGGAAAAGCTTGTACGTGTGGAAATAATGGCTGTTACGAAAAATATGCTTCTAGCTTGGCGTTACAAGAGATGGTTGAAGAGACTTTTAATCAGAAGATAAACTTGAAGCTGTTTTTTGAAAATGTAAGAAGTGGTGATCAGGCTAGTAGACAAGTTTTAGAAAGATGGGTAGACCATTTAACTACTGGGTTGCAATCGATTGTACATACATTTAATCCAGAAATGATTGTTATTGGTGGTGGTATATCTGCCCAAGGTGACTTTCTATTAGAGTATATTCATGACTCGTTGTTCAACAAGCTCATGCCAAATCATAAAAGTAATTTATCAATAAAAATGGCTAAATATGAAAATAAAGCTAATTTACTGGGTGCAATTAAACATTTTTATAGTAAAATGTAATTAAACATTTTAAAGGATGTGTGATTATGTTAAACCCACACAACGGAATGAAACCAACTTTATTAATGGAACAACACAAACAAAATTTCACGAAATCTGAACAGAAAATTTATAACTATATTAAAGATAACAATCATGATGTACTTTATCATTCCTTAACGGAGTTGTCGGAAGCTAGTGAAGTTGCTGAAGCTACTGTTTTACGTTTTTTTAGAAAGTTAGGCTTCAAAGGCTTTCAAGATTTTAAATTTTTACTGGCTCAAGAGGTTTCTGTTCTTACAACACATGACCATGAGAATACGTACATGGAAAAAATCAAAAATAATGTCGTTCGAGCTGTTGAAGATTCCTATGAAATTATTGATGAGGAAACATTACAGAAGTCTGTCGACGCCATTAATTCATCTGATGATGTAGTTGTCTTTGGTGTGGGCTCTTCTGGTATTGCGGCATTGGATATGCAAACACGATTAATGCGAATAGGTAAGCATGTCCATGTAACAATTGATCCACATTTCATGGCGATGCGTGCTTCATCTATGAATGAAAACACAGTGGTCATTGCGATTAGTTTAACCGGAGGAACAAAGGACATTGTGGATACTGTTGCAATTGCTAAGGAGCGCGGTGCCACAGTCATTGCGTTAACGAACTATGTCAAATCACCATTAACACGATATGCTGATTACGTTTTACTCACTTCAGCAAAAGAAAATCCATTAGATAGTGGTTCGCTCGTTTCTAAAGTGACACAGTTATTTTTAATTGATTTGATCTGTACAGGAGTGACCATTAATAATTATAAGAATTCAGAAAAAGTGAGAATGGAAATAACGAAAAACATAGCCAATAAATTATATTGACGAAATAAACATCACAGTAGTAGTGGTGTTTCTTCGTATAGAAATTATGTTGAAATGACTGGTTTGTTAATGATTATTGATAGCTATCGTAACCATAAAGAATATGAGGCATTAAATGGTAAAATGAAGTTAGCGTTTGATTATATTGACCAAAATGATCTTAGTAAATTAGAGATAGGCAGACATGATATTGATGGCGATGAGGTCTTTCTGATGATGCAAAACTACCATACAAAAGACCTGGCTGATGGTGTATGGGAAGCGCATAAAAAATATATTGATATACACTATATGATAGAAGGATGCGAGAAAATCGGTTTTGCAAATATAGATAAACTAAAAGTGAGTCAGGCCTATGACGAAAAAGACGATTATTGGCTATTTTCGGGTGAAGGTGATTTTATAACATTAGATCAAGACATGTTTGCGATCTTCTATCCTCAAGATGTGCATATGACATCACTAAATGTGCAGGAGGCAGTTCCCGTGAAAAAAGCGGTGATTAAAGTGCGGGTTGGTTGAGATGTGTGGATGAATTTAAAATTCTCTCCAAGGAATAGTGGGGAGGATTTTTTGTTTCTAGGTATCGAAGTATCAGATTTTAATAAATTAATTGTAAAAGCAGAATCTCGAATTTTAATATAAAATAACAAATATTTAGGTAAAATGTTATATAAGATTTACAAATATAAGTATATTAGATACAATATACTTATATTTTATTTGATTTTTCAACAATTTTCTATAATGGGAGCGTGTTAAATGGATTACATTGCTCATGTCAGAGAAGAAGACCGAAAAATTCAATCTGTAAAGGCTCACTTGCTTGGTGCTAAACAATTAGCAGAAATATATGGTGCTAAAATCCAACTAAAGCATGTAGCTGGTTTAGCTGGCTTACTTCATGACTTAGGTAAGTATAGTGACGAATTTCAACAATATATTTATGAGGCAGTATTTACCCCGGAGAATGCAAGTAAGAAGCGTGGTGATGTGGACCATGCATCCTATGGAGGTAAATTACTATTTTCTATGTATCATAATATAAAGAATAACACTCCAAACGAAATGTTACTTGCTGAAATAGTAGGAAATGCAATTATTTCTCACCATAGTAATCTACACGACTACATATCACCTCAGATTAAATCCGGATTCCTAAACAGGGTATTTGATAAAGAACTACCTGAATTTCCCCAAGCTGTTGAACGTTTTTTCGAGAAAGTTATGTCTAAAGCGGACTTTGAAAAATATATTAATAAAGCGGTAATAGAGCTAGAGACATTTACCGACAATACTCCAACACAGAGCTTTTTTTTAACTAAATTTATTTTTAGTTGTCTAGTAGATGCAGATAGAACGGATACTAGATTATTTGAAGAAAAAAAAGATTTTAATCAAGATTTAAAACCTAATTTACTATTTCAAAACTACTACGAGAAATTACTAAATAAACTAAATTCATTCAAAAATAAAGATAACGCTTACACATCGATTAACTTGTTACGTGAAGAAATGTCTATAAAAGCAGAGCGTTTTGCAAACAGGCCATCTGGTATCTTCACCCTATCTATACCGACAGGCGGTGGGAAGACACTAGCAAGTTTGAGATATGCGTTAGAACATGCACAGGTGCATAACAAACAGCGAATTATTTATATTGTTCCATTTACAACGATTATTGAGCAGAATGCCGAAGAAGTAAGGAAAATACTAGAAGATGATGAGAATATCTTGGAGCACCATTCTAATGTAATTGAAGATACAGGTGATGACGAGCAAGAAGACGTTCTTATTGATAAAAAACAAAAACTGAAGCTTGCTCGTGATAACTGGGATAGTCCGATCATTTTTACAACAATGGTTCAATATTTGAATGTATTTTATGCTAAGGGCAATCGTAACACGCGTCGATTGCATAATTTAAGTAATTCTATACTTATTTTTGATGAAGTTCAAAAAATTCCAACTAAGTGCATTTCTCTTTTTAACGAATCCTTGAACTTCTTGAAAAATAAGATGTCGAGTAGTATTCTGCTCTGTACTGCAACGCAACCAACTTTAGAGAATGTAGCACACAATCTTTTGAAAGATAGAGATGGAGAGATTATTGACAATTTAAAAACTGTTTCACAAGCTTTTAAGCGTGTTGAAATAATTGATAAAACAGCTCAACCTACAACAAATGATCACCTAGTTAAATGGTTAAAAGAAGATTCAGAAAGCACCGGCAGTACATTAGTCATTTTGAATACAAAGGCAGTAGTGAGGCGTCTATATAAAGATTTAAAAGAAGAGGGACTTACTGTTTACCATTTGAGTACATCGATGTGTGCATCCCACCGTAAAGACCAATTGAACGAAATTAGACAAAAATTGAACGAGGACGTCCCTTTTGTTTGTGTAACTACGCAACTAATTGAAGCAGGAGTAGATGTAAGCTTTAAGCGAGTGATACGATCGTTGGCAGGATTAGATTCAATTGCTCAAGCTGCTGGTAGATGTAACCGTCATGGTGAAGCGGATCAACAAGAAGTCTATGTTATTGATCATGCGGAAGAGAATTTATCTAAGTTAAAGGAGATTGACGAAGGAAAAAAGATCACCAAAAACATATTAGCTTTTTACAAAAAGAAACCCTATATGTATAACAGTGATTTATTGTCTGAAATTGCTATGAGAGAATACTTTCTTCATTTCTATCAAAAAATGAGCAGTGATTTGAATTACTACATTTCAAAAATTGATACTGACATGACAGTTTTATTGATGACAGAACGCAAACATAGTGAGTATGTAAAAAGTTATAAAAACAGTACTAATAGGAATTTACCATTACTTCTTGCCGGCAGTTACAAAACAGCTGCAGAGTATTTTCAGGCAATTGATCAATCGACAACTTCCATCCTTGTACCATATGGAGAAGGAAAAGAAATTATTGCAAGTTTAAACAGCGCTGATAGATCTGAAGACTTATCTCGATTATTTAAAAAAGTACAGCAATTTACGGTTAATGTTTATCCAAATGTACTAGCGGAGTTAAAAAGAGATAATGCACTGATCATGCATTTAGAAGGAGCTTTTTATGAATTGAGAGAAAACTGGTATAGCGATGAATACGGTCTAGATTTGACAGGTGAAGGGATTATGAGTGATCTAATTTTATAAAGCCCACCTTTTAATAAGTAAGATAGGCTCCATTTATATTTATTATTTTTTCAATCCGCGCTTTTTTAAGCGATTAGATTAGTATACGACTAAATAATGAAAAATAAACAATTATTTATTTACATTCAATAATAAATATAAATGAATTTTTATATAAAGGAATAAAAAAAATTTTGTGTTTAATAATAACCATACAAAATTCAGGAGGTGAGATGCAATATGTTGAAAGTTAAATTAAATGTTAAGTATATCGATAAAAGAAAATTTACTTCTATATTTATGAAAAACATAAATAAACTTTACAGCTAAGTTGGTAACATGATTCTTGCCTGCTAAGTAAATATTTTTATCTAGTGGGCAGGGTTAAATTAATAATCATAAGGAGGTGACAGTTAGCGATGAGACACAAAAATGAAATTCAATTTGAACTTTTTGGCGATTATGCGCTGTTTACAGATCCACTTACTAAAATTGGTGGTGAGAAGCTAACTTATAGCATTCCTACTTACCAATCCTTAAAGGGAATTACAGAGTCTATTTATTGGAAACCGACTATTATTTTTGTAATAGATGAACTTCGAGTCATGAAGCCAATTCAAATGGAATCAAAAGGTGTACGTCCTATCGAATACACTGGTGGCAATACATTAGCAAACTATACTTACCTAAAGGATGTTCATTATCAAGTGAAAGCTCATTTCGAATTTAACACGAATCGACCTGATATGGCTTTTGATCGCAACGAAGGGAAACACTTTAATATTTTACAAAGATCTTTAAAAGCGGGTGGACGCAGAGATATTTTTCTTGGAACTAGAGAGTGCCAGGGGTATATTGAGCCTTGTGAATTTGGTAGTGGCGTTGGCTATTATGATGATGTGCAACAAGATCACCATTTAGGAACAATGGTACATGGATTTAATTATCCTGACGAAACAGGAAGAGATAGTTTAGAAGTTAGACTATGGCATCCAGTGATGAAAAAAGGGTATATCCAATTCCCTAAACCTACCGAATGCTCGATTATTCGTCCTATTAAAGACATGGAACCAAAGAAATTTAATGCAGAAAATGTAGAATCTGTAGAATCATTATTTAATCGTATAGGAGGTGAATAAGTTGAGCTGGTTATTGCAATTGTATGAGACATATCAAGCAAATGAAAGCCAAATTGGGAAAACAATAAAGAAGCCTAATGACAAAGAGTATACTTTATTACCTATCTCTCACACTACCCAGAATGCTCATGTTGAATTAACTGTTGATGAAGAAGGAGATTTTTTATCCGCGCATATTCTGGAGAAGGAAAATACGATTATCCCTTGTACAAATGATTCTGCAAGTAGATCTGGGGCAAAGATAGCTCCATATCCACTTCATGACAAATTAAGCTATGTCGCTGGTGACTTCGTAGACTATGGAGGTGTAGTGAAGAATGAAAACGACTTGCCCTTTGATGCTTACATAACCAACCTTCGAGAATGGGCAGAATCTAATTTCGCAGTAGATAAAGTGAAAAGTATTTATAAATATTTGAGCAAAGGAACATTAATTGAAGACTTAGTAAAACATGAATTACTTGTTTTAGATAAAGACGGATTATTAATAGAAAAGTGGAACAAGAAATATGAAGAGCTTTTTGCAGAGAAGCCGAAAATATTCTCAAGTGGAGCAACAGATCAATTCAGTGTATTTGTTCGATTCAACGTTTACTCTCCTACATCATCTCAAGTTGTTTGGAAAGATAAGCAAGTATATAACTCTTTTATCGCTTTTTATAATGAAAAAATCAGTGAAGAAGATATTGATTATGTAACAGGAAATTTATCACCCTCAACCGCAAGACACGCCAATAAGATACGTCATGCTGCAGACAAGGCAAAGTTAATATCAGCCAATGATAGTACAGGCTTTACGTTCAGAGGAAGATTTGATACGAGTAGACAAGCTGCTAGCATTAGCTATGATGTTTCTCAAAAAGCACATAATGCTTTGAAATGGTTAATTCAACGCCAAGGTAAAACAATTGATAACCGCGTCTTTCTTGTTTGGGGTAATGATAATAATCAAGTACCAGACCCTAATGAAGATGCGTGGGATTTGATGTTAGGATCAAATGAAAGTCTAGACAGACCAGCAGACACAGATAAACCATTTGCGGAAAAAGTAAAGAAAGCAATTGCTGGATTTGGCTCCGATCTTACCTATCAATCTGAAGTTAATTTTCTCATTTTAGATTCTGCCACAGTAGGACGATTGGGCATTCTTTATTATCGTAACATGGATAAAAAACTCTATTTAAAAAGATTAGAAAGATGGCATGAAGAATGTGCTTGGTCTCACCATTACCGAAAAAAAGATGGAGAACCTATTAGTTTCTATGGTGCTCCTGCAACAAGGGATATTGCTTATGCTACGTATGGACCAAGGGCGAATGACAAAATAGTCAAAGGTTTAATGGAGAGAATGCTACCTTGTATTGTTGACGGTAAAAAAATACCCAGGGATATCATAAAGAGTGCTTTTCATCGATCTTCAAACCCGGTTGCTGTAGAAGGTTGGGATTGGGAAAAAAACTTAACTATAACTTGTGCATTAATTAGAAAAGATTTGATTGATAAAAAGGAGGTATGGAATGTGGCGTTAGATCATGAGACAAAAGATCGTAGTTACCTATTTGGTAGACTTCTAGCAATTGCAGATGTTTTGGAAAGAAGGGCACTTCCTAAAGAAGAAAAAAGAGCAACCAATGCTGTCCGTTATATGAATTCATTTTCAAAGAATCCAAGTAGAACATGGAAGACCTTACAAGAAAGTTTACAGCCTTACCAAGCTAAGTTAGGCGTGAAAGTGACAGATTTAACTCGATTGATTGATGAAGTAGCCGACCAGTTTAATTTAGATGAGTTTAATAATAAACCTTTATCAGAAAAATACCTATTAGGCTTCTATAGCCAAAGACGGGAACTTTATAAAAAGAAAGAAAATAAAAACGAGAGTGAGGAGACTGTATAATGAGTATTTTAGACCGCAAAATTGATTTTGCTGTTGTGTTGTCTGTTACAAAAGCTAATCCGAATGGAGATCCCTTAAATGGGAATCGCCCACGTCAAAATTATGATGGACATGGTGAAATCTCAGATGTTGCGATTAAACGTAAGATCAGAAATAGATTTCAAGATATGGGTGAATCCGTTTTTGTTCAGTCTGATGACCGAAAATCAGATGAGTATAAGAGTTTGAAGGAAAGAGCGGATTCAAAGGAAGAATTAGCAAAAATGCTTAAAGATAAAAAAGCTTCTGAAGATGTATTTGCATCTATTGCTTGTAAAGAATGGATCGATGTACGGAGCTTCGGGCAAGTGTTTGCTTTCAAAGGATCCAATTTATCTGTGGGGGTAAGAGGACCTGTATCTATCCAAACAGCAACTAGTGTTGATCCGATAGATATTACAAGTATTCAAATTACAAAAAGTGTAAACTCGGTAACGAGTGAAACAAGAAGCTCTGATACAATGGGGATGAAGCACCGAGTAGACTTTGGGGTTTATGTATTTAAGGGTAGTATAAACACTCAACTTGCTGAGAAAACAGGCTTTACACATGAGGATGCAGAAAAGTTGAAAGAAACACTACTTACTCTTTTTGAAAATAATAGTTCTTCTGCAAGACCAGATGGAAGCATGGAAGTCCATAAAGTTTATTGGTGGGAACATAATTCCAAATTAGGGCAGCACTCATCTGCTAAGGTTCATCGTTCTCTAAAAGTGGAATCTAATACAGAAACACCAAAATCTATGGATGATTATACAATTGAATTAACGAATTTAGAGGGATTAAAAGTGGATACGCTTGATGGACAATAAAGAAGATAACTATCTAATGTTATCTGGGTTACAGCATTTTCAGTTTTGCCGTCGTCAATGGGCTTTAATTCATATTGAACAACAGTGGGAAGAAAATGTTAAAACAATTGAAGGGAAGCATTTACACGAGAAGGCAGATCAGCCTTTTATACGTGAAAAACGAGGTCAAAAATTAATAGTTAGAGCCATGCCTGTTCAATCACATAAATTGAGATTAAATGGAATATGTGACGTGGTCGAATTCGTTCAAGATGCAGATGGGGTAAAGCTAAATGGTATAGATGGATTGTATAGAGCTTATCCAGTTGAATATAAACGTGGCAAGCCAAAGAAAGGTGACGAAGACGTACTTCAGCTAGTAGCGCAAGCAATTTGTCTAGAAGAAATGTTACTTTGTAGCGTAGATAAAGGTTATTTTTTCTATAATGAGATTAAACGTCGAGTAGAAATCCCGATAACTAATGATTTAAGAAATACAGTAATAAAAATGTCTCAAGAAATGCATCATTATTATGACAAAAGGTATACCCCAAAAGTAAAGACTGGTCAGCACTGTAAGAGTTGTTCTTTACAACACATTTGCTTACCTAACTTAATGTCTAAACGAAGTGTGAAAAGCTATATCGAAAGGAAGTTAGAAGAGTGAGGAAGCTATTAAACACCTTATTTGTAACTCAATCAGATGTTTACTTGTCATTGGATGGAGACAATATTGTGTTAGTAAAAGAAAAAGAAAAGCTTGGAAGACTTCCTTTGCATAACTTAGAAGGTATAGTTACCTTTGGCTATACAGGAGCAAGTCCAGCTTTAATGGGGTATTGTGCGGAACGAAATATTTCTATTGCTTTTTTAACGAAAAACGGCAGGTTTCTAGCACGTGTGATTGGAAAAAGTAAAGGAAATGTATTATTGAGAAAAAAACAATATCAATTGTCTGAGGACGAGGTTAATTCTGTTCGAATCTCCCGCAACTTTATTGTTGGAAAAGTTTATAACAATAAATGGATGATTGAAAGAATGACAAGAAACTATCCTTTAAGAATTGATGTGGATAAGTTCAAGACTACATCAAAACAACTATCTTTAATATTAGATGAAATCAAGCAGTGTGAAGACCTTGAAAGTTTAAGAGGCTGGGAGGGACAAGCCGCAATAGTTTACAACAAAGTGTTTGATTCTATGATTTTACAACAAAAGGATGTATTTAGCTTTCGTTTAAGAACAAGAAGACCTCCCCTTGATAATGTCAATGCAATGCTGTCTTTTGCATATACTTTACTTGCTAATGATACGAGTGCTGCTTTAGAAACAGTTGGACTTGATGCATACGTTGGATTTATGCACCAAGATAGACCAGGAAGAGCTTCTTTGGCTCTTGATATAATGGAAGAATTAAGAGGAGTGTTGGCGGATAAATTTGTTTTGTCTTTAATAAATCGAAAAGAGGTCACAGAGGATAGCTTTTTAAAGAAAGAAAATGGCGCTGTTATCATGACAGAAGAAGCTAGAAAAAAGTTTTTAAAATCATGGCAAATGAAAAAGCAAGAGACGATAACCCATCCTTTTTTAGGTGAGAAAATATCTTGGGGACTTGTGCCTTATGCACAGTCTTTATTGCTAGCTCGTTATTTAAGAGGAGATTTAGATGAATATCCGCCATTCTTATGGAAGTAGGTGATTGATTTTGTTAGTACTCATCACATATGATGTAAGCACTTCAAGTATAGGTGGTAATAAAAGACTCAGAAAAGTTTCTAAAGTCTGTCAAAATTATGGACAACGTGTTCAAAACTCAGTTTTTGAGTGTAATGTAGATGCAGCGCAATACCTGTCTCTGAAAATTGAATTAGAAAAGCTCATAGATACCTCGAAAGACAGTCTTAGGTTTTACAAGTTAGGAAATAACTACAAAACAAAAGTTGAGCACATGGGTGTGAAAAAATCAATAGATTTAGAAGAACCATTATTGTTCTAATAGTGCTAACATGAAGCGTACACGATATTTCAGGATGGTTAGCACTAAAAAACCACCTTTTATTTTATTATGAACTACAAATATTGGTAGTTTCCTTAAAAAGATCTTTAAAAACACTTGAAACCATGAATTTTGAGAACGTACATTCTTAAAATTAGCTGAAATTGGCTATCGCATCCTATATGGGTGCGTGGATTGAAATAAGGAAAAGGTAGACGAGGCTAACCGATTAAAGAATCGCATCCTATATGGGTGCGTGGATTGAAATCAACAAGATAGTAATAACTATGAATTGCGTTGGAATCGCATCCTATATGGGTGCGTGGATTGAAATAATTATATAAAAACAAAGATGGCTTGATTTACAATCGCATCCTATATGGGTGCGTGGATTGAAATCCGTATCAAATGTTTTTGCACAATCATTTACTATATCGCATCCTATATGGGTGCGTGGATTGAAATTAGGCTCTGTTGTTGTTGGTTTTATAAGAACATTATCGCATCCTATATGGGTGCGTGGATTGAAATATTATAATTATTTTTATTTTGTTTAAACATTAATATCGCATCCTATATGGGTGCGTGGATTGAAATTTGATTTGAAACTTCTTCTCTTCCATCAAACAAATCGCATCCTATATGGGTGCGTGGATTGAAATAAAAAACGAGTTTCGGAACGTTGTGGACAGCGATATCGCATCCTATATGGGTGCGTGGATTGAAATATTTCAACGGTTGCAGGTAATGTTGAGGACCTTGATCGCATCCTATATGGGTGCGTGGATTGAAATTGCTATCAATATCGGCTTATATAACGAGAATGGAAATCGCATCCTATATGGGTGCGTGGATTGAAATGATTACATACTTTTGTGATTTGCCTTTTGACGTAATCGCATCCTATATGGGTGCGTGGATTGAAATTACAGTTTAGATAAATCAAAAGAAGCGATTGAAAATCGCATCCTATATGGGTGCGTGGATTGAAATATTAGTAGCATCGACTAAATTTGTTTTGTTTTGATCGCATCCTATATGGGTGCGTGGATTGAAATTGTAATGATCGGATTGTCTTGTATCGTCCAATGATCGCATCCTATATGGGTGCGTGGATTGAAATCGTCATTTCCCCTCTACCTATCGAGGTAAGTAATTATCGCATCCTATATGGGTGCGTGGATTGAAATTTCATCGTTTCTAGCAATAACCCAGCTATATTCAATCGCATCCTATATGGGTGCGTGGATTGAAATGATAAGGCTCCGGAATCATTCGAGGAAAACTTGATCGCATCCTATATGGGTGCGTGGATTGAAATTAGGCTCTGAATGGTCAAGTGAAGCTATCGTGAATCGCATCCTATATGGGTGCGTGGATTGAAATATTCCAACCAGGTACTAATGTAATGTACTGTCTAATCGCATCCTATATGGGTGCGTGGATTGAAATGATAAAAACAGCCACAACCAAAAAGATTTTGGCATCGCATCCTATATGGGTGCGTGGATTGAAATTATCGTCTTGATCTCGAACATACATTATCTGCTATCGCATCCTATATGGGTGCGTGGATTGAAATTTGTCTTTCGTGATTGATTTTATTTTTATCGAAATCGCATCCTATATGGGTGCGTGGATTGAAATTTGTAGCATTTGCGCTGACATTAAAGGGTTGGGATCAATCGCATCCTATATGGGTGCGTGGATTGAAATCGTTCCTTCGTCATGTAGCCTGCGTGTAATCTTATCGCATCCTATATGGGTGCGTGGATTGAAATTTGCTCCGTCATTCCATCACTCCTAAAAATATTTATCGCATCCTATATGGGTGCGTGGATTGAAATGCTAATGCTGTTAATATGTTTGTGTCATCTAAATATCGCATCCTATATGGGTGCGTGGATTGAAATTACCTCTTTTGATCTATCAGCCAGCAACTTAAATCGCATCCTATATGGGTGCGTGGATTGAAATTTTTCTAAGAGAGGTTACCTTATCTTCTTGTTTTGGATCGCATCCTATATGGGTGCGTGGATTGAAATGATTCAATCATTGATGTGATTACAAATCCAATAGATCGCATCCTATATGGGTGCGTGGATTGAAATACAGTAGATGGACTTCATCCTAATGATGAAGGCTTATCGCATCCTATATGGGTGCGTGGATTGAAATTCAAATAGATACCTTCTTATTTACTGGTGGTGGCATCGCATCCTATATGGGTGCGTGGATTGAAATGGACGAGGAAGTCGAAGATCAAGCATACTACGATGATCGCATCCTATATGGGTGCGTGGATTGAAATGTTAAGAAGCAATCAGGAACGTACAAGATGTTGCTAATCGCATCCTATATGGGTGCGTGGATTGAAATACTTCAATCGCTACAAACTTACCTTTTATACAAGATCGCATCCTATATGGGTGCGTGGATTGAAATGAGAACAACCGGAGGGGACGCAGCGAATACGTCATCGCATCCTATATGGGTGCGTGGATTGAAATCGTTGTGTCCGCAACTCCGTAATCTTCCGTTCGATCGCATCCTATATGGGTGCGTGGATTGAAATACTCCAAAACTTAAACCCTCTCCACTCATTTGCTATCGCATCCTATATGGGTGCGTGGATTGAAATATTTTGTATTGCACACCCGCTTCATGTAGTAAATCATCGCATCCTATATGGGTGCGTGGATTGAAATCTGAGCCTCTAGCGGCGAAGGCAAAAAGTTTGAAAATATCATCGTTAAATTAATGAAAATCAACCAATATTTATATAGGTGGGTGAAAAGTTTAAAATTGCTCTATAAAATAATATGTAAAATTACTAACTAATACATTTTTTTAAGAAATATAATGCTGAAACTTTGGTGTGATATTTTATAAAACCACCGGAAACAATTCCCATATCCGAACGATAATTGTTTAAAAATTTAAAACATTCGTTTTTAGCTTGACTAGTTCCTTTTTCCCTTGTAAGATATTAAATATATTAAAATTTCATAAGAAAATTCGTCGTATAATCTTGAGGATAAGGCTCTAGAGTTTCTACTCGACCACCGTAAATGGTCTGGCTACGAAGAAGAATGTTTACTAATCATAGGGGAATACTATCTATTATTCTCTTGTAAAATCTATTTGTTATTGATAACAAATGGGTACATTCTGAACTTCTGACTAGTTATAGAACACTCTTTCCAACAAAGGTAAGGGTGTTTTTTGTTGTTTTGTTAGCTTCATCAAGAGTTATGCAAGGCAAGACGAAAGAGGAGGAAGAAAAAATGAAGAAGTTTTTTGAGTTTGACAAGCTAGGTACTGATTTCCGTACCGAAACGATTGCTGGGGTCACAACGTTCTTATCTATGGCTTATATTTTATTCGTAAACCCAGCAACATTAGCAGCGGAAGGTACTGGTATGGATGCAGGTGCTGTGTTTACTGCGACAGCGGTAGCGGCGGCTGTTGGTACGTTGATTATGGGGCTCTTAGCTAAATATCCAATTGCACTTGCGCCTGGTATGGGATTGAATGCGTTCTTTGCTTACACGGTAGTGCTTGGAAATGGCGTGCCTTGGGAAACTGCACTAAGCGCTGTACTTGTTTCTGGTCTTATTTTTATCCTATTAACGATTTCTGGTATTCGCGAAAAAATTATTAATGCGATTCCTGCTAGCTTGAAGATGGCTGTTGGAGCGGGGATTGGTTTGTTTATTGCATTTGTAGGTTTTCAGAATGCTGGTATTATCATTTCGAATCCAGCGACGATTGTTGGGTTAGGTGATCTAACAAATGGAAATACATTACTTGCTATATTCGGTGTGTTTGTAACGGTTGTTCTCATCACGCTTAACATTAAGGGTGGCGTGTTCTATGGTATGATTATTACTTCTATCGCAGGTATCATCGTAGGTTTGATTGATACTCCGACAATGATTTTTGATGCACCACCAAGTTTAGCGCCGACATTCGGGCAAGCTTTTACAAATATAGGTGATGTATTTACAGTACAAATGATTGGTGTAATATTGACATTCCTATTTGTAGACTTTTTTGATACAGCTGGAACGCTTGTTGCGGTTGCGACTAAAGCTGGATTAATGAAAGATAATAAGCTACCTAAAGCAGGAAAAGCATTATTTGCAGACTCAGCTGCGACAGTAGTTGGTGCGGCGTTAGGTACATCTACAACTACTTCGTATGTAGAATCTACTACTGGTGTTAGTGCCGGGGGACGTTCAGGTTTTACAGCTGTTGTGACAGCGATGATGTTCTTGTTAGCATTGTTCTTTTCTCCATTATTAAATGTTGTAACATCAGCAGTTACGGCTCCAGCATTGATTATTGTTGGTGTGATGATGGTGAGCTCATTGAAAGAAATTGAATGGGATCAATTTGAGATTGCTGTTCCTGCATTCCTTACATTAATTATGATGCCACTTGCTTATAGTATTGCAACTGGTATTGCGATCGGATTTGTATTCTATCCAGTTACAATGGTGGCAAAAGGAAAAATGAAAGAAGTTAACCCGATTATGTGGTTCTTGTTTGTTGTGTTTATTCTTTATTTAACATTCTTAAGCTAATAGAAAAAGTGTTGATGTGTTATCATGCACATCAACACTTTTTTTGTCAAAAATCTCTCGACAGCTCTGCCGCACATATTCGCGTGCTTGTCATTCTTCCTCTAACTGTGTAATCGTAATATGTCTGCGATCTTCATTTTGCTGAAATTGTCGATGTAATCGTAGCACAAGTAACCCATGACGATATGTTGCATCTATTTTATCTTTACGTACAGCAAAGGGTAATTCTATTGTACGGTCGAATGCTCCGTGAATAATTTCTTCTTTGATAACTTGACCGTGGTGATGTTCAAGTTTAATATCACCATTAATTACTAACGTTGATTGCGTAACATGCACATCAATATCTCTTATTTGTTGAATACCTGGCAAGTTCACATAACAAACTATTTCCTTTTCCCCCTGATACATATTGACCTGTGGAAGTGGTGGCTTTAATACATCATCAAAACCATTCCAAAAGTTCTCTCCGAAAAAATGATCCATATTTTGCTTCCAGCCTTGCATTTGTTCAAAAGGATTCATCACATTTTCCTCACTTTTTTTAAAACGTACTTGTGTTTTCTTTTTCATGTAAAGTAAAATCATCTAAGATGGGTATTACACTATATGATCCTTCCTAAGAAATGGTTCATATAATCAAAATATTTTGATTGACAATAATCAAGGGTTAGATGAATATATTGTGTGGTATCTTTAAATATAAGTGAAAACAGTTAGTAAGGGAGGATGCGTTTTGTTAGATAATGCTATTGTGATGGTGGCAATAATTTTAGTAATTAATATTTGCTACGTATCATTTTTAACTATTCGTATGATATTGACATTAAAGGGAAGACGGTATATCGCCGCAGTTATTGGAATGGCTGAAATAACGATTTATGTTGTAGGGTTAGGGTTAGTATTAGACAATCTTGATCGAATTGAAAATTTAATTGCCTATGCACTAGGTTTCGGGATAGGTGTAATCGTTGGATCCAAAATTGAAGATAAGCTTGCTTTAGGGTACATTACTGTAAATGTTATTTCATCTGATCCAGATATTTCGTTTACAAAACAGTTAAGAGAGAAAGGCTATGGAGTGACAAGTTGGTATGCATATGGAATGGATGGTGATCGTCTTTCTATGCAAATTTTAACACCTAGAAAATACGAGTTGAATCTCTATGAGACGATTAAAACAATTGATCCGAAAGCATTTATTATAGCGTATGAACCTAAACAAATTCATGGTGGTTTCTGGGTGAAACAAGTAAAAAGGGGGCGCATTTCAAAAAGTGTCAAAAAGCAAGAAGAAGCAAAACAAACAACCGAATAAGCTACGATTTATTGTTCAAGAAAATGAAACGATTGAAGCATGCTTAGATCGAATAAAAGAAGCTGGTTATCAACCGGTAAGGCGTACAGAGAAACCGATATTTAAGGAATGTCAATCAGGAGTTGAGCCTGTAGCAAGTGAAATTGTATTTGATACAGTTTTAGCTAAAAACGAACAATAACCTACATTTATAAAAAAACGTTCGATTTTATATTGACGTCTGTTGCATTCCTTGTTATGCTAAACATAGATTTTGTAGAATAACAATTAAATGTAAGTACCTCATATAATTTCAGGGATAAGGCCTGACTGTTTCTACCTGTCACCGTAAATGACGGACTATGAGGGAAGATGATGCATGTTGCATTCACATTAGTAGTTTTTTTAAGGAAAGAACTCTATTTTACCGTTGAAATTGGATCGGTAGATAGTTTATTTTCTTAACAATAACATACATAGTGATAATGAATGCTGCTGTAGCTTTTTATGTGATCAACCTATTCATCTTCTCTCCATAGAGAGGTGGATAGGTTTTTGTTTTTTTAAAAATTACCTTAAGTATGAAAGGTGGATGAATATGGCGAGGGTTGGCGTGATTATGGGAAGTATTTCTGACTGGGAAACTATGCAACATACATGCGATACGTTAGACCAATTAAACATAGATTACGAAAAACAAATCATCTCAGCACATCGAACACCAGAAGACATGTTTGATTATGCAAGTACAGCACGTGATAAAGGATTAAAAGTCATTATTGCTGGAGCTGGAGGAGCTGCACATTTACCTGGAATGGTTGCAGCGAAAACAACACTTCCTGTCATTGGTGTTCCGGTACAATCTAAAGCGCTAGATGGCATGGACTCTCTTTTATCAATTGTACAAATGCCAGCCGGTGTCCCTGTTGCAACCGTAGCTATTGGCCATGCAGGAGCAAAAAATGCTGCAATATTAGCTGCACAAATAATTGGAGCGTTCGATGCAACGGTAGCAACACGCTTAGAAAGATATCAAGAACTCTTGAAGCAAAAGGTAGCGGAAATGAGGGAAGAGCTTGCAGATAAATAAATATCTTCATGGATCAACGATTGGAATTATTGGTGGCGGACAATTAGGACGAATGATGGCAACAGCTGCTAAGCATATGGGTTATCGAATTGTCGTGTTAGATCCTACTTCAGATTGCCCGACAGCTCAAGTGGCAGACGAACAAATTGTTGCAGCATATGATGATAAGCAGGCGATTGATCAATTAGTAAATAAATGTCATGTAATCACATATGAATTTGAAAATGTTGACTTAGATCGTGCGCAGTACATAGAAGAGAAAGGCTTATTGCCACAAGGAGCAGAGTCGTTAGCGATCACACAGGATAGAGAAAAAGAAAAAGCTGCGATGGTGAAAAGCGATCAACCTGTTGCGCCATACGCAATTATTCATACAGTAACTGATCTAGACAAAGCAGTAAAAGAAATTGGTTATCCATGTGTGGTTAAAACGTGTCGTGGGGGATATGATGGAAAAGGTCAAGTCAAGCTAGAGACAGAGAAAGATCTTCCAGAAGCAATAGAGCTACTGCATCAACACAATCGACTAATCGTTGAACGTTGGATTCCATTTGACAAAGAGATTTCTATTGTGTTTACACGTTTTGCAAATGGGGAGATAAGCTATTTTCCTGTCGCTGAAAATGTACATCGGGATCATATTTTATATATGACGATCGCACCTGCAAGAATCACTCCTGATTTAGCTAATAAAGCTAAAGATGCTGCGAAAGCAATAGCAGAAACGATTAAAGTGGTTGGAACGTTTACAATTGAAATGTTTGTGAAGGATAATCAAGTGTATGTCAATGAGTTAGCACCTCGTCCGCATAATTCAGGGCATTATACAATAGAAGCATGCAATGTATCGCAATTTGAACAGCACATTCGCGCGATTTGCGGTTTGAAGCCGATTCCTGTATATTTTCATGGTGCATCAATCATGATCAACTTGTTAGGCGAGGATGTTGCTCCTTATTTTAAACAAATTGATGATTACCCAGCTCATATTCATATGTACGGTAAAGCAGCGATTAAACCAAAGAGAAAAATGGGGCATGTTACTTATATAGGGAACGATCTTGATGTATTATATGAGACATTGGTAAATAAAAAACAGATAAAGATTTAGGAGGCAGCTTATGATTGAACGTTATACAAGAGAAGAAATGGGCGCTATTTGGACAGAAGAGAATAAATATCAAGCTTGGCTAGAGGTGGAAATTTTGGCTTGCGAAGCTTGGAGTGAACTAGGATTTATTCCAAAAGAAGATGTGAAGAAGATTCGTGAACACGCATCTTTTGATATTGATCGTATTTTGGAAATTGAACAAGAAACGCGACATGATGTTGTTGCATTTACCCGCGCCGTATCAGAGAGCTTAGGAGAAGAAAAGAAATGGGTTCATTATGGCCTTACTTCTACAGATGTAGTGGATACAGCTTTATCTTATTTATTGAAGCAGGCAAATGACATCATTCGCAAAGATGTAGAACGTTTTATTGCTATTTTAAAAGACAAAGCAATCGAGCATAAACATACGGTTATGATGGGGAGAACGCATGGTGTGCATGCTGAACCAACAACTTTTGGATTGAAAATGGCACTATGGTATGAAGAAATGAAGCGAAACTTAGAGCGATTTAATGCAGCAGCAAAGGTGATTGAAACAGGGAAGTTATCTGGTGCAGTTGGAACATACGCCAATATCGATCCATTTGTTGAAAGCTTTGTTTGTGACAAATTAGGGTTAGCGGCAGCGCCTGTATCAACACAAACATTACAACGTGATCGTCATGCACAATACATGTCCGCCCTAGCGCTAATCGCTACTTCTATTGAAAAGTTTGCTACAGAAATTAGAGGACTACAAAAAACGGAAACACGTGAAGTGGAGGAGTTTTTTGCGAAAGGTCAAAAAGGATCTTCTGCGATGCCACATAAACGAAATCCAATCGGTTCTGAGAACATGACAGGTATGGCTCGTGTGATCAGAGGCTACATGATGACAGCATACGAGAACGTTTCACTATGGCATGAACGAGATATTTCCCATTCATCAGCGGAACGTGTCATTTTGCCAGATGCAACGATTGCTTTGAATTATATGTTAAATCGTTTCAGTAATATTGTGAAAAACTTGACCGTATTTCCTGAAAACATGAAGCGAAATATTGATAGAACATATGGGGTTATTTTCTCTCAACGTGTATTGCTTTCGCTAATTGATCAAGGGATGAGTCGTGAAGAAGCATATGACATAGTACAACCAAACGCGATGAAGGCGTGGGAAACTGCCACACCATTCCGTCAATTAATTGAACAAGAAGATAAGATAACCGCAACTTTATCGAAAGAACAATTAGATGATTGTTTTGATTATACGTACCATTTAAAAAACGTAGATCAGATTTTTAAGAAAATTGGTTTAGAATAAAAGATAAATCAAGGGGGATGGAACGTGAAGGCTGAATTACTTTATGAAGGAAAAGCAAAGAAAGTATATTGTGTACATGAAGATGTTAACTCGCTTGTTTTGTCTTATAAACATGATGCTACAGCATTTAATGGAGAGAAGCGAGATGTATTCGAAGGAAAAGGTCGATACAACAATTTAATTTCTGCTGCTATTTTTACTTATCTAAGTGAGCAAGGTGTAGCGAGTCATTTTAAACATGTTTTGAATGATACAGAACAGTTAGTAGAAAGAACAACAATTATTCCATTAGAAGTAGTTGTTAGAAATATTGCGGCTGGAAGTATTACAAGACGACTAGGAATTGAAGAAAAAACGGCGTTTCCATCCCCACTTGTAGAGTTTTATTATAAGGATGATCAGCTTGGAGATCCGTTAATTAATGATGCCCATGCATTATTACTGACAGATGTGACTTCAGAAGAAATAGAACAAATAAAGCAGTTGTCGTTACTAGTTAATCAGAAGCTACAGCCATTTTTTGCAGAAGTGGGCTTACAATTAATTGACTTCAAGCTTGAGTTTGGTAGAAATTATTCTAATGCAATTGTTCTGTCAGATGAAATATCACCAGATACATGCAGACTTTGGGATATAAAAACAGGGGCAAAGATGGATAAAGATGTGTTTCGAGAAGGATTAGGTGATTTAGTAGAGGTGTATGAAGCAATCTTAAATCGACTGGAGGCTGTCAAATGAAAAAAGCATTAGTTTACATTACGTTAAAAGAAGGTGTACTAGACCCACAAGGGAAGACGGTTCAGCATTCCTTAGATACGCTTGGCTATGCAGGGGTTAAAGAAGTGCGGGTAGGTAAATATTTAGAGCTTTTAATAGAAGATGAAGGTGCGGTTGAAGCACAGGTAGAAGAAATGTGTGAAAAGCTTTTAGCAAATCCAGTGATTGAAAACTATACCTATACGATAGAGGAGGTTGTCACACTGTGAAGTTTGCTGTGATTGTCTTTCCGGGATCCAATTGTGATCGTGATATGTACCATGCCGTAACTGATGCACTAGGAGAAGAAGCTGATTTAGTTTGGTATCAAGGTGCAAAACTAGAAAACTATGATGCTATTTTACTTCCAGGTGGTTTTTCTTATGGTGACTATCTTCGTTCAGGTGCGATTGCTTCCACCTCTGATATTGTTGCCCAATTAAAGGAACATGTAAGGAAAGGTAAATCTGTCTTAGGTGTATGTAATGGATTTCAAATTTTACTAGAATCAGGTCTACTTCCAGGTGCTATGATGCGGAACAAAGATTTAAAATTTATTTGTCATCATGAGGATCTGCGTGTTGTCAATCATCACTCTATGTTCACCACGGCTTATGAGCAAGATGAGATTATCTCAATTCCAGTTGCTCATGGAGAAGGAAATTATTATTGTGATGAGGAGACATTGGCAAAACTTAAGGCGAACAATCAAATTGTCTTTACATATGAGAATAATCCAAACGGTTCTGTAGAAGATATTGCAGGTATTATTAACGAAGCAGGAAATGTATTAGGGATGATGCCACACCCAGAACGTGCAGCAGAATCAATTTTAGGTTCAGCTGATGGTTTAAAACTATTTCAATCAATCGTAGAGAATTGGAGGAAAGCATATGTTACAGGAGCCTGAGCTTACACCAGAAGTAATTGAGGAAAAACGAGTCTATCAAGAAATGGGTCTTACTGATGAAGAGTTCTCTACCATAAAAGAAATCTTAGGTCGTTTGCCTAATTTCACGGAGATCGGTATCTTTTCTGTGATGTGGTCAGAGCACTGTAGTTATAAAACCTCTAAACCGTTATTAAAGAAGTTTCCAACCAAAGCACCGCATGTTCTGCAAGGGCCAGGTGAGGGAGCAGGGGTTGTAGATATTGGAGATGGGCAAGCAGTTGTTTTTAAAATAGAAAGTCACAATCATCCGTCTGCAGTTGAGCCTTATCAAGGAGCGGCTACAGGTGTTGGTGGAATTATTAGAGATGTATTTTCAATGGGCGCACGTCCAATTGCCACGCTAAACTCGTTACGTTTCGGAAATCTTACGAATGGCCGAGTGAAGTATTTATTTGATGAAGTAGTTCATGGGATAGCTGGTTACGGAAACTGTGTAGGTGTACCGACTGTCGGTGGGGAAATCCAATTTGATGATAGTTATGAAGGTAATCCATTAGTGAATGCGATGTGTGTTGGTCTGATTGATCAAAAGGATATGCAAAAAGGAATAGCATCAGGTATCGGCAATACAGTATTGTATGTTGGTTCTAAAACAGGTAGGGATGGTATTCATGGTGCAACCTTTGCATCCGAAGATTTAACAGAAGATTCGGAAAGTAAACGTTCATCTGTACAAGTTGGCGACCCATTTATGGAAAAATTATTAATAGAAGCGTGCCTAGAAGTCATCCATTCTGACGCGCTTGTTGGTATGCAAGATATGGGAGCGGCTGGCTTAACTTCCTCAGCGAGTGAAATGGCGAGTAAAGCTGGTACAGGAATGGAGCTTAATCTAGATTTCATTCCACAAAGGGAAGAAAACATGACAGCCTATGAAATGATGCTTTCTGAATCGCAAGAACGCATGCTACTTGTGGTGAAGCAAGGTCGCGAACAAGAAATCCAAGACGTGTTTGCTAAATATGATTTAGAAGCAGTGGCGGTTGGAACGGTTACGGATGATAAGCAATTTCGTTTACTTCACCATGGAAAAGTCGTGACAGATGTTCCTGTTGATGCGCTAGCAGAAGATGCACCAGTTTATTATAAACCTTCAAAAGTACCAAGTTATTTTGAGGAATATCAGGCAATGGACGATTACTTACCACAAGTGACCGATCACCAAGCAGTATTAAAGCAGCTTTTACAGCAACCAACCATTGCAAGTAAAGAATACGTTTATGATCAATATGATTCAATGGTTCAGGCAAATACTGTTCTTGCTCCAGGTTCTTCTGCTGCAGTTGTTCGTGTTCGCGGATATGATAAAGCATTAGCAATGACAACAGATTGTAACTCTAGATATCTGTATTTAGATCCGGAGACAGGTGGAAAAATCGCTGTCGCAGAAGCAGCACGTAATATTGTCTGTTCTGGTGCGAAACCTTTGGCATTAACGGATGGATTAAATTTTGGTAATCCAGATAAACCAGAGATCTTCTGGCAAATGGAAAAAAGCGTAGATGGTATGAGTGAAGCGAGTCTAGCTTTAAACACACCCGTTATTAGTGGAAATGTTTCTTTGTATAATCAATCCAATGAACAGGCGATTTTCCCAACACCAATTGTAGGGATGGTTGGCTTACATCAATCGCTTAAAGATATTACACCATCTTTCTTTCAATCGAACGGCGACTTAATTTATATAATTGGTGAAACGAAAGCTGAGTTTGGTGGTAGTGAGCTACAAAACATCTTAGAAAAACGCTATTTCGGAAAAGCGCCAGCAATTGATTTGACAATTGAAGCAAAGCGTCAAAATGCATTGTTACAAGCGATTCAAGCTGATTTAGTTGAATCAGCTCAAGACTTAGCTGAAGGTGGTCTTGCTGTAGCGCTTGCGGAAAGTTTATTTTCAGAAAAGCAACTCGGCTGTGAGATTGCAGTGGAAGGTGATTTAACAACAGCACTATTTAGTGAAACCCAATCTCGTTTTCTAGTGACAGTAAAACAAGCGAATCAATCAGCGTTTGAAGCAGCAGTAGAGGACGCAAAATGTATTGGTGAAGTTACGGATAGTAAAGAGCTTGTTATTCGTCATGATAACCAAGTGGCAATCAAAGAGTCAGTAGCGGATTTATGTGATTTATGGAAGGGAGCTATTCCATGCTTGCTGAAATCAAAGGCTTAAATGAAGAATGTGGTGTGTTTGCAATATGGGGGCATGATAAAGCGGCTGAGATGACCTATTATGGTTTACATGCTATGCAGCATCGCGGACAAGAAGGTGCTGGTATTGTAGCAAGTGACGGTGAGATGCTTCACCTCCATAAAGGAAATGGATTGATCAATGAGGTGTTTCAAAAAGGCGAATTTAATCGTTTAAGAGGAAGGGCTGCCTTAGGTCATGTTCGTTATGCAACACAAGGTGGTGGCGGATACGAAAACGTTCAGCCGTTACTATTCCGTTCGCAAAAAAACAGTATGGCATTAGCTCATAACGGAAATTTAGTAAATGCCTATGCGTTGAAAAATCAATTAGAGGCACAAGGGAGTATTCTGCAAACGACTGCTGATACAGAAGTGATTGCTCATTTAATTAAACGTAGTGGCCACTTGAACATGGAAGAGGCAATCAAGCAAGCGCTAGGAATGATTAAAGGAGCTTATGCTTTTTCCATTTTAACCGAGGATAAATTGTATGTTGCGTTAGATCCAAGAGGTTTGCGTCCTCTCTCTATTGGCAAATTAGGCGATGCCTATGTTATTGCATCAGAAACTTGTGCATTCGATTTAATTGGCGCAACGTATGAGCGTGAAGTAAAGCCTGGAGAATTAATTACAATTGATGATACAGGACTTACAACAACAACCTTTTCTTCACCGATGCAGCGTACCCTTTGTTCGATGGAATATGTTTATTTCTCTCGACCTGATAGTAATTTGAACGGTTTAAATGTGCATGCAAGTAGAAAGATAATGGGCAAACAGCTTGCTTATGAATCACCTGTTGAAGCAGATGTTGTTACTGGTGTGCCAGACTCTAGTATTTCTGCGGCTATCGGCTTTTCAGAAGCGAGTGGTATCCCTTATGAACTTGGTTTAATTAAAAATCGTTATGTTGGCCGTACTTTTATTCAGCCTTCTCAAGAGCTTCGCGAGCAAGGAGTGAAAATGAAACTATCTCCAGTTAGAGGTATTGTGAATGGGAAGCGAGTTGTCATGGTAGATGACTCGATTGTTCGAGGTACAACAAGTAGACGTATTGTTCGGTTGTTAAAAGAAGCAGGAGCAAAAGAGGTGCATGTTCGGATTGCTTCCCCTCCAATTGAAAATCCTTGTTATTACGGGATTGATACTTCTACAAAGGGAGAGTTAATCGCAGCTAATCATGGGTTGGAAGAAATGCGTGAGATTATTGGTGCAGATAGCTTAGTATTCCTTACAACAGAAGGATTAGAAAAATCAATTGTAACAGAATCAGATTCAATGGAGCACGGCATATGTAAAGCTTGTTTTACAGGTAACTATCCAACGGAAATTTATCCAGAAACAGTTATCCCTGCTTATAAGGAGTAATCTTGCAAAAGGAGCGAAGCAAATGAGCGATCGATATAAAGAAGCTGGTGTAGATGTACATGCAGGCTATAAAGCAGTTGATTTAATGAAAAAGCATATTAAAACTACTAATAGAGAAGAAGTAATTGGTGGAGTAGGTGCATTTGCGGGATTGTTTGATTTAAGCGAATTTCATTATAAGCAGCCTGTTTTAGTTTCTGGTACGGACGGTGTTGGTACGAAGCTTAAGCTAGCTTTTTCAATGAATAAGCATGACACTGTAGGCATTGACTTAGTCGCGATGTGTGTGAATGATATTGTTGCACAAGGAGCAGATCCACTCTTTTTTCTAGATTATATAGCTTGTGGAAAAAATGACCCGGAACAAATTGAGCAAATTGTGAAAGGGATTAGTACAGGGTGTGTAGATAGTGGTTGTGCACTTATTGGCGGAGAAACAGCAGAAATGCCAGGAATGTATCAGCAGGGGGAATATGATTTAGCTGGATTTGTTGTTGGGATTGCAGAGAAGAATAAGATTATTACAGGCGAGCATATTCAGTCAGGAGATAAGATTATTGGTATTTCATCAAGTGGTGTTCATGCGAATGGATTTTCATTAGTAAGAAAAATTATTGCTGATCAAGCACTAAATTATCATGATTTCATTGAATCACTTGGTATGACTTTAGGAGAAGCTTTGCTGACACCGACAAGGATTTATGCTAAAGCGGTGAAACAATTAAAAGATATAATGGAACTCAGAGGAATTAGCCATATTACTGGTGGTGGTTTTTATGAAAATATTCCAAGAGCCTTACCAGATCATCTAGGTGCTACGATCTATCAAGGAAGCTGGACTGTACCTAAAATTTTCCCATTTTTACAGGAGCAAGCGAATCTCACGATGGAGGATATGTTCGGTGTATTTAATATGGGGGTTGGCATGGCGATCGTTGTAGCGGAAGAAAATGTGCAAAAAGCGATCAGCATATTACAGGATTGTGGTGAACAAGCTACTATTATCGGTGAAGTAACAGAGCAACCAGGGGTGAATGTGATTGATGACTAAGCCAAAGATTGCTGTGTTTGCCTCAGGATCAGGTAGTAATTATCAAGCCATTTTTGAAGCAATTGAAAAAGGAGAATTGATCTGTGATTTAGCTTTACTTATTACAGATCAGCCATCTGCAAAGGTAATTGAAAAGGCGCAAGATAACAATACAGCCTATGCTGCCTTTCAACTATCGGATTATGCAACGAAGGCGGACTTTGAATCAGCTGTGCTAGAACAATTGCGTTCATATAAAGTTGATTGGATTATTTTAGCTGGTTATATGCGATTGATTGGTCCAACCTTACTTCAAGCGTATGAAAGAAAAATAATTAATATCCACCCATCATTACTTCCTGCTTTTCCAGGGTTAGATGCGATCGGTCAAGCATTTCAAGCAGGAGTGAAGGTAACGGGTGTGACGATTCATTATGTGGATGAAGGAATGGATACAGGCAAAATTATAGCGCAAGAACCGGTGAGGATTTCTAGTAATAGTAATAAACAGCATTTGCAAGAACAGATACAACGGATAGAGCATCAACTTTACCCAGAGACAATTCAACAAGTAATTACATAAGGATGAAAGTAGGAGGACAAACAGAATGATGAAAAAACGCGCTTTAATTAGTGTATCAGATAAGAGAGAAATCGTTTCTTTTGCAAAGGGATTGGAAGATTTAGATTATGAAATCATTTCAACAGGTGGAACATTAAATGTATTGCAAGATGCAGGTGTTGATGCAAAACCAGTTTCTTCGGTAACTAATTTTGAAGAAATATTAGATGGAAGAGTGAAAACACTTCATCCTTACATTCATGCAGGATTATTAGCGCGTCGTGATGACCTTGAGCATCAACAACAATTAGAAGAGCGTGAAATTGCCCCGATTGATGTAGTTGTCGTTAATTTATATCCATTTAAAGAAACAATTGCAAAAGAAGGCGTTACAGAAGCGGATGCGATTGAGAATATTGATATTGGTGGTCCGACAATGTTACGTGCTGCCGCAAAGAATTTTCAAGATGTAACGGTAGTGGTGGACCCTGCTGATTATCAAGAAGCAGTGCAACAACTAGCGGTAGAAAAAGAAAAAAACGTAGCGTTTCGCAAACGGTTAGCAGCAAAAGTGTTTCGTCACACAGCAAATTATGATGCGCTAATTGCAAATTATTTTAATGAGATTACCGATGAAGATACGCCAGATACATATACAAGCACATATGAAAAGGTACAAACATTGCGTTACGGTGAGAATCCGCACCAACAGGCAGCTTTTTATCGAGATCCAAATAGTAAGGGAGCATCGATTGCGCATGCGAAACAATTACATGGAAAAGAGCTGTCATATAACAATATACAGGACGCCAATGCGGCATTAGAGATTGTTTTAGAATTTGGTGAGCATCCAGCAGCCGTAGCGGTAAAACATATGAATCCATGTGGGGTTGGAATCGGCTCTACTATTTCGGATGCATTCGCTAAAGCATATGAAGCTGATTCTACTTCTATTTTTGGTGGAATAGTTGCGTTAAATCGTGAAGTGGATGTAGCTACCGCAAATCAATTAAAAGATATTTTCCTTGAAATCGTAATTGCGCCTAGCTTTACGAAAGAAGCATTAGATATTTTAACAATAAAACCAAATATCCGATTATTAGAAACGCCGATAGAAATGAATGAAAATGACAAAAAGAAAGTTGTCAGTGTGGTAGGCGGTTTATTAGTGCAAGATCGTGACTTTGGTGAAGTAAACACGGATGCGTTGACGATTGCAACCGATCGAAAACCAAACGAATCAGAATTAGCCTCAATGTTGTTTGCTTGGAAAGTAGTAAAGCACGTGAAGTCAAATGCTATTGTTGTAGCTAACGACGAACAAACACTTGGCGTTGGTGCAGGGCAAATGAATCGTGTTGGAGCAGCGACCATCGCTCTCGAGCAAGCAGCAGACAAAGCAAACGGAGCTGTACTAGCATCTGACGCGTTTTTCCCAATGCCTGACACAGTGGAAGCTGCAGCAAAAGCGGGGATTAAAGCAATTATTCAACCAGGTGGTTCAAAACGTGACCAGGATTCTATTGATGTTTGTAACCAATATGGTGTCGCAATGGTATTTACAAGCATGCGTCACTTTAAACATTAATCGGTATAAACAGTTTATACAGGGAAAATATTTATAATAATGGGGGCGGTTTAATGAAGGTATTAGTTGTTGGAAGTGGCGGGAGAGAACATAGCATTGTAAAAAAGTTAGTTGAAAGCAATCAAGTATCCAATATTTATGCTGCACCTGGGAATGGCGGCATTTCAGCAGAAGCTACTTGTGTCGACATTCGTGAAACAGAAATCGATAAATTAGTTACTTTTGCTCGAGATATGCAAATCGATTGGACAATTGTTGGCCCAGAAGTTCCTTTGATTGAAGGTATTGTTGATGCATTTCAGCTAGCCGATTTACGCATATTTGGTCCGACTAAAAAAGCTGCAATCATTGAGGGAAGTAAAGATTTTGCAAAAGCTTTTATGAAACGTCATCATATTCCAACAGCTAACTATGCTACATTTACTGACTGTGACCAAGCAAAAGCCTATATTCAAAAAAATGGCGCTCCTATTGTTATTAAAGCCGATGGACTAGCGGCGGGCAAAGGTGTTGTTGTTGCTACAACCGTTGAGCAAGCAATTGAAGCAGTAGAATCGATGTTATTAGACAATCGATTTGGTGGTGCTGGAAGCCGCGTCGTTATTGAAGAATTTCTTGAAGGAAAAGAATTTACTTTGATGGCATTTGTAAATGGGTCAAAAGTTTATCCATTATTACCTGCGAGAGATCATAAACGCGCATATGACGATGACCAAGGGCCAAACACTGGAGGGATGGGAGCCTATTCGCCAGTCCCTGATCTGGACCAGTCCGTCATTCGAGAGGTAGAAGAACATATTTTACAAAAGGCAGCAGAAGGAATGGTGCAAGAAGATAGACCTTTTACAGGCATTCTTTATGCAGGAATAATTGAAACGATGAATGGTCCGAAAGTAATTGAGTTTAATGCTCGATTAGGAGATCCAGAAACACAAGTTGTTCTCCCATTATTAGAAAATGATCTTATACAAGTTATTGAAGATGTAATGAATGAAAAAGACCCTGTGTTGAAATGGAAAGAGGGATATGCAATTGGAGTCGTTGTTGCCTCAAAAGGATACCCAGGGACTTACGAAAAACAAATTCCTTTGCCAAGTTTTATCGAAAATGCTGAAAGTTATGTTGTGCATGCAGGAACAATACTTGCGGAGAACAACACTTATCAAGCGATAGGTGGGCGAGTCCTATTAGTTGGTGCGGTTGAAGAAACAATAGAGAAAGCCCATCAATCTGTTTATAACTTTTTAAAGCAATTCGAACAAACAAATGACTTTTTCTTTCGGAGAGATATAGGCCGAACAAAAATAAACGTTAAGAATAGCTAAAAGTTGATTAACAAATGCCGAATTTTGATACTAATCAAAACTCGGCATTTGTTTTAGAATTAAATGGCTGTTTGGATATGCATTAGTCCGTTTTCGAGCACAAGCCCGCGATTTTCTGCCTCTAGTGATCGAAATACCGATTAATTCGAACACAAGGATCCGATTTTCCATCCCTAGCGACCGAAATACATATTAATTTGAACAAAAGCCCGCGATTTTCTGTCTCTAGTGATTGAAATACATATTAATTTGAACAAAAGCCCGCGATTTTCTGCCCCTAGTGATCGAAATACTGATTAATTCGAACAAAAGCACCTGATTCTCCATCCTTAGTGACCGAAAAACTATCGATTCGAACACAAGCTTCCGATTTTCCATCCCATACGCCCTAATCGAATCCAATTCACCAAATTCTCACTAAATCATTTACACAGATGATAAATTAAAATAATTGACTATTTTTATTCAAAAATATATAATCGCTTTTCGTGTGCTTGGATATATGAGTATGTAATTAGCACAGTTTGACAAAAAATAGTGCGCAAGTGGTTTGTTATTAAATAGGAACGAGATAGTTAATTAATTTCTAGAAAAATTCTATTATTGCATACTGAATGAACTTACAAACAATTGCTTAAACTAAGGTGAAGAAACTTAGTTGTTGGCACTTGCCTCTAACAAAAACTAGGAGGAAAACAGTGGGAAAAGAAGAAGGTAATACAGATAAACACAAAATGGACAAACCCGTCTTTTATATTAGTGGAGGGTTGTTACTTTCATTTGTATTTTTAGCAATTATTGATTTAAATATGGTACAAGAGTGGATTAATTCCTCTTTTAATTTTGCGGCTAAATATTTCGGTTCATATTGGGAATTATTGTTGTTAGCGAATTTTGTCATTGCAATCGGCTTAGCAATTTCGAAATATGGAAAAATTCGATTAGGTAAAATGGATAGTCCAGAGAATGGTTATTATCGATGGATTGCGATGATTCTATGTACATTACTTGCGAGTGGTGGAGTGTTCTGGGCAGCTTCAGAACCGATGATGCATTTTATTACTACACCACCATTGTTTGATAATCAATCTGGAACAATGGGTGGAGTGAATGCGGCTCTTGCACAGAGTTTCTTGCATTGGGGATTTCTTGCATGGTCGATGTTAGGAACGTTGGCTACTGTTGTATTAATGTATGTGCATTATCATAAAGGCTATCCAATGAAGCCAAGAGGTATGCTTTATCCGTTATTTGGTGAAAAGATATTCTCGAAAAAAAGTATTATAGGAACTGCTACTGATGTTATTTCAATTGTGGCTGTAGCAGGTGGTACGATGGGGCCAATTGGTTTTCTTGGTCTTCAGTTAGGCTACGGATTACATGAATTATTCGGTATTCCTAATACATTGGTAACGAATATTATTGTAGTGACAGTATTAATAATAATGGCGGCAATTTCGGTTGCGAGTGGTGTAGACCGAGGAATTCAACTTCTAAGTCGAATCAATGTCGGTTTAACCGTATTTTTAGCTGCTTGCATGCTTATTGTAGGTCCTACAATGTTCATTATAAATAAATTTATTTCTGGTCAAGGATTCTATTTAGAAAATTTCTTAACTATGGCTTTATATCAAGGTGATCCAGCCTGGTTAAGCTGGTGGACAGTCTTTTTCTGGGGATGGTTTTTAGGCTATGGTCCAATGATGGCTATTTTTATCGCTAGAATTTCACGAGGCAGAACAATCCGCGAATTAGTTCTTGCAGTAGCCATTATTTCACCACTTGTGACTAACTTTTGGTTTGCGATCGTTGGTGGAACAGGGATTAAAGCAGAAATAGATTCACCAGGTTCAATTTCAGCACCATTAGATGCTGGTGGAATGCCTGCTGGAGTAATGGCAATTATGGATCAGCTTCCGTTTGGCTTTTTCTTAGCCATTGGCTTCTTAATTGTAACGCTAGTCTTTGTAGCAACAACAGTTGATTCTATTTCATATACTGTATCGGTTTCATTAACCGGAAACGATCAGCCAAGTCGAATAATGCGTGTTTTCTGGGTATTGATGTTTGGTGTGTTATCCATTGTTCTTCTAGCAATCGGTGAAAATAGTATTGAGGCAATTCAGAATGCGATTGTCGTGACAGCTGTTCCGGTCTCTTTCATTATGCTACCTACATTATGGGGAGCAATCCAAGTGGCAAGAAAATTAGCTGTTGAACAAAACATTATTGCAAAAGTTGAGAAATATAAAAAGAAGTAAAATAAAATGAAGCACTTCAATTACGTGTTAGTAGAAAAAGCGTTAGATAAGCCTTATTAGCTATCTAACGCTTTTTGTTAATGTGAATTTTATATAATGGTTTTAAAAGATGAGTTTAATTCATGTACTTCGTCTTCAACTTCTTTAGTTTTTGTTAAAGCGTTTGTTACCGTTGTGTTTAGATCCATTATACTATCTGTTGTTTGTTCTGTTTTTGTTGTTAGCTGTTCCATTGTTGTGGAGATTTCATCACTTGATATTGTTACTTCTTGTGTATGTTGGTTCACATTTTCAATTACACGAATTTTAGCAACAATGTTTGATGCAATGTCTTCAAAACCTTCATTTATGGATAAGATTTTTTTTGCTTCTTCATTAATATGTTGGGCGCGATTTTCTGATTGTTTAGTAATGTAATCTACGTCTTGAAGGACGTGACTTACTGTATTCTTAATTTGCTTTGTAGCTTCAACGGATCTTTCTGCAAGTTTCCGCACTTCCTCTGCTACAACAGAAAAACCTTTCCCATTTTCGCCGGCTCTTGCAGCCTCAATGGAAGCATTTAATGCTAATAAATTTGTTTGTTCTGAGATATCATTAATTACTGTAACAATTTCAACAATTTTTCTGACTTCCTCAGCTAGCTCTACCATGCTATTCTTCGCACTCTCTGAGCTAGCAGCTATTTCTTCCATAATGTTAGAGGAGTGATTAATTTTCACTACTCCTTCTTCTGTTTTTATTTTCATATAGTTAAATGATGTAGTAATGTTATTTACTTCAGAAGCGATTGACTTGAATTTTTCGTTCATATTTTCTGCTACGGCTGATGTTTCTTCAAAGCCGCCTAATTGTTCTTGAGAAGATGCTGTAATAGTCTCAAAATGTTGATGCAGCGAAGTGATCTTATCTGTAAGTTCATTCATATTTTTTGAAATGCTTGTTGATTTATCCTCCACTACTTGGATTTGTTTATGTTGTCTGCTCTGAAATTGTCTAATATTATCAAATAATAGATTTAATCTAGCTCCTAATAACCCAATTTCATTTGTTTCTTTCAATTCAATATGTACATCGCTATCGCCGTTTTCAAACAATTGGATTTTCTTCTCCATCTGTTTGATAGGTCGTAGAATGAAGTATTGTAATAAGACACTAATTAATAGTGTAGCTACAATAATATTCATAAAATTATTTAACCAGATACCAATGACTCCTAAGTTAATGTTGGTCATTTCAATGAGATTAATAATAAAATTAGAGATGGTCGTATTAAATAATAGAACTAAAACGAGAGATATAACTATTCTAAACTGGATTTTTTGCCGAAAAGGCAATTTTTTTCTTGGTGCATGATAATTTTCCTCCTGGAAGTAATATAGTTTCTTTATTACCCTATAATTAATATTGTGAAACATTGAATTTTCCTTATTAAAAAATAGAGATTAAATCATAACAGATAGATAGTCAAATAGCTATCAATTTTAATTATTGAAAATAGTACTTTTGTTTGATTCATAGATAACGGTCAACAGCGTTTTTTTCGTTTAACAAATAAATCAATGATAGTTCCGATTAAGTTTGTTATAATCAAATAAAGTATTAGCAATGGAAATGATAGAAACCAGATAATGAATAAAGGATGTGCGTATACAATGAAAAAACGATCAGTCATCATTTCTTTTTTTATCCTACTTCTTTTTTTGACAGTTGGATGCTCTAAAGATGAAAAGGCTGGAGAGGACTTAGAGCCAAAAAAAGAACCTGAAGTTTCAGACAAACAAGAGTTATCGAATACATATCCGTTAACTGGTGTAAAAACAAATCAAACCGTAGACAATCGGGCTGTTGCTGTGATGGTTAATAATCATCCGAAAGCAAGGCCTCAAACAGGGTTATCGAAAGCAGATATTGTTTTTGAAATTTTAGCAGAAGGAAATATTACACGCTTTATGGCGATTTACCAAAGTGAACAGCCTGAAGAAGTTGGCCCGGTAAGAAGTGCACGTCCATATTATTTTAATACGGCTGATGATTATGGCGCATTATATGTCTATCATGGAGCGGCTGGGTTTATTGAAGATATGCTAGCAGGAGGAGCGGCTGACTATTTAAATGGTGCTTATTATGATAATGACGGTCATTTATTTAAGCGCTCAAGCTCACGAGTAGCCCCTCACAATTCATATTTACAGTTTCAATCTGTTTATGATGTAGCTGAACAAAAAGGGTACGACATTACTGCTAATCATAAGGTTTTAGAATTTTTAGATGAAGAAGCTACTATTGATGGCGGTGCAGCGACAGAAGTATCATTTAATTATAATTCGACTCCAGTACGATATGTTTATGATACAGAAACAGAGAAATATCAGCGTTTTAATGGACAAAGCCAGACAAAGGAATTGAAATCAGAAGCACCTATTCAATTAGATAACGTGTTTATTTTAGAAACATATCATAAGGTTGTAGACAGTGCAGGTAGAAGAGAAATTGATTTAACATCTGGTGGTAATGCATACTTATTACAAAAAGGTAAAGTTCAAAAAATTCAATGGGAAAATCGCGACGGTAAAATTATTCCTGTCAGACAGGGGGAACCTGTTGGATTAGTACCAGGGAAAACATGGATCAATGTAATTCCATCTAGCCCAGGCTTAGAAGGTGTGACGATTACTGAATAATGAAAGGATGAATGAACTACATGCAAATAGATAAATTGCGCGGGGAGCAATTAGATCAGTTATTTGATGCAATTCTAACCCTTGAAACAAGAGAGGAATGCTATCAATTTTTTGATGATATAGCAACGATGAGTGAAGTCCAATCGTTCGCTCAACGACTACAAGTAGCAAAAATGCTAGAAGAAGGACGAACGTATCACGCAATTGTTGAAGAATCTAGAGCATCAACAACAACAATTTCGCGTGTAAAGCGCTGTTTGACATACGGAAATGATGGCTATCAGATGGTGTTAGGGCGTTTGCAAGACTCAGAACAAAAAGATAATTAATAGTTTGACTAGGAGGGGTATAATGGTCCGTTTTGGTATTATCGGGACGAATTGGATTACCGAAAGTTTTATTAATGGAGCATCAGAAATAGAAGAATTTGAATTAACGAGTGTTTATTCTCGAACAAAAGAAAAAGCAGAGGAATTTGCGAATAAGTTCGAGGCTTCTATAGAAACATTTACAGATTTAGACGCTTTTTTTCAACATGATAAGCTAGATGCTGTCTATATAGCAAGTCCCAATGCATTTCACGCAAAGCAAGCGATTCAAGCGATGCAGCATGGCAAACACGTCATTGTTGAAAAACCGATGGCCTCGAATACAAGAGAGGTACAAGAAATGTTTGATGTTGCAAAAGCAAATAACGTCGTCTTGATGGAAGCTTTGAAAACGACGTTCTTGCCGAATTTCCAAGCAATACAAGACAACCTACATAAGATTGGTCAGGTTCGTCGGTATTTCTCAAGCTTTTGCCAATATTCATCACGATATGATGCGTATAAAGAAGGTACAGTTCTGAATGCATTTAAACCTGAATTATCAAATGGCTCATTAATGGATATAGGAATATACTGTATTTATCCAATGGTTGCCCTTTTTGGTAAGCCAAATAAAGTATATGCCAATGCATATATGCTAGACTCAGGAGTAGATGGACAAGGAAGTGTAATGTTTGATTATGATGAGTTAAACGGTGCAGTAATGTATTCAAAAATTACAAATTCCTATTTGCCATCTGAAATTCAAGGTGAAGAAGGATCTATCGTAATAGACAAAATCAGTCGTCCGACAAAAGTAGAAATTTACTATAAGGATGGAACAATAGAAGATATTACTCGCCCGCAAAAAGAGAATTCGATGTATTACGAAGCGAAAGGCTTTATTGATGCCATTCATGCAGGACAAACTGAATCACCAGTTAATACGTACGAAAAATCTTACACGACAGCCACAATCCTAGAAGAAGCAAGAAAACAAATCGGACTAACCTTTCCAGCAGATAAGTAATACTCACTGTACCGATGATTGTACATAACAATCATCGGTACAGTTTTTTAAATAGTAGAAAACCAAAATTAATCTGTGTCAAAGGATGAAAAAAACGATATTTTTGATATAATGAAACAATGGATTAGTAGTGGATGGAGGCTATCATTTTGTATAATTGGAAAGAATGGAAACATGTATTTAAATTAGATCCAAACAAAGAAATATCAGATGATAAACTAGCACAGATCTGTGAATCAGGAACAGATGCTATCATCGTTGGTGGTACGGATGATGTCACACTAGATGGCGTATTGGATTTACTAAGTCAAATTCGCAGATACACCGTTCCGTGCATTTTAGAAGTATCAACAATGGAAGCAGTAACTCCTGGTTTTGATTTTTATTATATACCAATGGTTTTAAATAGTAAGGATAAAAAATGGATGATGGATATACAACATCAAGCAGTAAAAGATTTTGGACATATACTAGATTGGGACGAGCTTATCGCGGAAGGCTATTGTATCGTTAATCCAGAAGCAAAGGCTTTTACCCATGCGAATTGTTTTGTACCAAGTGATGACGATGTGGTCGCCTATGCCCAAATGTCGGAGCACTTATTCCATCTGCCTATCTTTTATTTAGAATATAGCGGGACATATGGTGATCCATCATTAGTAAAACAGGTGAAAAAGCAATTGGATCAAACGAAACTGTTTTATGGTGGGGGCATTACAACTAAAGAACAAGCAAAAGAAATGGCAGAGTATGCAGATGTCATTGTTGTAGGAAACAGCTTGTATGAAGACTTTAACCAAGCTATTCAAACAGTACGTGCAGTAAAGCAGATTTAAAAGGGCGGTGACATAGATGGGCCAAGCAATTCAAACATTAATTAAAAGTTTAAATAAAAAACAACAAGAGGCAGTAAGAAAAACCGATGGACCATTACTAATTATGGCAGGAGCCGGTAGTGGAAAAACACGTGTCTTAACACATCGTATTGCCTATTTATTAGATGAAAAGGAAATATCTCCACGCAGTATTCTTGCAATTACGTTTACTAATAAAGCGGCACGAGAAATGAAGGATCGAGTGGCTCGTTTAGTTGGCCCAGAAGCAGATAAGATATGGGTGTCTACTTTTCACTCCATGTGTGTACGGATTTTAAGAAGAGATATTGAACGAATTGGATATAGTCGTAATTTCTCTATTTTAGATAGTGGGGACCAATTATCTGTTATTAAAAAAGTTTTAAAAGATAAAGATATCGATTCAAAAAAATTCGACCCACGTGCCATGCTTGGTGCAATTAGTTCAGCAAAAAATAGCTTAATTACCCCAAAGCAATACAAGGAAGAAGCGGGTAATTTCTATGAACAACAAATTGCAGTCGTTTACGAAGGGTATCAAAAGACATTAATCAAAAACCAATCGTTGGATTTTGATGATTTAATCATGCAAACGATCCGCTTATTTGATCGTGTACCTGAAGTACTAGAGTATTATCAACGACGTTTTCAATACATTCATGTCGACGAGTATCAAGATACAAACCATGCACAATACTTTCTTGTAAAACAACTAGCAGCTCGTTTTCAGAACCTTTGTGTAGTGGGAGATTCCGATCAGTCCATTTATCGTTGGCGTGGTGCAGATATTCAAAACATTATGTCATTTGAAAAAGATTATCCAAATGCACATGTGGTTTTACTTGAACAAAATTATCGCTCAACTCAATCTATTTTACAAGCGGCAAATAGTGTTATAGTAAATAATCCAGGTCGAAAGCCGAAGAAACTATGGACAGACAATACATCAGGATCAAAAATTTATTATCATGAAGCGGCAACAGAACAATATGAAGGACTTTATGTTGCAGATAAAATAGAAGAATATCTGAAGTCGGAAGGATATAACTACCGTGATATGGCGATTTTGTATCGTACGAACGCACAATCTCGTGCAGTCGAGGAAACGTTTGTGAAGGCAAACATACCTTATCAAATTGTCGGCGGTACAAAGTTCTATGATCGTAAAGAAATTAAAGATATTTTGGCGTATTTACGTTTGATTTCCAATCCTGATGATGATATTAGCTTTACTCGAGTAGTGAATGAACCAAAACGAGGCGTAGGAAAAACGTCATTAGAGAAGCTTCAGGCATATGCAGCTAGCAATGATATATCACTCTATACTGCCGTTCAGGAAGTTGATTTTGCAGGCGTAAGTGGAAAAGCGGCAAAATCATTAGCTGACTTTGGTGCAATGATCAAGCAATGGACACAACAACAAGAGTTCTTAACTGCTACAGATATGGTGGAAGAGGTATTAAAACGAACAGGCTATGAAGAAATGCTAAAGAATGAGCGAAGCATTGAAGCACAAAGTCGTCTAGAGAACATAGAAGAATTTAAAACCGTAAGTAAGCATTTTGAAAAGAACAGCGAAGATAAAACATTACTTGCCTTTCTTACCGACCTTGCTTTAGTGGCTGATATAGACCGTATGGATGATGACCCATTTGCAGATAATAAAGTAACCATGATGACTTTACATGCAGCAAAAGGGCTTGAATTTCCTGTTGTGTTTTTAATTGGGATGGAAGAAAACGTCTTTCCGCACAGTCGTTCACTTATGGATGATGAAGAAATGGAAGAGGAACGTCGGCTTGCTTATGTTGGAATTACCCGAGCAGAAAAAATTCTTCATCTATCCCATGCAAAAATGCGAACATTATTCGGTCGGACGAATTTGAACCCTATTAGTCGCTTTATTCATGAAATTCCTGATGATTTATTAGAAGGAATGGAAGAAGCAAAGGAAAAGATGTTTGGATTTAATAAGAAGCAAGAGTCCCGCACAAACCCATTTGCAACCACACCTAAAGAGCCTGTTCCTGTGAAGAGACGAGCAAAACAGACAACGACAGGTGGAGAAAAGGTAGGCTGGCAAGTTGGCGATAAAGCAGATCATAAAAAATGGGGACAAGGTACAGTAGTAAAAGTTACCGGACAAGGTGAATCAATGGAGCTGGATATTGCGTTTCCTGCACCAACTGGTATTAAACGTTTGTTAGCGAAATTTGCTCCGATTACCAAACAATAAACTGAGGTGGATGGAAGCATGGAAGAAATGAAAGCAAGAGAAGAAATAAATAGCTTGCGAGAAGATTTGAATAAATATAATCACGAATATTATGTCCTAGATCAACCAAGCGTATCTGATGCAATTTATGATCAAAAATTGCACCAACTAAAAGAATTAGAAACAGCGTTCCCTCATCTTATTACAGCTGACTCACCAACACAGCGCGTCGGAGGAGAACCACTTGATTCTTTTAATAAAGTACAGCATCAAGTACCAATGCTTAGTTTATCCAATGCGTTCAATGAGAATGACTTAAGAGATTTCGATCGTCGTGTGAAAGACGGGCTTGGTGTAGAAGAAGTCACTTACGTTTGTGAGTTGAAGATAGATGGTTTAGCTGTTTCTCTCCGCTATGAAAATGGTGTCTTTACACAAGGGGCTACACGTGGAGACGGGACAACAGGCGAAGATATTACAAGTAATTTACGAACGATCAAAAGTATTCCGTTACGAATAAATGAAACAGAAACAATTGAAGTGCGAGGCGAGGCTTTCATGCCACAGCGATCTTTTTTAGCTTTAAATGAAGCTAAAGAAGAAAATGGTGAAGAGCCATTTGCTAATCCTCGTAATGCAGCGGCTGGATCATTACGTCAGTTAGATCCAAAGATTGCAGCAAAACGCAATTTAGATATTTTCTTATATGCGGTTGGTCAGTGGGAAAGTGGCGCCTTGACTGCGCATAGTGAAAGGTTAGAACATTTATCTAATCTAGGATTTAAAACAAATCCAGAGTGGGAAAAATGTGCAACAATCGATGATGTCATTGCATATGTGAATGGCTGGGTAACAAAGCGATCCGATCTATCCTATGAAATTGATGGTATTGTCATTAAAGTCGATCAATTAGTATATCAAGAACAATTAGGTGCAACAGCAAAGAGTCCACGCTGGGCGATTGCATATAAGTTTCCTGCAGAAGAGGCTATAACGAAATTGTATGATATCGAATTAAGTGTAGGACGCACAGGTGTGGTAACTCCGACTGCGGTTTTGGAACCAGTAAAGGTAGCTGGAACAACTGTCCAACGCGCTTCATTACATAATGAGGATTTAATTCGTGAAAAAGACATTCGAATTAATGATACGGTTGTAATAAAAAAAGCAGGAGATATTATTCCAGAAGTTGTTCGAGTTGTAACAGAAGAGCGTGAAGGAACAGAGCAACCTTACCATATGCCAAGCCAGTGCCCAGCATGTGACAGTGAATTGGTTCGTTTAGATGAGGAAGTAGCGTTACGCTGTATTAATCCAAATTGTCCGGCTCAGCTAAAAGAGGGATTGATTCACTTTGTCTCACGTAATGCGATGAATATCGATGGTTTAGGAGAAAAAGTGATAGAGCAATTGTTTGAAGCTAATCTTGTGAAAAGCATTGCTGATATTTATCAACTTAAACGGGAGCAACTGTTGCCACTAGAGCGTATGGGGGAAAAATCAGTTGATAATCTACTGCAAGCGATTGACGTATCAAAAAGCAATTCTCTTGAAAAATTATTATTCGGTTTAGGTATTCGTTATGTTGGCTCGAAAGCAGCAAAAACGTTAGCGATGCATTTTGAAACAATGAATAATTTGAAGGCAGCTACTTATGAAGACTTAATTGCAGTCAATGAAATTGGTGATAAAATGGCCGATTCCATTGTCCAATATTTTTCTGAAGAGGAAGTACAACAATTGGTCGATCAACTAAAGGATTTAGAGCTTAATATGAGCTACTTAGGACAAAAGCCAAAAGTAGAAGAAATAGCTGATTCGCCTTTTTATGACAAAACGATTGTGTTAACTGGTAAAATGGAAGAGTTAACTCGTCCAGAAGCCAAAGAACGAATTGAATCGCTTGGTGGTAAAGTAACAGGCAGTGTAAGTAAAAAGACATCGCTTGTTATCGCTGGTGAAGAGGCAGGTTCTAAGTTGGATAAAGCGAACGAATTAGGGATAACTGTTTGGGACGAACAACAATTGATCGATGCGTTAAATGAGATGGAGAAATAGTTCTTAGGGAAGGAGGAGCGAACATTGAATAAAAAAATAGCAACGATGAGCATTGCTGCTTTAATTATATTAGCGAGCTGTGCCCCTTCTTATGACAATAAAGAGGATGTAGTGGAGGATAACACATCAGAACAGGATAGTGGAGAAACTGCGATTATACCTAGCCACAGTGTATCTGAACAAGAGTATCAAGTGTTATTACCATACAAGATGAGCCAGTCGCGCGGAGTAATAACAAACCAAATTGCCAATCGTTTAGATATTGATGCAATTGAACAAGGATTACGGAGGCATTCAACCGAAGTATACGATCCAGATGATTACTATTTCCAAGAAGGACAGAAACTCACTTCTGATGTCGTATATAAATGGTTGGAAAGATATGCAAAAGAAGATTCTGGGAAGGATAATCCGTTGGGTCTTAATCCAGCACTCCCTAATGTGGACGAAAAGGATAAGGAAGAGTTAATCGAAGCAGAACGAAACAATCCGAAATATGTTTCTCACATTTTAGAACAAAATTATTTAATGAAAACGAGTGAAAATGCCGTACAATTAGGTGGGGTTTCTATTGCAATTGCGATGAAATCTAACTATCGCTTCCAAACCGAAGTAGGTGGTCCATATTATTATGAAGATATTTCAAAGAAAAAAATGCTGAGTGAAGCAAATAGGGTGGCGAAAGAAGTAGTTAATCGTATGCGTCAAATGGATGGATTAGATGATGTGCCGATTATGGTTGCCATTTATCGAGAAGAAGGAAGAGATTCCCTCGTACCAGGAAACTTTGTCGCTAAAACAAACGTTAAAGGTGGAAGTTCCACGATTAAAGATTGGAAAGCAATTAATGAAGAATATGTTCTATATCCTTCATCTGAATTAACAGACATTGACCCTGATACAAATGCTAATTTAGAAGATTTTGAAATAGATGTATCAGAGTATTTTCCGAATTATGTAGGAGTAATTGGAGAAGGGTTCTATGTTGATGACCAATTAAAGAAACTCACTTTAGAAATACCGATTAGATTTAAAGGAAAAGCAGAAGTAGTAGGATTTACACAGTATGTTTATGGCTTAATTGTAGATGGGTTTGAAGATCATTTTGACTTAGAAGTTAACATTACTTCTAGCGATAAACAAGAAAGCTTAATCTATCGAAAAGCAGGAGAAAAAGAGCCAAATGTGCATATCTATGATTAAGTAAAGTTGATAATAGTATCAATTATTTGCTATTATCTTAAGTATTGTATATTTACGTAGAAAAAAAGCTGGAGGTGGACAGATATGTCAGAAATTTCAAAAGAACAAGTGAAGCACGTTGCACACTTAGCAAGATTAGCTATTACAGATGAAGAAGTAGAGACAATGACGAAACAGCTAGGTGACATTATTAACTATGCGACACTTTTAAATGAGCTAGATACAGAAGACGTAAAACCAACAACACACGTATTAGATTTGAAAAACGTAATGCGTAAAGATGAACCTAGAAAATGGATTGAAAAAGAGGATGCACTAAAGAACGCGCCAGATGTTAAAGACGGCCAATTCCGCGTGCCATCTATATTAGAATAGGGAGGGAAACAAAGCATGTCGTTATTTGATTATACATTGAAGGAACTACAAGAAAAGCTACATAAAAAAGAGATTACCATTACCGATTTAGTAGATGCATCATACGAACGAATTAATGAAGTAGATGACCAAGTTCATGCCTTCCTAACCTTAAATGAAGAAGGTGCACGTGAAAAGGCAAATGAATTAGAGAAATTAGCTCATGAGCAAGACAATCTATTATTTGGTATCCCTGCTGGAATTAAAGATAATCTAGTAACAAAAGGACTACGTACAACTTGTGCAAGTCAATTGTTAGATAACTTTAATGATCCACTTTATAATGCAACAGTTGTAGATAGACTAGAAGATAAAAACACCGTTACAATTGGTAAATTAAATATGGATGAGTTTGCGATGGGATCATCCAATGAGAACTCAAGCTATGCAGCTACACGTAACCCATGGAACACAGATTATGTCCCAGGTGGATCAAGTGGTGGTTCAGCAGCAGCCGTAGCAGCAAATGAAGTGTTCTTTTCACTTGGTTCTGATACAGGTGGATCCATTCGTCAGCCAGCGGCATTTTGCGGCGTTGTAGGATTAAAACCTACTTATGGATTAGTTTCTCGTTTTGGTCTTGTAGCATTTGCTTCATCATTAGATCAAGTTGGCCCAATTACAAGAACAGTAGAAGACAACGCACATGTGCTTCAAGCAATTGCTGGACACGATAAAATGGATTCTACTTCTGCTAATTTAGAAGTGCCAAACTACAGTGATGCTTTTAAAGAAGATGTTAAAGGATTAAAAATTGCTGTGCCTAAGGAATACTTACAAGAAGGAATCGATCCTGAAGTAAAAGAATCTGTTCTTCAAGCACTTAAAGTATATGAAGATTTAGGTGCAACATGGGAAGAAGTATCTCTTCCACACTCTAAATATGCAGTAGCAGCGTATTATTTACTGTCTTCTTCTGAAGCTTCTGCAAACCTTGCACGTTTTGACGGTGTGCGCTATGGTGTTCGTTCAGAAAATGCAACGAATATGTTAGATATGTTTAAACTATCTCGTAGCGAAGGTTTTGGAGATGAAGTAAAACGCCGTATTATGCTAGGAACATTTGCTCTAAGCTCAGGTTATTATGATGCGTATTACAAAAAAGCGCAAAAAGTACGTACATTAATTAAAGATGACTTTGAAAAAGTATTTGAAGATTATGATGTAATTATTGGACCAACAACACCAACTCCAGCATTTAAAGTCGGTGAAATCATTGATGATCCATTAACGATGTATGCAAATGATATTCTAACGATTCCTGTCAATCTAGCAGGCGTACCAGGTATGTCTCTTCCTTGTGGTTTTTCGAGTGAAGGCTTACCGATCGGTTTGCAAATTATAGGGAAACACTTTGATGAAACAACGATTTATCGCACTGCATATGCGTTTGAACAAGCAACCGATCATCATAAAAAACGCCCAACATTGGGAGGTGCGAAGTAATGAATTTTGAAACAATTATTGGTCTAGAAGTACACGTTGAGCTAAAGACAGATTCAAAAATATTTAGTCCAAGCTTTAATCATTTCGGTGCCGAGCCGAATGAAAATACAAACCCAATCGATTTAGGTTATCCAGGTGTGCTTCCAGTATTGAATGAAGAAGCAGTAAACTTTGCAATGAAAGCAGCAATGGCACTTAATTGTGAGATTGCCACAGATACTAAGTTTGATCGAAAAAATTATTTCTATCCAGACAATCCGAAAGCTTATCAAATATCACAGTTTGATCAGCCAATCGGAGAAAACGGATGGATTGAAATTGAAGTAGAAGGAAAGACGAAACGAATCGGTATTACACGTTTGCATATGGAAGAGGACGCAGGTAAATTAACTCACAGTGACGATGGTTACTCGTTAGTCGACTATAACCGTCAGGGTACGCCATTAGTAGAGATCGTTTCTGAGCCAGATCTACGTTCACCAGCCGAAGCGTATGCATATTTAGAAAAACTAAAAAATATTATCCAGTATACTGGTGTTTCTGATTGTAAGATGGAAGAAGGTTCGTTACGTTGTGATGCGAACATTTCAATTCGCCCAATTGGTCAAGAACAATTTGGTGTTAAATCAGAATTGAAGAACCTAAACTCTTTCTCCTTTGTTCAAAAAGGACTAGAGTATGAAGAAAAACGTCAACAAGAAGTGTTATTAGCTGGCGGGGAAATCCTTCAAGAAACACGTCGTTACGATGAGCAAACAAAAGAAACCATCTTAATGCGTGTGAAAGAAGGATCAGACGACTATCGTTATTTCCCAGAACCAGATCTTGTACCACTTTATATCGATGATGCATGGAAGGAACGCATTCGTGCAGAGATTCCAGAGCTTCCAGATGCAAGAAAAGCGCGTTATATTAAAGAGCTAGAACTCCCGGCATATGATGCGATGGTACTGACTAGCACAAAAGAGATGTCAGACTTTTTCGAAGCAACCATTACAGCTGGTGCTGATGTGAAACAAGCATCAAACTGGTTGATGGGTGAAGTATCTGCCTACATGAATAAACAACAAAAAGAGCTACATGATCTTGCTTTAACACCAGAAGCGCTAGCAAAAATGATTCGCTTAATTGAAGATGGCACGATTTCTTCTAAAATTGCGAAAAAAGTATTTGCAGAGCTAGTTGAAAAAGGTGGAGATCCAGAAAAGATTGTCAAAGATAAAGGACTTGTTCAAATTTCTGATGAAGGTCAACTAACAGAAATCATCTCCGCTATCCTAGATAAAAACGAACAATCTATTGTCGATTTCAAAAATGGAAAAGACAAAGCACTTGGATTTTTAGTAGGACAAGTAATGAAAGAAACTAAAGGCCAAGCAAATCCACCGATGGTAAACAAAATCATTTTAGCAGAAATGGAAAAGAGATAATAAGGGGAGAGGGCTACGAAATGTAGCCTTCTTTTTACACGGATAAAAGAGGAAAGCCTTTTATTGTCGAGGAAAAATAGTCAATAGCTTTTCTTTTTCGATGAAAACGGCTATGATGTTAGTTAGTAAAGTGAAAGTAGGGAGGGCCTTCTAATGCAACGTGCTCGAATAATATATAACCCAACTTCTGGACGTGAGTTATTTAAAAAGGAATTACCTTTAGTGTTGCAACGATTTGAACAAGCAGGATATGAAACTTCTGTTCACGCAACAACAGGTATTGGCGACGCAACAACTGCAGCAAGTCAAGCTGTCGATCGAGGCTTTGATGTTATCGTAGCTGCTGGTGGCGATGGAACGATAAATGAGGTCATCAATGGTATGGCTGAGAAAGACAATCGACCAAAGCTAGGTATTATACCAGTAGGAACAACTAATGATTTTGCCCGCGCACTGCATATACCACGTCAAATTGATAAAGCAGTTGATGTGATTTTGGCAAATCGCTCTGTAGCCTTAGATATAGGAAGAGTAAATGATCATTACTTCATGAATATTGCTGGTGGAGGAAAATTAACTGAACTATCTTATGAGGCACCTAGCAAGTTAAAAACGATGATTGGTCAATTAGCATACTATCTTAAAGGAATAGAGATGCTACCATCTTTACGACCAATTAATGTTCGAATTGAATATGATGGAACACTATTTGAAGATGAAATTATGTTATTTCTTGTCGCGAATACAAACTCAATTGGCGGATTTGAAAAATTAGCTCCTGATGCAGAAATGAACGATGGTGTATTCGATTTATTAATTTTAAAGAAGACAAATCTAGCAGAATTCGTACGAATTGCCACACAAGCATTAAAAGGAAACCATTTAGAAGATGATCGAATCCTGTATACTCGTGCCAAGCGAATAAAAGTGAGCACAGATGAAAAAATGCAATTAAATGTTGATGGTGAATTTGGTGGGCTTTTACCTGGTGAATTTGTTAATTTACATCAGCATATTGAATATTTTGTCCCTGAAACATTCGAAGTGAAAGAAGATAGCTAGCACAAGGCGTTCTTCTTTCTATTTTTTTGTCTACTTTGTTTCGTCAATATTCGAATATTTCCCGGGAAATGTCGGATGAATTTTAAAGTAGCTAAAGAAATAGTGGAATCATAGATGAAATGTGCATATTTCTTGGATCACACATTTATGATAAACTTTGAGAAGGATTTGAAAATAAAGGACGTTGATTAATAATGGAAAAGCAAAAAGCCCCTGTGCAAAAAAATGAAATGATAACATTAGTATTCGAAGATATGACTCATGAAGGAAATGGTGTCGGGAAAATAGATGGTTACCCAGTTTTTGTACCTTATGCCTTGCCAGGTGAAACAGCACAAGTGAAAGTGATTAAGGTAAAGAAAAATTTTGCTGTAGGTAAATTAATAGAAATAGAAAATAAAAGTGCTGATCGAGTAGAACCTCCATGTAATGTTTATTACCAATGTGGTGGCTGTCAGCTTCAACATATGAGCTATACGTTGCAAAACGAAATGAAGCGCACACAAGTAGTAAATGCACTAAAAAAGATTGGACATATAGAGGGGGTAAATGTGCACCCTACAATGGGAATGGAAGATCCATGGCGTTATCGCAATAAAGTCCAAATTCCTGTTGCTGAAAAGAACGGTGAGTTAATTACCGGATTCTATCGAAAGAAAAGTCACGATATTATTGAGGGAATGGATCGTTGTATCATCACATCTGAAGTGAATGATCGTATGGTTGAAGCAGTGCGCAGTATCGCAAATCGACTAAATATCCCTGCATATGATGAAAGAACCCATCGTGGCGTGCTTCGTCATATTATGGTGCGAACTGGCGAAATGACGAATGAAACAATGATCGTGATTGTTACCCGAACGAAAGAGCTTCCTAATAAGAAGCAACTTATCAATGAAATTAGAGAAGCCTATCCGAATGTGACATCGATTATGCAAAATATTAATAAAGATCGCACCAACGTGATCCTTGGTAAAGAAACCAAAGTACTTTGGGGTGAATCCTATATTCATGATAAAATCGGTGACATTACTTTTGCCATATCTGCGAAGTCATTTTATCAAGTCAATCCTACGCAAACGAAACAATTATATGATAAAGCACTAGAATATGCACAACTAACAGGTAAAGAAACAGTGATTGATGCGTATTGTGGTATTGGAACGATTTCACTATTTTTAGCACAACAAGCAAAAAAGGTTTATGGTGTGGAAATAGTAGGAGAAGCAATCGCTGATGCAAAGGAAAACGCAAAATTAAACAATATAGATAACGTTGAATTTTTTGTTGGACAAGCAGAAAAAGTAATGCCATGGTGGACATCGCAAGGGTTGAAACCAGATGTGATCGTTGTCGATCCACCACGAAAAGGTTGTGATGAAGCATTATTAGAAGCGATGCTTGCGATGAATCCAGAACGTATTGTGTATGTATCTTGTAATCCATCTACATTAGCACGCGATTTACGAATACTAGAAGATGGTGGCTATAAAACGAAAGAAGTACAGCCAGTTGACATGTTTCCACAGACGAATCACGTGGAGTGTGTAGCGTTGATGTCTAGGGAATAAACACACCAATAATTAAAGCGTTGATATAACAAGGTATGTAGGGTTTCGCCTATGTTTATTTTAGATGAATAAATAGGTGAAACCCTTTTTGTTATTGACTTTAGAAGCACTGGAATTTCGGGTTGAGTTGATAAAATAGATTTTAGGTAGGGGAGTTGATAGGATAGATGTAAAGAGTAAAATGTGCTAAATTTAGACTAATCACATATCGCAAAAACCTATCAAATAAATGGACATAAAAAAATAAGTGCCGGGAGATAAGGAGATGACTGATCAGCGCAGGGTACATTTTATTCCGCCAAAGCCTGTTAAACGTGAGAAATGAGTAGGAATTTATTGTCGAGTAAGTTCCAATAGTATGGAACAATTGAATAGTTTAACAGCCCAAGTACCTGCCTTAACTAGATTAACAGCGTCTACCCCTAACTGGTTACTTGTAGATACGTATATAGATATTGCTTCAGGAAAAGCGAAGTCTAACCGTAAAGCATTTCATCGTCTGATAAAAGATTGTGAATTCAAAGACTTAAAAATGGTGATGACGAAAAACATTAGTCGATTTGGTAGAGATACGGTTGAAGTACTCGAAGGATTGAACAAACTAAGAGAACTGGGAGTACGTGTTATTTTTGAACAAGAAGGATTAGATACAGCCGATACAGATAATGCCTTGATGATTTCGATTATTGAATCCATTGCCCAAGCAGAAAATGAATCTCGAAGTGAAAACATTAAATTGGGATATAAACGTCATGCTGAGCAATGAAAAATATATCGGTGTAGTTAGACTACTTAATGCGGGAGAAAATCGAGAACATTATGTTTCTGAAAATAATCATCCACCCATAATTTCTAAAGAGAGGTTTGAAGCTGTGCAAGTGGAGAAGAAAAATAGGAGTAATGTTCTCAAAAGCAAAGAAGGTAGCCAGAGAAAGAGTAGTAAGTATAGCTCAAAGAAAAACAATAAATAGTATGGGGGGAAAGGGAAATGAAAAATGAGGTGGGAGCAAAGAATATAATTAATATAAAAACATGGAATGTTGATTGGTTTAGGAATAAGAAGAGGTCGGGGCAAGAATGGGAATATAATGAAAATGATTATGATATAAATGCTTATATTAATATTGTAAAAGATATTAAAGATTTTTTGGATAGTCGACAAAATGCAATTGTATTATTGCAAGAAGTTCCTTATAAATTAAAAAAAGGTGTTATGTGGTTAGAGTGCGACTATCATAAGAAACTGCACAATGATTTTCCTACCAATGAATTTGAGATACTTGAAAATATATCTAGGAATTATATAACGAGGTGTACTGTTGCAATTTTTAAAAAAGGAATATTTAATAGTGACATAAACTATAAACCTTGTAACAATAGAACAATTGGATTAAGCCTTGGTGATGACATAACAGTTTTGGGTGTACATATGCCTACTAACTTTAAAGAAGATGATCAAAATGATCATATGTGGCGAGAATTAATTGAGTATACTGCTGATAAGAAAGCCAACAATGAAAAACTCATAATCGCAGGAGATTTTAATGGATATATTGGATGTAAAAATAAATTAACGGAAAAAAGATTTATAGAGCTAACTAGAGTTGCAAAAGATATAGTCTCTGATGACATCCCAACTTATATTGGACAAACACCGATTGATCACATATTTATTAATTTTAACTCTGATCTAGATTATAAAGTTGTTATTGAAAAAGATTGGGGCAATAGTGATCATAAGTATTTACAAGCAGAATTAAAATATTAATAATCTTTAAGTTTGTAAAATATATAATAGCCTAATCAAAAAGACCATTAGAGTTGATACAATAGATGTCAAAGGTATATAAACACAGGGTTTTGTATAGTTCTATCAAACTTTGGAATAGCCTAAGTACATCATATCGAGGTGGTAGCATTGATGTCTAGGGATTAACAATGATATAACAAGGTTTTAAGAAATACATTCATTTTGTAAATCAGGTGCGATAGATGTTTTTGCTCTAAAAAAAGAATGTATACTTATTTAAATTCATAACTGGCGCAAGCCTTTATTATTAGATGGGTTACTTTAAATAAATATAATTAAGAAAAGATAATAAAGGGGTAGAACAATGAAGTTAATTTCATGGAATATTGATTCATTAAACGCAGCATTAACGAGTGATTCAAATCGTGCACATATGTCACGTGAAGTATTAGATACAATAATTAACTATAATGCGGATGTTATTGCGATTCAGGAGACTAAATTACCACAGGCAGGTCCAACCAAAAAGCACCTACAAATCTTAGTGGATTATTTTCCTGACTATGACATTGTTTGGTGTTCAAGCGTAGAACCGGCACGTAAAGGTTATGCAGGAACGATGTTTTTGTATAAAAACCATTTAACACCTGAAGTAACCTATCCTAAAATTGGCGCACCTAGAACAATGGATGATGAGGGGCGTATAATAACATTGGAATTTTAGGACTTTTATATTACACAGGTATACACACCAAACGCAGGTGATAAGCTTGTACGCCTTGGGGATCGTCAAATTTGGGATGAAAAGTATGCTACATATGTAAAACAATTAGATAAAAAGAAAATTGTTTTAGCAACTGGAGATTACAATGTTGCTCATAAAGAAATTGATCTAGCAAATCCCAATAATAACCGTAATTCTGCAGGATTTACCGAGGAAGAAAGACATGGATTCAATCAACTTTTAAAAAAGGGTTTTACAGACAGTTTTCGTTACATTCATGGTGATGTAGAAGGAGTTTATTCTTGGTGGGCACAAATAGCAAAAACGAGTAAAATAAATAATTCAGGCTGGAGAATTGACTACTGTCTCGTAAGTGATCGCGCCAAGGATAAAATTAAAAAGTCAGAGATGATTGATTCTGGTCCAAGACAAGACCATACACCTATTTATTTAGAAATCTCACTTCCTCTTTCCTAGAAAGTTAAATATATTAAAAAATAAACAGTCTCAAATACGGGACTGTTTATTTTTTAATCGTTATGAGCTCGCCTACATCAAGTGCAAGTAGCTTCGTCCCAGTTAGCTTTTTTAATTGGATTGATACCTTCTTATCAATCATACAATCTTCTATATTAGAACTTAAATAGTTTGCAATTTGAACGGTACTATATGGATAACGTTCAAAATGATATTTAATGCATAAATATAAAGGGAATAATTCTTTTTCAATTTCTGGGGTATACATTTCAAATTGAATGGGAGTATCGAATCCACTAACATAATTCCCAATGTCATCATCTACTGACCCACTGAAAACTGTATTGTTTGGTTAGATGCAATGTAATAATAGTATGTCAAAAATACTCCTCCATTTCCTTTTCATAGAAATATTATGTATTACAAAATAGAAATCGTCGTGATACATGTTCATGTAAGGAGATAAAGTTTATGAGATATGAAGAATGTATATTTGCACCTATGACAATAAAAGAAGTAGAAGAGATGTAACTATATGATTTAGATGCTTTAAAAGTTTCAAAAGAAAATGAACGATTAAGGTATTATTTAAATGAACCATTTTGTCCTGTTATAAGTGTCATTCAAGGAGTTTATGTCATTTATAAGCAATCAATTCTCCAGTTACTTGAAGGAAGGTTTCAGTCTATCTACAGTTATGAATTTAAAGAAAGGAAAGGGAAAGAGCGTTCTATCTCTACGTGTGATATTGAATATGTTTTAGGAATGGCAACTGTTGTCGTACTTGCAAGTGAAAGCGACGGTGTACTCACAAGTTATTTCTGTAGTGGGAATGCAGAAAAATTAGACAGTATTTTTAACTTATGTCTTGGATATTCAAAGGAGTTAGAAATCAAAAAGTATAAGCGTAGTTTACAACGTTTTATGAATGATATTAAAATTGTCGAACAGATGGGATTGTTAGAAAGACTAATGAAGAATAAATAGATAAAAAATGTTAAGAATGAATCAGATAGTTGATTGACCTATTCCCACATACGTACTAACCCTTAAAAAATTCCTAGACATCAAGCTTGGTTGCTCGTCCCACGTGTAAGCAGCTGTGCTGCCGGAGAAATAATTGTCCAATTAAATAATATTTGGCTAGTTAAAATAAATATATTCTATTTCGACACTGATTTCGTAAAAATCAACACTTGCGATTTCGGGGCTTTTTATATCCAAATTCTTGTCAGTCAAGTGTTTCTTCAATTTTATCTCTAAATGTTTTAAAACTAACTCATTTCCAACTCTGATAAAACAGTGAAAAACGAGTATTTTTAAACTAAGAATCGTTTGAAATGAGGGTTCCGTAGCAAAACTTTATTTTAACTCAAACGGTGGAATTCGGGTTTGAGAGATTGGATTTGGCAGGAGTTTATTATAGTTGTACAATAGTAGTTTGTATTACAGAACAAAAAAGGAGAAAAATATGACTAATTTACCGAATTGTCCAAAGTGCAACTCAGAATACACTTATGAAGACGGAGCGCTTCTAGTATGTCCTGAATGTGCTCATGAATGGACTTTATTAACAAACATGGAAGAAGCAGATGCCGTGATCAAAGATTCAAATGGAAATGTACTAAATGATGGGGATTCAGTTCTCGTGATTCGAGATTTAAAAATAAAAGGCAGTTCTTCATCAATAAAAAAAGGAACAAAAGTAAAAAATATACGATTAGTACATGATTCAGCAGATGGTCATAATATCGATTGTAAAATTGATGGTTTTGGTGCCATGAAATTAAAGTCGGAATTTGTGAAAAAAGCATAAAAGATAACTATAATTCTGTGTTGTGTGGAATAAGTCAGTTCAATATATAAAATCAATACAAATTCGGGCTGGATCCCAATAGTGATTCAGTCCTTTTCCTTGTGTGCAATATCCCTCCGATTCCTCGTCAGCATTAGATTCAGTCCTAACTTCGGTATGTACTTCAGTAAGTGTTAAATCCTAATGGTTCGGGGGATTTTTTGCCCCCCGAGGTTTTAATTTAACATGAAAATGCAAATGTTAAAGGTTTTTCTTACAGCAATAAGAGTTTTAATATAACTTTTTAAAATTAACATATCAGTTTATGATATATTTCATCTTGGACCTTTCCAATTCACCTATGCAAAAAATTTAGTCTGTAAAATTTCAAATGCATTTTGAATTTCTTTTAGTTCGGGCTCTGACAAATTATTAATTCGCTCTTGGAAGTTTATTTCAAGCTGTTGAAATACTTTATTCATTAGCACTGTTCCTTCTTCAGTAAGACGAATGTCAAACTTGCGTCGATCATTCGGATCAATAATTTTTTCGCATAGTTGGTATTGGATTAATTTTTTTAACTCACGGCTAGCATTAGGTAAAGATAAATGTAGGCATTCACTTATTTCACTGAGGGTTACAGGTTGGCTAACTGTAATTAACTCTAATATTTTATATTGAACGGTAGTTACATTTTCAATTCTGATTTCTTTTGTCATATCGTATGTCACTTGATGTACAGATGTAGTAAAGCGAACAAACTGTTGGAAAAGCTTATTTTTGTTCATATGTATCACCTCATATACAAATTATCAAATATATTATCAAAAAACAATTATCAATTGACAACTAAACCAAATGGATGTTACTATTTAGTTATCAAAAGATAACTAAACGAGGGGTGTTTTTATGAATGCTTTAATTGTATTTACCCATCCAAATCACCAAAGCTTGAGTTACTCATTTTTACAAGGGGTAATTCGAGGGTGTGAGGAAAATCATGTTATACAAAATGTTCAAGTTTTAGATTTGTATGGTGAAAATTTTAATCCGGTTCTTAATTTTGGGGAGAAAAAGAAGAGAAGAAACATGCATAAAGATCCAGAATTAGAAAAATATCGTAATCAACTATCGTGGGCTGACAAGATTATTTTTATCTACCCTATATGGTGGGGAAGACCTCCTGCGATGTTATTGGGATATATTGATAAAATGTTTGCTTCAGGATTTGCATATAAAGATAACGGTAAGTTGTTACCAGACGGTCTGTTGAAGGGGAAATCAGTTGTATGTATTTCTGTAATGAAGGGTCCAACCTTTTATCCAATGTTTTGGCTAAATAATGCTCATAAAGCTTTAATGCGTAAGGCATTATTTCAATACGTAGGCATTAAAAAGGTAAAGTTTTTTGAGTTTGGCAATATGGAAAATCCAAAGGGGAAGCATCATGAAAAAATTGAAAAAGTATATAAATATGCTCGAAAAATGAATAGCATAGCTTAAGATCATAAAAATTACTGTTGTGAATTAATAGTGGAAGAATAGATAATGATGAGCATCTACATTGAATAGGTGCTTTTCTTATTATAATCTGTCAACAACCTTGCCCTTTGTGGAAAAATTTAAAGATTGTACTACATGAAGTAAACTTAAAAATCCATTTTGAAAAGAGATCAATCAAAATGGATTTTATAAGTTATATTTAACCTCGAATCTCTAAAAAAATTAATCTTTTTGCATGGAAACTACAAGCTTTCCTCTAGCATGTCTTGTTTCTGTTTTCTCCAATGCCCGTAGAGCTTGAGTGAATGCATAGACATGTTCAATTACTAAGCGAACCTTACCTGAAGCAATGTCATTTACTAAACTACCTAAAGCTTCCTGTAAATTTAACTGATGCTGGAATTGCTCTACGGTAATCCCTCTAGTTGGCTGGACTCTATCACCGGAGACTGTAATAACTCTTCCGCCATCCTTCACCACCATCATGCTATCTTCCGCCGTGCCTGGTTGAATTGCCAATGCTGCATCTACGCCATCTGGGAACAAAGCTTTCACATCTTCTTGCCAAGTGGGGCTTGAATAGTCAACTGTTTTTTCTGCACCAAGTGATCGCATATATTCATGATTTCTACTAGAGGCTGAACCAATTACTCGAATACCTCTGGCTGCCGCCAATTGGATAACCAATGTACCAATTGCGCCGGAAGCACCTGCGATAAATAATGTATTTCCTTCCTTCAGATCTAGTGTATGCATACACTCCAATGCTGTCTTTCCAGCCACGGGAATTGCTGCTCCTTCTATAAATTCAAGTATATCTGGCATGGGGATAAGTGCTTTTGATGGGACGGCTACATATTCTGCCCAACAACCACCTTTTGGAAGGAGACTACTTGATAGAATCACGCGATCACCAACTTGAAAGTCGGTAATAAGGGTTCCTTTTTTTACAATGACACCTGATGCTTCAGATCCAATGGGGTAGGGGAAATTAGTATTGCTTGGAATAAAATAGCGGTCGTGAATGCCAACTCCGAATGCTGCCACCTTTACGAGCAGCTCATCTTCGTCAATCTCAGGAATGTCTAGTTCTGTTAATTCGACATCCATGCTTTGAGGGCTTGTTCTGACATAAGCTTTCATTTTGTGCATTTCAACAACCTCCTTAAAATTAAAAATTAGAGTTAATCAATTCTAATGATAACACTAAAAAAACTATTCATCTTCTGAACAAAATTTTAATTCCTATGGCGGCAAAAATTAATGATAAAGCAGTAAACCTTATTGTGTTTACTATGCCTGTTGAATCCACATCGTTAGGATTTGGAAAAATCATTTTTGGTAAAATCAATAATATAAGCACAGAAACAACAATTAAAACTACTCCATAAATTTTCATTGTTTTCCATTACCACCTCTCTTGTTTTTACAATATATTACTATGTTGAGAAAGTAAACACCAAAACTTATGTATTACTTATTAGTCGTGTAACATTCACAATGCCTTTAAAAATAAATATGGAGATACAAAATCATATATGATTTGTATCTCCAAAGCATGCGATATCATTGGTTTTATAGCCTGTAATTGTATCTGCTACTTTAATAGATTAATAATTATTGATGTGCGTGTTCTCTTCTTCTATGGAAAAAAAACGCGGTAAGTCCAATAAGTAGAACAACTAAACCAATTACGATATAGTTAAACATGTTTGTCGCAGTATCGGGAAGTTTTTGACCACTAGTGTTAGAACCATTGTCATCTTTATCTAATACTAAGCCCGCTTCGTCATTTTCTTCATCCTCATCGTTAGCGCCACTGTCTTCATTATCACCGTTTTCAGTTTCGCCATTTTCGTCACCGTCAGCACCATCGCCATCAACATCACCGTTAGAGCCATCACCGTCGCCGTCAGCACCATCACCATTGCCATCACCGTCGGAACCATCACCATCGCCATCAGACCCATTACCTGGATCTGTACCTGGATCATAGGCTTCGGCAGTTACTGTTACTTGTGCCACTTCCATTTCGGTTGCAAAATCAGAGTGGATTCCGTTAAGTGTATAAACATATTCATTACCTGGCTCTACTTCTTCAGAATAACGAATGACACCATCAACGACATCCTCTAGTGAAAACTCTGCAATTTGCTCACCATCACGATATAAAATGTACTTCGAGACGCCAGCTGTGGTGATGTCACCAAACTCTAGTGTAACTTTCGAAACCACACCTGTTTCAGATTCTTCTGTTATAACATCCGTGACATACTGTTTCTTATCAGGTGTTGGCGCCTCATTGGAAATACCTAAACCATATGAAACTGCTTTTAGTAGATTCCAATTTTCATCGTCTGTGCCTAAATCCCAGATCATGATTCCGCCAAGTCCTTTTTCTTTCACTAAACGTACCTTTTCTGTTAAAGATTCAACATTGTCAAATGAAACAAATACACCTTTTTCCTCGTTATATAAATAAGGAACTTTTGCTACATCATCCCAGTAATATTTATATCCATCTTCGTTAACAAGTGGCTTAATGGCGTTATATCCATTGTCAGGTAAAATATCTTGTTTACCAGCGGCACATTCTTGGTATGCGCCACGTTCAGGTTGATAGGCCCCATCATTATCGACGTTACATCCAGCCCAAATTTGTCCATAGAAAGGAACACCTAGTACAACTTTTTCTGGTGGAATTCCTCCCCATAAATACATGTTTGATGCACTATCGGCGCTACCGCTATGCCAACCACGTAATTCTGCCTCCAAATCATCTAAATATACAGGCGCATTGTGACCTGTCAAGCCAGACCACGTACCATTTGTGTCATAGGTCATAATTGCTGCATAATCAACAATTTCACCAATTGCTTGTAAGTCATTATTTGTATCAAAAGTCCATGTTTGAGCACCTGCAATTGTCACTAAATAATGCTGTCCGTCCTCTTCACCAGCAACATCAAATGCATCACGAACTGCTTGTAATAACTTTACATAATTTTCACCGTCATTGGGTCTAATTGCGTTTCCAGGATGTCCTTCAGCACCAGGCCACTCCCAGTCTATATCTAAACCATCCATATTGAATTTACGTACAAAATCTACTGCTGATTGAGCAAATACTTTCCTTGCTTGTTCATCCGCAGCTACATCAGATAAGTTGTGTGACAATGTCCATCCTCCAACGGATAACAATGTTTTTAAATCTGGATTTTCATTTTTTAATGCCTCGACCTTAGGGAGTTCTTCTAAATCTGTTTCCGGATCATACAATACAATTGTGCCATTCGGTAATTCTTTGTTTTCATTACCGTCCAGGTCAGTACATGCCCAGACTTTTTGTTCACCTGCAGGAATCTCTTCATTGTTAGGATTCCCGTGCTCGCCATCCCAGCATATATCACCAAAGGAATAGTTTAGGTGCGTAATTTTATTGGGATCTAAATTCTCAGGTGGTGCCCAAGACGCATAATAACCTAAAACTACTTTGTCGCTTCCGTCATTCGCTAGAACAGTTTCTTCAGATACTAAGTATGATAAAACGAATGAAACTACTAGTAGAATACTAAACAGTAAAGCAATCAAACCTACTCTTTTTTTAGACAATATAAACGTATTCATTTGTTCCTCCTGATTATATTCGTATTTAATAGTTTTTGTCTTTACCCATTCTATTAAATGGAAACTTATAATCTAGTGATGATTAGTCAAGCTTGAATACAAGTTTATGATGTATACAAACAACTTCTAATTTTCTCCCCTTAGACCTCCTTTATGTAAAACAAAAAACAATTCCCATCAATTATTCATTACACTATCCGTTTATTAGATTCCTTAAAAAGAGAAGGTGCTCTGTCATAAAATGTATGCCAATAAAGACAATACATATAGAAAGAGCCCTTCTCGGGTAACAACTTGTATGAAATATTTATGACCTGTCAAAGAAGCTTGTTATTCATTAAAGTTGCCACACATTAGAAACCCCTGGTGTTTCTCCCTGTGTCCACCATTGTGCCCTATATGTTTGACCGTCATATAAAACCAAATCTCCATTTGTGTAGGTAGAATCAGCACTCCATTCTAATACTTCAGGATTTGTAACATCTCCTCCTGATGAAACGAGTGCCCATACATTAGATTCTCCTGGAACTTCTCCTTGTGTCCACCACTTTGCTCGATAAGTGTTACCGTTATATGTTACTTCATCTCCACCTAAATAAGCTTTTGTTGCATCCCATTCTGGTGCTGTTTCACCTGGGTTTCCTGGATCTACTGGATCTCCTGGCTCGACAAATTCACCATCAAAATTTGCATCGATCACTTGGTAGAAAGCATTATCCGTATCAGCAACTTCCCAATAAGCAAGGATCACATGATAGCCAGTACGTTGAGGGACAACACAATCGTGTGATACGTTAAAATCTGGTCGTTTGCCGCCATCATCAATAGAGCAAAATAGTTCAAGGTCCGATCTTTTTAATGGTTCATTCGGATTCCAATTTTCTTTTGTAATATAATAATCCCAATTCTGAGTAGCATGTGCCGCTGTTAATGACCAACTAAATGTGTTAGCACCACTAGACATTGGAACTTGTGCCCATCGATTTTCACTTTGTTCATCTAGTTTAGGGAAAACTCCTCCACCACTAGCAATTTGCCCATCTGGAACACCAGCTTCTGGGAAATTCCCGGGGCCTTCAATACTTTGAGGTTCATAAACAACAGCCCCACAATCAATGTTAATTCCTTGTTCACATAAAACAGCTCTACTTTCTGGACTATTTACATAGCCATGTGCAGAAGCTGTATTACTAAAACCCAAGGAAAACGCTATCATAAATAACAAAAAACCAACGAATAGATAAATAGGTCTAAACTTCATTGCCTGTAGTTCCAACATAATCATCCTTTCATTTTTGTTTTACTATACATAGTTTGTGAGTCTAGTTGAATATTTCCCTCCCATCCTATTTTATTATAACATTATAATGTTATTTACTGCTATTCTAGTTTAGATACTTTTAAAAATAAAGGGTATAATTAATCATTGTTTAAAAGTGGAAACTAGATATAAAGTCACAAAGATTTCCAATAAAGTAAATTTTATTTTAAAAAATTTGCAATAAACCGTGCGGTAGACAATGTGGTTTTATATAGTTAAATAGACCTAAAACTATTAAAAGGAGTCTTATTCTTAGCGAAAATTCTTATTTAATTACGCCTGAAGGCTGAATTGATTTACTGTTTTGGATGGTTTAATAAGCGTTTAATCAAATTTATACTTTAGTTACCGTAGTAAACAATGAGGAGTGCAAATGATGATAAGTGTATTTAAAAATAGAAATTTCTTAGTTTTGTTCTTAGGGAGATTAGTTTCCAATGCTGGAGATAGCCTTTATGCTGTAGCGGCTATGTGGCTTGTCTATGATTTAGGAGGATCGGCTTTTTATACAGGATTAGCTGGTTTCTTAACACTATTACCTCAATCACTCCAATTTCTAGCAGGTCCGCTTGTTGACCGCTGGCAATTAAAATGGACATTAGTAATTTCTCAACTTATAGAATTTTGTCTTATTATTATTATTCCTATTTTTTATTATTTTGGTTTGCTAAATGTATCTGTGGTCCTCACTGTTATGCCACTCGCAACACTTGTTAATCAGATTGCTTATCCTGCACAATCCGCAAGCCTACCGAAAATTTTGTCAAAAGAAGAGCTGGTTAAAGGAAATGCTGCTTTTTCTTTTGCTTACCAAGCTGTCGATTTAACTTTTAATGCTGTTGCTGGACTTCTTGTTGCAGCAGTAGGTGCTGTATCTTTATACATTATTGATTCCATTACGTTTCTTATTGCAGCATTACTATTTTTATCGTTGAACGTTCCGCAAAAAGAGAAAAATCGAAGCAAAAAATCAAAGCAATCATTTAAAGCTGTAATGCGTACTTATATAGATGAGATAAAAGAGGGAGTATCTGTCATACGTGGTAGTTTACTTGTGAAAATCATTCTCGGAAGCGTGGTTGCGAATTTTGCAGTTGGTATGACGATTGCAGTCTTACCCGTTCTAGCAGATACGTTGGGTGGTTCTGATATTTACGGCTATTACTTAGCGGCATTATCCGCTGGAAGTTTAATAGGTGCACTATTTGCTTCATGGGCTGAAAAATATCCCCTAGGTATATTTTCTGTTATTTCTTTTTTAATTGGTTCAGTCTTGTGGGTTCTTTCGTCGATTGCCCCGTGGACTGCTGTGAGCATTGCTTTATTCGGTATGGCTTGGATTCCAATTGGGATGACGAATGTACTTTTCGCAGCTTTACTTCAAACAACTATTCCAGAAAATTTATTTGGACGAGTGTTTTCTGTATTAATGAGCATCAATACAATCGCTATGCCAATTGGATCTTTAATTGGTGGTACGCTAACCGAATGGATTGGCAGTCAAATTGTGTTTGGTTTTATCGCACTTGGAATTGCAGTGGTACCTATTTATTGGTTGTTCTTTAACAAAGATCTGCGAGACTTGCCAGTAATAAAAACTATTGATGCTTCATACATGGGATTGAAGATTTCAAAGAGTATTGACTCTGAAAAAATCAGTTCAGATTTTCTTTAAATAAAGAAGATTATTGTGAGATTAGTGAAAGGCTTAAATATAACGGCAGAACAGTAATATTGCACTCAACATATTCTGTATTTTTTTAAAATATTATTTCAGCATATATGTGATAAGGCTATTCTCCATGCAGAATGGCTTTTTTATATTGTTTTACATTTAATTTGCATTTTCCTGTAAACTTATTAAGGGGATAGAACTCTATATTATAGAGGGTTATTTGAAAGGAGGCACTATGAATTCTCAGCTTTTGTTGCAATTATATAATAAACAAGCAAAAATGATCTATTACTATTTACGAAAGAATGGCTGTAGACATGAAGACGCAGAAGATATTGTTCAAGAAAGCTATACGAAATATATAGCTTATAGTAGTGGTGTCTCCTCTGATAAGGCACTTGCTTATATTTTTTCCATTGCTATGAATGAATTCAAGAGATTACTAAAGAAAAAAGGAAAAGAACAAGTCATTTCAATTGATAATAATCGATTTTGGAATAACTTTGCTAATGACGATGATACTGAATCTAGCGTACTAAATCTAGAAATGAATAATGAAATATTATTAATCTTAAATCAGATACAAGAAGTATACAAGCAGCTTTTATTATTGAAGTATGAACTGGAGCTAAGCTATAAAGAGATCGGTTTGTTACTAGGAATGAAGGAAGAGACGATTAGGACTTATTTATTTCGAGCAAAGCGAGAATTTCAAAAGAAGTGGAGGGATCTTCATGAGTGATTATAAAGATGATGTTTTTGATGAAAAGAAGATAAAAAAGGCAATTAAAAAAGGTAAAATAAAAACAATAATAACGATTGTTATTGTTTCTTTATTGGTTTTTGTTATATTAAACATCGCTAATTTTGCAATTTCAACTCATTATAGTCAGAAGGCATTTAAACAATGGGATGCTTATGTCAGACTTACTACTCCTAATGGTTATATAAGTGAAACAATAGATTCAAAAGGTTTTCTTGGCGGAACTAGTAGTTATAAAGTTTCAAAAGACATGAAAAGAAAATCAGTTGTAATTGACCAAAGTCAATATTCATTTGGCCTTGTCCCGTCTATTTTGGTTTCAAGGGGTTCAGGTGGAGGTGTTGGGACCACAGGTGAGGAATGGCAATTTTCATATAAAGATAATGGCTGGAGAGAAATGATGTTTTTCCATCCAAGCGTCACTTATAAAAGATATAATAATGACAAAGAACTTATTAATGATATGAAAGGAGACAAAATATATGAGGTTGCACTCTCCTTTGATAAGCCATACAAACAAAATGAGTTACCTTTTTTTGGACTGCCTCCGTTGACTTGGTTTTGGATTAATACCTATACGGATAGCCAAATAGAAACATTTCAAAAAGAAGCAGCAGAATATGATTGGTCTGCAACATTTATTAATGAAAATGAAGCTTTAGGTTTTTCAACTCAAACGAGTCATTATTCATCTAATTATTTGAGTTATGAATATGAAAATTTTCTTGATTTACTTCAAACGAGTATTTCAATCCAACATCATAAAGCATATGAAGCAATCAAGGATAAAGATATTAAAGAAGTAGAAGTATTAGGTGTAGTTGTGTATGGAACGAAAGATGAGGTTTTAGAAATTATGAAAAATCCTGCTGTGAAAGCAGCTTCTTTAGGTGGGATAGTTGATAATTACTAATCAAGACATGAATAATAGATAAACATTAAGTTTTAGTTTATCAATAAATACAAGCGTTCTTGTAATGTGACGTGTTTATGTATAGTTAAATAGAACCGAATACGTGCTAAAAGTACGCTATTTCGGTTCTGTTTGTTTTATAGAAGTATTAAGTAAGTTTCTCTATTTCCATACTTGAAAAAACAATTTATCTTCGGCTTTAGTCACGACCAATTGTATCGTTCAACTTTGCGCGATATTTGTCATTCCAAGTTTTTACGTCCTTCATTAGTTCATCACAGAAAGTGGCAACGTCTTCACCAGTGAGTTCAATGACTTTCTTTCCTTCTGCTGCACCTTCCTCAAACAAGTCAATAATACCGTTGAAGATACGACTAGTATCCTTCCAGTCGGTGGGACCACCAGCTATTGACATATATTTTTGAATAGCTTTATAGGCGTTATAGTACTCACTTGGAAGTGTTTTCGCACGCTCCTGAATTGCTTTCCATTCTCGCTTATCATCTAGACTTCCAATGATTTTCTCAATAAAACTCATTTTACCTTCTCCTTTTAATTTCTTTAGTCTTGAGTTCGTTCATTTTCGTTGAGATGAAACCCCACTTCAGCCAGAAAAGTTCAAGTTGCTCACGACCTGCTGCATTGAGTGTATAAAATTTTCTTGGAGGCCCCACATTGGATCTTTTTTTTTCGATATTTACTAACTTGTTTTTCTCAAGTCGCATGGTAATAGTGTAAACTGTTCCTTCAACCACATCAGTAAAGCCAAGCTCTCGTAGTTGTTGCGTAATTTCATAGCCGTAAGTTTCACCACGACTAATAATTTCTATCACACAGCCTTCGAGCACACCTTTCAGCATTCCTGTGATATTTTCCAAATTTATCACCTTTTTTTATGTCTTTATTTTTTAAATCTCAGTGTAGTATTGGTAATGAGTATTACTTACTACCGGTATATAGTATTACATAATACCGTTAACTGTCAAGGGAAGATGTTCAATTTTATTGGTGAAAATATTAGAGAGGTATATTTTTTAGGTAAGAAAATTACAAAATGATTATATTTTTAATTAACTTATTCAAAAAGCACGCATCGAATAAATGCGCAGTACATGTTATTCTAATATATATAGATTAAGCTGAATGAAGTTGGAGTAAGGGAGCATATTCTAGGGAATTTCTTACGTAGTATACTATTATGTTTTTATAGGGGTACTTTGAGATGATTATTAGAAAATACAAACCCGAAGATTGTAAATACATAGCTGAGTTATTTTACGATACGGTACACACAGTAAATGCAAAGGACTATGACCAGGAGCAGTTAAATGTTTGGGCGACAGGATCAGTTGATTTAAACGAATGGAACAATTCTTTTATGGAACATGTAACACTTGTTGCTGTGGAAGATGACAGAATAGTGGGTTTTGGAGATATAGAGAAAACAGGGTATTTAAATAGATTGTATGTACATAAAGACTACCAGAACCAAGGCATAGCGACTATACTATGTAACGGCCTAGAAAAATCGGTTGATGCAGATGCCATCACAACTTGTGCATCTATTACCGCGAAGCAGTTCTTTATTAGGAGAGGCTTTAAAATAATCAAGGAACAAGAAGTTATTAGACGAGGCGTTCTGTTAACAAATTATCTAATGAAGAAATCAATAGAATAGATTTATACAGCTATGAAATTAAGCAAAGAGTATGAAACTTATTCATTAGTCTTGTCGTAAACCATAGAAGAACAAATAAGAAATGAGGGTTACTATGAGAAACGCACCGACTGAAAGAATTGCAACAGATGCGATAAAAGCATGGAAAGTATCAGCCATTATGTTATCTATTATTCCATTATTAATAACGATCGCTTTATTTGTTCTTGCTTATTATTTCGAATTCAGTTATTGGTTTGCTATTGGTCTAACTGTATTTACTATAATAGAAGCGGTTGTAACTATTGTGTTTATCCCGAAAATAAGGTGGAATCGTTGGCGTTATCAAATTTTTGATCAAGAAATCTATGTACAACATGGTATTTTAGTAGTTACAAGAACAATTATCCCTATGATTAGAATTCAGCATGTGGATACGAAGCAAGGGCCAATTTTAAAAAATTACAAGCTTGCTAGTTTAACTATTTCAACAGCAGCGACTACGCATGAAATACCAGCACTTTTAGAAGAAGAAGCATCGAATCTTCGTGATCAGATTTCTGAATTAGCAAGGGTGGAACAAGATGATGTTTGAGCCGAAACGTCTTCATCCTGTATCTGTCATCTTCACGACGATTCAAACATTTAAACAATTAATATTGGGGTTCTTGCCAATAGCTATTTTAGCAATTGGTGATGGTATGTTTTTTTACTTAGTATTAGGTATAGGTGTGCTGTTGTTACTTATAGTTGGGTTCAGTGTATTAACTTGGATGCGATACACGTATCAAGTAGAAGAGGACCAGTTACGGATCGAACACGGTGTTTTTATACGGAAAAAAAGAACAATATCTAAGCACAGAATTCAATCGATTGACCTATCACAAAATATCATTCATCGATTGTTTGGATTAACAAAGGTGCAGATAGAAACAGCAGGAAGCGATCATAAAATAGATGCAGCGCTTCACGCAGTCACGTTACAAGAGGGAAAGAAATTACACGATCAATTAAAATATAAACAGACAGTAGAAATGCAGCGTACCGATGATCAAGTCGAAGTGGTGAGCTACCCTTCAAAACAGGTAAGCACAAAGGAACTATTAATTGCTGGATCAACGTCAGCTAGCTTTGGTTTTATCATTGGTTTATTTGCGTTGGGATTTTCAGAGTTAGAAGTCATTATCCCTGATTCGTTTTACAATCAAGCATCTGCTTGGGTGGTGAATTTAACGATACAAGCAATGATAGTCATGGCGCTAACTTTCTTTATTATAATATGGGCCCTAGGAATTTTAGTCACCTTATTTCAATACTGGAAATTTACGATTACGCGTTATGAAAAAGAACTATTTATTACACGTGGACTGTTAGAGAAAAAGCAGATGACGATCCCATTAAAAAGAATTCAAGCAGTGGGCATAAAGGAAACAATCATCAGACAGCTTTTTGGCTTTTCTACTGTATATGTTGAAATTGCTAGTGGTGATATCAACAATAGTGGTGATATGAAAACACTAGTTTTTCCGTTAATGAACCGAAAAAACATACATTCCTTTTTAGCTGAAATATTGCCAGAGTATCATCTACCAATAGAAAAACAAATGAAATTACCTAAGCGTGCTCTTCCTTACTACTTGGTTAGAACAGCATTTATTCCGCTTATCGCATCTATTATAGTAGCGTTTATTGCTGTAGATTGGATTGCTGTTGCCCTTATTGTATTTATATTGTCCGCTGTTATAGGGTATTTTCAATATCGTTCTGCTCGTTATCAATTATCTAATCATCAGTTAATGATTCAAACCAGGGTGTTAAATAAAGATATTCTCTTATTAAAACATCATCGATTACAATCTTTTGCAGTCAAGCAACATTTCCTGCACCGACGGCATAATCTAGCAAGCATTGATACGGCAATATTAAGTAGATTAGCAGGTAGACATGTGATGTTAAATGAAGTGGATGTTGAATCAGCATTACAACTCGCTGATTGGTACTCTTACGAAAAATAATAAGTGAGCACCTTTATCTATTTGGCTGATGAAGGTGCTCATTTTCTTTGTAATAAATACATATGCATTCGCTCTATTTCTACATTTTCTTACTTTGCTGAAGAAGCTTGGATTCCCCTGTACGCTCCCATTCCTCTACTGTTTCATAGGCCCTTTCAGGTGAATAGCCTTTTCCTACAAGAACGCCCATTAGAATAAATTCTTGAAGAATGTGCGTAGCATTGATCCCTCTCTCAACATCCTCTAATCCTTCATTTACTAAGAATTCAGTATGCTTGATCCATTCATCCGGAGTCATACCAAAAATAACTGTGCTCTCATTATGAGCGTGACCTTCTTCTGCAGCATCTGCTTTGGTAACATGAACCGTACCAAATGGATGGTTAGGAGGAGCGTAAATCGAATAAAGTTTGATTGGTGTATTACCTGTGTTGGTAACATTATGCCATGTTCCAGCCGGTATCATTATTGCGAAGTCATCATATGCATCTCTTTCAAAATTCAAATTATCTCTACTTTTCCCCATTTGCACAATTCCTTGACCTTGTTCAATACGTAAAAATTGATCAACATCAGGGTGTATTTCCAATCCGATATCTTCACCAACATCGATGCTCATTAAAGTAACTTGTAAGTGAGGTCCTGTCCATAGTGCAGTGCGGTACGTATTATTTTGCTTCGTTGCTTCATTAATATTAACAACAAATGGATTTGGGCCATAATCTTTTAAAGGAATCTTTCCATTAATGTTTGAAGAGCGAACAAAGTCGTATCTGTTTGGATGCTCTAATCTATCTGAATAATTTGAATAGACAAGTTGTCTTCCGTCATTATATATTGGCATGTTGGCATAATAGGGTTGATACGGGTGGATATAAGGCACATAGTACATTTATTTCAATCCCTTCTAGTTTTTCGAGTTATCTTATGCGACGGGCTTAGATATTGTACCTAATTACCCTAACTAAACAAAAATAAGTAGAGATCCATTGAGACAAACGACGTGTGTTAAATAAGGATTTTCCTGAAACTGTATGAAATTTCTGTATAAAAATGCTGATTTTGCAAATTTTATTAATACAATAAAAATAACAGTTTTAACTACAATGTATGTTTTTTAAAATATACTTTAAAAAATGCAAAAACTGGATATGGTTCTGACTGTAAAATGAGTAGATTTTTGGTGAGTTCAATAGTCGTTTTAGTTAGAGCATTATGGGAGGAGGGATGGAATGTTAGACGAAGCACTCGTTGTTATTGTAAGAGTAGTTATATCTTTTTTTTCTCTCTTAATTTTCACAAGAATTCTTGGAAAGCAAGAAGTGGGACAATTAACTTTTTTTGATTATATTAATGGTATTACAATAGGTTCGATTGCAGCAACTCTTGCTACAGATCTTTCCTCTAAAGTTTGGGCACATTGGGTAGGTTTAGCAGGATACGCGATTTTAACTGGCGTTTTGCAATATGTTACCGTTAAAAATCGTTACTTAGGAAAAGTTCTAGATGGAGAACCAACTGTTGTTATAGAAAACGGAAAAATTTTAGAAAAAAATTTAAAGAAGATGCGAATTAAGATGAGCGAGTTAATGATGTTATTACGTGATAAAGGAGTTTTTGATATTACCCAGGTTGAATACGCGATTATAGAAATCAATGGTGGGCTTTCTGTATTACAAAAAGCTAATAATCTTCCTGTAACACCAAAAGATTTGCATATACCAAGCACACCAAGTCGTTTATCGACAGAGGTTATTCAAGATGGTATTGTTATTGAACAAAATTTAAAGCAAAGGAAAAAAGATATAGATTGGTTAAATGGACAATTGAAAGGACGTGGAATAACAGATGTTAAAGAAGTAGCATATGCTCTGATTTTGCCAAACGAACAATTATATATTGATAAATACGAAGATCACATAGGTGACGAAGCAGATATGGGCGATTATGAAGGACCTTATTAGTAGACGAGGTGAATAAAGTGAAAAAATTTTTATTATATTTTATCCCCATACTCACCATTGCCTCTTTTATAGTTGTTATGAACAGCGGTTATTTTTTAAAAGGGCCATTTGGAGATGACGATAGATTATATGAAGCCATTACTCAAATTGAACAAAACGTTTTAGAGAAGAAATGGGAGATGGCAGAAGAGAATATAGCTTATTCTGAAAATGCGTGGAAAAAAATAGTGAGAAGAATCCAATATAGTGTAGAAAAAGAATATATTATTGAGATTAATGGTATACTTTCTCGCATTAGAGGTGGGATTAAAATTTATGATGATAAAGCAATTATAGAAGAAGTATATTATTTTTATGAAATGTGGGATAAATTAGCTAAATAATATCAACTATTGAGATGTGAGATGGAAAAGTGCTACTTAAACTTAAGAGTAGCACTTTTATTACGATTAAAAAATTTGAGTGACGGGCCTTAGAAGCAATAGTTGTTAAATGTGTTATAGTGAAATACATAAGTATGTAAGGTTACATAACAGAGAGGATGAGTAACATCTTCAAGATATCCAAGGCTACAGTATATGAAGCCAAGTACTTAGTAGAAGTTCAAGTTAAAGCCTTTCAAATAGATGTTGCTATTTGTGGAGGAGGTCCACCAGGTTATGATTCAGTAGATCGGCAAGTAGAGCTGATGGGTAGTCATTTGTACTATAAAATAACAGACGAGAACACAATCATTGGCGGATTTTATTTGCTATATTTAGAGCCAGGAAAGTATGAGTTGGTTAGACTGTTTGTCGCACCGTCCTATCAAGGAATGGGTGTTGGAACAAAGGTTTTTAAGTATATAGAGGAAACATTTGATGATTTAGAAATTCTTGAATTAGAAGCATCTGATTTTAGAAAGGATAATCATACTTTCTATGAAAATAGAGGTTTTATCAAAGTAGGAGAAGTGCAATATGGGAAGGATAGTTTTTCTTATAAATACCGAAAATGTTATTAGCAGTAGAGAAAACAACTAGTTGCAATTTAGCAAACAATAAAATGAAAATACTGATTAAAGTGAAGAACATAAATTTAGTTTGATAGAAAAGAGCCTTCTTTTGGGGGGGGGGAGTAACGAAACCACCAAACTGAAGGCTCTTTTAAGATTGTATACGTTTTCAGTATAGTGAATTGTGTGTTTATGGTAACAATTTATTCAGGTGGAGAAAGCTCATCCTCCGTTACCCACTTATGATTTGTTACTTTCTCACCAGACGTAGTTAGTTCGAAATCAATCATATAAACAGTTGTTTGTTTTGCTGAGTCGATCGTTGCTTGAGCACCATTCATGCCTTCCATATGATCAGCTTGAATGGTTGCTTCTTCACCAGGTTCTAACGGTTGTTCTGAGACATCTTTTAGCTCTTCGTGGATGACCCACTTATGATCTGTTACTTTTTCTCCACCAGTTGTTGGTGTATAGGAAACAGTATATACAGTGGTGTCATACGCTCCAGCAATTGTTGCTTGGGCACCTTTCATACCTTCCATATGATCTTTTTCAACGGTAGCTTGACTGCCAACTTCATAGGTTGGGTTCTCTGCTTTTTCTAATCCTTCTGGAACCTCACCAGAGCCACTCATATTCATGTCACCATGATCGCTACTGTCTGTTTGTTCTTGATTCTGTTGTTCTGTTTCTGTCGTTTCCTCAGGCTTTGGTTCTTCTCCACCACAAGCCGCTAGAAAAAGCATACTGGTAATAGTAAGTAGTGTGATAATAATTTTTTTCAATGTTATTCCTCCTGTTGTCTTTGTTGTTTTTAAAGTGTTGTATCGTCTCATGAACAAGCAAGGTTTACCAGTAAACACTTGTACATATTAGTTAATATTCCCAATCAAAAATGGTCTAAACATTATTTTTGAGAAGTAAAACAAGCGAATTTTTCACATGAATTACATATGTCTAGTAAAAAAATGAACAGTTTAAGCCCTAGTTACCTTGGAGCATAAACCGTATATGTTTTTTTGAGGTCAATACTATTCCGATTTATTAATAATCGCTTCACTTAATGGCATAGCTCAAACATTTCTCTTTGTTCTTGACTTGACCAATTGGGATGCATCTCTTGTATATATGGTCTCATTTCTTCATAATTAAACCGTTCATTATTATTAAAATTATCATTGTTGGAATGTGCAAATGTGTAGGTTGCTGCACCTCCTATGAGTACGGTAGCACCTAATAAACTTACGATAACTTTTTTCATTTCGTTCCATCTCCTTTCTTCGTTACGTTTATTATATCCATCACATATGTCGTTTCTATGTTTAAGTTGTGTGGAAATTGTGGAGATTGTCTTTTTACTAACAGAAAATGATAATATGCATATAAGAGGTGATTGTATGGCTAAGATACTTGTAGTTGATGATGAAAAAGTAATACTTGAGGTGTTAGAAGCCTACTTCGAAAAAGAAGGATGGGAAATATATTTTGCTTCTAATGGTGTAGAAGCCTTGAAGCTAGCGAAAGAGCAGAGACCAGATTTAATTGTGTTGGATTTAATGTTACCTGATATTTCTGGTGAAGAAGTATGTCGATTGGTAAGAAAAGATAGTAATGTACCAATTATTATGCTGACTGCTAAATCCTCCGAGGACGATTTAATAAATGGAATCGTCATTGGAGCGGATGATTATGTCACAAAACCATTTAGCCCGAGAGAAGTGGTAGTGAGAGTGAAGGCTTTGTTAAGAAGAACACAACAGTTGACGAATGCAAAGCAACTTAGTTTTAACAATCAAAAACTAATGATAGATCATGTTAAAAAAGAAGTGAAATTCGATTCGCATATACTATCACTCACTCCTAATGAATATAAAATTTTAATAACAATGGCTAGTTATCCTGGTAGAGTTTACAGCAGGGCTGATTTATTAGAAAAGATACAAGAAGATGATATTTATTTTGAAGGGTACGAGAGAAGCATTGATACGCATATAAAGAATTTACGGAAAAAAATCGAAACAGATACGCGTCATCCGGAATTTATTCTCACCGTATTTGGAATGGGTTATAAGTTTGGGGGAGAAAAGGATGAATCTAACCTTTAGATCAAGAATATTTATTTATCTATTAATTGTTTCTTTAAGTGGTGTTTTTATTACGAGTTTCACTATTTTTTTCGGTGTGGAAAATCAATTCTCTAATTATCTTCAAAAAAGTAGAGAAGAGCAAGTCGAGGAAATTAAACAAATAGCCATTTCCCAATATGAAAGAAATGGTGAATTAATGAATGAACAAATAGATGATATTACGCACCGGCATGCGATGTCAGAGGACTTATATTATCAGCTTTATGACGGAGACGGTGATTTGTTATTAGATACTACCTCGTCTCATTCCATGATGGGGATGATGAATGGTATGCATGGCTCAAGGTCGGATGCGACAGATGATTTACAATCAGATTCCTATCCTTTGACTAAAAACGGACGAACCGTCGGAGCTTTGGTTGTTTTTTACCCAGACGAATTAACGGGTGAGGATTTTATTTTCTTAAATGAAATTAAACGAAATATTATACTCGCTGTAATTGTCACGGTTGTTTTATCAGTGCTATTCAGTTTATTATTTTCTAATCGATTAACTTCAGGTTTGAAAAAAATTATTCATGCGGTTACAGGGTTCCGTAATTCACAACGGAAAAGTCGAGTACCTGTTGAAGAATTGACAGATGAAATGCGCCCGTTAGGTGAGTCGTTTAATGAATTAGCTGAATCATTGGCACAAGAGGAATCATTGCGGAAACAATTCACGGCAAATTTTGCTCATGAGATTCGAACACCGCTTGCTACATTAAGAAGTCATATCGAAGCCTTTCAAGATGGGGTATGGGAGCCGGATGAAAATAAGTTGGGGCAGTGCCATGATGAGTTGATGCGATTAGTTCGCTTAGTTAATGAATTAGAAAAATTGATTGCCGCAGAAAACCCTCAAATCAGATTAGATAAGACAAAGATTGAAGTGGGGAAATTATTGTCTTCTATTGAAAGTCAATTTAGTTCTTTATTTATGAAGAAAGGTGTGGATTTAAAGATCGACTATTCTGAGGGTGAGCGTTGGTTCTTTGGAGATCGTGATAAAGTGATTCAGATTTTAACTAATCTAATTAACAATGCGTTGCAATACACACCAGAAGGAAAAAGTGTTTTTATTACTGTTAAAGGAACAAGCGATGAATTAACTTTTATTGTTCAAGATCAAGGAAAAGGAATTCATGTAGATGATCTTCCTTTCTTATATGAAAGATTTTATCGAGGAGACAAATCTCGCGACCGAAAAACAGGAGGCATAGGCATTGGATTGTCGATCGTGAAGGCTCTTGTCGAAGCACATGGCGGAAACATTCAGATTGAAAGTGAACTAGGCGTCGGAACAACAGCCAAAGTGCAGCTCCCAACCAAATAAACAAAAGTGGGACATTGGGGTCAGACCCTTTTGTCCCAATCTTATGCAAAGGAGTGGTGTAAGATGGATCAAAAGTTAACTGAAACGATTAAGAAGCGATATGATCGGGTTTCGAAAATATATGATTCAATGGATGCAATGATCAAGGAAAGCTGGAGAAAAGGCTTGCTTAAGAATATATCAGGAAATGTGTTGGAAGTTGGAATCGGTACAGGCGCAAATTTACCGTTCTATTCTGGCGACCTGCATTTAACGGGTATTGACTTCAGTCCAGGGATGTTAGCACGTGTGAAACAGAAAGCGGATAAGCTTGAGCTAACTTATCCAGTAACATTGATGGAGATGAATGCACAACAGATGGACTTTCCTGACAACACATTTGATTTTGTTGTAGCTACCTGTGTTTATTGTTCGGTACCTGATCCAATCGAGGGACTAAAAGAAATGCGCAGAGTGTGTAAGCCAGAGGGAAAAATACTTTTACTAGAACATATGAGAAGTGACAATGAATTAGTAGGAAAAGTAATGGATGTATTAAACCCCATTTCCGTTAATATGTGGGGAGCCAACATAAATAGAAGAACGATGAACAATATTAAGAAAGCAGATCTAGTAATTGAAGAACAAGAACACCTATTTTCAACTATTGTAAGAAAAATTATAGTAAATCCAAATAAGTAATGGGACATTGGGGACTGACCCCAATGTCCCATTTTTTTTCAAAAAAAATCTTCATAACTTTCACATATGTTGCTCATAAGTTCTTCATGGATAGGGGGTAATATGGGTATTGAAAGGAGAGATAAGCGATGATGGGAATTGGACATGGTTCAGGAATGTTTGGATTTGGAGGTGGTTCGTTTATGATGATCGTCATCATTTTATTAGTTGGTTATCTCATTTATTTAGGAGTAAACAATCAACAATCATCTACTCAAAACCGAAATGATCAGCAAAATAATTCAGATGCGCTTGAAATTGCCAAATCTAGATTGGCTAGAGGCGAAATAACAGCTGAGGAATACGAACAAATAAAGCAACAAATTAGCTAATAATAAAGATTTTCAACTAAAACAAAAACAACCATAGCAAGGAGAGAATGTAAAAATGAACATACTTAGTGGAATATTAGCAGCAACTGTAGCTTTTTCTGGAGGAATGGGCTTATCGTTATTTTCGGGAAAAGAAGAAGTAAATCAACCTAATTTTTTTGAGAATCCAACCGTTCATGTTGAAACAATGTTCGATTGGATGCGTATGGGTGATTTTGATCGTATGGAGAAATTTATGAAAAATAATGGTATGGACTTTGATCATATGAGAAGCTTTAGAACAAATGATAGAGAGAAATCAATTGATCACCAAAATCGTTTTCAAGAAGAAGAAACGCAATACGAGGAAATGGATGATTGGATGGATGGAGTAGCACCTGTGCATGCGAAGGAAGTTGGCGTTGAAAAAACAGGTAATTGGATGGCAGAAGAAGATTTCGAAAGTATGGAAAGATACATGGAAGAAGAACATGTGAATAATGAAGAGATGTATCAGTATATGGATGAGATGCATAGGAATTTTGATGTGCAACGTCCTGAAAGTAGAGAACGAGGAATGAATCGTGACTCGAATGAAGATAGAGGGTTTAGAGAAATGGGAAATATGCATAATTAATAGCATTAGGCGACTTTGATTACCAAATTTCATCAAACAAAAATAATATTTGGAGGAAATAGATGATGTATTTATTACTAATTTTGGCGATTGTTTTTTATTTGTATCAAAACGGTGAGCTACAAAAGCTATTCAGCAATATGCAAACAAATAAAAATAATACATCAAATAATATTAAAGCTACTATTGACTATAGATACGCTTCAGGGCAAATATCTGCAGAAGAATATAATAAACTAAAAGCTTTACTATAGAACTGAAACTGACATACAATCAACAGAAAAGAGGGAAATGACATGATGGGTGGAGGACATATGGGCTCCTTTGGAAATAATAACGGCGGATTTTATGGTTATAACGAAATGCACTCAGCTTCAAATTGGTTTGATGGAATGTTTACTAATTCATTTATGAGCTTCATTTTGCTTATACTAATTTTGATTGTTTTATATATGATATTTAAAAACCGAAAACAACAAACAATGGTTTCACCAAATCAAAAGAAGCAAACAACTGTAATTGAAGCAGAAGAAGCTGCTAAACTACGCTATGCTCGTGGGGAAATTTCACTAGAGGAATTCCAATCTATAATACAAACAATACGGGCGTAAAGAGTTGAGTTGGAGTTGTTAATCTATGGTTTATCCATTATAATTTTAAATTACATCGTTAATTGAGACAAGGGGTCTAACTCCTTGTCCATTTTTGAAAGGAGTCGAGTATGGATAATCAGTTTTGGTTAAGCAATGTTTTGTTAGAGAATGGTTTTGTGTATAAAGATAATGAGATTGTTTCTACGCAGAAAACAGTAGAGCACTTATTAATTAAAGATGGTAAAGTTGTCGCCATTAAAAAAGGTGAATTGGAATCGGGTGATATACCTGTTATAGATGCTAAGCAATCATTGGCATTACCTTCTTTTACAGAAAAGCATATTCATTTAGATAAAGGACATTTTGGGGGGCCATGGAAGGCAAGCACACCTTTTCGTGGTGTTTTTGATCGGATAAAAGAGGAAGTAGAATTTCTCCCTGAATTTCTAACACATACAACGGAACGAGCGAAGAGCTTGTTACAGTTGATTACAGACAACGGAGTAACTTCTGCTCGCGTCCATTGTAATGTAGACCCTGTTATAGGATTGGGTAATATGGAAAGGGTTAGAAATGCTTTAGACGAATATAAAGATAAATTGAATTATGAATTAGTAGCTTTTCCGCAACATGGGTTATTAAGAAGTAATTCTGCAAGCCTAATGAAAGACGCGATGCGAAATGGTATGAAAGTAGTAGGTGGATTAGATCCAGCTACCATCGATAACAATATTGAAGCATCTCTAGAAAAAATGATGGATATTGCAGTAGAATTCAATGCCGATGTAGATATACATTTACATGATGGTGGCTCACTAGGTCTATATACAATTAAACGACTTACTCAAATGGTAGAGGAAGCAAATTGGAAAGGGCGAGTCAATATTAGTCACGCGTATTGTATGGGGGAAAGTTCTATAGAGGAAGTAAGTGAGTTGGCTGAATATATGGTAGAACAACAAATTAGCGTAGCTACAACAGTACCAATAGATGTACCCTCTCCGCCAATTCCGTTACTTCATGAAAAGGGAGTTAAAGTTCATATTGTTAATGATAATATTAACGATCATTGGAGTCCTTTTGGTAGTGGGGATCTTCTACAAAGAGCAAGTCGAATGGCAGAAAAATTTGGTTGGATTGATGAGTATTCGTTGACAAGAGCACTAGGCTTTATCACAGAGGGGAAAATGCCTTTAGATAATAAAGGAGATCGTCAATGGCCTAAAGTAGGAGACGATGCTAATATTGTGTTTTTGGATGCTACTTGTTCCGCAGAAGCTATAGCACGAATTCCTAATCGGAAGGCAGTTATGTATAAAGGAAATATAACATCAGGAGAATTATAATTGTAGAAATGGGACAAAAGGGTCTGACCCCAATGTCCCATTTTGTTTATTGGAAGCAGCTTAGGTGTTCAAGCGCGAAGGTTTCGAAAGTCCTTGGCTTTTTCCCAGTCAACTTAAAAAAGTCATCTGTTACTTTTTTTGCTGTACCGATCCTTGTCATAAAATATAATGCTACGGTTACATCTACATATGCTTTAGGAAGTCCTCTATTATTGATATAGTACTTTCTATATTTTAAATATCCAGGTTTAGTGTATGAAATTTCTCTTCCTGTAATTTCACTAAGTTTTTCTGCAATCTGATAATAATCTAAAGCCTCTGCACCAGTGATTGTATGCGTAGTATTTTTGTGAATGTCTGAGTTATTTAATACGGTTGCTATAGCTAGACCGATGTCTTTAGCATCTATAAAACTTGTTTTACTATTACCTGCCGGAACAAAAACCTCATTCTTTTCCCTAATTTCCACCGAGTGAATTCCGGACAAGTTTTGCATAAAAAAACCAGGACGAACATGGGCAAAAGGAATATCAGATGATTCAAGATATTTTTCGATCTTATAGTGCGGAGGAATTGGATTCGATTCAATTCCCATTAAAGATAAAAAGGATACCAGTTTTATTTGATGACGTTTCATAGCATCGATAAAAGGATACATATCTTCTGCTTTTCCAAGGTGAGGTGGCCTCATTAAAAATACTCTGTCTACGTTTTTAAGCGCATTATCGAAAGTATCTTTTTTTGTGAAATCAAGTAAAACAGAATCAACATCACTATTAAACATACGTGCTAATTTTTTAATGTTTGTCCCTGCTACAACTACTTGTTCTCCTTTATCTATTAATGCTTTTGTAACATATTGACCTACATTTCCAGAAGCACCTGTGACTAGTACTTTCATTTTCATCCTTCTTTCTGCAATTAATTATGTAACTGTTTTTTATTAGACCAGTCTATATAATAAACAATAAATTTAACTTCTTTTTAAAAGGATTGGGATTTGTTGTGCAGCTATTTGCAACGGTTGACTGTTCCCTGTAGTAAATGACAAAAGAAAAGCCCCCTCAATTGTTGCATTTATAAAAACACCTAGCTGTTTAGCTTTTGGTTCGTCAAAACCTGCGTCCATTAATTTTTTAGTGAAAATAGCTTGGTAACTTCCATAAGCAGTTTGGCAAGCTTTTCTTAATGTTTCGCTTGTAAGTGAAGTTTCTAGAGCAATAGCGGCAATTGGAATTCCATCTTTAGCGCTTTCTTTAGTAAAACGATCTGCCAAGTCATTAATAAAATCTTGAATTGCTTTTACTGGCTCCGTTGATTGCTGCAATCCTACTGCTATTTGTTCTGCAACAGACTCAGCAGTGAATTTAACTGACTCTAATGCGAGTTGTTCTTTACCATTTGGAAAGTGATAATATAAAGACCCTTTAGGAGCACCGCTTTCTTTTGTAATCTGATTTAAACCTGTACCATGATAACCTTGCAACTGAAAAAGCCGAGAAGCAGTTTTTAATAATTTTACTTTTGCGTTTTCTTTGACTTTCATTATTATATCTCTCCATTCATAAACCGACTGGTCTATATATTATATTATAGCCCCCATTTAATTTCAATTAGTCTTTTGTCATATCAATCGATTAATTAAGCTTTTATAAAATTAATGATGAAAATTACAATTGTTACCTTATTTTAGCTATATACTAAACCACCTTGATTTACTATCTTGTATGACGTTAAAATAATAGAAAGATTAACTGTTCTTTTGTAGGAAGTTTTTAAATGGGAAATGGGGACAAACCTTCTAATCCTTATAAGTATAATTGTGAATAAATTCACAAAAAACGCGCAAATAATTTAATTGCATGGACAATAACATCTAGGAGATTACTAAAATGATTAAAAATATGTACGTCAATCAGTTGAAAGATATTAGTTTATATAAAATTTTTGTCTCAGTAGCGATGGGTTTTTTTGGTTTTATTGGGATATTTCTATCAAGTAGTTTTGACTTTAACGGATTTTCAGTTAACTTTACATGGAGTCTTATATTGCCACTATTAGTATCTCTAGCGTGGGGCATAAAATTTGGTGTAGTAAGCATAATTTTGGGCTTAGTAATTGTATATCCTTTTATTTTAGGAAGCTATAATGGATGGGCATCATTGGTTCCGGCTATCTCTTTGTGTTTGTGGATTATTATACATGGTTATGGCTCCCAAAAAAGAGAGAAAAGTAAAAGTATTTACTTTAATATTTATTTTCTGCAGTTTGTTTACATTATTCTACGTATGCTAATTTATTTGTTTATTTTTCCACTACTGATTCGCTTAAACAATATCCAACCACCTGTTTGGAACACAGACATCATAACAAGCATTGATAATGAATTGCTCTTATTGTTTGCAATTAAGGGAATCATTGTAGAATCTATTTTTTTGGCGCTTTGTGATGCGTTACTTCTCTTACCATTTGTAAGGAAATTTTTCAGGCTTAAAACTACCAATAGTGCTAAACATAATACTAAAATTATGATAACTATTGTACTTTTTGGATTAAGTTTCGCACTTGTTATTCTTGCAATTCACAACTATATTATTGATCAACATCACATACTGTATTGGTTATTGCATCCCAACGAAAAAACAAAGATTACTTTCTTACTTACTACTATCTTATTTTTCATCATGGGTGGAATTACGGTTCGGTATGTCCAGAGAATGCTCGAAGTACAAGATGATTTAAGAATTAGAGAAAAACAACTTGAAAATGCAGTAACGGAAATTAAAGCTTTAAATGAAGGGTTAGAACAACGGATTGCAAATAGAACTGCTGAATTAGAAACTACTGTTTCTGAATTAGAGGGTTTTGCCTATACCATTTCGCACGATCTTAAATCTCCTCTTAGAGCAATTGAAGGATACAGCACAATGATGCAAGAGGACTATGGTCGAGCCCTGAATAATGATGCAAATGAGATGATCGAATCTATACAGGACATAAGTAAAAATATGATTTGTTTAACTAATAGATTATTAGAGTATGCTATAACATCAAAGGCTACATTAAAAAAAGAACAAATAGATGTAAAGAATATAGTGAGCACGGTTTTTAATGAGCAAAAGTTTGTAGCATCAACATCCAATATACAATTAAAATTTGAAGGTGAGTTCCCAACAATCTCTGTCGATAACACACTTTTTAAACAAGTCATGTCAAACGGAATATCCAATGCAATTAAGTTTTCGAGAAATAAAGAAACCATTCAAATCACAGTAGGTTGCAAAAAAACTGGTAATGCCTACATTTTTTACATTAAAGATAATGGTATCGGATTTAATATGAAGTATTCGGATAAACTTTTTCATGTATTTCAACGGTTGCACCGTACGAACGATTTTGAAGGGACAGGTATTGGTCTTGCTACAATAAAAAAAATTATTCAAAAACACGGTGGTAATGTTTGGATTGAAGGGGAAGAGAATCAAGGGGCAACACTGTATTTCACGATACCTTTCATCAACGATTAACATAAAGAGGGTGACAACAATGTTCAAGGTAATGATTGTAGATGACATGGAAATTATAAGAAGACAGATAAAAAGACTTCCATTATGGGGAGAAGATTCTAATTTTAGCATTATTGCTGAAGCAGAAGATGGACAAGATGCACTTGAAAAACTACAACAAGCTCCTGTTGATTTACTAATAACTGACATAGGAATGCCTCGAATAAATGGTGTTGAGCTCTTAAAAGAGGTGCAACAAAATGATTTAGCGAAATGTGTAGTTTTTTTAAGTGAACACAGCGAGTTTGATTATGCAAAGCAGGCGATTGAAAATGGTATTTTTAATTATCTAGTAAAACCAGTAAGTGAAGAAGGGTTAGAAGAACTATTAAATAAGGTTAAAAGTAAGTTGGAAAAAAGCAATCAAGTGCAAACGCACATTCAAACTTTAGAGAACAAATTAACAGAGCAAACAACTTTATTTTATCCCACAGCACAGTTACATGTCATGATTGAATTAGTTAAAAAGGGAAATATGGAAGCTGTTGATTTAATGAAAAGTATTGTAGAAGATGCCTTTACAACATTAGATAATGATCGGTTGAAGACCGCACTGCTGCTAGAAAAATTTTATAGGGATCTTTTTTCTCACTTAAAAGGAGAATATAGTTGGATAGATCAATTTTTAGATATGAATTCCCATAGTAGTATAAGCTTGACGCATTACCAAACACTTGAAATGATACAAGAAAAATTGATGAAAAGAGTAGAATATTGTGTTTCAATCATTAAACGTCTTATCTATCAGTCATATTCATGTCCGACTGTAGAACAAGTTTGTCATTATGTACTGAATAATATGGACAAAGAAATTAATATGGGTAACATTGCACAAGCTTTGTTCCTTACGAAAAATTATATAGGAAATCTTTTTAAGCAAGAGACAGGTATAACAGTAAAAAATTATATAATGATGACAAAAATAGAGAAAGCAAAACTGCTTTTATTAAAAGATGGTTTAAAGAACTATGAAATAGCAGATCAATTAGGTTATAAAAATGTAGAATACTTTTCAAAGATTTTCAAAAGATATACTGGATACTCTCCAGTAGCATTTAAAAACTGTCAAATAATTGATGAACATTGAATCTGTATTTTATGAGGGTTTAATCCTTAGTTCTTACATTGTGCCTTTCCTTATGATCAAGTATGTTAAATATATCACAAACTTTCAGTCATAAAAAAGGAGAGGTACATATGAATTTAACCAAATCAAGACTAGCAAGTTTATTTAGCATTATGCTACTTGTTGCTTTATTGGCAGCTTGTTCAGGCGAGGACGAAGAAGCGACTGCTGGAGAGGAACAAACAGATTTAGAGTGGAGCATACAGCCAGAACTGGGAATTACTAAGGGTGATTACTATTATGCGGAAGAACGCTTTAGACAAGGCCACTTAGGTCAATTGGAAGTTGTTACAAATAATGGGGAAATAGCACATGTGGAGTTTAATGAGCAAACAAGACCGAACTATTACCACCGTTATTTCCAAGATGTGCCGAAACGTATGTCTGAGTACAACTTCTCTATGGGTGAGAAGAAGGGTGCTGCTTGGATTCAAAGTGTTGTAAAAGTTGAACAACAAATGGAAGATGAACAACGAATTACAGGAGAGTTTGATGTAGTATCTGGAGCATCTAATAGTATTAATCAAGCAATGGTACCTCTAGCAGAAAAGATTGAACCTACATTAGATCAGCCATCTGATCAAAAATATTATAGCATCGCAGAAGAGTTAGATGGTGGACTTACTGGTTTACTAAAGGTAGTAGTAAGTGATAAGAAAATAATTTCTGTGTCATACGACGAAATTTTTGCTGATTCACCAAATGAGATTGAAGATCCAGCATTAAAACGATTTTATCGACAATCTAAATATCAAAGCGTAGAATACCATGAGCCTTCACGTATTGGCTTTAATGTTCAGATGGATGCTTTAAATGAGAGCGTTGTTGAAAAACAGGATTTATTAGACCTTTCTGATCTTCCTGCAATTGGTGAATCAGGTGACTATGCTGCAAGTGGCTATACAACAAGAAATACAGCTTGGGATAATTATCTGCGTCTAGCTGAAGAGCTTTTAGCAGAAATGCAAAATGATGGTGTTTTATAGAACGTGAGTGTAAGAATAAATAAATATTTTTCAGAAAATAACTTAATCCTCTTAGTAGAAATACTAAGAGGATTTTTAAAAAATACTAAGAGGAAAAACAAAAGCATTTTTAAAAATGGTTGAGTAGCATTGTTAGCGTAAATTCATTATACTTGATAGTAAATAGAGTGTTTTATTGAGGAGTATGATGATGTTTCAAGTTTTGAAAAAGGCAATTTACATATTATTTGGTTTTATTTTTATGACGATAGGGTTCCTAGGTGTTATTTTACCATTGCTACCTAGTATTCCTTTTTTAATATTGGCTTCGATCTGTTTTTTTAGAGGATCTGATCGCTTGGATACTTGGTTTAAGGGAACGAAACTATACATGAAGGAAGTAGAGCCGTTTCTAAGAGAGAGGGCGCTCACACTTAGAAAAAAGATATATATTAACATTATGGCTGATTCGATGATTCTTTTATCTATCTTTATCGTTGATTATCTATGGTTGAAAATACTATTAGTTTTAATTGCTTTGTATAAGCATTATTACTTTGTTTTTCATATTCGTACAATAAAACAATAAAAAATTTCATATATACTCAATAATGAGCTTTGTCATCTATTTAAAATGATAAAGCTCATTTGTATGATTATAGATAAACAATTTAGCAAGATCCTGCGCCCAATCTACCTCTAATCTGTTTCCATTTCCATAGGCAGTTGCATAAGATAAATAGAAATGGAGAAAAGAGGAGGAGAACGCGTGTATTATAATTACCCAGCTTATCAACAAAATCAATGGATGCCTATGATGAATGCTTATCCTAACTATATGAATTGGAATCATTCCCACCAGCAAGCTAACCCTTATACTATGCAATCGATGTGTCAAGACTTTGGTGGTCGTCCTTATGTTGTCAATATTGAGGAAGCTACAAAAAGAAATAACACCTATCGTACTGCGATATGGACAGGAACACACCTGCAAGTTACGTTAATGTGTATTGGAGTAGGTGAAGATATTGGTTTAGAAACACACCCTAATACAGACCAGTTTTTACGAATAGAAGCAGGTCAAGGACTTGTGTTAATGGGCAAAGGGCCAAATCAGTTAGAGTTCAGACAATATGTAACAGATGGAGATGCAATTATGATTCCAGCTGGTGCTTGGCATAATCTTGTGAATACAGGTAATTGTCCACTGAAACTATATTCGATTTATGCACCGCCTGAGCATCCGTTTGGTACGGTTCATCAAACAAAAGAAGCAGCTATGTACGAAGAAAATCATTAATTTCAAAAAAGGAAACTGTTTGTTATAATGGGTTCCGTCACCTATCGTAAAACTTTAATTTACAATCAAGAAGCACTGCATTTTTGATGTGACCCCAAAAAGTTAGAGTATTATATTAAGCAGCTAATTGGCTGGTGTGAATTCGGTATTGAACTGGACTCATGCCTGCTAATTTTTGCTTTATGCGCTTATTATTATAATAATTGATATGTTCCTTAATTTTATTTTTTAATTCTTCAAACGAGCACAGTGCCTCTCCGTAATACATCTCTTGTTTTAGTAAACCAAAAAAGTTCTCCATGGGCGAATTAT
>NZ_JACEFA010000008.1 GCF_014083865.1 Paraliobacillus salinarum | reverse complement strand
GCGGCAGTAAACTATGGCCCGATGTATGCCGGAATGGTAATTGCGATGTTACCAACTATTATTTTATATATCATGGTACAAAAACGATTAACTCAAGGAATGACTGTCGGAGGTCTGAAAGGATAGGTGTTTGATAATGGCAAAACAAAAAGGAAGAGTGACGTTACCAAGTCAACAGAACTTTTTAGAAGAGACGAAAGAATTAATAGAATTATGGGGAGCAGATGCCCTAAGAGATAGTGACGGAACGAAACTAGATGACGAAATTAAACAGTTAGATGCGAAAATCTATACAACTTATTTTGTTGCGAGAAGTCACAATGAATTCGCTGAAAAACATAAAGAAGAAGTGCAACAGTTATATTTGATGTCACAATATAATACTGCAACAAGCTCAGAGCTAGAAATTTCATTTTTAGATGGTTATTTTAAAGATCAAGTAGAGCCAGATTACTATCACGATATGAAAAAATGGTGGGAAGTCATTGATCGTACTACTGGTGAAGTTGTTGATCCTGTAAATTGGGAAGTAAATAAAGAAACGAACACAGTTGTTATTAAAAATATTGCGCCTTGGCATGAATACACAGTTTCATTCTTAGCGTATATGATTTGGGATCCTACACAAATGTATAACCATATTACAAATGACTGGGGCGATAAACCTCATGAAATTCCGTTTGATGTAAGACAACCAAATTCAAATCAATTTGTTAAAGAATATTTAAAAACTTGGTTAAAAGAGAATCCAGATACAGATATCGTTCGTTTTACTACATTCTTCTATCACTTTACATTAGTGTTCAATAACTTAGCAGAAGAGAAGTTTGTTGATTGGTTCGGATATGGCGCAAGTGTTTCTGTTGCAGCACTTGAAGCGTTTGAACAAGAAAAAGGATATGCTCTAAGACCAGAAGATATCATTGATCAAGGTTACTATAATTCCACATTCAGAGTGCCAACACAAGCATATTTAGATTACATTGACTTCATTCAAGCATTTGTAGCGAGAGAAGTAAAAGAACTTGTTCAATTAACACACGATAGTGGTAAAGAAGCAATGATGTTCCTAGGTGATAACTGGATTGGTACAGAACCTTATGGCAAGTATTTTAAAGACACTGGAATGGATGCTGTTGTAGGTAGTGTCGGTGATGGTACAACATTACGACTTATTTCAGATATCGAAGGCGTGAAATATACAGAAGGAAGATTTCTACCATACTTCTTCCCAGATACTTTCTATGAAGGAAACAATCCTGTAATAGAAGCAAACGAAAATTGGTTAACTGCAAGAAGAGCACTTATGCGTAAACCATTAGACCGTATTGGTTATGGTGGATATTTAAGCCTAGCATATAAATTCCCTGAGTTCGTTGATTATGTAAAAGACTTAACAGACGAATTCCGTGAAATATACGATAACATTAAAGGCGTAACTCCATACTCAGGCTTAAAAGTAGCGATCTTGAACTCATGGGGTAAGTTAAGAACATGGCAAACACACATGGTAGCTCATGGTAAGTGGTATAAGCAAGCTTACACGTATCAAGGAATCCTAGAATCATTAAGTGGTTCAGCAGTTGATGTATCATTCATTAGCTTTGATGACGTCATTGAGCATGGTATTGCTGATGATGTTGATGTGATCATTAACGCAGGTGATGCTGGCACATCATTCTCTGGTGGCGAGCGCTGGAAAGAAGAAAAACTAACTGCAACGATTAGAGCATGGGTAAGCGCAGGCGGAGGATTTATTGGAATTGGTGAGCCTACTGCACACCATCACCAAGGACGTTTCTTCCAACTTGCAAACGTACTAGGTGTAGATAAAGAGTTAGGATTTAGTTTATCTACTAATAAGTATTTCACTGAAGCTGTTGATTCACACTTTATTACAGAAGATGTTAAAACGTTCGACTATGGTGAAGACATGAAAAACGTTTATGCTTTATCTGGTGATACAGAAATTATTGATTACACAGGTGGAGAAATACATCTTTCAGCTTCTTCATTTGGTGAAGGTAGAGGGGTATATATTGCAGGACTTCCTTACAGTCATGAAAATACACGCTTGTTAATGCGTGCAATGTATTATGCGGCTAACAAAGAGGATCAATTAAATAAATGGTTTGCAACGAATGTACATTGTGAAGTTCATGCTTATCCTGAAATTAAGAAGTACGCTGTAATTAATAACTCGATGGAAGAGCAAACAACAACTATTTATGACGGCACAGGCAAGCAGCACGAATTAACATTAAAGCCTAGTCAAATTATTTGGGAGGAATACACAAATGAAGGATAAAATAATGGCGATTGTAAAAGTTATCTTCTTTATCTTTTGTCTGTTCTTAGTTATTTATGGACAAAAAACAGTTGGTAAATTTGAATTGTTCTTGCAGCTAGCTGGCTTATCCGGTTTGTTATTCTTACTTTGGAATTACAACAGAAAATTTGTTTAATAAACGTTAAGTGCATTTAAAAATAAAAGTTATGTATTAAGGGAAGGCGAGGGTTGTTCATTGAAGTATGCGATTGGAATTGATATTGGTGGAACGAAGATTGCAGCTGGAATCGTGAATGAAAAAGGTGATTTAATTCAGAGTGAAATGGTTGAAAGTAACCCTTCTGACAGAGAGAAAATGTTTGAACAGGTGATCAACTGTGTTCATCAATTATTGAATCATTGTAGCATTCCAAAGCAAGAAATATACGGAATAGGCGTTGGTGTTCCAGGGAAAGTAGATATTGAAAATGGCATTGCAGTATTTCAGAACAATCTCCCTTGGACGAACTTTCCGTTAGTAGAACGATTGAGAGAAGCTTTAGGGATTGATAATATTGTAATAGACAATGATGTCTACATGGCTGCTTATGCAGAGTGGGCAGAAGCAAAAGTGAAAGATGATGAATTGTTTGCTTATATTACGATAAGTACAGGGATTTCTTCTTCTTTTATCAAAGGAGGAAAATTCATTAGAGGAGCAGGATTTGCTGGTGAGTTGGGTTTAATTCCAACTCACGCTCCTGGTCATGATCAACCAATTGAACGATTAGAGAAATTTGCCGCGGGACCAGCGTTGCAAACAAAAGCTAGAAAAGCATTTCAAGATGAATCTATTTTGCCAAAAGATATTTTTGCCAAATATGAAGATGGAAATGCTACAGCAAGAGATTTGATCGATGATATGGTTACCTCATTCGCACATGGCATTTATATGATTAACAGTTTATTGGACCCACACAAAATAGTTTTAGGTGGAAGTATTGCTACAAAGAATCCAGTGTTACTAAGCATCATCAAACAGAAGTTAGAAAACCATCTTATTGAGGAACAAAAGCACATATTGAACGAAATATACATTAGCCATCTTGGTAGTGATCAAGGTATGATAGGCGCAGGGTTAAGACCTTTCCAATTGAGTAAAGGGGATAACCTAGGATAACAGCTTGATCAAATAAAAGGCAAGACAGTTTTGTAAAGGTGGTGCTAAAAATGAGTATCTTAGTTTTAGGTGGTGCTGGTTATATTGGCTCACATGCTGTGCACCAATTAATTGATGCAGGAGAATCGGTTGTAATTGTAGACAATTTAGAAACTGGCCACAAAGAAGCGTTACATCCTAAGGCTGCATTTTATCAAGGGGATATAAGAGAAATTGATTTTCTAAGAACGGTTTTTAAAAAGGAATCAATAGAAGCTGTTATTCACTTTGCAGCCAATTCACTTGTAGGTGAGTCTGTCCAAAATCCGCTTAAATATTTTGATAATAATGTTTATGGAACGCAAGTGTTATTGCAAGTGATGGCAGAGGAAAATGTGAAGAAAATTGTATTCTCTTCCACTGCTGCAGTGTATGGAGAACCAGAAAATGTTCCAATACTAGAAACCGAAAGAACAAAGCCATTAAATCCATATGGAGAAACAAAGTTAACAATGGAGAAAATGTGTCACTGGGCAAGCCAAGCACACGGCATCAATTATGTTTCGTTGCGTTATTTTAATGTCGCTGGTGCTAGAGAGACTGCTGAAATTGGTGAAGATCATCGTCCAGAAACACATCTTATTCCAATTATTCTTGAAGCTGCTTTAAATACACGTCCACACGTAACGATTTATGGTGATGATTATAATACGCCAGACGGAACATGTATTAGAGATTATGTGCATGTGGAGGATCTAATTGCAGCACATCGCTTAGCTTTACGGTATTTAAGAAATAAAGGTGAAAGCAATGTATTCAATATTGGTAGTAGCCAAGGTTTTTCTGTGAAAGAAATGATCGATACAGCTCGCGAGGTTACTGGTAAAGAAATTATTGCTCAAAACGGTGAGCGTAGAGCGGGTGACCCGAGTACACTTATTGCAAGCTCTGATAAAGCAAAACAAGTGCTAGGCTGGAACCCTACAAAAACAAATGCAAAGAAAATTTTTGAGGATGCTTGGAGATGGCATTCAACTCATCCAGATGGTTATGGTAAAGAAGGGATAAAACAATGATTCACGGTCTTATCACAAGCTTAATAAATAAAGGCTTAGACGCATCGTTAATAGAAAAAACGGATGTCAATTATGTTAGAAATAAAATTAATAGCTTATTAGGGATAGAAAGTGTGGAAGAAGATAGTACAGTTTCGACCGACAATATCCCCGGTATTCTAGCTGAAATTATTGATTTTGCGGTAGAACATCAAGTGATCGGAAATAATTTAGATGAGAAAGAAATGTTAGCTGCTCAAATAATGGATAGTTTCATACCGAGACCATCCGTTGTGAATCAAACATTTTATCAAAAATATAAAGAATCACCGGAAAAAGCAACAGACTATTTCTATCAACTAAGCAAGAATAGTAATTATATTCAAACCGAGCGAATTAAGAAAAATATCTCTTTTAAAGCTGACTCTGATTATGGTGAGTTAGAAATAACAATTAACTTATCAAAGCCAGAAAAGGATCCGGAGCAAATTAAAAGAGAACGATTGATGAAAAATGATGCGCCAAGTTATCCGAAATGTGTGCTTTGCAAAGAGAATGAAGGATATGTAGGAAGAACAGCTTATCCAGCTCGATCGAATCACAGATTAATAAAGATTGATATGCTTGGTGAAGATTGGAGTTTACAATACTCCCCATACGTTTACTACAACGAGCATTGTATTATCTTATCTGATCAACATCGTCCGATGAAAATAAATCAAGACGTTTTTGAAAGAATCTTGACGTTTACAAAGAAGTTTCCACATTATTTTGTTGGTTCTAATGCTGATTTACCTATCGTTGGTGGATCGATCTTAAGTCATGATCATTACCAAGGTGGTAATTACGAATTTCCGATGATGGTAGCAGATAATGCCTTTACATTTGAATTGAATCATTTCCCGGAAGTTCAAGCCGCCGTTTTGAAATGGCCGGCCTCTGTCATTAGATTACATGGACAGACAATTAATCAATTGGTGGAAGCTGCTGAACATATCCGTAAAACATGGGTGAATTATTCTGATGAATCACAAAATATCGTGTCACATAGTGGAGAAGAGCCTCACAACACGATCACACCAATTGCTAGAAACAAAGGAGATCACTTCGAATTAGATTTAGTTTTAAGAAACAATCGAACAACGAACGAATATCCTTTTGGTATTTTTCATCCGCATGAAGATGTGCATCATATAAAGAAAGAGAATATTGGTCTTATTGAAGTAATGGGTCTTGCCGTTTTACCGCCAAGATTAGTTGAGGAGCTAGATCAGGTCAAAGATTATATTATTGGGCAAGTAGATTCAGTTAATACAGAACATCAAGTATGGGCAGACCAACTAAAAGAAAAATATAACCATTTAGTAGAAGAGGCAGAAGTAAAAGCTGTGATCGAGCAGGAGCTAGGTGTGAAATTTGCTAGAATCTTAGAGGATATCGGTGTATTTAAGAACCATGATTCATTTAAGACTTTTATTCACAAGGTTAATCAGCTTGATTCATAAAAAGATCTATAGATAATTGTATCCAATCTAAAAAGGAGGATTATTCATGTTTAATCTTACAGAAGAAACAATCGAACAAATGAAAGCAACGCACACGGCAGCAGAAATTCATCATCAACCAGAAGTGTGGCAAGAAATGTTTGATAAATTTACAGAAAATAAAGAAGCGTATAAGTCGTTTATCGAAAAGATTTACGCAAAGCATGAACATGTACAGGTGATTTTCACTGGTGCAGGAACATCTGCATTTGTAGGTGATACGCTTACTCCTGAATTACGTAAGCAAAATAAATCAAATGTACAATTTGATTCTATTCCAACAACAGATATTGTTTCTAATCCTACAAATTATTTTTCCGAAAACAAACCAACGATTCTTGTGTCGTTTGCTAGATCAGGTAATAGCCCTGAAAGTGTTGCGGCTGTTAGCTTAGGTGAGCAAATTATTAAAGATTTCTACCAAGTTATTATTACTTGTAATAATGAAGGTAAATTAGCGAAAAATGCAAAAACAGATGAAAACAGTCTTGTACTACTCACACCAGCTAAGGCACATGATAAAGGCTTTGCAATGACAAGTAGTTTCTCCAGTATGTTATTAACAGCTTATTACTTATTCTCTAATCAAGGGATCAGTAAAAAAGAAATGGATTCACTAACAACCAATGCAAAACATTGCTTGGATACTTGTGCTACGACAATTGATCAAATTTTAGAAGTAGATTTCGAAAGAATTGTTTTCTTAGGCTCTGGCTTACTAGGTCAGCTTGCACATGAAGCAGCACTTAAATTATTAGAGCTTTCTGCTGGAAAAGTAGCAGCAATCCATGAATCTTCACTAGGATTTAGACATGGTCCAAAGTCGATCTTGAATGAAAAATCAATTGTGATGCTATTTATTTCTCAAGATCCTTACACTAGAAAATATGATGTAGATATTTTGAGAGAACTACACGCAGATGGAGTAAAAGTAGTTGCATTAACGACAAGCAATGATAAAGAAGTAGAAGAGCTTGCAGCATGGACAGTTAACGTTGTTGCCAATGACGATCAACCAAGTGATTTCTATTTATCATTACTTTATGTAATCTTTGCTCAAGCATTTGCATTGAAAAAATCAATTGATTTAGGTATTACGCCAGATAACCCAAGTCCAGATGGTAAAGTAAACCGCGTCGTACAAGGTGTGACGATCCACCCGTTGGAAAAATAATGCAACATTCGTTTTAAAATTCAATAACTAGGATGAGTGTAAAATGAATTATTATATTATAGCGGACCGATTTTTATTAGAAGATGGCGAAAAGGTTGGAGGCTACTTAAAAGTCGAAAACGGTAAATTTGGAGATTTTGTTGAAGCTATTCCTAATGGTAGTGATGTGCAAGATTGGAGCGGCTATACGATCGCTCCAGGCTTGTTCGACACACATATCCATGGGGTAAATAGCTACGATATTATGGACGGAACAGTTGAAGCGGTTCAAGCGATATCTGAATCGATATTAGAGCAAGGTGTGACCCGCTTCTTACCAACAACGTTAACTTCTTCTGCAGCAGCTATTGAACAAGCAATTACAGCAATTACAGCTGCAGTTGAACAAGGCTTACCAGGAGCGCAGTCAGAAGGTATATTCCTAGAGGGACCTTATTTTACAGAAAAGCATAAAGGTGCTCAAAACCCAGTTCACTTTAATGACCCTAATCTGGAGCAGTTTCAAGCGTGGCAAAAGTTAGCAAATGGTTCGATTGCTAAAATTGCCCTTGCTCCAGAGCGAGAAAATACAATGCCATTTATTAAACAAGTGACAGATAGTGGAGTACGAGTAAGTATTGCGCATACAGATGCAAGCTATGATTGTTGTAAAGAAGCTGTATCTAATGGAGCAAATAACTATGTTCATTTATTTAATGGTATGTCTGGATTGCACCATCGTGAACCAGGAGTTGTTGGAGCTGCACTTACAGATCCAACTGTATTTGCTGAATTGATTTGTGATGGGCATCATGTGCATCCACAAATAGCTACATTAGCTAGTGAAATAAAAAAAGATAAATTAATGTTAATTACTGATTGTATGCGTGCCGGTTTAATGCCAGACGGTGAATACCAACTAGGAGAATTCAAAGTGTTTATGCAAGATGGCATAGCGAAAACTGAATTCGGTTCCTTAGCTGGCAGCACATTGCAATTAATAAATGGTGTAAAGAATCTTCAACAATGGAGTAATAAGCCATTGTATGAGATTTGGCATAAAGCATCATTGTCACCAGCTTGTAGTCAAGGTTTAGGTGATAAATTAGGTAGTATTTCAAAAGGAAAGCTTGCAGATTTTGTTGTGTTAGATGATTCAACTGCAATACAAGCAACAGCAGTCGAGGGAAAAATAAAATTCAATAAAAAATAATATGTCACTAATAATGGCTATTATTAGGAGGTAATCAGGTGGGATACGTACAAAACACAAAAGAAATGTTAATTAAAGCTAGAAAAGAAGGATATGCGGTACCTGCGTTTAATATTCACAACCTAGAAACAATTAAAACAGTTGTAGAAGCTGCTGTTGAAATGCGTTCTCCGGTAATTTTAGCTGCTACTCCTGGTACTATGAACTATTCTGGTAGAGCATACATTCAAGCAATTGTGGAGGTTGCTGCAAAAGAAAATGATGTACCAATAGCGTTACATTTAGACCATCATGAAACATTTGACTCCATTGAAGAATCACTTAAACTAGGTACAAAATCTGTTATGATTGATGGCTCACATCACTCTTTTGAAAAAAATATTGAAATAACGAAGCAAGTGGTTGATGAGGCACACAAGCATGGTGCAACGGTTGAAGGAGAATTGGGTAAACTTGTTGGACAAGAAGATGATTTGATTGTGGAAGCAGAGGACGCAGCTTATACAGACCCAGATACAGTAGTAGAGTTTGTTGAAAAAACAGGTGTTGATTCTCTAGCGGTAGCTATTGGAACAGGTCATGGTTTGTATGAAACAGAGCCAAACTTAGACTTCGAACGATTAGAAAAAATCAGCAGTTTAACAGAAGTTCCAATTGTATTACACGGTGCATCAGGTATTTCTAAAAAAGACGTGCAAAAGTCAATTGAACTAGGATGTGCAAAAGTAAATATTTCTACTGAACTAAAAATTCCTTTCTCTGATGGGTTGCGAGAATTCTTAGAAAATAACCCAAATGAAACCGATCCAAGAAAATATATGCAATTAGCGAAAGATTACATGAAAAAAGCAGTTATTGAAAAAATATTGATTTGTAAAAGTGATGGGAAAGCATAATAAATAGTATTAGTGGAGTGGGACAGCACCCACTCCACTTGTGTTTTTTTGAGTAAGACGCAAAATTTAAGGGAGGTAACCAACATGATTCTAACGATTACATTAAATCCATCTGTAGATATTAGTTATCCTTTAGCTGAATTACATTTAGATACAGTAAATCGAGTGGAACAAGTTACAAAAACAGCTGGTGGTAAGGGTCTTAATGTGAGCAGAGTACTACGTCAGCTTGATGAACAAGTAATGGCAACAGGATTTCTAGGTGGCGCATTAGGTGATTTTATTAGAAAAGAGATAACCAACATTGAAATTCAGGATAAATTCATTACGATCGATCAAGAAACACGAAACTGTATCGCGATTTTGCATGATGGAAAACAGACAGAAATTCTTGAAAAAGGACCTGCGATTCAAAAGGGAGAAGCAAGCAAGTTTCTTTCCGTATTTGATGAATATGTTCAACAAGCGGATGTTGTTACTATTTCTGGTAGCTTACCAAAAGGGCTTAGCTATGATTTTTACTTAGAACTGCTTAAAAAAGCAGAAAAATATGATACACCAGTAATATTAGATACAAACGGTAAGCTACTCCAACAATTATTGGCTGATGGAGCGAAACCTTATTTGATCAAACCAAATCAAGAGGAATTAGCAGAAATAGCAAATGAAGAGGTAGTGAATCGACAACAAATCATTGATCTGCTTCGTTCGGATCTATTTAAAGCTATACCTTGGGTTGTTACAACACTTGGAGCAGAAGGTGCGGTTATCAAAAAGGATGAAGATCTATACTCTGCAACCATTCCAACGATTGATGCAGTGAACCCAGTTGGCTCTGGAGATTCAGTAGTTGCCGGATTTGCGGCTGGTACGCGACGTAATTTGGCAACAGAAGAACGGATGCAGTTTGGTCTTACGATGGGTATATTGAATGCAATGGAAGAACAAACTGGTTCGATTAATCCTGATAATATTGAGACAATCATGAATCAAATTGTTATCAAGTCAATTTAATAAAAGAAAAACGGTTGCTACATTCAGTAAAAAAGGAGGTTCTACGTCAAATAACGTTGGTAAGTTTGATTAGTCAACTGAATTGTTATTCGTTCACGTCCTGAAGCAGTTAAGCTGCTTTAGGACGTGTTTTATTTTTCATTCGTTTATTCGTTGTTCGTTCTACTGGTTTTAATTGAAAGTGTACCAGTATTCGGTTTTTGTAATTTGTGAAATTACGATACCCATATGCCACACGGTTTAATACTTTGATTTTATTGTTTATTCCTTCCATACGACCGTTGTTATAGGTATAGTAAAAACTGTTTTTCATATAAGGCAAATGTTTTCTGAGCGTTTGAATACTTGTTCTGAGATACGTGGAAATGTCTTGGTGACAGGGTTGGCTCAAAATATTCTCTAATGCAACATAATTTTTCTGGTTCATGGCACGTAATAAGCTTTGATAAAGCTGGTAATTCCGTCGTAGACGGGAATCGTAAGCTAATATCTCTTGTACAATAGATGCTTCTATACGTTGGCCAAACAAACGATAATACTTATAACTCGTATAAGATAGTTCATTTTCTTTTTTAAGTAACAGTTTCCAATAGGCTTTCAATCGCCGATATTTTTTCAGATCTTCTCCATTAGACGTTTTAAACCGATTCATCATAGTCACACGTGTTTTATTCATTGATCTAGAAATAAGTTGAACGAGATGGAATCGATCAATGATAATTTCCGCATGAGGAAATAGCTCTTTGATGACAGTGACGTAGCCAGCGTTCATATCAATCGTAATGGTTTTAACCTGTTTTCTATTCTTTAAACTATAGTGGGTGATAAAATGATTTTTTATGGTTCGGCTATCACGTCTATCTAGAATATCTAAGATAGCACCCGTTTCAGCGTTAATATATTCAAAAGCCATCTGGCTTTTGGCATATTTAAATTCATCAAACGAAAGATGACTTGGTAAGGTTTTGTGATACGGCTTAAAAGCTTTCGCTCCATCATTCAAGATACGTTGCACCGTAGCATCAGATACACCACAGTCCCTAGAGATACTTTTAATTGATTGTGCTTCTGCTGTTTTAACTAAAATCTGTGCTTTTGTGTTTGATGAAATGAAACAATGCCGTTTTACAATTGATGTTTTCGCTGTAAAGCTACGAGCACAAGGCTTACACATGAATCGTTGTTTTTTCAATAGTAAGTAAACCGGGTGAACACCGATTGTAGGTATGGTAATTCGTGATGTTTGGGTACCGTTTTTATAGATAGAAGTACCTTCTTTTTTTATATGACAATGCGGACAATGTGTCGCTTCATATGTTAATGTAGCATGAATAAACTTATAGGTACGACCTTTATATTCCTCAATCGTGATGCCTTCACTGTCGATATGAATATTTTTATCTTGAATATCTAACAGTTTTCTTGTAAAGTTTGTAATAGACAAGTGAGTTCCCTCCTAGGATTGGTTTTCGTCGACTTTTATTCTACAGGGAAACTCACTTGTTTTCTATTTTTAAAAGACATTTATGCGATAACGGCATTCTCATAGCAAACATCTAGGATTGAGAGGCGCAGAGCGTAGGAAATAGGCGCGACTCCTGCGGGAACAGCGCGAGCTGAAGATCCACTTGGTAAAGTGATCTTCTTTACCAAGTTAGCTGAGGCCGTGCCCGCGGAAACCAAGCCTATTTCCGCAGCGGAACGAGCATTATTCCCCTTCTTTTATAAATGTTCAAATGATAATCACATCATCTCTTAAAACATGAATTTAAAAATGACGTTCGTGAGTTTTTTTTACTCACCAACGTCATATATTGTACAACCAAAAAGGAATGTAACAGCCGTTTTTTTAATTCACCTTATTGAGCTGTAAGTCCGCCATCAACAACAAATTCTGCTCCAGTGCTATAGCTAGAATCATCAGAAGCTAAGTAAAGAACAAGGTTAGAAACTTCTTTTGGCTTAGCTACACGTTTATTTGGAATGTACTTAGCAAATTCCTCTACAGCATCCTTTGCATCTTCTTGAACAATCATTGGTGTTTCAATTACACCTGGGTGCACAGAGTTTACTCGAATATTGTATTGAGCCAAACTTAATGCAGCCGCTTTTGACATTCCTCTTACAGCAAATTTTGTATCAGTATATCCTACTGCACCACCAACAAGTCCGTTAATAGATGAAATGTTAACAATAGAGCCACCTTCTGCTTTTTTCATAGATGGAAGAGCAGCCTTCATGCCTAATAACACGGAAACTTGGTTAATGTCCACGATTTTTCTATACTCTTGTTCAGTGATGTCTTCGATGGACTTAGTCATTGTGATACCTGCGTTATTTACTAATACATTTACTGGACCAAAAGTTTTTTCAGCAAAAGCAACAGCTTCTTCCCAGTTCTCTTTGTTTGTGACATCAAGTTTAACAAATGCCGCATTATCTCCAAGTTCATTTGCTAATTGCTCTCCTTCTTTTTCAAGGATGTCAGCAATCACAACTTTTGCACCTTCTTCTACAAATAATTGTGCGTGTGAAGCTCCCATTCCGCGTGCAGCACCAGTAATAATTGCAACTTTGTTTGTTAGTCTTCCCATAATAAACCCCTCCATTATTTATAAAATTCATGTACTATACATGACATTACCACAATTAGAATACGTAAAACCTATCGAAGCATAATTGATCCGCCATCACTCATTAGCGTTTGACCAGTCATATATTGAGAGTCTTCAGATGCAAGGAATACGGCTACGCTACCAATATCTTTTTCAACATCACCAAAACGACCTAATGGAATTTGGTTTTTCACCTTTTCATAGTATTCTGGTTGCGCCTTAGACCAAGCTTCAACCCCAGGTGAATAAGCGATAGGACTAATCATGTTTACGTTTATGCCAAATTTGCCCCATTCGTTAGCAGCTACACGTGAAATACCGCGAATCGCTTCTTTTGCAGCGGCATAAGAAGCCTGTGTAGCATGACCTGCTAATCCTGCACCAGATGCAAAGTTAATCACGTTACCTTTAGATTCCTTTAAGTATGGAAAAGCTGCTTGCATTAAGTAGAAAGTTGGATAGAATCCAGTATTAAAAGATAAATCCAATTCATCTTGTGTTGTGTCCTCAAAATTTGCTTGTTTGGAAGCGTGTGCATTATTAACAAGCACATCTAGCTTTCCAAATTTATCTACTACTGTAGTAATAATATTTTTTAAGTTATCTCGATCCATTAAATCAGCTTGTAGAAACATAGATTTAGGAGAATGAACTTGTAACTCTTTTTCCATTGCCTTACCTGTCTCTTCGTTTACATCTACAATTGTAACGACTGCGCCTTCTTTTACCATAGCTTTAGCCATACCACTGCCAATACCGCCAGCCCCTCCAGTGATAATGACTACTTTGTTATCTAACCTTGCCATGTGAATACCCCCAATAGTCTAAAATTAGTTATTGATTAATTAGTCAATCAATCAAATACAGTGTAACCTCTATTCAGTTATTGTTAAAGTAATATGCTTGCGAATAATTGAGCATGTTTCTAATTAATCTATTAATCCAAGAAAATAAGGCTTTACAATAAAGAATACGCTTACTTAAATAATTTATGTTAGTCTTTTCATATGTTTTATTTAGAATCATATGAGGTATACGATAGAGTAAGCGTCATTTGAAATTTTGTAATATTATTAGATGATTAGAATAAAGAAAGGATGAATAGAATGAAAATTTTAGTTGTGGGAGCTAATGGACAAATAGGGAAACATCTCGTTGCAAAAATACAAGATACGGATGGCTTGCAAGCAAAAGCAATGATTCGTAAACAGGAGCAAGCGAGTTATTTTAAAGAGCTAGGAGCTGAGTCAGTGCTTGTTGACTTAGAAGATGGTATCGAAAAAATTGAAGAAGCTGCAAAAGATGTTGATGCAGTCGTATTTACTGCGGGATCCGGACCGAATACAGGTAAGGATAAAACAATTTTGATCGATTTGGATGGTGCCGTGAAAACGATAGAAGCGACAAAACGTGCCGGTGTAAACCGATTTGTGATGGTAAGTTCATTTGATACAACACGCGAAGCAATTCAATCATCCCCACCTTCTTTTTCTCCGTATGTTGTTGCGAAGCATTACGCGGATGAATGGTTGAAGCGAACAGATCTTGCATATACCATTATCCACCCTGGTCGGTTAACCAATGACAAGGGGTTAGGTAAGGTAGAATTAGGAGAAAAAGTAGAACGCGGTGAGATTCCGAGAGAAGACGTTGCGGAAGTTATTTTGGAAGCATTACAAAATGAAAAAACAATTCGAAAAGGATTTCAGATAGTAACTGGAAATAAATCAATTAAAGATGCAGTCGAGGATTTATAGACTAGTTAAGTAAAAGAAGTTATCTCATCTTACCGAAATTGGTTAGATGAGATAACTTTTTAGTTAGACGGAATGAAGTTCTGAAAGATAAATGAGCCTGATAGGTCAAATCGTTGTTCATTTGTCAAATCATTAATTATTTCCATATTTCGTTGCACTGCTAGTCCTAAATTCGTAGCGGCTGTTCCATGAGAGTGTTCCAAATTAGTAGCAACGTAAAAACGGTGCTTACGCTGGTCTTTGAATGAAAGGGCATAATTCCTTGAAACTTTAAATAGATGCTTATCTTCCCATTCAATCTTACCGTGAAATCGTTTCTCAAACCAATCTGGTATATTTGGCTTGTATCCAGTAGCAAAAATTACTTTTTCTGTTTTAAGTTGAAAACTTTTTTCAGCTTGCCATTGATGGCACTCTAAAAAATAACCGTCTGTTGTTTCTTCTAAACTTTTCACTTCTGTTAAAGGTTGAATGAAAATCTGTGGATCTTCACCTCCAATAGAGTAATGATATAATAGCTTATATATGCCAATTAACGTATCATAGTCAACACCATTTCGTAACGGACCAAGTGTGTTTAAGGCATCTTTTCTCTTCTCTATTGGCAAATGATGAAAGTAATCTACGTAATCTAGCGAAAAAAATTCTTGTCCTAATTTTGCAGATTCAAGCTGAAAGATTCCTTCTGAACGTGTGATCCACGAAAGGTGAAACTCCTTATTTTTTCGTTCATCTAGTAAATCATGAAAAATCTCAGCTGCACTTTGACCAGAACCAACAATGGTAATATGATCTGCATCGATTATTTTCTCTTTTTTATATAAATAGTTACTAGCATGTAAAATATCCTCTTGTGGATAATTTGCCATATTATCAAGGATAAGTGGTGTTCCTCCAGTAGCCATGACAATATGCTTGGCCAAATATTCTTCATCAATTTGTGTTGAGATATCACGAACAATTACTTTATAGTGATTGTTCTCATCAATAACATCAATGACTTCTTTGCCAAAATGAAGCTGTGTAATTTGGCTTGCTACCCATTGTAGATAATCATTATATTCTTTTCTGGGAACTGACATTTTATTTAAAAAATAAAAATGATTTAATCGTTTATTTATATGTAAATAGTTCAAGTAACTGAACCGATTGGTTGGATCAGCGAAAGAGACAAGGTCTGCAATAAATGGAACCTGTAAATCTGTCCCTTCAATTAATAAACCTGGATGCCACTGAAATGTTTCCGATTGATCAAAAAAAATTCCGTTCAAATCACTCATATCCTCAGTTAAAGCCGCTAAGCTTAGATTAAATGGTCCAATTCCTATGCCGATAAAATCATACATTATTGCTTCACTCAATGTTACCGCCTACCTTTATTAAGATGTTATGTTATTCCCAATAACAGTTTTATTTAAACCAGACATCATTTATACCGGATAAATCTCATGTTTATTCAAATGAACAAAATAGAAAGGAGTAAGTTAGCGAAATTTGTAATAAAGTTAATATATTTTTAGTCTTCCATCACGAAAAAAAGTTCAATGATGTTAATAAGTGATTTTAGATGTTTTCGACTTAGTTGATTTGTTTTTAAAAGACTATTATCTAAGTCTTTTATTAAACTTATTTTATTATGTTAAGTAGATATTTCTCTATGTATTATCATGCTATACTGAAAACGAAATCAAAAATTAAGTTGAATTAGGCAGAGTATGATAAAAAATTAGGAGGAGATGTTAATGCATGCTAACGATATATTCATCTTGCAGTTTGAGGAAATTAGAAGTAGAAGTATAAGAATATGGAAATCGATACCTGAAGAAATGTTAAATTGGAAACCTGATGAAAATGCTCTTACTTGTGCTGAAATAATTAGACATTTATTACAAGCTGAGTTTCTCTTTCATCAAGTGCTACTCGGTAAAGGTGGTCATGCTCTAGTTGATTTGTTTAATCCTTTTGAGAATAAAGAATTCATATCAGTAGATGATGAACTTGAATTCGCTCAATCGTATCGTAATGAATTCTTAGCATATATTAAAACAATTTCAACGGAGGATTTAGACAATATAGAAATAGATTTATTGGAAGCTGGGGGCTATAAAAAAAATTTAGGAAGCATGTTATTGCGTATTGCTTATCATGAATCAGTTCATACGGGCCAATTGTTAAATTATATGAGAACAATGGATATTGAACGACCAATGATTTGGGATTAACCTTCTATGCGAGAAGATTTTCTAATAGTCAAGAAAAGATCATTAAGCAAGAAATAATTTAAATATACAATAAATTAATAATTTAACAGAATAATTTAATTTTTTTAAAAAATAATTACGTTTTCTAGTTGACAATCCATAAATTAAAGTGTAAAGTAATGTTTACAATTTAAGTAAAACTGAATTTTCTTATCCAGAGAGGTGGAGGGACTGGCCCAACGAAGCCTCGGCAGCAGACTTTTTTAGTACTGTGCCAATTCCAGCAAGCTTTATGCCTGATAGATAAGAAGAGATATAGATGCATACATCCGTCCTCTTCTTATATTTTATAGGAAGAGGACTTTTTATGTTGCATCTTTTGATCACATTTATCCCTCGAGGCATAAGCTTTGCAAGTTAATAAACATGTAAAACTTGTACTTAAAATTTTAAAAAGGGGAGATGAGAAATGAGTAAGCTTGATCAAGAGAAGCTAGACTATTTAACTCAAACGTTGCAAAAGATTGATTTTGGGTCCATTGTTCTTACTGTCCATGATGGAAGTATTACGCAAATTGATTCAACGGAGAAAAGGCGGTTCCCAAAACAAACGGAACATGTGTCCAAAAGAGAGCGGAAACTACAGACAAAATAAATGATTTGCCGATTAGACAACTAAAGGCATCTTCCATTCTATCCAATCATAAGATTGATAGGGTGTAAGGTGTCTTTTTTTAGATAGATCATAAAGATATGAATCTATTAGTTAGAACAATCATGTGAAGCATACACGATAGTGGAGGTGAAGTGAGTTTGGATTTATTAACAGCTTTAAAAGAAAGGATTTTGATTGCTGATGGAGCGATGGGGACAATTTTATATTCCCATGGTGTGGATCCAAGCTTTGAGGAGCTAAACCTTACGCATCCTGCTCAAATTCAGCAGATCCATGAAGCTTATATCCATGCGGGAGCAGATGTGATTCAAACAAACACATATGGTGCGAATTATATTAAATTAGCACGATACGGTTTAGAAGAACAGGTAAAAAAAATCAATCAAAAAGCAGTTCGAATTGCTAAGAAAGCAAGTAATGGGCGTGCATATATATTGGGAAGTATAGGTGGAATTCACGGCACCAAAACAATAGTAGAATCTGAGGAAGAGATTAGGCGTAGTTTCAGAGAACAACTATATTGTCTGCTTTTAGAAGGCGTAGATGGGCTACTTTTAGAAACGTACTACAATTTTGATGAATTAGTTACGGTGTTGAATATTGCGCGTGAAGAGACAGATTTACCGATTATCACGAATGTTTCCATGCATGAAACGGGAGTATTGGAAAATGGTATGCCACTCTCAAGAGCTTTAAAAGAGTTAGAGGAGCTTGGTGCTGATGTCGTTGGTGTTAACTGTCGATTTGGACCATCACAGATGATTCGATCATTAGAATCTGTACCATTATTAGATCATGCTGTGTTAGCCGCTTATCCGAATGCTAGTTTACCATCCTATCGAGATGGGGTTCTCTATTATAAAAATGAACCATCCTATTTTGAAACGTGTGCAGTCGATCTAAGAAATCAAGGTGCTCGTCTTATCGGTGGATGCTGTGGGACGACACCAGAACACATTAGCGCGCTTGCTAGGGGAAGGAAAGGACTCAAGCCGCTTACAAACAAAGCTGTTGTACCAGAGAAGATAAACATTCTTTCACAACGAAAAAAAGAAGAACAAACATTAGCCGATAAAGCTAAAAGTCAAAAAACAATTATTGTTGAATTAGATACACCCAGGCATTTAGACCTTTCTGAATATATTCAAGGGGCAAAGGCATTGAAGAAAGCAGGAGCAGACGCGATCACACTTGCAGATAACTCACTAGCAAGCCCTCGAATTAGTAATATGGCGGTGGCAACCATCTTACAAAAGCATGATATAAAACCACTCGTTCATTTAACGTGTCGCGATCGAAATTTAATTGGTCTACAGTCTCATTTGATGGGTCTGCATACACTTGGCTTGACAGAAATATTAGCGATAACTGGAGACCCAACAAAGATTGGTGACTTTCCTGGTGCGACTTCTGTGTTTGATGTCAATTCATTTAAACTAATTGAATTAATTAAGAAGAGTAATAACGGTATTTCTTTTTCAGGTAATACATTAAGAGAGAAAACTGCTTTTCAAGTAGCTGCTGCTTTTAATCCAAATGTAAAGAACATAGAGAAGGCTGTAAAGCGACTAGAAAGGAAAGTACAAAGCGGAGCGGACTATATCTTAACACAACCCATTTATAGTCCAGAAGCAATTGTTGAATTAAAACAAGCAACCGCTCATATAGATGTTCCTATTTTTATAGGAGTGATGCCATTAACATCAGCTAAAAATGCGGAGTTTCTCCATAATGAAGTACCAGGAATTAGATTAACTGATGAAGTGCGAGAACGAATGAAGGCAACTGGTTCAAATCGAGTGGAATCAACCATCGAGAGTATTGCAATATCAAAAGAATTAATTGATGTGGCATTGGAGCATTTTAACGGAATTTATTTAATTACTCCATTCATGAGATATGACATATGTGTGGAGCTTGTAAAATATATTCATGAAAAAACAGGCATAACAATCAAAGCAGAAGAAGTGACAACATAACAAATATATTGGAGGAGAATTGCGATGACAAACATTAAAAGTTCAAACTTAGGCTACCCAAGAATTGGAGAGAAGAGAGAATGGAAGAAAGCACTTGAAGCATACTGGAATGGAAAAATAACAGAAGAAGAATTGATTCAAACAACGGAGGATATACGTCTATCCAATTTACAGAAACAGAAAAATCAAGGGATTGATTTAATTCCTGTTGGCGATTTTTCCCTGTATGATCATGTATTAGATACTTCAGTTGGATTTGGGGTTGTACCGAAGCGATATAACTACAATGGAGGTAAGGTAGATATTGATACATACTTTGCAATCGCACGTGGTGTGGATCAAGTCATCGCATCAGAAATGACAAAGTGGTTTAATACAAACTATCATTATATCGTACCTGAATTAAATGATGTGAAGCCTTCACTTGTAGAAAATCGAGCACTTAAATACTATAAAGAAGCGAAAGAAAAGCTAGATATTGATGGAAAGCCAGTTATTTTAGGTCCAATCACTTATTTGAAATTATCGAAGGGTTTTGATGACAGCCAGTTTAATGAGTTAGTTGATGCATTCTTACCTTTATACGTACAAATTTTACAGGAGCTAGCGGATGCTGGTGCAACATGGATTCAAATAGATGAGCCAATTTTCGCAACTAAAGTAGGGGGAGATGTATTAGAAGTAACTGAAAAAGTGTATCAAACTTTTGCAGAAGAAGTGCCAGGATTGAATGTTATTTTTCAGACTTACTTTGAAAAAGTGTTTCACTTTGAAAGAATTAGTAAGCTTCCAGTAAAAGCTATTGGGTTAGATTTCGTTCATGGTGATTCATTGGAGCTGTTAAAAACATACGGTTTTCCGAAAGATAAAACACTTGTCGCAGGGGTAATTGATGGGCGTAACGTGTGGCGTGCTAATCTAGAAGAGAAGTTTACTATTCTAGAGTCGATTAACTATTTTGTAAGTGATAATCAATTAATTATTCAGCCGTCCTCTTCTTTATTGCATGTACCTGTGACAAAAACATTAGAACAAAAATTAGATCCGATTATTTTAGGTGGGTTGTCCTTTGCAGATGAGAAGCTACAAGAAGTTGTGATTTTAACGAAAGGGTTGAGAGAGGGACGTGCAGCAATTCAGGAAGAAATAAATGAGGTTAACTCGGCATTAGACAAATTACAAGCTACTTATCGATCGAACGATGCAGTTAGAAGCAATGTCGATCGTTTAACGGAAGCAGATGCGGAGCGAAGTCCAGATTTTTCAACACGAATTAAACAACAGCGTGAACATCTAGCCTTGCCGTTGTTGCCAACTACAACGATCGGAAGCCTGCCTCAAACACCTGATGTAAGAGCTACACGCACAAAGTGGCGTAAGGGTGACATAACAGATCAAGCGTATGAAGCATTTGTGAAAAATAACATTAAACGTTGGATTGCATTGCAAGAGGAATTAGATCTTGATGTGCTTGTACACGGGGAATTTGAGCGTAATGATATGGTGGAATATTTTGGGGAAAAATTTAATGGATTTACCGTAACGGAATATGGTTGGGTTCAGTCATACGGATCAAGATGTGTTAAACCACCACTCATTTTCGGAGATGTGTCATGGGATAAACCAATTACAGTGAAGGAAAGTGTGTATGCCCAATCATTAACCGATCGACCGGTGAAAGGCATGTTAACTGGTCCAGTGACGATTCTAAATTGGTCATTTGTTCATGATACAACGCCACGATATGAAATAATGAAACAAATTGCACTGGCATTACAAAAAGAAATAGAAGCATTAGAAGCAAATCAAATTAAAATTATTCAAGTTGATGAACCAGCATTACGTGAAGGTTTACCTCTAAATTCTGCAAAATGGGATAGCTATTTAAATGAATCAGCATATGCTTTCCGTTTAGCTACTGCAACGGTTGAAGCTGATACACAAATTCATACACATATGTGCTATTCTAGTTTCGAGGATGTCTTCGATTGCATTGATGCTTTAGATGCGGATGTTATTTCTATTGAAACATCTAGGAGTCATGGTGAGCTTGTCTCTACCTTCGAGGATAACACGTATGCAAAAGATATTGGTTTGGGTGTTTATGATATTCATAGTCCACGTGTACCGTCAATTGAAGAATTGAAGGAGAATATTAACCGTGCATTACGTACGATTTCACCAAAGCAGTTCTGGGTTAATCCTGACTGCGGATTGAAAACTCGTAAGGAAGAAGAGACAATCCAGGCGCTTAGAATAATGGTTCAAGCGGCAAAAGAAATAAGAACGGAACAACTAGCTATCCAAAAATAATGAGAGAAAGGCGTCCTAATTGATATGGGCGTCTTTTTTCGTGTGTAATGTGTATAAATACACATCTAAGACAATAGATACAGCATAATGGAAAACTTTAATTATAAAATGTTTTTGAAATTAAATTGATAATATTTACAAAAATATATAATTTAAATGGTAAATATGGTATTTTAGTTATATAAATAGACTAAAAAATGACAAGAAGTATACTATATACCCAGGACTTGGAGGAGAAAAATGAGACGAGTAAAAAAGAAAACGGTTATTATAATTTTAATTTTTATAGGTATTGTAGTGTTAGGAGGTACAGCTTATGGAGTAGTACAATCTAACAATTTGAAAGAGGCAAAATTAAAAATAGAAGAAGAACAAAACACATTAGATACGATTTCGTTAACCTTAGCGTCATATCAAACAGAAGGTGGCTATTTAACAGATGACGCAACAACGAACAATATAGAAGAGATAAGAAATTCTATACATTCAATAAAAGATTCTTATGCTGATTATCAGGTAAAGAAGGATGCAATAAAGAATGAAATTGAAGCTATCAAGGCGGATAAGAAGGCTATTGAAGAACAACTAAATGAGCTAGGTAATAAATTAGAGTTACAAACAGCTATAAATGCTCTGTATACAGACCGAGTTCTTTCAAATGAAGGATACAAAGAGGTTGCTATCATTAAAAATCTTACGGATTCCGATTTGTCCAATGTAGAGAAATTAGCACTTAAGAAGAAGAATGATGATAATTTTTACAAAGCGGTTACAGACGCGGTGGTAAAAGCCAAGGGTCAATTAGATCAAATTAAAAATGCTGAAGGTAAGGTTTATGACTTAATTGAGGACGAAAAGGTTGTTGAGAAGGCAGATCGTAAAGGTTATGAGCTTGTAAAGACAGAAGTAGATAAAATTAAAAATAAAGAAGTCGTAAAGCAATTCAATAAGGATTTAGCTATAGTTTTAAAGGAAGTGGAAAGGAAAGAGGCTGAAGCTAGACTTAAAGCGGAGGCAGAGGCACAAGCACAAAAGCAGTCACAACAAAGTAGTAACAACTCTAGTAAGAGCAATAACACTGGTGATAATAAGAATAGCAGCAGTAGTCAAAACCCTAGCAATGGTAATAAGAAGTCTAGTAAAGAATCTGGAGGGGATAGTAGTTCAAAGGGTTTTTGGAAAGATGGCTATTGGATTGTGGAAGAAACAGAGATCGAGTACATTGGAGAGATTCTAAATGATGATGGGACACCTAATGGGGGTTACCTTGAGGGTGGAGAGTTTGAATTGAGCAGGGAAGACTATTGTAAAATGCTAGGGTGTTAGTATTTTGTAATGCTTTTGAGAGATTAGTTGAAATATGAAGCCAAATCCCTTTATTAACTTAAATACACATAACAAACAGATCATTTTAAAAATTAAAAAGAAACTACTAGAATAGAACATGTACATTTCCAAATATCTTAAGGAGGAATGAACATGTCTAAGAAAATATTGATGGTAGTGACAAACCATACAACAATTACTGAAAATATGAAAACGGGTCTTTGGTTAGAGGAATTTGCCGTTCCATATTTGGTATTTAAAGAACAAGGTTATGAAGTGAAAGTGACGAGCATTTCAGGTGGAGAAGTAGCACTGGATCCGAACAGCGTCCAAGATAACCCTGAATGGAAAGAAGCGGAAGCATTACTTAAAGATACAGAAAAGCTGTCAAAGGAAGATGCTTCTGGATTTGATGCTATCTTTCTACCAGGTGGGCATGGGACAATGTTTGATTTTCCAAACAATGAAACACTTCTTTATGTGCTGCAACAATTCGCTGAAGCAGATAAAGTAATTGGGTCTGTATGCCACGGACCAGCAGGATTAGTAAATGCCACTTATAAAGATGGTACACCGATCGTAAAAGGTAAGAAAATATCTGCATTTACAGATACTGAAGAAAAAGAAATGCAACTAGATGCATACATGCCATTCATGCTAGAAACAGCATTACGTGAAAAAGGTGCAGATTTTGTACAAGGTGAAAAATGGGCAGACCATTCCATCCGTGATGGTAATTTAGTAACCGGTCAAAATCCACAATCAAGTAAAAGTACTGCTGAAAAGCTAGTTGCTAGTTTAGAACAGTAAATGTTTAAATGAAGAGAAGGATAGCAAAGCCCGATTGGATAAACGGTGCCATTTGCTATCCTTCTATTTATGTTAAGTCCTATCTCTTCTTACTTTTTTTTGTAATTATCAAGGTCACAAACAGCCTTTTAATTTGTTTTTTATTTAGCATATAGTAAGATAGGAAGCAAATCATATTAATTTATACGGTAAAGAGGGTTACTATGGAGTTTATCGAAATCACAAAAAAATCTCAGACAGAACCATCATCACATACATTAGTTATTGGTTGTTTCTATATTTTTCATAAAGGAAAACAGCACGTATTGGAAACAGCGAATCAATTAATCAAAGGTACACAAGAAAAATTAGTTGTTATAGATTTAAGTCTTTTTCTAACAGCACAGCTAGTAACACCAGAGAAAACAATGCATCAATTATTGAAGCAATATGATGTAAACACTTACGGGCAATTATTTCCTGAAGAAGGAAAAACAATGGAGAATACTATTGCGGATGTACTAGCTGAGTTAACGATTAGTCACATCGTAATTGATCAAGAATTAATTGATAATGGTACTATTTCAAATGATTTACTTCAGAAGTTCAAACAAATGACTACACAAGTAAAGATAGTTTCTGGAGTGAAAATTAATGAACAGACAGTCACAGATGAGATGATATATGATTTAATAACGAATGGTCGTGTAGAACAAGTACAAGGATTGTTGAATCATCCATACACGGTTGTCGGTAAAGTAGTTCATGGTGAAAAATTAGGAAGACAATTAGGTTTTCCAACACTTAATTTGGCAGGGGTCGAGCAATATGTGATGCCAAAGCCAGGAGTCTATTTTGGAACGGTTGGGATACATAAGGATCATGTCATTACAGACTATTACAACGTATTAATTAGTGCAGGCTATCGTCCGACAGTTAATGGACAAGGATACTTAATTGAAGCGCACATTTTGAACTACGCTGGGGATCTTTATGATCGCACGGTTTCTGTTTCATTTCTACATTTTATGCGAGAAGAACAGGATTTCTCAGATTTAGATGCATTAATTAAACAAATGGAACAAGACAAGAAAGATGCAGAACGTTTCATTTCTATCTCAGATTAAATAATTTTTTATATAAAGTAGGTGTAATATATATGAAAATAGTAGGAATTTCAGGAGCATTAGCTGGATGGAAAACCAATGTAATGGTTCATCATGTATTAGAAGCAATGAAACAAATAGATCCTAATGCAGTAACAGAATTAATTGACTTACGCGATGTTGATGTAGAATTTGCTAGAGGAGAGCCATTGGCTTTATATAATGATGATACCTTTCAAGTGGTTAATAAAATAATCGAAGCAGATATTGTTATTTTTGGTACACCGATTTATCAAGCATCTATTACAGGTGCTTTGAAAAATTTACTTGATCATTTACCAGTCAATGCTTTAAAACAAAAGGTAACCGGAATTGTTACAACAGGATCAGTTGATAAGCATTTTCTTGTATCTGAATATCATTTGAAACCTGTGCTTTCTTATTTAAAAGGTTTAGTCCCAACGATATCAATATTTGCACATAGTGATTCATTTAATGACGTAAATGAAATTATTGACGCATCACTCATGGATCGAATTGATGCACTTGCTGCAGAAGTAATCCAACTTCAAGAAGGCATAAATAATTAGCACAAAACAGTAAATAAAAGGATAGGACAAAATACTTGCTTAACCCTTTCACTTTCTACATAATAGGGCATGTGTGTAAAAATACTTACTAACTTATATAGTAGAAAAAGTGTAAAATGGGGGACGAGAAAAAGATGAACATATTAGTAGTAAAAGCAAATAACCGACCTGCTTCAGAAGCAATATCAAGCAAGATGTATGAGGCATTTATGGAGTCTACAGCAGATCTAAATGTGAAAACATTTGATGTTTTTGCAGAGGACATGCCTTATTTTGGTCAAGATTTATTTGATGCATTTGGTAATTTGCAAAACGGTCAAGAATTAACAGAAGTGCAACAACGTATATTAGCAGCGAAGCAAAAGGCCAAAGATGCGGTTATTGCAGCAGACTTAATTGTGTTTGCTTTTCCATTATGGAATCATACTATTCCTGCAAAAATGCAAACATTTATGGATTATATTTATGAAGCAGGATTCGCATTTAAATTTGATCAATCAGGGACTTTACATCCATTATTGACTGATAAAAAAGCAATTCTTCTAAACGCGCGTGGAGGAATGTACAATACTCCAGAGACAGATCGCTTAGATATGGCTGTAAATTATATGCGCAATATCTTAGGTGGCGTTTTTGGTATGGAAATCATCGATGAAGTGATTATCGAAGGCCACAATGCAATGCCGGATAAAGCGGAAGCGATTATTACAAAAGGCATTGAGCAAGTAAAAGCAGTAGCAGAAAAATTAGCAACTAATCAAGTTGCAAAATAATTAATACAGAAGCCCTTGATACAGATCAAGGGCTTTTTACTATTTATAATGTTTTATAAAAGAAGAGAGTTTAAATACTATTCTACTTCTCTAAAAAATATACCTGCTAGATATGTTAAAATGAATTGTTCGTATTATTTTATACTATTTAAATCGTTTAGGAGCTGTGTTATAAATGAACAAAAAAGATCTTGCTGCTTTTCGCAGACAATTTAAAGTAGATAACGATGCATTAAAGATTTCGGATATTTATAATGTGTATATCATGAAGGAATCAGATGAAATTTATCATCATCAAAGTCAACCTTTCGAAATGCTGGAAAGAGAACAACAAGAGCTGTTTATGACGAACTTTAAGAAAGTATTAACCGGGCAATTAGATGAGAAGCTTTTTGAATTACGCTTTGATTCGAAGGCTGAAAATAGTAGTCAACTCATTTTACATAAGGCATTGCTTAGTGAACGTGCGGAAGATTGGAAGGAACAAATGCTAGCACTTGTTGAAAAGATGCTCAAGGACAAAACGTATGATATGGATATCGTCATTACATTTATTCGTGGGGAATATTTGAAATCTAGCAAACGTAAAAATGATGAAAATGAGGACAGTGATTTCGATCCTGTTTATTCTCACCCGTTCATTTTATCTAGTGTGAATAAAACACAAGATCCAAGAAAGGAATTGTTGTTTGATTACGTTGAAAAAGAATTTAAATATAATATTGTAGTTGATCCAGTTATTAATCTGAATGCGCCATTGAAAGGATTTTTGTTCCCGTGCTTTACTAATTACACGGCTGATGTGAATCATGTCCTTTATTCAACTGGAAAATCGAACGAACTAGACATGCATTTCGTTGAAGATGTGTTAAACGCAGATGAGTTTATGACTGCAGAAGAAGACAAAGCTGTTTTTGAAGAAATTGTAAAGCATGTAACAGATAATAAAATTAATACGACCACACTTTCTAACGTGTATGAGGAAATTAATCGTACGATTGAAGAGAATGAAGAAGATGAAGAACCTAAACTTGATTACAAGGATGTAGAGCAAGTATTAAAGATGAGTGGGATCGAGGATGTCAATACAGAGAAGGTAGAAGCAGCGTTTCACAACGTAATAGATGATAAATCATACGAGCTAAAGGCAAGTAGTATTTTACCAAAATACCAATCAAAATCGATAAAAATAAAAACAAAGGTAGCAAATATAGCAATTAGTCCGCAAGATTTAAAATATGTTAGACAGGTAGACTTTTTTGGTAAGCGTAGTTTATTAATTGAAATTGAAGAGGATACAGTAATTGAAGGATTTACGATGATACCTGAAGCGTTCACTACAAAAGATGGTTCGATAACTGACGAGGAGTAGTTCACTGGTGTTTGACACATATCGGTACGAAAGCCCATAAGATATACAGAAGCATGTATGTCGAACAGGAAAAGAGGGGCTATATGTATCAATCAAGTATGAACCAGGTACCTAGTCTAGTTACTTATGCTGTTGGAGATGTAACGGGTGATGGTGTATTAGATTATGTTTATTTGACGGCAATAAAAACAGATAATAGTCCATATTTACATCGAATTACTTTATTTGTTCAAGATGGTCGGACTGGCGCTGTTTGTAGTGTTGTTTTACCTGAAGATAGTGGATATGAACCTACCTTGTTTTTAGGAGATTTTACTGGAGATCAAGTGGACGATATTTTTATTAGTGTTGCTACAGGAGGCAGTGGTGGGGTATATAATCATTACATTTACTCATTTGCTTCATACTCACCACGGTTGTTATTTGATTCCGCGTTATATAACCAGCAGTATCAATATGAAGTAACCTATCAGGATCAATATAAAGTTTCTGTTCTAAGTGAAGAAAATGGATTGCGATATATTATTGATATTTCAACAAGGGATCAAAGCTATCTAAATGAAATATATGATGAAGCAGGGAAGCTCAAGGAACCAATCACCGGTTTTGTTAACCCACTAAGCGGTATGTATGCTGTGGATTTTGATTATGATGGCGTCTATGAGCTATTATGCTATCAAAAAATAGCTGGCAGATACAATGCAGATGGACTAGGCTATGTCATGAATACGTTAGGATGGCAAGCAAACCGATTTATTTTAGAAAGACAAAATGTAGCGATTTATGGTACAGAAGAATGAGGAAATGGGACATTGGGGTCAGACCCCAATGTCCCATTTTGTGTTCATAGCATGTACATTGCAGGCATAGTTATAGGTAAGGGAGCTTACAAAGGGGTTGGTTTCGATCGGTTTGTTTAAGGAATTTCGTTTGTTTATTTTGAAGAGTAGTGCTGCGGAGGTAGGGATTGGTCTCGTTTTAGGTGCAGCTTTTAGTAATGTTGTTGATTCGCTTGTTTCAGATGTCCTATTACCGCCTGTTGGTGTTTTTTTAGCTAAAATGAATTTTTCTAATATGTTTATCACATTAGGCGGCGGAAGTTATCAATCACTGCAAGAAGCGGAGCAGGCAGGTGCAGCTACCATTAATTATGGTCTGTTTATTACAACGTTCATTCGGTTTGTAATCGTCGTATTTATTATATTTTTAGTAATTAGACAAATGAATCGTTGGAAAAAGCCAGATCAGCATCCTATTGATGCAATGACAAAAAAGGATTGCCCATATTGTCGGATGCCAATTCCTTCACAAGCAATTAAATGTCCAAATTGTTCTTCTAGTCTGAAGGTGGATTCGAAAAAAGAAGAAACGCTCAATCCTAGGTTGCGTTTAAACATAAAGAATAACAAAAAGCGAATCGGTTAGACGTAAATCATGTTCTATTTATAGAAAATACGCATGTTTTATTATCCCACACATATAATGATTTGTAATAAAAAAAGAAGGGGTGAGTAAGTGGTAGTTGATCTAGCAATGGAACAGGAAATCGAGCTTTTTCATCGAGGTGATTTCAAATATAGCTATCGCCTATTAGGTGCGCACGAAGATAGCCGAGATGGAGAAAATGGCATTCGTTTTATCGTGTGGGCACCACATGCAGCTCAAGTCAACATCGTCGGAGATTTTAATCAATGGGATAGTCAAAATCATAAAATGAAAAGAATAAATGATCATGGCCTTTGGTATCTTTTTATCCCGAAGCTTGAGAAAGGAATAATATATAAATACGAGATAATTACTAGTCAAGGTAGGTTGCAATTGAAAGCAGACCCATATGCCTTTTCTAGTGAATTACGTCCTAATACAGCTTCTGTTGTGCATCCAATCGAGGAGTATAACTGGAAAGATGATACTTGGATGAAGCAAAGAAAAGAAACGAATGTGTATGAATCACCATTATCTATTTATGAAATGCATTTAGGTTCTTGGGAATATATTGAACGGGAGAAATATTTTACATATAGAGAGTATGCGGAGAAAGTTATTCCTTATGTAAAAGATCTAGGGTACACCCATATTGAATTAATGCCAATCAACGAGCATCCATATGATCGTTCTTGGGGCTATCAATTAACAGGATATTATGCAGTAACTTCTCGGTACGGCACGCCAGAAGATTTTCGTTATTTTGTTGATTGCTGTCATCAACATGGTCTCGGTGTGATATTAGATTGGGTGCCCGGCCACTTTTGTAAGGATGATCATGGATTACGACAATTTGATGGAGAAGCTTTATATGAATATAAAGACCAAAGAAAAGCGGAGAATTATTCATGGGGAACATTAAGCTTTGATCTTGGTTGTCCAGAGGTGCAAAGTTTTTTAATTTCTAATGCGATTTACTGGTTAAAAGAGTTCCATTTGGATGGATTACGTGTCGATGCAGTAGCGAGCATGCTGTACTTGGATTATGACAAAGAAAGTGGACAATGGGAGCCAAATATATATGGTGGACGAGAAAATCTTGAAGCGATTGGTTTTTTAAAGAAAATGAATGAAGCAATCTTTGAAGAAGTGCCAGATGTGTTAATGATGGCTGAAGAATCTACCACTTGGCCGCTCGTAAGCTATCCTACTTATGTTGGTGGATTAGGATTTAATTACAAGTGGAACATGGGATGGATGAACGACATTTTAAGATATATGGAGATGGATCCAATCTATCGACAGTACCATCACCACCTGATTACATTTTCCATGATGTATGCTTTTTCCGAAAATTTTGTGTTACCTATTTCACATGATGAGCTTGTTCATGGAAAGAAATCTTTGCTAAATAAAATGCCAGGTGACTATTGGCAGAAATTTGCTAATCTCAGACTGTTTTTAGGCTATATGTTTACCCATCCTGGAAAAAAACTATTATTTATGGGGTCAGAATTCGGTCAATTTGACGAATGGAAAGACATGGATCAACTGGATTGGAATCTGTTGAATTTTGATTCCCATCACCAGATAAGTAATTACATGAAAAAGCTACATCATCTATATAAACAATATCCTGCATTATGGGAATTAGATCATAAGCAGGAAGGCTTTACATGGATTGATGCAAATAATTATGAACAAAGTGTGATTTCTTTTATTCGTAATGATAAGGAGGGCGCTGAGCCACTAGTAATTATTTGTAACTTCACACCGGTTGTCTATCATGATTATAAAATTGGTGTTCCTAATGAAGGGCGCTATCAAGAGGTATTTTCTAGTGACCTAAGTGATTTTGGAGGTTCTGGACAGTTGAATAACAGGAAGATAACAACAATTAATACACCTTGGCATAGCCAAAATCAGCATATAGAAATGACGATTCCGCCATTAGCAATTAGTATCCTAAAAAACGTATCGTCATAAATAACTAAGGGGAGTGGCCGTATGAAGAAAAAAGAGTGTGTAGCAATGATATTAGCTGGCGGTCAGGGTACAAGACTGCAATCATTAACGTACGATATTGCCAAACCAGCCGTTTATTATGGCGGAAAGTACCGAATTATTGACTTTACTTTAAGTAATTGTACGAATTCTGGTATGGATACGGTAGGTATACTTACACAATATGAACCACATGTACTAAACGATTATATTGGAATTGGCTCCGCTTGGGATTTAGATCGTAACTATGGTGGAGTTTCCTTACTACCTCCCTATATGCAATCTAAAGGCGGTGATTGGTACAAAGGAACAGCAGACGCAATCTATCAAAATATAAAATACTTAGATAACTATCAACCAGAGCATGTACTAATATTGTCAGGTGACCATATTTATAAAATGGATTATGCAAGAATGCTAGAATTTCATCAATCTAGTCAAGCAGACGTAACGATTTCTGTGATTCAAGTACCAATGGAGGAAGCAAATCGTTTTGGGATTATGGATACAGATGAAGTTGGAAGAATTGTTGACTTTGAGGAGAAGCCATCCAATCCAAAAAATAACCTTGCTTCCATGGGTGTATATATATTCCGTTATGACGTATTAAAAAAATATTTACTTGCTGATGCAAATAATTGTCAGTCCTCGCATGACTTTGGTAAGGATATTATTCCAACCATGCTTGCAGATGGGAAGCAATTAATGTCATATACCTTTGATGGCTATTGGAAGGATGTTGGTACGATTCAAAGTTTATGGCAAGCGAATATGGATTTATTAGAAGATGTATCCGAATTGAATTTACATGACTACAAGTGGCGTGTTTACTCAAATAACCCAAGTTTACCTGCGCAATTAATTGGTTCATCTGCAAAAGTGAAAAATGCAATGATAGGGGAAAATTGCCATATTCATGGGAAAGTAGATCATTCTGTTTTATTTTATGGGGTAGATGTAGCAGAAGATGCTGTCATTACCGACTCTATTATTATGCCAAATGTCAGTATCGGAAAGGGCGCAAGAATTCATCGCGCAATTGTCATGGAAGGAAATGTGATTGCAGAAAATAGTGTAATTGGCGACCTCTTAAACGATGGAGAGATTGAAGTTTACGTTGGTAGTAATAATAAAAAAGATCAAAAATATGTAACTATGATGAAATAGGAGAGATGGTATGAATCGTATTGCTGGAATAATTAATTTAGATCAAGAGATTGATAGTATGAATGAATTAACCTACTTCAGGTGTATGGCGGCTATTCCATTTGGAGCAAGGTATCGAATGATTGATTTTACGATATCAAACATGATTAACGCCAATATCGATTCAATTGCAATTTTTGCTAGGAAGAAATATCGCTCGTTACTTGATCATTTAGAACAAGGAAAAGCATGGGATCTTGATCGACAGCATGGTGGACTATTTATTTTACCTCCTGATTGGAATGACCCAACTGATATATCTAAAGGAGAACTACAGCATTTTCATAACCATATTGATTTCATTCATCGTGTAAATGCAGATTATATTGTTGTTTCTGGCTCACAGCATATTTGCAATATAGACCTTCAAGCTGTTTTAGAGGAGCATATTGAAACGAAAGCAGATGTTACAGTTATTTATAAGCATATGAAGCAACTAGATTCAGAGCATCATTATACAAAAAAATTAACCGTAGACGAAAATAATCGAGTCGTTGAAATAGATTACGCAAGAGAGAATCCACATGTATATATGAACATGTATATCATGAAAAAAACGGCATTATTAAAATTTATTGAATTATCGATTGAAAAAGGGTATACAAACTTATTTAAGGAGGCAATCAAACCAAACTTGTCCTCTTTACATGTGCATGCCTATCAATACAAAGGGGCACATGCTTTTATCCATTCTGTTGAAAGTTATTACCGTAATAGCATGCGATTATTAGATGATAATTTTTATGATTGTTTATTCCAAACAGAAGCTCCGATTCGCACGAAATTAAAAAATGAAGCACCTGCGACATATTCCGAAAACGCGCATGTAGAACGTTCCATGGTTGCCAACGGCTGTCATATTTCTGGGGATGTGAAGAATAGCGTGTTGTTTCGTAGTGTGAAAGTAGGAGAAGGTGCTTCAATAGAAGATTCAATCATTATGCAACGATGTGAAATTGCTCCTGATGCAGTATTAAAACATGTCATTTTAGATAAAGAATGTACGATCTCTAGTGGTCAAGTATTGATTGGCACAAAAGAGAATCCATTTGTTGTAGCAAAACGGCAAAAGCTTTAATTGAAAAAAAGGAGTAAATTATTGTGAAAATTTTAATGGTTGGCTCAGAATGTAGTCCTTTTGTTAAATCAGGCGGTCTAGCTGACGTATTAGGCTCACTTCCGCAAGCATTAAGTAAGCAAGGTGCGGAAGTGAGAGTTGTATTACCGAAGTATCAAGAGATGTCTGATGAATGGAAGAAACAATTGTCTTTATTAGGTACATACCGTGTTCAGCTTGGCTGGCGCAATCAATATGCAGGTATTGAGACGCTAAGCTGTAATGGTATTACCTTTTATTTTATAGATAATGAATATTATTTTAAGAGGTCTAATTTGTATGGTTTTGGTGATGAGGCTGAACGGTTTGTGTTCTTTAACCGGTCCATTTTTGAAATGTTGCGAATCATTGACTGGATTCCTGATGTTATTCATTGTCATGATTGGCAAACAGGATTAATCCCGTTATATTTGCATACACATTATCAAAATGATCCATTGTTTCATAAGATAAAAACGATCTTTACTATTCATAATTTAAAATACCAGGGAATTTTCCCGGCTTCGATTTTACATGAGCTCATGGACTTAGATCATCACGTAATGCATGAAGATGGTGTTGAATTTTATGGGAATATTAATTTCATGAAAGCGGCTTTGAATTACGCAGATAAGATTACAACAGTGAGTGAAACGTATGCTGAAGAAATTAAAACGGATTATTATGGTGAGAAATTAGATGGTGTTTTAAGAAAAAAATCTAATCAACTCACCGGCGTGATTAATGGTATAGATACTGCCTTATACAATCCTGCAACAGATAAAGCCATTACAACAAATTATGAACAATCTTTTAATGAAAAACTGAAGAATAAACGTGCATTACAAGAACAACTAGGGCTTCCTGTTAAAGCGTCTATCCCGTTAGTTGGTATTGTTTCAAGACTTGTGGAGCAGAAAGGCTTTGACCTTGTAGCAAGAATAGCTGACGAGTGGCTTGCGCATGATGATGTGCAATTAGTCGTTTTAGGTACTGGAGATTATGCTTATGAGTCACTATTCCGGAATTTACAGTACAGATATCCGGAAAAGGTATTTGTAGTTATTGATTTCAAAGAAACGCTGGCAAGACAAATCTATGCAGGTAGTGATCTGTTTTTGATGCCATCGCGCTTTGAACCATGTGGTATCGGACAATTATTAGCACTTAGATATTTATCTGCTCCAATTGTTCGTGAAACTGGTGGCTTAGCAGATACTGTATTGTCATTTAACGAGGAAACAGAGAAGGGAAATGGCTTTACTTTTAAAAATTTTAACGCCCACGATATGTTATATACGATTCGCCGCGCACTCTCAATTTACCAGAATAAACAACAATGGCATCAGCTCGTAGCAAACATGGCTAATAGTAATGTGTCATGGGATTTTGCTGCAAAGAAGTATTTAGAAATATATCAATCTACTGTTAACTGAGCGGATGTTGCATGTAGCATAAGGGGTATTGGGGGATAAAAGTATGATTCAAGAAAAAGAAAGATTCAAACAATTATTTTTAACAGCATTAAATCATACGACAGGTAAACAAGTAGAAGAAGCTACAGATCAAGACGCGTATGTTGCATTAAGTACAGTTTTATCTAATTATATACAAGAAAAACACCAAGATTCTGTGAAACAAGCAACATCAAAACAAGTATATTATTTTTCAATGGAGTTTTTAATCGGTGGATTGCTACAAACACATTTGAGTTATTTAACATTAGAAGAAGACGTAACAGAAGTTTTACAGGAGCTAGGCTTTTCATTAGATGATATAAAGGCTTGTGAGCATGATCCTGGTCTTGGTAATGGTGGGCTAGGAAGATTAGCTGCATGCTTTCTAGATTCGTTTGCTTCATTAAACTTATCTGGTAATGGAGTAGGACTTAGGTATCGTTACGGTTTATTTAATCAACGATTGGAAAATGGAAGACAATTTGAATTACCTGACCATTGGTTGAGTGAAGGATATGTATGGGAATTTCGAAAACCTTCAGAAGCAGTTGAAGTGTCATTTGGCGGGCAAGTAGAATCATCTGTTAAAAATGGCAAACTTCAATTTGAACTGGAGCATGCAGAAATAGTGCGAGCCGTTCCATATGATATCCCCATCTTAGGATATCAAACTGATAAAGTGAATACATTACGACTATGGGCTGCTGAGCCAACATCAGATCAAGTTTTAGAAAAAGCAAAATATGAAGATTTTGGCTCGGAAATGCTAACTTATCAACGGAAACTAGAGGCGTTAACAGATTTTCTTTATCCTGATGATTCAACAGACGATGGAAAAATACTTCGCTTAAAACAAGAATACTTTCTTGTTTCTGCTGGAATACAATCGATTTTGGCTAAATTTGAAAAAAGGAAGTTAGCATGGTCAAACTTACCTAACTTCCTTAGTTTCCATATTAATGATACACATCCTGCATTTTTAATCCCTGAATTGATGCGTATTTTAATGGATGAAAAAGGTTTAAGTTGGGATGACGCATGGGAAATTACAACACAATCTGTCTCTTATACCAATCACACAACACTTCAAGAGGCGCTAGAAACATGGCCAGAAAATTGGGTGAAAGTATTTCTTCCACGAATTTATATGATTTTAGTCGAGATGAATGAGCGTTTTTGCCAACAGATGTGGGAGAAGTATCCCGGTGAATTTGATCGAATCGCACAACTAGCTTTAATTGCTGACGGTCAAATTAAGATGGCCCATGTAGCTATTGTAGGTAGTCATTCTATTAACGGTGTAGCGAAATTACACACGGAAATATTAAAGAAAAAAGAGATGCGCTTATTTTACCAAGCGTATCCAGACCGATTTAATAATAAAACGAATGGTATTTCTCATCGAAGGTGGCTAATGCTTGCGAACCCATATCTTACGAAGCTTATAACAGAAGCGATTGGTGATGAATGGTTGCAATCTCCTAAACAATTAATAAAACTATTGGATTTCCAAGAAGATTCTATTTTCCTTGAAAAGTTACAACAAGTAAAACTCCATAACAAACAATTACTTGCCAATTATGTGCAAAAAGAGCAAGGAATTGTGATTAATCCCAATGCTATATTCGATGTGCAAGTAAAGCGAATCCACGGATATAAACGACAATTGCTTAACATCCTGCACATTATTTATTTATATCGTGAACTAAAAAACGATCCAAACAAATCTTTTCCACCAAGGGTATTTATCTTTGCTGGAAAAGCCGCTCCAGGCTATTATTTTGCCAAGCAGATCATTCAATTAATTGATACCGTTGCTAAGATTGTAAATCAAGATCCTATTGTGAAAGAAAAATTACAAGTCGTTTTCCTTGAAAATTTCTCTAATCAACTAGCAGAAAAAATCATTCCTGCTGCCGATGTAAGTGAACAATTGTCCACTGCAACAAAAGAAGCTTCAGGTACAGGGAATATGAAAATGATGATGAATGGAGCACTTACACTTGGAACAATGGATGGTGCAAATATTGAGATATTCGATAAGGTAGGCAAGGGAAATATTTATCCGTTTGGCCTATCTGCAAAAGAGGTATTACATTTTCAGCAATCAAACGAGTATGTAGCTAGGGACATCTATCATACAGATGATCGAATACGCTATGCTGTTGATCAATTAGTGAAGGCTGAAGATTTTCTGGAAAATGAGGGGCTGTTCCACGATGTTTACCATGCCTTAGTCACTTATAATGATGAATATTTTGTATTAAAAGATTTTGCTGATTATGCCAAACAGCAAGCAAGAATAAGTAATGAATACCAAGAGAGAAATAAATGGACTCAAAAAAGTTTAATAAACATTGCCTATTCTGGACAGTTCTCGAGTGATGATACGATTGCCTCTTACGCATCTGATATTTGGGATTTAAGGGAATAGCGATTTGATAATGAACGATTTTAAGTGAGGGGGAGAGCATATGACAAATTGGACAATAAAGCACAATAGTTTTCAATCGATTTATCGTCATCCATTTGGAGCACTTCCTGTCACTTCAGCAGTAACACTACAAGTAGCAATCGACACAACAGAGAGCAATTTTGATGTTTATGTACGTATGAACCTAGAAAAAGAAGAGCGGGAAAAAATCATTCTTATGGAAAAAAAGCAAGTCGATCCAACAAATTATTTATTGACTAGTCATATTACGATGCCAGGCAAACCACAGTTAGTCTGGTATTATTTTGAGATTAGATATGGTGATCGCTGCTTCTTTTACGGACGAAAAAAGGAGAGCCAAAGCGGGGAAGGGACTACGAGTTGTGGTGTTCCTCCCGCATGGCAAATTACGGTTTATAAAAAAGAAATACAAGTACCAAAATGGTGGAAACACGCGATTATTTATCAAATTTTTCCCGACAGATTTTATCGACAGCCTGAGATAGATATGGAAAGGGCGCCAAAACATGCGCTGATCCATGCACATTGGGATGATGAACCAATCTACATTCGTGATCATGATGGAAATGTGATTAAATGGGATTTTTTTGGTGGGAACTTAAAGGGGATTATTGAAAAGCTTGATTATATTCAATCATTAGGTGCTTCTGTTATTTATTTAAATCCAATATTTGAAGCAGAAAGCAACCACCGATATGACACGGGAGATTATCATAAGATAGATCCGTTGCTTGGTACGGTAGAGGATTTACAACAATTAATTAAGCTGGCGGGTGAACGTGGTATTGAAATAATGCTTGATGGTGTCTTTAATCATACTGGAAGCAACAGTATTTATTTTAATCAGAAGGGTGAATATGATTCTGTTGGGGCTTATCAATCAACTGATTCACCATATACGAATTGGTATACATTCTATGATTACCCGAACCATTATGAAAGTTGGTGGGGGATTGATACACTTCCCACACTTCAAATAGATGATAGAGCTGTGCAACAATTTTTAGTTGAAGCGCCAGATAGTGTAATTCAGTTTTGGCAGTCGAAAGGAATTCATCATTGGCGGTTGGACGTAGTTGACGAACTGACAGACAATTTCATTCGAAAAATGAAGCAGCAATTAAGGTCGATTAACCCGAATGCTGTTTTGCTAGGTGAAGTATGGGAAGACGCCTCAAATAAAATCGCTTACGGAAAACGGAGAGATTATTTGTTAGGTGATGCATTGGATTCTGTCATGCATTATCCACTTCGATCGATGATGGTTGATTTTATTACTGGAAAAAGTGATGCCGATCGATTTGTTAATCAATATATAACTATTGCAGAACATTATCCGAAGCAATACTTTTATGCAACAATGAATTTGCTATCTAGTCACGATGTGGAAAGAATCGCTACCCTGTTAGATAACAATTGCCCTACTGAGTTCAAAGATCAAGAGCGATTGGATATGATTGCTAAACAAATTCAAGCAATCAGTTTATTTCTTTTTATCTTACCTGGTGTTCCGTCGATTTATTATGGAGATGAAGCTGGTGTCACAGGAGGAAAAGATCCAGAAAATCGTAAACCATATCCTTGGGGAAAAGAAAATAACGATCGTTTAGCATGGTTCCGAAAGATAGCCGCGATCAGAAACAAATATCAGGCATTACGGACAGGAGATTGGCAGGTTACTTCATTCGATCAGGATGTTGTTATGTTTGAAAGATATATCCAAACTGCTGTAGACGTCTTTGGAGTTGAGGCGGAGAACAGTCATTTTCTTTTTATCATAAATCGCCATCTTACCGAAGAAAAAGAAGTAAAACTACCATTTGAAGACACGGTAAGCTGGTATGAATTATTCGAAGAGAAACCAACCAATCATCGAGTTAAATTAGCACCAATGTCTTGTTACTTATTTGTTCAGAAAAATTAATAGGTATTTAATGAGGGGAAGCATCACTTAACGATCGTTGAGTGATGTTTTTTTGCTATTTAACGTATGAATTTTTTGGGGAGAGGTGCGGTTTGACCAAAAATAAACGAAATAACAGGAAAAGTGATCAAAAAGGGATAAATAGAACCAAAAATGATGAGCGATAATAACAAAAGTGGTTATAAAAGCATAAATAGAACCAAATATCATAATAGGGAAAAGTAAATGTGGTCAAATATGGCGAGATAGAACCAAAAAATAAAGTTAGCGATATTGAAAGTAGTCATTCATCTATCAAGTTTGAGAGATTTTATAAAGAACATCTTTAATACACATCAAAAATCATGTAAAGAAATGAAGCGAACATGTTACAATGTAAGTTAGTGAATGAGGGGGTATAACGAATGTCACAAGATAGATTACTTTTAATTGATGGATTTAATTTACTAAGTCGAGGCTATTTCGCAACGGCGTATAATAAAACAGAAGATCAGTTACCAAAGAATAGCCAGGGGTTATATATTAATGCTTTGCGTATTTTTTTACAGAAGATCATCCACTTAATTAATGAACATGGCATTAGTCATGTTGCAGTAGCTTGGGATGTGAAACGTGAAGAAACGGAAAGACGAATCAAATATGATTTTTATAAGGAAACACGTAATGAATTACCTTATCCGCTGATCGAACAATATGAAACACTTACAAAAATACTTGATAGAATCGGTATAGCACAACTAGTTGTTCCACCGCACGAAGCAGATGATGTGATTGGCTCTTTATCAGATAAATGGTCAAAAGAGCAGTCTTTACCTTGTTTTATTTATAGCAATGACAAGGATTTACTACAATTGCTTAATGAACACACATCACAAATTATTGCACAAAAAAGACAAGAAACAATTTATACAATAGAAGCTTTTAAAGCAGAATATGGAATTGATTCTAATCAATGGATTGATGTAAAAGCATTGCTAGGGGATTCTAGTGATAACATTCCTGGTTGTCCAGGCGTAGGAGCAAAATCGGCTTTACCATTGATTCAGCAGTACAAAACAGTAGAGCAACTTTTAGAACAAATAGATCACTTAGATCCTAAATTTAATCGATACAAAAAAAAGCTACATGAAGGAAGAGAATCTATTTTTACAAGTAAGGAATTAGTAACGATAAATTGTTCGATTCCTGTGATTGCATCTATGGAGTTTACTGATTTGGCATATACGTTAGATCGAAATGTTATCTTAGATGCATTTAATGAATTTGATATAAATGTTAGGGTAAGTCTATAAAAGGATCGGACAAATCGGGTTACATATAAAACCGCTTGACATTATGAGGACTTATTTCTATAATAAGAATTAACTAAAAGGGGAGTAGCTGCAACAATTATGTCGTCATTACGAGAATTATCTCCGGCATAATTGGCAACTAACGTTGTTAGCAAGACCTTTATCGCTTGTACTTATGCAAGCGGTAAAGGTCTTTTTTACGTTTTATTTTGGCTACTTTGGTTTAAACTATGAAAAAGTAGGTAATGAAATAGTAATTATGTTCCTTTTAGTTAACATGCAAAAATTGTATTATTTTATCAATTAAAGATTGAAATATTTTCTCTTTTAAAAAGAGTGTCTTATGAGGAGATGGTGAAACGAATGGAATTTTATCAATCGGGCAAAGAGGAAGTACTAAAGCAGGTGAATGCATCAGAACAAGGGCTTTCATCTGATGAAGCAAAGAATAGGTTAGATCGTGATGGTTACAACGAAATTGAGGATAAAGAAAAAGTTCCTACTTGGAAGTTGTTTTTAGAAACGTTTAAAGATGCGATGGTTATTGTATTACTGGTTGCTGCTGGGGTGCAGTTATTACTAGGTGAATATGTAGAAACAATAGTTATCGTTATTGTGTTAATCATGAATGCAATTATCAGTGTCGTGCAGACGAAGAAAGCTGAGAGTTCATTAGATGCACTAAAGGATATGTCGGCACCAGAAGCAAAAGTCATGAGGAATGGAACGAAGCAAACGATTCCTGCACGTGAACTTGTGCAGGGGGATATTGTTTATTTAGAGGCTGGCGACTTTATTCCTGCAGATGGACGAATTCTGGAAAGTGGTTCATTAAAAGTTAATGAAGGTCAACTGACAGGGGAATCAGAAGCTGTTGAAAAACAAGTTGATACTATTAACGAAGAAGTAGGCTTAGGCGATCGAACGAATATGGTGTTTAGTAGTTCGTTAGTTGTTTATGGCCGTGGAACCTTTGTTGTGACTGGAACTGGAGAGAAAACTGAAATTGGTAAGATTGCCAATATGCTTTCTACTGCAGAGCAGAAGCAAACACCATTACAGCGTAAATTAGATACATTTAGTAAAAAACTAGGTATTGGTATTTTGATCTTATCGGTTGTCATTTTTGTGGTGCAGGCTGCTAGAATATGGCTTGGCGATGGTACGACCGATCTAGTAACGGAGCTTGTCAATGCGTTAATGTTTGCGGTAGCCGTGGCAGTCGCAGCTATTCCTGAAGCATTACAATCTATTGTGACAATTGTATTATCAGTTGGTACGAATAAAATGGCAAAGCAACATGCGATTATTCGTAAGCTTCCAGCCGTAGAAACGTTAGGATCTACAAGTGTAATTTGTACAGATAAAACTGGTACATTAACTCAGAATAAGATGACTGTAACGGATTATTTTATTCCAGAAGGTGAAAAAGAGCATTTACCTGAAAGTCCAGAGAATTGGGATGAATCAGAGCGATTGTTAGTTGATATCGCGGTGTTATGTAATGATTCATATATTAATAATGACAATCAAGAAGTTGGCGATCCGACAGAGGTTGCTTTAATTAATTTTTCAAATGATAACAATCAAGACTACCAAGCATTACGAGATATGCACCAACGCGAAGCTGAGCTACCATTCGATTCTGATCGTAAGATAATGTCAACGCTACATACAATCGGTGGCGAAAAAATGATGTTAACTAAAGGTGGCCCAGATGTTATGTTCGATCGGGCTAGCTATATTTTAGTACAAGGTGAAGAAAAAGCTTTAACACAAGATTGGCTAGATAAACTAAATCGAGCAAATGAAGACTACTCTAACCAAGCATTACGTGTATTAGCTTATGGGTATAAGAAATTTTCGAGCGACAAAGATGTATTAGAGCATGAGGATGAAAATGATCTTGTATTAGTCGGATTAACTGCCATGATGGACCCTCCTCGTGATGCAGTATTTGGATCAATCGAACAGACGAAAGCAGCCGGAATAAAAACAGTTATGATTACTGGAGACCACAAAACGACAGCGCAAGCAATTGGCCGTCAAATTGGTTTGATGGACGAAGATGATATTGCGTTAACAGGAAAAGAATTAGACGCTTTGTCTGATGAGGAATTAGATGAGAAGTTAGAAAAAATCTCTGTTTATGCTCGTGTATCTCCTGAAAATAAAATACGTATTGTTCGTGCTTGGCAACGTAAAGATCAAATCTCAGCGATGACTGGTGATGGTGTCAATGATGCACCGGCATTAAAACAAGCGGATATCGGTATTTCTATGGGAAGCGGGACAGACGTAGCAAAAGATTCATCCGCAATGATCTTAACAGACGATAATTTCGTTTCAATTGTTAATGCTGTGGGTGTTGGAAGAACTGTTTTTGATAATATTAAAAAAGCAATCGGATATTTATTTGCGGGTAACTTAGGTGCGATCATCGCAATTCTGTTTGCTGTTATTTTTGGATTCTCCAATCCATTTACTGCGCTACAATTGTTGTTTATTAACTTAGTGAATGATTCATTACCTGCCATTGCTTTAGGTATGGAAAAAGCAGAGCCTGATGTGATGAAACGTAAACCACGTAATGTAAATGAAGGTATTTTCTCAGGTGGCACAATGCGTGCAGTAATAACACGCGGTACTCTAATTGGTATTGCGGTAATTATTTCACACATAATTGGCTTGCAGCACTCAGCCGAAATGGGTGTAGCGATGGCATTTACCACGTTAATTTTATCTCGTACATTACAAACTTTTGCAGCACGTTCAAACACACAAACGATCTTTGGTGTCGGGTTGTTAACGAATAAATATGTACTAGGTGCCGTAGGTGTATGTTTTGCTCTTTACAGTATCACTATTTTACCTTTTACACGTGACATTTTTGCAATCCCGGCTTCATTTGGTTGGAATGACTGGTTGATTGCTACTGGTTTAGCTGTAGCAGCTGTGATCATGATGGAAGTAGTAAAGGTTATATTTAATAAAGTGTCAAAAAAATAGGTTATAACGAAAAACAGCGTAAGTTAGCTCTTAGTCTAACTTACGCTGTTTTATTAATCATTCGATTTAAAATCTATGATGAAGAGTTAATTTTATTTTTAACCGAATACATATGAAATCCGACAACACTTTAATCAATGTTGCTTGCTATCGCCTAAGCATTTTTGCAATGAATACAACAAGCGCAATGATTAGAAGTATGTGTACAAGTCCACCCGCAATTTCAAATATAAATCCAATTAACCAAGCTAGTAATAAAATACCTATAATTGTCCAAATCATGAAAATCACCTACCTTTTTTTATATAATGTACCCATATGTATAACTAGTAAACCTTTTTCAATTCTATTTAATAAAAAAATTGGTGAATGCTGTTGCGATATGTCATTTAAATTGTTATAATATTTAACATCGAATTAGAAATTGATTTGTTTTGCGGGTGTAGTTTAGTGGTAAAACCTCAGCCACGAGCGAATCATCGTCGAGAATGCCTCGAGTTGTCCCGAAGCATGAACATCTCGAATAAGCTAGCAGATGCAGGGACATGTTCTGCGTAAACGGAATAACGAAGTACTTACAATTAAATGCGGGTGTAGTTTAGTGGTAAAACCTCAGCCTTCCAAGCTGATGTCGAGGGTTCGATTCCCTTCACCCGCTCCATACATATGTGACCAACGCAGTATTTTGTTGATAACAACGAAGTATTGCGTTTTTTTATATGTTATTTTTGCGTTAGCAGACTAATATTTATCATTTTAATAAAAAAGAAATATAGAATTGTACATTAAACTGAATTTATTAGACTTTGAATTGAAAAACAGCTTAATTCGAACATAAGGCATGAAAAATAAGGCAGTAATGAACGAAAAACAAGTTAATTCGAACATAAGGCATGAAAAATAAGGCGGTAATGAACGAAAAACAAGTTAATTCGAACATAAGACATGAAAAACAACCAAAAAGTGTTCGAAATAAAATTATTCATAAGTTACGCTCCTCTCCAAGACCTCATCTACTCTCTTTTTCCTCGCAAACAAGAGCACTTTTGAAGTCATCATTTCTATAGCTTGAAAGAGGAAGAATATAAATAGTATGCTATTAGTTAGAGGTGTTTAAACGATGAAACAATTACAAAATAAACTACAATCTATTGATGGTAAAGGTTATAAAGCGTATAAATCGATTCAGGGTCGATATTCTTTTCATCGCTATGAATTACACGTGGATTATGTACAAGGTGATCCTTTTGCAGCTCCGTCAAAAATAAGAATTATTATACCGAATGCATACCGCGAGATTCAACCAGAATGGAAAGAGAATCAACAGAGGAAAATTTATGTAGAAGATCTTATTGCAAGATATGTTGCAAACGCAATTCATAAAAATAACACTTTTATAAAAGGTACGGGAAAAAGCGGTTTAATTCACATTGATGCACCTGGACAAGAAATTATTGATCGTACTGCGGTGCAAATTGATGATGCACATGTCACGATATGTCTATCTATTGGACTTCCTGCTTTTGGTAGGAAAATAAACGGTAAAGATGCTCAGAAATTATTCTTTGATGCTATCCCAGCAATTTTGTCAGCATCAATCTTTACTATTTCAGATCAAGCGATAGACGAAGTAGTAAACCTCTCTGATCAACATCAAGTAATTCGTAAAGAAATGAAGAAAAATAATTGGGTTGCGTTTATCGCTGATGATTCCATCTTACCAAGAGCCAGCGGAATTAGTAATCAACCATTGCAAAATGCTGTACCATTTCAAAGTCCACAAGAGAATAAAGTGTCGATTGAAATCCCGCATCGTAATACTCCAATTACGGGTATGGCTATACCAACAGGGATAACATTAATTGTTGGTGGTGGTTATCATGGGAAAAGTACACTCTTATCTGCTGTAGAAAGAGGCGTATATCATCACATTAAAGGTGACGGTAGAGAATTTGTGCTGACAGATCTGGATGCGGTAAAGGTTCGAGCAGAAGACGGTAGAAAAGTAACAGGGGTAAACATTTCTCCATTTATTAAAGACCTACCACAAAAACAGAATACGAAGCAATTTTCTACAGACAATGCGAGTGGTAGTACTTCTCAAGCCGCGAATGTAATAGAAGCCATGGAAGCAGGAGCTAGTACATTATTAATTGATGAAGATACTAGTGCAACAAATTTCATGATACGTGATCAACGGATGCAGGCACTAGTGCATGAAGACAAAGAGCCGATCACTCCATTTATTGATAGAATAGAGCAAATGAAGAATGAATTATCGATCTCGACTTTACTTGTTATGGGAGGATCGGGTGACTATTTTGATGTTGCAGATCATGTTATTATGTTAGATCATTATCATGTTTACAATGTAACTGGTGAAGCAAAGAAAATCGCAACATCATACCCAGCCAAAAGACTAGAAGCGAAGTCAGATGCTTTTGGTCCCGTGTCGCAACGAATATTTTCTCCAAATACCTTGCAAACGAAAAAAGGGAATAAAGTAAAAGTTCAAGCAAAAGGCTTACGCACGGTGATCATGGGCAAAACAGACATTGATTTAGCGAATGTAGAACAATTAGTTGATACGTCACAAACGAATATGATTGCAGAAATCATTCAATTTCTTGATAAACAGAATCGATTAACAAAAGAAAAAACAGTACAACAATTATTAGATGAGATAGAAGAAACGATAAATAATAAAGGTTTAGCGGCATTTTCTGCTTTCCCTAATCAGCATCCAGGTGATCTAGCACGACCGCGTCGATTTGAGATTGCAGCTGCATTAAATCGTATTCGAACGGCTCATGTTAAACAACAGACGAAATAAGGTGATTTTTATGACTTATCAAAATTTAAAAGATGAAATCATTGCTTATAGTAAATCAATTGGAATTGATAAAATTGGTTTTGCAGCAGCAAATGAATTTTCAGCGATGAAATCACGATTAAAACTACAACAAGATGATGGCTTTCAGTCTGGATTTGAAAAAGGAACGATTGAAGAACGTACGGAACCAGCACTGCATTTAACTGATGCAGAATCAATCATTGCCATCGCAGTTGCTTACCCTTCACGAATGAAGAATCCTCCTAAAAGTAAAAAAGGAGCGAGAAGAGGGAATTTTTGTCGTGCGTCATGGGGAATGGACTATCACCACGTTTTAAATGATAAGCTTGATAAACTTAGTACGTTCATTGCTAGTAAATTTCCAGGATTCCAATATCGATCAATGGTGGACACCGGGGAGCTATCTGACCGAGCTGTTGCTGAACGTGCAGGCATAGGGTTTAGTGGAAAAAATACAATGATTATTACACCTGAATTTGGTTCATATGTTTATTTAGGTGAAATGATCACTAATATTCCTTTTCCGCCAGATGAACCGGTAGATGATGGATGTGGTGATTGCACCAAGTGCTTGGATGCTTGTCCTACTGGAGCTTTAGTTGAACCAGGACGGCTAAACGCACAAAATTGTATCGCTTTTGTTACACAAACAAAAGGTTTTCTTCCTGATAAATATCGAGAAATCATGGGGAATCAATTGTATGGATTTGATACGTGCCAAGTTGTTTGTCCTAAAAATAAGCAGGTTGATACACATCTACATCCAGAATTAGAGCCGGAACCTGATTTAGTAAAGCCAGAATTAATTCCGTTATTATCCATTTCAAACCGTGAATTTAAAGAACGGTTTGGATCAATGGCTGGTTCATGGAGAGGGAAGAAGCCAATTCAACGAAATGCGATCATCGCATTAGCACATTATAGAGATGAAGCAGCTATTCCTGAGCTTATTCGATTAATGAAAGAAGATCCGCGCCCGGTTATTCGGGGTACGGCAGCATGGGCAATTGGTAAAATTGGAACCAAAGACGGGTATCAAGCGATACGATATGCCCAAGTAGAAGAAAAAGACGTAGAAGTGTTAAATGAAATGGAAAAAGGACTGGCGTATGAGGCGAAGCAATTAGAAAAAAGTTAGTACATTTACACCTCTGTTCATGCATAAGTATGAATAGAGGAGTGAATCGCTATGTCATTGGAGAAAGAGTTATCAAGGTATTGGCAAAATCAATGTGAAGTAAAAAAAAGTGACCCAAATAATTGGATTACACAAAAAAGACAATTTCATAAAAAGAGAGGAAATGATGTACCACGCATTACAGGTCTAGGTACATTGATTCGACGTTTACAATTGGAACGGCATGAACTAAAGGTAGGTTACTTGTTACGTGTGACTTTTTTAGTGAAGCAAGGTTCTTTTTTTTATCATGAAGAACAAGTGTGTGAGCATGAAGCATTATTTTATAAAGGGAAGTTTATAGAAGATAAATCTTTAGAAATAAATGGAGGTCAAGGTGATCCAGTTCTAGAAGATAAAAGAAATGATTGGATAGACACATCAACAAATGATCGTTTTATTTATGATCGTACGGCAGCTGTCAATTATGCAGAGAGATGGTGGAATGATTATAATCCATCCTACAAGCATTTTGATGTAGATTGTACGAATTTTATCTCTCAAGCATTACGTGCAGGCGGTGCTCCCATGCGAGGATATCCCAATCGATCAAAGGGTTGGTGGTACCAAAATGATACATGGTCTTATAGTTGGGCGGTAGCACACTCTTTACGTTGGTATTTAAGTGGTTCAACCCAAGGGCTCAAAGGAAAAGAGTTAGAAAGCCCAACAGAATTATTACCTGGTGATGTTATTTGTTATGATTTTGAAGGGGATGGAAAATGGGATCATAATACGATCGTTGTAATGAAAGATCAGAACGGCATGCCGTTAGTAAATGCACATACGAATAACAGTCGTCACCGATATTGGAGTTATGAGGATTCTTATGCATGGACACCTGAATGTCAGTATAAGTTTTTTCGAATTGGCGAGTAATCATTCATGTAGTCCAGCAACAAATTTAAAAATATGCTATAATAGTAAGGTTATTATTGTCTTAGAGGTGAACAGAGTGGGATTACATGTCGTATTATACCAACCCGAAATACCTGCCAATACAGGGAATATTGCAAGAACTTGTTTAGCTACCAATGCAACGTTACACCTTATCCGTCCATTAGGATTTTCAACCGATGATAAGATGCTTCGACGCGCTGGGCTAGATTATTGGCATGATGTTACTGTTTTATATCATGATTCACTTGATGAACTATATCAAGGTAACCCAGAAGGTAAGTTTTACTATATAGAAAATTTCGGGGAAAAGTATTATAGTGATTTTGATTTTAGTGATGCGAACGAAGAACTATTTTTTGTTTTCGGACGTGAAACAAATGGAATTCCTAAGCCTTTACTGGAAGGTAAGGAAGATCAATGTCTACGAATACAAATGGCCGCCAATGATAAAGTTCGTTCCTTGAACCTTTCCAATACCGCTGCAATTGTCGTTTATGATGTGTTAAGACAACAAGGATTTCCTAATATGCATTAAAAAGTGAGCTCGTTTCAAGTGAGCTCGCTTTTTTTATATTTAAAAAGGACATTAATGTGTTCCATTAACAACAATCATTTTCACCCGACAAAAAACATAAATTAGTTGTAGCTAGTTATATGTTTTCTTAAGGGGGAAGCTTGATGGATCTATTAGCGAAAGTAAAGGCACATAAAGAAAAACAGCACAAGCTAAAATGGGAAGGCACATTCGCTGAGTATTTAGAGTTATTGAAGCAACGCCCACATTTAGCGCAATCAGCACATGCGCGAATATATCAGATGATTGAACAATCTGGCATAAATGATGTAAATGGAAGAAAGGTATATCGTTTCTTTGAGAATGAGTTGTTTGGCATAGAAGAGACAATTGAACGTATCATAGATGAGTTTTTACATCCTGCAGCTAAACGATTAGACGTAAAAAAAAGAATCTTATTGTTAGTCGGACCGGTAAGTGGAGGTAAATCTACTATAGTCACTTTATTGAAAAAAGGGTTAGAATCCTATACTTATACAGATGATGGAGCGGTCTATGCAATTAAAGGCTGCCCCATGCATGAAGATCCACTACATCTTATTCCAGAAGAACTTCGAGCAACCTTTGAAAGTTCTTTTGGTATTCGAATAGAAGGGCAGCTTTCACCATTAAACAAGATGCGACTGGAAAAGGAATATAATGGTCAAATTGAAAATGTGCAAGTGGAACGTATCTTTTTTTCTGAAAATAATCGAATGGGGATAGGTACATTTGCGCCATCTGATCCAAAATCACAAGATATCGCAGATTTAACTGGCTCGATTGATTTTTCCACTATCGCAACATTTGGTTCTGAATCTGATCCACGAGCTTATCGTTTTGATGGTGAGTTAAATATAGCTAATCGAGGCTTATTGGAGTTTCAAGAAATACTAAAAAGCGATGAAAAGTTCCTCTGGCATTTATTATCTTTAACACAAGAAGGGAATTTTAAAGCAGGGCGCTTTGCGTTAATCTCTGCAGATGAATTAATTATCGCACATACTAATGAAGCTGAATATCGATCTTTTGTTTCTAATAAGAAGAATGAAGCATTACATTCAAGAATGATCGTTATACCAGTTCCATATAATCTGAAGCTTCGTGCAGAAGAACGTATTTATCAAAAAATGATTGAAACTAGTGATATGAAAGATGTCCACATTACACCACACACATTATATACAGCTGCAATGTTTACTATTTTAACTAGACTAAAAGAGTCGAAAAAGTCAACAATCACACTAGTTAATAAAATGTATTTATATGATGGTAAAGTTGTAGACGGATTTAATGAAGCAGATCTATCATTATTAAAAAAGGAATTTCTTAATGAAGGAATGGATGGTATTGATCCTAGATTTGTATTTAACCGTATTTCTTCTATTATGATAAAAAAAGAAATAAAAACGGTAAATGCACTGGATGTTTTGCGTTGCTTAAAAGAAGGTATAGAGACACATTTATCATTAACAAAAAAACAAAAAGAGTTTTACTTGGAATGTATTTCAATGGCAAGAAAAGAATATGACAAAATAGCTAAAAGAGAAGTACAAAAGGCATTTATTTCTTCATATGAAGATGCTGCTGAAACAATAATCAACAATTATTTAGATAATATTGAAGCTTTTTGTAATCAAAAAAAAGTGCAAGATCCTTTAACGGGAAAGGATCTTCAGCCAAATGAACGACTCATGCGGTCTATCGAAGAACAAATTGGTGTTTCAGAGAATGCAAAAAAAGCTTTTCGTGAAGAAATACTTATTCGAATCTCGACATATGCGCGAAAAGGAAAATCCTTTAATTATCAATCACACGAACGTTTGAATGAAGCGATTCAAAAAAAACTATTCGCAGATCTAAAAGATGTTATTAAAGTTACCTCAGTAATGTATACAAGAGAAGGGCAACAATCAAAGCAATTAGCTGAAGTTGTTGCTATTTTAAAAAATAAGTATGGATATAGTAAAGATTCAGCGAATGAACTACTACATTATGTCGGTAGTTTGCTCAATGAATAAACGAGCTTATCTAAGTGTGATCGAAAATTATTGTGTGCGAAAGGGGCTCAACGATGGATTCTAGTCACTTTATTATTTCAGAAGAAGATTGGTCTATTCATCGAAAAGGATATGAAAATCAACAACGATATCATGAAAAAATAAAAAAAGCATTGAAACAGAAACTTCCTGAGCTAGTTAGTAAAGCAGATATTATTGTTAAGAAAGAAAAAGAAAGCCTGTTGATACCTGTTTGGTCGTTGAACGAGTACAAAATTAGGTATGATAGAAAACGAAATAACAATATAGGTCAAGGTCAGGGAGATAGCAAAAAAGGAGATATTATTGCTAAAGATAAGACGATGCAGCAACAAGATAAGCAGGGGCATGCTACAGAAAACCTGTTTCAACAAAATTACTATGAAGTAAAAATTTCAATAGCTGAATTGGAAGAACTATTTTTTGAAGAATTGGCCTTACCGAATTTAAAACAAAAAAAAGAAGACAAAGTGAGTACAGAAGATATGACGTTCCATGCGGTGCATAAGAAGGGATTAGAAGGGAATATGGATAAGAAGCGTACGATGCTCGAGGCGTATAGACGAAATGCGCGGTATGGTAATCCATCTTTTTTTCCGATCTATGTTGATGATGTAAGATATAAAACATGGAATGTCGCTAATCATCCAACAACAAAAGCAGTTGTCCTTGCTATAATGGATACGAGTGGAAGTATGGATGATTTCAAGAGTAATATCGCACGTAGTTTTTTCTTTTGGGTAAACCGATTTTTAAATACGAACTATGAATCAGTTGAATTAGAATTTATTGCGCATCACATTGAAGCATCTGTTGTTGATGAAATCTCTTTTTTTACAAAAGGAAAGGGAGGGGGCACTATTTGTTCTTCAGCTTATAAAAAGGCACTGGAGTTAATTAATAAAAACTATCATCCTGACAATTACAATATTTATATTTTTCATGTTTCAGATGGAGCTAATTTAGCCTCCGATAATTGTAGATGTGAAAAGTTAATAAAGGAGCTATTAGAGTATTGTAGTTTATTTGGGTATGTAGAAGTAAATACAAAAAATCGCCACTCTTCGTTAATGAAAATATTTAAAGAAAGAAGAGAATTAAACCTTCGATCTTACACAGTTAAGAACGAATCAGATGTTTATTATGCGATGAAACAATTCTTTGCTATTGAACAATATCGTATGTAATTGTTTAAAAACAATGAAATAGTGGTAATTTAGTTAAGATTGAAATAATGAACTGGAGGCCAAGAAAATGCAAGCAGTAATATATGTTGCCCATGGAAGTAAGGAGAAACAAACGAATGACAAATTTACCAAAGCAATACAATCTATTATTGAAATGGATGATAACCAAACACATAGAATAGCTTTTCTTGAAGCCAATCCCTCATTAGCACAAATCATAGATCAATGCATCGATTACGGAGTTAATGAGATTATCGTTGTTCCTATATTTTTATTACCAGGTGTTCATGTTACGAGTGATATACCAACTATTTTGAAACAAAAAAACAAACAATATCCAAGGTCGTCTTTCTATTATGCGCCTGCATTTAATGCAGCAGAAGAAATTGTAGAAGATACATATCAGCGTGTAAAAGAAGCACAAGAACTTCATTCTGCAAATCAACCCCAAGCAGTATGCATCATTTCACATGGAAGCAGAAATAAACAAGCATCAGATGTTTTTCAAGATTTTAGTAAGGCACTTCAGAACAAATTAAACAATATGCCAGTTTATCAAGCTTATGTGACATCTTCTAAGCCTACGATTGAAGAAAAGATAAGTAAATTACAAAAGAAAAATGATGATCCTATTATTGTTGTTCCGCATTTTCTTACGTTCACAATGTTTCCTACCCTAATCAAAGAGAGGATTTCCGCTATTTCAACAAAAGAATGGATCTTCATTAATGGAATAGGTTTTAATTCAAATATAAAAAAATTGATTAAACGCCAAATATCTTTAGCTGAAAGAATAAATTAAAAAACACATTTCCAATAGGGAATGTGTTTTTATGAGTGTGCAACCTTTACTTATTAGGTGATTTTTTAGGAACATATTTAAAAATTTCCTGTGATTCAAAGAATTCTACTAAACGATCAACCCAATCATAATATTCGATTGATTGTTCAGAATCAATCTTATACTGTTTCGCTTCTTCTATTAAATTTTCACTGGCATTCTCATCTTCCAAAATAGAATTTAAATCTTGTATGATTCTCTGTTCTATCTTTTTATTACGCGCCACTACTTCCTTCCAGTTTGAAGTGAACAATGAAATAAAGGTTTGATAATAGTCACTCTCAACAGTGTAATAATCTTTACGTGACCCCTTAACAAAAACCTTCTCTGCGATATTTAAGTGAGACATTTCACGCATAACTTGACTCATTCTCGTTTTACTCATTCCTGTTTTTTCTGCTAATTCATCTAAATCTAAAGCTCTGCCTTCATAGTAAATGATAGCTATTACTCTACCTATTGTCCCAGGGAAACCATAAGATTTCATATTTTCAGCTATTTGTTCAATAATTCTATTTTTAACTAAATCTAGCTTATCCGAACTATTCATTTCTTCACCATCTTTATTATTTCTATTTATTATAGCTTATCACAAATAGGAAAAATGTAGAAAGGATATATGTGAAAGCATTTTAAAGGAATCATTAGGAATTTTAAGTATGTACACTTTATACAATTTATACAACTTATTTTGTATAAAGTTTGTGCAATTTAAAGTTTATACAAGGTTTTTCAAATTGTTTTAACTTCAGTACAATGTAATAAGTGAAGCAAAGAAAATCTATGTTAGGGGGGGAAAGCATTGATTCAATTAAAGAATATAAATAAAATTTATGATGATGGTTTTCAAGCATTGAAAGATATTTCACTTACTTTTGAAGAGGGAAAAATTAATGTTTTAATTGGACCAAGTGGTTGTGGTAAAACAACAACAATGAAGTTATTGAATCGATTGACTGAACATACAGACGGAGAAATTTTAATTGATGAGAAAAATATTAAAGATATGAACCCAATTGAGTTACGTCGACAAATGGGATATGTTATTCAAAGTATCGGATTGTTTCCACATATGACTATTTATGACAATGTGGCTGCTGTTCCTAAGTTACTGAAATGGGATAAGCAAAAAATCAATCAAAAAGTAGACGAATTACTTAATATGGTAGATTTAGATCCGAAAACATATAAAAAACGTTATCCATCTGAACTAAGTGGTGGACAACAACAACGTATAGGGGTTATTCGTGCATTGGCTGCAGAGCCTTCTACAATTTTAATGGATGAACCTTTCAGTGCCTTAGATCCAATTAGTAGAGAACAATTGCAAGATGAATTAGTTCATCTACAAAAAAGTATAAACAAAACAATCATTTTTGTAACACATGATATGGACGAAGCGATAAAAATAGCAGATCAAATTATTTTAATGAAGGATGGAGAAGTGGTTCAACAAGGTTCTCCTAATGATATTTTATTAAATCCAGTCAATGATTTTGTGAAAGAATTTATCGGTTCAGAACGATTAGAACAAGCGCAAGGACTTCCATCTCTTCGTTCAATTGTTGATACCACATATCCACGAGCAGTTTGTACCGATCCGGTGTCAGATACGATAGAGTTGATGAAACAACATCAAACAGATTGTTTACCTGTTGTTGATGAGAAGGAAAACTATATTGGTAGTGTGAATTTATATCATGCATTATCGAATCAACAAAAAACAGCAAAAGAGATTATAGATGATTCCATTTATAGTTATGATGAAACCACTAAAACAGAAGAAGTATTACACGATAGTCGTTTAGTTATACCAGTTACATCCAATAAACGTTTTCTAGGTATGGTAGATCAAGAGAAATTATTGCGGTCACTACACGAGAACTTTGAAAACAAGCGTGGTGGACAATAGATGGAAATATTAACAGATTATCTGGAATTTTGGCAGGATAAGTATGACTCGATTTTAAGTTATACATATGAACACATTATTCTATCTTTTGTATCTATTTTATTTGCCGTCCTATTAACCATACCATTGGCGATCTATATGACTAAAATGAAAAATGAAACAATAAAGAGTTTAATTTTTAATATTGCTAATATTTTTCAAACCATCCCAACAATAGCTTTGTTTGCTATTCTAATTCCAATAATGGGGATAGGATTTAAACCAGCAGTTACTGCACTATTCTTATATGCATTACTTCCATTATTGCGTAATACATACGCTGGAATTGAATCTATTGATCAAGGGATTGTTGAAGCGGCTAGAGGAATGGGGTATAGCGCGATACAGCGATTATTTAAAGTCGAGTTACCAATTGCTATACCGTATATTATGTCGGGGATTCGAGTAACCACTGTTTACGTAATTAGTTGGACAACCTTAGCAGCGGTGATTGGAGCTGGTGGTCTAGGTGATATGGTGATTGCTGGGATTGGATTTAATGACAAGTATATGATATTTACAGGTACAGCAATGGCGATCGCAATGGCTTTAATCATAGATTTATTTTTTGGATTAGTAGAGAAAAAAATAGCTAAAAACAGATAAAAAAGGAGACATAATACAATGAAGAAAATTTTATTAATAAGTATGTTATCACTGTTACTAACTTTTATTGCAGCATGTGGAGATGAAAAATCAGCTGATGGTGGAGATGTCTTAGAATATGGAGCGCAAACATATACAGATCCAAAGATTATGGGACAAATGGTAAAAGCATTGGTTGAAGATCAGACGGATCATGAAGTTAATTTAACAGAAGATATTCAAGCAAGCCCGCAAATTATTGCTGCTATTGACCGTGGCGAGTTTGATTTTGCAACATTATATTCTGGTGAGGTATACAACAATCACTTTGATGATGATGAAGTTGAATATTCAACAGACGCAGATAAGACAATAAAACAGGCTCAAAAACTTTTTGGCGACCAATATGATATGAATTGGTATGATTCTATTGGTTTTAGAAATGAATATGCAATTGCAATTAAGGCTGATTTTGCTGAGAAAAATAATATAGAAACGATTTCAGACTTAGCACCATATGCATCAGATTTAGCAATTGGAACGGATTCAGCTTGGGTTGAACGCAAGAATGATGGATATGCGGCATTTCAAGAAAAGTATGATTTTTCTTTTGGCGATGTTAGAGGAATGGAAGTATCCCTAATGTATGAAGGAATTGCAGGCGGAGAGTTAGATGTTATTACAGCTTATACTGTCGATCCGCAAATAATCGAGAATGATTTGAAAGTGCTAGAGGATGACAAGAGTTTCTTTCCTCCTTATGACGCTTCACTTGTAGCAAGAAATGAAGTTGTAGAAAATTATCCAGAGGTAAGTGAAATTTTAGATACAATTGTTGGACTTGTTAACACAGAGGAAATGACAAAGTTAATTCATGAAGTGGATATTAATGGAAGAGACGCGAGAGAGGTTGCAGTAGAATTTCTTACAGAAAAGGGATTATTAGATTAAATAAAAATAAAAGGAATGATACAACATGAATTTTATTATGGAATTAGGTCAATATATGATCGATAATTCATCTAACTTATTAGCATTGGGTATCGAACATGTACTAATGGTTTTGTATGCTATTGGTTTATCGCTTGTTGTAGGTATTCCTCTAGGGATTATTGCTGCAAAATTTGAAAGAGTTGCTCCAATTATCTTGTCATTAACCAATATTCTGCAATTAATCCCAAGCTTAGCAATGTTGGCCATTTTACTGATTTATTTAGGATTAGGCTTTCAAACGATGGTTGTTGGATTGTTTTTTTACTCATTACTTCCAATTGTCAGAAACACATATGTAGGGTTAAAAGAAGTAGATCCTGGTGTGTTGGAAGCAGGCAAAGGTATTGGAATGACACCAATCCAATTACTGATGAAAGTACAGTTTCCGCTATCTATTCCCTTTTTAATGGCTGGTTTACGTGTTGCATCAGTCATTGCTGTAGCTGTTGCATGTATAGGACCGTATATTGGTGCGGGTGGTTTCGGTAAAGAGATTATCTCGGGAATAAGTTTACAATCGGAAATTAAAATATATGCTGGTGCAATTCCGGCAGCGGCCCTTGCCGTTATAGCAGATGTAATATTAGGTAAAATTGAGAAAAAAACAAAAAATAGAATTGCTTAACTAAATCATATGTAGCTTTCTTCACTATTTAGTGCTGGAGGCTATTTTTTCGAAAATTTGTTAAAGGAAGGCAAAGGAGTGAGAGAATGAAAAAAGAAATATTTCATGAAATTGATGACTTATATGATGAGATGGTTCAGTTGCGTCGAGAGTTTCATATGTACCCAGAATTATCATTTAAAGAAATAAATACAGCGAAAAAAATAGCAGCTTATCAACGTGAATTAGGATTGGAAGTTCAAACTGGTGTCGGTGGTAATGGTGTAGTCGCAACATTACGCGGGGAAAAACCAGGAAAAACCGTTGCTATTCGTGCTGATTTTGATGCATTGCCAATAACTGAAGAAAATGATGTGACATATAAATCAAAAAATCCCGGTGTGATGCATGCTTGTGGACATGATGCGCACACAGCAATTGCACTTGGATTAGCGAAAGCATTTTTTAAAAATAAAGATAAAATATCAGGAAATATTGTATTTATTCATCAACATGCAGAAGAGGAGGATCCGGGTGGAGCTAAGTCCATGATAGAAGCTGGTGCGTTAAAAGGTGTGGATGCTATTTTTGCTACGCATATGGAAAATTATCTTCCAGTAGGACATATTTGGCATAGTGATGAATACATTTTAGGAGCAGCAGATGATTTTGAGATTATAATCAATGGAATGGGTGGACATGGAGCATTCCCGCAAGATACAACAGATGTTGTTGCAATTGGTGCACAATTAATCAGTAATTTACATCAAGTGATTAGTAGAAAGGTAGATCCATTGAAATCAGCTGTTTTAACAATTGGTGCATTTCAAGCTGGGCAAGTCGCAAATGTTATATCAGGCGAAGGTCGATTAGAGGGAACAGTTCGAACATTTGATGAAGAAGTTCGTTATGATGTTGCAAAATGGGTGAAACAGATAACTGAACATACTTGTAAAGCTTTTGGTGCAAGTTGTAAAATCAATTATCAATTTGGATATCCAGCAACAAAAAATGATAAAAATATGAATCAATTATTAATTAATGCAGCAAAAGATGTCATTCCTGAAGAGAATATCAAACAGATGCAACCTAATATGGGTGCTGAAGATTTTTCATATTTCACGAAAGAAATACCTGGCACTTATTTCTTTACAGGTTCGGCAAATGAATTAAAAGGATTTACATATCCATATCACCATCCTAAATTTGATATTGATGAAGAAGCTCTTCGAAATGGTGCTAAAGTACTTGCCGCAGCTACGATTGATTTTTTAAACGTATAACTCATATAAAAGACTTTTCTGTTATTAAGCCGACAGAAAAGTCTTTTTTTGAAACGAATCTTCTAATAAAATCGTCTATGAAGTATACACCATGAGAAATGCGGCATAAGTTTATTAGGAGGAACCTTGATGAAACGATATCAAATAATAATAGCTAGCTTAATCTTGTTCACATTAGTGGGTTGTGCGCAACAAGGGAATCTTCCAGAGGGATTTTATCGTTATGATCAGTCAGAAGTGAAAGCTTTACTTAATCAATTAACATTTCACCCTACAATTCCATCCTTTTTACCAATTAAAGTAGAATTAATTGTTACGGATCAATTCAACTTGGAGGGAACGGATAATGAGGCGATGGATGTTAGTTTCTATTCTAAAGATAATGACGTACTCACCTTTCAAGCAACGGAAGGTAAGTTTCAGTTTCCAGAAAATAATGAAGAAGTTCAGATTGATAAGCAAACAAAAGGAAAATACATGGATAATCAATTTGCTAAATCATTATTTTGGATAAAAGATAACGTGTCGTATGTAATGACTTTCCGTCCATCAATGCATGAAAAACAGGTTTCTAAACAAGATTTAATTAAAATTGCACAACAAACATAAAATCAAGCTAATCTGAATAGGATTTAGTTCAAAAGCAAGCTTAACTATGCTAAAATTTTCTTTATGAGAAATAAGCGTTGTGCATAAGAGAGGATTAAATACCATGAGTAAAAAACGTATTGTTTTAACAGGTGGGGGAACAGCTGGTCATGTGATGGTTAATTTGGCTATTATCCCCACCTTTATAAATGAAGGATGGAAAATTGACTATATTGGATCGAAAAACGGAATAGAACGAGAACTAATTGAGCCTATTTCCGAAGTTACTTATCATTCAGTCTCCACTGGTAAATTGAGACGGTATATGGCTAAAGAGAATTTCAAGGATCCATTTAAGGTGATGAAAGGTATCGCTCAATCGTTTCGCCTTTTAGGAAAACTAAAGCCCCAAGTCGTCTTTTCAAAAGGTGGCTTTGTTTCTGTACCGGTTTTAATTGCTGCTCGCATGCGAGGAATACCAGCAGTAATACATGAATCAGATATGACACCTGGTTTGGCAAATAAGCTTGCAATGCCTTTTGCCAAAAAAGTATTAGCTACTTTTCCAGAGACGTTAGAATCAATTTCAGATAACAAAGGAAAATGGATTGGTGCAGTAGTTCGTAGTGAATTGTTTCATGGAGACAAACAAAAAGGTTTAGCAGATGCGAATTTGCCAGGAGAGAAGCCTGTCCTGCTAATTATGGGTGGAAGTGCAGGTGCACAAAGAATTAATCAAGCGGTCAGAGATCAGTTAGACCAGTTGCTTGAACAATTTGAAATCATTCATATTTGTGGAAAAAATAATTTGGAGCCATCAATCAATCAAAAAGGATATGCGCAATTTGAATATGTCAGTGATGGGCTCTCTGATCTGTTACACGCGACTGATTATGTCTTATCTCGTGCAGGAGCAAATGCAATTTTTGAGTTTTTAGCATTAAAAAAACCGATGCTATTAATTCCATTGTCTAAAAAGGCAAGTCGTGGAGATCAGATTTTAAATGCGAATTCATTTAAAAAACAAGGGTATGCACATGTTCTAGAAGAAGAGAATTTAACTGGTGAATCATTGGTCAAGTCGTTAGATGACTTACGCGCTGCATCTGCCACATTAAAAGAAAATATGAACAATTATAAAAGTGTTGAGGCAAAAGAAGAAGTAATTAAAATTATTAAAACTACTGCAAAGCATAATTAAGGAGTTAAGAGATGAAGATGGTTATCTGTCCATATTGCAAAAAACCAATCGAAAAAAGAGATCAATTAGTAACTGTAAGTAATTTGTTTCGAATTCGACCTTACCATTACGTTTGCTATCAAAAAGTAGAGCAAGAAACGAAAACAATTTGGAGTTTTTGGACTCCGTTAAATGGTATGGTAGGAAACATTCGATTTATTATCTTGTTAAGCTTAGCCCTTTGGTTTTTGTTAACAGATTCCTTAGGTTTAGGTGGAGAGTTAATTGGAGTTATATCTTTATATAATGTGATGATTCATATGACATCATTTTTCTTATATGAAAAAAAAGTACCTAAATAAAAAAGATGGAGCAGTATGATGCTCCATCTTTTTAGCTATATCCATTGATGACTAAATCTAATTTACCGGTATGTGGATCGATAACTAATCCATGAACAGGAATGTCATCAGGAACTAATGGGTGATTCTCAATGACTGAGACCGAATGTTTTACTGAGTCTTCAACAGATTCAAACCCTTTTAACCAGTCTTCTGCGTTTGAATCAAACTGATTTAATTGTTCATCTGTAATTCCTTGTATTTTCATTCGCTCAATCAGATTTTCTGTGTCTAAGTGATTCATACCACAGTTATGATGTGCAATAACATAAACTTCTTCAGCTTGAAGTGCATGCAAAGCAATAAGAATTGCTTTCATCACACTATCATGTTGATTGGTTAATATCGCCCCAGCATTTTTTACAACTTTAACCTCACCATTTTTTAAATTCAATGCCTTCGGTAAAAGTTCAACCAAACGTGTGTCCATGCAAGTAAAGATAACAGCACGCTTATTTGGAATAACATCTGTTTCATAAGGTTTATACTCTTCATTCTCTACGAACTTATGGTTAAACTGTAATATCTCCTCTAATAACATACAACCCCATCCCCTTTCATAATATTATGTTAGACGAAAATGTATCATTTTATCAAGTATTTTTTCTTAACAAACGTATTCTTTTTGAATTTTTAGAAAGTTAATTGACGCATGGAAAATATAGAGATATAATGTAAAAGACTATAAAAAAAGGAGGTCACGACAATGAGAAACTCGGGAAATAAAGTAGTAACTAACTTAATATGTAGCGTGACTTCTGCGATCAAATTTTTCAATTACTAATTTATTTTTGTATCAGTGATAGTTACGCATGTGGTTCCGTGACTTGTATATTTTTAATGATAATGAACGTATACGTCCCCGGATGTATGCGTTTTTTTGTTTTATTTAAAAATGTTTGAACAAGATTTATAGCAGTTTATTCTCCAGTTTAATCACTGGATTATAATAAATATTTTGAACAGAAAGGAGTTGTTTTATATGTTTAGATTTAACTTTATTCAACAAGGCGGAAAGATAAAAGGTGATGGTGGTTGAAGGTGAAATATAAATAGAGTAGGTGAACTAGTGCCATATAAATTAATTCAAAAGAAAATAAAATTTATTTATACGTGTTTATTCGGAAAATATAGATTCATTTGTTTAATCGAGAAGAAAAATAACATATGTGTAGAACAAATCATTGTAATCATTTGCAAAAAATAAACAGGAGGATAAAAATGGAAAATAATACTTTTTTTATATTTTTAAATAAAAAATGGAAAGATAGTGGATAGTGATAATATTTCCTGGGAAATGAAAAAATCGATTAGTGTACATTCGATATAATTATATATACTGTTTATGTTAGAATAGATCGTGCAACAAGTATGTTAGGGGTGTGGTCGTGGCAGATAACTATAGCGATAATGACATCATTGATGATGACCTATATGAAGCGTTGAATGATGAAGAGATTGCAGAGCTTTTAGAGGAAGAGCAATCAAGTTCTGAAAACGATAAAGCGAATGGAAGAAAGAGGCGTCATCGATTTCCAAGGTGGATTTTCTGGTTGATTGCAATTGCATTATCATTAAATGTTATTGCTATTCTGCCAAAGACTTTTTCTATACCTGCGATTGATTTTCTAATAACTTCAGCCGAATTATCTTCTGATCCAACGATTCGTACCTATAAGGAAGCAGTTGTTGTTATTGAAACCGAAGATAGTAAGGGGACAGGCTTCTCTGTAACATCAGATGGAACGATTATTACGAATCATCATGTTATTGAAGGTAGTCAAACAATCACTGTTGCATTTCCAGAACAGGGACTATTTGAAGCCGAAGTAATTGCCCAAGATCCCTCCGTTGATTTAGCTGTTTTAAAGGTTGATGAAGCAAACTTACCCCATTTAGCATTGTCAGATAACGGTAAATGGCATGAGCAAGAATCTATTTATTTTATTGGAAACCCTTTAAGATTCAACGGAATTGCGAATGAAGGAGAAATTATTGGTTCCGTTAAGTTAGATGATTGGGATCAAGAAGTGTTTATGTTACAAGCCCCAGTCTACAGAGGGAATAGTGGAAGTCCGGTTATCCAAAACGAAGAAGTGATAGGGATCATATTTGCAACACTAGACCACGAGGATTATGGGAAAGTTGGCTTAGCAATACCAATAGACTATTATTACCAATTAATTAATAAATAAAATCAATCAAACACATGTACGTTTATATGTGTTTTTTTTATGTGATTTTTTTCAAACATGTCAAAAAATATGTCTAAAGACCTAAAAAATGATATGTTTTTTTAAGAATTTGTTAAGCTGTTGTGATAGAATCCCGCTAACATGTCTTGTAAGATGGATAATACACAAACATATGACAATGTATGTGTATAAAAGACAAATTTCTTTTAAAAATAAATTAAAAAATGGCTGGAATTGGTGGTGGGTTAAATGGGAAACCAATTAGCTATCGAAGTGGATTCTCTTGAAAGTAAAGTATATCAAATTCAATCAGGTAATCGATCATTACAAAATGAACTATTGCATGCATATAAACCTTATATAGCAAAGTGTGTTTCGGAAGTTTGTAAAAGATACATCGATCCAAAAAAAGATGATGAATTTAGTATCGGATTGTTTGCATTTTATGAAGCTATAAATTGTTACTCGGAAGAAAAAGGTAGTTCCTTCCTATCTTTTGCACGTTTAGTTATAAAGAGAAAAACGATTGATTACATTAGAAAAGAAAGCAAGAAAACAGTTGTGGTGTCATTGGATAAAGCACAAGAACAAGAAAATACGGAAAATCCTTTAGAAATCGATGCTGCGAATAGAGCATATCAGGTTCAGCAAGATAATTGGAATCGTCGACAAGAAATTTTATTACTAAATAAAAAGCTTAAAAGTTATAACTTATCGATGAATGAACTAGTAAAAATTTCACCTAAACATAAAGACGCGAGAAAGAATGCAATTAATATAGCATCTTTGCTGTATCACGATGAGGAAATGAGAAGTTTTATCCTTAAGAAAAAAAGAATTCCAATGAAACGATTGGCTGAAAAGGTAGATGTTAGTAAAAAAACGTTAGAACGTAATCGAAAATACATTTTGGTAATTTTTATTATTTTAGATGGTGAATTCGTATATCTTCAAGAATGCATAAAAGATCAATTGAATTTCAATTCACTTACCAAGGGATTGTCACAAAGTTAGCGATTATATAACAAGGCCCACCCGTATGGGAATGTTAGCTAAGAAGTTACTTAAATACATTTATACGGGTGGTTGCTCTGTTAAAAAGTTTTAATTATGTGAACAGGTGTATGTCCCATGGCATGGTCAATATAATGGAGCAATGAATCATGATTTGTCATGATCTCTTGTTCATTTCCACTATAATGAAAAGCATGAAGAAATGCCTCAATTTTTTTTGACAATAAATCATCCTTTGTTCGAACCATCAATATTAATAAATCATCCCATTGGCCCCATAGTGTGAAGTATAGCGCTTTATCGTAATCCGGAATATCCATTTTAAATCCCTTCTTTCTAAGGATTCAAATTTATTATGGCTGTTTTTATTGTGTATCAAGCATTTATTTTATTGGTATGTTTTCCATATGTTAAATCTTATGCCGAACAGCAGGCTTTCGTGTTCTTTCATTATATGGGTTGTATAAGATGGCATTATTCTATTTATACTAATGTTGACTCTAGAAAAAGGAGGAGTTAATCATGAGATGGAAAAGAGCTGCTGCTTATACTACCATGTTGCTTGCGTTAACAGCATGTGGCACTGGAGATGATAATGCAATTGGTCAGCGTGATACAAATAATATAGAACCAGTAAGAAATGAAGGAACATTAGAAGCTCCAATGCGACAAAACTATGGTCAACCTGATAACTACGGGAATAACAATTATGGTGGCACCTATCAAAGAGGTAGAGATTTAACCACTAATAATGTAAATAACAAAGCAGCTAGAAATACAAACAACTCGTATCAAATGTCAGAAGCTGCCGCGAAGCGAATGACAAAAGAAATAAAGCAAATAGACCAAGCTTATGTGTTGAAAATGGGAAATAATGCATATGTTGCAGCGAAATTAGACAAAGATAATGACAAGAATACAAAAGCTACCAAAGAAGTGAAACAGCAAATTGCCAAAATCGTTAAGCTTGAAGAGTATGATGTAGATTATGTTTATGTTTCCACAAATCCTGATTTTGTGGATTTAACAACAGATTATGCTAATCAAGTAAAAAATGGTGAACCAATTGAAGGCTTCTTTGATCAAATGGGTGAAATGATTCAACGTGTTTTCCCGAGAGCTCAACAATAATTATTGTGCGACTGTCTATCGACAGTCGCTTTTCTTCTTGCTTTTAGCAATTATAAAAATATGTTATCTTAATATTATGTGAATGAATACTCTTTAAAATTGTCGTACAGATAATAAATTTTTAATAAGGGAGAATAGATAATGGCAAAAAAAATGAATGTTGAAAGCTTTAATTTAGACCACACAAAAGTACAAGCGCCATATGTTCGCCTGGTAGGTGTAACTACTGGACAGCATGGCGATAAGGTTTATAAGTATGATGTTCGTTTTTGTCAGCCAAATAAAGCACATATGGATATGCCTGGTCTACATTCTATAGAGCATTTAATGGCTGAGAATATACGTAATCATATAGATAATATTTTAGATATTGGACCAATGGGTTGCCAGACAGGATTTTATTTGCAAATTTTAAACAATGATAGCTATGATGCGATTATTGATGCGTTAGATAAAACGCTTCATGATGTATTAGATGCAACAGAGGTTCCAGCCTGTAATGAAGTTCAATGTGGATGGGCTGCCAACCATAGTCTTGATGGAGCAAAACAAATTGCAACTAATATGCTAGAGCACAAAGATCAATGGCATATTGTATTTGCTGAATAAGTATTTATAAGGGCAGTAGCTTTCTGCTCTTTTTTATTTAAAAATACATATACGTATAAATTAAAGAAATAGAGAGGATAGGGAATAAATAATGTCAAACAAAGTGATTAACTATTTAAATGAGCATCAAGAGGAATATCTTGAAGTGTTAAATGATTTTTTATCGATTCCTAGTGTGAGTACTGATCCAAATAGTAATGAGGATGTAAAAAAAGCAGCAAATTTTGTGAGGGAGTATCTAGATCGTATTGGATTTGAAAAAGTAGAGGTTCAATCTACAGGTGGGCATCCACTTGTGTACGCTGAATGGCTTGGAGCAGGAGAGAACGCACCTACTGTTTTATTATATGGTCATTATGATGTCCAACCAGCAGATCCATTGGAATTGTGGACTAGTGAACCATTTAAACCGGAACAACGAGATGGGAGATTATATGCTAGAGGTGCAAGTGATGATAAGGGACAAGTATTTATGCACTTAGCCGTTTTTGAAGCATTTATGGAAATGGACGGTAAACTACCGATTAATGTGAAGGTTTGTATTGAAGGAGAAGAGGAGATCGGAAGCGAAAATTTATATGCCGTACTTGAAGAGAAGAAAGAACAATTTCAGGCTGATTTCGCTGTCATATCTGACTCTGGAATGGTAGCAGAGAATCAACCGACCATTCTTTATGGCCTTAAAGGGTTTACTGGTTTAGAATTTACAATACATGGACCTTCAAGTGATCTTCATTCAGGTATTTATGGAGGAGCTGTTCGAAATCCAGCAATGGCTATGGCACATGTATTATCTTCTTTAAAGGATAAAGATGAAGTTGTTCAAGTTGATGGTTTTTATGATCAAGTAGATCCGTTAAGCGAAGTAGAACGTGAATTAATCGCTGATGTGCCCGGTGAAGACTTTAAAGCAACTACTGGTGTTACAAAGACGGTTTCAGAAAAGGGATTCACAGCAAAAGAGCATACGATGGCACGTCCAACATTAGAAATTAATGGCGTGTATAGTGGTTATCAAGGTGAAGGAACAAAAACGATTATTCCTTCAACCGCAACAGCTAAAATTACTTGTCGACTCGTTCCAGGTCAAGAGCCTGAACATATACAAGATTTGGTCATTAAACATATAGAAGAACATACCCCTGCGGGTGTGAAGTTAGATATAAAGAAAGAACCACTATCTGCAAAAGCTTATAAGGTAGATCCTGATCATGTGCTAATAAAGAAAGCTGCAGAAAGCTATACAAAAGCATTTGGTAAAGAAACTGTATTCGTACGAATGGGCGGTTCTATTCCAGTGGTAGAGTGGATTGATACAATTTACAACATGCCAATTGTATTGTTAGGTTTTGGTACACCTAATGATCGTTTGCATTCACCGAATGAAAGCTTTCCTTTAGAAAATTTTCAAAAAGGGATGGAAACGCTCGTTTATTACTGGCAGTCTTTAAATGAAAACAAATAAAAGATGCTCCAATTATATTTATCCATAGATAGAAGCGACATAGGATAAGTCACTTGTACATTTTAGTTGACTATATACCGATACGGGTATAAAATATACTTGTAAACAGATAGTTTGGAGGTAACCTATGTTCTTTTTTTCACTCTTTTTATTAGCTGCGATGACTTATATGATTTATGTGCGTTATTATCCAATTAAAGGAATACCATGCATAGATATGAATCAATTAAGTAATGAAACAAAAAAAGTTAAATTAGATATTAGAGATTATAATACATCATCAAAAAACGCAATAACCGACGCAGTTTCTTTACCGGTTGCGTATTTAAAAAGACACTATACGCAAATTCCCTCAAAGCAAATTTATTTAATAGCGTCAGATAAAATAGAACGAAACTTAGCGATCCGTATGTTAAAACAAAAAGGCTTTGAAGTGATGGGATATACAATAACAGGTTGTGGCTGTCATGGGAAATTAAAGGATGTTGCATAAGTGATAATGAACTGGAGGTGAGTTTGATGGAATACACCCAACAAATGAAAAATAGAGTAAAACGTATGGAAGGCCAACTTCGCGGTATTCTAAAGATGATGGAAGATGGTACTGATTGCAAAGATGTGATTACTCAAATGTCTGCGGTCCGTACAGCAATGGACCGAACCATGGGAGTTGTCGTTAGTTCCAATTTAGTTACTTGTGTTAAACGGGCAGAGGATGAAGGTGAAGATACTGCTGAATATGTAAATGAAGCAGTAAATCTCTTAGTTAAAAGTCGATAAAAAATAAAATGAATCAAGTCTAACCTTTTTCATGATTCGAATGTACTTCTCATATACTGGAATGATTCTATATATGAGGTGATTCGAATGAAGCGAAGCGATCTAAATCAATTGAAAAGATCAATTGAAGAGATCACCGAGATTGCAAAAGGGTTTGGGCTTGATTTTTTTTCTATGCGCTATGAAATATGCCCACCTGATATTCTTTATACTTTTGGAGCTTATGGTATGCCAACAAGATTCTCTCATTGGAGTTTCGGCAAGCAATTTGAGTTGATGAAGCTTCAAAATGACCTTGGCTTGAGCAAAATATATGAACTTGTCATTAATTCTGATCCATGTTACGCATTTCTCTTACATTCTAATAGCTTGATTCAAAATAAATTGATTGTTGCACATGTCTTGGCGCATTCAGATTTTTTTAAAAATAATCTTTATTTCTCACGAACGAGAAAGGATATGAATGATTATATGTCTTTTGCTGCAGATCGAATAGATTCATATGAAAAACAGTTTGGTAAACAACAAGTAGAAGCGTTTTTAGATGCTGTATTATCTATACAAGATCAGATAGACACGAATCAAAGAGATCACGACGATCTTAAAGAAGATTTGCTTTTATTCATTGGAATATACAGTGAAAATCTACAAGAATGGCAAAGAGATATAATTACTATGCTTAGAGAAGAAATGTTATATTTTTGGCCACAGCTAGAAACAAAAATCATTAATGAAGGTTGGGCGACCTTTTGGCATCAGCGAATTATGCGTGAACTAGAATTAGAAACAGAGGAAGTAATTGAATTCGCCAAACTACATGCAGCCATTTTGAAAACATCAAAAACAAAAATAAATCCATATCATATAGGTGTAAAATTGTTTGAAGATATAGAAAAACGGTTTGATTACCCAACAGAGTATATGAGGAAAGCAGGTATCTCACCTTTTTCAGGTCAAGAAAAAATATTTGAAGTAAGAGAGATAGAGAATGATGTTTCGTTTTTTAGGAATTATTTGTCAGAAGAATTGATTGCACGTGAGAATTTATATGTATACCGAAAACAAGAAAAAGAATATAAAATCATTCATACAGATGGGGCAGATGTAAAGAATCAATTAATTAAGAATCTAATAAATGGTGGGGTTCCTTATTTAACTGTACATAGCGGTGATTACTTAAATAACGGTGAACTGTACTTGGTGCATCATTATGAGGGAATGGAATTGGATATCTATCAATTAGAAAGAACGTTACCTTATATTTATCAGTTATGGGGAAAGAATGTATATGTAGAAACTATAATAGAGAATAAATCAATGATTTTTATGTTTAATGGTACTCGAGTAATAAAAAAAGAAAAATCCGCATGACTCTAAATTAAAATTTTTAGTCATGCGGATTCATACTGGTTACAAATTCATTAATGGTGTCTTGTATGATGAATCATTTGTTCAAGTACATTGATAACGTGCTCATCATCATGTGAATAGTATAATGTTTTTCCATCACGTCTATATTTTACTAGTCTTAACTGTTTCAAAAATCTTAATTGGTGTGATACGTTCGATTGTTTCAATTCCAGACAATTAGATATTTCTGTCACAGAGCACTCTTTTTCAAATAATAAATGAAGGATTCGAATTCTTGTAGGATCAGAAAGTGCTTTGAATGTTTGAGATACGAGAAATAATGTTTCTTCATCAATAGGTTCATAATTTTTTTTATTCATCCACTATCGTCTCCTTCTTAATTACAACAATTCTCATGATCAATAATAGCTGTTCCTTCCCCTTCAATCTGAATCGTAGTATGATTTAAACTAAATTGAGTATGCAAAACGTTTGATGCCTCTTGTAATAGACTATCTCGATTTACCTCTTGCTTTACAATTAAGTGACAGCTTAAAGCAGGGAAATCTGATGTAATAGACCACACATGTAGGTCATGCACTTGCTGAACACCTTCTAGTGATAGTAACTGATGTTTAACTTCTTCCACATCAATATTCTCTGGTTTTCCTTCCATTAAAACATGAATAGAATCGCGTGTGATTCGCCAACCGCTGACTAATATTAAAATAGCAACTATAACACTAGCAATTGGATCAGCGATATTCCAATCAAATAGAAGAATTAGAACCCCAGCAATAATTGCCCCGACAGAACCTAACAAGTCGCCTAGAACGTGTAATAAAGCACTACGTAAATTTAAGTTATCCTCTGTATCCCCGCGCATCAAAATCCATGCAACAAGTATATTTACAATTAATCCAATAATTGCAATGACCATCATCATTCCATCAACAGAAGGAGGATTTGTAAAACGATTATAAGCCTCCCAGAAAATATAAAGAGAAATGACTAGCAATGTTAATCCATTTAGAAAAGCTGCTAATATTTCAAATCGTTTATAGCCATATGTTTTAGCTGCTGATGCGGCTCTTTCTCCAAAAGTAAAAGCCAATAAACTTAAGCCTAATGCGGCAGCATCACTTAGCATATGTCCAGCATCAGATAATAAAGCTAAACTATTCGTTAATAATCCACCGATCACTTCAACCACCATAAAGCTAGCAATTAATATAAAACTTAATAGTAAAGCTTTTTTATTAGCTTGATGCGAATGATGGTGATCATGTGAATGTCCATGATTGTGTCCCATGAAATCTCACTCCAATTCATATGTTCATGTATTCATATTATAATATGAATGAAATAAATGCAATGGTACAATGCAAAAGTATAAAAAAAAACAATTTGTATAAACTACATCTACTACAGTACCTTTATAAAATTCACATTGAGGATGTATACGATGTCTTTTTTTCAAAAAAAAAGCGACAAGAAACAAAACATAAACTTAACTAGTAATGCAGCAGAAAATAAACAAGTAATATATCAAGCCTTGGGGGAAAGTGCAGATATAACGAGTAGGACAATATCTGTAGACAAACAAAATCAGATTTCGATGGTACTTCTGTACATAAATGGTTTAGTAGATCAAAAAATTATTCAGAATATGGTATTAGAAACTTTAATGATTGAAATGGATGAACAGACGAAACAAGAAGTTGCTCAAACACCAAAAGATATACAATCAATCTATCAGGAATTTAGTTTGATTGCTGAAGAGTTACAAACAATAGAAGAGTTAATACTAGCGATATTAAATGGTGATACTGTTTTCTTTATAGATGGCAAGACGAGTGGATTTTCAATTAAAACACAAGGAGACCAGACAAGTAGAGGTGTGCAGCAAACAACCACCCAGCAAGTTGTTAGAGGTCCTAAAGATTCTTTTACAGAGTCAATAGATACAAATGTTGCATTAGTAAGAAAAAGGATCAAAGACCCAAACTTATGGTCGAAAAAGAAAGTGATTGGTTCAAAAACACATACGACAGTTGTTTATGCTTACTTAAATGGCGTTGTTAGTTCTGATTTAGTAACAGAGGTTGAGGAAAGGCTCTCTAAAATTGAGGTGAACTCGATTTTAGAAAGTGGAAATATTGAGGAGTTTATTCAAGATGAAACTTATACACCTTTCCCGACAGTATATAATACAGAACGACCTGATGCGATTGCTGCTGGAATTTTAGAAGGGAGAATTGCTATTTTTGTCGATGGAACTCCCGATGTATTACTTGTACCGGTATTATTTAAGCATTTTTTGCAGTCACCAGAGGATTACTATCAGCGTAGTGATATTGCAACTTTATTAAGATGGCTTCGAACATTAGCTTTGTTTCTTTCATTATTGACACCGTCTATTTATATTGCATTAACTACTTTCCATCAAGAAATGATTCCTACCACTTTATTGATTAGTTTAGCTGCTCAGCGAGAAGGAATACCATTTCCAGCTTTTGGTGAAGCCGTTCTTATGGAGATTACGTTTGAGTTACTTCGAGAAGCGGGCATTCGTTTACCAACCACGATTGGATCAGCCATCTCCATCGTCGGAGCGTTAGTTTTAGGACAAGCTACTGTGGAAGCTGGGATTGTATCAGCAATGATGGTTATTGTCGTTTCTTTGACTGCGATATCAAGCTTTGTGTTTCCAAGTTATAACTTTGGAATATCTATTCGAATTTTGCGATTTGGTTTTATGACCTTAGCGGCTACCTTTGGATTGTTTGGTATATTCATTGGTTTACTTCTTATAGTCATGCATTTAGTTGGATTACGTTCATTCGGGATGCCATATTTAACCCCGATTGCTCCTTTTAATAAGGAGGCACAAACAGATACGCTATTGCGCTTGCCTATATGGAAAAAAACAAAACAGAAAAAACCTAATTAAACAAAGAGGTTGAATAAGATGAGAAATAAGTTATTACTTGTACAGTTAATTATTGTATTGAGTATTTTAACTGGATGTTGGAGCTCGCGTGAACTGACAGACATTACTCTAGCGACTACTTTAGGAATAGATAAAATTGATGATGAATTTCAAGTAACTTTACAAGTGCTTAATCCAAATGAAATAGCTGGTGGAACTAATATTACTACACAATCTGCAATTAGTAATTATTCTGCGACAGGCAAAACAATTTTTGAAGCGTTACGACAATTAACAAAAGTGACTCCAAGAAAAGTGTTTCTTAGTCATTTACGTCTTGTTATTTATGGCGAAGAGGTGGCAAAAGAAGGAATAGGAGACTCACTTGATTTTCTAGTTCGAGACCATGAGCTTAGAACCGACTTTATGGTTATTGTTGCAAGAGGAAGTACGGCTGAACAATTGATGACGATATTCACGCCTTTAGAAAAAATACCTGCAAATAAAGTGATAAGCAGTATCGAAGCAACACATGATTTCCTTGGAATCGGTAAATTGATGTATATAGATAATTTGATAAATACGGTAATTAGTAAGAGTAAACAGGCCGTTGTTACCGGAGCATATATGAAAGGAAATATGGAAAGTGGATCAAGGTTAGAAAATGTAGAGAAGATATCTCCTGATGCATTGGTGTATATTGATCATCTGGCTGTCTTTAACAGTGATCAATTAATCGGTTGGCTGAATGAAGAAGAGAGTAAAGGTTTTAATTATATAACAGATGAAGTAAAAAATTCATTAGTCTCTGTTAAATTAAAAGATGGCTTGTTAGCTTTAGAAATTAAGAAGAGTAATACATCTCTTAAGTTTAAAGATAATAAAGGTAAAACGGAAATGCATATAGACATTTCAAGTGAAATAAGTGTCGGAGATGTAGATACAAATTTTAGAATCGAAAATCAATCTGATGTAAAACAAATTGAAGCGGCTGTTGAAACTAAGATCAAGCAACTGTGCCAATTGAGCATAGATAGAGCGAAAGAAATGAAAGCTGATATTTTTGGGTTTGGTGAAAATATAAAGCAGTACAATTATGATAAATGGAAAGAATGGGAAGATGATTGGACAGAGCAATTTATTGACTTACCTGTAAAAATAAATGTATCCGCTAATCTGGAGAACTCTGGTGTAATTAAAAAACCATTTTTCTATAAAATTAAGGAAAATCGAAAAGAGGACTAAAAACAATTATGTTTTATCTAGGTGCTTTTTCTATCCTCATCTTTTATTTAGAGTTAAAGCGAATTCGCTCAACAAAGAATAAGAAAGAAAGTTACATTTTTGCTGTATGCATGGTAGTCGTTGCACCACTACTAACGTTGCAAATTGGAGAAGTGATTGATTTTAGAATTGTTGATGCTTACATCTGGGCGATGCATCCAATTTCAAGCCCTTTCATGCATCTATTTAATCAATAATAATAAGCTGGTGATATAAATGATAGAAAAAATTAGCGTGAAACAATTTGCAATGTTAGCTTTTGTGAATTTAATCGGTACGTCGATTATTTTCATTCCAACAGTTGCTGCAAATTATGGAGAGCAAAATGCTTGGATTATTGTATTAGTAACGACTTTTGTTGGTATATTTGTTGTTTTAATGTATACTCTCTTGTTTTTAAAGAACAAAGGTACCAATATCTATTCTCTCATTGAGAAATTACTAGGCAAAAAATTAGGTTTACTAATCATTCTTATTTTTATGAGTTATGTATTTTTAAATATTAGTGCTAATTTGTGGACGGTGACACAGTTTATTTCGGTGCAAATCTTAGTAGGCACACCATCAACTGTGGTCATCTTTATGAATATATCTACGGCTGTTATTGCCGTTCGGAGTGGAATTGAAGTATTGACGCGAACAGCAGAAGTTTTTTTTCCATTCATTGTTCTCAGCTTAATTTTGTTATGTGTGATGGTGTTACCTGAAGTAAGAATTGAAAATGTACTTCCTATTTTAAAATCAAATAAGCTTAATCTCTTCCTTGGAGGAATCTCCATTCTATCTTTTACTTTTTTAGAATTAGTTATCCTTCTTGGGATCATGGATGATGTAGATGAAAAAGAAAAATTAAATAAGTACTTCTTAATTGGGTCAATACCAGCAAGCTTAATGATTACCTTCATCACGCTATTATGTATTTTGGTGTTAGGTGTTGAGCCAACCTCAGATTATACATATCCTATTTATGTGTTAGGTCAAAAAATTAATATTGCTTCATTTATACAACGAATAGAAGGAATTGGTGCATTTATTTGGTTTTTTACCAATTTTTTTAAGATATGTACTTCATTATATGTTTTGATGAAGGGGATAAAGCATATAACAAAAACAAAGGACGATAAAATATGGACCATTCCAATTTCCTATTTAATTTTCTCGTGTGCATATAATGGTTACAATAGTACATTTTATGATTTTGATCATACCACATATGTTCCAATAACTATTATAGTAGGTTTTTTCATACCTTTATTATTATTTATAGTTAGTTTTATTAAAAAAAATAGTAATACTTTTAATAAAACGTAACAATTACTATTTACAAAACGTAATCATTCCTATATAATTTTTTTAGTAATTTATATTAGGGAGCGATTGACTTGAAAAAGAAATCTAAATTGTTATTAATAATTAGCTTATTCTTAATTATTTCTGCTTGTAGTGAAAAAGAAGTAGCGGAAACTAATAATGGTGTGGAAAGCCAAGATCAATTAGAAGTATATACAACGATTTATCCACTTGCTTTCTTTACTTCGGAAATAGGTGGTTCCTATGTAGATGTAAATTCGATTCTACCAGCAGGTGCTGACCCACATTCTTTTGAGCCAACTTCGAAAATGATGGTTGATATTGCTGAGTCTGACCTGTTTATAAACAATGGAGCAAATTTAGAAAGTTATGCGGAAACCATTAAAGATACGCTTGAAAATGAAGAGGTAAAAATAATTCAAGCAACAAAAGACATGGATTTATTAACTCATACACATGAGCATGAAGGTCACGATAACGATCAAGAAGGGTTAGAAGATTCGACACATAAAACAGAAAGTGATTCACACGATCACGGAGACGTAGATCCCCATGTTTGGTTAGATCCTATGTTGTCTATTGAACTTGCAAACACAATTAAAGATGCACTAATCGAACAAATGCCAGAAAAAGAAACAAACTTTGAGGAAAATTTTCAGCAGTTGACTAGTAAGCTTAGTAACCTTGATTCAGAGTTTCATACTGTAATAGATCATGCAAATAAGAAAGAAATCCTTGTTTCACATGCTGCCTATGGTTATTGGGAAAAAGCTTATGGGTTAAAGCAAGTAGCTATAACTGGTTTATCTTCATCTGATGAACCATCACAAAAAGAAATCGAGCAAATACTTCAAACCATTGAAGAGAAAAACATAAAATATTTATTTTTTGAACAAAATGTTTCATCTCGATTAGCTTCAGTCATTCAACAAGAAGCAGGAGTAGAGACGTTGCAGCTGCATAACCTTGAGGTGCTTACTGATGAAGAAATGAAAGACAATCAGACTTATTTTTCTATTATGGAAAAAAACTTAAAAGCTTTGGAAAAAGCATTAAACGATTAGCCTAAAACATAAAGAATAACCTAAAAACATCCATTTTTATGGGTGTTTTTATTTTTGTCACATCTAATTGTGAACTTTTTATGACATTTAACGTTTTTTTAATACTTATTTAATAATAATTGTTAAAATATATTTGCTGTGGAAAAGTATTTACACTTTCCATATATTTAAGTATAATAACTTTTGTTATTCGTAGAGTGGTAGTATGATAATAAGAGGATGAAAGGGAAAGGAGAGAATGAAATGAAGCGTGTTCGTTCTGTAATGAAACTATTTATTTTATTCGTGGCAACATTAGCGTTGACTGCTTGTGAGCCGTTAACGGTATTCGATCCACAAGGACCAGTCGCACGTAATTTATCTGATCTAATTATTTTTTCAATTATTTTTATGGCAGTTATTGTAGTGACAGTCTATATATTATTTGGAATAATAGTCTGGAAATATCGTGAGAGAGAGGACAATAAAGATTACGAACCTCCATATGAAGAAGGAAGTAAAGCATTAGAGGTAACTTGGTTTATAATCCCAGTTATTATTGTTATTGCCCTTACTATTCCTACAGTTATTACTATTTCCGATGTAGAGGATATTCCTGAAGGTTATGAAGATCAAGAGCCTTTAGTTATTCATGTAACATCTGCAGACTGGAAATGGATATTTAGTTATCCTGAACAAGATATCGAAACTGTGAATTACATTAATATTCCTGCTAATCGTCCGATTCATTTTAAAATGACATCTGCCGGCACGATGCAGTCGTTCTGGATTCCATCGCTTGGTGGTCAAAAGTACACGATGGCAAATATGCAGACGCAACTATATTTAGTTGCAGACCGAGAAGGAGAGTACATTGGACGTAACACAAACTTTAACGGTGAAGGTTACGCACATATGGATTTTGAAGTAGTTGCAGAGTCTCCTAGCAAGTTTAATGAATGGGTCGATGAAGTTAAGAATACTGCAAATGAATTAACTGAAGAGAAATATGCAGAGATTCTTCAGCCTACAGTTATTGGTCGAGAAACATATAATGGAACACACTTACAATGGATTGACCACGCACATGGCGGATCAGAAAAATATATAGATCCAGAAGCGTATGAAGGTCATTTGATTGAAAATAAAAAAGCAGATGATGATTCGGTCACAGACAGTGAATCGAATGAGAAAGAATAGACTAATTTTTACCCGGAGGTGAACAAATAATGAAACTAGATGAATTTTTCGTAACAGGTGATCCTCTAATCCTAGGATCGCAAATTGCAATTGGTTTAACAATGGTTGGATTAGTTGTGCTAATCACCTATTTAAAGAAATGGAAATGGTTATGGAATGAATGGTTTACAACTGTTGACCATAAGAAGATAGGTATTATGTATATTATTGCTGGTGTATTAATGTTCTTCCGTGGTGGAGTAGATGGCTTGATGATGAAAGCCCAAACTTCACGTCCAAACATGGAATTCTTAGATGCACAGCATTATGATGAAGTATTTACAACACATGGTGTAGTTATGATTCTTTTCATGGCAATGCCGTTGTTAATAGGTATTATAAACGTGGTTATGCCACTTCAAATTGGTGCAAGAGACGTAGCATTTCCAAAGCTTAACGCATTAAGCTTTTGGACATTCTTTGTTGGTGCTATGCTATTTAATATTTCATTTGTTATCGGGGGTTCACCTGATGCTGGTTGGACATCATATTTCCCACTAGCAGGTTCGGAATTCTCTCCTGATGTAGGAAACAACTATTATGCGATTGCACTTCAAATCGCAGGTGTAGGGACGTTAGCTTCAGGTATTAACTTTATTGTTACTATTCTGAAAATGCGTGCCCCAGGAATGAAGTTAATGAAAATGCCGATGTTCTCTTGGACTACATTGGTAACTTCTGTACTTATTGTTGCAGCATTCCCGATCTTTACTGTAGCTTTAGCTCTGATGACTTTAGATCGAATTTTTGGTGCTCACTTCTTTACGGTAGCTGGTGGCGGAGATCCAATGCTATGGTTAAACCTATTTTGGCTATGGGGTCACCCAGAAGTTTATATCGTTGTACTACCGGCATTCGGTATGTTCTCTGAAGTAATTGCAACATTCTCAAGAAAGAATTTGTTCGGTTATACAGCAATGGTAGTTTCCATTGTAGCAATTGCATTTTTAAGTATGCTTGTATGGGTTCACCACTTCTATACAATGGGGAACAGTGCAGCAGTTAACTCTGTATTCTCAATTACAACGATGATGATTGCAATACCTACTGGTGTAAAAATATTTAACTGGCTCTTTACTATGCGTAAAGGAAGGATTAAGTTCACCAATGCGATGCTTTGGGCACTAGCATTTATACCGAACTTTACTATTGGTGGGGTTACAGGTGTTATGCTCGCTATGGCAGCTGCCGACTATCAGTATCATAATACGCTGTTCTTAGTTGCCCACTTCCACTATACATTGATCCCTGGTGTTGTATTCGCGGTATTTGCAGGGCTGTACTACTGGTGGCCAAAAATGTTTGGTTTTAAACTAAATGAAAAGATTGGTAAATGGCATTTCTGGCTATTTGTAATAGGCTTTAACTTAACATTTATGCCAATGTTCTTTGTAGGATTAGACGGAATGTCTCGTCGTATGTACACCTACTCTGAAAGCACAGGTTGGGGACCGTTATTAGGGATTTCAGCTGTTGGTTCTCTAGTACTTGCTGCTGGTTTCGCAGCATTAGTTTATAACATCTACTGGAGCTTTAGATATGCTTCACGTGATATCGGTGGAGATCCTTGGGATGCCCGTACGTTAGAGTGGGCAACTGCTTCACCAGTACAAGAATACAATTTCGCCATTACTCCTCAAGTAACAGATCATGATGAGTTCTGGTTAATGAAAAAACAAGGAAGAAATACGATCAAGAAAGAAGACGTTAAAGATATTCATATGCCAAGTAACTCGGCTATTCCGATTATACTAAGTGTGGCAATGGGTATTGTTGGTTTCTTCTTAGTCTTTGAATGGGTTACTTTAGCGGCAATATTCTCTGTTCTTATTATTGGAGGATTAATTGCGAATTCCTTTGATTATGATGATGGATACCATATTCCTGCTAAAAAGGTATGGGAAACAGAACAAAAGTGGAGAGGTGATCTATAATGGCATCACAAACGTCAACACCATTAGAGTATAGTACAAAGCAAAATGAGATGAATATTCTAGGCTTTTGGATTTTCTTAGGTGCTGAGATTGTGTTGTTCTCTACTTTATTTGCAACATACTTTGTTTTAGAACAAAGCTATGCTGGTGGGCCAACACAAAGCGATTTATTCATTTTAAAAGATGTATTAATTGAAACATTTTTACTTCTAACAAGTAGTTTCACGATGGGATTAGCTATCCATCAAATGCGTGGTAATAATAAAAATGCAATGTTGTTTTGGACAGTTGCGACATTACTACTTGGCTTAGGATTTTTATATTATGAGATTAACGAGTTTAATCACTATATACACGAAGGTCTTACATTGCAGACAAGTGCATTTGGCTCTGCATTCCTTACACTATTAGGTACACACGGGGTTCACGTTGCGCTTGGTATTGGTTGGGTTATCGCGTTAATCATTCAAGTTGTAAGACGTGGAATTACAGCCGTAACAGCACGTAAGTTTTTCATTGTCAGTTTATACTGGCACTTCCTAGATGTTGTGTGGATCTTTATCTTTACCTTTGTGTATCTGAAAGGACTGATGTAAGATGAAAAAACATTTTCCAATGAATCATGTCATAGGATTTCTATTGTCCATTGCGTTAACTTTATTCGCATTATTTATTGCATTTGAAACAGATTTCACTACAAACGTTAAGTTATGGATTATCGGTGCATTTGCGATTTTCCAAGCACTTGTTCAGTTAATCATGTTCATGCATATGACAGAGGGTAAGGCAAAGGTAGCTAATATAATCAACATTTCATATAGTGTGTTCTTAGCTGTAGTTATTGTAGCAGGATCTATTTGGATTCTAACTACTGGCCACGCTGCACATTAAATACGACTAAATGATAAACTCTCTTGTAACTTTACTTTAACTAGTAAGTTGCAAGGGAGTTTTTTATTATTGTCTTTGTTGATTTTAAAAAACTAAATTCACCTGTGAAGGTCTTAGAATAGACCCGTCTATCGACTGATAATAAATCCCTCCACCTGCCGTTATCAAATAGTATCTAATTGCTTATACTCTATTTAATGGATAAATAAGGAGTGAGCAAGATGAACGTCTATGAGGTAGAACAAACGATTATCGATAAGCGACCTAAGTAATTTAGAAGGGAGGGTGAGCAATTTGAAGGTCTTCATCGATATAAATAAATAAAAGCTATTTTCTAATATATTAGAGAATAGCTTTTATTTATTTATCAGAAAATTCATGCTATAATGTGCTAGATAAAGTTGTAAAGAAGGATAGATGTAATGATGCAATTTTCATCAAATGTGATTCAAATTATTCTACAAATACCTAAAGGAAAAGTAATGACGTATGGACAAATTGCTGAAATGGCTGGGAACAAAAGAAGTGCAAGGCAAGTCGCATGGATTTTGAATCGTTCTAGTGAAAAATACGAATTACCATGGCATCGAGTCATTAATAGTAAAGGGAAAATTAGTTTGCCAGGGGAACATGGTCTCTATCAAAAAAAATTATTAGAAGATGAAGGTGTTTTAATAGACGAGTCAAGTAAAGTCAATTTAAAGATACATGGTTATATTCCATATATAGAAATATAAATAGAAAATGTACAGACAATTGTAATGGTTTAATATGGGGGGATAAGAATGAAACGTTTTGATACAAAATCAGTTCAATTATCGATTAAAAACACAAACAAAATAAATAGTAAAGTAACACCAATTTACCAAACAACGGCTTTCAAATTTTCGGATCTAGACGATTTAGAAAAGTTTTATCAAGGCGAGCAAGATTACTTATATTCAAGAGTTGGAAATCCAAATACTGATGAATTAGGTCAAGCCGTTGCTCAATTAGAAGACGCAACAGATGGGATAGCGACATCCTCTGGTCTATCTGCTATTTTAATTGGCATTCTTGCAGTAGCAAAATCAGGGGATCATATTATTGCTGCTACAGATATTTACGGTGGTACGTATCAATTGTTGGCTAAAGAGCTAAAAGATTTTGGAATAGATGTATCCTTTGTTGATTTTACGCAACCAAAAGAGATCGAAGCATGTATTAGAGAAAATACTCGATTACTTTATACAGAATCGATTACTAATCCATTGCTCAGGGTAGAGGATCTTGATCGTATTGTCAGTATGGCAAAAGAATATCAACTCTACACGATGATTGATAATACGTTTGCCACTCCTTACTTATGCCAGCCGTATCATAAAGGGATTAACTTGGTTGTGCATAGTGCAACCAAATATTTAGCAGGTCATAGCGATGTAACTGCAGGTGTTTTGGTAGGTGAAAAGGAGTTAATCGAAAAGGCACGAGAAAAAGCTGTTAATATTGGTACGAATCTAAGCCCATTTGATGCCTGGCTTGCAGTTAGAGGTATCAAAACACTTAGTGTGCGTATGGAAAGGCACAATGCCAATGCGCAAAAGTTGTCTAATAAACTATCACAACATCGTGCTGTTTCAAAAGTTTATTACCCAAAGTATGTAACGCCAAAAGGAAATGGTGCCATTGTATCCATTGATCTAACGAATTATTGTAATATGGAACTTTTCTTTAAATCCTTACAATGGGTGAAAATTGTACCAACACTAGCGGGCGTAGAAACTTCTGTTTCATATCCAATTGCTACTTCGCATAGGGCGCTGCCAAAGCATGTACAAGATGAATTGCAAATAACTGAAGGATTGGTCCGTATTTCTGTAGGTATTGAAGATGCTGAGGACATTATTGAGGCGTTTGAATATGCGATTGAATCATCAGTCATTACTAAATAACAATTTTTTATGAATAAAACTATATTTCAATAAAAAATGAAGTATTTCAATTTAGGAGGGAAATAATGAAATACGCAATAATTACTGGCACATCTAAAGGGTTAGGTGCATCAATTGCGGCATTATTAATGAAACGAGGAGTACACGTGATTGGTGTATCTCGTAGTAAAAATACTAAATTAGAAAACTTAGCTATTGAAAATAGCGTATCCTACCAGCATTATACGTGTGATCTTTCGCGTGTAGAAAAGGTGGAAAGGGTTTTTTCGATCATTGCTAATCAATGTAATCGACCAGAAATAACTGATATTTACCTTATTCACAATGCTGGGACGGTTAATCCAATAAACACAGCTGACCAATATACTTCAGAGGCTATTACTGCGCATGTAAATGTAAACTTGATTGCTCCAATGGTTGCTTCAAGTATTGTTTTAAAAAAATCGAAGAAATTTAATTTACCTCTAATTAATGTGTATGTTACATCAGGAGCAGCAGATCGGTCGGTATATGGTTGGAGTGCATACAGTGCGACGAAAGCCGGGATCAATCGTTTTGCAAAGACAGTGGCATTAGAGCAAAGTCAATTAGATAATGATAACAAAGTAATGATTTTTGATCCAAGCATTATGAACACTGAAATGCAGCAAGAAATTCGTTCAACATCAAAAGACGCATTTCAGGATGTTAATCAATTTCAACAATATAAAAAAGATAACAAACTTAGAAGTACAGATACAGTAGCCCAGGTTTTAATTAATATACTAATGGAATCAAATAAAATTGAAAATGGTGGGTACTACAGTGTAAAGGATGTATTGTAAACCCATCTAGTTTAACTTACTTGTAGAGTTATCACTTCATGCCGTTTCAGTATTGTGTTCAATTGGGTAATAAGTCATTCACCCATTTTTGTCATTTTGCTTCCCACTTCGCTATTATCGACATATCCTATAGTGAAATAAGTAAAGGAGGGAATTACAAGATGAGTGCAGGTTATAATTATGGTGCAGGCTTTGCGTTGATTGTTGTTTTATTCATCTTATTGATTATCATTGGTGCCTCTTGGGGTTACGGCTACTAATAATCAAAAAGAATGTTAAATTTCAGAAATAGGGGACGCAATAAGTGCGTTCCTTATTTTTGTTCTAATTGTGTTGACAATCGATGCATTCTAGAAGAAAATGTAGTAATGAATAAAAGAAAAGAGACTTACATAAAAACAAATAATCCAAGTGTGACTTGTGGCTAGTTTGTTAAAAATGAGCTATAGTTAGATAAGAAAGGAAGGATTGTGAAATGATTATTAGAAAAAGCGAACGAGAAATAGAAATGATGAAAAAAGCGGGGGAGTTGTTAGCCTCTTGTCATAAAGAAATAGCTAAAATGATTAAACCTGGTATAACTACACATGAAATTGATCAGTTCGTGGAGAAATATTTAGCAGACAATGGTGCAACACCCGAGCAAAAAGGATACAACGGCTATGAGTATGCAACTTGTGCTTCGATTAATGACGAGATCTGTCATGGTTTTCCTCGTAAGGAGCCATTAAATCAAGGAGACATTGTTACGATCGATATGGTAGTTAATTTAAATGGTGGTTTAGCTGATTCTGCCTGGACATACGTAGTAGGTGAGCCTGACGAAAAGACTGCTCATTTATTAGATGTAACAAAAGAATCTTTATATAAAGGGATTGAACAAGCAATAGTAGGTAATCGTATTGGTGATATTGGTCATGCAATACAACAATATGCAGAAGCAGAAGGATTTTCAGTTGTACGTGACTTTACTGGTCACGGTATTGGACCAACGATACATGAATCTCCACATATTCCGCATTATGGTTTACCAGGGAAGGGTGCTCGTTTGAAAGAAGGTATGGTAATTACAATAGAGCCAATGTTAAATGAAGGTTCTTGGCACAGTAAAATGGATAATAACAATTGGACTGCCAGAACAGTGGACGGAGAACGATCAGCTCAATTCGAACATACCGTTGTTGTTACAAAGGATGGTCCGTTGATTTTAACAGAGCAAGACGAACTTTAAAGGATAAAACACGGCACACAATGAAAGATGTGTGCTGTATTTTTTTATCTTTTCATAAATCTTAAATAACAACTTGGAGAGATGTAGCTTGATAGAAGAAATCAATCATTTAAACGAGGAGCAGCTGCATAAAAAGATTTTATTAAAGAAAGGGTTTATGGCAGCATTACCAATTGTTTTAGGATATTTTCCGATTGCAATAACATACGGTGTTCTAGCGGCTCAGGCAGGAATTTCATTAATTGAACTAACAGCAATGAGTATTCTAGTTTACGCAGGTGCAGCCCAGTTTATGGGTGTAAGTATGATTACGGTAGGTGCAGGTTCATTAGAAATCATTATTGCAACTTTCGTCCTTAATTTTAGACATTTTGTTATGAGTTTATCATTTGCAAATCGTACAAGAGGCTTACAAGCAAAGTGGAAAGTACCATTATCATTAGGCTTAACAGATGAATCATTTTCCATTGCTTCACTACATACAAAGGAAGCTGAACAGACAAACGGTGGCTATTTTTATGCCGCTTTAATTATATCTGCTTATGCTTCGTGGGTGATTGGATCATTTTTAGGTGGTATGCTAGGAGATGTTATTCCGGCTACTTTAAGTCAAAGTATGGGGATAGCATTGTATGCGATGTTTATTGGCTTATTAATTCCATCTGTAAAAAAAGAAATCCGTTATGGTTATGTTGCTGGATTAGCCATGATTTTTAATTATATTTTTTCTTATACGTTTTCTATTGATCAAGGATGGAGCATTGTATGTAGTACATTACTTGCAAGTTTGATTGGTGTATTTATTATAAGGGGGAAAACGATGTGATGGTGTTTATTATTATAGGTATGTCCTTAGTCACAATGATTCCTCGTTTCTTGCCAATTTTTATCATTGATCGAATACCATTTCCAAAATGGGTCAATCAGTGGCTGGATATTATTCCATATGCTGCTCTAGGTGCATTAATTTTCCCTGGAGTGTTATCCGTTATTCCAGATAAGCCATGGATAGGGTTAACCGGAGCTGTAATTGCGGTAATTTTAGCTATCGTACGTGCAAATGTCATCATTGTAGTTTTAGGGTCTACACTGACAGTATTTTTATTTTTGATGTTGTAACCTTAATAAGAGCCTCATTTAGTGATGAGAGGTTATTCAACCTATTTCGTTGCTAAATGAGGTTTTACTTTTCATTACTAGGATATGGCTCAATGTGAATATGTGCATGTGGTACATCATGTTTTTCAGATAATAGCTCTTCTATTCTATCTGTAATATGGTGACTTTGTTCTACAGTTAAGCGTGGATCTACATATAATGTAATTTCTACTAGCACTTGATTTCCATGTAAACGACCTTTAATATCTTTGACCTCTAACACATCTTCATCTTGGTTAATACTAACTTTAATCTCTTCTAATAGATCTTCATCAAATCCGTCTGTTAGCGTATGACTTGCATCACGAAAAATTTCCCAAGCCGTTTTACAAATAATTAATCCAACAATAAATCCAGTAATAGGATCTAGCCAAAATAGTCCGAATTGAGCACCGATAATTCCAATAAATGCACCAATACTTACGAGTGCATCTGATTTATTATCTTGCGCCGCTGCATATAAAGATGTACTATTCACTTTTTTAGATAATTGAAGATTATAACGATAAACGCCAAACATTACAAAAGAAGCAATTAAAGCTGTCCATCCGGTCAGCATTGAAGGCTGTTCATAATTTGAATAAATTATAGACTGGGTAGTTGCAAAAATTACTTGTAAACCTACCGAAATCATAATAAAAGCCGCAATGAGGGAAGCAATTAATTCTGCACGATAGTGACCATAGTGATGATCAGAATCGGGTGGCTTTCTAGATATCCTTAATCCAATTAATACAGCAATGGAAGCAAGCACATCCGTTGTATTATTTAATCCATCTGCACGTAATGCCGAGGAATTACCAAATGAAGCGATAATCAATTTCAGGGCAGCCAAACATAAATAAGCGATTATACTAATCCAGGCTCCTTTTTCACCCTTTTTTAAGTTGTTGTATTCATCCATGGTTTTTCCTCCTAATTTATTAGCATATCTAGCTTATCAAATGGATTGTGGTTGAGTCTAGAGAAACAATACTTCACTAAGCAACATCAATTGTGATAAAGAAAGGTTGTTTGCTTTGTCAAACATTTCTAGCGTACCTAATAATAATAAAGAAATACATTAATTTGAGATGAATAAAGCATAATAGGGTGTAGTATCTATGGAAGAAGGCGATAAGGATTGTATAATCAGCTTGATCAAAAGGATAAAAGCGTATATGACAAAAGGTGGGCAATTGTTTCTCTAGCATCTGTCCCATTAATTATGACTTTAGGTAATTCAATGCTAATTCCCGTATTACCATTAATGGAAAAGAAAATTAATATTACAGCTGTTCAATCAAGCTATATTATTACTTTTTATTCGATTGTTGCAATTTTTCTTATTCCTTTGGCAGGTTTTCTGTCTGACCGATATGGAAGAAAAGTTGTTATTATCCCATCGTTACTCATCGCTGGACTTGGTGGTTTTATCTCTGGCTATGCTGCTTGGAAGATGCAGTCACCTTATGTCATTATTTTAGTGGGGCGTGTTTTACAAGGTATTGGTGTTTCTGGTACTGCACCTATTGTGTTGCCTTTAGTTGGAGATATGTTTGAACGGGATGAAGATGTTAGTTCCACATTAGGAATAATAGAAACTGCAAATACATTAGGAAAAGTACTTAGTCCTATTTTTGGTGCTGCTTTAGCAAGTGTAATTTGGTTTCTGCCATTTTGGATGATACCGATCTTTTGTATCTTGTCAGCGGTTCTCGTTTTTTTTCTTGTAAAAAAACCTAATAAAAAAGACCCGCCATTTTCGATACAATGCTATTGGAAAAATACTAAAAATACGTTTGTTGAGCATGGAACATGGTTAATTGCAGTATTTATTATTGGTGCTGCTTTAATGTTTGTCTTGTTTGGTGTTCTTTTTTACCTTTCTACTGTGTTAGAGGATAACTACCAGATTGAGGGTATAAAAAAAGGTTTTTACTTAGCTGTACCACTTGCAGCGCTGTGTTTATCATCCTATCTTACAGGTAGGAAGATTAAATCAGATATAAAAATAATGCGAAAAATTATTATTATTGGGTTATTTATGATGTGTTGCTCAACTATTGCTATCGGCTTTTCAAGCTATTTTATTTATACGTTAACTGTTTTTGTCATTGGAGGAGTTGGAATTGGCATTGGATTACCTTGTTTGGATGCCATCATTACACAATCAATCGAAAAAGAAGTGAGAGGAACAACTACTTGCTTATATAGTTCAGCAAGATATATTGGTGTTGCCCTTGGTCCCCCAGCGACAGCAATATTAATGAAATACAATGTTTGGTGGATGGTAGCAGTTTTTAGTTTGGTTGGCTTGTTAGCAGTGTTCCTTTCTATTAATAAAATACATCGAAAGGCAGCTTAATTTCGTTTATTTAATTAATATTCTGAAAATTGTATGCGTAACTATTGCATTCGAGCTAAAAATCTTAGATAATAGAAAAAAGGAACAAGGAGGCGTGTTCCATGAAAAAGCAAAAAGTCAATTATTGTTTAGAAAGGTATGCTGTGTTAAAACATTCACCAATCAAAGCGAAAAAAGAAATTTCTTTTGAGATTAAGCTTGCATCACAACTGCTTTTGGATGAATTAGTTGTAAAATGGAATAAATCAAATTTAGAACAGCGTATTAATCAAGCGATTGACAATCAAGATGAGACTGCTTTTCAAGAGTTAAGTAAAAGTTATCAAGCCTATGCATACGAATTTTAAAATAAGCTATATCCCTTGTCATATTGACGAGGGATTTTTTTGTGTGAAATGGGACATTGGGGTCAGTCCCCAATGTCCCAAAAGGATAATATTCCCTTATTTTTATAGCTCCTTGATAGAAATTTTATGTTATAGTGAAATGTAGTTAGAATTAGAATGTAAAGGTGAGAGGATTTTAATATGAAGAAATTTTTTATTGTTTTCGCATGCTTGATAGGGTTGTTCTTAACAGCTTGTCAGCAAGAGGATAATCAGCAGGCTGAAGATCATGCAAACAAACAACAAGAAGCGGATCAACCAACTAAAGATGAATTAGATGATTCTAAAAATAATAAAGAAGAGGAAACGAATAAGCATATAGCTAAAATAGAGGAAGAAACAGGTTTACATGTAGTTGACAATCCAGAAAGTGAATTAGTGTATGTCAACAAGCAAAGAAAGTTACCGACAGGATATGTTCCACCTAACTTAACAGTTCCAGATGTACCTCATTTCTCAAAAGAAGGGAATCCGAAACGACAACTACAAAAAAGTGCAGCTGATGCATTAGAGGAACTGTTTGCAGAAGCTCAAAACAATGGCATTGGTCTTGTTGCTGTTTCTGGCTATCGCTCGTATGAAAGACAAGAGAGTATTTACTCTAGCATTGTGGATACAAAAGGCCAGGACCATGCAGATAAGTATTCAGCTAAGCCTGGAACAAGTGAACACCAAACAGGTTTAACGATGGATGTGGCATCTGCGACGGAAACTGTATCAACATTATTAGAAGAATCTTTTAGTCAGACAGATGCGGGTGGATGGTTAGCTGAACATGCCCATGAATTTGGATTTATTATTCGTTATCCAAAGGGAAAAGAAGATATTACTGGATATAGTTATGAGCCATGGCATATTCGCTATGTCGGGCATGAGGTAGCACAAACGATTTATCAAAAAGATATTACATTGGAAGAATACTTTGGTTATGATTATGAATAAGACAATAATCCTTTTTCGCGATATAGCGGAAAAGGATTTTTTCTAGTTTTTAAAAGAAAAAGAAGCTACAATAGAATGAGATAAATTATATTTAAAGGAGTCAAATCAATGTCTTATCGGATAGAGAAGGATACTATTGGTGAAATACGAGTAGAAGAATCAAAGTATTGGGGAGCGCAAACACAACGCAGCATAGAGAACTTCCCTATTGGAACAGAAATTATGCCAGAACAACTGATTCAAGCTTTTGCAATTTTAAAACGAAGTGCAGCGGAGGTTAATCATGAGCTTGGTCAGTTAGAAAAAGACAAAATGTTAGCTATTCAGTATGCTTCAGACCAAATTATTGCTGGTAAAATGAATGATCACTTTCCATTAGTCGTCTGGCAAACAGGTAGTGGAACGCAAACAAATATGAATATGAATGAAGTGATTGCATATGTCGGAAATCAATGGTTAAAAGAACAAGAGAGTGAGACCATACTTCATCCTAATGACGATGTTAATCAATCACAAAGCTCTAATGATACCTTTCCTACAGCAATGCATATTGCCGCTGTAGTTTCGATTGAAGAGCATTTATTTCCAGCAGTAAATGAAATGAAAGAAACCTTACAAAATAAAATAGAAGAATTTCAGCATATTATTAAAATTGGGAGAACACATTTACAAGATGCAACACCGGTCACCTTTTCACAAGAGATTAGTGGTTGGTTAGAAATGATTACTCAATCAGAAAAAATGATTAAAGACAGCTACCGGTATTTACGAGAACTTGCGATTGGTGGAACGGCTGTAGGTACTGGCTTAAATGCGCATCGTGATTTTGGACAACGTGTATGTGATCAAATTTCAAAGCATACAAATGGTGTGTTTACCTCCGCACCAAATAAATTTCATGCATTGACAAGCCATGATGCAATTGTACACACGCATGGTGCATTAAAAAGTCTTGCGGCTAACCTAATGAAAATTGCAAATGATATTCGTTGGTTAGCAAGCGGTCCGAGAGCAGGATTTGGTGAAATTACGATTCCGGCAAATGAGCCAGGGTCATCCATTATGCCAGGTAAAGTAAATCCAACACAAACAGAGGCAATTACTATGGTGGCTGCACAGGTAATGGGAAATGATACGACGATTGGGATTGCTGCTAGTCAGGGGAATTTTCAATTAAATGTATATAAACCAGTCATTATTTATAACCTATTACAGTCTATTCAACTTTTAGCCGACAGTATTGCATCTTTTGACCAAAGATGTATAAAAGGGATTCGACCAAACGAAACAAAAATGAATCAATATTTAGAGCAGTCTCTAATGCTCGTTACAGCACTTAACCCTCATATCGGTTATGAGAAAGCTGCAAGTATAGCGAAAAAAGCTTATCAAGAAAACACAACATTAAAACAAGCAGCTGTATCTTTAAATATACTCAGCGAAAAGGCGTACGATCAATTGGTCAATCCAATGAATATGCTCGGTCCTACGGATAATTAAGGATGTTTTTCCACCTATTTAATTTATAAACTTTCATTTTTTGCTCACACTAAGGTTTGTAGGAGGTGAGTAAAGGATGGCAGATCAAACTCGATCAAATCAATTACTAGTTCCTGGTATTGAACAAGCTTTAGATCAAATGAAATATGAGATTGCACAAGAATTTGGAGTGTCACTTGGTGCAAGTGAAACAGCACGAGCAAATGGCTCTGTAGGTGGAGAAATTACAAAACGTTTAGTTAAACAAGCCGAGCAACAGTTTGGTTCACAACAATAATATATGAAATGGTTAAAGAGGCACCGATTCCGAGTGCCTCTTTTGTAATAGGTGTGCTTATATCTCTTACATGAAAGGAGGTTATCCAGGATGTATGTATGTTTGGTTTGTAATGGAATGGAATCAATTACATCAGATTGTAAGCATTGTGGAGGCGAGATGATAGAAGAAGGAAAGGTAACAAATCAATTTGGCGACTATTCACCATATATGGATGATGATTCATTAAAATTAGTTGATGGCGATATTTATTCAAAAAATGAACATCTCTGCCTTCATCTTTTAAGATGTTCAACTTGTAATTCTTACTTACAAGTTGCGTTAGAGGAGCAATATATTAGGTAAAAAAAGAAGCGGAGGGGAGCCCGCTTCTTTTAAAATACTAAATTATTTTATTCTTTCTTCTGTTTCTTTATCGAAGAAATGAGATTTGTGCATATCAAGAGCTAGTTTAATGCTTTCTCCACCACTGATATCTGTGCGTGAGTCAACACGAGCAACAAAATCTTGATCAGCAAGTTTAGAGTATAGGTAAGACTCAGAACCCATTAATTCAGCAACTTCAATACTTGCAGTAATAGTTGATCCTGGATTTGCATCGATAAATACTGGCTCATCATGCATATCTTCTGGACGAACGCCAAGAACGAGATCTTTTCCAATATACCCTTGTTCACGAAGGATCTTCATCTTACCTTCAGGAACGTCAATTGCTTGCTCTTCTGATACACGGAACTTACCTTCTTCTAATGTGCCACTAAAGAAGTTCATTGCAGGTGATCCAATAAACCCACCAACAAAAATATTGTTTGGTTTATCGTATACCTCTTTAGGAGCACCTACTTGTTGAATGATACCATCCTTCATAACAACGAGACGAGTTGCCATCGTCATTGCTTCTGTTTGGTCATGAGTAACGTAAATCGTTGTTGTTTGAAGACGTTTGTGTAACTTTTGAATTTCAGCACGCATTTGTACACGTAGCTTAGCGTCAAGGTTAGATAAAGGTTCATCCATTAAGAATACCTTTGCATCACGCACAATCGCACGGCCTAATGCCACACGTTGACGCTGACCACCTGATAATGCTTTTGGTTTACGATCTAAATATGCTTCTAGTCCAAGAATTTTTGCAGCGTTTTGCACTCGACGATCAATTTCATCTTTCTTAAACTTACGCAGCTTTAAACCAAATGCCATGTTATCATATACGTTCATGTGAGGATAAAGTGCATAGTTTTGGAATACCATTGCGATATCACGGTCTTTTGGAGCAACATCGTTCATTAGCTTATCATCAATATAGAATTCACCTGCAGTGATTTCCTCTAGACCAGCAATCATACGTAATGTAGTTGACTTACCGCAACCAGATGGACCTACAAATACAATAAATTCTTTATCAGCAATATCAAGGTTGAAGTCATCAACTGCTTTCATTGCTCCCTTGTCATATACCTTATCAATATGTTTTAAAGTTAATTCAGCCATGCATAACCCTCCTGCTTTTTTGAAAACGTTTTAAATATAATTTCATTGTACGTAATAATTGCTATTTAATATATAGTAAGCGTGCACAAAAATAATCATAGAATTTGTGCACGCTTCCATAAGCTATTCACATGTCCTTCTTAGTAGAAGTACTAAATATACACATAGTGCGCCTTCAAACTGCTTCACATCAATATTTGTCTTCTCAATAAATTTATCAATTCGATATTGCAGACTATTTCGATGCATGTACATTTTTTTAGCGGCAAGTGTAACATTTGAATTGCATTCTAGAAAAACTTGGATTGTATCAAGTAAAGCTTCATCCTGACTAGTGTCTTGTAAGATTGTTTCAATTAATAAAGGATATTCTTTTATATTGTTCCCTTCCATTACTAGATGAGGAATAGCGCTAACGTAAGATATTACAGATTTTTTGTTTTGTTTTTTAATCAATTGATAAGCTTTCTTCAACCACGAATAGTATTTCGGTGCGCGATTGACTGCTGTGAAGAACGGACTAATAAATAATTGGAGATCTAGATAAAAATCGCTACTAAAGACATCAATAATTTCTGAAAAAGAAATGTCATCATCCAAGATTGGTCTTGATTCTTGAATAATTACTCCTTCTAATGATGTTACCCATAATATCGGGACTTGATTAGGGAACAATCCATGAATCGCTTCATGAAAAGTTGATATATCGTTAGGTTCCTCAGATAAGGAAAAAAAGATAAAACGATAAGATTCAGTTGTTTCTATCAAATTCGAATCTTTTCCAGCAAAAAGAAGATCACTCCACATTCTCTCTAATTCTGTACTGGGTATTTGTAAGCCGTGATAAGGGGTAAGAAATGCTGTTAAAATAGCATCTTCTTTAGATGTGATTTCTTCTGCTTTAATACCAATAATCTCATCGTTTGCTGTAAGAAACCATTGGTAGTTTTTTTTGTTCATTGGATCGATGCTTGTACCATGTATGAGAGAAGGAAAGATTTCCTGTAATTTCTTTATCATGTAATGACTCCTCTAGTTTTCTTTCCATTATAACAAATCATCTGTAAAATAATTAGTTGCATTTTACGAATTGCAAATCTAATGGTTGGATAATTAAATCATGTTTGATATAGTGTATGGGTAAGAAAGCTATAACTTTAGGAGGATTTTTTAATGGCAAATATTTATGATAGCGCGTATGACTTAGAGAAAGCAATTCGAAATAGTGATGAATTTCAAGCTTTAAAGGCTGCATATGACACAGTAATGGCAGATGACATTGCAAAGAAAATGTTTGATGATTTCCGTAATACGCAAATCGAATTACAGCAAAAGCAAATGCAAGGATTAGAAATTACGGAAGAAGAAGTTGAACAAGCGCGTAAGGTTGTTGAAACAGTACAACAACACGAACAAATCTCTAAGCTTATGGAAGAAGAGCAACGTTTGAATGTGTTGATTAATGACATCAGCAGAATTATTACGAAACCACTTGAAGAATTATATGGTGTGGAAGAGCAAGAACAAGAATAGTATATAATCAAAAATCTCGCTAATTTAGCGAGATTTTTGATTATATAATGGAATAAACAATTTAAATCTGCTATTACATATTTCCTCATTTCTTGGTATGCTTAAAAATGATAGAATATTTGAAACTATCTTAACTTAGTGACGTATATAATAATGTATGTGATAAAGAAGGGAGTAGAGTAGATGACTTTAAGGTTAGAACAGGTGACAAAACAATTCGGTTCATTTACGGCTGTCAATAATCTGTCCATAGAGATACCAGAAAAACAGATCTTTGGATTTCTTGGTGCGAATGGTGCAGGCAAAACAACCACTTTCCGAATGATCTTAGGATTAATTGACGCCACAGATGGAAAAATTAGCTGGAACGGAGAAACCATTGATTATAGTAAAAGTGATCAAATTGGTTATTTACCAGAAGAGAGAGGTTTATATCCAAAGCTGAAAGTCAGTGAACAAATTGTTTATCTCGGTCGATTGAGAGGGATGAAAAAAAATGACATTTTAGCAGAACTTAAAATCTGGCTGGAACGGTTCAAAGTACCAGAGTATCTAGATAAGAAAATTGAAGAATTATCTAAAGGGAACCAACAAAAAATTCAATTTATTTCTGCTGTCATTCATAAGCCAAAGCTGCTCATTCTAGATGAACCTTTTTCAGGGTTAGATCCGGTAAATGTAGAAATGCTAAAAGATGCAGTGAAGGATTTAAAAGAATCTGGTACATCCATTGTGTTTTCCTCACATCAAATGGATCACGTAGAAGAATTGTGTGAGCACTTATGTATTATGCAGCATGGGAAACCAATAGTACATGGCGGTTTAACAGAAATAAAACGTTCATTCGGTAAGAAAAATTTATTTATCCATGCAGATTTTGATCTAGACTTTTTAAAAGACATTCCAGGGGTTGTTTCGTATAAAACATTTACAGAAGGATGTAAGCTTCAAATTGAAAGCGAAGCAATTTCTCAGGAAGTATTAAAAGCAATTCAAGGGAAAGGTTTTGTTCGTCGATTTGAATTGGAGGAACCTTCACTAAACGACATCTTCATTGAGAAGGCAGGTGAATCCTATGAATAAATTTTGGATTGTTTTAGCACACACATATTGGACAAGATTTAAATCGAAATCATTTCTTATAACGACAGGTATTTTCTTGCTATTTATTATAGGTATAGCTAATATTCAATCGATTGTTGGGTTATTCGACGGAGATAATGAACCTGATATTGTAGGAGTCATTGATGAAACAGATTCAATCTATCCTACTTTATCTAAAAGTACGGATCAAATGGATTCTAGCTTTGTTTTAGAATCAGTTGATGGGTCATTAGAAGAAGCAGAGGAAATGATAAATAATGGCGAATATATAGGTGTGTTGCAGGTTAGTTTCAATGAAGAGAACTTGCCTGTGGGGTCGTATCACACAGATCAACCGTCAAATACATCTGTTTCAAACATACTTGAAAATCAATTACAACAAATAAAAATAGCAATGGCAACAAATCAAGCAGGAGTAGATCAAGCAGTTATAGAATCAATTTATTCCCCAGTTACATTTGATATGGTACCTATTGAGAGCGCAGACGGTTCCACAGCAAAAACAGAGGAAGAGTTAAGTGGTGCAAGAGGACTTGTTTATGCAATGTTATTCTTGTTATATATGACCGTTTTAACATATGGAAATATGATAGCGATGGACATAGCAAACGAAAAATCTTCTCGTGTGATGGAAATATTAATCTCTAGCTCTTCTCCGGTTAGTCAGATGTTTGCGAAGATAATTGGTATTGCATTACTTGGTTTAACGCAAATCGCGATATTCATTATTGCTGGCTATGTATTAATAAAACAAAAACAAGATGAGTTAGTTGGCGGTATGTTTGAGTTTTTCGGATTATCAGATATTGCGATTTCTACATTCGTGTATGCGATTGTCTTTTTCTTGTTAGGCTATTTGTTATATGCAACCCTTTCTGCAATGCTCGGTTCATTGGTTAGTCGGATGGAGGATGTGCAACAAATTATGATGCCAGTGATTCTTTTAATCATCATTGCATTTATGGTATCTATCTTTGGACTGAATGCGCCGGATAGCAGTTTTATTACGATTACCTCATATATTCCGTTCTTTACGCCAATGGTTATGTTCTTACGTGTTGGAATGTTAGACGTGCCATTTTGGGAAGTTGGATTAGGAATTGGGATTATGATCGTTACTATCCTTATTTTCGCTGTAATTGGTGCACGTGTGTATCGTGGTGGAGTGCTTATGTATGGCCGATCTTCTTCACTAAAAGATTTCAAACAAGCAATCCAATTATCTAAAAAAGAATAATATTATGAAGAACAGAGTCAGGGCCTATTTAGAGTCCAGACTCTGTTTTTATATATATAAGTCTTAAAAGGTCATTGAACGAACGTGCATTCGCCTTTGTTCTTTGATAGAATATAATTAACATTCCTATATTGGAAGGAGTTTTTTGAAAATGGAACAGCTTCGCTTTATCCATTGTGCAGATTTACATATAGATAGCCCATTTAAAGGATTAGATCATTTACCACAAGCCTTATTTAAAGAGGTAAAGCAAAGCACGTTTAAAGCTTTAAAAAGTCTTGTAGAAGTTGCGAAAACAAAGCAAGTTGACTTTGTTTTAATGGTTGGGGATGTATTTGATCAGACGACACAAAGTGTATATGCACAAATGCAATTTTTACATGCCTGTGAGCAACTGAATGAACATAATATTTCTGTATACGTGTCCTTTGGTAACCATGATTATATCCAACGTGATTTCGTTAACATAGCTTATCCTGCTAATGTTCATTTATTTAAAGAAGAAGAGGTAACCACACATGTGTTTAAAAAGAATAACCAACCATTAGCAACGATTTATGGCTTTAGTTATCAAAATCAAGCAGTTTATGAAAATAAAACATCATTATTTAAAAAAACAACAGAAACGCCTTATCACATCGGCATGCTCCATGGTAGTGTCGAGCAACAACCAGAGCATGACACATATGCGCCGTTCAGATTACAACAGTTAATAGATAAAGATTTCGATTATTGGGCGCTTGGACATATACATAAACGACAACACCTGAAAGAATCACCTCCGATTATTTATCCTGGTAATATCCAAGGGAGATCAAAGAAAGAGACAGGTGAAAAAGGCTGCTATTATGTGGAATTAGACAAAGCTAGTGCTCAGTTAACATTTATGCCATTACAGTCTATTCGATTTGAGCAGCTTACGATCAATGTAAGCGAAATATCTAGTATCCAAGCTATAGAACAAGCAATTTTTAAAAGAATACAACAACTTGGTACGAAGGGGAAGAGTTTTGTTTGGGTAAATCTTGAGTATTACACAAAAGAAGTAGCATCATTTTATTATGAAGGCATGTTAGCTGATATTATCGATTTTATTAATGAAAAAATGATGGACAAAAAAGACTGGATTTGGATTCAATCGATTGATCTAAAAGGGCATGGCTTTATTCGGAAAGAAGACTATCAAGATGGTGATCACTTTTTGGCACAGGTGTTACAGTTACAAGAAAGTAGTGAAGAAGTAGATCAAGCGATAAATCCATTGTGGAAACATCCAAAAGCGAGAAAGTATTTGGCTGATTTATCCAAAGAAGAAAAAGCTGATTTGCTTGAATCGGCCGAAAATATACTACTATATCAATTAACAAGGAAGCAGAATCTATGAAAATTCAACATGTCGAAATATATGGTTTTGGTAAGTGGGAGAACAAACAATTTGACTTTTCCGATCAATCTTTCATTATTCTATCTGGTGAGAACGAAGCGGGAAAGTCAACGTTAAGACAATTTATTTTATTTATTCTGTTTGGAATGCCGCCAAGAGAACGAAAAGTATACCTTCCTAAAAAAGGTGGTAAATTAGGAGGAAGGATTTCTGTAAAAACAGAAGAAGATTTTGCGTTTACCATTGAGCGCATGCATGATCGAAATAAAGGAGAAGCCATTTGTTATACGGCAGATGGCGTGACACATGATGAGGATTGGTTAAACCATAAGCTATCCGGAATAAATAAAGATACGTTTTTATCAATATTTTCTTTTGACGCCACAATGCTCTCACGATTACATCAGATGAAACAACAAGATATTGGAGAAGTATTACTAGGCGTTGGTATGACTGGAACAGATCAAATTTATTTAACAGAAAAATGGTTAGAACAGCAATTGCAGGATTATTTTAAACCACAAGGAAAGAAACCGAAAATTAATCAATTAATGGATGCGTTAGCAGAGAAGCAAGAAACTTTAAGCAAATTAGAGCAAGATGCAACACGATATAAGGAAAAACAATACGAAATTGAAAAAGAAAAGCGCGAGTTAGACCAATTATATGAGAGGCAGCAAGCATTACAACTAGAGCTACAGAGAAACAAACAAATGATGCAGCAATATGATGTCATTGCTTCTTTTCAGACAATTAAACAAGAACTAGAAAACTACCCAGATAAATTAGAATTTCCGGAGCAAGGATTGGAGCGTTTAGAACAACTGAACTATCTTTTATATCCTTTGCAGAGTGAAATAAATATGCTTCAAGTAAAAATAGAAAAAGAAACAACAGATTTAAAAAAGATAAATAAAGACTTGTTAACAGTAGAAGAGAAAAAAGCCATAGAAGATACTTTAAGTGATACGATACGCTGGAAGCAATACAAACAAGATTTAACAAGCAAGTATAAGGAGAAAAAACAACAAGAGCAAGAAATAAATCATGTTATCAATCAATTACAATTAAATTTAAACTTCGAGGATTTACAAGAACTATCTTTACCATTTGGTACAGAAGAAAATTGGATTCAATTAAAGGAAGAACGTCAAGAGCTTTATCAAGCTATTACAAAAACAGATCATGAGCTACAAGTGAAAGATGGAAGGTATCAAGATTTATTGGTAGAACAAACAAAAATTGGTGAACAGTTACTTCCTCCTGCAGAGTTAGATCACTTAAAGCAATCTATTGAAAAAGAAGAGGAAGTGATTCGGCAACAAGAACAAGTATCTGGAATTGAATCTCAAAGGAACACGGTGAAAGATTTTTCGCATCAGAAAAAACGAACAGCTAACTTAATTAGTATCATAGGCGTAGCTTTAACTGCGATGATAGGATTTTTAGCTCTAATTCTAGAAGAGCAAATGTGGTTTATTATCGCTGGATCGTTCTTATTGTTAGTTATCTTTGTGCGATGGAATATGCATCAATCAATAAAGTCAATGAATCGGTTTTTAATGGAAGTGCCTATAAATAAACATAGCCGTGTTTTAACAGATGAAGCGCTATCGGAGAGAAAACAGCTGCTTCGCGATCAAGAAACATGGAACGAACAAAAGGAAGCTGTGACAAAAGAAATGAAAGAAATAAAGAAAAATCGACTCCAATTAGAGGAAACGAAAAAATTCCATTCACAAAGACAGCAGTTATTAAAGCAAAAAATAAATGAGCAGATAGAGAAGTTTCCTGTACTTAAAGGGATTGCTGTTGAACAATGGCCTAAGCTTTATCATCACTTAGAAGCTTTATTGAATCAAATGAAAAAATATATTAGTTTAAGTGATCAAATTACTTTATTGAAACAACAGTTGGATGATTTAGAAGATGATATAAAGCAAACGTATCATAAGCAAGCTAGTGAATCTGCAGATATTTCAGACACGATTGAAATGATCAAAAACAATCTTCGCCAAGCTATAGATAAGACTAATTTACTCGTACACAAAAAAGAAGATAAAGAAAAGAATCTATATCAATTAAAAAATCAATTAGAGGAACGACAAGCAAAAATAGTTCCGCTACAAAATAAAATCAAAACATTATTGGAACTAGCAAATGTTAGCGATGAGGAGTCTTTTTTCAAAAAAGGTCAGCAAAAAAAGGATTTTGATTTATTATATAAAGAATATAAAGCATATCAAAATCAACTTAACCTCTTACTTTCTAAAGATGATTGGAGCCAAATTGATCAAGGTGAACAAGTGGTGAAATCTGAAATCATAGCTAAATATGAAACAACAAACGATGCTTTCGATGAAAATGAACAGCGTATTCAACAAGTGCAACAGAACGTTTCTGATCTAAAAATATCGATTAAGCAATTAGAGACATCACAAGTCTTACTCGATGAAAAGCATAGATACTATCAATTGCAAAATGAATTGCAACAGCAGACAAAACAATGGGCGATTTATCAACTAGCAAAAAATAAAATTGAAGCAACGAAACACATTTATTATGATCATTATTTGCCAACCGTTTTGTCCCATACAACAGCATACTTTAATCAACTAACTTCAGGTAACTATCTTCGTGTATTGTTTGACGATCAAAAGGGGGAGTTGTTAACTGAAGATAAATATGGCATTCAATTTGAAGTACATGAATTATCTCAAGGGACGAGAGATCAACTTTATATTTCTTTACGAATTGGTATGAGTATGTTTATTAAACGACATCATAATATGCCTTTCTTTGTTGATGATGCATTTGTTCATTTTGATGCTACAAGATTACGTAATATCCTAACTGCATTAAGTGAGTTAGCTAATACTAGTCAGATCATTTGGTTTACGAAAGAGAATATTCCTTCCTACTGTTTAGATAACAAAAATGTAAGAATACACAGGATTTGATGAAATCCAATAGCATTCTTTTAGCAATAATGGTAAAATGTCTTAAGATATTTTGAAATATAGCTATTTATTGCTTTGAAAAGGGATGTCACGTTTACGTTTTATTAGTTGGGGGAAAGTAGAAGATGAATCTAAATGAAAGCACTAATAATTGGACAACAAATATACCTTGTTACAAGAATAGATTGTAATGGGAGGGTTGAATGATAATGAATGAAAAAAGCACCGAAGAATGGGAATCTTATGAAGAAGTTGTTGATAAGTTTATACAAGTTATAGCCAAAAATATGAATCTTTATGGTATTACACCCTCTGTAGGTAGACTATATGGAACACTTTATTTTAATGACGGTCCTATGACTTTGGATAATATGCGTGATGCTCTAGAAATGAGCAAAACTAGTATGTCTACCGGCGTACGCGCCCTATCAGAAATTAAAATGGTAGAGCCCTCATTCAAAAAGGGAGTACGTAAAGATTTATATCAATCGGAAGAAGATTGGTATAAGTCATTTACTTCTTTGTTTGGTAACCGCTGGAGACACCACACAGAGACAAATATCGAAGAGGCAGAAGAAGCGATTCAAGAATTGAAATTAATCCAAGAAGAGACAACGGATGAAGCATTAGTGATAAAGATTAATAATGATATCGATAAATTAAGATATGCGCAAAATTATTATCGCTGGCTCATGCGCTTCATTCAAGTTGTAGAAACCGGAGAAATATTTAAGTATATTCCAAAACATGATAAATAACAAAAATCCCTCTTTACAAAAGTAGAGGGATTTTTTATTGGTTGTAGCTTTACTTTATTGTTTCAGTATTTTCATATCGACTATCTAAATAGTCGACAATATGAATTAAGTATCCTTCAAAAGATTGTGGCTTCTTAACAGCTGCACCCCATTCAGGAAGGCCGTGATGACAAAGAATGCAATGACTCATTTGATGTATCGTTATAAGAGAGATGTCGATGTTTTTTAGTTCTATTATTTTGTTTAATAATAAAACACCATATGGAATATGCCCGATCATTACACCTAATGGATCCATTGTAATTCCAGCTTGTGTTCTAGCATTATAATCTGATAACTGGGCGGTAGGGTAAAGTAATTCAAAAGCTTTATTAGATCTTCCAACAAAGTCATACTCGCATAATTTTCCAATATCGTGAAATAAAATACTAGCTATTAAAAGGTCATAGTTGGGTTCATTTTCTTGAAACTCCTTTAATCCATTAAGCATTTTATACAAGTGATCAATCGTGTCATTCCATACCAGATTAGAGGTAGAGGCATGCTGAAAGGATTGATACAGTTCATTCTTGTAAGCTTTTTCAACGACGCTAATTAGCTTTATAATTGCTTGAATAGGATGATCCTCTGTTTTGAGAATGTATCGAGCAAATCGCATTAAACCAACGGTATGTTTCAATAGTCCGCCTAAGTAATTATGATGATAGCCTTTAGCTGCAGGGGCAATGGAGAAGTCTTGCCAAAGTTCCTCCATTGCTTGTAAACAAATGGATTGAAAGGGTTCTTTTAGTTCAAATAGATACGAAAACAACTCGAGTTTAAGCTCTTGCATATCTTGATTTGTGTAAGGCATAAGAGAAAAAGGACTAATTTGATCTTTTTCAGGTTTTAAGTAATTAACAGTAATAGATTTATTTCCTTTAAAATCATCTACAATTCCTTGTACATGAAAGATGCTATGCTGTTGAAGCATCTGTTCTACCTCACTTATATTACCATTGTTATCCCACATCTTTGCTTGGATCATACCTGAGTTATTGCTAAACGACATTTTTAAAAATTGCTTATTTGTTTTTGTTAATCGGATTTCACTATCGTTTAAAAGTAACAATTCATTAATTGACTCGCCTTTTTCTTTATCCTGAATAGAAAAGAAATGATCACCATCTGGTAAAGTTGGAGAGGGAAAGTGATTGAAGAGATACTCTGCGTTATCATCTTCAAGTTGATATGAAATTGGAATAAATTTATAAAAATAATGGCTCTGTTTTGTCATACCTTGCACTCCATTCAAAGTTCGTCTATTTTCTATAATTGTAACGCAATTTACAATGACTGAATAGAAAAAACTACATTGGCTAAAAAGCCAATGTAGTCAGTTAGATTATTTATCTTCTTTATCTTCTTTATCTTCTTTGTCTTCTGTTTCAAACATATCTTCAAACTCATCAATCTTTACATCAATATCTGCTTCTTCGTAAAGTTTGTTTAATTTTTCTTGAGCTACTGTATTGTCAACCTTGCCCAGAGCAATTTCTTCTTTGATTTTTTCTCTAATGTCTTCTAAAGGTTCAACTTTTTCTTCCGTTTCACGTTTGTCAGCTACTTTTATAATGTGCCAACCATTAGCTGTTTTAACAGGCTCACTAATTTTTCCTTTTTCTAATTCGTAAGCAGCTGCCTCAAATTCAGGAACCATATCACCAGCAGTGAAGTATCCCAGGTCTCCACCATTTTGAGCTGATTGCGTATCAATTGATTTTTCTTCCGCTAGCTTTGCAAAGTCTGCTCCATCATCTAGTTGCTTTTTAATATCTTTAGCAGTTTCTTCATCACTTACTAAAATATGACTAGCTTTTACTTCTGATTGCATTCTTTCATAACGTGTTTTGATTTCTTCGTCTGTCACTTCAACATCTTCAATGATTGCTTTTTGTTGCAACAATTGTGTCTTTAAATCATCACGGAAATCATCTTCACTTGCATAACCACTCTGTTGAAGAATTGTATCCCATTGATCACCATATTGTCCCTTAAACGTTTCAATTTGTTGATCAATTTCTTTATCTGAAACTTCATACTTGTCATTTAAAATTGTTTCAGTCACTAATTGCTTCAAGATAGCTTCACCATTAGATGCTTTTAACTCATTATAAAAATCTTCTTTTGAAACGTTACCAGATTTAGTTTCCACTACGGCTTCTGAATCTCCTGATGAACATGCGGATAACGTAAGTACTCCTGCTGCGATTGTTGCTGCCATTACTAGTTTTTTCATTCTATTACACTCCTACTCTTTAAGCTAAAATTTAACAACAAAATGAATTGCTCTTGAGTCAATATAACACATTTTGAAGATAAATAAACAGTCCATATTTAAATTCCTTACTTTTTACATATTTTTGGGCGAGTATGCTATGTCGATTTACTAACAATTGCATATGATGTAATTAGGTATTAAGGAGGGGGTGTGTCACGTGGGCCAAACATATGGTGGAGGGTTTGCGTTAATAGTTGTATTGTTTATTTTGTTAATCATTGTTGGCGCTTCATGGTTATAAAATAATAAAGCATATAGTAACCTACTTTAGTAATTGTTTATGTAGGTTACTTTTATGCTTTACATAAGAGATTCGGATTATGTGTAAAAAATTTCAACATAGGATGAGAGTAATAAAATTGTGATTAAAATATTTATTGTTCGAAACACGTTTGGTTGCTTCTCTTGAGACATTTCTGTTTGTGCACATAAGCGATAGGTAAGCGAGTTAAATATAAATAAGGTAAGTAATGCAAAAGGAATAAAAAATAATGTCATATATATGCCTCCTTAACTTCTTAAATAACCTTATCAAAAAATTAATGGTTTGAATAGTATTTAATATGAAAAAAAGAGGTATCTTAATCGAAAGATACCTCTTATTTTACAATAAGAATGTCATAGCTTGAGCCATCGTTTTCCACAATGCATTTTTTCGGTGCTCGTAGAAAGCGAATCATATATATATAATCAGTTGAAGATAATCCAATGTTTATGGAAGCATATATAAGAAAATACGCAAAATAATTAGGAAACAGATAGCTCGCAATTAAGCAAGGTAATGTAATAAATAAAGTTGGCGATAATAATGAAATGATTGATGTTAACTTTGACATCTTTGCTGTTGACAAAATGGATATCATAGGAAACTTTCTTTTATTAATGCGCCATTTTATTTTAAATGAACGATTCGTTAACAAAAGCGGTACATAATGAAATAATTTATGAGCAAAAGGTAATAAAATCAAACTAACAATGAAAGGGAAGATACCATGGTCTTTCATGTTACTTGTTTGATGAAAAATAGAAAACGGAATAAACAAAAAGATAAATGATAAAAATCCGTTTAAAAAAGAGAAAATATAAATTCTGTTTATACCCACTTCTCTTTCTAAATTAACTGTTTTCCAACAATTCATCATTGATTCCTCCCTACTCTACATTGTTATGTTGGTCAATATCCTTCAATGACTATAGTACGATTTACTGGAAAAATCAATAGGTTTTATAAAAAAGTTTAAAAAACACACATCAAACTAGTTAAAGCCTTGATGTGTGTGGTGTTATAGCTAATTTTTTTTTGGATCAATTGTAGTAAATGTATCAATGATGGATTGATGAAATTCAATTATAGAAGTAAGTTTATTTAGAAGTTGTGTTTCCTCTTCTGAAAGGTTAGTTCTGTTCATTTGTTCATAAACATCACTAAGTAATGCCTTCTGATTATTTGTATGACTGATCCAATTATTAATATATGTCTTCATAAATTTACTATATAAGTCATGATGGGTTTCATATAAATCTTTTCGAATTCCTTTTTTCCATACACGTCTAACTAAATTTAATTCTGATAATGTTCGAATACTAGTGCCTATAGCTGTTTTACTTTTACCTAGAGCTTGGCCCATTTCATCCAATGTCATGGGATATTCTTTTAAATAAAGCATAGCAAATAGTTGTGCCTCGGCAGGTGATATACTGAAAAATTCTATTGTTTTTGAGAAGGTATAAAAGATATTTTGCTGCATCGTTTCATTATTGTTTGTAACCATTTTCTCCTCCTAATGAAATGAAGATGTGGTTTAAAGGGTACACTATTTTTGTAGAAAAAGGAAATTAGGTATCTATACAAAATATAGAGTATTTAGAAGTAAAATAAAGAATAAGTTGCATTAAGTACGTACAGTTTAAACTGTACGTATAATTTACCCATAATTAATCGTTTTTATCGTTTGAATTATATAATGAAAAAAGGGTATAGTATTAAAGTAGCAATTTTTGAGCGTAAAACAGTAATGAATATCTATTTGAATTGAGATAATTGTTTAGAAAATAATCAAAACGGGTATTGTTATATGTTAATGTCGACAAAGAAAGTTAGAGGGGTGAGAAGCATGCCTGTAATTAAAGTAGAGGGCTTATCTAAAGTATTTGGGAAAAATACAAAAGAATCATTAAAGCTCTTAGATCAAGGTATGAAAAAAGAAGAAATATTGAAAAAAACAGGTGACACAGTAGGTGTTAACCGTGTCTCCTTTGAAGTAGAACAAGGAGAAGTTTTTGTGATTATGGGACTATCGGGTAGTGGTAAATCTACTCTAGTTCGTTTAATTAACCGATTGATTGAACCTACAGAAGGTAGTGTACTTGTTGGTGGAGAAAATCTAGCAACAATGAATAAGGATAACCTTCGACGTGTAAGAAGAGAAAAATTGAGTATGGTCTTTCAAAAGTTCGCTTTATTTCCTTTCCGTACGATATTGGAAAATGCTGAATTTGGTTTGGAGATTCAAGGAATCGATAAAGATGAACGTTCGAAAAAAGCAAAAGAAGCATTGGAATTAGTTGGACTTGGTAATTACATTAATCAATATCCAGGCCAGTTATCTGGTGGTATGCAGCAGCGTGTTGGACTAGCTCGTGCACTAGCGAACGATCCTGAAGTACTATTAATGGATGAGGCTTTCTCTGCATTAGATCCATTAATACGTAAAGACATGCAAGATGAATTAATGGACTTGCAAGACAAAATGAAAAAAACAATTGTCTTTATTACACACGATTTGGATGAAGCACTTCGTATTGGTGACCGAATCGCATTGATGAAAGATGGTTCTATTGTACAAATTGGTACACCAGAGGAAATCTTAGTTAATCCTGCAAACGATTATGTAGAAAAATTTGTTGAAGATGTGGATCGCTCAAAAGTATTAACTGCAGAACATATTATGAAACGTCCAGAAACAGTAAACATAGAGAAGCATGGACCACGTGTTGCTTTAGAACGTATGCGTGAAGAAGGATTATCCAGTATTTATGTAATTGATGGAAAGCGTAACTTGAAGGGTTATGTGACTGCTGATGATGCATCAGAAGCACGAAAGAAGGAAATTCGTGACCTAAATGAAATTTTAAAAACGGACGTTCCTACAGTAGAAAGAGAAAAACCAATGCAAGAAATTTTTGATATTATTCATGACACTCCTGTACCAGTTGCAGTTGTTGAAGATAATAAATTACAAGGCATTATTGTACGTGGTGCAGTAATCGCAGCATTGGCTGGAGAAAGTGAGGTTGAAGCAGATGCTTGATTTTATGCCGGAAATACCAATAGCACAATGGGTCAGTGACCTTACAGCTACAATTACTGACACCTTTTCATTTTTATTTGAACCAATAAAGAATCAGTTTGGCGATTTTATGGAGTTTTTTGCTGATAAATTGGCAGAAGTTCCAGCTATTATTGTTATTATTTTAGTAGCTGTTTTAGCATTTTTTGTAACAGGGAAAAAATTTGGATTAGCTGCATTCTCAGTTGTGGGCTTATGGTTAATTTATAATCAAGGCTTATGGGAACAATTGATGAACACTTTTGCTTTAGTACTTATAGCTAGTTTGTTGTCTGTTATTATTGGTGTACCTTTTGGAATTCTAATGTCCAAGAGTAAAACAGCAGAAACAATTATAACTCCAATTTTAGACTTTATGCAGACGATGCCTGCATTCGTATATTTGATTCCTGCAGTAGCATTCTTTAGTATCGGTATGGTACCAGGGATTTTCGCATCACTAATTTTTGCAACGCCGCCAACTGTTCGTTTTACAAACTTAGGAATTAGACAAGTTTCAGAAGAATTAGTTGAAGCATCAGAAGCATTTGGTAGTACAGGTTCTCAGAAGTTGTTTAAAGTAGAATTACCAATGGCCAAAAGCACAATCATGGCCGGAATTAACCAGACAGTTATGCTATCACTTTCTATGGTAGTTATTGCATCAATGATCGGTGCACCTGGTCTTGGAAGAGATGTATTATCTGCATTGCAACGTGCCCAAGTAGGTACTGGATTTGTAGCAGGTATGGGTATTGTTATTTTAGCAATAATTATTGACCGCTTTACACAAAACTTGAATAAAGGAAAAGCGGAATGATATTAGTTGGACACTTTTCATTTTGAAAAGTTAACCATATAGAATAAATTTTAAGAAAAGGGGAGTTTTAGTTATTATGTTTAAATTAACATGGAAACATGTAGGTTTAGTGTTAGTACTTATGCTATCACTTGTATTAGCTGCTTGTGGTGGTGGAGATGACACTGCATCAGATGATAACAACGGAGAAGATACAGCAGATTCAAATTTAGGAAATAAAGAAATTGAGTTAGTTTATGTAGAGTGGGATACTGAGGTAGCTTCTACTAACGTTATTGCTCAAGTTTTAGAAGAGCAAGGATATGATGTAACAGTTACTCCATTAGACAACGCAGTAATGTGGCAATCTGTTGCTACTGGTGATGCTGATGGAATGGTAGCAGCTTGGTTACCTGCAACACATGGTGAATTATACGAAGAGTATAAAGATCAATTAGTACAATTAGGTCCAAACCTAGAAGGAGCAAAAATTGGTTTAGTTGTTCCAGAATATATGGATATCTCTACAATTGGTGATCTTAAAGGTGCTGTAGATGAGTTAGATGGTACAATCACTGGTATTGAACCAGGCGCAGGTGTGGTTCAAGCTGCAGAAAAGTCTGTTGAAGATTATGGTTTAGATGGTTTTACTGTTGAAACATCTTCTAGTGGAGCAATGGCAACAACATTAGGTGAGGCAGTGAAAAATGAAGAGCCAATCGTTGTAACAGGTTGGTCACCTCACTGGAAATTCAGTAAATATGAACTTAAGTATTTAGAGGATCCAGAAGGTTCATTTGGTGAAGCTGAGACAATCGAAACAATGGTTCGCGAAGGATTTGAAGAGGATAGCCCTGTAGCTTATCAAATTTTAGATAATTTCAATTGGGCAGCTGAAGATATTGAATCAGTAATGCTCGAAATCCAAAATGGCACTTCTCCTGAAGATGCAGCAGCTAACTGGATTGAAAACAATCAAGATAAAGTAGATGAGTGGACTAGTGGTGTAGAGTAATTACCATGATCTATTAAGCTAAATGAAAGCTACCTTTACGATAAATAAAGGTAGCTTTTTCATAAAATAAATTAATTTATTTTAAAATTAGCATTTTAGACAAAAATATATTTAAAATCTAGAAGGGAGAATGAAAGATGTCGAAAAATTTTAAATCTTTTATCCTATTGGGAATAATAATATTAACGTTAGGGATCATAGCAGCTTGTGGATCAGATGAAAATGACGAAAGTGAAGACGCTGGGTCTGAAGATGTAGGTAAAGCAATTGAATACACATTAACAGGTATAGAGCCGGGTGCAGGGATTACAAGTTTGGCTGGAGATGCATTAGAAGATTATCCTAATCTAGACGGCTATACTTTAAACGAAAGTTCGACGGCAGCGATGTTAACATCTTTAGAAGATGCGATCAACAATGAAGAACCAATTGTTATTACAGGATGGACACCACATTTTAAGTTTGCAAAGTATGATTTGAAGTTTTTAGAAGATCCAAAAGGTTCATTTGGTGAAGCAGAAAATATTAATACAATTACACGTTTAGGATTAGAAGAAGATATGCCAGAAGCATATACAGTGTTAGATCGTTTTTATTGGGAAGTAGAAGATATGGAATCTGTAATGTTAATGACACAAGAAGAAGATATGAGTTTTGAAGATGCTGCTAGCAAATGGATAGAAGATAATCAAGATCGAGTATCAGAATGGACAGAAGGAGTAGAAGAAGTAGATGGTGTTGAAATTGAATTAGTATCAACTCCTTGGGACACAGAACGTTCTTCTACAGCTGTAGTTTCAGAAGTGTTAACAAGCATAGGCTATACAGTAAAAGATACACCTGTAGACCCTGTAGTTATGTTCCAAGCAGTGGCTGAAAATGATGCTGATGCTTCTGTTGCGCCATGGTTACCAGAGACACACGGTTCATTCTACGAAAAATATGAAGAAGATGTTGTTGACTTAGGACCTAATTTAGAAGGTGCTAAATTAGGATTAGTTGTTCCAACATACATGGAAATTGATTCTATTGAAGATCTAAAAGCAAAAGAATAATATGAATCGAAAGCCGCTCTATCTTGTGAACTGCACCCCAATTGTTAGACACTACCTAACAATTGGAGGTGCAGTTTTTATATGAGCAAATATACAAGTGATATCAAATTAAATGTTATTCAAGGCTATTCCCCAAAAGTAATGTCTCAAAGTGAATATGCAAAACAAATGGCTATTCCCAAAGCACAATTCCAATATTGG
>NZ_JACEFA010000007.1 GCF_014083865.1 Paraliobacillus salinarum | reverse complement strand
CTAAGCAATAAGTAAGAAAATGTAAGAAAGGCTAATAACAAACCATATAAGGATACCTATTTAACTGGAAAATAATGTTTTATATGATAATCTTGACTTTCAATGTTTGCTTAACTTGACGGCTATGAGCCGTGCCCACGGAAAGCGTAGTGTATTTTCATAGCGTTAAGTCTTTCTATCATCGTTCTCCGATGTAAACCAAGTTCTTAGATGACCGGGTGGCCTTCCCGGTTTTTATTATTTACCCCTCGATTACTTTTACGTGATAGGACCGGTTTCTAGGACCATCAAATTCACAGAAGTAAATCCCTTGCCAAGTACCAAGTACTAATTTTCCATTTGATAAAACAATGGATTGTGCATGACCAACTGTACTAGTTTTCAAGTGTGCTGCTGTATTTCCTTCCATATGCAAGTCTTTCTTATGTTTCCATGGGTAAACTTCATCTAATCGCCTTAGAAAATCCGCTTTTACATCAGGATCGGCATTTTCATTTACAGTAATCCCGGCTGTCGTGTGCATTGAAGAAATAATAACTAAACCGTTTTTAATTTTCTGTTCAACTAACCAATGTTGAATCTCAGATGTGATTTCAACCATTTGATCATGATTATTTGTTCGTAAAGAGAATGTTTTTTCCATTTAAGACACCACCCTTTTAAGCATTTCATTCACTATTATTCTACTAAAAAAATGAAGTATGTTAAAATATTAAAAATAGTAACTATTTGTTAGTGTGAAGAACGCAACAAAAAAGGAGGAAGATTGGATGACACGTAAAGCAATTCAAACAAATAAAGCACCACAAGCTATTGGACCTTATTCTCAAGCGATTGATTTAGGAGATTTAGTGTTTGTTTCAGGTCAAATCCCTTTAGATCCAGCAACAATGGAAGTAGTAGAAGGAGATATAGTCGCTCAAACAAATCAAGTAATGAACAATTTACAAGCTATTTTACAAGAAGCGGGATTAACGTTTGCACATGTTGCTAAGTTCACTATTTATATTACTAACATGGATGATTTCTCTAAAATCAATGAAGCATATGCAAAATTTTTAACAGAACCATACCCTGCAAGAGCAACGGTAGAAGTAAGTAAATTACCTAAAGGGGTTCGTGTGGAAATGGATGTCATCGCAAAGCGTTAAAAATGTCATTCTATTTTTTCTTCGTTTGCAATATAGTTAAATTAGACACACTTATAATGATAGTATGAGAGCATAGCTCTATGAAAAAAAGGAGATTAAAAATATGATCAAGCGATTTACAAGTATAATTGCTGTTTTAGTTATGATGCTGTTTAGTTTTTCCACAAGCGTACTAGCAAGTAATGATGATAGTATCGATGAGAAGAATGGTGTTCCACGTGTCGTTTTTGGTGATGCACTTTCTGATAGTCAAAAACAAAAGGTGAGAGAACTCTTAGATGTAACAGACGATAGCGCTGTGCAGGAATATATCGTAACTGGTAAAGACTTAGCGAATTACATTGATGGAGACCCAAGTTCGAATATGTATTCCTCTGCCAAAATCACGAGAAAAGATAATGGCTTCGGTTTAGTAATAAATATTGTTAATGATGATAATATAACTGAAGTAACAAAAGAGATGTATGCTAACGCATTATTAACTGCAGGTGTAGAGAATGCGGAAGTTGATGTTGCTTCTCCTGTTAAAGTAAGTGGACACTCTGCCCTTGCAGGTATTTACAAAGCGTTTAATGTTGACGGAGAGTCTCTAGATCAGGGAAGAATGGAAGTAGCTAATGAAGAATTAGATATAGCGACAGAACTCGCTGACAAAGAGGGAATGGATCAAGAGAAAGTAAGTGAATTATTAACAACGATTAAGCAGCAGATCTCTGAACAAGATCCAGTCACAAAAGAAGAAGTAGAACAAATCGTAAAAGAGCAAATAGATAGCCTTAACATTCAATTAAGCGAAGAGGATATTGCTGCTTTAACAGATTTGTTTAATAAAATGAAAGATCTCAACATAGATTTTAGTAAAGTATCCAGTCAATTAGAAGACATAGCTAAAAGTATAAAGGATAGAATTGCTGAAGTGGCGAATGATCCTGGCTTTTGGGAAGGTGTGAAGAGCTTTTTCATAAGTATTATTGATGGGTTAAAAAATATGTTTGCTTCGGAGTAAGGAACCTCAAGTGTTAATCTAGGAGGTGAATCGTTGAAAGTATATCATTGGATTATTGCCGTTTTAGCGGTATTGTTGATCGGTGTAACCGGATTTTTTGGTTTTCAAGTTTATCAGGATTTCTATCAAAATTCAGATTTGGCTAATGAAGAAGAAAGTAATAACGAAGAAGAACAACAAGTAAAGGAATTATCAGAAGAAAAATTTGAAAAGAATGATGACGAGGACTTAAACCCTTTTGGTGATAGTACGCCGCATACCAATCTTACAAATAACGATTATCAAGAATACATTCATCAAATGTCTCATCAAAAAGTAGAAGCGGAAGAAAAGTGGGGTTTTTATCTCATTACAGCAGAACGAATAAAGTGGTTATTAGATGGGTTGAATAAGGTTGATCTAGGTGAAAAAGAAACAACCTATCAATCAATTCTAGAACGATGGAATAATAATGACTACTCCCGTGTAGATAAAGATCATAATGCCATATGGCGTATGCAAGGCGGAACAATAGGAAGAGCGACAGATATATTAAGTGAATCAGAAGAAGAAGCCTTCATTAATAGTAAAGAATAAAAATTGCAGATCGCTTTGATCTGCAATTTTATTAATTAATGTGAATAAGTATTTTCTGGCTGTGGATGTCGTTTGTTTGCTAAGAACAGCGCAATTCCGCAGGCTAGTAATAATAAGCTTGTTACAATAAAAACAGCAGTGTAACCAAAGCCACCAGCTAATGTCCCGCCAAGTATTGGACCAATTATATTTCCGAAAAACCGAATGCTAGTATTATAGCCCAACACCTCTCCTTGCATGGCCAAAGGCGCCTCTTGACGAATGTATGCAATTCGAACAGGTATAATCCCACCTATAGTGATTCCAAGTAAAAACCGTAAAATAACAAGCTGCCAAATATTCGCCACAAAGCCACCTGGTAAATAAAAAACCGCAGCGAGGAATAATAACATAATCAAGATTTTGATATAACCCACACGATCAGCAATTTTGCCCCATCTTCTTGCCATCATTAAGTTACCAAGTCCAGCAGCCGAAAAAGCAATACCAGAAAAAAACGCAATATTTTCTGGTCCATGCAACTCATTAACATATAGGGAAAGAATCGGTTGAATGCTAAAATGGGCAATTTGAATAAACATAGATACGAGCATAACCATTAACAGCATAGGGTGCTTCATAATATGCAGAAGTACTTCTTTGCTTGAATAGCTTGTAGGCTGTCCCTCTTCAGTTTGTATTCTTGTTTCTTTTATACCGAAAAGTACAAGAAAACCGGAAAGAAACAAGATAATCGAAAGCCACTTAAAACTAGTTGCATAGCCGATAGTATCAGCGATGATTCCTCCGAGTAATGGTCCCATTAATGTACCAGTAACACTCCCAGTTTGCAATGTTCCGAGTACTCGCCCTGCAATGTGTTTCGGAGTTTGCGTAGAAATTAATGCTTGAGACATGGAAATAAAACCAGTGAATACTCCCATGAACAATCGCAAGAAAAAAAGCTGCCAAACGGAAGTGACAAATCCCATAAGAAACACACAAAGTCCTAAACCAAATGCAGAGAAAACGAGGATAGGTTTTCTTCCATAATGGTCACCAATTTTCCCCCATATAGGTGAAAAAATAAACGCAGCTACAAAAGTTACTCCGAATGTTAGCCCCGACCAATTTTGTACATAGGTACTTGAGAAATCGCCCAATGATTCTATATAAAGTGACAGAAATGGCAATACCATTGTTATGCTACCTGCAATAAAAAAGTTTGCAAACCACATGATATAGAGATTTTTATTGATTAAATGATTTTCATTCACGTTTACCACTACTTTCAACGCGTATATATTTCGCTACCCTAAATATATATCATAGCTTACTTACAGGGGTTTTTAAAGTGATCCGCAAAACAATAGCTATGCCGACGTTATCATAATAGCTAACAAAAAACATAAAATGTATTATGAAACGAATTACATTTATTTCCTTTAATGATAGAATGAATGTAAGGCAATAAAGAGGACTTATGAGAAGGATTTATTATTTTTTTATGAACGAGAGGAGACTTTCATCACATGAAAAAGCATACTTTAAAGATCTTAACCGTTATTTTACTTGCGGGACTTATGTTCTTTACTGGTTGTTCTGCATTCGAAGATTCAAATCAAGACAATAACATTGAAATAATTAAGAAAGTCTTAACAAATACATTTACAGGACCAAATGAAGAATTAATTAAATCGTATAAAAGCGCGGAAGATGGGAATCACGAATTATCAACAACTGAGAGTCAATCATACTATCAAGATCATTTTCAAGCATATTTTACTGAGGAATATTATGAGACTGTAGCAAAGATAGGGCTAGTATCTGAATTTCATATAAATGCATATCGTAATGATGTCCAAATGAAAATAAAGGACATACGTGTTGAACAAAATGAAGGAGCGGATACTTCATACAAATTCGTGGTAAGAGTACAAGTTGGTCAAAAAGAAAAAGATGTAACAGGAAGACTTGGTATAAATGAAGACGGTAAAATATTTAACATGATGTATCTTGATGGTTATGAGTTAGTACGAATGATGGAATTAAAGTAATAGTCTTATTAATAAAAGTAAGCTATCAATGGATGGTGTATCCCCCAAACAGTTGAAATACATGTTTATGTTATTTCAACTGTTTGTTTTTATGTTACATATATAATCGTGTAAAAAAATTGCTAAGATCCTGTTGGTTGTGGCAAGATAATAATTACTATATGATAAATGCATTGATTTAAAATGTTAAAATACACTTATAATGTTGTGTGGTTTTTTAAGTGGAGGTTGATACCATGGATGAACAAAATAAAGATTGGAAAATAGAAAAAGATCGTGTCAATAGAGTAAAGGCACTTATAGGTCGAAAAATAGAAAAACTAGGTGAACATATTAAAATATTAAAAGATCGAGTTATTGATATACGTAAAAACTTTTGGGATGACGTGACAGTGAACTTGGATGAAATGGATGATGTGATTGAAACGCAAGCCAGTTTAAAACAACAAGCAGAGTTTTTATCTGAACGAGAACGTAGTCACGGGCAATTATCAAAAGAAGCAGATACATTAGAGCGTTTGTATCAATCGCCATATTTTGGTCGCATTGATTTTTTAGAAGAAGGTGAGGCAACTGCTGAACCTATTTATGTTGGTATGGCGTCACTAATGGATGAACAAGAAGAGGACTTCCTCATCTATGATTGGCGGGCACCTATTTCAAGTATGTATTATGATTATCCTCCAGGAAAAGCGGCTTATCGAGCGATAGATGAAACCGTGCATGGAGAAATCACATTAAAACGCCAATACCTTATACGACAAGGGGAATTAAAAGGAATGTTTGATACTGGTCTGACTATAGGAGACCGTTTACTTCAATCCGTATTAGGTGGAAATGCTTCTACACAAATGAAAAGTATCGTCGCTACGATTCAGCAGGAGCAAAATCAGATTATCCGTAATGAGAAAAGTAAAGTGCTTGTGGTACAAGGTGTGGCCGGCAGTGGGAAAACATCAGCTGCATTACAACGTGTAGCTTATTTATTATATCGTTATCGTGAGGAGTTATCCTCAAAAAATATGATTCTGTTCTCTCCTAACCCTTTATTTAATAGTTATGTTTCTACGGTGCTGCCTGAGCTAGGAGAAGATAATATTAAGCAAACGACTTTTTATCAGTATATAGACGCACAATTAGGCTATCAATTTAAAGTAGAAACCCCATTTGAACAAATGGAGTATTATTTGCGGGCAAACAAAGAAGATCCACCAGTTAGGATAGAAGCAATGCGCTATAAAGCGAGTACGTCTTTTAAAAAAATAATCGATCGCTTTTTAACCGATTTATTGGATGATGGTTTGCAATTCCGTAATATTCGCTTTCGTGGAAAAATTGTTGTATCTAAAAAGCAGATGGATAAATTCTTTTATTCCTTATCATCAAGTTCATCACTCCCTCTTCGTATGGAAAAGCTAAAGGACTGGTTATTAGATAAAATCGATACGCTGGAATCAACTGAAGCGAACAAAGATTGGGTATTAGAAGAAACAGAACTGCTAGAAAAAGATGATTACTTAGAAGTTCATCAGAAATTAGAAGAACAATCCAACGATTCAGAGGCGTTGTTTATGGATCATGCAAGTGAAGAAGCCTTATTGCGTAAAAAAGTAATAAAGATGAAACTAAGAGCCTTGCGTGAAAAAATCAAGAAGTTTCATTTTATTGATATGCTCCAAACCTATATGCAACTATTTGGTGAACAAGAGACCTTAGATACATCTACTCTGCCAGAACAATGGGAAAAAATTTGTGAAGATACACAAGAAAATCTTAAAAAGAATGTTTTGACATGGGAGGATGCGACGCCATACCTGTATTTCAAAAGTTGTTTAATCGGTTTTCAGACGAATCAAGCAATAAAGCATGTCATTGTAGATGAAGCACAAGATTATACGTCTTTTCAGTTCGCTTACATCAGACGAATCTTTCCAAATAGTCGTATGACTTTATTAGGGGATATGAATCAAGCGATTTATGTTCATGCATTAGAAGAAAATATATTAGAAGATCGAAAGAGAAAAGGTTTAGAAAGAGTGGAATTAACAAGAAGCTATCGATCAACGAAACCAATTGTAGAGTTTACTAAAGCATGGATGCCTGAAGGGGATAAGATAGAAGCGTTTAATCGTGATGGCGCACTACCTGAAGTAATGGAAGTGGATGACGTACGTGTGTTAGAGAACAAAATGTTACAAATGATAGAATATTACAAAGAGAAAGGGCATCAAACGATTGCGATTATATGTAAAACATTGCATGAAAGTGAACGAGTATATGCTTATCTAAAAGATCAAGTGGACGTTAATTTACTTGATCCGAAAGCACATACCTATCAGAAAGGATTACTCGTTATTCCGGCCTATTTAGCCAAGGGAATTGAGTTTGATGCAGTAATTATTTATAATGCTTCAAAAAATAGATTTGAAAATGATCTAGAAAGAAACCTACTATACACAGCTTGTACTCGAGCAATGCATGATTTATCAGTTATATCACTTGGAGAGGTTACAACTTTCATTCAACAAGTGCCCAAACAACATTTCAAGCATTATAAAATCCATTCTGTTGGAAGCAGTGAACATTAAGTTTGCTTTTGTTTTTTAGTGAAGCAAGTTAGTTTAAAGATGGGTCAATCTATGCGAAAATAAAACTAGTTTAGAAAAGGGAGGAAATACAAATGCCAACACATTTACAAGATACCGTTACACTTCATAATGGTGTGAAAATGCCGTGGTTTGGACTAGGTGTGTATAAAGTAGAAGATGGAAATGAAGTGATTCATTCTGTTAAAACAGCGATCAAACATGGTTACAGAAGCATTGATACAGCTGCTTTTTACGAAAATGAAGCGGGAGTTGGAAAAGCAATTAAAGAATCCGGTGTTTCTCGTGATGAACTATTTATTACTTCAAAGCTGTGGAATAGTGATCAAGGATATGAATCAACACTACAAGCATTTGAAGATACGCGAAAACGACTTGACCTTGACTATCTAGACTTATTTTTGATCCATTGGCCAGTTCCAGCACAAGGTAAATTCAAAGAAACATGGAAAGCAATGGAGAAATTATATAAAGACGGAAAAATTAAAGCAATTGGAGTTAGTAATTTTAAAGAACATCATTTAGATGAGTTGATAAAAGATGCAGAGATTGTTCCCATGGTAAACCAAGTGGAATTGCATCCGCATTTATCACAAGAGCCTTTGCGTAACTATTGTAAAAAACATAACATTCAAATGGAAGCTTGGTCTCCTTTAAAACAAGGGAAACTATTAGATGACCCTACGATTACAGAAATTGCAGATAAGCATGGTAAGTCTGCTGCTCAAGTTATTTTGAGATGGGATTTACAAAGTGATGTGATTACTATTCCAAAATCAGTCAAGGAAGAGCGCATCGTTTCTAATGCTGACATATTTGATTTTGAATTATCGCAAGAAGATATGGATGCAATCAACGCACTCAATAAGGATGAACGTGTAGGTCCAGATCCAGATGAAATGAATAAAGCATAAGAGAAATGGCGCTCTGATGGGCGTCATTTTCTAGTATAATAAATGTAAAACATACAAGGGAGTATCAATATGGATTATATTAGCTATGTTCGTAATATGGTCGGTCATAACCCTCTAATAATGGTCGTCTGTGGCGCAATTGTTTTTGATACATATGATCGAATTTTATTACATTTGCGTTCTGACAATCAGACATGGGGATTTCCTGGTGGCTATATGGAGTTAGGTGAGTCAGTAGAAGATACAGCAAGAAGAGAAGTCTTTGAAGAGACGGGATTGCAGTTGGGTGAATTGACTTTATTTAGCATCTATTCAGGTGAAAATAATCAAAAAACGTTAGTCAACGGAGATCAAGTGGCTCTTGTACAACATTGGTTTACTTGTCATACATTTACAGGGGATCTGATAAAGGAAAACGAAGAATCCTTAGATGCAGCATTTTTTTCAATAGATAACTTACCTGAGAACTTGTTTCCTAGTCAATTAAAGGTTATTGAGGATTTGAAATCAAATAAAAAACGCCCAATTATTCGATAAAGTAAGAACTGTAACATGAGATTATTTGTATAAGAAGATGCCACTATCTTAAACGTAACTAAAAATAAATAGACATGCTATACTAGTCGTAACGGTGATTGGAAAAGGGAGAGCATAATGATGAGACAAACAGGACCAAAAGCTATTTTTCTTGATATGGATGGAACAATACTAGATAACTATAATCAAATAAGTGAGAAGACAAAACAAATCATTGCCCAGTTGCGAGGAGAAGGAATACTTGTTTTTATTGCAACAGGAAGATCAAAAGGGGAGGTTTCCTCGTTTCTATCTGAAGGATTAGAAGTGGATGGAGTGATCAGTTCAAATGGGATGACAACCTATCTTTCCGATGAAAAAATCGAGGAACATAGTTTACCATTTGAATTAACCAAGCAAATCATTGAGAAAGCACGCGAACACCAAGTATATTATGAGCTTTTTCCGTCGGCAGGAATGCGATTGGCTCTTAAAGAAGATTTTAATATTTTAGCCGAAGAAGTAAAGGATCCAAAGCCAGAACGCGTTGGAATTAACGAATGGCTTGAGCGTAAGGAAGTGATGGAAGGAGAAATTGATTGGAAAGAGGTCTTGCCTGAACAAAGATATTCCAAATTCTATTGCTTCAGTAAACAAGAAGAACATATTTATCAATGGAAGCAAGTGTTAGAAGAGCTAAAGCAATCTACTCCATTTACCACGTCTTCATCTTCAGATCATAATGTTGAAGTCATGGTCGCAAATGTAAATAAAGCGACAGGGATTCTGGCGATTTTACATCATGTAAAGATTGATGCGAGTGACATTTTGGTAATGGGCGATAGCCACAATGATATATCTATGTTTCAACTTGCAGGGCAATCTGTTGCGATGCAAAATGCAGTGCCAGAGATTAAAAGCTTAGCAGATGAAGTAACTGATTTCAATTGTGACGAAGAAGGTGTCTATCACTATTTAAACGCGCGCTTTTTCCAATAGAAAGCAATTGACCTTTTGAAAAAGCTATGGTAAAAAGGATAAATATAATAAAATAAAAGTTACATGTATAAGCTTAAGAATTGGCTTAAGCGTTTCTACCGGGTGACCGTAAATCACTGGACTACATGTCGGGAAAAATGACAGTATAAGTATGCCTATAGGCTATTATTCTATCGTCACCCCTTCATGTAATCACCCAAGGACAATGCGCACCTTGGGTTTTTTGTGTACTTTTTAAAAAAAGAAGGGGTTTTGAACATGAAATATTCATTACATCAAGTCAATTATCATTTAGCAAAAGTAGCATTGGGAGAAGAGAAAGCAGAGCTAGTCATTCAGAATGGCACACTTGTCAATGTGATCACAGAAGAATTACTACCAAACATCGATGTCGCTATCTCTAAAGGACGCATTGCTTATGTAGGAAAGGCAGATCATACGATTGGAGCTGCAACAACTGTCATCGATGCAACAGGAAAATATATTGCACCAGGGTTAATGGATGGGCACATGCATGTAGAAAGCACGATGCTCACTGTAACTGAATTTGCTCGCATTGCTTTAACAAAGGGGACAACTAGTATTTTTATGGATCCGCATGAAATTGCTAATGTGTTTGGTGTTGAAGGTGTAAAACAAATGCATAAAGAAGGTCAACAATTACCAATGCAAGTGTTTACGACGTTTCCATCATGTGTACCAGCAACTGATGGATTAGAAGATGCAGGGGCGACATTAGAAGTATTAGATATTAAGGAAGGCTTGACCTGGGATAATGTCGTCGGCCTTGGAGAGGTAATGAATTTTCCAGGGGTGATAACAGGAGAGCCAAAAATGCTAGGTGAGATTCAGGAAACCATGCTGGCTGATAAGACAATAACAGGTCATTTTCCTGACGGTAGTAACGAAATGCTACAAGCATACATCGCATCAGGTGTTACCTCTTGTCATGAGACAGTAAATCGTGAACAAGCACTTGAGAAATTGCGTTTAGGGATGTATGTCATGATACGTGAAGGCTCCGCATGGCAGGATGTAAAAGAAGTAATCAAAATTGTAACAGAAGATCGTGTTGCAACAGATTATTTACTACTTGTTACAGATGATGTTTATCCACAAACATTAGTAGAAAAAGGACATATTAATCATGTGGTTAGACGTGCAATAGAAGAAGGCGTAGATCCTGTTACAGCAATTAAAATGGCGACTTTAAATGTAGCAAGATATTTTAATATGGCTGCTGATTTTGGTAGTATTACGCCTAGTAAATGTGCAGATATCATGATATTAGATAGTCTGGAAAAAATGGAACCTAGTGATGTGATTGTCGATGGTGAAGTAGTTGTAGCGAAGAAACAAGTAGTAGCTAATTTACCAAACTATACGTATCCAGCTCACATGAAGCAATCCGTTCATGTCAAAAACAAACTAGTACCAGCTGACTTTAATGTAAAAGTGAATATGCCTGCTGAGCAAGTAGTCGTTAATACGATAAAAGTCATCGAGAATAGTGCAAGAACAGAGAAAATGGAAACGAAATTGCGTGTAGAAAATCAATTTGTACTTCCGGATCTTACACAAGATGTCATTAAATTAGCTTGTATAGATAGACATCACCAATCAGGAGACATTTCTGTTGCTTTTGTGCATGGTTTTCAATTAAAACGTGGCGCAGTGGCATCAACAGTTGCGCATGATAGTCATAATTTATTAGTTATGGGTGTTAGTGAAGCTGACATGGCCTTTGCTGCTAATGTATTAATTGATTTAGGTGGAGGAATGGTTGTAGTGGAAGATGGTAAAGTACTTGCTCAAGTTCCAATGCCAATTGCAGGCTTAATGTCAGATGCAAGTGCGGAACAAGTGGTAACACAGGTGAAAGAATTAGAGAAAGGTTGGAATGCACTTGGTTGTCCGATTCACGCACCATTTATGACATTCTCGCTTATTGCTTTACCTGTCATTCCTGAAGTGAGAATTTCTAACCGAGGGCTAGTTGATGTCACAACTTTTTCTTTTATTGATGTTGTGAAAAATAATTAATATATTTTGATAGGAATTAAATACTGGGACATAATAACATTTTTTTTGGTAAAAATTACGAACTTTTATTTTAGTTAAGAAGAACAAACACCGCTGTGGAAATATACTCTCTTTCCGCAGGCACGGCTTCAGCTAACTCATTAAAGCAAAAAACGCTTTAATGAGTGGATCTTCAGCTCGCGCTGTTCCTGCAGGAGTATCGTATATTTCTACAGCTAATTTATTCGCTCAAAAACAAAATGGATTATGATCCTTAAACAGGTTATTATCATCTTTTTTCTGCTAATCTTTATTTAGTATTGTCCCAGTCTCTTCATTTCATTTAGCAAAAAGAAATTTGTTATAGTCGTAAACTTGAAGCTGGTTTGATGCAAAGGACTTTCAACGATATGATGTCTATTGTAAACTATATATGAAAGCGAATACAAAAAGGAGGGCTATATGAATGCATTATCGTCAATTGGGCAATACAGATCTTAAAATAAGTGAATTAAGCTTTGGTACATGGGCTATCGGAGGTTCGTGGGGAAAAACAAATGATAAAGAATCACTTCGAGCACTTGAGCGTGCGATGGACAAAGGAGTTAATTTTTTTGATACGGCAGATGTCTATGGAGATGGACATAGTGAAGCATTGATAGCGAAAGCAACCAAAGGAAAAGAATCAGAGATACATGTAGCATCTAAGTTTTGCCGTGCCGGTGATATTCATGATCCAGAAACGTACACAGAAAGTTCGGTGCGTACTTATTTAGAAGGGACATTAAAGAGGTTAAATCGAGATCAATTAGATTTATACCAAATACATTGTCCGCCAATAGAAATATTAAAAGATGGTCGTGTCTTTGAAGTATTAGACAAATTAAAACAAGAAGGAAAAATACGCTATTATGGTGTAAGCGTGGAAACAGTAGAAGAAGGGCTGTTATGTTTAGAGAATGATAATGTTAGCACCTTACAAGTTATTTTCAACATGCTTCGTCAAAAGCCCTTGGATCTACTATTTCCAAGGGCAAAAGAAAAGGGAGTAGGGATATTAGCTAGAGTCCCTCTTGCAAGTGGGCTTTTAACTGGAAAATTTTCTACCGATCATACATTTGAAGCTAGTGATCACCGCTCTTTTAACAAAAATGGCGAATCATTTAATGTTGGAGAAACCTTTGGCGGAATTCCGTTTTCTAAAGGTGTTGAGTTAAGTAATCAGTTGAAGTGGGTAGCGAATGGAAGAGGCAATATGACTCGTGCTGCGTTGAAATGGATCTTACAACAAGAGGGTGTTTCAACTGTTATTCCAGGGTTTAAAAATGTAGAACAAGTAGAAGATAACTTAGGGGCGGTTTCTATCACAGGTTTTACAAATGAAGAGCTAGAGGAAATTGAAATGTTCTATAAGAATCAAGTAGCACAACATATTCGGGGAGCATACTAATACTGATTCTTTTAATGCATATCGTCATACTGAATTGGTTTTTTTTGGGATTAAGTCCTTCTTTAATTAAATTAATTAATATGATACGATAACTCTAATTAGATAGTTTAGTACTCGGAGGATTACAATATGCAAACCGGTAGCTTTAGATGGATGAAATCATTAAATAAATCAATTATTTTAAATAAAATATTAAATAGTGGGCCGATTTCTCGTGCTCAAATTGCAAAAGAAACCAACCTAACCCCACCTACAGTAGGAAGTATAGTTAAAGAATTAATTGAGCAAGGCATTGTAAAGGAAAGTACACTTGGAATATCACGGGGTGGAAGAAAACCAACCATGCTAGTTATTGATTATCAAGGCTTTTATGTTGTTGGTGTGGACGCAGGCCCAACAGAAGTTGAGACGATACTAACTGACTTATCTGGTAAAGTTATCGAGCGTTATAGCTTACCAATTAGCGAAAAAGTAACAGAAGCTTCTTTTTTAGGTATATTAGAAACTGGAATCGAAACAGTGCTACAAAATTATAATCAAAATAAGGACAAAATTATAGGCATAGGTATAGCGATGCATGGTGTAGTGGATGTGGAAACAGGCACATCGCTTTACGCTCCTAACTTAGATCTAAGGGATGTTCCGATAAAAAAAACATTAGAAGACAAATTTAATTTAATGGTAATAGTAGAAAATGATGCCCGTGCACTTGCTTTAGGCGAGGTTTGGTTTGGTCAAGGCAGAGATTCAGAGAGTATGGTAGCAGTCAACATTGGTAATGGTGTAGGTGCCGGCATCACAGTTAACGGTAAACTATATCATGGAGATAGTAGTATTGCTGGTGAAATCGGCCATATGACTGTAGATATTAATGGAAGAACATGTTCATGTGGAAACAAAGGGTGTCTCCAGACGATCATTTCAGGACCTGCAATAGCAGAACGAGCTGTTCAACAATTATATCAAGCGCCACAATCTGTGCTTAAACAAATTTCATCCATCACTGGAGAAAGTATTTTTCAAGCTGCTGAAGCAGGAGATAGTTATGCAGTGAAGCTATTAGAGGAAACGGGAGAGTATATTGGAATAGGATTAACAAATCTGATTCATATCATGAACCCATCAAAGATTATTATTAGTGGTGGAGTAACAGGTGCACGCACATATATTTCAGACAAGATTTTAAAAACAATTAGCAAAAGTGCACTTACACTAAAAGCAAAGCAAACGGAAGTAGCGTTTTCAGACTTAGGTGAACAAGCGACAGCTTTAGGTGCAGTAGCGTTATTGTTGGCTGAGTTGTTTGAGCGAAACGGAGAAGTAACGATATAGAAAAGTCATGCAGTGCGTATAACGCTGCATGACTTTTTTGTCATTTCATTTGATTTAATCATTTAAGGTGCGAAAAGCAAATGTTGTTGTCTTGTGATATGTTTCATCTTTTCCTAAATATATACTAGGAAAACCTTCATGCTTTAAAGATCCAGGCGATCCTTGTGTTTCTAGGCATACACCTAAATATTTTGTCGAGTTACGTTCTTTTAACTGAATAGAGTCATCTAAACCATTAGCAGTATACATGACCATTCCTGGTTGATCGGTTAGTACTTCTAATTTTCTTCCGCTTTCACCGTCTGTTACGGTAACATTTGGCTGATTACTATGATCAAAAATAAAGTAATGATCAAATCCGTTAGAAGCTACTAAATTTTGTTGATCAATAGAGTGGACTCCATCAATAATAGGATGTGCTTTACGAAAATCAAATACAGTATCATCAACGGATAAAAGTTCACCTGTTGGAATTAATTCATGGTCTAACTCGATGAATTGACTCGCGTTTATTTGTACGTCGTGTTGTAAAATATCTCTTTTTAGGTCACCACTTAAATTAAAATAAGAATGGTTCGTTGTTGTTAAAATCGTATCTTGATCTGATGTAGCCTGATAAGTAATTTCAAAATTATTTTCATTAGTCAACGTATACATGATTGAAACGTCCAATTCTCCTGGATATCCACCATCTCCATCAGGAAAAGTATGAGTGAAGTGAACACCCACTTGGGTATCTGTTTCAAAAGATGTTGTTTCCCACAAAATTTGATGAAAACCAGTTGATCCACCGTGCAAATGATGATCTCCTTCATTGGCAGGAAGCAGATGCTTCTTATCATTAATTGAAAAGGAGGATCCTTCGATACGACCAGCTACTCTACCAACTAGCGCACCAAAAAAGTTAGGGTTATCTAGATAATCTTCATAGTTTGCAAGACTTAAAACAACATTTTCTAATTTTCCATTACGATCTGGCACTGTTATATTTGTAATAATTCCACCATAGTTCAGAAAGCTGACTGACATTCCATGGTCATTTTCCAACGTATACACTTTCCAGCTTTGTCCGGCTACAGTTTGTTCTTTTTCTTGAACATGCATGAAAATATCCTCCTATATTTTTTTAATTATGATTCACTGATTCAATAAAACGTTTAAAAGCTTGCCTTCCTTCATCGGTTGATTTAAACACTCCTGCATCTTCCAACACACGAGTAAACTTGTTTCCTAATGCTTGGTGAAGAATTCCTTTAACATTGGAAGCATCAATCAGATCATTTTGTTGTTTGATCTGTTCCATCCAAGCTTGATGGTAATCAGCAACAGTTGTTTTATGATCAATTAAATGTGCTTCAATCGCATCTAATTCTTGTTTTAGACGTGGTGGTAATACCGCTAGTCCCATTACCTCGATTAGACCAATATTCTCCTTTTTAATATGGTGTACATCTTCATGTGGATGGAAAATCCCAAAAGGATACTCCTCAGTTGTGCGGTTATTCCGTAGAACAAGGTCAAATTCAAATAATCCATTACGCTTACGAGCAATTGGTGTAATCGTGTTATGAGGTGTGTCGCCTGTGTATGCGATAACATCTACACTAGGATCACTATAGCTTTGCCATTTCTCTAACAGATGAGCAGCTGCATCTACTAACTCATTTTTATTTTTACCGCGCAATCGAATGACAGACATAGGCCATTCAACAACAGATGCAACAACCTTAGGGGATTTTTCTAATGAAAATTGGAATGCATCTTTTGCTTCGGTCATCGCAAAGGTATAACGTCCGCCTTGATAATGATCATGAGAAAGAATGCTACCACCGACAATAGGAAGATCCGCATTAGACCCCATAAAGTAATGAGGAAATTGCTCGACAAAAGCAGTTAGTCGTTCAAAAGTAGAACGTGAAATTTGCATTGGTCGATGTTCACCTGCAAGAAGAATACTATGCTCGTTGTAATAGACATACGGTGAATACTGTAAATACCATGTCTCTTCTTCTAAAGGTACTTCTATGACACGATGGTTTGATCTTGCTGGATATCCTGTTCTGCCAACATATCCTTCATTTTCTTTACATAATAAACACTTTGGATAACTGACTTGTTGTTTCATTGTGCGTTCGCGTTTGATCTGTTCCGGGTCTTTTTCTGGTTTAGATAGATTAATGGTAATATCTAATTTTCCATAAGGACTGTCTGTTTTATAATGGATATTTTTAGCGATTCGTTTCATTTGAATGTAATTACTGTCTTTACTCAATTTGTAAAAGTAATCCGTTGCAGCTTCAGGAGATACAGCATATTTATCATAAAATGTATCATTAATTTCTGTCGGTTTGGCTAAAAAACAATTCATTATTTTCGCACTTAACATTTCTTTGTCATCTAATACATCTTCTATTATTTCTGTTTGGATGGCATAATCAATTAGGTTTTCTAAAAGGTCTGGAATGTCTAAAGTAGACTTCTCCAAAGTAGGAGGAATAAATCCTTCTACTTTGAGAAGTCCGAGAATTTGATTTCGGACATACACTTCATCTTTTGGAGTAATTAATGTCTGCTCAGTTCCTTTTTTCACTAACTGTTCAATCGTTTGGAATAGTTGGTCTGACATCTTATACTTCCTTTCGGTAGCCTTGTGGGTGGTTTTTGTGCCAATTCCAAGCATCTTCAATGATCTGATTAATATTTGTTCGTTTTGGATTCCAATCAAGTATTTCTTTCGCCTTCGCAGATGAAGCTATTAATGTACTAGGATCTCCTGCTCGTCGCTCACCAACTTTAGCTGGTATCGCATGATTCGTAACGGACCTTGCTGCATCAATCATTTCTTTTACAGAAAAGCCTTGGCTACTTCCTAAATTAAAAATGTTACTTTCTCCACCATCTTGCAAGTATTCTAAAGCAAGAATGTGTGCGTTGATTAAGTCTTCAACATGTACATAATCTCGAATACAAGTGCCATCAGGTGTGTCGTAATCTTCGCCGAAAATAGTAATAGCCTCTCTTTGCCCTAGTGCTACTTGTAAAATGATTGGAATCAAATGAGTCTCTGGTCGATGATCTTCACCGATTTCTCCAGTCGGACGAGCTCCAGCTACATTAAAATAACGTAAGGAAACATAGCGTGTTCCATATGCAGCTTCACACCATTTCATTATTTTTTCCATTGTTAATTTTGTTTCGCCATATGTGCTCGTTGGATTAGTTGGCATCTCTTCGGTAATTGGTACCTGCTCTGGTTCTCCGTAAGTTGCAGCGGTGGAAGAGAAAACAATTTTATCAATCGAGAATTCTTTCATCGCTTCTAGTAATACTTGTGTGCCATACACATTATTATCGAAATATTTTAGTGGCTTTTCCATTGATTCTCCTACTAATGAATTAGCTGCGAAGTGTAAGACTGCATCAATTTTTTCATTAGTAAATACTTCGCGTAAGAAGGTAATATTACGAATATCTCCTCTATAAAAAGTTGCTTTATCATGAATAGCAGCTTCATGTCCTGTTTCTAAATTATCAATAACAATGACATCATGCCCTTTATCAATTAATTGATAAACAGCGTGTGAACCAATATAACCTGCTCCTCCTAATACTAAAACGTGCATAGATAACACTCCTTAAAGTTTAATTTCCTTTGCTCCATCACCAATAGTTGCGACATAAAATGTAGCGTCATAGCCGACAACCTTTTTGTAATGTGCATTTACATTTGTTTTAAATTGATCTATTTCATCGGATTTTACAAGTGCAATCGCACATCCACCAAAACCTGCACCTGTCATTCGAGCACCTAAGACTCCGGGTTGTTCCCAAGCAGCTTCAACAATAGTATCAAGCTCTAAACCTGTAACTTCATAATCGTGTTGCAAGGAAAGGTGGGATTGATCAACTAATTTACCAAACGCTTGTAGATCGCCACTCTCTAACTTTTTCAATGCTTGCTTCGTACGTTCATTTTCATAAACTGCATGTTTTGCTCGCTTACGATCAGTCGCGTTGTGAATGAGATGCTTATTCGCTTCAAAAGCTTCGATAGTAAGTTCTCCTAAACTATGAATGTCTAAAGTTGATTGAATATCTTTTAGTGCACGTTCACACTCACTTCTGCGTTCATTATATTTTGAATCAGCTAATTCTCTACGTTTGTTTGTGTTCATAATCATAATGACATAATCATCTAAAGCGATGGGTGCATAGGTATAGTCTAGTGTGTTGCAATCAAGTAAAATTGCATGGTCTTTCTTTCCCATTCCAATAGCAAACTGGTCCATAATTCCACTGTTAACACCAATATAATTATTCTCTACTTGCTGACCTAATTGAACCATGCGAATGCGATCAATGGAAAGGTCGAATAGCTGCTCAACCATTACTCCAGTAGCAAGTTCGATCGAAGCAGATGATGATAACCCAGCTCCATTTGGAATGTTACCATAGTATAACACATCGAATCCTGAAGTAATTTCATGTCCATCTTCTATCATTGTTTTTAGCATCCCTTTAGGATAGTTTGCCCAATCATGTGATTTATTGTATGAAAGATCATCTAATGATACCTCGATGACACCGCTTTCTTCAAAGTTTTTAGAATAAAAACGAATTTTTTTGTCCGTACGTTTCGTTGCAATAGCATAAGTACCAAATGAGATGGATGCAGGGAAGACATAACCACCGTTGTAATCTGTATGTTCACCAATCAAATTAATTCTTCCTGGAGCAAAAAAAACACGTGGCTTTAAAGTGTTATCCAATATAGTCTGAAACTCGTTTGTTAATGAAGCAATCATCATTCATCCTCCTAAATGTAAACTTAATTAAATTAATTTATAAACTAATTATAGAATAGCATTTTTTTATAATCAAAACAATAGTACAATAAAAAAATTGTGCAAAACATTGAGCGCTTTTGTCATAGGCAAGTATGTTGTAATTGAAGTGAACATTTACTATGGTATACTTAGATGAAAATTATTCTCAATTATTATAGGGGTGATGGGGAAATGAAGTTAGAAGAGCTTATTAAGGGGAGACGCTCTATTCAATTGTACGAAAACAAAGAGGTGGATATTCCATTATTAAAGGAGTTACTGGAGACAGCCATATGGGTACCCAATCATAAAATGACACAACCTTGGCGTTTTGTTTTTGTGCATGGTAAAGGTAAAGAAAAGATTGCTGAATTAAACAAAAGATTATCGGCAAAAGGTACGACGGAAGAAGAAAAGAACCGTAGTGGTGAAAAGGCGTATCAAAAAATGATTGATGTCCCAATGTATTTGATGGTGTTAATGGAAGAAAGTCCTGATCTGAAATTAAGACAAGAGGATTATGCAGCGACAAGCTGTGTCATTCAAAACTTTAGTTTACTTGCATGGGAACAAGGTATTGGTATGATATGGAAAACAGGTCCAATGACAACAACGGAAGCATTTAGAAGTATTATTGGTGCTCAAAATGGTGAAAAAGTGGTAGGTATGTTACAAATTGGCTACCCAGCTAAAGTCACGAAGCCTAGACCAAGAATAGATATTCAAAATCGAATCGAAGAAATCTACTAAAACCTTCCGATGCACAATTGCTTTTATTAATTAGATTACCAGATGTATCAGCAGAAATAGATGTAAAAAATGATGCTCTCCATGATATGGGGAGCATCTTCAATTGGGGCTATTACTTAATGAGAATGTTAATCGTTAGCAAATGTTTGTCTAACAATTATAGTATATCTTTTTTCTGTAAACTCAATATAAATTTGATGTAAAGAAAAGGTAAAGTTTTTTTGTGCAAAATACATTAGCATTGCATCAATATAGTTTTAAACAGCTTAATCAAGAAAATAATATTTGATTTAGTTAAAGAAATTAAAAAAGAGAATCGTATCATAAAAAAGACGATTATTCCTTTTTTGTAAATAAATATAGCTTATATGCTTGTTTGAATTTATGCACTTAAGTAGAGGGAATATGCGAGACTCCTCGAAAATAAAGAGCAATTTTCTTCGTGCGATGTATCGCTGCCGAAGCGTTTCTTGTCCCGCGGAAAGCGAGTGTATTCCTTCTACGTTTCTAGTATAATTATTTGATTTGATAACAATTATTCGGATTAATGTAAATTAATTGTACTGATGGGAAGCTAGTAGGTGGAAACATCTTGTTACGCAACTGTTACAAATGACAAAAGGAAAAACGAGATACAGATTATTATAATTTGTTTTTTAATGATGCTTAATCAGCTATGATGAATAGAGAAGGTCAATATAAAAGGAGGGTTTGCGATGGAGCATAAGCAATTAAAGCCATTTCCTGAAACATTCATGTGGGGTTCCGCATCAGCAGCGTATCAAGTAGAGGGAGCATGGGATCAGGATGGAAAAGGTCCATCTGTTTGGGATGTGTATACAAAGAAAGAAGGAACCACCTTCAAAGGAACAAATGGCGACGTAGCTGTAGATCATTACAATCGCTATAAAGAAGACGTGCAATTAATGGCAGAGCAAGGGTTAAAAGCATACCGTTTTTCGATAGCTTGGAGTAGAATTTACCCTGAAGGTAGTGGTCAACTAAATGAAGCGGGTCTTGCGTTCTATGATCGTTTAATTGACGAGTTAATTAAACATAATATTGAGCCAATTATTACGGTTTATCATTGGGATGTGCCTCAAGAACTAATGAATAAATATGGTGCATGGGAGTCTCGAGATATTATCGAAGACTTTGATAAGTATTGTCGGACACTATTTACACGTTACGGTGATCGTGTAAAGTATTGGGTAAGTTTAAACGAACAAAATGTGTTTGTTGGTTTAGGTTATCGTTCCGGTATACATCCGCCAGGGGTAAAGAATTTAAAGCGTATGTATCAAGCAAACCACATTGCAAACCTTGCTAATGCTAAAGTAATTAATTCTTTTCATGAAATTGTAAAAGACGGTAAGATTGGGCCGAGCTTTGCTTATTCACCAGCTTATTCGAGTGACTCTCATCCTAAAAATATATTAGCTGCGGAGAACGCGGAGGAATTTAATAGTCATTGGTGGATGGATATTTACGCATGGGGTACCTACCCACAAGCTGCTTGGAGCTATTTAGAGGAGAATGGTTTAGCTCCAACGATTGAAAAAGGAGATATGGAGTTGTTAAAGAGCGCCAAGCCTGATTTCATGGGGTTAAATTATTATCAGACGATGACAGTTGAACATAATCCATTAGATGGTGTCGGTTTAGGTAAGATAAATACGTCGGGTAAAAAAGGAACAACAGAATCAACGGGTGTACCCGGATTGTTTAAAACAACAAATAATCCATTTTTAGATGCAACAGATTGGGATTGGGCAATTGATCCGATTGGTTTAAGAATTGGATTACGCCGAATCGTAAATCGATATCAATTACCTGTACTAATTACAGAGAATGGATTAGGTGCATTTGATACCTTAGAAGAAAACGATGAAGTTAATGATGATTACAGGATAGATTATCTAGAGAGCCACATTAAACAGATACAAGGTGCAATTAGTGACGGTGTTAAGGTTCTTGGTTATTGCACATGGTCATATACAGATTTACTTAGCTGGCTGAATGGCTATCAGAAGCGATATGGATTTGTCTATGTAGACCGTGATGAAGATGGACCAAAAGACTTGCGTAGAATCAAGAAAAAAAGTTATTTCTGGTATAAAGATGTAATGATAGCAAATGGATTGGTTGATCGTAACAATCACTAATACCATTTGTTTAAACCAAAAAAGAAGCGCTCTGTTGAACGCTTTTTTTTTATGATTAAGTATGCATGATGCCATATGTTGTTTTGGCTAAGCTTTCTAATAAATAGATAACAGGAATTTGCGTTGTCACATTTGTATCACCTAAAAATTCCTGATTTACATAGTAAGATAAGTTATAATCTGAAATTTTTGCTATAGAACTATCTGCTTTATTTGTAATACTAACAATGGTGCTTCCTTCTTGCTTAAACTGGTTTACTTGTGATAATGTCGCGCTTGCTTCTCCTGATACAGACAATACAATAGTAATACTATCTTTTAAATATTGCCCATGAATAGGTAGATAAGGATCCTTAATATATAAGGAGAATTTTTTTAATCCAGAAAAATAGCGTGAACCATATTCAGCTAATATACCGGAACTGCCTACCCCGATAAAAACAACATGCTTTGCATCAGCAACTACGTGTGCAATTCTCATCATTTTTTGCTGATAATCATGTGTTAGTGTGCGTTCCAAGAATTCAATTATTGTACTCTTTCCATCTATAATAGAAGAACTAGCTTCTTGTTGATCCAAAAACATCTTTACTTTTATCTTAAATTCAGAAAAACCTTCACAACCTATTTTTCTACAAAAGCGTAATATAGATGTGGTAGATACATGCGTTTCTAGTGCTAGATCTCGAATGCGCATATATTGAACTTTATCAAGGTTGTTCACAATGTAATTATATAGACTATATTCTAGATCCGAAAAAGCAGCTATGTGTTCACTAGTAAACATAGAATTACTCCTTTTTATTGTGTTAATTCCATTATAATCGCAACAAGTAAATTCTCCAATGTTAGTAGTCTAGCTCCTAAAAAAATCCTCATCAATAAAGAAAAAATTCAGAAAAATTTCATTTATATGTATAAAATATTGCAAAACTGCCCCAAAATGACGAATATGACAAGTAAAACCTTAAAACGTAAACATTGAAATCATTTCTTAACTATATTGTAACCACAACGCACTCGTGGGTATGTTAGGATAGGGCTTGTCACATTTTGAAGGAGGGAAAACAGATGAAGAAGAAGATTGTAGCTATGGCTACAGGTTTAATTATTGTAGGCACTGCTTCAACCCAAACATCTGCAGAAGAGTACCAAGTGGAAAAAGGAGATACGCTTTGGGAAATTGCCCGTGAAAATCAGATCGAAGTAGATGATTTAAAAGAAGCTAATAACTTAGCAACAAATATCATTTTACCGAGACAGTTATTACAAATAGATAAAGAGATTGTATATACCGTCGAAGCGGGCGATACACTAACTGAAATAGCAGAAAAACATCACGTGTCTATAGAAGATTTAAAAGAATGGAATGAATTATCTTCTGATTTAATTCTAGTAGATCAAGAGTTGGTTGTAACAGAAACTAGAAAATCAAACGATGACACAAAACAGAAGGCTGAGAAGGCAACAACGCAACCTCAGCCAAAATCAACACCAACACCAACACAAACGAAATCTACACCGAAAGAAACAAAGTCTACACAACAAAAAACATTAACAGTTACTGCAACAGCGTATACAGCAGACTGTGCTGGTTGCTCAGGAATTACAGCAACAGGAATTGATCTTAGAAATGATCGTGACAAAAAAGTAATTGCTGTAGATCCTAATGTTATTCCTTTAGGAACAAGAGTCTATGTAGAAGGCTATGGTGAAGCAATTGCTGGGGATACTGGTGGAGCAATCAAAGGTAATAAGATAGATCTCCACGTACCAACAAAAGATGAAGCCTATCAATGGGGAGTTAGAAAAGTTAACGTAACCATTTTAGGTTAATAATTAAACCGGATGTGATAGAATCGCATCCGGTTTTTATTTACAAAATATTAAATTTAAAATGGGGGTAGGAAGGTTTCAGCTCACGCATAAGATAGAATTTTGTTTGAATAAAATTGTGTACTATCTTATCATTTAATTATCAATAGAAATTTCTGAATTATCCTCTACCTCTATTCCTCGTGTAGATCCACTTTGTATTAATCCTAACGTTCCAACTGTCACAATTAAAAGAAGAAATAAAAACATTAACCATTTCCTCATCTTTCATCCTCCTGTTTGTAAACCTAGCATATATTGTATATCATAATGACATGACTTGGCTATAAGAACGTATTGTAAATCAAAATTTTTAAGATAAAGGAGATTAAAATGACAAATACAGCAATAGCAGAGGTGATGTCTATCACATCTATTGGTCTAGGATCCAGAGTGTGCATTGATGTGGTTGATGTATTAGATTCGTTAGAAGGAATAGCGGTAGGAAATACAGGGAGTGGTTACTTGTTTGTACTATCTGAGAATCGCACAACCGAAACTTATCCTCCACGGGTGTTTCGAGTAAATGGTGGTGCGCTCCATCAGTATATTTATTTAGGAGAAGGTAAAACAACATACTTGTCTGAGATGAAACCAGGTCAAGTTATTCCGGTTTGGAGTGAGGATGGAGAGCGAAAGATCGCAATCGGCAGGGTAAAGGTGGAGAAAAGGCCTTTTTTACGTGTTGTGTGTAAAGTGGAAGGAACAAATCAAGAAATTTCTGCTACATTACAAGAAGCAGATAGTGTTCATGTTCGAATGGTGAATGGAGAAGCAAAAGCTGTCTTAAATCTACAAGTTGGTGATCAACTTGCTTGTATACCCGATGAACCAGGGAGACATTTAGGAGAAAAGATTGAAGAAGAGATACGCGAATACTAACCTTTTAAAACTTTAAAAGAAAATTTAGAAAATTCAAATCTTTTTGTTGACAACAAAATGAAAAGATTATAGTATAATAAACAACAAAAGAAACGGAAAAGCGTTGACGAAGAGTAGTAGCTTAATTTTTTTATTCAGAGAGCTAGTGGTAGGTGTGAACTAGTATAAAATATTAAGTGAATGGACTTCTTAGCTTTCAAACCGAACCCTTTATGATTAAAAGAGGAAGTAGGCTTTGACGATTTTGTCTTATCGTTATCTGAGACAGCTATTCGAGTGTATACTCTGATAGTAAAGTGAGCTTTTAGCTAACTAAGGTGGTACCACGGGTTTCCTCGTCCTTATTGGATGGGGAAGCTCTTTTTATTTTTATAAACACAAATTGCAGATGAAGAATAGTAGGTCTGAATATATCCGCTTCATAACAGAGAGCCGGGTAGCTGGAAACCGGTATGAAGAACAGACTGAATGGACTTCGGAGAGCTCCTCTGAAAAATAACTCTTAGGAGGAGCCGTTTAATCAACGTTACATGATTCAAAGTGGAAAAGTAGAAATGCTTTTCAATAGTGGTGGCACCGCGGTTCAGACCGTCCCCTATACAAATATAGACTTGTTTGTATAGGGGACTTTTTTTAACAAAAGGTTTAATACTGTTAAACAAAGGAGTGGGATGAAATGGGGAAAATGCAGGTAAGGAAAAAAGAAATAAATGGCGATACATTAACACCGATTACTATTTTTAATCGCATAAAAGGTAGAAAAAAATTTTTATTGGAAAGCTCTAAGGGGCATGGAGAAAAAGGGAGATATTCCTTTATTGGTAAAAATCCATTTAAAGAAATTATCGGTAGTGAAAACCAAACGAATATTTATAATTCTTACGGGGAGCTGACAAATCAGTTTTCACAAAATGCTCTAGAAATAGTTAAAAAACATGTGTCTCACGAATCATTGGATTTACCATTTGCCTTTTATGGTGGTGCTGTTGGATTTATTGGCTACGATATCATTCGACAGTATGAGGACATCGGAGAGAAATTAGAAGATGAATTAAAGATGCCGGATGTACACTTAATGTTCTATCAACAAGTTATCGTTTTTGATCATAAGGAGCAAACAGTAACGATTATTGCATTGAATTTAGATGGAAAGCAAACAGAGAAGGAATTAGATGCTGCAGTAGAAGCATTAGAACACGAAATAATCCAGCAATCAGATCAGCATCAAATGAAGAAAATAAACGTATCTTTTAAACCTTCCATTGATCAAGCGACATTTGTTGAAATGGTAAAAACAGCAAAAGAACATATCGTAAATGGTGATGTGTTCCAAGTAGTACTATCACAACGTATGAAAGCTAGTTTCGATGCCGATCCTTTTGAATTCTATCGACGATTACGAATAGCTAATCCTTCACCATATATGTTTTTTGTGGATTTTGAAAGTTATATTACGTTAGGAGCGTCACCAGAAAGTTTAATCAAAACAAAAGAGAAACAAGTGATAACTAATCCAATTGCAGGCACCCGACCTAGAGGTAAGACAGATGTTGAAGATGAATCATTAGCGAAAGAATTAAGAACCGATAAGAAAGAATGTGCAGAGCATAAAATGTTAGTTGATTTAGGGCGGAATGATCTTGGGCGCGTATGCGAAGTGGGGAGCATTTCAATACCAAAATTTATGATGATCGAACGTTATCAACATGTTATGCACATTGTTTCTGAAGTGCATGGAGAATTAAAAGCGTCATACACAGGAATCGATGCTTTAATTGCTACATTACCAGCGGGAACGGTTTCTGGAGCCCCAAAAATTAGAGCGATGCAAATCATTAATCAATTAGAAAAACAAAGCAGAGGTGTTTATGCAGGGGCAGTTGGATACTTGAATATGAATGGTGACATCGATTTGGCTTTAGCTATTCGCACGATGATTATTAAAGAAGATCAAGCTTATGTGCAAGCAGGAGCTGGAATTGTCTTTGACTCAGATCCAGAGTCCGAGTATCAAGAAACTTTAAATAAAGCCAAATCATTATTGGAGGTTGAGTGAGATGATTTTGTTAATAGATAATTATGATTCATTTACCTATAACTTATATCAATATATTTCGGAACTAGGTAAGGATGTAACTGTCATACGAAATGACAAAATAACAATTAGTGAGATTAAGAGTCTTCGTCCGGAAGCTATAATCTTGTCACCTGGACCTGGCACACCAGAGCAAGCGGGAATCTGTATGGAAGTAGTAAAACAATTAGATACGACATTTCCGATATTAGGCATTTGCTTAGGACATCAAGCAATTGGAGCGGCTTATGGAGCAACAATTACACACGCCAAACAAATCAAACATGGCAAAACATCAAAAATAAAGCATGAAAAGGATGAAATTTTCAGGTATTTAGAACAACCACTGCAAGTCATGCGTTATCACTCTCTTGTTATTCAACCGGACACATTACCTCATGTGTTACAAGTAACCGCAACAGCAATCGATGATCAAGAAATTATGGCTATAAAACACACGTATTTACCTATATACGGACTTCAATTTCATCCAGAATCAATTGGAACAAGTACAGGGAAGGACATATTAGCAAACTTTTTTAAAGCAATTAAAAAGGAGCGATTGGATGAAACGATTTATTGAGAAAGTCTCAAACAAACAGGATCTAACTCAATTTGAGATGGAACAAGCAACAAAATTACTTTTTTCTGAAACATCAGAGGAAAACGAAATAGCATCTTTTTTAAAAGGATTGAAGGAAAAAGGAGAAACGACAGAAGAGATTGCAGGTATTGTTAACGTTATTCGTGAGAAGTCTTTTTGTCTGAACGAGCACATACCAAATGTAATGGATAACTGTGGAACAGGTGGTGATGGTTCACAAAGCTTTAATATTAGTACGACTGCTGCATTTGTTATTGCTGGTGCGGGTATTACAGTGGCAAAACACGGAAATCGTAGTATCTCTAGTAAAACAGGAAGTGCAGATGTACTAGAAGCATTAGGAGTATCGTTAACAATGGATAAAGGTCATATGCAACATTTATTGGAACAGAATGGAATTGCATTTTTATTTGCACAACATGTACATCCATCCCTGAAAAGAGTAATGAAAATACGCAAAAAGTTAAATACACCAACCATTTTTAATTTGATTGGTCCACTAACTAATCCAATACAGTTATCCACACAATTGATGGGGATCTATCGCAGAGATATGCTTGTTCAAATGGCAGAGGTACTAAATCAATTGGGACGCAAGCGAGCAATTGTGGTAAACGGAGCTGGTTATATGGATGAAGCATCATTAGCGGGTGAAAATGCTTTAGTTTTATTAGATAGTGGCAAATTGCATACTTTTACACTTTCGCCTGAGGATGTTGATCTACCGCGATATGACAACGAAGCAATTAAGGGTGGAGACGCAATAGAGAACGCGAAAATCCTTCAAGCTGTATTAGAAGGTGAGAAAGGTGCACATCGCGACACAGTTTTACTAAATGCTGGCCTTGGTATATTTGCTCACGGAAAAGTCGATTCCATTCAAGCAGGTATAAAGCTTGCAAAAGAAAGTATTGATTCAGGTGAGGCGCTCAAGAAGTTAGAAAACTTAATTCAATATAGTGTAACTAGTGAGGTGTGAGAATGACAATCTTAAACGATATTTTAATAGAAAAAGCTAAAGAAGTAGAAGTTTTAAAAAAGTTTTATTTGAGAAATGAGAAGGCCTATAATTTTTCCAAATACTCACTATACGAACGTTTTATGGAAAGCACCCATATGAATGTCATTGCCGAAATCAAACGTGCTTCTCCATCTAAAGGGATGATCAATGCAGATGTCATTCCAAGTGAACAGGCAGAACAATATCAATATCATGGTGCAGGAGCAATTTCTGTTCTAACAGATGAACCTTTTTTTAAAGGGACGATGGATGATTTGCGTGCAGTAAGAGAACAAGTCGATGTACCAGTTTTAAACAAGGACTTTATCATTGATGAAATACAAATTGATCGTGCTAGAGAAGCAGGAGCAAATGTGATTCTATTAATCGCGGCAGCTTTACCTGCTCAAAGGTTGCAACAATTATTTGATTATGCCATACAATCCGAACTAGAAGTATTGTTTGAAGTACACAATGAAGCAGAATTAGCGGTCGCTCAATCGATTGGCGTTTCAATTATCGGTGTGAACAATCGTAATTTAAAAACATTTGATGTTGATTTAGCAACGACAGAACGGTTAGCAAAACAAATAGATACATCTAAAACCCTTTTAATTAGTGAAAGCGGGATAAAAACCACTGCTGACGTGGAACGATTGAAAAACGCAGGTGCAAAAGGAATATTAGTTGGTGAAACAATGATGCGTTCACAAGCACTTGATCAAACCTTCGCTCAGCTTCAGATCAAATTATAAAGGTGGGATGGCATGTTAGTTAAAATATGTGGGATTACATCACTAGAAATTGCAAATCAGGCGATAGAAGCTGGGGCAGACTTTATTGGATTTGTTTTTGCAAAAAGTAAACGACAAATTAATATGACGGATGCAGCGGAAATTTCCCGGGAAATACCGAAGCATGTCAAAAAAGTTGGGGTATTTGTTAACGAGTCTATTGAAAATATTCATACGATCGCCACAACTGTTGGTTTAGACTATGTTCAATTACACGGAGATGAATCACCTTCATTTTGCGATCAAGTTGAGGTGCCAGTTATTAAAGCAATAAAAGTAAAGGAAAAGCAGGATGTTGAAGAAATAGCAAAATACAATTCAGTTTACTTTTTGCTAGATAGCCCACCCGGGAAATATCAAGGTGGAAATGGTGAAACATTTGATTGGGAGTTAGTCAAAGATATGTCGAAGGATAAGCACAAAATCATTTTAGCTGGCGGATTGACCCCATCGAATGTTGTTCAGGCTATTCAACAAGTTCAACCAATTGGTGTGGACGTGTCAAGTGGTGTCGAATCGAATGGCAAGAAAGATCAAAAGAAGATGTTTGCTTTTGTAAAGGAAGCAAAAAAGAAAGGTGATAAATAGTGAAGCAATATAATCAACCAAATAACACTGGTCACTTTGGAGCGTTTGGTGGACGGTTTGTACCAGAAACTCTTATGCCAGCAATACTTGAATTGGAACAGGCATATAAAGATGCAAAAGAAGATCCTATTTTTCATGAACAATTAAATGATTATCTGAAGCAGTACGTCGGAAGGGAAACCCCCCTTTATTATGCAGAGCGACTTACCAAAAAACTAGGCGGACCAAAAATCTATTTAAAACGTGAAGATTTGAATCATACAGGAGCACATAAAATCAATAATGCAATTGGCCAGGCGCTGTTAACTGTTCGAATGGGAAAAAAGAAAGTCGTGGCGGAAACAGGCGCAGGACAGCATGGTGTTGCAACAGCGACTGTTTGTGCGTTACTAGGTTTAGAATGTATTATTTTTATGGGGAAAGAAGATATACGTAGACAAAAGTTAAATGTGTTTCGAATGGAACTTCTTGGTGCACGTGTAGAAAGTGTGGATCAAGGAAATGGCACATTAAAAGACGCCGTTAACGAAGCGTTGCGCTATTGGGTTAGTCATGTAGAAGATACACATTATATTATTGGCTCTGTAGTAGGACCTCATCCATTTCCTCAAATTGTCCGCGACTTTCAAAGTGTGATTGGAACGGAAACAAAACAGCAGATACAAATGCAGGTAGGAGAATTACCAGATGCTATTGTTGCTTGTATCGGTGGTGGTAGTAACGCAATGGGAATGTTTTATCCATTCATAGACGAAGCGGTCGAATTGTATGGAGTAGAGGCTGGCGGAGAAGGGCTAGACACAGGAAAGCATGCCGCGACATTATCTGATGGTCAACGTGGTGTGCTACACGGGACAATGACCTATTTATTACAGGATCAGGCTGGCCAAATCTTAGAGCCACACTCCATTTCGGCTGGACTTGATTATCCAGGTGTTGGTCCGGAACATAGTTATTTAAAAGATGCTGGTCGTGTGAATTACTGTTCGATTACTGATCGAGAGGCGTTGGAAGGTTTACAATTACTAACTAGAACTGAAGGTATTATTCCAGCTTTAGAAAGTGCACATGCGATTGCTTATGTGACGAAGCTGGCTAAGCAAATGAGTACAGATCAATCCGTTGTTATATGTTTATCTGGAAGAGGAGATAAAGACGTCGCAACCGTGAAAGAAAGATTAGGAGGTGTGGATAATGCCTAAAGAAAAGTTAGATGTTGCATTTGAACAAGTGCTACAGAATGGCGATAAAGCCTTTGTTCCGTATATTATGGCCGGTGATGGTGGACTAGATCAATTAAATGAACAAATTTCTTTTCTGGAAGTATGTGGAGCAACAGCTGTAGAAGTGGGTATCCCTTTTTCTGATCCGGTTGCTGACGGACCAACCATTCAGAAGGCAGGAATCCGAGCTTTGCAACAAGGTGTTACATTAAAAAAAGTATTAGAGACGTTAAAGCTGGTTAAAGAGGAAAGGACAATTCCTATTGTTGTTATGACTTACTTTAATCCGATTTATGCAATCGGGATCGAAGTATTTGCCGCGTTGTGCAACCATGCCGGTGTAGACGGATTAATCATACCAGATGTTCCTTTAGAAGAAGAAGGAATCATCACAGAATATTTAACTAAAAATGACATTGCATTCGTTCGATTAGCTACGTTGACAAGTACAGCTGATCGAGTAGAAGAGATTATTAACAGAACAGAAGGCTTTCTTTATGCGGTAACTGTGACTGGTACGACAGGACAACGTGCAACCTTCAAAGATAATTTAGCAGAACATTTGCAGTTGTTACAAAAGAAAAGTACTGTTCCAGTTTTAGCTGGTTTTGGCGTGTCGACCCCTGAACAAGTGAAGGAGTTATCAGCTCATTGTGATGGTGTAGTGGTAGGGAGTCGTATTGTCGATCTCCTACATGAAAAAAATCATGACGAGATCCGTAAATTAATTCATGCCGCGAAAAAATAATGCATTCGTTTAATCCTAAATATAAAAAAGACCTAAACATAACCAAGACATATAGAATAAGAAACAAACAATTTCAAAATAATGAATCTATGGTTCGTTTTTTTATTTGAAAGTAAACTAGCTGTGGAAATATACGATACTCCTGCAGGAACAGCGCGAGCTGAAGATCCACTCATTAAAGCGTTCTTTGCTTTAATGAGTTAGCTGAAGCCGTGCCTGCGGAAAGAGAGTGTATTTCCACAGCGGTGTTTGTACTTCATATCCATGAACTTTTATTTTGATTCTTGATTCATTGCGTTTAATGCTACTTGATTCAAAAAGTTAACCGGCTTGTTAAAGTGAGGCTGGAAGAAAAAGTCTGTTAAAGCAAGCTGCTCAATCGTCATATCATTTGCAATAGCCACACTTACTGTATTGATAGCTTGAGTAAAATCAGCATCTGCAATTAATTGTGCCCCAACAATGCGATGACTATCCACCTCATATACTAATTTAATTTTCACGACATCATTTTTAGGCATAAACTCAGGACGATACGTATCTTCCATGTATGCACTACGGACGTTTATTCCTGAATCTATCGCTGCTGACTCTGTTAAGCCAGTAGAAGCAATATGATGCTGATAAATTTTAAGTCCAGAAGTACCTTGTGTGCCTGGGTATGCAAGTTTTGGCTCTACTAAATTATGTGCTACTAATGTACCCATTCGAACAGCATTTGTTGCAAGAGGAATATATGCAGGCTCTTTTGTAGGATTATAGCTCACTGCACAGCAGTCACCAGCCGCATAAACATCTTTAACACTTGTTTGCATATAAGGATCAACAACAATTGCTCCGTTTTCAAGTGTATTTAGTTGATCACGAATTAAAGCAGTGTTTGGTCTGAAGCCAATACACATAACAACTAGATCTGCGTTATATTCTCCTTTATCTGTAATAACCTTTTCAACTGTATTTGATCCCTCGAATCCAGAGACGGTTTGATCTAGTGCTAAAACTATTCCCTTTTCTTCAAAAGATTGTTCCACAGGAGTAGTGAATGTCTCATCTAAATAACGATTTAATATACGCTTTTCAGCATCAATTAGTGTAACGTTTTTTCCGTTTTCTTGGAAAGCCTCGACTAATTCTACACCAATATAACCTGCACCAACGACAACAACATTATCGACTTTTTCAGAACGACGAATGATTTCTTTTGCGTGATCGTAATTTTTACACAATACAACATTGTTTAAATCTGAACCTGGAATTGGTGGAGTAACAGGCCATGATCCAGTAGTAACAATTAGTTTATCATAAGCATAAGATGTTGCTTCGCCAGTTTCTAAATCTTTAGCTTCTAAGGTTTTATTTTGAACATCACAGCTAGTAACTTCATGCTGCATATGCATACGTACACCGTTTTTTTCGAATTGTTCAACAGATGCGTAAAACAAACCACTTGCGTCCTCAACAACACCACCAACGTATAAAGCAATACCACAAGATAAAAATGACACATTATCATTTTTTTCGAAAACATCTATTTGTGCATCAGGATATAGATTTAAAACATTAGTAATTGCAGCAGTTCCAGCATGTGTACAACCAATTACAGCTACTTTCATTTGTATCATCCTCCATTTAAGTTCATTTTTTCACAAAACTATATAAAATATGCATGTATTTGTTTATAAACTTATTATACTTTTATGTGTAATAAATCACAATGATTTGATCAATAATTCACAAAAAAGTCAAAATTGAGTCTACTCATCAATATCTTAGTTCAAGCAGGTATTTTACATTGATCTTTTTTATAAAATAAAAAAGCAGAAGCACCTCATTAAGGGGCTTCTGCCGTAACTTTAGATTAAACGTACATTGCTTCAATTTCTTTTTGTAATTTCTTATCAGCTACATACTCATCATAGCTAATCTCTTTGTCAATAATTCCTTTAGGTGTAATCTCAATTAAACGATTAGCAATACTATTAATAAATTGCTGGTCATGAGAAGTGAACAGGATTGATCCTTTAAACTTAATCAGTCCGTTATTTAAAGAAGTAATCGACTCTAAATCTAAGTGGTTAGTAGGCTCATCTAAAACAAGCACATTGGCGTGACTAAGCATCATTTTTGAAAGCATACAGCGCACCTTTTCACCACCGGATAGTACATTGGCTTTTTTCAGTGCTTCTTCACCAGAGAAAAGCATTCTACCTAAGAAACCACGAAGGAATGTTTCCGTTTGGTCTTCAGGTGAATATTGACGCAACCATTCAACTAGCGTCATATTACTGTCCTCAAAATATTTACTGTTATCTTTGGGGAAATAGGATTGAGACGTAGTTACTCCCCAAGCGAAAGAACCTTCATCTGGCTCTATTTCTCCCATTAATATTTGAAGTAATGTCGTTTTAGCTATTTCATTTCTGCCAACAAAAGCAACTTTGTCTTCACGATTTAATGTGAAGCTGACATTATCTAATACTTTTTCTCCATCAATTGTCTTAGATATTCCTTCTACACGAAGCAAGTCATTTCCAATTTCACGTCCAGGAGTAAACGCAACATAAGGATAACGTCTTGATGAAGGTTTAATATCATCTAATGTGATGTTATCCAACATTTTCTTACGAGAAGTAGCTTGCTTGGATTTAGAAGCATTCGCACTAAATCGAGCAATAAAGTTCTGTAATTCCTTGATTTTCTCTTCCTTCTTTTTGTTTGCATCTTGTGCCATCTGAACTGCTAATTGGCTAGATTCATACCAAAAATCATAGTTTCCTACATATAATTCAATTTTCCCGAAATCCACATCGGCAATGTGTGTACATACTTTATTTAAAAAGTGTCTGTCGTGTGAAACGACGATAACGGTATTTTCAAAATTAATTAGGAATTCTTCTAACCATTGAATTGCTTGAATGTCTAAGTGGTTAGTAGGCTCATCTAATAACAGAATATCTGGTGAACCAAATAATGCTTGCGCTAATAGTACTTTTACTTTTTCAGCACCACCGAGCTCGGCCATCTTCTTATCATGAGATGATTCTTCAATCCCTAGACCTTTAAGTAAAACGGCAGCATCTGATTCGGCTTCCCAACCGTTCATTTCTGCAAATTCTCCTTCTAATTCAGCAGCACGCATTCCATCTTCTTCGGAAAAATCACTCTTCATATAAATAGCGTCTTTTTCTTGCATTACTTCATAAAGTCTTGTGTGTCCCATGATAACTGTTTGTAATACAGGATATTCTTCATAAGCAAAATGATCTTGCTTTAATACAGCTAGGCGTTCTCCTTTTCCTAAAGATACATGTCCAGATTGAGGTTCGATTTCTCCGGATAGAATTTTCAGGAACGTTGATTTTCCTGCTCCGTTCGCACCGATCAGTCCGTAACAGTTTCCAGGTGTAAATTTTATATTTACATCTTCAAACAATTTCTTATCACCATAACGTAATCCAACATTTGTAGCTTGTAACATAAGTTTATTATTCCTCCACAAAATTCGTAATCAAAGCTAGCTTAAGCGATAAAGTCACATTAGTCAATCTAACAAGTTTCCTATATAAAGAAAGTAGCTATTTCTATACAATGAATATACAATAAAATTATAACAATTTTATTAAAATCGGGAACGTTTAATACAAATCATACGTCTTAATGAATGATTATAAAAAATATCATAACTTATCAACAGTAGAAATACTAGGAGAGTGACTGCGTTGACGACTGGAATTGGTAACAAAATAAAATATTATCGTATGAAAGCAAAAATGACTCAAGAAGAATTAGCATCCGGTGTAGTATCTGTATCTTATTTATCAAAAATTGAGCATGATAGTGCAGAAGCAAATCCTGAAGCGATTGAACAATTATGCCAGAAGTTGAACATTAAACCTATTCGAACGCATGATGAAATGATTTATCATCTAAGTGATCAATGGCACAAACAATTGTTATTTGATGATATCGAAAAAGCATACGAGACGTACCAGTTATTAAATAAAGATATGGAAAAAGTTATCGATGCTGATCTATATTGGTTAACTGATTTACATCGTCTTTATTATTATGTTATAACAAAGCAATATAATAAGGCTAAGGATGTGTATCAAACCCTTAAACAATATCATCATACATTTAATGATGTGGAAAAGTATTATTGGTACAAGTTTTCAGGCTGTTATTATTATGACGTAGAATTGTCTTTTCTAAAAGCTTATGGACAATTAAGACGTGCAGAAGGGATCATTAGCTTGCAATTGAAAAATTACAATGAAGAAATTCATGATCTGTATTTTAAAATTGCTAAGCTGTCCACTAAGGTTTATTTTACGTATCATACAATGGTTTATGTGGAAAAAGCGTTAGAATTTTATCGTAATACATACCAATTAAGACGTTGTGCAGAATGTCAGATGATCAAAGGAATGGCATACACACGTATGAATGAATTAGAAAAAGCAAAGCATAGCTTCCAATTAGCTTTTTCCATCTTGGAGAGATATGAAGACAATGAGGTTTTGGCAGCAACCAATCGTGAGCTAGGTGAGCTATATAATCGAAATAATGAATCAATCGAGGCTATAAAGTATTTTGAAAAGGCCTATCACGTTGCAAAAGATAATGAACCTGTTGAGCAATTTAGAGCGATGTTATGTTTAATGAAGATTTATGTGGAGCAACAAGCACTTGATCAGGCGAAAGAATGGTATCAAGAGGCAGCGGCTTTCTATCCAATAGTAGATTATATACCTGTCAATTATGTCTATGAATTAAAGACGTATTATTATCTTATACATGGATTTGATCGATCATTTGAAGTGTTGATGGAAAAAACGGTTCTTCCATTTTTAAAAGAAAAAGAACAGCACAAACAATACAGTAGGTATCTATTGCTAATGGGTGACTATTATTACGAAAACAGAAAATATAAGTTATCATCTACCTGTTATAAACTAGCACATGAATCAGTCAATCATATTAAGATGAAGGACAATTTATAATAAGAAACAAAGCTTTATAAAATGTAACTAAGAGTTGTAAATAATAAAAAGTGATCATCAACAGTAGTGATATTTGATGATCACTTTTTCTAATTAATTTCGATCTCCACCTAGAATATCGAATAGACCTCCTGCAATACTACCTTCTCCTTTAGAACCACCTTGTTTCGGCATTGCAGAGAAGACGCGGCTAGCTAAACGGCTAAATGGTAACGATTGCACCCAAACCGTACCTGGGCCACGGAGTGTAGCAAAAAACAGACCTTCCCCGCCAAATAGTGCGGTTTTTATTCCGCCAACAAATTCAATGTTATAATCAATATTACCAGTCATGGCAACTAAACAACCTGTATCTACACGAATGCTTTCACCGACTTCCAAAGTACGCTTGTGAATAGTTCCACCCGCATGAACAAATGACATGCCATCGCCTTCTAATTTCTGCATAATAAAACCTTCGCCACCGAAAAAGCCAGTACCCATTTTCTTCTGGAATTCGATACCAACGGAAACACCTTTAGCTGCTGCTAAGAAAGCATCTTTTTGACAAATTAACTTTCCATCAATTTCACTTAGATCCATTGGAATAATCTTACCAGGATAAGGAGAAGCAAAAGATACACACCTTTTTCCAACCGATTCATTGGTAAAAGCAGTCATGAACAAGCTTTCTCCAGTGATGACACGCTTACCAGCTCCAAGTAATTTTCCCATTAGTCCTGACCCTTGAGAAGAAGATCCGTCCCCAAAAATGGTTTCCATCTGAATGCCGTCGTCCATCATCATTAAACTTCCAGCTTCGGCAACGACAGTCTCATTTGGATCTAGTTCTACCTCAACAAATTGCATGTCATCTCCGTGTAGCTTGTAATCAATCTCGTGATTATTCATTTAATGCACCATCTCCTCTCATTGTTATATCCATTGTACATAAAAAAAGATACAAATAGCCTTATTTTTTTGAAAAATCAATAAAAAGTTTGTTATCCAGTTGATTATTGTCTGTTTTAATACTTTTCATATAACGATGCAAAAAAGTGTCTTTTATTTTTTCCCACTCTTTCTCCTCTTGATCGAGCTCAAGGTCTGATTGATTTAAATATTCTGTTCCAGAGAAGAACCGCTGATTCATTACAATCATCCTGTTTGCTAATTCTTCTTTTTGTTTAAGCGAAAGAGAGGTTTCTTTTAAGCTGTTATAAGCTAAATGATATGCAAATTTACTAAAATAAGAAGCAGAATAGGAGTCGAATGCTAATAATTTCTTTTCCTTTTTATCATTTTTCTTTGCCCATGATTCAATATCTAACCTTTTAGTCTCATAAGTTAAATTTTGCCTAGTAGCATGATAATTGACCACTCCATATTGTTGGGGATAAACAGATAATCCACTAGTGGCAATATCATAAATATCTTTTGTCTTGTGGATATTCTGTGCATGGATATGCCCAGATAACACAATTGGTGTAGCATATTGATGAAATAATTCTGTTGCTTGTTCTTTATTGTCTAATGTATAACCATCATGAAATGCTTGATTATGTTCGGCTAGGTTATGATGCATAACAGGAATAACTTGAGCGTTATTTTTTTCTGCATAATTATAGCAAGCCTTAACCCATTCGATTGTTTGAGTAGACAGAGAGCCATTTAATTCTGGAACCCCTGTATTTTTATTATTTTTGTAATGATTCGTATCAAGCATGAGTAGCCAAACGTTTTCAGAAGGTGCCGTTAAATAACTTAACGAGATTGGGTCTTTAGAAATAGCTTTTTTATACCCAAATTCATGATAAATGGAAGAAAAATCACTAGCTTTAATACTGTCTACTTTAATCTGCTCAGATCCGCTAAATTTCCGTGCCCACGGGTTATTGATGTCATGGTTTCCGGGAATAACATAAACATTTGTTCCGTTATTTTCTAAGCTGGCTAATCGTTTAGCAATAGCTTCGTGACTAGCTTTCTCGCCATTATTGGTTAGGTCGCCACTTATAATCACTGCATCAGGTTTCATTTGATTTACTTCAAAAGCAAATGTATCTAAAATAGCATTCATATCTTGTAATTGTTTGCCGTCTCCAGACTCGAGATATTTCTGAAATGCTCTTCCGTTGTCGGTTAAGGAATCAGCTAAGTAATGCCAATCTGTTGTAACGAACAAGCTCAAGTCTTTTTCCTTTGTAATGTAACTTGATGAGGGATCTTTAAATGAAAATGAAGCTTCATCCTTTTCCACATCACAACCTATAAGCAAAATACTTATCAAAATAATATTAACAAAACGCATGAATACACCACCTTATTGTTCCTAACCTTAGTATAGACTACCAAAATAAGTTCATTCTAGCGCTTTTGATCTCATTAAATCAGATGTTTGAAGTAAATATCTATTTCAACTTTCAACACGAATTGTGTTAAAGTTAGAGAAGTATCACTCGAAAGGGATGGAACAAATGGGTAAAACAGTTGTATTAGCAGAAAAGCCTTCAGTAGGTCGTGATATTGCACAAGTATTGAAATGCAATAAAAAAGCGAACGGTTATTTTGAAGGATCAACATATATTGTAACGTGGGCGCTAGGTCATTTAGTTACGCTAGCAGATCCAGAGGCATATGACGCAAAGTATAAAACATGGAAGTTAGAGGAGTTACCAATGCTTCCGGATAATCTCAAGCTTGTCGTGATGAAAAAAACAAATAAGCAATTTCAAACAGTGAAAGCACAATTGCAGCGTAAAGATGTAGACGAAATTGTCATTGCAACAGATGCGGGAAGAGAAGGCGAATTAGTTGCACGTTGGATTTTATCTAAAGCTCGTGTGAATAAGCGTGTGAAGAGATTGTGGATTTCTTCTGTAACAGATAAAGCCATTCAAGACGGATTTCAAAAATTAAAGCCAGGAAAAGCATACGAAAATTTATATGCAGCTGCTGTTGCAAGAGCGGAAGCGGATTGGTATGTCGGCTTGAATGCGACAAGAGCATTAACAACAAAGTTTAATGCGCAGCTTTCAAGTGGTCGTGTACAAACCCCGACCCTAGCGATGATTGCTAAGCGTGAAGAAGAAATCAAGCGATTTAAGCCAAGTGATTTCTATGGGCTAGAAGCACAAACACAACAAGGCTTCAAATTAACATGGAGAAATGCAAACAATGAAACGCGTATTTTTTCAAAAGAGAAGGCAGAAAAACTGGCTGATCAATTAAAAAATAAACAAGCGAAAATTACACAAATTGATAAAAAAGAGAAACGATCCTATGCCCCGCCTTTATACGATTTAACGAGTTTGCAACAAGAGGCTAACAAAGCATTTGGTTTTTCTGGTAAGCAAACCCTATCGATCATGCAAAAGCTATATGAGCAGCACAAAGTGTTAACCTATCCGAGAACCGATTCTCGTTATCTTACATCTGACATTGTTCCGACCCTGAAGGATCGTGTGGAAGCATGTGGGGTGCAGCAATATGCCAAAGCTGCTGCAATTGTATTGAAACATGGCATAAAAGAAAACAAATCATTTGTGGATAATAAAAAAGTGTCTGACCATCACGCGATTATTCCAACAGAACAACCGGTTAGCTTGTCTGATTTGGATGATAAAGAACGCAAAATTTATGATTTAGTTGTAAAACGTTTCTTAGCAGTGCTATCTCAAGCATATATATATGAACAAACCGCTTTGGAAGTAAAGATAGATACAGAACGTTTTACTGCAAAAGGGAAGAAAGTAAAACAATTGGGTTGGAAAGAAGTATATCAAAATCGTTTCCAAGATGATCGTGAAGAGCAAGACGAACAAACATTACCTGATTTGCAACAGAACGACCTGCTGACGGGAGTTAAAATTCGTCAAACAAATGGTCAAACAAAGCCACCAGAGCGATTTACAGAAGGAACATTATTACATGCAATGGAAAATCCGGTCAAATATATGGACCAAAATGATAAGCAATTAGTTAAAACAATAAATCAATCAGGCGGATTAGGTACGGTAGCTACTCGTGCGGATATTATCGAAAAATTGTTTGCTACACATTATATTGAAAGTAAAGGGAAGTTCTTGCATACAACCTCAAAAGGGCGACAATTGCTAGAATTAGTGCCAGCTGAACTCCAATCTCCTTTACTAACAGCGGAATGGGAAGAGAAATTAACCGCTATTGCAAACGGAAAATTAAATAAAGATCAGTTTATTAAAGAAATGAAAGATTATGCAAATACGGTTGTACAAGAGATCAAGCAAAGCAAGGAAAATTATAAGCATGACAATATAACAGGAACCAAGTGTCCTAGCTGTGGTAAGTTAATGCTTGAGGTTAATGGTAAAAAAGGGCGTATGCTTGTCTGTCAAGATCGCTCTTGTGGCGACAAAAAGCATATTGCTCGGAAAACAAATGCTCGTTGCCCGAATTGCCATAAAAAAATGGAAATGCGTGGTCAAGGTGATTCCCAAACGTTTACTTGTAGCTGTGGTTATCGTGAAAAATTATCTGCATTTCAAAAAAGAAAGCAAAAACAGACAAATCAAAAAGCAAATAAACGTGATGTGAACAAATATATGAAGAAACAAGATGATGATTTAAGTAACCCTGCATTAGCAGAAGCATTAGCTAAATGGAAAAAATAAATGATGAAGCAACAAATGAAATAGCGTTTCCTATCCAATCTTAAGAAAGTCTTAAGATTTATCATGATTGAATCTTAAGATTTTCTTTATAAGGTATTAGTAGTCTCTTTAGATTGAATAAATGTTGTATTTGTCATATAATTAACCAATTATTGTTAGGTTTTTGCTAGATCTCAAGTCTTACAAAAATCTATCACTTCCGTCCATTGTTTATTTCACAAAGGTTGTTATGATAGAATAATACCTAATCATTAATCAAAAAGATAAAAGCAATGGCAAGAGAAGGGGGAGGGCGTTTGGAGCAGAAAACGATTTATTTATTGTTTTTAGATACTGGTACAGTTTTAACCAAAATGATTAATTTATTTACGAATTCAACATTAAACCATGCCTCAATTGCGTTGGATCAATCATTAAGCCAAGTATATAGTTTTGGTAGGAAAAGACCTAGAAACCCGTTTATTGGGGGGTTCGTCAGAGAAAACCTCCAATTACCATTTTTTAAAAAGGCCGAATGTGCGGTTTATCGCTTGCAAATATCTGAACTAGAGTATGAACTATTAGAACAACGAATGAATATGATGGAAGCGGAAAAACACTTATACCGATATAATATGTTAGGATTGTTTGGCGTAATGTTGAATAAAGAACTACCAAGAGATAATGCCTATTTTTGTTCTCAATTTGTAGCGACAATGCTATCAGAATGCGGTGTTTATGAATATGACAAACCGGCATGTCTAATCCGTCCACAGGATTTAAAAGAGTGGCACGAGCTGCAATTAATTTATCAAGGAAGTCTTAGCAATTATCCATACTTTTATAATGCGAATCAGAATGTTTATACACATAAATGGAATTCTTCAAACATAAAGCTTGGCTAAATGCCGGGCTTTTTTTTGTGTGTAAATCATGCTTCTCATTCCGCAAATTAAGCCTTAGGTCTTATATGAAAATATACCGCCAGTCCATTATGAATAAAGGGGACAAAGGATATGATAGATACATGGAAGGAGGATATGGAACGTGAAAACAATCTTATTTATATTCGTTGCAGGAATTGCAGCTATTGTATTACTTATTGCGCTTGGACCAATGATCTTATTAGGGATTAGTTTAGCCATTACCTACTATGCTGTTCGAAGGTTTATTCTATCAGATTCTATAGGCGGGAAAATTGGTTGGACAATTGTAGGACTGATTGCACTTTCTGTCTCACTATCTAATACAGCCGCATTTGTCGGAGCACTAGCACTAGTTGTTCTGTATTATACCTATAAGAGCTGGAAAGAGACAAAACGAAAAAAAGAAGAAGAACAATGGATATTTGAATCCTAACGAATTAGATCAATCATTTTATATAAGGAGTGTACACACATGGCAAATATTTTTACTAGAGTGAAAGAAACAATCGTAGCTGATTTTCATGAACTATTAGATCAAAAAGAACAGAAGCACCCAATGACAAAATTAAACCAGTATATTCGCAATTGTGAAGAAGAAGTAAAGCGGTTAAAAAAATTAATTAATAAACAATATACGATTAAGCAGGAATATCAGAATGAATGTCAAAAAGCGAAATCAATGATTGAAAAAAGAAAAGCACAAGTAGTTTTAGCAGAAGAAATGGGAGAAGCTGAACTGAAAAGAGAAGCGGAAGAGGAACTGCTACAATATCAATCAAGAGCAGATCAATTAGAAGAAATGCTTGAACAGAATAGTCAAGGACTTGATCAGATCGAAGCAAAGTACGTACAAATGAATCACAAGTTAAAAGATCTATACGTTAAACGCTTGGAGTTGAAAGGAAGAGAAAATATAGCACGTGTGCATAAAGGAATAAATAAAGTTCTTCATACAGAACTAGTAGAAAAGAGTGAATCAGCGTTTCAAGAAGTAGAAAATTATATTAGTCGACTAGAGCAACAAGTGACATCGGATTATCGATTACACACATTAGATGCAAGATTCGCAGCATTAGAAAAAAAGGTTTCTACTTCTAAATAAGTTCATGGTACGCTATAGATAGTAGGCCAAGGTATCGATGTTTATGTCGGTGCCTTGTCTCTAACTAAACTTTGTATCATAAGAAATTGAGGGAAGCCTATGTTTAATCGAAAAAACATGCATATTGCAGAGTATGTATTAATTGGAATCATTATATTTTTTATTTTTGAAGCAATCTTTATTCATACAGAATCATTAGTCTGGATCGGGATATGGCTTGTGATCATTTTTCTTGCACGCCAACATTATTATCGTCCCATTGGTCGAATGTTTTTTTGGATTGGTTTAGTTGCGCTTGGAATTACAGTCATTAATACGATCACCTTTCAGTTTGTACTATTTATAACGCTAGTTCTATTCCTTTTATATTGGTATCAAAAAAAGGAACGCACAAATGATTACCAACCCCAATTCCCAATAAATCAACAGTTAAATGAAGAGAAAGTATTGTTTACTAATCAATGGTTTGGTAAGCAACAAACAGAACAATCGGCTTATGAATGGAATGACATTAACATTCAAACCATTGTAGGAGAAACAAATATCGATTTAACCTATACGGTATTACCAAAGGGTGAACCGCTTATTATTGTTCGTCATTTATTTGGTACAATGAAAATCGTTGTACCATTTGATGTGGAAGTATCGATTCATCATTCTGTCCTGTTTGGATCTGTAGATATTCTGAATCATCGAGATGACACGATCACCAATCGAGTGATTCATTTACAAACAGAAGCATATAATCAAGCGAACCAGAAGGTGAAAATAGTTACATCAATGATTGCTGGTAAAATTGAGGTGACACGAGAATGAAAGCAATAATTACTCGTTCCATTCTTACTGGCATGCTTCTGTCGGTGTTGCTAACTGTGCTGTTATTTATGATTTTCACCTATATGTTTCCACTACAAAGCTGGCTAGATTTGATCGGGGCGACTATTTTGAAAATACCGTTCATTCTTTTTGTTCTAATAGTCAGCTTGGTATTTGGTGCTAGTGCTGGATTCATGATTGGGGTTTTTGAGAAAAATCAATTAGAAGTGATTGAAAAAGGTTTAAATGGATTAGCTAATGCAAATACGGATACGAACATGCAATATGATGGTTCGTTAGATGAGCTTGATCAAATAATGGATAAAATGAAAGAAGTCAAACGTCATATACAAGAACAGACGATAAGAACACAGAATTTAGTTAGCGAACGAGTAGAAAATCAACAGGAACAAATAGAAAAAGTAATTACAGAAGAGCGTAATCGATTGGCAAGAGAACTACATGATTCCGTTAGTCAGGAGCTTTTTGCAGCGTCTATGCTTGTTTCCGCTATCAATGAAAGTTCTATTTCAAAAACAGATGCCGTTGCTACTCCTTTGCAACAAATAGAAACGATGATTCAACAGGCGCAATTAGAAATGCGCGCATTGTTACTTCATTTAAGACCAATTGCGCTTAAAGATAATTCATTGAAGGAAGGGATGGATCAGTTATTGCGAGAACTTGATCAAAAAATTCCCATTGCTATTCATTGGAAAGTGGAAGAGGTATCTTTAAGTGCTGGAGTAGAGGATCACTTGTTTAGAATACTACAAGAGGCATTATCTAACGCATTGCGCCACGCAAAGGCAAGTACAATGGATATCGTATTCATTCATCGTGATCAAACTGTCATTTTACGCGTATTAGATGATGGCATCGGCTTTAATTTAGAAGAAAAGCAGTCTAGCTCATATGGTTTGGCGAATATGTCAGAACGCGCAGCAGAAATAGGTGGTAAATTACGTATTGTTAGTGTGCCAAATAAAGGAACAAGATTAGAAGTTAGAGTTCCGATTATAAACGCAGAAGGTGATGAAAATGATTAAAGTATTATTTGTAGATGATCATGAAATGGTTCGTATTGGAGTTAGTGCTTATTTGGCCACACAAACAGACATTGAAGTAATAGCTGAAGCTGATAATGGAAAAAAAGCAGTAGAATTAGCACTTCAACTTCGACCAGATGTTATTTTAATGGATATTGTTATGGATGAAATGGATGGTATTCAAGCGACAAAAGAGATTATTCAAGCATGGCCAGAAGCAAAGGTATTAATGGTCACAAGCTTTATTGATGATGACAAAGTATATCCTGCATTAGAGGCTGGAGCCACAAGCTATGTCTTGAAAACATCTAAAGCTAGTGAAATCGCAAAAGCAATACGAAACACGCATCAAGGAGAATCGGTTTTTGAAGCTGAAGTAACAAGTAAAGTATTAACACGTATGCGTATGAAGAAAGAAGCCGAACTTCATGACGCATTAACAGCCAGAGAACAGGAAATATTGTTACTCATTGCTAAGGGGAAGACAAATCAAGACATTGCCGACCAACTTTTTATTGCGCTGAAGACGACAAAAGTTCATGTGAGCAATATCTTAAGTAAATTAGAGGTGCAAGATAGGACACAAGCAGCAATCTATGCCTATCAACATAAATTAGTTGAGGGGGAATAGGAATGAATAAGCAACACTTTATGAAAGAACTAGCTTATCACTTGAAAGGGTTATCCAGTGAGGATCGGAATAATATATTACAAGACTATGAAGATCATTTTAAAATTGCTCAAATAGAAGGAAGAGATGAACAATCTGTTATTCTTGAGCTTGACTCACCACGTTTGATTGCGCAAAAACGATTAACTGATTTTAATGTGAGCCAGGTAGTCCGTGAAGAGAAACAAACTGAACTCACGCCAGCCAACAAAAGTCGTAGTCCGATGCAGTCATTGATTCTTGCACTTGTACTAATTATTTTTAACGTAGTAATTGTATTCGTGCCAGCAATTATCCTATTTTTCGTTTGGTTTGCAGTTTGGGGGATAGCAATTGGTTTTTCGTTAACGCCTATTGTTTGGGTACTTTCTTTATTCTGGCGTTCAGTATCTACTATATTAACTGCACTTCCAGAATTCTTTGTTGTACTAACATTAGTTAGTGTCGGTGTTTTACTTATCATTTTGATGATTTACGTCACCAAGATCCTATTCTTTGTTTTAAAAGGCTACTTAAAATGGAATGTAGAAGTCATTAGGGGGTGAATAGCTTGAGAAAGATTGCGGGTATTGCACTTATAACGGGATTGATAGGTCTCATTGGTATGTTTGTATTTCGAGATCAAATATTTTCTATTGGAAAACAAGAGCAGTTTACAAGCTTTGCAGATTTGCAGGCAGATGCAATTAATCAATTAGATATAGAGGTAGATATTGCGGATTTTCAAATCGAAAAGAGCCCGGATAATAACATACATGTTGCGCTAAATGGACAGCTAAATCAATATCAAGAAGAAAAAATGACGTATGAGGTTTACGATGAAGACAATACGTTATTTATAAAATTAGATCAGCAAAATAGTTGGTGGTTTTCCTTCGCTATCCTACCATTTCAATGGAACGATCCGTTAGAGCTAGTACTTCAATTGCCAGAAAAACAATTTAAACAACTGCGAGTAGACGCCAATGTTGCAGATTTAGCAATACGTGCTGGTAATTACTCTGCTATTGAAGTATCAAGTGATGTAGGCGATTTGAAGATAGCTAACATAAAATCAAATCGGACTTCGGTAGAAACAAATGTGGGGGATATAGCTATTGAAACAGGATCAGGTAGCTATCAATTGATTAGTGATGTAGGCGAGATATCACTTAGTTTAATAGAATGGAACAATGATATTACAATTGAATCAGATGTAGGTGATATTGACGTGACAATGGAGAAAATGCCACAAGCTTATCAAATGGATTTATCCAGCGATGTAGGTGGTGTGCACACTTCAGGAATAAGGCTAGATCGAGCAGAAAATGATGACGGGAATATTTATATAGAAGTAGGCACGGACGGTCCACGAATGGATCTCAGTAGCGATGTCGGGGAAATTGAAGTAATCGCTAAATAGTGCTGTATTGATTTATTAAGTTTATAAAGAGAGTCAGGTTTATCTTGCTTACAGATAAACCTGACTCTCTTTATAGTGCATTAAAATCCTAATGATTCTGTGGGAACTTTAATTCGAAATGATAATCGGTCATTCTCTAAATCAAACTGCTGTATGCGAATTTTAAAATTACTCTTAATATCAATTTCTGTTACGGCAACATAAATTTGCTCTTTTTTTGGATTAATCCTGATCCATTCAGGCAAACCGACCTGCTTCTCCACGTATTCTAAGATTTTATTTTTTGGTAATAATAACAATCCTAATGACATTTCTTTTTGTTGTAAAATCAGATCGCCATTCTCTTGTACAATTGGCTCCATACTGATCGACACAGGAATATCCTTACTGAACGCTTGAACCGATCCGTTGAATTGTACATCTTCTTCAAATTGAACCGAATATTTCCCTTTCTTATCATTTAATGCTTCATCCAAATAACCATTAACAAGCTGGCTTAGGTTCTTCTTGCTAGATTGAACCGTAAATTGCGCACCAGCTTTTTCCTCCGTTATTTGTTTTTCCTCTACCGGCAGATCTGGAGCAGGTGAGAATATCAAAATAAATATAATTGTAATTACGAGTAAATTTAAGCTTAGTAAACCAATGAAAAGCTTTTTCCAATGACGTTGTGCTGTTTGCTTCATTATTAAAATTAAACACCTTTCTTAAACGAATTATTCTTGTGTTAATTCGTTTTGTTGCTCCGTTTCTTTTTGTGCAGCTTCAATAGTAGGGCGAATATAAGTAAGGATGCGTTCTCCCATTAATGTATATCCGGTTGTGTTTGGATGGAAATTATCTTCCGCTAATAAGTTCACATCTTTTAACTGAAATAAGTCTTTCGTTGGAATGTAATGTAATTGTGAGCTATTTTGTGTCAGCTCTTGCCCAGTTTGATTCCAATTAGTCAGAATAGATTCCAGTTCTTCAATATCATCAAAATAGCCTTCAAACGGATTGAAAAAACCAATTAAATAAATATCTGCATCTGGGCTCAACTGTAACATTTTATCAAAAATCTCTTGAAGTCGTAAGCGATATTCTTTCCTCGCTTGCTCAAATGGCTCTTCCTGAAGATTCATAACATTTGATTTAACAACCTTCATAATATCATTTGCACCAATAGTTAATAAAATCATATCTGCCTTTTTGATGGATGATTGAATCTGTTTATCCTCCAACCTTTTCAGCAACTGATCAGATCGGTTTCCTCGTTTTCCATAATTCTCAATGGTAATCGGTTTGGATTTATCTGACAAGCTATCTTCAATCACGCCAACATAACCACCATTATTTGTTAAATCTCCAACACCTTGTGTTAGAGAGTCCCCAATTGCTACAATGTTGTAATGGTCACGAACAAATAAACCAATCGTACTTTCCACTGCACTTCTAATACTTGAAGATAAGTTGTTTTCTTCCTGTTCCACTTCTTCATCTTTTTCGTTAACTTGTTCAATTACTTCTTGTATAGTTTCTTTCGGTTCTATAGTCGCTGTCTCATTTGAATGATCTTTTTTTAACCAGATAAATAAAACAGTAATGATTAAAAATATTATGGCTACTAACCCAATACTAATCCATAACTTTTTTTTGTTCATTTTGCTCACACCTATTTTTAAAAATGAATGCTAGACTATTCCCGATTGTTTGATTTTTAAACAATACACCTACAATAGTCATTCGTAAAGCATTGTTTATTTATTATATGGTAGAAAATGAACATTTAGCAATAGTTAACACAATTTGATTGGTTCAAATCAATATTTAAGGTTGGGCTAACTTCACATAAAACAGTCACTTAGTTCAGTTCTAAGTTTCCGTAATAGAGCAATCCATGCCTAAACGGTCACTTAGCCCCGTTTTAATCGCCTTTTGTTAAAAAGAAAAGATGCCAGTACTCGCATTTTTAAATCGACAACGAATGTCTCATTAAAAAAGGATGCACTGACACCGAATCATTTATTTAAAAAAGGTTTATTGATTAAGTCGGATCTTGTCTGCTGCTTCAAATGGGCAATGATTCTCAATAACAAATGCTGACCCGTGTTCTGTTAAGGTAGCTGATTTTTCATACCACACAATCGATGTGTCAGCTGGAATTTCTTCAATTACTCCGTCCGCTGGTATATATAATACATCGATTGGTTCTGTGTTTTCCGCCAAAGCTACGATATTATAACCCAATCGCTGTAATCTCGTTAATGATTCATTGTTTTCAATTTTTCCAGCAACGACGATGTTTTTTAGGCGTGGACCTGCTTCTTCTCTTGCAAATGGAGATGAGAAAGCCCATTTAATAATATCCGCTACTTTTAATTGAATCGTTGGATCTGTGTTCGTTGCTTTTGCAATGGCTTGATCTAAATCTTGCAAAATATCTTCAATTGACTCTAAACCTACTGAAAGTCGAATTAATTCTTCTGTTACACCACTCGTTTTTAACTGCTCTTCACTTAATTGCTGATGCGTAGTAGAAGCAGGATGTATGATCAATGATTTTGCATCACCTACGTTGGCGACGTGTGACCATAACGAAATGTTATCAATCACTTTTCTACCTGCATCACGACCACCTTTAATTCCGAAAGTAATAACAGAACCATACGTTCCAGAAAGATATTTATGTGCCAATTCATGAGAAGGATGAGAAGAAAGACCTGGGTAGCTAACCCATTCTACTTGCGGGTGTGCATCTAAGTACGCCGCTACCTTCTCCGTGTTTTCAGAATGCTTTTCGATACGTAGATTCAGTGTTTCTAAACCTTGTAGGAAGTAAAATGCATTCTGAGGACTTAACGCTGGTCCGATATCTCTTAATAATTGTACGCGTAATTTAATAGCAAAAGCTGGTGCACCAATATCGATACCAAAACGAATGCCGTTGTAACTAGCATCAGGCTCTGTAAACCCTGGGAATTTGTCTTGATTCCAGTTGAAGCGACCACCGTCAACAACTACACCACCAATGGTAGTACCATGACCACCAATCCATTTGGTTGCTGAATGGATAACAATATCAGCGCCCCAAGTAATCGGTTTGCATCCATATGGACTAGCAAAGGTATTATCAATAATTAAAGGAATATCATGCTCGTGAGCAATATCAGCTACTGTTTCAATATCAAAAACATTTAATGAAGGATTAGTAATGACCTCGCCAAAAATCGCTTTCGTTTTATCGGTAATAGCAGAACGGAAATTTTCTGGATCAGTTCCATCCACAAATTTTACGTTAATACCGTATTTAGGTAGCGTGTTAGAGAATAAATTAAACGTTCCTCCATACAAATTACTATCCGTAATGATCTCATCACCAGCTTGAGCTAAATTTAAGATTGCTAACGTAATTGCAGAAGCTCCTGATGCTGTAGCCACGGCAGCTACACCATCTTCAAGCAAAGCAACACGTTGTTCGAAAGCGTCTACGGTTGGATTCATAATGCGTGAATAAATATTACCTAGCTCCGCTAAGGCAAATAAGTTTTGTGCATGTTCTGTATCACGGAACACATATGATGTTGTTTGATAAATCGGTACTGCCCTTGAGCCAGTAGTTGGATCTACTTGCTGTCCACCATGTAATAAAGTTGTCTCTGTTCCTTGTACTTGAAAACGTTCTGTCATTTTAAATCCCCCTAGAAATGATTTAGAACATATCCTTATGGAGCTGGAGAAGAAACAAAAAGCCCTCTTCAGTTAAGAAGAGGGCTAAACGTCCGTTTTTCCTCCTCTTATCTATCAGGTTTTTCCTACCTGTAGGATTTGGCACCTTTTCAAGTAAACTTGCTGGTTGCCGGGCTTCGTCGGGCCTATTCCCTCTGCCACTCTTGATAAGAGATATGTACATGTTAGTAAGGATTATAAGGGAACAAAAAAGATATGTCAACATATTTTTTGAAAAGTCTGTTTATTATAAAAATAACTATAATCATTAACTCTTACAGGAAAAGAAACATATAGTAGTGGTAGTTAAAAGTTAGGAGTGTGAGACAAATGGATGAACAGGATAGAAAATCGGAGTTTGTAGAAGCAGGGCAGGATTTTATACGAAAGATGGACCAACTGTTTCATGACCGACCAAAAAACAACTTGCTACAAACGATGGATTCTTTTTTTCAACAAAATGGTTTTTCGTCACGCTTAGCTGTTGACGTATTTGAAACAGAAACAGAGTGGGTTGTTCAAGCCGATTTACCAGGAGTCAAGAAAAATGCAATTCACATTGATATTTTTGGAGATCGTCTAAAAATAAGGGTAGAATATAAAGAAGAGACAGAGAAGAGTAACACAAGCAAAAACTATGTGCAACGAGAGAGAAAATATAAATATGCAGAGCGTACTGTACAACTCCCATATGTAATTGATAAAAAAACAACACATGCATCGTTTCAAAATGGGGTATTAGACATACGAGGTCCCAAACAGACAAAAACAAATAATAACCTTGAAATAAATTAGCAAAGGAGGGAAATAACCTCCTTTTTTAATGGGAAGCATAAAGATAAATATATTTTGACCATAATGGTATAATGATGTCACAAGTATATGAGGGGGGATGTAAGTGGACATGGCAACGGTTATCTTATGGTTTATTCTTGTATTTAATATATTCTTAGCATTTGCTATTGTTTTTTTAGAACGTAAGAATGCGACGTCTGCTTGGGCTTGGCTTTTGGTATTAATGTTTATACCTGTATTTGGTTTTTTCTTGTATTTAATCTTTGGAAGGAAATTAAGCAACAAAAAACTTTTTATTTGGGATAATAAAAGTAAATTAGGCGTGCAAAATGCAGTGAAAGTTCAATTGGATCTAATAAAAGAAGGTAGTTTTCCAATACCTAAAGGGTTAGAAGAATACGAGGACTTATTATTTTTACATTTAAGAAATGATGATGCAATCTATACGCAAGACAATGATGTAGAAATATTTACAGATGGAAATGAAAAATTCAATGCTTTAATTGCAGACATGGAACAAGCGAAAGATCATATTCATTTGATTTATTACATTATTAGAAATGATAATCTTGGTCAGAGAATTGCTGATACATTAGTTAAGAAAGCAAAAGAAGGCGTAAAGGTGCGCTTTTTATATGATGATATGGGTTCAAGGGGTTTAGGAAAAAAATACATTACAAGACTAAAAGATGCTGGAGTAGAAGTGGAGTCGTTCTTCCCGCCGCTCATACCAAAAGTTAACTTTAAGATTAATCATCGTAACCATAGAAAATTAGCGATCATTGATGGAAACATTGGGTATATTGGTGGATTTAATATTGGCGATGAGTATTTAGGTGAGAGTGAAAAATTTGGTTATTGGCGTGATACACATTTAAGAGTTATTGGTGAATCTGTTCGAAACATGCAAATTCGCTACATACTTGATTGGAACCAGGCGTCACGAAATACAATCTTATATGAGGATAGATATTTTGAATCAAATCCAAAAGGTGATGTTGGTATTCAAATTGTATCAAGTGGACCTGACTCGGATTGGGAACAAATAAAAATTGGTTATATAAAAATGATTATGGAAGCAAGAGAATATGTATATATCCAAACGCCATATTTTATTCCGGATGAGAGCTTAGCAGATGCGGTAAGGATTGCGGTATTATCTGGAGTCGACGTTAGAATTATGATTCCGAATAAACCGGATCATCCATTTGTGTATTGGGCAACCTATTCTTATGTAGGGGAATTATTAGAAGCAGGAGCAAAAATTTATGTTTATCAACCAGGTTTCTTACACGCAAAAACCATTGTCGTTGATGGAAAAATTGCATCAGTAGGTACGGCTAACATCGATGTTCGAAGCTTCCGTTTAAACTTTGAAGTAAATGCGTTTCTATACAGTGAAAAAATTGCAAGAAAATTAGTTAGTGAATATCATAAAGACATAGCTAATTCTAATGAATTAACTTGGGACGTTTATAAGCAACGTTCACTTTGGATTCGATTTAAAGAGTCTGTTGCTAGATTAATCGCACCAATTCTTTAACATAGAAAGAGGAATATATAATGGAACCAAAACCATCTGTTGCTTCATTAAGTGTAAAAAATTCACATGTACTACCTTCTGATACGAATGGGCATGGTACATTATTCGGTGGACAGTTAATGGCTTATATTGATGACATTGCAGCAATTAGTGCAACTCGGCATGCAAGGAAGTTAGTTGTAACGGCATCGATTGATTCTGTTGATTTTTTACATCCAGTTAAAGAAGGAGATACCATCTGTTTAGAGGCTTTTGTAACTTATGCACACCGCACTTCAATGGAAGTTTTTGTTAAAGCTGTAACGGAAAACTTACTTACAGGGGAACGGAAAGTTTGCGCAAATGCATTTATTACGATGGTAGCCATTGATGAAAATAGCCAACCAACAACGGTTCCAGAGGTGTATCCAGAATCTGAAGAAGAGAAATGGTTATACCGTGAAGCCGAGGAAAGAATGAAGATGCGTAGAGAGAGAAGAAAAGTAGCAAAAGAAATGTCAGAACGATTTGGTACTGCATTTCCTTGGAATGAAACAAGTCGTTTTAATTAAAAGTAAAGTATAGAATAATAACTGTGATAACCGTTAAACTCGGTACAAATGGATATTATTCTATACTTTTTTGAATAAGTGTTTTGTACGGTGAAAGGTGATTAAAATGGAAATATTAGCAGTTGAAAATATAGTGAAAACTTATGGGGACAAGCAGTTGTTCGACCATGTTTCTTTTTCTATATCAAAAAAGGAACGAATAGGTCTCATTGGTGTCAATGGAACAGGAAAGTCAACTTTATTAAAAATAATAGCGGGTTTAGAAGATGCAGATCAAGGTCAAATGCATCACGCAAAGGATTTTCGAGTGACCTATTTGAAGCAAGATCCAGAACTAAACGAAAATGCGACCGTGCTAGAAGAAGTGTTTGCAGGTGAAGCCGAAATCATGGTATTGATGAGGCAATATGAAAAAGTGAGAATCCAGCTAGAAAGTAATCCAAATGAGCAAGCATTTCAAAATCAATTAATGGCATTACAACAACAGATGGATACGTTAGATGCTTGGGATGCAAACACTACAGCAAAAATGATTTTAACCAAGCTAGGAATAACGGTATTTAACCAACCTATTAAAGAGCTTTCTGGTGGGCAGAAGAAGCGTGTAGCAATGGCTAAAGCGCTTATTCAGCCAGCAGACTTACTTTTATTAGATGAGCCAACTAACCATTTAGACAATCAATCGATAGAATGGCTAGAATCGTATTTGAATCAATATCAAGGTTCCATTGTTTTAATCACCCACGATCGTTACTTCCTAAATAGAATTACGAATCGGATTATAGAATTAGATAAAGGGAACTCGTATCAGTATCAAGGTAATTATGAAACTTTTTTAGAAAAGAAAGCAGAAAGAGAAGTGCTAGAGAAACAAAATGAACAAAAGCATGCCAATACGTTAAGAAGAGAATTAGCATGGTTAAAACGTGGAGCAAAAGCCCGTTCGACAAAACAGAAAGCAAGAATTGATCGAGTGGAAGAAATGAAAGAGGAAACATTTGATACGTCAGATACATCAATTGATTTCCAAGTCGGCACAAAACGTTTAGGCAAAAAAGTATTAGAGTTACATGATGTATCTAAATCCTATAATGACATAAATTATGTAAACAGGTTTAGTTTACTTGTTACTCCTGATGATCGGATTGGTATTATTGGTGCAAATGGTAGTGGTAAAACAACCTTACTCCAACTTATTGCAGATCAAATCAAGCCAGATAGCGGGGAAATAGAGGTTGGTAGCACAGTACATATTGGTTACTATACACAAGATAACCGTGAGATGGATGAGAATTTACGAATTATTGATTATATTCGTCAAACAGCAGAAGTCATTCATACGAAAAACGGAGAAACCATTACAGCAGAGCAAATGCTAGAGCGTTTCTTATTTCCACGTGCCCAACAATGGACATACATTCGACGTTTGTCCGGTGGTGAACGAAGACGTCTATATTTACTGCAAGTCTTGATGCAAGAGCCCAATGTGCTTCTACTAGATGAGCCTACAAATGACTTAGATGTGCAAACATTAAGCGTATTAGAAGACTATTTAGATAGCTTCCCTGGTGTCGTGATCACTGTCTCACACGATCGATATTTTCTTGACCGAGTAGTAAACCAATTAATTACTTTTACCGCACCAGGAACAATCTCGACATTTTACGGTAATTATACAGAATATATGGAAGATCAAGAACTTAAACAAGCAACTAAGACGAAGGATGTAGCTAAGAAAGTAGCTCAACAGCCCAAACCCAAACGTAAAAAACTGTCTTACAATGACCAAAGAGAATGGGAAGGCATTGAAGAAGAGATTGTAGCTTTAGAAGAACAAATAAATGATGTGCAAGAAGCGATTATTGATTCTGGAAGTGACTCAGAAAAGGTTCAATCTTTATATGAAAAACAAACCGAACTAGAAGCGGTATTAGAGCAGAAGATGGAACGTTGGGAAGAGCTATCTCTATTAGTCGAAGAAATAGAACAACAAACGTAATTTAGTTAAAGTATTTCACTAATCGAAATAAATATGGAATAATAGAGAAAGATACAATTATTTATTGGAGGTATGTATAGTGGCAGACAAGCAAATGCAAGAAAAATATGCAGAATTAGCTTTGCGTACAGGTGTTAATTTACAAAAGGGACAAGCGCTAATGATTAATTCTTCTATTGAAGGTGCGGATTTCACACGAATCGTCGTACGTAAAGCGTATGAATTAGGAGCGAAAGATGTATTAGTGAATTGGCAAGATGATACGATCACTTTATTAAAGTATCAGCATGCACCAGAAGAAGTGTTAACTGAGATCCCTGAGTGGCAAGTGGAGAAACATTTAGCATTTGCAAAAGACGGAGCGGCTTTATTGTCAATTCGCTCAACGAATCCAGATTTATTAAAAGATGTAGACCCTGCAAAAGTAGCTAAAGCACAAAAAGCATCAAGTGAAGCAATGAAAGAATTCCGTAAATATACGATGAACGATCGAATTGCATGGTCAATTATTTCTATTCCAACAGGCGATTGGTCTCAAAAAATCTTCCCAGGCAAATCAAAGGAAGAAGCAAAAGAAGCTTTATGGGAACAAATTTTTAAAATTGTGCGTGTTGACCAAGAGGATCCAATTGCTGCTTGGGATAAACACAATCAAAATCTAAAAGACGCGCGTGAAGTTCTAAATAAAAAACAATATCAAGCACTTATTTTTAAAGCACCAGGCACAGATATTCGCTTCGATTTACCAGAAGGACATATTTGGAAGGGTGGAGCAGCAGAAACTACTGCTGGTAATGCATTTAACCCGAATATGCCAACAGAAGAAGTATTCACATTACCACATAAATATGGTGTAAATGGAACAGTAACAAGTACAAAGCCTTTAATTTACGGTGGAAACATGATTGATAATTTCTCTTTAACTTTTAAAGATGGAAAAGTAACTGATTTCAAAGCAGAGCAAGGCTATGAAACATTGAAGCATCTTTTAGAAACGGATGAGGGAGCGAGTCGTTTAGGTGAACTTGCATTAGTTCCACATGCATCGCCAATTTCTCAGTCAGGTTTGATCTTCTATAATACGTTGTTTGATGAAAACGCATCTTGTCATATTGCCCTTGGAAAAGCTTACCCGACAAATATTGTTGGCGGATCAGACATGGATGATGAACAATTGGATAAGCATGGAGTAAACGATAGCCTAACACACGTAGACTTCATGATTGGTTCAGGAGAGTTAGATATTGATGGAGTAACAGCCGATGGTAGCACAGAAGCCGTATTCCGCAAAGGCGCCTGGGCATTTTAATAAAATTACATGACTTAAAAATGACGTTGATGAGTTTTTATTCATCAACGTCATATATTGTATAATCGTTTTTTTATTAAGAAAGCAATCCATTTTTTATTAATACGCCACGAATCATCGCGTAACTATATGCTTCACCTAACTTTTCCTTTAACGCTTTAAGCTTAGGCTCAGGTAACTCAGCTTGAGCTTTTAATACGTCTTTTTCTTCCGCTTCGGAAAAGAACACATTCCACTCTAACTGATATCCTTCTTGAAAACATTGATATAAATGATTAATTATAGTTTGATCTTTGACTTCTCTCATTTGTGCAATTTCCTCAAGTGTGTATCCAGCTTGATAAAATTCGTAACTTACCAAATGACTAGGCTTTTTCTCACTTTCATCAGTTCCGTTAGCTGCGGTCCACGTGCAAATTTCGTCCATAAAAGCTTCTCCATATTGTTCATACTTTTTCTCGCCAACTCCTTTAATACGGAGCATGTCCTGCTTTGTCTTTGGAAAATAAATACTCATTTCCTTTAGAGCGACATCTGAAAATAAAATATACGGTGGTACACCTTGTTGATCAGCAATTTTCTTACGCAATATTCTTAATGCTTCAAACAACCCTGTATCATAGTCGTCTGATTGTTGTTGCTGTTGAACATTGGTCTGCTTCATCCATATCTTTTGCTTTCCTTTTAAAATTGCCTCAGCTTCCTTTGTCAATTGTAAGGTAGGAAAGCGTTGATCGCCGGTTGATAAATAACCTTCTGCTACTAAGTAATGAATAAAGCTAGTGATCGTTTTCTCTGTTTCCTTGGCCATTAATCCATAAGTAGACAAGCTTTCAAAGCCAAATTGTTTTATTTTCTTATCCTTTGACCCCTTCAGCACTTTTGCGGTTAGGCCTGCACCAAATCGTTCTCCCATTCGTTTTACACAGGACAATATCATTTGTGCCTCACGCGTTTTGTCAGTTTGTTCACCGCTTTGTTGACAGTTGCTGCAATTAGCACAACCATCTTGTAAAGAATCATCTTGAAAATATCTAAGCATAAATTGTTGTAAGCAAGTAGCTGTGTGACAATAATTAATCATAGACTGTAATTTCTTATATTCATTAACTTTTTTCTCTTCATCCATTAAGGATTGCTCGATTAGGAATTTTTGCAAATGAATGTCTTGACCTGAAAATAGTAAAATACAATCGCTTGGCTCCCCATCACGCCCCGCACGTCCAGCCTCTTGGTAGTAGGATTCAATATTCATTGGTAATGCGTAATGAATGACATAACGAACATTTGATTTATCAATGCCCATACCAAAAGCATTGGTTGCAACCATAATTGTTGCTTCTTCTTGAATAAAACGATTTTGCTCTTGTTGACGAAACTGCTCACTTAGTCCTGCGTGGTAACTAGCCACAGCATATCCTTTTTGCTTAAGCAAAGTAGATAAAGAATCCACTTGCTTTCGTGTTGGAGCATAAATAATACCTGATTCATTGTTATGTTCAGCTATATATTTCTTTAGAAAGCTTTGCTTATCTTGTCCTTTGATTACGTGGAAAGAGAGGTTTTTTCTCGCAAAACCTGTATTTACTACTGTTTGATCATCTATATTTAGTAGTGTTTGAATGTCTTGAATGACTTCCTTTGTTGCAGTTGCAGTTAACCCCATTACAAAAGGAAGATTAGATAACGTTCCTATCGTTGAAACAATGGAACGATAACTTGGCCGAAAATCATGTCCCCATTGTGAGATGCAATGTGCCTCATCGAACGCTAGAAAAGATAATTTAATATGTTTAATGATTGCTAAAAACTGTGGGTGGTCAAAACGCTCTGGTGCAACATAAATAAATTGGTACTTCCCGTTTTGAAGAGAAATAAGTCGCTCTCGTTGTTCAGTGGTTGATAATGAGCTATTTATGTATGTAGCGCTGATTCCGAGGTTTTCTAACGCATCTACTTGATCTTTCATAAGTGAAATTAAAGGAGAAACAATAATAGCTGTCCCTTCTAGCATTAATCCTGGAATTTGATAACAGATTGATTTTCCTCCACCTGTGGGCATAATAGCTAATGTGTTTTTTTTATCTAATATATGTGAAATAACTTCTTTTTGACCAGGACGAAAAGAATCAAAACCATAATATTCTTTAAGTACTTTCTCTGCTTGCTCTAACATAAATATTCATCCTTTTTCAGTGCATACTATCTAACTAATCATAACGCATTGTAGAGTATGTCGAAAGGCTTGTTTTTTAAAATTTTACAAAAGAATCAAGACTTCTGAATTTACATGAGAGCGAACTACCAGTAAACTAACGTTATACAATTTTCGTCTAATTCAACAGGCTGAAAGGGGGAGGAAACAATGGTAGATTCATTCTTGCTAGAGTTTATGATTATTGGATTACTTGGTATTGGCTCCCAATGGGTTGCTTGGCGTTTCCGTTTGCCGGCAATTGTTGTTATGTCCATTATCGGATTAATGGCAGGACCTGTATTCAATCTGATTCGACCAGAACAAGATTTTGGTGACTTGTATAGCCCGTTTATTTCTGTGGCAGTAGCTATTATCTTGTTTGAAGGAAGCTTAAACTTAAATTTTAAAGAAGTATCAGGTTTAGGAAAACCAGTCTTTCGGATCGTAACATGGGGGGCTTTTATTAGCTGGATGTTAGGTTCTTTAACTGCTCATTATGTTGCAGGTTTGTCTTGGGAGGTCTCTTTTGTTATTGGGGCAATTTTCATTGTGACTGGCCCAACAGTTATTTTGCCATTATTACGGCAGTCAAAATTGAAGCCGCGTCCAGCAAAGATACTGAAATGGGAAGGTATCATTGTTGACCCCTTTGGTGCATTACTTGCTGTGTTTGCTTTTGAAATTATTGTGTTCTTCACAGGAGAGGAATCAACGTTATACTCCTTACTCTATTTCTTGTTAGCGTCGATTTTCGCCGTTATTTTAGGGGTTGTATTCGGTAAGCTAATAGGAAAATATTTTGAAGAAGGCCGTATCCCAGAATATTTAAAGTCTTCAACCGTTTTAATTGCTGTCATTGCTTGTTTCACTATTGCAGATGAAGTAGCACATGAAACAGGATTACTTGCTGTAACTGCAATGGGGATGACTTTAGCTAATATGGGAATTGCATCAATTAGACAGATGCGTCACTTTAAAGAAGATATTTCCGTGTTGCTTGTATCTTCAATATTTATTATGCTAACTGCATCTTTAACACGAGAAACATTGATGCAAGTTTTTCGACCGGAAATTATTGGATATGTGCTATTAATGTTATTTCTTGTACGACCATTATCTATTTTCTTGTCAACGATTCGAACGGATTTGAAGATTCAGGAAAAAATATTAATTGGTTGGATTGCCCCACGTGGAATTGTTGCGTTAACAGTAGCTAGTTATTTCTCTTCTGTTTTAATGGAAGGTGGTTATGAAGGAGCAGAGATAGTTACTTCTGTTACTTTTGCACTTGTATTTTTTACTGTTTGTGCGCACGGTTTTTCTATTGGGTGGCTTGCTAGAAAATTAAATTTATCTTCAAATGGAAAACCAGGTGTCCTAATGGTAGGTAGTAACCATTTCTCTGTTTCATTAGCAAATGTGATGAAGAAACTAGATATACCTATTTTGATTGTAGATTCTTCATGGGAGAGGTTACACAAAGCGCGTCAAGCGGGCATACCGTCTCACTATGGTGATATTTTATCAGAACAAACAGAGTATTTAATAGATATGACGCCATATGATTATTTGGTGGCAGCGACAGAGTACGATGCTTACAATGCACTCGTGTCCTCCACGTTCGTTCCGGAATTCGGTAGAAAGGATGTCTATCGTTTATCGATTCAACGAAATAGTGGCGATGATTTAGAGGATATAGATCATACGATTGGAGGCAGAGTATTATTTGATGAAAAATTTGCTTTCGATGATTTAACCCATAAGGTTGAAATCGGCTATGTATTCCGGAAAACTACATTGACAGAGCGATATTCATTTGATAATTATGTGAATAACTGTGAAACAAGTACCGTATTATTGTTTATCCTTAAGCAAAGTGGTGTTATTCAATTCTTTACAGAGGATTCAACAGTTACACCAGAAGTGGGGGATATCATTGTCAGCTTAACACCGCCAAGCAAAGAATTTGGTAAAATTAAAGAGAAAATTGAAGAGCAACGTAAACAAAAAAATAATCAAGAAGCAAATAATGAATAAATTAGCATAAAGGCAAAACAAGCACACGAAAATGGTCCAATTACATTTTGTGTGCTTGTTTTATTAATATAGAAAATAAAATTACACGTTTTAAATCATGGATAACGGGTATGTAAATAAAGATGTAAGATGTATACGGTGCCAAGTCATGTGAAGTCACTCTCAATCATTTTTTATTCTAAAAGAAAAATTTATCAATAAATTAATATAGAAAGGGTGTGATTACCCAGTAATATGTAAAGGCTTTTTTAAAGTATTTGTTAAGAATAGAGAGTATTTTAGCCTATAAATACATAAAGCTGTATCATTTGTTTCTTAGACGTAAATATGTTGTAAAATTCCAATTAATTCGATTTTATCCTGTTTGTTAACAATTTAAGGTTAATTTATACTTGACTTACTGTGAAAAAAATTGAGACAGCTTTTGAAAGAGGAGGATCCGATTCATTGAAAATTATTAGAGCATTAGATAATTTCTTGTTACGTATAGAAGAAATTATTCTGAGCTACTCCGTTATTTTAATTGCAATAATGGTAGTGGGAAATGTACTTAGTAGAGCAATCACTGGATCTAGTTGGGTGTTTGCTGCTGAAATTAGTTTATTTGCTGTTATTATTGCAACATTTATGGGGATCAGTTATGCAGCAAGAAAAGGACGCCACATTAGTATGTCAGCATTTTATGATTTAGCTCCTTACCCCGTTCGAAAAACTTTAGCAATACTCATTCCTTTCGTTACCGCAATCGTACTCTTTGCAGTAGCATATTATTCATATCAATACGTTGTTTCTGTACATGAAAGTGGTACAGTTACTGCCGCATTACAATTACCAGTAACATATATGTTAATCTTTATCCCTATTGGACTAGTATTAGGTGGGATTCAATATTTACGAAATGTTTGGATTAATATAGTGAATAAGGAAGTTTACTTAGGCACAGATGTGAAAGATTACAATGATGAAGATAAAGAAAGCAGAAAAAAAGATGTTGAGGATCAAATTCACGTCTAAATCTTACTGAAATTATAGAATAATCAAAGAATGCGAATGTATAAAAACAAGAAAATCGTTATAGAAAGGATTACGTTATGTTAACGACATTATTGACGATTATGGTCGTCTTATTATTACTTAACTTTCCTATGATGATTCCTTTAATTGCTGCGCCATTAGTGGTGATGTTAGTTTTCTTCCCAATGATGGATCCTATGCTGATGATGCAGCAATTAAAAACAGGAATCGAGTCATATGTGCTTTTAGCAGTACCTTTATTTATCTTCGCTGCTGACATTATGACAACAGGAAAAACATCAAATAGATTATTAGATTTTATTGGTTCTTTCGTCGGTCACATTAGAGGTGGATATGCGATTACAACCTCTGCGGCTTGTACATTGTTCGGTGCTATTTCAGGATCAACACAAGCGACAGTGGTTGCTATCGGAACACCAATGCGTCAACGACTTTTAAAAGCAGGTTATAAAGATTCTAGTGCAATTGCGCTAATTATTAATTCATCTGATATTGCATTACTTGTTCCACCGAGTATCGGAATGATTATGTATGCATTAGTATCGGGCACCTCTGTTGGAGATCTCTTCTTAGCGGGTATTATTCCTGGTACACTCGTATTTCTATGTTTTGCCATTTACAGTTATATTCATGCAAGAGTACATAACATTCCACTTGCAGAAAAGAACACATGGGCAGAGCGTTGGAAATTTACAAAGAAAGCACTCTTACCATTAGGCTTCCCTGTTATTGTTATCGGAGGATTATACTCTGGGATATTTGGACCAACAGAAGCTGCTGGTGTATCTGTGTTTTATGCATTTATTTTAGAAGTAGTCATTTTTCGTTCAATTAAACTAAAAGATATACCAAATGTAGCATTGTCTACAGGATTAGTAACTTCAGCCGTATTTGTTTTAGTAGCTGGCGGGCAAGCATTTACATGGCTAATCTCGTTTGCTAGAATTCCTCAGCAAATTACAGAAACGGTACTAGGTACTGATCCAAGTGCTTTATATGTTCTATTAATGGTTTCATTATTTTTCTTTGTAGGATGTATGTTTGTTGATCCGATTGTTGTGATCTTAGTCTTAACACCAATCTTCATGCCAGCTGCTCAAGCAGCAGGAATTGATCCAATACATTTAGGGATTATTGTTACTTTCCAAGCTGCACTAGGTTCTGCCACTCCGCCATTTGGAGTAGACATATTTACAGCTAGTGCCGTATACCAAAAATCCTATTTAGATGTTATTCGGGGCACGCCTCCGTTTATCATCATGTTAGTAGCAATCGGTATTTTACTAATTTTAGTTCCAGAAATTTCACTTGCATATCGCTGGTTCCTGCCGTCATAGGCAGTGAATATATACCAAAAAAAATTAGGGGGTAATGAATATTTTTAACAAAAAGTATTTTTTCGGTTTACTTACAGTAGTAACACTTAGTTTTCTATTAGTTGCTTGTGGCGGTGGAGAAGACGAAGCCACAAACGATAGTGGCAACGGAGAAGGTTCAGAATATAGTCAGGATACGTGGAAGTTTGTCACGGAAGAGGTTAAAGGGCAGGTACAATATGAGTATGCTGCAGAGTTTGCAAAACGCATTAATGAGAAAACAGACGGTGCGATTACGGTTGAGCCATATGAGTATGGTGGTTTAGGTAGTGAGACAGACCAAGTAGAACTATTGCAAAATGGCGGTGTTCAAATGGCTGTTATGTCACCAGGTTTCACGGGTGGTATGGTTAAAGAAGGACAAATCTTTGCGCTTCAATTCCTATTTCCTGATAGCGTAGAGAAGACACAAGAGATTTTAACAAATAGTGAAGCATTAAATACCGACTTGCGTGCACGTTACGAAGAGTATAGCATCTCACCACTAGCGTTCTGGACAGAAGGTGCAATGCAATGGACTAGTTCTACACCAGTAGAAAAGCCGTCTGATTTTAAGAATTTCAAAATGCGTACACAAGAGTCACCTTTAATCTTGGAATCATATGAAGCATATGGTGCTGATCCAACACCAATGAGCTGGAGTGAATTATATACTGCGCTAGATAATGGTACAGTGCAAGGACAAGAAAACCCAATCTTCTTTATTGGAGATGCATCTTTCCATGAGGTACAAGATTATATGACAATCTCTAATCACAATAACTATGTTGCGATGACTACAGTTAATTCAGATTGGTATGATAGCTTAGGTGAAGCGGAACAGAAATTAATTGATGAGACAGTACAAGAGATGCAGGATTGGGTATTTGAAGAACAACAACGTGAAAATGAGAAGTTCTTAGAAGAAATTAAGAATGATACAACTAATCCAACAGAAATAATTGAATTGACAGAAGAACAACGTCAAGCATTCAAGGATTTAGCTATTCCTGTACGTGATTTCTACCGTGAAAATGTATCCACAGTAAATGGTGAAATCCTAGATAAGTTAGTAAAAGAAATAGAAGACGCACAATAATAAAAAGATCGAGCCAATCACTGTGGCTCGATCTTTTGGTTGTACGTCAAATCGCGTTGGTAAGTTAGAATAGTCAACTGAATTATTCTATGTTCGCGTCCTAAAGTAGCTAAGCTGCTTTAGGACGTGTTTTGTTTTTCATTCATTGTGTTTGTTCTATTGTTTTATATTGAAAGGGCAACAATATTCGGTTTTGTAATTTGTAAGATTACGATAGTCTTGTATTACTCAATTTAACATCTTAACTTTATTGATAATCCCTTTGGTACATCCGTTGTTATATGATAACGGCATTCTTATAGCAAACAGCTAAGATGGAAAGGCACAAAGCGGAGGAAATAGGCGGGACTCCTCGAAAATAAAAATCTATTTTCTTCGTGCGATGCATCGCTGCCGAAGCGTTCCTTGTCCTGCAGGAACAGCGCGAGCTGAAGATCCACTTGGTAAAGTGGTTTTCTTTACCAAGTTAGCTGAAGCCGTGCCTGCGGAAAGCAAGCCTATTTCTGCAGCGAAACAAACATTATTCACCGTCTTTTATAGATGTCCAAATAAAAATGACGCTAGTGAGTTTTTTACTCACCAACGTCATATATTGTACAACTTATTAAATTATATCTTTTTCATCAGCAGGTTGACGTTCTCTCCACTCATGATAAAAGTGTGAAATAATAGTTTTAACTACTGCGTACATTGGTATGATGAATAGCAAGCCAAGGAAACCAGCAATCCCACCAGCTGCTAAAATTAAAGTGATTACAGTTAAAGGATGAATCTTTAGCACTTTACCCATCACATTAGGTGAAATAAAGTTACTTTCTACTTGTTGTGCGATAATCATGACTACCGCAGCCCAGACACCCAGCATGGGCTCTTGGAAGAAACCAACAATAACTGCCGGAACAGCTGATAAGAATGGTCCCACGAATGGGATTAAATTCATTACAATACCAAACAAAGCAAGTGTTAGGGAATACGGTAAATCAATAATGACATAACCAATATACAACATAATCCCAACACATATACTAACAATAAATTGTCCTTGAATAAACGAAGATAACGTATGGTTAATATTGCTAGATAATGTTCTTAAGCTATTAGACTTTTCTTCACTAAGAAACTGTGTAATAAATGGGACAAATTTGTCGCCATCTTTTAACATGAAGAATAAGAAAAATGGAATTAAGAAAAACGAGAATACAAAGCCGAAGATTTGCCCAACTGTGTCTACTAAAGCAGTAGTAATATTTTCAGCGTAAGTCATTAGGTTATCCGTCATGTTTTGAATCGTGTCTTCAAATTGCTTCGGAATATAGCTTTGACGATTCTGCCATAAATTAAATAGCTCCTCTGCATTTCGAGCCATATTAGGTATACTATTAATTAATTTATTGAATTGCTGTTGTACAATAGGTGCAACGACGTTAATCCCAAAAAAGATTAAACCTAAGATAAGTAGAAAAACGATTAAGATACCTAAAATACGGGGCACTTTGTATTTTTCTAGTAAGTTAACAAGTGGGTTCGTTATGTAAAAAATTAATCCTGCCCCAATAATTGGTACTGCAATAGCGGCAAGATAGGCAGCCACAGGAGCAAAAATAAAGTTTGTAATTGAAATTAAATAAATTAATAAAAATATTAAAATGGTTGTAACAAGAATCCTAGTGCTTTTCTTCTGTAACAAGTATTTCAACACCTTTCTATTTTTCTCAGTAATAATAGGATAGCATAGTTTAGCAAGAAATAGCATATTTTTGTATTGCAGTATATATTAATTTATTTTACCCTTTTTGACTGTAAGATAATCTATTTTCTTATTTTAACAATAAATGCAGCAAATTAAATTAACGAAATAGAGCTTAACATTTTGTTTTTAGGGAAAATTATAATAGGTTAGCTTTATATGATCAATTGTTTGAGGTGATTGATGACTAAAATAAAAAACTTGACATCATTTATGAATTCTTTTAGTATAATACAGTAAAACGATCGGAATTAATGTATATAAGCAAACAACTAATTCCGACTATTTTTATCAACAAACAAGGAGGGTGTATATGGATACAATTTTTATTTTACTTAATATCGCTATTATGCTTGCAATTATCGGTTTATTATTCTATATGCAAAAAAAGCACGTATCATTCAGTAAGCGTGTATTCACTGGTTTAGGTTTAGGTATTGTATTAGGAACGTTTTTACAAGTGGCCTATTCCGCAGATTCTGAAATTGTTGGTGTAACAACAGATTGGTATAGCATTGCGGGGAGAGGCTATGTATCATTATTAATGATGATTGTTATTCCGCTTGTGATGGTTTCCATTATTCAATCAATTATTAATTTAGAAAAGTCAGCGGATTTAGGAAAAATGTCTGCATGGATTATTTCGTTTCTAGTTGGTACAGCAATGATTGCGGCATTAGTTGGGATAGCGAGTGCAGCAATTTTCGATCTGAATGCTGATCAAATTGAAATGGGTCAGGCAGAGCAAGATAGAGGCATAGCATTAGAAGAACGTTTAGGTGATGTGAAGGATTTATCCACACCTCAGAAAATTTTAAGTTTTATTCCAGCGAATCCATTTTTAGATATGACAGGTCAACGTGCAACATCAACGATAGCTGTTGTTATTTTCTCCATTTTCATTGGTGTTGCCGCATTAGGAGTTAGACGAAAGAAGCCAGAAGAAGCAAAACGGTTTATTAATGGTGTAAATGCGATTTATGCTGTTGTCATGCGAATGGTTACACTTATTTTACGATTGACGCCATATGGTGTTTTAGGCCTAATGGCAAACACTGTTGCCAGTACTGATGTTGGAGGAATAATTGAATTAGGTAAATTTGTTGGCGCATCTTATGTGGCTTTACTTGTTATGTTTGTAATTCACTTGCTTTTTATAGCAGGATTTGGATTAAACCCATTCACTTATTTACGTAAAGTGCTACCAGTACTAGGGTTTGCCTTTACCTCACGTTCAAGTGCAGGTACAATACCTTTAAACATTCAAGCACAAAGAAATAGTTTAGGTGTACATGACGGGATTGCAAATATGTCTGCTTCATTTGGTGCAACAATCGGACAAAATGGTTGTGCAGGGATTTATCCAGCAATGTTAGCGGTTATGATTGCACCTTCTCAAGGTATTGATCCATTAACACCTGGATTTATCATTCAGCTTGTGTTAATTATTGGTATTAGCTCATTTGGTGTAGCTGGTGTTGGTGGTGGTGCCACGTTTGCAGCTTTAATCGTGCTGTCATCAATGAATTTACCGGTAGCATTAGCTGGTTTGCTTATTTCCGTTGAACCATTAATTGATATGGGAAGAACAGCATTAAATGTAAACGACGCAATGCTGTCTGGAACATTAACATCAAAAGTAATGAAAAAATTAAACATTAAACGCTACAACGACCCAAATGCAATAGAAAAAGAAGCAAGCTTATAAATAAGGAAAAGCGTGGATTTCAAAATGAGATCCACGCTTTTTATGTCGTTATTTTCTTATTTTATCCATTGTAATATAGAATGCTGGTAATAACACTAATGTCAAAATTGTAGAGAACAACAAGCCATAAACAATCGAAACAGCAAGCGGTTTAAACAATACATCACCTGTAAAGATGATTGGTACAAGCGCTGCAATCGATGTTAAAGTTGTTAATATGATTGGACGCACACGCGCACGACCAGCTTCTGTAATAGCTTGTAATACAGAATCATACACATTTCGGTTTTGTTCAATGAATTCAATAAGCAAGATTGAATTTCTTACCACAATACCTGACAAGGAAACAATTCCTAGTACAGCCAAGAAGCTTAACGGTTCACCAGAAATAAACAACCCGACGATCGCTCCAGTGATTGCAAGTAGAACGGTGCTGGTAATTAATAATGGTGTTAATAACGAATTAAACTGAATGGCAATTGTTAGATAAATTAGGAATAGCACAATCAAGAATAATTTTGCTACTTCAACGAAAAATGCTGTTTCAGCAGACGCTGCGCCTTCCTCTATAATTTGATAGCCATCAGGTAATTCGTCTGACATTGATGCGATAATTTTATCTGCATCTTTTGTAAATGCTTCTTCTTCACCATCTATTTCATACCCTTCAATCGTAATCGTTCGGTTCCCATTGTAATGAGGGATAGCGCCAATTTGCTCACTAGATTCTTCAGATATAATGGAATCGTAACCGATAATTTCAGGTGGTGCCGCGGCATCCCTATTCGGAACAGCTAAATTTAATGCTGTTAAATCAATACCTTCTGCATTTCCGTCGTCTAGTGATAATTGAATTGACAGACGTTCTTCACCATTATCAAATTCTCCAAGTGGAACGCCGACATTAGCTAGCTGAAGTGTTCCAATAACTTGACTTGGATTTACTCCTTTATTAGCTAGTAATTCACGATCTAGTTCATACGTAATATAGTCTTGGTCTTTGCTCGTATTTGCTGTCACAATTTTTGAGCTTTCTAAATTTGCTAACTGAGTTTTTAAATCATCAGCAAAAGTAACTAGCTGATCGACGTCAGGACCTTGCAGTTTTACTTCTACACTAGGTGAAGGTGGTGGACCAGACACGCTCGTTTCTAAAAATAGTTCTGCATTAGGAAATGCTTCTCTTAATGGTGCTTCCCATTCATCAATGAAATCAGCTGCACTTGTCGTATCTCGATCCACTCGAACAACTAATTGACCAGTGTTTTCACCCGTGCGTGTCATACTGGAATTAAAGATGCCAGGTACACCACCGCCTGTATAAGTAACGGTTTCTGTAATTTTATCGGATTTCTCAAGTAAGAATTTCTCCATCTGTTGTAACGTTTGATCTGTATTCTCTATTGTCGTTCCTTGACTTAACCTAGCTGAGATAGTAACTTCTGCTCGATCCGCTGCAGGGAAAAATTCGAATGGGACCTTAAATGCCAATAGCAATAAAAGGAGACAAAGCATGATTCCAAGTCCAACTGTTAGCCATGGCTTTTTAATGGTAGCAGGGATAATAGATTCAGCATAAACCTTTTCAATTTTATTAAATAATCCCCCCAATAAACCGACCTGTTTTTTAGCATTTCTTTTCTTTTTCTTGCGTTGTTTATCTGCCCTTTTTTTACGTGAATATTGTACAGTTGGGATAAGTGTCAAGGCTAATAAGGTAGAAGCAACAACCGTGCAAATTAATGCTAGTGGTAAAGCCCGAATGAAGTCTCCGTTACTACCTGATAAAAAAGTTAAAGGAAAGAAACTGAACACAATCATTAGGGTTGATGTAATAATAGAAACCCTTACTTCACGTACTCCGTTAATCGTTCCTTGTAACGCAGAATCGCCTAATTGAAATCTTCTTTGAATGTTATCATTCACAACAATCGCATCATCAACAAGAATACCAATGGCAACAATCATGCCGATAATAGATATTTGGTTTAAGTCCACTCCTGCATATGGTAACGGGATCAAGCCAACAACAATCGAAATAGGAATGGCCAATGCGACTAAAATAGCTGAAGAAACAGGTAGACCAAGTAGCATGATAATTAATACAGCAATTAACGATAGGATAAACGAAGAGATAAGGCTTGAATACACTTCGTTAATGACCGTGCTTTGCGTATAAAATTGATCTACTGTAATGGTTTCTGGCAAATCTTTTGATAATTGATCTACTTTATCAGTGATACTAGCTTGAAGCTGTTCAATGTTGACACCTTCTTTCGCTTGAACAGTAATTGAAAGTGCGTAGTTATCTTCATAGCGTATAATATCCGAGACTTGCTTGTTTTCACGTTTAATAGAAGCTATATCTTCTAAATAAATTGCCTCGCCAGAAGTTGCACTATTGGCAATATAAGTATCTTTTAGATCCTCTACACTCTCATTAGTATCTAGACTTAATTGATAAAGTGTATCATCTTTTTGTTCTGTTCCAAGTGCTTTTGGTGAGGTTGCATTCTGAATAGCTGTAATCACTTGATTTGGTTGTATCTGGTTCTCACCTAATGCGTCTGGATCTAAAGAGATGGATAATTGTTCATCAGGTAGACCTTTCACTTGAAGACTTTCCACCCCATTAATAGAAGTGAGCTCTTCTTCCCATTGTCTGATTTCACCCCTCAAATCATATAGAGGCGCTTGTTCTTTAGCTAATAAATGGTATGTAGCTACATTAGATTTGACCAAGTCTGTTGACACACTCGGTGTTTGTGCTTGATCTGGAAACGACTTAGCTGTTTCTGAAACAGTTTGTCGTATTGTGCTATAGACATTGCTTGCATCTATATCACTTTCTAAAGATAATGTAATCGTCGAAAAGCCATTGGTAGAAGCAGAGGACATTTCAGATATTCCGTTTATTTCTTCCAAAGCATTTTCAATTGGATTAGTGACTGTCTGTTCAATCTCTTTCGGTGTTGCACCTGGATAAACTGTAGAGACAGATGCGATATTTTGACTGATTTCAGGAATGTCTCGTTTAGGTAGTTGAATATATGTAAAGATTCCAGTGAAAATTAATAATATTATAAATACCCATGCGATCTTCCTATAACGTAATAAAAAATTCAAAATTATTCCCCCCTTAATACTAAAGTTCCATAAGTATATCAGATAATACCCCTTTCTTTCATATTTAAAACGCTATCAATCTTTAAAATAATATGAAATAATAAAAAGAAACATGTTATTTAGGAGGAATATGTGATGGCCACACAATTGAATATGGAAAAATACGCAAGCTTAATTTTAAAAACTGGTGTGAATCTTCAATCAGGTCAAGGTCTTATTATCAATGCGCCGATTGAAGCTGTATCATTTGTTCGTCTCGTTGTAGAAAAGGCATATGATTTAGGGGCAAAAAATGTACATATCGAATGGAATGATGGAGAACTTACATATTTAAAAATGCAACATGCCCCGATGCGTGTATTAGAAACATTTCCACAATGGAAGGCAGATGGGCTACTAGATATGGTGAAAGACGGCTATTCTTTATTAACTATCTATGGGCCAGATCCTGATTTGCTACAAGGAATTGATACAGATCGAATTACAGCGGTTAATAAGGCAAGTGCTCAAGCATTAACAACCTATCGAGAATACGTTATGAATGATCGTGTGACATGGTCTGTTGTAGGCTATCCAACAAAGGATTGGGCACAAAAAGTATTTCCTGACCTACCTGCCGAACAGGCGCAAGAAGCATTGTGGGATCAAATTTTTAAAATTGTGCGTGTTGACCAAGATGATCCTGAACAAGCGTGGCAACGACATAATAAACAATTAGAAAATGCTAGAGAGTACTTAAATAAGAAACAGTATCGTCAGTTGATATACAAAGCAGAGGGTACAGAGTTAGTAATTGACTTGCCAAAGGGACACATTTGGCATGGTGGTTCCGGACCGTCTGAAAAAGGAGTAGCTTTCAACGCAAATATCCCGACAGAAGAAGTGTTTACTATGCCACACAAATATGGTGTCAACGGAACAGTGACAAGCACGAAGCCACTGAGCTATGGAGGGAATATTATTGATAAATTTAAATTAACATTTAAGGATGGTGCAGTAGTTGATTTTACTGCAGAACAGGGTGAAGAATCCTTGAAGCACTTATTAGAAACAGATCAAGGCGGTGCCAAAAGGCTAGGAGAAGTCGCTTTAGTTCCGCATCAATCATCCATTTCGCAATCAGGGTTAATTTTTTACAATACTTTATTCGATGAGAATGCATCTTGTCATCTTGCCCTTGGAAAAGCTTATCCAAATACGATTGAGAATGGCTCGTCGATGTCAGAAGAAGAGCTGGATCAACATGGTGTGAATAATAGTTTGATTCATGAAGACTTTATGATTGGTTCATCGACAATGGATATTGATGGTGTGACAGCTGACGGGAAAAAAGAAGCCATTTTCCGTAATGGAAATTGGACAATGGATTTTGAGAATTTAAATTAAATATTACTTTATTCATGGCGTGTGTTTGACTTTTCTTGAGTCAAATACATGCTAATTTTATATTACAATTAATTAACAAATCGCTTACGATCCTATTAAATTATCTTTTATTAGGAGAATCTTATATGATAGTGGGTATACACTAAAGAGTATTACTACAACATAGATGTGTAGGTTATAGGAGTGAGCGATATGAAGCGTGACGCTTTTTTTGATAATGCAAAGTTTATTTTAATATTTCTGGTCGTATTCGGGCATATGATTCAGCCTTTTACAGACGAAAAGGCAATTGAAGTGATGTATGATTTTATTTATATCTTTCATATGCCTGCTTTTATTTTGCTTAGTGGTTTTTTTGCAAAAGGTATAGGGAAGGCAGGTTATGTTTGGGATTTGTTCAGAAAGCTAATCGTGCCATATCTGGTTTTTCAAATTCTTTACTCAGGCTATTACTATATGATTGGAGATTCCGGCTGGCAAACGGTATGGTATGAGCCGCATTGGGCATTATGGTTTCTACTAAGTTTATTCTGCTGGCATCTATTATTAATTGTCTTTAAGAAAATCCCTTCTTATGTTGGATTAACGTTTGCTGTTGGAATAGGGTTATTTGTTGGATATGTTGATGCTATAGGTCATGAATTTAGTTTGTCACGGACATTCGTGTTCTTTCCATTCTTTTTACTAGGCTATTGGTTGTCAAAAGAAAAATTGATGAAATTAACACAGCCGGTGGTTAAAGGATCTGCAATTGTGCTTGCAACTGCAGTGATCATTGTATTAAGTGTTAGCCCACCTTTCCCAACGGATTGGTTATTAGGATCGTTTTCATATCAAGACATGGATCAGCCGGTTTGGGGAGCGATGTTTAGACTAGGTGTTTATCTATTAGCAATATTATTAGCGAGTAGTCTGTTCGCATGGGTACCACGAAAAACATATCGTTGGACGAAGCTAGGTAAACAAACGCTTTATGTGTATTTATTGCATGGTGTATTTATTCAATTTTTCCGAGAAGCAGGTTGGTTTAAAGTAGATCATGTTGGTGATGTACTAGGATTAGCGTTTCTTTCTATGCTTATTGTGTTGCTACTATCTAGTAAGGTTGTCATTGTACCGTTTCAGCCATTTATAGAGGGGAAGATTACCCAGTTAAAAGGCTGGATAAACGAACGAAAACAACGTAAGAATAGAGAACTGTTGCAGTAAGATAAAGGCTGATGAACATCCATCAGCCTTTTTTTATATGGAATAGATGAAATAAGATAAAGTACAACTAAAAAACATAATAGAGAAGTGCAGCAAGACCAAATCCAATTAATCCTACAACTCCAGCATATAAGCCTACTGTTGTCCGGAAGTCATGATGTTCTTTAGTTTCTGAATAGTTACCCCTACGCGCATAAGTGGGAGTCCCCGAAATAGTGCCTAGAAATAAAGCTGAGATCACTACGCCTATACCACCGATAATAAGAAAAAAAGTAATCATAACATACTTCCTCCGATCGAATTGTTATCTTTATATACGATTGGTTTCCTCATTAGGTTCCAGCCCCACCCTTTAAAAATTTTAGAGTAGGATAGTAGTTTTTTGGATTTTCTGATTTGAATCATGTAAAATAGGCTTGGGAAACGCATCAATAAAAGATAAATCAATTTCTATCGAGATAAAGCATAGACATATAAAGGATTAGAGGAGGGGATAGAATGATAAGCAATGAGCAGGTTTTACAAAAAATATTGCAAGAAGCAAAAGCTGCACTTGAAAGCAGTGATCAAGCTACAGAAGTAAAAGCACATGCACGTTCAATTCGTTTGCTCTGTGATTTGTTATTAGACACAAAAGAGGAAACGGTATCTACTACACCTAATGCTTCGCAGTATCCTAAAGCTGTGGAAGAATTAGAATTACGTAAGATGATGGGGGATTTGCAGAGTCCATCCGCTACCCAATCCAAACGGTTAGACGAAGAAGAGGGAAATGGCGATTCTTTATTAGACTTTTGATTTTTACGAATAGAGAGGAAGTATGACACATGAAATTATTTTTATTTTTAGGTGTGCTTAATGGCTTTATAGCAGTTGCCTTAGGAGCCTTTGGTGCACATGGATTAGAAGGGAAGATAACGGAAAAAGCACTTAAAACGTGGGAGAAGGCAGTCCAATATCAAATGTTCCATACGAGTGCATTGCTTGTTACTGGACTTCTACTTATTAAATATCAAGTAACTACTATTTCTATGGCTGGTTGGTTTTTCTTAGCGGGCATCATTTTATTTTCAGGTAGCTTGTACATCTATTCAACAACAGCAATTAAAACCTTCGCAATGATTACCCCTATTGGTGGCTTTGCCTTTTTAATTGGTTGGATTTTACTTGGTTACGCCACATTGAAATTTATGTGAAGTATAAAAAACTAATAAAAATAATGAGAATAATTGCTCGGATTAGCTGATGACCAGCCTGGGCAACATCTCCTTTTTGAAGCTCAATGTAACCTTCAATAAAGAAGCTAGTTACTACAGCGATACAGGCAAAAAAGGAGAAAAATAAAATTGCAGTCCAGATGGTTAATATACCAGCAAAAATTGAGATAAGTAGTAAAATAAGCTGAATTTGAATTAATTTTTCAAATGGATGTCTCACTGTAGTCCTCCTTTAGAAGAAGAAATGCCCCTTGCCTTATTAAATGAGCAAGGGGTAGCTTATATGTTTATCGCCCTTTATAGGTTGAATTAGCTCTTTGAGAACGTGGATAATCATAATTAATTTCTTCATCAAATGTAATGTAATCTAAATAGATCGTTAATAACAGATATCGTTTATTTGTTTCAGGATCACTTAAAATAATGTGGTCTCTCCCTGCTGCTTCAATGACTCCTTTGAAAATTTTCGCATTCCAACGATCGTTATTTTCAAAAGTCATGTAAATGGTGGCGACCTTTCCTTTGTTCAAACGAAGAATGTTTTCGATATAGGATTCCTCTAATGGTAGCATGCCAGGTAATTTACTCATACTCGGTTGATCTTGCGTCGGACTTTGTGTTTGATAAGGGGGATAGCCATAAGAAGGATAGTAAACTGGTTGTTGCTGCGTATAATTTGGTTGGTACATCATACCTTGATAAGGATTGGCACCTTGCATTTGTTGCTGATACATACTTTGCGAATGGTCTCGCTGTTTGTTTTCATTACTCATAAAAAATAACACTCCTTTCCTATACGTTTGGACATTCTGATGCTAATGGTGCATAGAAACAATGTGATTTATATCTGCCGGAATTCCATTGACCATACCATTGTGCTGGACAACTTCCTTCAGGTCTGAAAAACCATAATGAACGTGTTGCTGGATGAAATCTTTCTCCTTTAATCGTACGTCTCGCCAGGTCGCGGTCTACGTCTCTTGCAGCTTGATAAAAATAACCTTTCTGTGTCGCTTCAAAACCACCAGGACTTTGGAAAACCATATCTCTAATCGATCGAATATCTTTAAAATCTAAACAATCGCTTCGTACACGGTTGATCCCAGTGTTTCCAACCATTAACATACCGAGTCGACCATCACCCTCCGCTTCAGCACGCATTAATCGTGCAAGCAAATCTATGTCTTCGCTTGTGTGTCTAACTACAGCCATCGCTTCACCTCGCTTTTGTACCAATCGTCCCACTACATATACCTATGCGGAAATAAATAAAAAGATGAATGAAATTTTTTGAGGTGATAAAATAGTGCTGTATCGTTGCTGTGAAAAATAAAAAAAGATCCCGCTTTTTTCAAGCGAGACCTTATTAATGTTTTACATAGGGGATTAAACTTCCATGAAAGTTGGAATGTCTTCTTTAACAAGAATATTCCCAACGTAAAAAGCACCGAATTCCCCGAAGCGTGCGCTAACTTCATCAAAACGCATTTCGTAAACTAGTTTTTTAATATCTAATGCATCTTTTGCAAATAAAGTAACACTCCATTCCCAATCATCAAAGCCCATTGAGCCTGTAATAATTTGACGGATTTTACCTGCGTATTTTCTTCCGGTTTTACTATGCTCATACATTAACCGGCGGCGTTCATCCATCGGTAACACATACCAGTTATCATTTCCTTGTCGTCGCTTGTCCATCGGGTAAAAACAGATATGATCCCACTTTGGTAAGCGAGGGCGCAACCTTGCTTGTGTCCCTGGATGTTCTTCTGGATTTTCTCCTTCTTTTGCCGTGTATTTTGATAATTCGACAATCGATACGTAGGAATAGGTTTGTTGCATAAATGAAGCGAATGCTGATTTATTAAATGCTAACTCAGCCTCCTGTAATTCTTTTAATGTCGGACGAAGAATCATAAATAATACATCTGCTTTATGCCCTAAAATGGAATATACAGCATGACTTCCGGTTTTCTCTTCATCGATAACATCCCATTTCGTTAACAATGATTGCAATTCAGTGATTGCTGCTTCTTGTTCAACAATTGAAGCTTTTTTCCAGGCATTCCAATCTATTTTTCTTAAATCGTGTAAACAATACCAACCATCCATTGTTTCCACAGCTTCTGCCATAGTAATCGCTCCTTACTTAATAATTACTTCATTATAAGATTTCCAATCCGTTTTTAATATAACACAAAACGGGTATAGTAATCATGAGGAACGCTTGTGATTAAAAGTAGAAAATGTAGCAAAAAGAGTTGGCAACACTCTAATATGACATTTAAGTCGTAGTGTAAAATGTCATTGTTTAGACAAAAATAGAGGAAAGAATTCAAGCATGGATAAATACTGTGAGAACTGCGCTGTAACAATGTTTCTGCATTTGGGGTTAAGAAAGTGAAGCGTGAATAATGTTATAAAGTAAAAAAAGTGAGAGTTAACACTTTCATTCAAACAGAAAAAGGCGTATTATATATAACAGAAATGATTTTTGGAGGGTGACACATGAGTAATTTATTTGATACGTTAAAAAACAGATTAGAAGGAAAAAGTAGAAGAATTGTATTTCCAGAAGGGTCTGACGAAAGAATTCTAGCTGCAGCAAGTAAATTAGCAGCAGACGGTTTAATCCAACCTGTACTAGTCGGATCAAATGAAAAAATAGAACAGAAAGCAAAAGAACTAAGTGTTGCACTTGATAAAGTAGAAATAATTGATCCGTCAACTTACGATCAATTTGATGATATGGTTGCTAGCTTTGTAGAACGTAGAAAAGGAAAAGCAACAGAAGAGGCTGCACGAGAAATTTTACTGGATGAAAATTACTTTGGTACGATGCTTGTATATATGGATAAAGCAGATGGACTAGTTAGTGGTGCTGCTCATTCAACTGCAGATACCGTTCGCCCAGCTTTGCAAATTATTAAAACAAAACCAGGTATTAAGAAAACATCTGGCGTATTTATCATGGTTCGTGACGATGAAAAATATGTTTTCGCAGATTGTGCAATTAATATTGCACCAGATAGTCAAGACTTAGCTGAAATCGCATCTGCAAGTGCAGACACTGCTGAATTATTTGATATTGACCCACGTGTAGCGATGCTTAGCTTTTCTACAAAAGGATCTGCTAAATCAGAAGAAACTGAAAAAGTAGCAGAAGCAGTCAGAATTGCTAAAGAACAACGCCCGGATTTAACGTTAGATGGTGAATTCCAATTTGATGCAGCGTTTGTTCCGAGTGTTGCAGAAAAAAAAGCACCAAATGCGGACATTAAAGGTGATGCGAATGTGTTCGTATTCCCTGGTCTAGAAGCAGGTAATATTGGTTATAAGATTGCACAACGCTTAGGTAATTTCGACGCGGTTGGGCCAATCTTACAAGGATTAAACAAACCAGTAAACGACCTATCTCGTGGTTGTAACACAGAGGATGTTTACAAACTAGCAATTATTACAGCGGCTCAATCACTATAAATCGATATTTTAAGGCAGAGTTATTTATCGCGATAACTCTGCTTTTTTATTTGGGGAAAGGTGACTTAACGTAAAAAATGCTTCTATGATACAATTTAGTCATGAAGCGAACGATGCATGGATTCATTCGATCACAAGAGCGAAGAAATCTGATACTAGTGATCGAGAAGTGGGTTGATTCGAACAAAATAGCGAGGAAATCTGATGCTAGTGATCGAAATGTGTATTGATTCGAACAAAATAGCGAGGAAATCTGATGCTAGTGATCGAAATGTGTATTGATTCGAACAAAATAGCGAAGAAATCTGATGCTAGTGATCGAAAAGTGGGTTGATTCGAACAAACTAGCGAAGAAATCTGATACTAGTGATCGAAAAGTGGGTTGATTCGAACAAAATAGCGAGGAAATCTGATGTTAGTGACCGAAATGTGTAATAATTCAAACAAAAGTGAGGTGTTTCCGCTGGATATCAATCAAGTAATTCTACATCATCTGCAAATGAACTATAAATATCCATTTGTCACAAGTCACGGTAAGGTAGAAAAGAAAGATTTTTATATTATAGAAGTAATTGATGAGCATGGTACTAGTGGATATGGCGAAACTGAATCATTCGCAACGCCATGGTACACAGAAGAAACAATGGAAACAAACCGGATTATACTAGAAAATCATCTTATTCCATTAGTTTTGGAGGCGAAAATTACACACCCAAGCGAACTGTCAAAAATTTTCCGAACGATTCGTCGTAACCAAATGGCAAAAGCGGCAATAGAAGGTGCTGTGTGGGATCTGTATGCAAAACGGACAAATCAACCATTGTATAAACTGATTGGTGGAAAGGAGCCAACTGTTGATGTTGGTGTGAGTATTGGGCTAAAGCCAACTGATCAAGAACTATTAGAAACGATCGAAGAAAAACTCGCACAAGGTTATCAACGCGTTAAATTGAAGGTGAAAAAAGGGAAAGAAATACGCTTGTTAGACAAAGTAAGAACGTCCTTTCCATCACTTTCTTTAATGATTGATGCCAATGGTGCCTATTCATGGGAAGATAAGGACAGATTGCTTGCGCTAGATCAATTTAATTTATTAATGATCGAACAACCTTTTGCACAGGATGATTTTGTTGAACATGCAAAGCTCCAAAACCTATTACAAACCCCAATCTGTTTGGATGAAAGTATTCATACATATAGTGACTTAAAAACAGCAATTGCTTTACACAGCTGTAAAATAGTGAATATAAAACCTAGTCGAGTAGGTGGTATCCAAAACACGAAGGAAATGCATGATTTGGCTGAACAGCATCAATTACCATTATGGTGTGGTGGCATGTTGGAGGCTGGAGTAGGCAGGGCACATAGTTTAGCGATAGCAACATTACCGCAATTTACCTTGCCGGCAGACACGGCTGGATCTGCCTATTATTGGGAAAAAGATATTATTCAACCAGAGATCAAAACAGACAATGGAAAAATTCATTTATCTGAAAATCCCGGTATTGGTTATGCGATTGACAAAGAAGCGTTAGCATATTATCGGATAGAAAAACAAATCCACACAAAAAAGTAAAGCACTCAGACGCTCATGTGCCCCATCAAAGTTAGACTAATGATCTAATTCAAGGGGGCACATTACTAAGCTAACTCACCGAGTGCTTTTTTATTACGATCAATCATTTGTTGCTTTCGTTTTTGGTACGTTGCTAGTTCTTCATCTGCTAAAGTTGAAGCTGTCCATTCAAATGAGTGCGCCGTTAAATAAGTAGTAATTTTTTGTTTTAATTCTTCAACAGTAATTGGTTGATCTAATAACTCACTTAATGAACGCATCGTGTTAGGATCCACGTCAGGATAGTCAAATTTACTCTCTTCTCCTTGTAAGCCTTTCGTATAAAATTCTTGAATCAAACTTGCTCTTTCTTGCCCGCTACCTTCTACTGCAATATAAATTTGCACAGCTACACCATTACGAACACGGCGTTGCGATATTCCGGCAAACTTCTTTCCGTCAATACTTAAATCATAGTCACCTGGACAATATGAGCCGACGACTTCAAATGCTTTAATCGCATCTGTTTCTTCCTGTAAAATATCTTTGATAAAAGCTACCATGATTTCGTATCCTTCATGAATACCGATTTTATCTCCATTTGCAAGTAAAAGAGATACATTTAAGACACCTTTATCTAAGACAACCGCTAAGCCACCAGAATTACGTACTACAGTTTGATAGCCTTGCTGTTGTAAAAAAGTTACTGCTTCATCTTTCTGTGGAAGACGTGAATCAGGTATACCCATCACAATCGTATGATCATGTGTCCAAAGTCTAATGACTGGAGGGGAAGTTTGATTGCTAACTGATAACGCTAGGGCATCATCAATCGCAAATTCATCCATTGCTGAAGTATTTATTGTTAGCGGACTTCCATCAATCAATCGTATAGATGAACCCTTGAAAATATTTTTCCAATTAGACATATATGCTTACTCCTTTGTTGTAGGTCGATGTTATGCGTTAGATGCTTTAATATATATAATTTTGTCCTCTTTTAGATTACCCAAAACTATTATATAATGAATCCATACATAATGCAGAAAAAAATGTCGGAAGAAAGGGTTAATATATGTACAAAAATGAGCAGTTAGATGAAGAAAAAGTATTTAAAGACCCAGTACACCGGTATATTCATGTGAAAGATCGTGTAATATGGGATTTGATTGGTACGGCAGAATTTCAACGATTACGTCGAGTTAAACAGCTAGGTACATCTTTTCTCACCTTTCATGGTGCAGAACATAGTCGGTTTAATCATTCGTTAGGTGTTTATGAAATTGTTCGCCGTATTTTATTTAATTTTGAAGGAAGAAAACATTGGAATAATGAAGAACGACTCCTCTGTCTTTGTGCTGCACTCTTGCATGATTTAGGACATGGACCATTTTCGCATTCATTTGAAAAAGTGTTTAAATTAGATCATGAAGCTTTTACTAGACAAATTGTACTTGGTGACACTGAGGTTAATCATGTGCTACGTCGTGTAGAAGAAGGTTTCCCACAAAAAGTTGCGGATGTAATTAACAAAACATATGAAGATAAATTAGTAGTTAGCCTGATCTCGAGTCAAATAGATGCTGATCGAATGGATTATTTACAGCGAGATGCATACTTCACTGGGGTAAGCTACGGTCATTTTGACATGGAACGAATTTTGCGTGTCATGCGTCCATTAGAGGACCAAGTAGTCATCAAGCAAACAGGTATGCATGCAGTAGAGGACTACATCATGAGTAGATATCAGATGTATTGGCAAGTTTATTTCCATCCAGTTAGTCGAAGTGCAGAAGTTATCTTATCTAAAATACTCCACCGCGCAAAACATTTGTATGAGCAGGGGTATCAATTTTCGTTAAAACCAACACATTTCTTATCCTTTTTCTCAGGGGATGTTTCACTAGAAGATTACTTACGATTAGATGAGTCAGTTGTTTTATATTATTTCCAAATGTGGATAGATGAAACAGATGAAATTCTGAGTGATTTATGTGTACGCTTCATGAATCGAAAGCTATTAAAGTACATTGAATTTAATCCGAATTTACAGATGAACGAATGGATGGAGCTTTATCAGCTGTTTAAGAAAGTGGGCATTGATCCGGATTATTATTTAGTTGTTGATTCATCCTCTGATTTACCATACGATTTCTATCGACCTGGTGAAGAGGGCGAACGCTTGCCGATTTATTTATTAATGCCTAATCAGGAATTGAAAGAATTATCGAGACAATCGGACATTGTTGAATCCATCTCAGGTAAGAAACGAACAGATCATAAACTGTATTTTCCAATGGATTTTATTCAAGCACTGCCTGATGATCAACCAGAAAAAAATAAAATTAAGACGATCTTAGGATTAGCGGATATCGATTAGATTGTGAAACTAAGTTTGGAATAGGGGTTGTTTTTTCGATGTTAGCAAATCATGCAAAATTAATGCTGTTTTTTAAAAATGCAGGCGAAGTTGTAGGACGAAAAAAACTACAGAAAATGATTTATATATTAAAAAAGTGTGATATTCCTTTTGAGGAAAAGTATGAATTTCATTTTTATGGACCATATTCAGAGGAATTAACACTTCGAATAGAGGAACTATGTAATTTAGGGTTTATTGAAGAACAAAAAGAGAGCAAAAGCAATTATTATCAATATCGATATACAGTTACAGAAGCGGGTGAAGATTTTCTCGGACACTCCGCAGTAGAATTACCATCCTGCAATGAGATGATTGAAAAAATGAAAGATAAAAGCTCAAGATTTCTTGAGTTAGTATCTACCATGCTTTATTTTGATCATTTATCAAAAAAAGAAATCGAAGAAAAAGTACAAATCGTCAAAAAAAGTTCCAACTACACAGAAACAGACATCCAAGCAGCATGGCAATTCATTAAAGAACTAAAATAATGGGACATTGGGGTCAGACCCTTTTGTCCCATTATCTAAAGGGGAGTTGGGATGAAGAAACTGTTACGTTTTACCCTATACTACATTTTAGGTATTATCGGAATTTTATTTATTAGCGCTATACCTGCTTTATTTCAATCTTCACAGATGATTAATTTCTCACTTTACTTTGAACAATTAATTGAATTAATAAAAACAATTATTCAACCGGAAAATTGGACGTATTATTATTTAGATCGAGAATTATCAATGCTATCTTTTCTAATGGATCCTTACCTATACTCCATGCGCATTTTTATTGGGGCATTATGTTTAGGCTTTGGACTTGCCTTTTTACTTGCTATTCTCACAATGTTTCTTCCTTCAGCCCTAAAGCAATTGATTAAACGTGTAGTAGGATTTTTAGAATCCATTCCAGATTTAATGGTTGCATTTATATTGCAGCTATTCGTTGTTACGATTTATCAGCATACCGATATACTCCTGATGAAATTTGCAACACTTGGCGAAGAACGAATTTATCTAGCTCCAATCGTTGTGCTTTCTTTTTTACCAATGGTCTCATTGTATCGAGTATTACTCTTGTTACTAGATGAAGAAATGACCAAACCTTATGTCGAATTGGCACGTAGTAAAGGATTACGAGAACATTTTATTATTGTAAACCATGTCTTGCGTAATAGCATGAAAAGTTTGTTTTACCAGTCGAAAATAATTGTTTGGACAACTTTATCCAGTCTCTTTGTTGTTGAGTACATATTTAATATAAGTGGTATTTCTAGTTTTATTATGACAGATTTCAGGCCAATAGTTTTAGCGATAGTACTTATCATGATTTTCACGCCATTATTTCTTATCTATCAAGGAATAGAGGTTTTTATTTTTAATGAAAAATATTACTCTACTACGATTCATTTAAAAAGAAAAAATAATGTGAAACAAAAGCAAGTAAAAACAAAAGAAATACAACAATATAAACCTAAATTATCGTTGACTTCATTTAAAAAACAGTTGATTCGTTTATTTAAAAATTTCTTTCAATACTTGAAAAATCCAAAATTCATCATTGGATTTACTGTCATTACTGGTTTAGTTATTATTAGCTTTGTACATACCTTATTTAATGATAATCCCGTTCAACAATACGTTTTGGTCTATGATGATGCAGGAAAATTAGTGAGTAACACACCACATCCACCATCTAAGTATGTTCCAATGGGGAGCGATTACCTAGGTTATAGCATTAAAGATCAGTTATTAACTGGAGCGAAGTACACGATTATATTCGCTGCTTCGATTAGTTTATTAAGACTTATTTTCGGTTTTTTATTTGCAATACCATACAATTTCTTCATAAACGACAGATGGAGAAGATGGATTAAAAAATGGGTAGATGGATTTCACTATTTACCTCTTACGGTTATTTCAGTTGTAATTCTGAGTTCCTATTTAATGGGTGGAGTCACAGGGTTCTCCAATAGTTTAACAGAACGTATTCTTATACAAGGTATTATTCTAACTATTTTAGTTGTACCTTTAGTAACAGTTTTAATTGGAAATGAAATGAATCTTATCTTAGAAAAAGAATTCATTACAGGAGCGAGGGTGCTAGGTGCTTCGAGGAAACAGTTGATAAAAAGACATATAATGCCGCATTTGGGAGCAAAGTTGGGTGTTATTTTTGGTCAACAATTTATTCAAGTATTATTACTGATGATTCATTTAGGTTTGTTTCAGTTATTTCTAGGTGGAACAAGCGTAATGTTTGATCAATTTTACAGAGCGCCAGCGCATTCAGTAACATTTGAATGGTCAGGATTAATTAGTAACGCAAGAGAAGCGCTAATGACAGAACATTATTGGATTGTTGTACCTGTATTACTAGCATTTATGATGGTAATTATCGCAATGCAGCTATGTATTGAAGGGATACAAGAAGTACAACAAGCGCGAATAGGCGTCAGAAGTAGAAGAGTGCGGTGGAAAAATCGAAACAAACAAAAACAAGACAACAGTAATACAAATCAAACACTAAAACCAGAACACTTTCATTTTTATTAAAATGGGACACTGGGGTCAGACCCTTTTGTCCCATTCCATTTCTTATTCATCTTCTTCGATCGTTGGTTCGTCTGTTTTTGACCCTACTAAGATAATTTCATTTATTGGTTTTTTTGTAACAACTGAGCTTGTTTGTTCGGTTGAAATGAGCTTTCCATCCTTATACGTTTTTTCAAAAGTTATTGTTCTTACGCCTTCTTTGCCATTCTGAATAACTATTCTATTTCCAGCAGTCAAACTACTATCTTCTTTTTCTATTGTTTCGTATTTAATTGACTCTGTTTTTTGTACGGTTTTCGTTGTGATTACAGGTGTAGAGTCTTCCTCTTCGGGTTCTTCCGCATCATCTTTAACCCCGACTTCATCCTCTTTTTCAGGCTTTTTTACCGGTTCTTTTTCCGACGTTGTATTCCCCTGATTACTAGTGTTACTCTCATTCTCTTCTTTATTTGGCTTGTTGACCGGTTTTTCGTTGTCATTATTAGTATTAGAAACAGTGTATTTATCATTATTCTCTTCTCTATGAACATCTTCTGCCTCTTCGTTGTCTAACTCCTCTATGCTATCATCTTCATCTAAGTTTTCTTCACTGTCTGTTTCAGAAGTCTCCTCCTTACTATCTTGCTCCTTTTGATCATCATCCGCAGCTAGCTCAATGTATGTATTCGTAGCTTCTTCTTCAGGGTAATTTGAAACATCCGAACTTTTTGCTGTTTGTGTCGTGATATTTTGATTGATAACAATTACAGAAAAAGTAATAATAGCAAAAACAACAATCGATAATATCCCAGCGCCAATCAGTCCTAATTTGTTTTTATTGTTCAACCAATTTTTTTTCTTCATGTCACCCTCCTGCATTATTTTTATAAAATAACTATTTGGTATGTTTTAAACGATAGTAATTTTGCATCAAAGTATTCATATGAACGCAAAACAAGTAATTCTGAATAATGTAAAATAATTTGGATTTTTCACTATACATGTCAATTATACTATAAACAAATGACAATGTAGGGAGGAATGCAGAAAATGTTTGTCGAATGGGACATTGGGGACTGACCCCAATGTCCCATTTATGCTACAATGTTGGTGTATTGGAGGTTTGATTTATCATGGAAAAAAAGAAAAATAATGCATTTACGATAATGAAAGATGATTCAACAGATGGCCATGGAGGTTATGGTGTAGGGTCGATTAGTTTAGAAAATATTTCGCCAGTTATTGTCGATCCGAATGAACACCGAGCGTTTGTTGATATGGGAGCTATGCATGCGCGTAGTGAAGTAGAGCGTCGTGTCAAGTTTATCCCAAATAAAGATGAAGTCCCAAATGGAAAATTGTATTGGATCGTTTGGGTCACAGTAGAACGAGGAGAAAATGGGCCATATTATCATGGAGTGGCTGGGAGCGAAATCCGTGTCGATCGTTCGATTAAGCGAGCATATAAATCGATGCCAGAGCATGTGACACATATGGAAAAATCAATGAAAGGTCACGTGATTATCGATCATATGGACGATACGTCAAAGAAACTACTTGCTGACTTTTTGCGAGAATTTAATCCAGACATGTGGAAAAATGCCTCTGAAACACTTCACCAAGCATTACCTAAATCCGATCAGTAAACGAACTTCATTTACTGGAATGTTTAAAACTAGCATTCTGCACTTCAAAATAAAAAGGTTCTCCACATTCAGAGGAGAACCTTTAATTTTTTGGGCGATGAAGTGAGCAATAGGTTACCGGCTCTGTGCCTTCAACAAAATACATCAGTCGGCTTGTCTCACAGTAAGCACTAGATAACTCACCACTGACAGGATCTACATACGCAGCTACAATTCCTTCAGGTGCAATAAAATTACTTTTCTTCTCTTCTGCACTAGCTTCCATAAAATCAGCCCAAATATTCTTTGCTGCTTGTTGGTCTACCGTTTTGCTCATCGTTCGATTGTCATCATATCCATTCCAAACGCCTGTTACCAAATGGGGGCTGTAGCCAATCATCCAACTATCGGATTTTGTTGTACCTGATTTACCAGCATACGTATTAGTCAAATCAGATGCGATCGTTTCACCAGTTACATGCATATAGCCATTTAATGTTGGATCAAACATTCCAGTCATTAATTGAGTCAAAATAAACGTCGCTTGTGGGTCAAGCACTTGTTTCTTTTTTGAATCTACCCGTTGATAAATCACCTCGCCATTAGCTGTCTCGATTTTTTCAATCGTATAGGGTTCTACAAATTTTCCACCATTGGCTAGCATGCTATACGCTGTAACCATTTCTTTTACACTGACAGAAGCGGGTCCGAGAGCTAATGACGCGACAGGCTTTAGATTACTGGATATCCCGAATGTTTTAGCCGTTTCAATCAATCTCTCAGGAGTAAGAAACAAGTTTGTTTTAACCGCATATACATTATCGCTCACCGCTAATGCTTGGGCTAAAGTGACTTCTTTGTCTGCGTAGTAGCCATTATAGTTACTAGGTTGATAACTCGTACCATCCTCCAACATAAACGTAGTCGGTTGGCTCATCAATGTGGTTGTAGCAGTATAGCCATTCATTAAAGCGGTATAGTATAAAAAAGGCTTGAATGTTGATCCTGCCATGCGTTTCGCTTGGGTTGCCCGATTAAATGGACTTTCTATATAATTTGTTCCGCCGATAAGTCCATGAATTGCTCCGTTTGAAGGGTCCATTGCAATCGCCCCGACTTGCAAATCACTATCCTTAGGCATTGATTCACTTGCTGCTCTTTGAAGTGCCAGCTGTTTGGTTTGATCAAGTGTCGTATATACTCGATATCCCGCTGTCCGAATCATTTCTTTTTCCTTTTTTAAAAGAGATTGCAATTCATTCATCACGATATCTTGAAAATAAGGTGCTAAATTCTTGTCTTGATCTTGCTGCTCATCATAAACAGTTACATGTTCAAGCGAAGCGAGTAAATGTTCAGACGAATCAATCTTCCCGTCATCCAAAAGAGAATCCAATAGTTGTTCCTGTCTTTGTTTTGCATGATCGATATGGCGAATAGGTGAATAGTAACTTGGACGGTTTGGAATACCTACTAGTAATGCTGTTTCAGCTAATGTTAATTCGGTATTTTGTTTTTGAAAATAAAATTGACTGGCAGCCTCAACACCGTATACACCGTGTCCGTAATATATAGTGTTTAAATAACCTTCTAATAATGTATCTTTATCATAAAATAACTCTAACCGAATAGTATGAAAGGCTTCTTTTAATTTTCTATCCCACGTTTTTTCATGTGACAAAAAGAGATTACGTGCATATTGTTGGGTGATGGTGCTTGCTCCTTCTTCTAGCGCCAGTGATCTCACATTCGTTATTGCAGCGGCAAGCATTCGTTTGAAATCAAAGCCATGATGCTCATAAAAACGTTTATCCTCTGCTTGAATTGTCGTATCAATGACTTGCCGATCTATTTGTTCTAGTTCAAGCCAATCTCTAGTCTCTACCGTTTTTTCCTGGCCGATTTCCTCACCATCAGAACTAAAATAAGTAGTTGGTTGGGCAGTGGATAGAGATGGTGGTCCAAGTAATAACGCATATGTAAATAAGCCAATTACAAACAAACAAATCATACTGACAAAGGAAAGGAAAATAAATAAAGCCCAAGCGAAAGATTTGTGTTTTAAATTTTTAATTAATGGTATTTTATCGATCATTGTTAAACATGCTCCTTTGGGTGAAACTGTCATGGTAGTATCATTATGGCAATTATTGTCGATAATTAAACACAACCACCACGGAAGTTTTTTCAAAAAAAGTATTGCTTTTTCTGTCGAATTATCTAAAATTAATTTGTTCGAATGGAAAAAATGCAAAAAAATAGATATAGATTATTAAGATAAAAGGAGATGGCAGAATGGATTTATGGTTTACTGAGAAGCAAACAAAGGATTTTGGGATTACTGCTAAAATAAAAAGAACACTACACACAGAGCAAACAGATCTCCAATCATTAGCGATGATAGAAACGGAAGAGTGGGGCAACATGTTAGTGCTAGATGACATGGTTATGACTACGCAAAAAGATGAGTTTGTCTACCATGAAATGATCGCGCATGTGCCATTGTTTACACATCCAAATCCAAAGCATGTCCTCGTTGTTGGAGGTGGCGATGGTGGAGTTATTCGAGAGATCTTAAAGCACCCATCAGTAGAAAAAGCAGTATTAGTAGAAATAGACGGAAAGGTCATTGAATACTCGAAAAAATATTTACCTGAAATAGCAGGGAAATTAAATGATTCTCGTGTGGAAGTGAAGATTGCGGACGGCTTCGCTCACATTGCAGAAAGTGAAGCTGCTTATGATATCATTTTAGTAGACTCAACCGAACCAGTTGGGCCGGCAGTAAGCTTATTTACAAAAGGATTCTATGCAGGAATTGCTAAAGCACTAAAAGAGGATGGCATATTTGTTGCTCAATCTGACAATCCATGGTTTAAAGCTGACTTGATTCAACAAGTGTATAAAGATGTGAAAGAGATTTTTCCGATTACAAAATTATATACTGCAAATATTCCTACTTACCCAAGTGGATTATGGACATTTACAATGGGAAGCAAAACACATGATCCGTTATCTGTGCAAGCTGATCGTTTCCATGAAATAGACGCAAAATACTACACTGAAGAGATTCACCAAGCCTGCTTCGTACTACCGAAGTTCGTTAAAGACTTAACAAAATAGGTTTGTGTAATCTGCTAATAAATAAAACAAATAACTGATTGAAGAGTTTCTCATTGACTTGCCTTGAACGTATGGTGGTGACTCCGGCGGGAATAGCATATGTCTTAAGAACCCCGCAGGAAGCGGCTTTCTTCCGAGGGGGCTCAAGCCATGCCCGCGGAAAGCGTCCACCAGCAGTGAAAGGTGGTAAACTTGTCCAATCTGTTATTTTGCAAATGAATAAGAATAATTGTTAAGGAGGTATAGCATGCGCTTTGATGAAGCATACTCTGGCAAAGTATTTATTATGTCTAGACCAACATTTGAAGAAGCCAAAGCAGTAATCTATGGCATGCCAATGGATTGGACGGTAAGCTTTCGCCCAGGCTCTCGTTTTGGTCCGAATCGAATACGCGAAGCATCATTAGGCTTAGAAGAATACAGTCCTTACATGGACAAGCATCTGGAAGAAATAACTTATTTTGATGCTGGAGATATTCCGCTACCCTTTGGAAATGCGCAGCGTAGCATCGAGCAAATTAATCAATATGTAACCTATCTATTAGAGGAAAATAAATTTCCGTTAGGTTTAGGTGGAGAGCATCTTGTTTCGTGGCCTGTTTTTCAAGCGATGTATGAGAAATACCCTGATCTCAAAATCATTCATATTGATGCTCACGCTGATTTAAGAGAGGAATATGAAGGGGAATCCCTTTCTCATTCGACACCGATTCGCAAAGCATGTGAATTAATTGGGCCAACCAATGTATATTCATTCGGTATCCGTTCAGGGATGAGAGAAGAATTTCAATATGCTAAGGATAACGGCATGTATATGGCTCGCTATGAAGTAGCAAAACCATTAGCAGAACTTTTACCTAAGTTAGCTGGTCAACCTGTTTATGTAACGATTGATATTGATGTGTTAGATCCAGCGTTCGCGCCCGGGACTGGAACAGCTGAAGCAGGCGGGGTCAGCTCAAAGGAATTATTAGAAGCGATACAATTCATTGCACAATCTGACATAAAAGTTGTAGGAGCAGACTTAGTGGAAGTGGCTCCAAACTATGATCCAACTGAACAAACGGCCATTGCTGCAAGTAAATTTGTGAGGGAAATATTGTTAGGTTGGGTTAAATAGGGAGTCAATCCTCTACAATTTTTCAAAAATAACTTGTTTAAAAACGAAGGAACGCGTTTCTGCTCAACCCGAGTGGAAACGCATTTTTTATTAGAAAAAAGCTCAAAATCGCCATAGTTATTTTCACTTCGATAAGAATTGTGATAAACTTTTACAACAATATAAGAAAAACAATAAAATCACTTGTGTTTCACTTCATTCATTTCTATACTAAGTGTTATGTAAAAGATAAAGGAGATGTAACATGGACGGGCAAAACATCCCTGTTTCCATTCGATTAGTAACTGAAATTAGGGAATTAGGAGAAAAAGCAGTTACAGTCGTAGAAGAATCAGGCTCTTTTATGCAGAGGGGAAATATCTCAGTTCTTCGTTTTGAGGAGCAACAGGAAGACCAGGAAAAAATCCATTCCTTAATTACAATTTCTGATGATAAGGTAAGTATCAAACGGACGGGTGCAGTGCACATGCATCAGCAATTTAAAAAGAAACAACGAACGGAAAATATGTACCGACATACATATGGATCGATTCATATGGAAACACATACAGATCAAATCACGTATCAAGAACCAACTAACAATCAAAAAGGAAAACTATTTATTAGTTACACGACAAAAATAAATGGAGAAGGCAATCGTAGACATCGATTAACTTTAACCTTTAAGGAGGATACACAATGAACAGTGTACAACAGATAGAAGCAGCGTTGAAAACTGAAATTAAGCAAGCTGTAATAAAAGCAGAACTTGCAACAGAAGCCGAATTACCAACTATTGTACTGGAGAAACCAAAAGAAAAAGCCCATGGTGACTATGCAACGAACATCGCTATGCAACTTGCGCGAATCGCCAAAAAAGCGCCACGTCAGATCGCAGAAGACATCGTTGCACATCTAGATAAACAAAAAGCAGCAGTCATTGATATAGAAATAGCGGGTCCAGGATTTATTAATTTCTTCATGGATAACAGCTATCTAACCAACTTAATTCCAGTGATTTTAAAAGAGAAAGAAGCATTCGGAAAAACAAATACAGGTAACGGTAAAAAGGTACAAGTAGAATTCGTATCTGCTAATCCAACAGGTGATTTACATTTAGGTCACGCTCGTGGTGCGGCAGTAGGGGATTCACTTTGTAATATCTTAGATGCTGCAGGATATAATGTGGAACGTGAATATTATATTAATGATGCAGGAAACCAGATTAACAATTTAGCCATTTCTGTTGAAGCACGCTACATGCAAGCTTTAGGGAAAGATTGGCCAATGCCAGAGGATGGCTATCATGGTAAAGATATTATTACTTTAGGTGAGGAGCTTGCTACAAATTACAACGATGAATGGGTCAATAAACCAGAAGAAGAAAGATTAGCATTTTTCCGTTCATACGGTTTAAAATACGAATTGAAAAAATTAGCAGCCGATTTAGAACAGTTCCGTGTTACATTTGATCATTGGTTCTCAGAAACATCTTTATATGAAGAAGGAAAGATTCAACCAGCTTTAGATCTATTAAATGAAAAATCACATACGTATGAAGAAGATGGTGCGACATGGTTCCGTACGACTGATTTTGGCGATGACAAAGACCGTGTGTTAATTAAGAACGATGGCTCATACACCTACTTAACACCAGATATCGCTTATCACAAAAATAAATTAGACCGTGGATTTGAAACACTTATTAATATTTGGGGAGCAGACCACCATGGTTATATTCCAAGAATGCGTGCAGCAATTCAAGCTCTTGGCTATAAAGCAGATACATTAGAAGTAGAAATTATTCAAATGGTAAACCTATTTGAAAATGGTGAAAAAGTTAAAATGAGTAAGCGTACTGGAAAAGCAGTTACCTTGCGTGAATTGATGGAAGAAGTAGGTATTGATGCCATGCGTTACTTCTTTGTTATGCGCTCAAGTGATGCGCATTTAGATTTTGATATGGATTTAGCAAGATCTGAATCTAATGATAACCCTGTTTATTACGTTCAATATGCGCATGCAAGAATTTGCACGATGCTTCGCCAAGCAGAAGAAAAAGGCTTTGCAACAGATGGCGAATTTGATGCTAGTTTGTTAGGAACAGAAAAAGAAGAAGATCTGTTGAAGCAACTAGGAGCATTTCCACAAGTGATTGCAGATGCTGCTACAAATCGCACACCGCATCGCATGACACAATATGTTTTTGAATTATCATCTAACTTGCATAGCTTCTATAATGCAGAAAAAGTATTAGATGCCGAACATCCAGAACGTACAAAAGCGCGCCTTGCCCTAATGCAAGCAGTTCGTATCACAATAGCAAACGCCCTTGATCTTATTGGCGTATCTGCGCCTGAAAGTATGTAATACAAAAATGCACTTCTCTTTTGAGGAGTGCATTTTTGTATTTATAGTTATACTGCTTTTATCGAGATTTATTAAGGCTCAGAGGTGATTGAAAGAATAAGAATCTCTCTTCCACTTTTTATAGAGGGCGATTTTCATTATGGGTGCTAAGTTACCGTTTGTATTAAAAATTTACTCAAACGGTAACTTAGCGCGGTTTTAAGTACCCGTTCCTAGGGTTGATTCACTCGAACGGTAACTTAGCGCGGTTTTAAGTACCCGTTCCTAGGGTTGATTCACTCAAACGGTAACTTAGAACCATTTTAAGTGCCCGTTCCCAGGGTTAATCCTCCCAAACGGTAACTTAAGCTCATTTTAAATATCCCCGAGCCACAATTGTCTAATCAAATAGACTTCAAAAGGCAATTCCCCACTAACACAATGACAAGTAGCAATTTTTTAAATCTTCTTAAAAAATAATCTTTTCATTTCTAAAAAATGGTGCTAAACTAATTCACAATATATAGACGTACTTAGGGGAGGTTGCTAGCTGTGATTCGAAAGCTAACGATGGAAGACGATGCACAAGTTCAAGCATTGATACAACAAAAGCCAGCAGAAAATTTGTTCATAATTGGAGATATTGAAGCATTCGGTTATGACCAAGATTTTCAAACAGTATGGGGAGACTTTGATAACGAAAGCTTACGCGCAATTTTATTAAAGTATGAAAAAAACTATATCCCATTTGCGCTTGAACCATTTGATGCAGAAGGTTTTGCGAGAATTATAAACGAGGACAAGAATCAACCGATGTTATCAGGCTTAAAAGAAATGACAGCGCAGCTCGAGCCTTACTTAACGATAACGTACCAACAAAAACGAGAAACATATTACGCAAAGCTAACATCTGCAGCGAAGTTACCGTCATTGGATACAGACGCTGTTAAATTACTCACGACAGAAGATGTGGAACGATTAGGTGAATTTTTAACACAAATACCTGAATTCTCTTCAGTTGTCTTTAAGCCTGAAAATAAACGTAGAAATATTAAAAAAGGCGTAACAAGAGGATATTATGTAGAAGAAGACGGTAAAATAATCTCCTCTGCTTCAACAACAGCAGAAAATTCGAAATCAGCCATGGTTGTTGCTGTCGCTACTTTGGAAGGTTATCAACAAAAAGGATTAGCAACACAATGCTTAACAAAGCTATGCAAAGATCTCATCCAAGAAGAAAAGCAATTGTGTTTATTTTACGATAATCCGAATGCTGGTAAGCTATATAAACGACTCGGCTTTACAGATATCGGGTTTTGGATGATGTATCAGTAATCTCACAAAAATGGACGAATCAAACGACTAAAGACACTAGCAATTTTTGCAGAAATAGGCATTCGCTTAATCGCTTGCTCTGTAAGTAAATAGCTATTAGCAAGATCATCTGAAAATGCTTTGTTTATCGGTTCAATCAGTTTTTTATTCGTTATAATCAAATTGATTTCTTGATTATATAAAAAGCTACGTTGATCAAAATTAGCAGTTCCAATATCACACCAAGCATGATCGATAAAAATCACCTTCGTATGATAGAAGCCATGATCATAATAATAAACGGACGCCCCATGCTTTATTATTTTTTTGAAAAAGGGTAATGCTGCACCTTTAACGAAAAGATGATCTGCTTTTTCAGGTACAAGAACAGTAAGTTTTACACCACGTCCAAGTGCTGTCATTAAGCTTGAAAAAACGCGTTTAGTAGGGATGAAATAAGGTGAGCCGATAATAATTGAATCGTTTGCCTTATTAATCCATTCAATAATGTTTATCTCAAGCTGTCCTGCTTCAGTAATCGTTAATGCGCTATTGAAATCCTTGTCAATCAATGTTTTATCTGAATCTAGCGTGCCATTCTCTTTCCAATCATAAGAAAAGATATCTTCCAGAACTGTTGCCGATGTAGCATCAGTTAAACGAATATGATAATCCTTCCAATGCCCCAGCTTTGGGTCGGCACCTAAATATTCTTTCCCAACATTAAAGCCGCCTAAATAAGTTACCTGTTGATCAATGACAGCGATCTTTCGATGATTCCTTCGATTGAGCCGATATAATAAAAAGGGAAACGTTGGCTTGTTTGCCTTCTTCACCTTTACCCCAGAACGCTCTAATTTTTGAATGAACTTTCTTTTTACTTTAAGGGCCCCAAGCCAATCCATTAATAAATTAACTTGAACACCGGATTGAGATTTCATCTGTAATATACGAAAAAACTCCTGACTGATTGCATCATTTCCTACAATAAAAAAACAAATGTCAATTGTTTTTTTCGCTCGCTTAAGATCATTAAAGAACAGATCAAAAAACTGTTCTCCTTCTGTTATCAAATCCATTTCATCCAAATTATATTCATGCGAAAAAATAGGAGCTTTATTATTGAAAAATTTCTTTCCGAGTCCAAAGTCAATCCAAATTAATAATATAATTAGTAATAGGAGTGCGATTATCCAAATAAACATCGTATCTTTCCTCTCCATACCACAGGGTCAATCGGATTAACCTGTCGTTTAGAATGATTATAGCTTTTCCAATTATGAAAAAAATATGAAAGGAATGCTTTCCTTTTTTCGCGAGAATACGTTACTATAAAACTAATCATTTGTTGAGGTGGTGTATGACATGCAAAAACTGGTATTTTTTGTAGGGGTAGCAGGTACGGGAAAAACAACAGTAGCAAGAGAAGTTGCTACACAAATTCCTTGCGCCTTTCTTGATCGTGATACAGTAGGTGGGCGATTTGTTGAGCGGTTTTTAGAAAAAGAAGGATTGGATAAAAATGATCGTGACTCTGATTTTTATAAAGAACATTTACGAGACTTAGAATATGATACAACGAAAGATATATGTGTTGAAAACTTAGCAGCCGGTCAAAATGTATTTATGATTTCTCCGTTCACTTCAGAGTTGAAAAATGAGCAGTGGTTAGAGGAAGTTTTGTCACTCAGCGGAAGAACACATCAAACAGTTGACGTGAAGGTAATTGTTGTCACGCTAGATGATATCGATCAACAAAGAGAACGCATTGAGGAACGTGGAACGGTTCGTGATACATGGAAATTAGAAAACTGGGATAGCTATGAGGATAGAGTTAATTTTGTTCCCGAAATTAACTGGAGCATTCCAGCAGATCATCAATATGTATTTGATAACTCTGGAACTTTATCAGAAGAAAAAATCACACGTTTAGTACAATTTATTCAATCACCGTAACTCTTTGCTAAGCAAATATTGCATTTTACTATTCATACCAATATAATATACTGGAGTAATATGAAGTTGATATGTATTAGGCACGTATTCTGGTACATAAACTCGGATAAATAATAAAATAGAGGGAGTGCTTTGACGGTGAGTTTGCATACCTATAGCCGCGAAGAATTAAAAGATATTTCAATGATTGAATTAGCACGAATGATTCTGAAAGAGGAGAATAGAGCGTTAAATTATCAAGATATCTATCAAAAAGTAGTCGAATATAAGGAATTTGATAAAGCGCAACAAGAAGAATTTTTGCCTCAGTTCTATACAGACTTAAATATTGACGGACGTTTCTTAAGTATCGGATCGGGACAATGGGGTCTTCGTGACTGGTATCCTGTTGAACAAATTGAAGAGGAAATCAGTGCTGCTCCAAAGAAAAAGAAAAAGAAGAAGAAAACGACGAAAAAGGCTAAAAAAGAAGAAGTATATGATGATGTAGAAGAGGAAATTACAGAAGAGAATCTAGAATTTGAGTCATCAGATCTTGACGAAGCAGATGAAAGCTTAAATGATTTAGACAATGATGATGAAGATGAAAACTTCGATGATGATTTTGACGCTTATGATGAAGAAGATTTTGATGACGATGAAGAAGAGGACGAAGAGGAAGAAGCTGAAGACGAAGAAGAAGATAAATAAATTGTACTTGACTTTTTTTCGGCAAATAAGTAATATTTAGTTTGGGCTCTATCATTTAATTTACTAATTAAATCAAACGTCCCCCTATCTATTTAGGGGGACGTTTTTATTATTTTACAGGGCATGATATAGACATATTATTAAAATGGAGAAAGAGGGATGCAGAATGACTAAATATATTTTTGTAACAGGTGGAGTGGTTTCATCAATAGGAAAAGGGATTATCGCAGCTTCCCTAGGGCGCCTATTAAAAAATAGAGGATTAAGCGTTACGATTCAAAAGTTTGACCCCTACATTAACGTCGATCCAGGAACAATGAGTCCCTATCAGCATGGTGAAGTATTTGTAACAGAAGACGGAGCAGAAACAGATTTAGATCTAGGACACTATGAACGTTTTATTGATATCAATTTAACGAAATATAGCAATATTACAACAGGAAAGATCTATTCTACAGTTATTAAAAAAGAACGTCGTGGCGATTATTTAGGTGGAACGGTACAAGTTATTCCACATATTACGAATGAAATTAAAGATAAAGTTTTTCAAGCAGGGAAACAAACCAATGCAGATGTAGTTATTACTGAAATTGGTGGAACTGTAGGCGACATCGAATCTTTGCCATTCCTTGAAGCGATTCGTCAAATTAAAAGTGATATAGGTAAAGAAAATGTAATGTATATTCATACAACCTTAGTGCCATATATTAAAGCGGCAGGTGAATTAAAAACAAAGCCGACACAACACAGTGTTAAAGAATTGCGTTCGTTAGGAATTCAACCAGATGTAATTGTGTTACGCACAGAAATGGATATCAGCCAAGAAATGAAAGAAAAGATTGCTCTATTCTGTGATATTAATGAAAGAAATGTGATTGAATCAGCAGATGCTGAAACACTTTATCACGTTCCTTTAGCTTTGCAATCACAACACTTAGATCAGATTACTTGTGATCATTTTGGCTTGAATTGCCCGCCAGCAGATATGGTTGAATGGGTAGATTTGGCTGAACGAGTGAAGCATTTATCTAAAACTGTAACGATTGGCTTAGTTGGAAAATATGTAGAATTACCAGACGCATATATTTCAGTTGTGGAAGCATTAAAGCATGCAGGTTATGATTTCGACTCGGAAGTAAACGTAAAATGGATTGATTCAGAGAAACTAACTGCAGACAACGTTGCTGAGGCATTAAATGATGTAGATGGTATCCTTGTTCCTGGCGGCTTTGGTGATCGAGGCATTGAAGGAAAGATCGAGGCAATTCGTTTTGCAAGAGAATCGAAAAAGCCTTTCCTAGGTATATGCTTAGGTATGCAGTTGGCAACAGTTGAATTTGCACGTAATGTCTTAGGATATGCTGGCGCGCATTCTGCAGAGATTAATCCGGAAACACCTTATCCAATTATTGACCTTTTACCTGAACAAAAAGAAATTTCTGACATGGGTGGCACACTTCGTTTAGGTGTTTATCCTTGTCGATTAAAAGAAGGAACAAAAACACGCGAAGCCTATCAAGATGAAGACATCGTTTATGAGCGTCATCGTCATCGCTTTGAATTTAATAATCAGTATCGAGACCAAATGGAGGAAGCAGGATTTATCTTCTCCGGTACTAGTCCAGACGGCAAATTAATTGAAACCATTGAACTTCAAGAACATCCGTGGTTTGTTGCCTCACAGTTCCATCCAGAATTTAAATCACGTCCAACACGCTCGCAGCCATTGTTTAAAGGATTTATTGGAGCGGCCGTAAAATAACTTAATAAAACAAAAAAGCGAACGTTAGTACGATTCATGTCACTGCCGTTCGCTTTTTATGTGAAAAATTGTTGTTAGTGAAATAAAAAAAGAAGATATAGCAGGAAAAAGAAAAAACATATCGAAATAGTTGTATGATAATTCCTTTATAATTAAAAAAATGTATTTGACGGATAGTTATGTAAGGTTGTAGAAAAAAGTTACGATTGTAATATGGTTAAAAAATAAGGGTGGTGCTCTTAGATGGACAAGTGTGTATTGATTATAGATGACCAAATTGGCATCCGTATTTTATTAGAGGAAATCATCAAAAGTGAAGGTCATCCAGTGTTTAGCTTTGAAAGTGTTGAAGAAGCATTAGAAAGTATAGACAGAAAAAAGCCCAGTTTAATAATAACGGATTTTTGGTTACCTATAATGAATGGTGCTGAATTAATCAGCCGTCTTGAGGAACAGGATATTTATATTCCTACAATAGTAATGAGTGGCCTACCAGAAGAAGCAAAAGAAAAAACAGCTCATTTACAGTCCGTCCACAAAATTTTAGCTAAACCATTTAATGTAACTCAAGTAAAACAACTAATAAGTGAAATGCTATAGAAGAAAAACAAAAGCAAGAAAGCCTTAATTGTACTTTTATTCATCAAAAAGTCAAAAAATAAAATAGTAAACGATTACAAATGATAAGAGTTGTTGCACCTTTTTGTTGAAGTTGGTATTCTTATATTGTAACCAATCAACGAATATTTTTGACTGGCTATAGGAAATAGTAATTTTATCTTTGTAAAATATCTAAGGAGGAACATTCATGCCATTAGTATCAATGAAACAAATGTTAGAAGATGCAAAAAAAGGTAGCTATGCTGTAGGTCAATTTAACTTGAACAACTTGGAATATGGCCAAGCAATTCTACAAGCTGCACAAGAAGAAAACTCTCCAGTTATCATCGGGGTTTCTGAAGGGGCAGCTCGCTATATTGGTGGCTACAAAGTAGTTGTAGCAATGGTTGAATCATTAATGGAAGAGTACGGAACAACTGTACCTGTTGCGATTCACTTAGACCACGGTTCAAGTTTTGAGCAATGTGCAAAAGCGATTCACGCTGGATTTACTTCTGTAATGATCGATGCGTCTCATGATCCATTTGAAGAAAACATAGCAACAACTTCTAAAGTTGTAGAATTAGCACATTACCACGGTGTTTCTGTTGAAGCAGAACTAGGAACTGTTGGTGGACAAGAAGATGACGTTTCAGGAAGTATTATTTATGCAGATCCTAAAGAATGTCAAGAACTAGTTGAGCGCACAGGAATTGACTGTTTAGCTCCAGCATTAGGTTCTGTACATGGTCCTTACAAAGGTGAGCCAAACTTAGGATTTAAAGAAATGGAAGAGATAGGGGCTGCAACTGGGCTTCCATTAGTACTTCATGGTGGAACTGGTATTCCAACTGCTGATATCAAACGCTCTATTTCTTATGGAACATCAAAAATTAATGTAAATACAGAAAACCAAATTGCTCAGGCTAAAAAAGTTCGCGAAGTGTTAGCTGAACAACCTGATCAATACGATCCACGTAAATACTTAGGACCTGGCCGCGACGCGATCAAAGAAACAGTTATTGGTAAAATGCGCGAGTTCGGTTCATCAAATCAAGCAAAATAATTCAATGATCTTACGCAGAGCCATTCCGATAAGGAGTGGCTCTGCTTTTTTAAAATGGGACATTGGGGACTGACCCCAATGTCCCATTTTGAGATTTGAGGTAGATTCTAGCAAAAAAAATTTGTATAATAGAATTAGTGCCTTTTTGGCATGCATGTTTTTGGAAAAAATGTGTAAACTAAATTTAAATGAGAATAAAATGATTACTAAAATATATAACCAATAAATAAAGTGAGGAATTTTATATGCAAAAGCTATTTGTGCAGGGTGGCGTGCCACTAAATGGTAAGGTTCGGATTAGTGGTGCAAAGAATAGTGCGGTAGCATTGTTACCTGCGGCTATCTTAGCAGACTCAAAAGTGACAATTGAAGGACTACCTAGAATATCAGATGTCGGTGTATTAGGTGATTTATTAGAAGAAATAGGTGGAACAGTTTCTTGGGATGGTCAAACGGTACATATTGATCCGGCAAATATGACTGCGATGCCATTACCAAATGGAAAAGTGAAAAAATTACGTGCTTCGTATTATTTTATGGGCGCAATGTTAGGGCGTTTTAAACAGGCGGTAATTGGTTTGCCTGGCGGTTGTCATATTGGACCTCGCCCGATTGATCAACATATAAAAGGGTTTGAAGCACTAGGTGCAAAAGTAACCAATGAACAAGGTGCGATTTATTTGCGTGCAGATGAATTGAAAGGTGCACGTATTTATTTAGATGTCGTTAGTGTAGGTGCGACAATTAATATTATGTTAGCTGCTGTTAAAGCAAAAGGAAAAACAATTATAGAAAATGCGGCCCGTGAGCCCGAAATTATTGATGTGGCTACCTTGTTAACAAGTATGGGTGCTAAAATTAAAGGTGCTGGTACGGATGTGATTCGTATTGAAGGTGTCGATGAATTGACAGGCTGCATGCACACGATTATTCCAGACCGAATTGAAGCTGGTACTTATGCAATAATGGCTGCTGCACAGGGAGAACGAGTGTTGATTGACAATGTGATTCCTCAACATTTAGAGCCGCTGCTAGCGAAACTTCGCGAAATGGGTGTGCAAATTGAAGAAGGGGAAGAACAACTTTTAATTACTCGAAGTGAAAACTTACATTCAGTTGATATAAAAACACTGGTGCATCCAGGATTCCCAACGGACTTGCAACAACCATTAACTTCATTGTTAACAAAAGCAACAGGAACGTCGGTAGTTACAGATACTATTTACCAAGCTCGCTTCAAACACATTGATGAGCTAAGGAGAATGAATGCTCAGGTAAAGGTAGAGGGTAGCTCAGCGATTATTAGTGGTCCTGTCCAGCTTGAAGGCGCAAAAGTAAAAGCTAGTGACTTACGTGCAGGAGCTGCGCTAATTGTTGCTGGATTAATTGCGGATGGAGTAACAGAAATTACTGGTCTAGAGCACATCGACCGAGGATATGAAGAATTGACACAGAAACTATCCAACTTAGGTGCGGTCATTTGGAGAGAAGAAATGACAGAAAGTGAGATGGCACAATTTCAGAATTCTTAACCCCTACTAAAATATTTTAAAAACGAATAGGAGTTGTCTGTTATGGCAGCTCCTATTTTTTTTAGTCTAATGCTGTTTTTTTTGAAAATATAGTTGAATAAAATACAAGAACAGGGTACGATAAAGAGGGTTTAATATGAAAGTATAAGGGAATGCTTGTTAAAAAGCATGTAAAACTTCTATTCTATTATAACCATTTTCCTTCACATCGCTTCTTGATAGAAACAAGTCATGTGCCTGATTACATCTTCTTAGATAACAACTCAACACGGACAAGATACAAAACTTCAAAATCAGGAAGTATCCATTAGTAATGCATGAATATACTTTTTAATAATAAATAAGACGAGGTAGTAATGCGTGTGTTCATATTCCATGCAGCAATGCTCGTTGTAAAATAATAATAGGTGTGGTGATTGTGTGGCTGAAGTAACCATTTCTCAACTAGAGACAATGACATTAAAGGATCTTTATGAGAAAGCACGAGACTTTAAAGTTTCCTACTATGCAAAATTAACAAAAAGAGAATTAATTTTTGCTATTTTAAAAGCGCAAGCAGAAAAGAGTGGCTATCTATTCATGGATGGTATTTTAGAAATTATTCCATCTGAAGGATTTGGCTTTCTTCGTCCAATTAATTATTCTCCAAGTGCAGAGGATATTTATATTTCCGCTTCTCAAATACGTCGTTTTGATCTCCGTAATGGGGACAAAGTTTCTGGGAAAGTTCGTCCTCCAAAAGAAAACGAACGTTATTATGGTTTATTGCATGTAGATGCAGTAAACGGGGAAAATCCAGAAATGGCAAAAGAACGTGTGCATTTCCCTGCCTTAACTCCATTGTATCCAAATCGTTTAATGCAATTAGAAACAAATACAAAACATATTTCAACACGAATTATGGATTTGATTACTCCAGTAGGTTACGGCCAACGTGGGCTGATTGTAGCTCCACCAAAAGCTGGGAAAACTATGTTGTTAACACAAATTGCAAATAGTATTACAGAAAACCATCCGGATGCGAAATTAATTATTCTTTTAGTAGATGAACGACCAGAAGAAGTAACAGATATTGAACGCTCTGTACATCCTGATGTAGATGTTGTTAGCTCAACGTTTGATGAAGTTCCAGAAAATCATATAAAAGTGTCAGAGCTTGTTTTAGAACGCGCGATGCGATTAGTAGAGCACAAAAAAGATGTAATCGTGTTAATGGATAGTATTACTCGATTGGCGCGCGCCTATAACCTAGTTATTCCACCGAGTGGACGAACACTATCTGGTGGTATTGATCCAGCTGCATTTCATCGTCCAAAACGGTTCTTCGGTGCTGCGCGTAATATTGAAGAAGGTGGCAGCTTTACGATCTTAGCAACTGCATTAGTAGAAACTGGTTCACGTATGGATGATGTGATCTATGAAGAGTTCAAAGGAACAGGTAACATGGAACTCCACTTAGATCGCTCTCTTGCACAAAGACGTATCTTCCCTGCGATTGATATTCTGCGATCAAGTACAAGAAAAGAAGAACTACTTTTGCCTAAGTCACAATTAGATATGATCTGGGCTGTACGTAAGTCAATGCAGGATTCACCAGATTTCTTAGATCGCTTCCTAAGAAAGCTTAAAAACACAAAGAATAATGAAGAGTTCTTTCAACAATTAGAGGAAGAGATGAAACGCAAAGGGACAAGCCGTAAGTAACAACATAGTACGTTTTTAAATCGTATATTTCATTACAAGAAAGATAAACTTGCTCTTGCAAACAGCACAGCACACTGTTATAATCTTTCTGTATGACACATATCGACGCGTATGACACTATAGGTGTGATATCGTAAATAACTCTGTTTCTTAAGGATTCAGGGCAAAAGGAGTGGAAAGACATGAAACAAGGAATTCACCCAGAATACAGAAAAGTTGTATTTCTTGACACAAGTTCTGATTACAAATTTCTAACAGGATCAACAAAGTCTTCTGATGAGACAATTGAGTGGGAAGATGGTAACACATACCCATTAATCCGTGTAGAAATTAGTTCAGATTCTCACCCGTTCTATACTGGTAAGCAAAAAGCTGATAAAGCTGGTGGCCGTGTAGATCGCTTTAAGAAAAAATATAACCTTAGCTAAGTATTTAATTCGTTTATGTAGAGGTCCATTTTTATTTTTAGAAATGGCCTCTCTTAACCTTAGACAAGTGGAGAAAACAGGCATATGTTTGTAGCCTGTTTTTTCTTTTTAAAAAATAAAAAAAATAAGACATTCTCTATTAAAAAACACGAAATCATATATAATAAAAAGTGGAAACTATTATGAAAGTATATTACCGATAGTAATCTGTAGATACGAAGACTCCTCGAAAATAAAGAGCCATTTTCTTCGTGCGATGCACCGCTACCGAAGCGGTTTCTGGTCCTACGGGAACAGCACGAGCTGAAGATCCACTCCGTAAAGTGTTTTTCTTTACGGAGTTAGCTGAAGCCGTGCCCGTGGAAAGCGAAGTATCTATAGATTACGGAGAAATATAATTTTTCTTGTGAAAATCAGGTATATACCATAGATACAACTTGTTTTACATAAGAAGGGAGAGGCCATTTGTGTATGTAATGAAACAGAGTGGATGGGTAGAACTAATTTGTGGAAGTATGTTTTCTGGGAAATCAGAGGAACTAATTCGTCGAGTCAGGAGAGCAACATACGGCAATTTAACCGTACGAGTATTTAAGCCAGCAATTGACAATCGATATGCAGATGAATCTGTAGTTTCACACAATGGGAACTCTATTTTAGCTAGACCGGTAACTTGTGCCAACGATATTATCGAGCAAATGGATGATGATATTGATGTAGTAGGGATAGATGAAATACAGTTTTTTGATGAAGACATTATAGAAATTGTGGACGAACTTGCCAATCACGGCCATCGCGTTATTGTAGCTGGTCTCGATACAGATTTTCGTGGTGAACCATTCGGACCAATGCCTAAGCTAATGGCTTTAAGTGAATCAATTTCAAAATTAAATGCAATTTGTCCAATCTGTGCTTCTCCCGCTAGCCGAACTCAACGCTTAATTGATGGAGAGCCAGCATCATATAATGATCCAATTATTCTAGTTGGCGCTTCAGAATCATATGAACCAAGATGTCGTCATCATCATGAAGTACCGAACAAACCAAGACCAACGATACGTAAAAATACAACTAATACGACGAAATAATGCTGTTGCTAAACACGATAGGAAAATAAAGCTTTAAGACGAACTATTTTAAGGTAGTTCGTTTTTGTTAGATGATTTTGACGGACGATTTTTGCTATATTATAATAAAAAATATTGTATAATAAGAAAATGTACGTTGCGTGTAAAAGAAAATGAGGTGAAAAACGTGCTTGAAAAATTACAATCCCTAGAAGCTCGTTATGATAAATTAAACGAATTGTTAAGTGATCCTGAAGTAATTAGTGATACGAATAAGTTAAGAGAGTATTCGAAAGAACAGTCTGATCTAACCGATATTATTCAAGTTTATCGTGAATACAAGGAGGTATCTGGTCAGCTGGATGACGCGAAACAAATGCTAGAAGAAAAGCTAGATGATGACATGTATGAAATGGTGAAAATGGAAATAAGCGAATTAGAACCACAGATTCCTGCTTTAGAAGAGCAGTTAAAAGTTCTATTGCTACCAAAAGATCCAAATGATGATAAGAACGTTATTATGGAAATTCGTGGAGCAGCTGGTGGAGATGAAGCAGCATTATTTGCTGGTGACCTATTCCGTATGTATGCTCGATTTGCAGAAGCGCAAGGCTGGAAGATGGATGTAATGGAATCTAACTCTACTGGTGTTGGTGGTTATAAAGAAATTATTTTTATGATTAACGGAAAAGGTGCCTATTCTAAATTAAAGTATGAAAATGGTGCTCACCGTGTACAACGTGTACCAGAAACAGAATCTGGTGGACGTATTCACACATCTACTGCTACTGTGGTTGCTTTACCGGAAACAGAAGAAGTAGAAGTTGATATTCATGAAAAAGATATTCGTGTAGATACTTTCGCTTCAAGTGGACCTGGTGGACAGAGTGTAAACACAACCATGTCAGCAGTACGCTTAACACACGAACCTACTGGTATTGTCGTATCCATGCAAGACGAAAAATCACAAATTAAAAACAAAGAAAAAGCAATGAAGATTTTACGTGCTAGAATTTATGATAAATTCCAACAAGAGGCACAAGCAGAATATGATGAAACAAGAAAATCAGCAGTAGGTTCTGGTGATCGCTCTGAACGAATTAGAACATATAATTTCCCGCAAAACCGTGTAACAGATCACCGTATTGGTTTAACCATTCAAAAATTAGATCAAATTCTAGAAGGTAAACTAACAGAAGTTATTGATGCACTACTAATGGAAGAACAAACAAATAAAATGGAACAAATCGGTGAATAATATGACACAGCTTAACTTACAGGAAGTCCTTCGTCGGGCTTCTCTTTTTTTAGAACAGAATCATAGAGAACCAAAGGTAGCAGAAATATTACTCATGCACCATCTACAGGTAGATAAAGTACAATTACTCATGCGCCTACGAGAAGAAATTCCAGAACAAGTGAATGAGGCGTATCAGCGCGATTTAATAAAACATGTAGAAACAGGAATACCTGTACAACATTTGACTGGATACGAGCATTTTTATGGTCGTAAGTTTACTGTGAGCAAAAATGTACTTATCCCCAGACCAGAAACGGAAGAGCTTGTTTTAGGCACACTTGAAAAAGTCAAACAACTAAAGCGTCCGCTTCGAGTCGTTGATATTGGAACAGGTAGCGGAATTATTGCGATCACTTTAAAATTAGAACACCCGTCATTAGACGTCCATGCACTTGATATCTCTGAACAAGCACTAGCAATAGCACAAGTAAATGCAACCTATCATCAGGCAGATGTATCCTTTATGCAAAGTGACTTTTTACAATCTTGGATTTCTCAAAACAAACAGGCTGATGTTATTATCTCTAACCCTCCTTATATTCCTTGGGAAGACAGTCAGTCCTTATCCGATACAGTTAGAAATTTTGACCCTTCTCTAGCATTATTTGCAAACAATCATGGCTTGTACGCTTATCAACAAATTATCGATCAAGCAGAAAAAGTTTTGTCCACATGTGGATTACTTGCTTTTGAAATAGGTTATCAACAAGGTGAGGCTGTGGAAAAGTTAATTAAAGCAAAATTTCCAAATAGCACTGTTGAAATACGAAAAGATATGAATGGAAAAGACCGAATGGTATATGCGACCATATAGTGTGAAACCTTATAAAGCTTACGCGAAAATAAAAATTAGTAGATTATTAGTTTAAAAGTTATCAACAACGCCCATACTGTTTCTATAGTAAACAGTGGGGAGCGATTAAAAATGAAAAAAACAATTGTAATGATAGTTATGTTATTTATCGGTTTATTTATTTTAATTAATCAGTTGTGGATAAATCAAGAAACAAATGCAAGTGAGTACCAAGTTATTCCAGATGAAGCAATACGGTTACGTATCTTAGCAAATAGTGATCAAGAAGAAGATCAAACAATTAAACGAAAAATAAGGGACAATGTTAATCAAGAAATAACAAAATGGGTGGAAGAACTAGATTCAATTGAAATTGCTAGACAGACGATTCAAGCGCGTTTACCTGAAATAGAAGATATTGTTGAACAAACCTTACAACAAGAAAATATAGAAATGGATTATCAAGTCAATTATGATAAAAACGTTAATTTTCCTGCTAAAGTATACGGGACATACGTATACCCTGCAGGAGAATATGAGGCAATTCTTATTACTTTAGGAGAAGGTGAAGGAGCGAATTGGTGGTGTGTATTATTCCCGCCATTATGCTTCCTTGATTTCTCGAATGGAACAACTGTAGCGGCAGAATCTAATGAAGAAACTGCTGAACCGAAACAAGTAGAAGAAAAAGAAATGGAAGTGAAATTTTTTTTCTTAGAGTGGTTTCGATAAGGTATAATAAAACAAATCTATCATAGAAATAATAGAAAGCTAGATTTTCTATGAGGAGATGATTAAAATGGAATGTATAGAGGCAAGTAAACTTAAAAGAGAAGATTGTGAAGCTTTTTTTCAAGGAGAATTTCCAGTAACGATTACAGAGAAAGAGATTAATCAATACGGTTATTTTATTAAAGAAGATCGACTTCAAGCTTTCTTGATGCTAGTACCATTAACAGAAGATAGTGTGCAACTAAAGCACCTTTATATGAAAGAAAAATTAGCGCCAATGTATATTCTTGCAATGATTGAAATATGTATTCAATTAGTAAAAAAGATGGAACTAAAGCACATGTATATCTATAGTGAACAGGATGCATTAAATCAGTTAGCGCAGCAGCTCCAGTTCGAGCAGGTGTTAGCATCCCCCGATAACCAACAAAGACCGGGTAAATGGTGGTGCATCTCAGTAGATTATGCTAAAAGTTATTAACAACTGTGCATAAGTCGTGTTAATAACATGTTAATATGTCAACAAAGCTAACAATGGTTTGTAAATAAAATAAATACACGGAATAAAAGTAACATAATAACAGAATTGAGTGTGTATACCTGGATAACTTGTGGATAAACAAGGTTTTATTTGTGGACAAACTGTTGATAACAGAAAGGGAATCTTATGGAAACACAGACAAAGTATTGGATAATTAGAGAACTAGACGGAAATGGACAACAAGCGATTCAAGAAGCTGCGGCTTTATTAAAACAACAAGAACTAATTGCCTTTCCAACTGAAACAGTGTATGGATTAGGTGCAGATGCTACAAATGAGACGGCTGTTGCAAAGATTTTTGAGGCAAAAGGGAGACCTTCCGATAATCCGTTAATTGTTCATTTGGCAGATGTGGATCAAATACCAAACTATGTAGAAGTAATGACTCCAATCGCAGAAAAATTAATTCAAGCATTTATGCCTGGTCCGATTACAGTTATTTTACCAAGTAGTGATGCGATTGCTACCAATGTTACCGCAGGACTACAAACAGTAGGAATTCGTATTCCAGATCATCCCGTCGCTCGTGCTTTGTTAAGGGAAGTAGATCTGCCAATTGCAGCGCCGAGTGCCAACACATCTGGTAAGCCTAGCCCAACAAGTGCGATACATGTTTTCCAAGATTTAAATGGGAAAATAGCAGGAATTGTAGATAGTGCATCTACTGAAGTTGGGGTAGAGTCTACCGTGGTGGACTGTACCGGAGATGTTCCGATCATCCTACGTCCTGGTGGCATCACAAGAGAGCAAATAGAAGAGGTGACAGAAGTTGTCGCCTTTGATGCAACAATTGAAAAAGAAATCGATAAACCTAAAGCGCCTGGTATGAAATATAACCACTATGAACCTGAAATGCCACTTTGGTTAGTTGATGGCTCGATTGATTTTTTTCAAGAACAAATTGATCAATTGACAAATGAAGGCTTAAAGGTAGGAGTTATGGGAAGTGAAGAGCTAATAAGTAAAGTTCGTGCTTCCAATAGTAGTATATGTGGTTCCAATATCAACCTAACAACGATTGCTGTACAGTTGTATCATTCGTTGAGATCCTTTAAAGCGAGTGAAACGGATATCATTTTGTGTGAGACATTTCCTAAGCAGGGGATTGGCCAGGCAATAATGAATCGTTTAGAAAAAGCAGCCTCTAAAAAAGTGAAACAAGATTAATTAAGTCAATTAGGCGTCATGCATCTTCTTAGCTGCATGGCGTTTTTTGTTTGGGATGAGTTAGATTTATCGCAAAAATGCTAATTCGAACAAATGAGTGATGAAATATGGTCTTATTGTTCGAATCAGATGCTAATTCGAACAGAAGAGTGATGAAGTATGGTCTTAATGACCGAATCAGATGCTAATTCGAACAGAAGAGTGTTGAAGTATGGTCTTAATGATCGAATCAGATGCTAATTCGAACACAAGAGTAATGAAATGTGGACTTAGTGATCGAATCAGATGCTAATTCGAACACAAGAGTAATGAAATGTGGCCTTAGTGATCGAATCAGGTGCTAATTCGAACAAAAGAGTGATGAAATGTGGCCTTAATGACCGAATCAGATACTAATTTGAACAGAAGCGAGATGAAAAAATAACTTAATGACCGAATCAAAAATTTCACCACACAATCACTCGCACTGTGAGCAAAAAAACCACAATCACGAATTAAAATATATCGGCATAACTCGTTAACCCTCCACATATAGTAGACTAGCATGTCCAACACGTGGAGGGAATATCTATGGTGGAACTTAATGGATCTATTTCGTTATTCATTATGGCGGTAGCACTTGGAATGGACGCATTTTCGGTAGGATTAGGGATGGGTCTACAATTATTACGATTAAAAAGGATTTTTTTTATTGGAATCACGGTAGGTATCTTCCATGTTGTCATGCCGTTTATCGGAATGGTAGTCGGTCGGTTGATTTCAACGCAACTCGAAGGTGCGGCAATTATTGTTGCTGGTTTGTTACTCTTTGGTTTAGGAATACATATGATGCTACAAGTATTTCAATCAGAGAGAAAGCAACCAATGAAACCGATAGGTATTGGCTTATTTTTATTTTCCTTTAGTGTAAGTATTGATAGTTTTTCAGTTGGATTAAGTTTAGGAATGTCAGGTGTGAAGATTGTTTTAACTATAATTTTATTTGGTGCAGTTAGCATGATTCTTACATGGGCTGGATTATTGTTAGGAAAGAAAGCGCGTGGCTTCATAGGTGTATATAGTGAGCTATTAGGCGGAGCGATTTTATGCGGTTATGGCTTGTACTTTATTTTTGGTTAGTAATGCGTGTGGATGCATTAAAATAATTAGATTATTAAAACACAAGAAATCATGGATGAAATAAGTTGATTTCTTGTGTTTTTTTGAGAAAAATAACTTACAAGCATACCATAAAGATAGCTAACAATAGCTTGCACTTTGAACACACTAATTATATCATAGACAAAAGACTGAAAATGATTAAACGGAATACACAAGCAAACAAAAATCGGTTCCTTTCTTAGGATTATTAACAATAAAAACGTGGAACAAAAAAGTAGGAGGAATCAAATACGTATGAATGTATTGTTTATTTGTACAGGTAATACATGTCGCAGCCCAATGGCACATGCATTGCTGAAAAAAAAATCAAGTGTAAATGTAAAATCAGCAGGAGTTTTTGCGACTGAAGGTTCTCCTGCATCTGAAGGCACACAACAAGTCTTGTCTTCAATTGGGATAACTTATGACCACCTCTCGCAACCAGTTACTCCTGAATTGCTAGATTGGGCAGATTTAATTTTAACAATGACAATGAATCACAAAGAAACTTTACTTGCGAATCACTCAAAAGTATACGATAAAACATACACTTTAAAAGAATATGTTTTATTAGATGGGGAATTCACTTGGGAGAAATTAAAAAATGCTTATCGTCGTTTAGAGGAAAAGCGAGCGACCATTGTTTACGAAAAAGATCAAATGCAGACGGAACAACAAATGCGTGCATTTTTACGTGAGGAACAAGATGAAATTGATCGTTTAGAGAGAGAATTACCTAATTATGATATAGCTGATCCTTTTGGTGGAAATGCTGAAGCATATCAACAAACAGTGGAAGAAATAGAAAGATATATTGATTTGTTAATAGAAAAAATAGAAGCGTAATTAAAAAGAATTAATTCCTTACGCCCTATAAAATGAATCAAAAAACGAGTAAAATAAATAGTATGGACAGGTTTATAATTGAAAGGAGTGCTTGATAATGAAAATTGTATTAGCTTCAGATCATGGCGGTGTTGATTTATTAAGAGAAGTTGCAAACCAATTAGATGAGCTTGGTATTGCTTATGATAATATTGGATGTGATTGCAAAGATTCAGTCGATTACCCAGACTATGGTATACCAGCTGCGGAGAAGGTTGCTGAGGGCACGTATGATCGTGGTATTTTAATTTGTGGAACAGGTATTGGCATGTCAATTGCAGCCAACAAAGTAAAAGGAATTCGCGCTGCATTGGTACATGACGTATATACTGCACGTGTAACGAGAGAGCATAACGATTCCAATGTACTAGTAATGGGTGCTCGTGTTATTGGCGTAGATTTAGCAAAAGAAATTGTCAAGACATGGTTAGCAGGAGAATTCGAAGGCGGTAGACATATCAATCGCATAGAAAAATTGTCTGCTTATGAAGCAAAATAAGGAAGTGTTAGCGATGACACAACTAGAACAAGAACTTGAACAAATTGTTTCAGATTGGTTGGAAACAAACGTATTGCATCATGGAAATTTATTCGTTATCGGTTGCTCCACAAGTGAAGTGGCGGGAGAAAAAATTGGAACTGCCGGAAGTGATGAAATAGCCGAACAGATTTTTTCGGCTATACAAGACTTGCAACAAAAGACAGGGATTCATCTTGCATTTCAATGCTGTGAACATTTAAATCGCGCATTAGTAATGGAACGATCTACTTGTGAAAAATATGGTTATGAAACCGTTGATGTTATACCTGCGAAAACAGCAGGTGGTTCTATGGCTACCTTTGCTTATCAACAAATGAACGATCCAGTAGTAGTAGAGCAAATCCAAGCACATGCTGGGATTGACATAGGGGAAACGATGATTGGAATGCACTTAAAAAAAGTAGCTGTTCCTATCCGTTTAAAGCAAAGAAAAATAGGGGAAGCACGCGTGAACGCAGCTTTCACCAGACCGAAATTAATCGGAGGCGCCCGCGCAATTTATCAATAAAGTTTCGATTAAAAAAGCACCAAGCGTGATAAAAAAACAGAATAGTTAATAATCTATCACTATTCTTTTTATAAACTATTTTATTTAAGGGGGAAATGAAATGGAGCATGTGAAACAAGCAGACCTAGAATTATTTAAAGCAATGGAACAGGAAAGGAATCGTCAGCACGACAAAATTGAGTTAATCGCATCAGAGAACTTTGTAACAGAAGCAGTTATGGAAGCGCAAGGATCTGTATTAACAAACAAATATGCAGAAGGCTATCCAGGTCGTCGTTACTATGGAGGGTGTGAGTATGTTGATGTTGCAGAGAATTTAGCAAGAGACCGAGCAAAGCAATTATTCGGTGCTGAACACGTCAATGTGCAACCACACTCTGGAGCCCAAGCGAATATGGCTGTATACTTTACTATTTTAGAACCAGGAGACACGGTGTTAGGAATGAACCTAAGCCATGGTGGGCATTTAACACACGGTAGCCCTGTTAACTTCAGTGGTACATTATACAATTTTGAAGCTTATGGCGTCGATAAAGAAACAGAACAAATTGACTATGATGCTGTGCTTGCTAAAGCAAAAGAAGTAAAACCTAAGTTAATCGTAGCAGGAGCAAGTGCTTACTCAAGAAAAATTGATTTTGCAGCTTTCCGTAAAATTGCGGATGAAGTAAATGCATATCTCATGGTAGATATGGCGCATATCGCTGGTTTAGTTGCTGCTGGCGTGCACCCTGATCCAGTTCCACATGCCCATTTTGTTACAACAACAACACACAAAACATTACGTGGTCCTCGTGGTGGGATGATTTTGTGTAAGGAAGAATTTGCGAAACAAATTGATAAATCTGTTTTTCCTGGAGTACAAGGTGGTCCATTAATGCATGTGATCGCAGCTAAAGCAGTTGCATTCAAAGAAGCATTAGATGACTCATTTAAGCAATATGCCCAACAAATTATCGACAATGCGCAACGTTTTGCTGCATCTTTAAGCAAAGAAGGCATTCGATTAGTATCTGGTGGAACAGAGAATCATTTGTTATTACTTGATGTTAGCGCACTTGGTTTAACAGGTAAAGATGCAGAAAGAGTATTAGATGATATAGGCATTACAACGAATAAAAATACAATTCCATTTGATACAGAAGGTCCATTCATTACTAGTGGCGTCCGTGTCGGTACTGCTGCTGTGACTACACGTGGATTTGGTTTGGAAGAGATGGACGAAATCGCAGCAATTATTGCCATGGCATTAAAAAACCATAAAGATATAGAGGTATTGGCTACAGCAAAAACGCGCGTTCAAATATTAGCTGATAAATTTCCACTGTATCAACGATAAATATTAAATAACAAAATCCCTTGTCATATTCACTTGCAAGGGATTTTGTTGAGTGAATTTATCGCAGATACCCATTCCAAGATTATAAAACACGAAAGAATGTGATTGTACAGATTTAGAAAGTATTCTTGATGATAAGAAATATTTTTTAAGCAATAAAGCAATCTATACTTGAAACAAGCGTTAATTTTCAGTACAATTTTAAGGATGTAAAAAAACAAAAGGAGTGATCAGAATTGGGTAATGTATTTGTACTAGATCATCCACTCATTCAGCACAAGCTAACACATATTCGAAAGAAAGACACAGGCACAAAGGAATTTCGCGAACTAGTTGATGAAGTGTCAGCTTTGATGGCATTTGAAATTACACGCGACTTACCATTAGAAGAACAAACAATCGAAACTCCGGTGACCACCGCTGTATCTAAAACATTAAGCGGTAAGAAAATTGGCTTAGTACCCATATTACGAGCTGGTTTAGGAATGGTTGATGGTATCTTACGTTTAATTCCAGCAGCTAAAGTAGGTCATGTTGGTTTATATCGTGATCCAGAAACATTGCAACCAGTAGAGTACTATATTAAACTCCCTTCTGATATCCAAGAACGTGAATTAATCGTTATTGATCCGATGCTTGCAACTGGTGGATCAGCAAACGATGCGATAGCTTCATTGAAAAAACGTGGTGCGACAAACGTTAAGTTAATGTGTTTAATCGCAGCGCCAGAAGGTGTAGAATTAATTAAAGAAAATCATCCAGATGTAGATATCTACCTTGCTGGATTAGATGAAAAGCTAAACGAAAAAGGATATATTGTTCCAGGTCTAGGCGATGCAGGAGACCGTTTATTTGGAACTAAATAAAGTTTGTTAGAGAGGGCAGATTTTAAATGGCAAATCGTATCAAGGTAATGACTATTTTTGGTACAAGACCTGAAGCGATAAAAATGGCACCACTTGTATTGGAACTTAAAAAAAGATCTGATATGTTCGAGCCAATTGTAGCAGTCACAGCGCAGCATAGAGAAATGCTCGATCAAGTACTTAACAAATTTGATATAACACCAGATTTTGATTTGAATATTATGAAAGAAAAGCAAAGTTTAGCACAAATCACGACACGTGCACTAGAGGGTTTAGATGCAGTGATGAAAGAAACGAAACCAGACATTGTTTTGGTGCATGGTGATACGACTACTACTTTCGCAGCATCACTTGCAGCATATTATAATCAAATCTCTATCGGTCATGTCGAAGCGGGATTACGTACGTGGGATAAATACTCGCCATATCCAGAAGAGATAAATCGTCAATTAACAGGTGTAATGGCGGATCTTCATTTTTCACCTACAGAGAAGGCGAAACAAAATCTGCTTAATGAAGATAAGAAAGAAGACACGATTGTTGTAACTGGAAACACAGCAATTGACGCATTAAAAACAACGGTTAACTCTTCTTATACGAGTGATATATTAGATGCTTTAAATGGGAAGAGACTAGTGTTGATGACAGCACATCGCCGTGAGAATTTAGGCGAAAATATGAACCAAATGTTTCGTGCAATCCGTAGATTAGTTGATAAACATGAGGATATTCATGTGATTTATCCTGTTCATTTAAATCCTGTTGTAAAAGAAGCGGCAGCATCAATATTGGGCAATCACGATCGAATTCAGTTAATTGATCCGCTAGGTGTCGTTGATTTTCATAACTTCGCATCACGCGCGCATTTAATTTTAACGGATTCTGGTGGTGTGCAAGAAGAAGCGCCATCTCTAGGTGTACCTGTACTCGTGTTACGTGACACAACAGAACGTCCAGAAGGAATTGAAGCAGGAACGTTAAAGTTAGCAGGAACAGAAGAAGAGAACATATTCAATCTGGCAGATGAGCTATTAAGTAATGCCGACGCGCATCAACAGATGGCTCAAGCTTCTAACCCATATGGAGATGGACAAGCTAGCAGAAGAATTGCAGACGCAATTATTGCCCATTTCCAACAAAAATAACAACAAGGAAGAGCTCATGTTTAAAACAGAGCTCTTCTTTTTTGTTAAGGTTCTACGTCAAATAACATTGGTAAGTCTGAATATTGAACTGAAATTTTTTGTTTATTTATTGTTCGTTTTACTGGTTTAAATTTAAAGTGCAGTAGTATTCGTTTTTTAAATTTGTGAAATTACGATAGTCATATTCTGCTCTATTAACGCTTTAACTTTATTAAAACCCCCTTCGATACGACCGTTGTTATACGAATAAGAAAAGCTATTCTTCATATATGGAAAATACATTCGTAAGGTCTGCATACTTGCTTTATGACTTTTTTGAAAAAAGGCTCATGCGATATCAATATCCCTATAGAAAATATTCGTGATTGAAAGGCATAGAGCGGAGGAAATAGACGCGACTCCTGCGGGAAAAGCGCGAGCTGAAGATCCACTTGGTAAAGTGAATTTCTTTATCAAGTTAGCTGAGGCCGTGCCCCATAGCCGTCAAGTTAAGCAAAATGGTTTAAATCCTAAAGAATTATTCGTTATTCTTGAATTAAATCAAGATAATTCGGAGGGGTTTTTTCATGGCTAAGTACAATGATTTTCATTTATTTGCAAAA
>NZ_JACEFA010000006.1 GCF_014083865.1 Paraliobacillus salinarum | reverse complement strand
ATATATAGAATACTATAATATGAAACGGATAAAGGCGAAATTTAAAATGAGTCCGGTACAATACCGAACTCATTTTGAACAAGCTGCCTAATGAAATAACCGTGTCTAACTTTAAGGGGTCACTTCACATAAATGCATTGGCTTTTTTCAAGATTAACTAATTGCAGACAAATAAGTTATTATTAAAACTATTTTTCAGTGAGTAATATTACATTCAATCAAAATATGAGCTAACACAATAACAGTAATCCGTAGATACGCAGACTCCTCGAAAATAAAGTGCAATTTTCTTCGTGCGAGGTACCGCTGCCGCAGCATTCCTTGTCCTGCAGGAACAGCACGAGCTGAAGATCCACTCTTAAAGCTTTGTTTGCTTTAAGAGTTAGCTGAAGCCGTGCCTGCGGAAAGCGAAGTATCTACGGATTACGTTAGCATAAATTTAATTTTAAAACTAAATTATTGTTTTTTGTTGGATGCTCGTTTATTTTGGAACTTACGGTTTCTACCGCCACCGCCTTGTTTCCCTTTTCCACGATATGAATTACGTTTATTATCTCCACGATAATTTTTACGTTTAGAATTATCATTTCTTGATTTCTTCACACTAACCGGCTGAACAGATGAAAGCGTAACAGGTGTCTGTCTACGTTCCTTCGTCATCATTTTCAAAGCAGCTGCTACAACTGTGACAGAATCATGCTCATTCAATAATTCTGCAGCTGTTTCACGATAGTCTTGTAAATTTGCCTTTTCAATTGTACTCTCAAGCTTTTCAACAGTAATTTGTTGTTGTCCGCGACGCGCCTCATCAAATGATGGTGCTTGCATACGTTGCATTTTACTTTTAGTCGTTTTTTCAATCAAATGAAGATGCGGCATTTCTCTTGGTGTAATAAAGGAAATCGCTTCTCCACCTTTTCCAGCACGGCCTGTACGACCAATTCGGTGTACATAGCTTTCTGGATCTTGTGGAACATCAAAGTTATAAACATGTGTCACACCTGAGATATCTAATCCACGTGCAGCAACATCAGTAGCAACAAGGATTTCAATACGACCGTTTTTAAATTTATTTAAAACCGACATACGTTTCCCTTGTGTTAAGTCACCATGAATACCTTCTGCACGGAAACCTCTTGCATGTAGACCTTCTGTTACCTCGTCTACTCTTTTCTTGGTACGACCAAAGATAATCGCAAGCTCTGGTGCATGGATATCTAACAAATTAGTTAGTGTATCAAATTTTTGTTTTTCATTAACTTCTACAAAGAACTGATTAATGTTAGAAACAGTCATTTCTTTCGCTTTTACTTTGACTTCCTCTGGTTTTTTCATCAAAGTTGTCGCAATTTCTCTTATCTCTTTCGGCATTGTAGCTGAGAAAAGTAATGTTTGGCGCTCTTCAGGGATCGCTTTTAAGATATCACGAATGTCATCAATGAATCCCATGTTCAACATTTCATCCGCTTCGTCTAATACTGCAGTGTGTACATTGCTAATATTAATTGTTCTACGACGGATATGGTCAAGTAAACGACCTGGTGTTGCCACAACGATATGCGGACCGTCTTTTAATGCACGAATTTGACGCTCCATGTGTTGTCCACCATATACTGGTAGTGTGCGCACACCTTTAAATTTCCCTAAACGGTGAATTTCTTCTGACACTTGGATTGCAAGCTCTCTTGTCGGCGCTACAACTAATCCTTGAATTTTCCTTTGATTTTTATCAATTTTTTCGATCATCGGAATACCAAAAGCAGCTGTCTTTCCTGTACCTGTTTGCGCTTGTCCAATAACGTCTTTTCCTTCTAATCCTAGTGGAATGGTTTGCCCTTGTATTGGTGTTGCTTCTTCAAAGCCCATTTTCTCAAGAGCTTTCATAATCGGTTCTGAAATACCTAAAGATTCAAATTTTGTTGTCAATTTCTTTTCCTACTCCTTCTTGTTTATATCTCATAGTTCGCACGTATCACACGTTAACAAATTCTTTTGTATGTTAAGATGTATTAATTTCGATCATTTTCTTTAAAATAATGGCTTCGCTGCCTCAATGATTGTCAGCACTACTGCTGCATCCAAACGTTTTTAATTACTTCTTTATTTTATTCCAAAAAAGGTTTGGACAAATACGTTTCGTTAGCTTTCTGATGAAAGAAGGGTCTTAGTAACCCTTGAATCATTAACGTGAAAAAAGCCTTCCTCCACACACGGAAGAGGCTTATTATCGAGCATTCAATGGATTATTACATCTTACCATACTCTCTTCATTAATTCTACATAGAATAAAAATGTATTTCAAACTTTTATATTGTTTCGAATACAAGCAGCGAGAGATAAGACATCATTTAATCATTATAATTGGCTACTTCTAGGAATTTATACATCAACAGGATATAGAAATCGTAGTAAATATTAGCACAATAAAAACTTTTAGAATCTCAGTATGATTTTAAAGAAAATATTAGCAATCAATGATATACTACTATTATATTTTTTAAAAAAGGTGATGACATGCAAGTACAATTAATGACAGATAGTAGTGCAGATTTACCAATAGAATTAAAAGAGAAATTCAACATTATTACAACACCATTGTTTGTTCATTTTTGTAATGAACAATATATTGGTCACGAACTAGACACGCCTACTTTTCTTAAGAAATTAAACGAGTCAGAAGTATTCCCAAGCTCTTCAGCTCCGGGTCCACATGAATATTATGAAGCATTTAAAGCAATACCGGAGGATGTACCAATTATTTACTTAGGTATTTCTCAAGGAATAAGTAGTGCATATAATCATGCAGTCATGGGCAAGGATATGCTGTTAGAAGAGCAGCCACATCGTAAAATAGAAGTCTTTAGCACGAATACTTCTTCTCCAGGTTTAATCTTATTATTAAACGAAGCAGGAGAGAAACTTTCAGAAGGATACAGTTTTGAGCAACTAGTAACTCATCTATACGATAGGGTTGATCGTACCGTTACATTGTTTGTATTAAAAACTATTGACAATTTAGTGCGAGGAGGACGTCTTGATAAAGTAAAAGGCGCTATAGCGAAAACATTAAATATTAAATTGCTACTACATGCAGATCATGAGGGAAAAGTCGAAGTTTTAGAGAAGGTAAGAGGTGACAAGAAGGCACTAAGACGTTTTGTTGAGCAGATTGGTGACTACATTAATCAAGCTGAGCATAAAGCATTGGCGATGACTCATTGCAATGCTAAGGATCGCGGTGAACAAGTGTTGCAGAGCATCCAAGAAACATACGGATTTAAACAAACCATTTTGTCTGAAATTGGCTCTGTTATTTCCACTCATACTGGTGAAGGTTCGTTAGTTATTTCTTTTTTCAAAGACAAAAAATAATAGTGAGGCAATATAGGATAACTAATAAAAGAACAATTTCTATTCGATACTAAATAGAAATTGTTCTTTTCAAAAACTGCAAAACTGCTTCGTTCACAATGTCTTTATCTTTTCCTAAACAAATATGATGCTTTGAATCGGAATAATAAATCACTTCAATATTTACCGGAATTTCCTCCGCTAAATAGTGCGTAGACGTGTATGGGACCATGCCATCTTGTATCCCTTGCGCAACGAATACAGGACAATATATTTGTTTCAATGCCGGTTTAGTAAATTTCATGCACTTCAAAAATTCAACATATGCTCGGATAGGTACATGCCCTCTTTTATGTTGATGTATTTGATATATTACATTCTTTTGTAAATGACCTGCTAGTCGATCTCTAATGATTTCTCCAACATCTAATCCCATTTGAGCCAAATTAATATACCTTCTAGACGGAGATAGCAACACGAGTTTAGCTACATCATATTTTGAAGCTAAGTAGGACGCGATCATCCCACCCATAGAGAAGCCAATAATATAAATCGTTTCAGCCTGATCTTGTAGTTCTAGAAAAGCTTGTTCAGCAGTTTCGATCCAGTCCGTATACGATACGTCCTCTAATGCTAAATGTACGCCATGACCAGGTAGAAGCGGTGATTTTACAATCCAATTTGTCTGTTCTTTCAGAAAGCTGACTAAGGGGTCTATTTCATATAGTCCACCTGTAAAACCATGAATACATAAGCACCCAATCATGTATACATTCCTTTCTTTTTTATTTTACTATTTCCTTGTTCCGTTCTAATATACTAACAATTTCTTTTAAAAGTACATTTTTAAACAGCATCCAATAACTTATAGAAAATAAGCAATGACCCTTGCCAGTTTATTGACAAGGATCTTTATTTGAACCCCTTTATGAATGAGCCAATCCCTTTAATCATTGGTGTAACTTGTTGATAGGTATTAGCAACTTGCCCTACCGTATTTAACATCTTATCCAAGTCCATTTGCCCATCCTTATCTTGAAAATATTGCATAAACCCTTTTGCTTGTTGTCCATACATATCGAATGAATGTTGTGTTTGCTCAGGATACCATTCAGTAGGATGTGGCGGTTTTGAAAAGAATTGATAAGGCGTCGACATATTAGGTTGTTGCTGTATCGGATAATTATTTTTTTGAAAATAGGTATTTGGATGAGCATAGGGATAAGAATTGTTATTTTGATAAGGCCGAAAATGAAACGGATCCCTTCCTTGTTGCGACATAGAAGTGAACACCTCTTTTCAAGCTTTTTCTTTATCATATGCAATAAACTGTACAGGTGTTCTCTTCTAAATTAGGAAATGAATAGTTCTGTTTCTAATTTACGTTTTTGAAAACCTAATATTGTTTGATCATTTATCATTGTCACTGGAGTAGCATATATATTTTGTGTTTGTAAGTCCTTTAAATATTTTTTATCCTCTGTAATATTCTTTTTTTCGTAATCAACATTCTTTTCTTCCAAAAAATTTACTAACTTATTGGATTCAGAACAATTATTGCTTACATAAATGGTAATGGTAGTATTCATATTTATCAGGGTCCTCCCTCATATAGCTGTGTTTCAAATTGGTGTCTAAACGGTACCTATTCACTACTTTTTGAAATCAGCCCGTAACATATAGGTCTCTTTAACTAATTCACTTTATCAAGTACCCACTACACTATAATTTAAACGTAAATGTTATGTTGTTCTTATTTTCGTCATATTTTTTAATTCATTGTTTAAAAAATTCTAAAACATTTACTTTTCTTAACAACATCTAATGAGGAAGTTTTTTAGGTTATTTTTTTAAGCTTTCTGCATAGGTACCAAGCTTTTTTAAAAGTCGAATAGCATCTAGCTTCTCCGCTTCTGTTAATCCATCTGTAATGGTTTCAATCTGCTTCCAATGCGATGGAAAAATATCATTTAAGAGTGTTTCTCCTTTTTCCGTAATAGAAGCGTATGTAATTCGCCGATCGCTTGTATCAAGAATTCGATTAATATACCCTTTTTTCTCTAACTTATTGACGACATAAGTAATACTTCCACTAGCTAACAAAATCTTATCGCCAATCTTCTGCAATGCCTGATCCCCTTCGTGATATAACAGTTCTAACACGGCAAAATCAGTCGTGTTTAAACCTTTCTTTCTAATATCATCTGCAACTTGGTCAGATACAGATCGATGTGCTTTCGATAGCACTACAAATAATTTTAAAGAAGGATCTTGCTTTTTGCTTTGATATAACTTTTTTTGCTCGTCCATAATGATTCCTCTTTCTTTTAGCAACTATGCTTCGTTTTTAAATATTATTTTTCATTCTCACTTTAATAAATTCACAGCACTTCTTTTTCAAAATATGCTAAATTGGGTGCTTGGTCATGTTCTTTTCTTGTTTGTACAAATCGAAAGCCGTTCCGCTTAAATAATTGTTGTGCATAACGATTTTCTGTAAAGGTATCTGTATTTATAAGTGATACTCCTGACTGCAACGCTAGTTCTACTGCATAGTCGAAAAATTGATCGGCAATCCCTTTCCCTCTTGCATTAGGGTCTATCGCTAAGCGTTTCAGTGTAAAAGCCTTTTCGTGTGAAGTCCAATTAATTAAGCCATACTCTTCATGTCCTCTATTACTAATGGTACAGACTCCTACTATTACTGCGTCAATTTCATATAAATATAATTCTTCTCTATTAATATCGTTTTGGTAATCATTTGCTTGCGGATAGGAGTCATTCCACTGGTAACTCCCCTGTTCATTCATTACCTTTACAACCCGCTTCACAATTCTCATTACTTCTGTTAAATCTTTATTTGTTGCCTTGCGAATCATCCGCTTATCCCCCGTTATTCACTTTTACACGTATTGTACTACAAATAGCTGTTCAATTGTTCATATTCCGTGATTGATTTATGATATCAAAAAAGACACCGATTATTTAAACCGATGTCTTTTGTTTAATTACGCTAGTTCTTTTTCTAAAAATGCCGTCACTTCTTCTGGTGTTTTCGTATAAGCGCTATGTTGGTGAGCTATTTTTTCTCCATTTTTGAAAATGAGTAAACTAGGAATTCCCATTACTTCGTTTGCTTGTGCAATTCCTTCAATTTCATCACTATTTACTTCATACCATTGATAACCTTTATATGCTTCTAATATATCACCAATAAACATGTCCATTCGTTTACAATCTGGGCACCAATCGGCATAAAATTTAACAATAACAGGATCCCCAGATTGAATGACCTGATTAAATTCTTCTTTTGTTTCAATATGATTCATGATTCAATCCTCCCTTTTTTACCATTCACTCTAACATGTCATTACTTCATCAGCAATTCGTTCGTTACACATTCTTGTACTCTACACGACCAAGAACAAAAGCAACAAACAAACCTAAGCCAAATGTAATTATACTAACAATTACTTCTGTTATGCTTGTTGGCCACCCAGGAAAAATTACAAAGACAGAGCCAATGACAAGCCCTATGATTACAGCAAACGTAGCTGTTGTATAATTGGATAAAAAGTAATGAACGACTTTACTCATCACTACGATACCAGTAACAATCCCTATACCTACAACTGCAATAATATCCAGTTTAAAATTACTAATTGCACTAATAATCGTATTATATGCGCCTAACACTAACAATAAAAATGAACCACTAATCCCCGGCAGAATCATTGCAGCACTTGCAATAAAACCTGATAAAAATAGAAATCCATAAGTTTGTATGCTCATTGTTGTAATCTCTTCCGTACCACTCTCTTTGAAAAACAGCATAGACGAAACAAGTAATATACCTACAAGAAGCAGAAAGTAATGGTTTACTTTAAATTTATATTTTGCTTCTGATTTATGAAACAAGTAAGGTAATACCCCTATAATTAAACCTAAAAAAGAAAACTGTGTTGGTCTTGGGTAATGCTCAAATAAAAACTCAATCCCACTTGCTAACGCGAAAATTGCGGTAAGTACCCCGATACCTAACGGAATCAAAAACGCCAAATGTTTCTTCCAATCTTTACTTAACAAACCATTTATCGCATTAATTAAGCGATCATATATACCAAGCACTACCGCGATCGTACCACCACTTACTCCTGGCACGACATCACTTGCGCCCATTAACATACCACGATAGATATTTTTCCATTCCATAACATATTAGCTCCTCATTTATGTAAATATGTACCTATTGCATTATAGCAAAAACATATAAAAAATACATTCTATTTTCTTTAATACTATTAGAATTTGGTAGCTTTTATTCTAATTCTGAGATTAATGTAAGGTAGATATTAACCATTGATAAACATCTTCCGTTACTTCTGCACGATTCGTTTCAAACAACATCTCGTGACGTCCCTCAGGATATAGAATGACATCGACAGTTGTCACACCAATCTGCTTATACTCATCGACGACGCGTTTAACACCTTTTGAAAAGCCACCAACCGGATCCTCTTCCCCACTAATAACTAGGATTGGCGCATGCTTATTTACTTTTCTTAGCTCTTGTTTCTTATGAAGTGTCTCTATTCCAGTCAGTAGGTCATAATAAAATTGACTTGTTGCAACATAGCCGCTTAGTGGGTCCTCCCGATAAGCAGCCACGATCTCCTCATCACGGGATAACCAGCTACCTCGATTTTTAAAATGGCGCTGATATTGCCCAAAACTGAAACGATCTAACAATTTACTTCTATGGGTTGCACCAAACACCCTTGTTTCGATTGAACTAAGAAAACGTCCGACTTTACCTAACATCCCTTGATGATAACCTGTTCCTGATAAAATAACTGCTTCTTTTGCATCTGGATAATGTTCGATAAATCGCCTGACTAAAAATGATCCCATGGAGTGACCCATGATAACGTGCGGAATGTCAGCGTAACGCATATGAATGTCGTCATGGATCATTTTCAAATCCTGTACAGCTTTCTCAAATCCATTGTTATCATCATAGTGACCAAGCACACCATTTTTTCGTGCTGTTTTCCCATGTCCACGGTGATCGTTCGCAAAGACAAAAATGTCGCGATCCAGTAAATATTGAAAAAACTCGTGATAACGCCCTGCGTGTTCACCCATACCATGCGCGAACTGCAATATTAGTTTAGGCGTTCTCTCACTCGTATAGCTATAAAAAAATAGTTCGCTGTCATCTTCTGTTTTTATATAAGTTGTTTTCATTAACTATCCCTCCTACCAGTGACTAGCGTCAACATCTGCCTGCAATGCAATCTCAAACAATGGATCCGTAAGCTTTAAGCAGGTCAACGAAATTCCTTGCATGTTATATGATGATAATTGTGTACCTGTTTTAATAAAGTCGATGTTTATTTTATCAAGTACAGCTAATCGCTGAATATCATGAGTGAAAACATATTGCTCAAGTAGCGGCGTTGCACCTAATCCATTTATAAGAAAAGCGTAATGTTCACCTTGTTTAAATTGATGTAACTTTTTCAGTTTATTATATAGCTCTATCGCAAGTTGTTCGGATGATTCGAATGATTCCTTACGATAGCCTTTTTCACCATGAATACCTATACCATAGTATACTTCATTTTCTCCTAACGAAAAGAATCGATCTGTATTTGGTAATTCTGCAGATGATAATGCAACACCCAATGTATAAAGGTGAGGGATAAATTCATCAGCAATAACTTTTAGTTCAGTTAAACTTTTACCAATTTGGCTGAAGTACCCTAATATTTTGTGTGCAAGGACTGTCCCTGCAACTCCTCGCTTCCTTTTTGAATAGGTGTCTTTATTCTCAACTGAGACATCATCGCAAACAATCACCATTTCTACCTTGTGGCCACTTGCTTCAGCCCGTTTCTTTGCTTCTGTAAACATTTCAACATCACTTGCAAAGTTTTTAACGATAAAAAGAACACCATCACCATTGTCAGTCAATTCAACTGCGCGCATAATCCGATCTGGATATGGCGGGGTGAACAATGCACCATTAACACTTGCTGTTAGCATACCTTTTCCTACATAACCAAAATGGGCAGGCTCATGACCACTGCCACCACCGGAAATTAAACTGACACCACTATCCTTTTTGTAATAAATAATGTGATCCTTTAGATCAATTGATAAGCGACCTTGATGTTCGAACTGATAACTATGTAGCATTGCTTCTATCGCTATTTTTTTATCATTAATTATATGTTTCATCTGTCATACTCACTCTCTTTCTTCGACAAACCAAGTTGGTGATCAAACATTTGATAAACAACATCACGCATCATTTCTGGTGAATGCTTACAACCTGATTCAATCCAGTCTTTAATAATCCCTACAAAACCATAGGAATAAAACCTTGCCATATAATCACTTTGCTCGCTTGATTTCATAGGGGTTAAATCACGAACCATTTGTTTAAACAACACATGAAGTTCACGAAAAAGGTAATTATTAAAGTCATTCTGTTCTGTGACTGATAGTGCGTTTTTATAGAAAAGTTGGTGATCATTAAAATAAATAAATAACTGATATAGAATTGTATCCCAACGTTCATAATCCAAAAAGTCAGCAATCTGTTCCTTTGTATCTGACTGATATATCCAAACTAAAAGCTCATATTTGTCTTGGAAGTGATAATAAAACGTTTGGCGGCGCATATCACATTGTCTCATTATGTCTGACACGGATATTTTTTGAAATGATTTCTTTTCCATTAAATCTTTTAAAGCTTGTCCAATCATTTTTTGTGTAATAATTGAAGTTGTCATCTTCATCACCCTACTTCTAGTTTATCGGAAAGTATATAATTCATAAAGTTATTACTCCACTCCTTTTGACAAAATCAAGGTTTTGTCCGTTTATTTTAAAGCGTTTACATTTTATAATAAGGGGTATAGAGTAAAACTTCTGATTACACGGTAACAATCAATAACACTACTAGGAGGTAGGAAGATGAAGAAAATTATCAATGATGCAAGTCAAGTTGTAGGAGATATGCTTAAGGGAATGCTATTGGCGCACGATGATTTAATTGAAGCAATAGACAACACAAACGTCGTAGTTGCAAAGGATAAACCACAAACAGTCGGACTTGTTTCTGGTGGTGGAAGTGGTCATGAGCCTGCCCATGCTGGATTTGTAGGAGATGGCATGCTACGTTCAGCAGTTCTTGGGGAAATGTTTACTTCACCTACACCTGATCAGGTTCTTGAAGCAATTAAAGCAAGTGACACTGGACAAGGTGTGTTACTGATTGTTAAAAATTATACCGGAGACGTCATGAACTTCGATATGGCAAAAGAACTTGCAGAAATGGAAGGTATCGAAGTTGACTCTGTTCTTGTGGATGATGATATCGCAGTGGAAAATAGTACGCATACAGCTGGTAAGCGAGGAGTAGCTGGCACCGTACTCGTTCATAAGATATTAGGTAAGTTGGCACGTGATGGACATACACTGCAGGAATTGAAACAAATAGGCGATGCACTTGTTCAAGACATTCACACATTAGGAGTTGCTTTATCTGGTGCAACAGTACCCGAAGTTGGTAAACCAGGCTTTACATTAGATGAAGACGAAATGGAATATGGTGTTGGAATTCATGGTGAACCGGGTTATCGACGAGAGCAGTTAAAGTCCAGCCGTGAAATTTCCAAAGAACTAGTTGAAAAATTAGTAAAAGAATATAACTTAAACGAAACAAAGAAGATCGGCTTGCTTGTTAATGGCTTAGGTGCAACTCCGTTAATGGAACTATATGTATTTTATCAAGATGTAGTGAATGAATTGAAGAACCACAATGTTGAAGTCGTTTTTAAAAAAGTAGGAAACTTCATGACATCCATTGATATGGCAGGACTATCATTAACATTGATCGATTTAGAAGACAGCTCTAGACTTGATGCACTTAACGCACCTGTTCATGTTGTCAGCTGGTAAAGGAGGAAGTTAGATGGAATTAACAGGAGAGCAAGCGCAACGATGGATCTTATGTTTTCAAGAAAAAATTGAAAAAAACAAAGCATATCTTAGTGATCTAGATCAAGCGATTGGAGATGGAGATCATGGATCAAATATGTACCGTGGTGTTCAAGCCGTTAAAGAAAAGCTCAATGAATTAGAAGATCCCACAACAGAAGAAGTGTTAAAGACAACAGCAATGGCGTTAATCAGTAAAGTTGGCGGCGCTTCTGGCCCACTCTATGGATCGGCTTTTATGCAGATGGCTAAAACAGCTAAAGAAACAACAGAATTGCCTGAACTCATTCAAGCTGGACTAGAAGGAATTAAACAGCGAGGGAAAGCAGAGCTTAAAGATAAAACAATGGTTGATGCATGGGCACCAGTCGCAGAAGCATTAACGAACGGTACCTTCTCAAACGATACCATTGATCAAGCGGTCGAGGATACGAAACCTTTACAAGCTAAAAAAGGGCGCGCCTCCTATGTAGGTGAACGTTCTATCGGTGCATTAGACCCTGGAGCTGTTTCAAGTGGTTACTTGTTTACAGCACTTGTTGAGGAGGTACTTAAATGAGCTTAGGCGTTGTCATTGCTTCACATGTAGATAAAATTGCTGAAGGAGCCTATCAATTATTAAAGGAAAGCGCTCCTGATGTTTCCATTACTTATGCTGGTGGAACAGATGACGGTGAAGTTGGTTCGAGTTATGAAAAGATTGAAGCAGCTGTTAATCAACAAACAGCAGAAACAATCTATTGTTTCTATGATTTAGGTAGTGCGAAAATGACTTTGGATATGGTTAGTGAGATGTCAGATAAAAACATTAAAATTGTTGATGCAGCATTTATCGAAGGTGCTTACACCGCTTGTGCTTTAATACAGGGTGACTATAAAGAAGAAGAAATCGATGTCCAACTAAAACCGTTGCAAGTAAAATAAACAACGAGTAGGATTCTTCATAAAAAAGATGCATGTGAAAAACTTATTACTATATAAGTTTGCACATGCATCTTTTCTCTATTAATCCTCTATAAATGATAGCTCGGGCATCCATTGTGATAGATGTTGTTTTATTTCTTGATAGTGTTGTTGATGATCTCTAAGTAGTTCATCAGTTAATTTATACATTGGAACAACGGAATAATCGGAAGTAGAATCTATATCAAGATCAACAAATGTAGGCAAAAATTTTGGTTCCGTAAGCTCAATTATTGCTTCTTCATTTTCATTTTGCTTTTTCTCAATAGTTAATTGAACCATGCCACCAATTCGACGATAAAAAGCATCTTGACCAGATAGAAAGTTCCCTAATGAATAAGCAACAAACGTGCGATTTCCATTAGCGCCCTCCACCCATTCTACCGGTTGTAACACATGTGGATGATGTCCGAAAATAACATCAACTCCTAAATCAGCAATATACTGAACAAGCTCCTTTTGAGACTGGCTTGGCATTCGTTCATACTCGTTTCCAAAGTGTAGTTGCAAGACAATAACATCTGATATTTTATCCGCTTCTTGCACATCTTCTGCAAGCTTTTTACGATTAATGCGATTAACAAGATATTCTTTGCCATTCGGTGTTGGTATTCCATTTGTTCCATACGTATAACTTAAAAAAGATAAAGAAATATCTTCTTCCGTCTTTATTACTCTAATCTTTTCACTATCCGCTTGGCTTTGATAAGCTCCAACATATGGCATATTAATTTTATTCCAATGCGAAATAGCTCGTTTAATGGCTTGTTCACCACGATCTAACGTATGATTATTTGCAAGCGATACAATATCAACACCAATTTCCTTTAATGCATCGCCAACTTCTACTGGGCTATTGAAGCTTGGATAAGAAGATAAACCAATTTCAGTCCCGCCAATCATTGTTTCTTGATTCGCTGTTGTGATGGTTGGTCGGGTTAAATAAGGCTCAACATTTTCAAGCATCGGTATAAAATCATAACCACCTGAGGTTTTTGCATCATTATAAACTCGATCATGAATTAATAGATCTCCAACTGCGGCAAGTTGAATTTTTTGTTTTTTCAATAGCTCATCTTTTAGCTCAAGATTAGACTTCCCGCGTTTGGTATGATCATCGACTTGATATTCCGCTTCATTGTTTTGGCAGGAAAGTAGTATGACAGCCAATAAACTGATTAATGTACAAATCAAAAATTGCTTTTTCATTTCACTTACCACCTTGATCAAGTATATTTTCTACATCGCTGGAATAAGTAGCAAGTAATTCGTTGTTTGCAGATACTATCCTTTTAAGATATCTTTTACTTTATTAAAAACGTCATAATCAAACCCTTTTGCAAAAGAATTGTCGATGCGTACCGCTTTACCAAAATGATATTGTGATGCACCAATATTAGCGTGTAGATCAGCAATATTTGTAACATCTAATCCACTTCCAGCTAAGATCTCAGGGCCATTTAGTTCACTCGCTAGTTTCACTAATCCGTTTAATTCGGCCTTACCTTGTTTACACGTCGCTGCTCCGCCTGACGTTAGGATTCTTTTTACTTGGTCAGCATATCGTACCAATATATGATAAGCATCCTTTTGAGATGCTACTTCATCAAATGCTCGATGGAAAGTAATATTCAATTCTGGTGAAGACTCGACTAATTTATCTAATGCTTGTTGATTGATTGTATTGTCTCGATTTAACGCACCGAAAACAATTCGATTTCCACCTAGGTTCATTACATTTTTTACGTCTTCTATAATAATAGATAAATCGGCCTCATCATAATAAAAATGATGACTATGTGGACGTATCATTACTTGCACTGGAATATTTACTTGTTGCAACACTTGCTTAATTGTACCGTAGCTTGGAGTTAATCCACCTTCACTTATTGCTGATACTAATTCCAAGCGATCAGCACCTAATAATTCTGCTTCTTTTGCTTCTTCTGCATTTTGAACAATTACTTCTATTTGCATCATTACGCCCACCTTTGCCCATTCTTTTTTTAAAAAATAGTATCTGTCGCTCATATTTTATCAATTTCACTATGGAAAAGATAGTCGATTATGAAACGATTACTTTATTAATACAAATCATTCAAGTTATAATTATAATAGAAAAGATGAGGTGATTCTAATGTTAGCTGATAAATTGGCCCGAGCGATCACATATGCAACAAAGAAACACGAAGGACAGGTAAGAAAAGTAGATGGCGCACCATACATCGTACATCCTTATCGTGTAGCTATGCTTTTGAAGGAAGAAGGATATGATGATGACATAGTCATAGCAGGGTTATTACATGATGTAGTTGAAGACACAGATGGCACTATTGGAGAAATATCTAATCTATTCGGTCATCAAATTGCACAACTGGTATCCGTTGCTACCGAACCAGATAAAACCAAACCTTGGGTAGAAAGAAAAAAACATACGATTAAACACCTAGTAGAAGCACCACTAGAAGCTAGACTTGTTGTATGCGCAGATAAGATTGACAATCTTCGTTCCATCATAGAAAATGAACAAGCATTAGGTGTTGATATTTGGAAACACTTTAACAGTAGTAAAGAAGATCAACAATGGTATTACCAAGAGATTTATAAAAGTCTAAAGACAAACCTCTCTTCGACTTCTACACCAGCATTATTTATGCAGTTAGAACAATTAATCGATCAATTTAAGTAAGGAGAATACATGATGAATGATTTAATACAATTAAAAAACAAATCCATTTTAATTATGGGCGTAGCAAACGAACGTAGCTTAGCTTGGGGAGTAGCAAAAGTGTTACACCAAGCTGGAGCTAAACTTGCTTTTACTTATCGAAAAGAACGCTCTTATCAAAAACTTTCAAACCTGTTAGAACAAGAAGGAATGACTGATGCAACGGTAGTTCCCTGTGATGTAAATGAAGATGAGAGTATTAAACAAGCTTTTTCAAGCCTTAATCAAAAAATAGGGACATTTGATGGTATTGTTCACGCCATTGCTTTTGCTCATGGAGAAGACCTGCAAAATGACTTTATTGAAACAACGAGAAATGGTTATGCTTTTGCTCAAGACACAAGTGCTTACTCATTAATTGCAGTTGCTAGAGAAGCACGTCCTTATTTAAACACCGGAGCATCGATTGTAACGATGAGTGCATTAGGGGCTGAACGTGTCCTTGATGGTTATAAAGTTATGGGTGTAGCGAAAGCAGCGTTGGAATCCACTTGTAAGCATTTAGCACTTGATTTAGGACCAGATAATATTCGTATTAATGCGATTTCTGCTGGTCCAATTAGAACATTAGCCTCTCAAGGTGTACCAACCATTAAGAAAATGCTTAAAGATACAAAAGAAAAAGCACCATTAAAACGAAATGTAACACAAGAAGAAGTAGGAAAAGCGACTTTAATGTTGTTAAGTCCTCTTTCTAGCGGTATAACGGGAGAAGTATTACACGTTGATGGTGGATATAACATTATGGGGTGAAAAAATAAAATATAGCATGTTTAATACGATAGCTCACCGGGAATAAATAATTTATAGCCATACACAACCAATCAAAATTATGAAAGGATGTATTTAACATATGGCACGCAAGCAACAATATCAACCAACCAAAAAAACCGGTGTAGAATTATCTGATGCACAAGAAGTAAGTTATAATCGTGCATTTAAACAAGCGGATATCGCTGGTGGCTTTCGCAAGGAAAAACTAGACGAAATTCGCCGCGATAACTAATCATAGTTATTTATAAACTAGGTAGCCTTTTCGCTACCTAGTTTTTTTATTATTTTATTTTGCAAAAAGATGAGATTTTTTCTCTCCTTTCTTCGTCTTTATTATTAAGAACAAAAAGCAGGAGGAAAAAATGATACAAATCAAAGATCTATCTCATTATTTTGAATTAGGTAAGAAAGGTGATAAAACAACGATCCCAGTACTTCATGATGTATCACTTTCGATACATCAGAAAGAGATTGTAACAATTGTAGGAAAAAGCGGATCAGGAAAATCGACACTATTAAATTTAATCGGCGGGTTTATGCGTCCAAGTAAAGGACACGTTTGGATTAATCAAAAAGAAGTAACAAAACTAAACGAAGCGGATTTTGCGGATTTTCGCCTAAATCATATTGGATTTATTTTTCAAAACTTTCAATTGATCCCTAGTATGACTGCTTATCAAAATGTTGAACTGCCATTGATTTTAAAAGGGATTGATGAAGTAAAAAGAGCAGAAATTACGCGAGAAACTTTAGAAAGAGTAGGTCTGCTAAATTATCACACACATTATCCAAGTGAATTATCAGGGGGGCAGCAACAACGCGTTAGTATCGCTAGAGCCCTAGTATTAAACCCTCCGATTATTCTAGCAGATGAGCCAACCGGAAGCTTAGATAGCGAAACAGAAGCTGACCTATTAGGGTTCATTCAACAACTAAATCAAGAATTGGGAATAACTTTTTTAATTATCACACATGACGAAGAAGTAGCTAGCATTGGCAACCGAGTCATAGAAATTCGAGATGGCAGGATAATGGAAGGAAGTGTATCCCAATGAGAATGAAGGATCAGTTTCGTTTTGTAAAACAAAATATGAAGAAAAACAAAATGCGCGTATTTATGACGGTATTAGCAACTGCAATGGGGTGTGCCTTTCTAATCGTTATTGCTTCTGTTCCATTCGGTCTTCACCAAACATTTGTGAAAGACATCTTGCAACAAGACACAATTAATGAAATTAGTGTACAAGGCATAGAAAAAGGAGACAAGTACCAACCGATTACCGAAAAAGATATAAAGGATCTTAGAAAATTTGACAATGTCAAATCAGTTACATTTCAGTCGTATATAGAGCAGACAACTACTTTTTCTATCGATAATTATCAATTAGACACTGGCGCTATGGCGGTAGACTTTAAAGCAGAGCAAGACGTAGGGATTCCCTTAAAAGACGGAACTTTTCCATCTGAAAAAAATGAAGTTCTCGTTGGATATCATTTTGCTACTCAATTATTTCCTTCAGATGAAAAACAAAATGAGAAGTTATATAACGAAAAAGGCGAGTTAAAAGAAGCTTATCAATACAAAAAAGAAATTATTGGACAAACATTTTCAATGACAATTACACGAATGAATGAAGATGGAGCAGAAGAAACGAAAGATATCCCAGTAACCATTGCTGGTATTATTGAGAAACCAACTCGTGAGTGGATGATGGATACGGAAGTAAGAATATCGGAATCATTATTACATGAGATAGAACAATATACAAAAACCCCAAATGGACAGCTAACTGTGCCTGTAGATAATCAGTTACAAGATAAGGATAATAATTACTCCAATGTAACCGTTCATTCTTATTCCCTTGAACAAGTACAAACATTAACTGAAAAATTAGAGGAAAAGCATTACCTTGTTTACTCAGCAGCCAGTTCGCTAAGTCAATTAAATATGATGTTTACAATCGCGAAGGCCGGTCTCATTTTTATAGGTACAATTGCAATATTAATTGCCTCGATTGGAATATACAATACCATGACGATGGCCGTAACAGAACGCGCACCTGACATTGGCATTATGAAAGCAATCGGCGCTAACCCTAAAGTAATTAAACGGATATTTTCATTAGAGAGCAGCTTTATTGGCCTTCTTGGAGCCGCCATAGGAACAATTATCGCTTATCTGATTAGCTTATTTGTGAATTTTGTTGTTCCATTAGTAATCGAAGCAGCTTTCCAAGAAGAGTTGCCTGAAGGGTTTAAGTTCTCAGCGATACCGGTAACATTAGTTATTATTGCTGTTGTTATTTGCTTAGTTGTCACCGTCATCTCTGGCTCAAGACCAGCTAAAAAGGCAACAAAGATTGATATACTAAAAGCAATGCGTCGAGAAATATAAAAAAAAGTCCTATTCAAGTTGATGTACTGCACCCCAAAAGTTAGAGTGAAAATCTAACTTTTGGGGTCACATCATGAACTTCAATTGAATGGGACTTTTACTTTTTATCCAAGAGCAACATCTAAGATCATCATAACAACAAAGCCTACCATTAAACTCATCGTTGTTAATTGAATATGGCCTCTTTCTTGCGACCCTGGTATTACCTCTTTTGCCACTACAAAAATCATTGCACCAGCAGCAAAGCTTAATGCATAAGGTAATAATGGTTCAATAAATATCACCGCTACCGCTCCGATAACCGCAGAAATCGGCTCAACCATTCCTGAGAACTGACCATAGAAAAAGCTTTTCTTCGCACTCATTCCTTCTCTACGTAAAGGAATAGATACAGCCGTACCTTCCGGAATATTTTGTATCCCTATCCCTAACGCTAATGCTACGGCGCCAGCTAGAGAAGTTGTTGAGAAGTCGGAAGCTAATGCACCAAATGCAACACCGACTGCTAAACCTTCAGGGATATTGTGCATAGTAATAGAAAAAATTAACATAGCTGTGCGGTGCTTGGCTTTTCGATCAGCAATCTCTTTGAAATATAGCTCATCATTAATCATCGGTAAGATTTTATCTACTAACAGCAAAAATAGTCCACCTAACAAGAAACCAACTGCTGCCGGAAGATATGCTGGTACACCTTGTGCTTCAGCCATTTCAATTCCCGGTGCTAATAACGACCAAAAACTAGCTGCGATCATGACACCACCAGCAAATGCAAGCATACTATCAAACACAAGTGGATTTGCTTTTTTTGTTGAAAAAACAAAAGACGCGCCAAGTGCAGTACATCCCCACGTAAACAACGTTGCCAATAACGCTAAAAGAATTGGATTTAAATCTGCAAGCGATTGAATCATTCTCTCTAACTCCTTTTTTATAAAATTATATTATTGTTTTAATATCAAAGTTTTGCTCAAGGGCAAAAAACTAACCCTACTCCAATATTCTATGCGCTAACGTATTTTCTGTCAATCATTTCTGCTAAATTTTCAAATAAGGTGTAGAGCTATTATTTTACTGGTCTTTAAAAAAATGATCACTGATTCTGATTTTAACCACATTTTTAATACTCTCTTAATTTTTTGGTTATTTTACAATTATTTTGACCAAATTATTATCCTTAAATTATCTTTTTGGTATTTATTCGGTCCATATCGCTATTATTTATTTTCGTTAAAAGCAATTAACAGTTTGTTAAGAACAAAAAAAGTCAGTGAATAAATTCACTGACTTCTTCTTTAATATCAAATTATTTTTTCTTTTTTGCTGCTTTTTCACGTTCGTTTTTGTTTAATATCTTTTTACGTAAACGAATCGATTCTGGTGTTACTTCACAATATTCATCGTCATCTAAATATTCAATCGCTTCTTCAAGGGTTAATGTTCTCGTCTTACGAATCGTAGAAGTTTGATCTTTGTTTGCTGAACGCACGTTAGTTAAATGCTTTTCTTTTGTAATGTTTACAGTAAGATCATTTTCTCTGTTGTGTTCGCCAACAATCATTCCTGCATAAACTTCTGTACCAGGCTCAACAAAAATTGTACCACGATCTTCTAAGCCCATAATACCGTAAGTTGATGCTTTACCATTTTCCAATGCCACTAATACGCCTTGACGTCGACCTCCGACAGCTCCCTTCACCATCGGTTTATACGAATCAAACGTATGATTGATAATTCCATATCCTCTAGTCTGAGTCATAAACTCTGTAGAGTAACCAATCAAACCACGTGACGGAATATGGAACTCCATACGTACTTGTCCATTTCCTTGGTTGACCATATCAAGCATTTCACCTTTACGTGAACCTAATGATTCCATTACCGCACCCGTATGTTCTTCAGGAACGTCTACCTGTACACGCTCGACAGGCTCACACTGTACTCCATCTATTTCTTTAATAATAACTTGCGGTTTAGAAAGCTGTAATTCATAGCCTTCACGACGCATATTTTCTACAAGAATAGATAAGTGTAACTCGCCTCGTCCAGAAACAATCCATGCATCAGGAGATTCTGTTTGCTCTACTCTTAAACTTACATCTGTTTCAAGTTGTGTTAATAATCGTTCTTCTATCTTTCTAGAAGTAACAAACTTTCCTTCTTTACCTGCAAATGGACTATTATTTACTACAAACGTCATTTGAAGTGTAGGTTCATCAATTCGCAAGATCGGCAAAGCTTCTTGATGATCGACAGGACATACTGTCTCACCAACGTTAATATCTTCCATACCTGACAACGCGATAATATCACCGGCTTTAGCTTCTTGTATTTCAATTCGCTTTAAGCCAATAAAACCAAATAGTTTTGTTACGCGGAAATTTTTAACCGTACCATCTTTTTTCATCAAAGCTACTTGTTGTCCAACTTTAATTGTTCCTCGGAAAATACGACCAATTCCTACACGACCAAGGTAGTCATTATAATCAAGTAGTGTTACTTGAAATTGTAGCGGATCCTGTGAATTATCTGCTGGAGCAGGAATATGACTAAGAATAGTTTTGAATACAGCTTCCATAGACTCTTCTTGCTCTTCTGGTTCTTCTCCAGATGTACCATTTAATGCAGAAGCATAAACAACCGGAAATTCTAACTGTGTATCATCCGCACCTAGTTCGATAAATAAGTCTAGTACTTCATCGATCACTTCATTCGGGCGAGCATTTGGACGATCGATTTTATTCAATACAACTACAGGTGTTAATTTTTGTTCTAATGCTTTCTTCAATACAAAGCGTGTTTGTGGCATACAGCCTTCATACGCATCAACTACTAGCAACACACCATCAACCATACGCATAATTCGTTCAACTTCCCCACCAAAATCTGCGTGTCCTGGTGTATCAAGGATATTAATATGTGTATCGTTGTAATTAATTGCTGTGTTCTTTGCTAAAATTGTAATACCACGTTCTTTTTCTATATCACCGGAATCCATTGCACGCTCATCTACTTGTTCATGCTCGTGAAATGTTCCAGAATCACGTAACAATTGGTCAACTAATGTTGTTTTACCATGGTCAACGTGCGCAATAATCGCAATGTTACGAACATCTTCTCTTAATTGCATCCCTCTTTCAACTCCTCTTTCTAGTACGTTCCATTTACTCAATAACTAAAAAATTATATCACAAAGTTTTTGAGTTAGCAATTATTTTTCAAAAAATTATCCTATAAAATCACATACTTAGTGAAAAGGAAATGTAATAGTAAACTGTGCACCACCTAGTTTTGATTGACCCACAGAGATCGAACCATTTGATCTTTCAATTATGGCGCGTGAAATAGCTAACCCTAATCCAGTTTCTCCATTTTTCCCTTTTATAAAACGTTGAAAAAGTTGCGGCATCATTTCTTGATCAATGCCTTCCCCGTCATCTTCTACTGTAATTTTCACTTGCTTATTTTCTACAAATGCTCTTATTTCTACGTGCGATTTCGCATGCCTTACACCATTGGAAACGATATTCATCATTGCTCGCAGCAATTTCTCTGTATCCACAAATAGAGCTGCATCATTCTCTACAACATGTGTAACTTCTACTTGTTTTTCACTAGCGATTGGTAACGCACGATCAACAGTAGAGATAATTACATCAGAAACTTTAACTGTTTCTTCTTTATATATGTTTTCTTCACTATCTAGTTTAGCTAGTAAAATCATTTCATTAATTATTTTTTTCAAACGGCTGATCTCTGCAACGATTAACTCTAAGCCACGTTCAGATGCTTCACCTTCGAATACACCATCGCGAATTCCCTCTGCATAACCTTGGATCGTCATTAATGGTGTTTTTAACTCATGACTCGCATTTTGGAAGAAGTGATGCTGTGATTGGATATAACGATTAAGTTCATTCGCCATATCATATACACTTTGCTCAACCTCTTTGATTTCCCCACTTGCTTTTACCCGCTGTACGTCATCAAATTTTCTTTTTTCGATTTTTTTCAACTGATATTTCAATTTCGTTAAAGGGGTGACCAATCTTTTTGTTAAGTAGTGGCTTAGTATACTAATTATTCCAATACCGATTAAAAATACAAGGATTAACCTACCAAATAATTCTCTTTGCACTTCTTGTAAATCATCTAATGGTGTAACTAGAACTAGCTCTTGATCCAACAAATCTGGATAAATAGGCAAAATGGAAACAACAAAACGTTCATTCCCTGCCTTCCATAGCGGCTGATCGTACTCGGAAATATCATAATTTTCCATCCAATATTGTATTAGATTTTCTGGAAGTGTACTTAATACAACTTGATCTGTATTCCCATCATAAATAAACAATTGTAGTGACTCATCACCGAACAATTGCCCAAAATTATTAATATTTACTTCGCTCATTAAAAATTGAATAAGAATATCGCCTTTTTCCTGTAATTGCTCCCGTTCATTCTTAATCAATACGTCCAATATCAAAGAATAGATCATAATGGATACAATCGACATAATGATAATTAGTAAAGTTGTAAAAGCAATCGTTATTTGCGTTTGTAATTTCATTCGGTAGCCTCATTTACATTGCTCAACCGATACCCATAGCCCCAAACGGTTTCAATCGGTAATCCGTCTAGCTTTTTGCGCAATCGTTTAATTAAATCATCAACGGCGCGATCACTACCAAAATAATCTTCTCCCCAAATTAATGAAAGCAATTCATCACGTGCAAAAGCTCGATTTTGGTTACGAATTAAAATGTGTAGCATTTCAAATTCCTTTGCAGTCACTTCTACTTCTTGTTCTTTCCAAAAAACTCTTCTACCTTCTACGTGAAGTTTCAACTCTCCTAATTCATACGTATCATTGGTAGGCTGTTCATTAACAACAATAGAATGATCTACTCTCTTGAATAAACGTTTTACACGAGCAACTAATTCTCTTGGGCTAAATGGTTTTGTTAAATAATCATCACTACCTAGCTCCAAACCGAGAATTTTATCTACTTCTTCATCTTTTGCTGAAATAATGATAATCGGCACTTCACTCTTTTGCCTAATTTTTTTGCATAACTCGTAGCCATCCATACCCGGAAGCATAATATCTAAAATCCACATATCTGGTGTTTGTTCTCTCGTTAATTCCCACGCGTCTTCTGCATTATCTGCCATGGAAACTTTATAACCTTCTTTATTTAAATAAGCAGACACAATGTCACGTATATTGGGATCATCTTCAACAATAAAAATACTATAATTCATTGTTATCCCCTCCTTATTACACTTATTTTCGCATATTAATAATGAAATGCCTAATTGCATAGATTACATACTTTTTCCACAATTGTACCGAAAACCTGCCAAACCTACTATCTATAATAAGTTATACAAGAAAGAGTTACAACATAGCAAAAGAAAGGTGGTATGAACAGATGAGTTATCAAGATGATCACAATAATCAAGAACATTCAGATGAACAACCATATAATAACACCGAGGAACACACAACTGTAGATGAACAAGCCGCAGCAAAAGAGGAATTATTACAGTCGAATACTTATTCCAATCAACAGCCACCGAAACAAAATCGTTGGGCATTGTTTTTAAGTAGTTTGGCAGGTGGAATTACTGTCGCTATTTTAGGGTTTATTTTATTATTTACTGGCATTATACCAATTGATACTGACCAAACAATGGACGCAGGTAATTCGGATAATGCGGAAACAAGTAATGTTATTCAAACATCAACCAATGAAGGTGGCATAACCTCTGATAAGTTAACTAATGTAGGGGAAGCTGTTGTCGGTGTTTCTAACATTCAAACAGCGGATTTATGGAGTGAATCCTCCCAAGCTGGAAACGGTTCGGGTGTAATTTATAAAAAGGAAGACGGAAAGGCTTATATAGTAACAAACCATCACGTAGTCGCAGAAGCAAATGCATTAGAGGTCACATTACCAAACGGGGAAAGTGTTGATGCACAATTACTAGGCTCAGATGAATTAACAGACTTAGCTGTATTAACCATTGATGGTGAAAAAGTAGATACGGTTGCTAAATTAGGATCTTCTTCTGATTTAGTTGTTGGAGAAACAGCAATTGCAATCGGAAATCCATTAGGAACAGAATTTGCAGGCTCTGTAACAAAAGGCATCATTAGTGGTTTAGAGCGATCCGTAGAAGTAGATTTAAATGGAGATGGTATTGCAGATTGGACAACCGAAGTAATTCAAACAGATGCTGCAATTAATCCTGGTAATAGCGGTGGTGCGTTAGTTAACAGTAATGGTGAAGTTGTTGGCATTAACTCGATGAAAATCGCATTACAAGCTGTAGAAGGAATTGGCTTTGCTATCCCAATTGATGATGCAAAACCAGTCATTGAACAATTAGAGACAAATGGACAAGTTTCACGACCATTTATCGGAATTAGCGCAGTGGCACTTTCTACTGTGCCAGAACGTCACATGAAAGAAACGCTACAACTAAGTGAAGAAGTAACAAATGGTGTTGTCATCGCAGAAGTACAACAAGGATCTGCTGCTAACCAAGCTGGTCTAAAACGTTACGACGTGATTACTAAAATTAACGATAAAGAAATTGCATCCATGATGGATCTAAAAGAATTCTTATATTCCGAAACCAGTATTGGTGATGAGGTTAATTTAACTTATTATCGTAACGGGGAGAAACAAGAAACAACTCTTACCTTAACGAAGCAACAAGAAGAAACAACACAGCAATAAAGATTCATTTTCATAGTGGAGCGTTTTCTCCACTATGGAATTTTTTAAAAAAAGAAGATAACTATATTTCAGATGACGTGTAGCTTCATACATCTAATCAATAAAACATTCTATTTGGGATAGACCTTCTTTCTATTCCAAATAGAATTTTATATAGATAAACGGCACTGCAGATATCTCTTTGCAGTGCCGTTTCATTATTAAATATATTAACCGAAAAATAAATCAAAAATATTGCTTCCTGCTGAACTTTCTTTATTGTAAAATTCCGAGTAACCACAGTTTTGACAGTATACAACAAGAAATTGATTATGCTGTACATCAAACATTTTCGATAAACCTGTTCCTGACATCGCTACTTCTTTTTGCGCAGCATCCATACTACCACACTTGACACACCCTTGAGCTTCATTCATGTTTTATTCCTCCTTTTGATTCCTTATGTTTATGTACGTACTTCCATGTTAAAACGTTTCAAACGTAAGAAGCAAGAGTATCCAAAAGGAAACTCTTACTTCGTTTTTTCAATCATATAGTATTGAATTCACATCTTGATCGTCTAAATAATCTTCATAGTGTTCGTGTTGTTCATTCACACCGATAAATTTTCCTTCACTGTCACTTAATAAAAATCCTTCTAATTCCTCTACACTTCCAACTTGCTCATCAGAATCAAAAAACATATCTTGATATGTTTTTTCTGTATTATAAAAGTCTGATGGAGTTTCAGATGATCCGTAAATGCTTACACGTTGCCACGCATCTTCTGCATCAAACATGGTGGTATCATCTTCATCATCTCTACTGATATCGCTATCAAGAATATCTTCTTCCACTGGACGCGTGCGCTCAACCGTTTGTTCATTTGTATGATTGACACAGTACAACGTGGTTGGTAATACTTCTAGCCGTTCTATCGGTATGTCGATATGGCAGACGGAACATTGACCATACGTTCCTTGCTCAATTGCTTCTAGGGCCTGATTGATTGCTGCTAATTCTGTTTCACTATGCTTGTTTAAGGCAATGTCTTTTTCTCTTTCAAATAATTCTGTGCCTGTATCACCTGGGTGATTATCATAATTTGATAACTCCCCAACCGATTCATTCACTTGCGCAATTGTTATACCATAATGATCAGCTAAATGAGCCTCGGTTTCTTGCTTTTGCTGTATTAACTGTTTTTTAAATAAATCAATCTGTTGATTTGTTAACATTGATCCTGCCTCCCTCATTCAATTTTTGAGGCATGATTAGTATAACCAATGCGATTAGCTTTCAACAGATTTTTTATTGGAAACAAGTGTACTACGAAGCATTTCTACATGCGGAATACCGTCTTCTAAATAGGATTCCGTTATTTCTGCAAAACCAAATGAACGATAAAATTCACGTAAATATACTTGCGCATGTAAAATGATATCCTTCTCATTCCAATTCTCTTCAACCCAATCAATACATGCTTGAAGTAGCTTACGACCATATCCATGCTTGCGATAATCTTTATGTACTAAAATACGTCCAATTGAAGCACTATCATACAATAAACCTTTTGGTATAATTCGTGCATAAGCAACAATTTTATCTTGTTCTTCTATAAAAAAATGAATTGATTCTTGATCAATATCATCGATTTCTCGATATGGACAATTCTGTTCCACTACAAAGACATCGACACGCGCTTGTAGTATTTTATATAACTGCTTACTTGTTAATTGTCCAAACGTTTTTATGGTCCAGTTCATTTCGTTTCCCCTTTTATACTATACCTTCCATTTGTTTATTTACTTCTTCATTTTTTGACTATACTCAGCTACAACAAATGCTAAGTCATCATTACCAAATACTTGTAGCACTTGCAAAAGTAATTCATGGTCAATGATATCTGATTCATTTGCATCGACAGTATCTTCTAAAACTTCTTCTAATAGTTCGTTTATCGGCTGCATCGGATATGCTTCTTGATAAACTGCTTTTGGATCTAATTTATGATTGATACACCACTGTGCAAATAGTAAAATCATTTCTCTTTCTTGCTCTTGATAATATTTAATTACTTGTTCATCGCGTTCATTCATGCTATCTCTCCTCTAAACAAAAGCTTCTCTAACATCAATTTTATCACAATGAAAAAAAGGTGCATCTCTAATTACAAGAGATGCACCTTTTGAAGTTTGTTTAAGCTTATTGAGCTACAACGTTAGCCGCTTGTGGTCCGCGGTCGCCTTCGACAATTTCGAATTCAACTGTTTGACCTTCGTTTAACGTTTTGAAACCTTCAGCTTGAATTGCTGAAAAGTGTACGAATACATCGTCACCGTCTTCACGTTCGATGAATCCGAAACCTTTATCTGCATTAAACCATTTTACTGTTCCTGTCATGCTCATCGACCTCCTTACAATAAAACTACAAAAGTAATGGAATGCATAGTATTACCTTTACACCCTTATTGTGAAGAGACCGTAAAGAATTATACTACTTCCAATTGCTTTCACAATACAAATGTACTATTTTTTTCTTAGAAAATCAACCGTCTAGGCTGGAAAGAATACTTAAAAATTATAGCTTTATTCCATTTTTATAGTTTATATACCATTAAGTTGCTAAAACGATTGTTTTTTTGTATAATATTTGTTTGCAAGAGACATGCAAAATATTTGCACCCCTACACGCGTATCTTGCAAATACGAATGAATAGGTGGTATACCAAAATGGAAAAGTATCAAGTATTACTGTATTACAATTATGTACACATGGAAGATCCAGAAGGCTATGCGAAAGAGCATCTAGCTTTTTGTAATGAGTTAGGATTAAAAGGTCGTATTCTTGTAGCTGAAGAAGGAATGAATGGTACAGTTTCTGGTACAGTTGAAGCGACGAATAAATATATGGAAGCAATGCACAATGATCCACGTTTTGCTGACATGATGTTTAAAGTAGATGAAGCAGATGGACACGCTTTTAAAAAAATGCACGTTCGCCCTCGTCCAGAATTAGTAACCCTTCGATTAGAAGATGATATTAATCCTAAAGAGACGACTGGTAATTATTTAACACCTACAGAATTTTATGAAGCAATGCGTGATGAAAACACTGTTGTTATTGATGCGAGAAACGACTACGAATATGATTTAGGTCATTTCCGTGGCGCGATTCGTCCAGATATTCATACATTCCGTGAATTACCAGAATGGATTGAACAGAACAAAGAGCAATTTGAAGATAAAAAAATCTTAACGTACTGCACTGGTGGCATACGTTGTGAAAAATTCTCTGGTTGGTTAGTTGAACAAGGATTTGAAGATGTAAACCAACTACACGGAGGTATTGCTACGTACGGTAAAGATCCTGAAGTGCAAGGCGAACTTTGGGATGGACAAATGTATGTGTTTGATGAGCGTATTAGCGTACCAATCAATCGCAAGGAACATGTCATCGTAGGGAAAGATTATTTTGACGGAAAACCATGCGAACGTTACGTGAATTGCGCTAATCCTGAATGTAACAAACAAATTTTATGTTCAGAAGAAAATGAACATAAATACATGCGTGGCTGCACACATGATTGTCGTGTATCTCCAAGAAATATGTATGTGAAAGAACACGGTCTAACAGATGCAGACATCCAAGCAAGATTGCAACAAATCGAAGAAGAAGATAATGTTTCAACAGCTATATAAATTTGATCATTAGATAAGTCGCTGCATTACGTAGCGGCTTTTTTGTACAACTAGCAGACCTAAGTTACCGTTTACGGCCATTAGAGGCTATAACGGTAACTTAAAATGCTTCTAAGTTACCGTCCGAGATGATTATGCACGTTATCGGTAACTTAAAACGGTTTTAAGTTACCGTTTCATGGAGTTATTGCTAATTTCGGTAACCTAAGACGCGTTTAAGTTACCGTTCAAGGAGATTAATTGTTATTCCGAGTACTTAAAACGATTTTAAGTTACCGTATAGTTCAAAAAATACCAAACACGGTAACTTAGAACAAATAACTTTTTGGTTTTTTTAAAAAATAGTGATCATAAATCAAAAAACGCATGTATTTTAACATGATGATACAAGCCTTTTACTTTGACATTAAATACCCGTACTGCTATCTTGTTAGTAACATAGACGGAGGGAGATTTTAAATAGTGACTGTTTATAATTATGAAGTTAAAACGATTTCTGGTGAGGATAAAACTTTAGCAGATTATCAAGGAAATGTACTGTTAATTGTTAATACAGCTAGTAAGTGTGGCTTCACCCCTCAATATGAAGGATTACAACAACTTTATGATAAATACCAACAAGATGGCTTTGAAGTTCTCGGCTTTCCGAGTAATCAATTCATGAACCAAGAACCTGGTTCAGATGACGAAATCAGTTCTTTCTGCCAGCTAAACTATGGTGTTACTTTTCCGATGTTTAGTAAAATTGATGTCAATGGAAAAAACGCACATCCATTATTTCAATTTCTTACAAAAGAAGCTCCTGGCGTTCTCACCGATCAAGTAAAATGGAATTTCACTAAATTTCTTATCGACAAAGAAGGAAATGTATTAAAACGCTATGCCCCAAAGACAAAACCTGAAGAAATAGAAGCAGATATTCAAGCGGCATTAGCATAAAAAAGGATTATACCTAGGCTTCATTAATTCATCAAGCCTATGGTATAATCCCTTTTTTATTGCACACTATTTTTAGTAAGCCTTAGCCCAATACACCATTTCTGTTGCTGGCTTTCCACAACAAACACAACTATCACTCACATTTTTCTGCTCAAACGGAATACAACGAGAGGTAGCAGTTGTTTCTCCCTTTATTTTATCTTCACATGCTTGGTCGCCACACCACATTGCTTGAATAAATCCTGGATTCGTTTCTAATACTGCCTTAAACTCTTCCATGTTTGTTGCAATGGATGTTTTTTGATTACGATGATTGCGCGCTTTTTCTAATAAATTTTTTTGGATCTGTTCAAGTAGTTCTTTCACGGTATTCTCTAATGTATCCAGCGCTACAAAATATTTCTCACTTGTATCACGACGAACGATCACCGCTTGGCCTTTCACGATATCTTTCGGTCCGATTTCCACTCGTAATGGAATACCTTTCATTTCATATTCATTAAACTTCCATCCAGGCATTTTATCACTTGCATCAATATCTACGCGAGCTACGTTTGTTAATCGATCTTTTATCGCATAAGCCTTGTCTAAGACACCCTCTTTATGCTGCGCAACAGGAATTATCATTACTTGTGTTGGTGCAATTTTCGGCGGAATAACTAATCCTCGATTATCCCCATGCACCATGATAAGTGCCCCAATTAATCGTGTAGTGATTCCCCAAGATGTTTGATGTACAGGCTGTGATTCACCTTGTTCATCTGTATAACGAATATTAAATGATTCAGCAAATCCTGTGCCCAAATGATGCGATGTTCCTGCTTGTAATGCTTTTCCGTCATGCATTAAGCTTTCAATCGTTAATGTATATTTCGCACCCGCAAATTTTTCTTTATCTGTTTTCTTTCCACGAACTACTGGCATCGCTAAATATTTTTCACAGACGTCTGCATAGAGATTTAGCATTTGGTCTGTTTCTGCTGCAGCATCTTGATTTGTTGCATGACATGTATGTCCTTCTTGCCATAAAAACTCTAATGAACGAAGAAATGGGCGCGTTGTTTTCTCCCAACGAACGACATTACTCCATTGGTTATATAGCTTCGGTAAATCCCGATAGGAATGAATAATCTTTGAGTAGTGTTCTGCAAACAACACTTCAGAAGTCGGGCGGACGACTAGTCTTTCTTGTAATTCTTCATCTCCACCATGTGTAACCCAAGCTACTTCAGGCGCAAAACCTTCGATATGATCTTTTTCTTTTTGCAACAAGCTTTCTGGAATAAATAATGGGAAATACATATTCTCATGTCCAGTTGCTTTTATTTTCTTATCTAATATATCTCGAATGTTCTCCCAAATCGCATAACCATACGGACGAATAATCATAGTCCCACGAACAGAACCATAATCAACAAGATCTGCTTGCTTCACGACATCTGTATACCATTTTGCAAAATCATCTTCCATTGCTGTTACTTTTTCAACAAATTGTTTTTTCTTAGCCATTTTATTTCCTCCAGTTCCCATCCATTTTTCAATAAAAAAATCCCAGCCTCCTTATCAATAGATAAGGGACCAGGATATGGTGGTACCACCCTTGTTTACAAGCAGAAATCCCACTTGCACACTTTTTTTGATATCGGAGACACGCTCCGTTTGTATCTTATCGACCAAATACTCAAAGACAGGTTCAATAGCGTTTTATAGAATTTTCCACCAACCAATTCCTCTCTAACATAAAACATACTATTTATTATTTCTTTTCATCGTTTAAATATAGGATTTAATTATACATACTATAGAGTAAAGCCGCTTTCATTGTCAAGCTTAATTGAAAAAGACGAATGAAAAACCCGCAAACAATCAAATACTATTTTAAACAGCCTCTTACCTCATGTTAATTTTTAATGAATCGAATTTTATCGCCGTTCTATAAAGCAAAAAATTATAACGTCACTTTTCCTCCATGATAACAATAGTAACTTTCAGCTTTAAGATTTTTAATTTTGTTCAGAGACTTTTCTGCATTCTCAATATCCAAGCAAAAATGTGGATTAGCTACGACTAATTCTTGTTTTTCATTTGCAGCTGCATCGCCTGTAATAACACTTTTCAAATCGGGAAAATACAATGAAATATGACCTGAATTATGTCCCGGTGTTGCTACTATTTTGCATTTGTTATCTAAGATCATCTCACCATCATACACCTTCTGATCAATTGAAACATGCTTTAAATCCTTTAATTGCTGTATAAACTATTTTCCAAATTCTAATTCTTCTTCAGACATATTTCCAAGCATTTCTTGCGCTTGAGCTAATCTTTCTGACTTCATTTCACCACTAATGTATTTTGCTTCTATGTCACTAGCTATTATGTTGATCGAAGGATATTTTTTCTTAAAATCATATAAAGATCCAATGTGATCATCATCATAATGTGTAACAATAATATGCTTTAATTGCGTCATGTCATAACCATTTTTCATAATTTCTCTTTCAATCAATGGTAAAAAATCCATGTACCCTGTGTCGACCAAGGTCAACTCGTTATTAATAATGATTAAGCTGGGATAAATCCAATTCTCTTGTCCATTAAAATCAAATTCTATTGGTAGTTCTAATATCTTCACATTTCTTCCTCCATACGGTTCTATCAAGGTGATTACTAAATTGCAATTCAACTTGATTACTGTTAATTCGCATTAACACACACGACATGATTAGCATCTTTCTATTCGGATTTAATCCAAAATGAATTTTGATAGATGGTCTCAAATCCTAGCTTCAACATATTTTGATGGCTTATAGATCCGAACGCCACATCTGTATATAATTTTTTAAAACCCATTTGTTTTGCAACATTCATTCGATGATAAAGTAACATCTGTTGAACGCCGTTTCCTCTATGAGAAGCGAATGTAAAATCATTTGCTATATAGCCTGTTTCGCCTTTGATAAACAATGATCCCATACCTATTGCTTCTTCACCAATATACACCATATAATTTTTAAAGTTAGGCTCATAAAAATACATTGCTTTTCCTTCAAGTATTTCTGCATTTAGATTCATATCATTTGAACGTGTGACAAGATCAAGAAATTCATAAACATTTTCCTCGTTAACTTGTACAACCCTCATTTCACTTTGATATTTTTTAAAATAAGGTTCGATCCCTAAGAAAACTAGTTGTTCAGCGCAATAAAAACCTTTTCTCATTAATAATGGAGCTACTTCTAATTTTAAATCATAAGCTGTCATGTCAAAGCATGGTACTAGCTGTTTGGAATAGTAGTTATGTAATATTTCATCTACTCTATCCATATCATTTATTCCAAAACCCTTGATGCGATTGTAATACATTGAACCGGGTGATTTAGAATCAATAAGCAAGATACAATTACCAATTCGCTTAGCTACGAGGTTTTTTTCGACAAGAGAAAGTGCTCTTTTCGAGTTAAACTTTGTTAGTGCTAATTCTATTTCATTTACATTTTCTACTTCCGATAAGATATTTACATTAGAATGCATTTTTTGTAGCCTACCTTCACTAATTTAATTAAGATCTATCTTATCATAATATGCGCTATACTATTTTACTTTTTTATTAAGCTCTCTCTTATTTCTTTTCATTCAAAACCTGTAATAAAATCTCAAACTTATAACACACTATAAAAAAGAATATTTACATTGATTTGGAAGGGGGGACTGTTATGTCGTGGAAGATACTAAAATCTAAAAAAAAGAAAAAAAATGCAGCACCTAAACCATTATCTAATCAAAAGCAGGAACAAAGCTCCTTATTTACAAGTGTGAAAGAAAATGAAAAAGAGTTTCGTTCCATTTATAGTGATTGTTCTGATTTCATTTTACGCCCTTTCTTAATAGGCGGTAAGTATGACGCCATTCTACTCTACATCGAAGGACTATCAAATACAGATGAAATAGATGACAGTGTTCTCTCCCCTCTTATGGAAAAAAATGAAAACCAGAACGATATTCAAATAGGAAGTCTTGTAAAAAGCCAAGTAGCTGTTTCGGATGTAAAAGAACTGCAAACATTTGAAGACTGTATCCAAGCCATTTCATCAGGAAATCCCATTGTTTTAGTAGATAAATATAAAACCGGGTTTTCGCTAGGTTTAACCAAATGGGAAAAACGATCGATAGAGCCACCTGAAGCTGAAAAAGTAATCAGAGGGCCACGCGAAGGTTTTGTAGAAACATTAGCTGTAAATACCTCGATGATACGTAGACAAATTAGAAGCCCAAAGCTCAAAATGCAATCGATGGAAATCGGAAAATATACAAAAACGAAAGTAATTATTACATATATTGATGGTATTGTAGACCATACACTCGTTGAAGAAGTGAAAAATCGTTTAAAACGAATTGACATTGATGGCATTCTAGATAGTGGAGTAATCGAAGAGTTTATCGAAGACCACCCATACTCTCCTTTCCCACAGATGTTGGACACAGAACGGCCTGACACCGTATCGGGTAATCTATTGGAAGGCAGAGCGGCTATTCTCGTAGATGGTTCACCATTTGCGCTTATTGTTCCAACTACATTTTATTCTTTTCTTCAATCGAATGAGGATTATTATAGTCGCTTTTTAATTGCGACCGCGATAAGATGGCTTCGATTTATATTTATTATTATTTCATTACTTTTACCATCATTGTATGTTGCTTTACTCACCTTTCACCAGGAAATGATACCAACTGCACTGTTGATTAGTATGGCAGCCTCACGTGAACAAGTACCATTCCCAGCAATTGTGGAAGTATTTATTATGGAAATAACATTCGAAGCTTTACGGGAAGCTGGATTAAGACTCCCCAAGCAAGTCGGATCCGCTGTTAGTATTGTAGGTGCTCTAGTTATTGGAGAAGCTGCAGTCTCTGCGGGAATTGTGTCTGCACCAATGGTTATCGTTGTTGCAATTACAGGTATTGCTTCTTTTACCGTTCCACGTTACTCAGCAGCTATTGCTATTCGAATGATTCGTTTTCCGTTAGTTTTACTGGCTGGAACGCTTGGATTACTTGGTGTAATGCTTGGACTTATCATGATTATTGTTCATATGTCCACTTTACGTTCGTTTGGTGTACCATACCTTAGTCCAATGGCACCAATGAAATTGAGTGAAATGAAGGATACAATGATGCGAGCCCCTTGGTGGAAACTAAATACAAGACCTCATCTGACTGGAGATTACAATAAATATCGTCAGTCGCCAGAACAAAAACCAGGTCCAAACAAAGGAAAACAATAACTGAACAAATAATAAAGTGAGGTAAGCTGCAATGCTTGAAAAAGGAAAAATTAGTGCTATACAATTGATTATATTACTATATCCGACCATAACAGCAACTGCGATTCTTGTCTTGCCAGCTACTACAGGAAGTTTTGCAAAGCAAGATATGTGGCTATCACCAATATGGGCTTCTACTTTTGGTTATCTTTCCATCTTTATCGCTTATGCTCTTCACAAGTATTATCCACAAAAAACATTGATTGAATATAGTGAGAAAATCGTAGGTATGATACCAGGAAAATTGATAGGATTTGGTTTTTTATTCTTTTTACTTCATACCAATGGAATGAACCTAAGAGATTATGGAGAGTTTGTAGTTGGTAACTTTCTCCAAAAAACACCTATTATTGTGGTTGTTTTAAGCATGGCCTTTGTTTGTGCAATCACAGTTTATGGAGGGATTGAAGTACTGGCAAGAAGTTCTCAATTCTTTTTTCCGGTATTTGTAGTCTTGTTTTTATTTATCATTGTATTACTTATACCGGTGTTAAATCCAAAGAATATATTACCAGTGATGGGGGAAGGGTTGACACCATCAATAAAGGGGGCACTCATCCCTTCACAGTGGTTTAATGAATTTATACTTATTTCTTTTTTACTTCCTTATTTAAATAAAAAGAAAAATGCATTTAAGTGGGGAGTTTTATCCGTTTCGCTTGTCATGATTACCTTAGTCATTACTAATTTGTTTTCACTTCTATTATTTGGTGATATTACTTCTTATTTCACCTATCCTTTTATGGACGCTGCGCGTTATATCAGCATAGCTGATTTTCTTCAACATGTTGAATTAATTGTAATGGCACTATGGGTGACAGGTATGTTTATTAAGATTTCCGTCTTTTATTATGCTATTGTTCTTGGTACTGCCCAGTGGTTAGGCTTAACTAGTTATCGTCCAATTGTTTTTCCTATTGGATTCTTATTAGTGGTCTTAAGCATATGGGTCACCCCAAACTTACAGAAACTAACTGAATTTTCAAGTACAACTTGGCCGGTTTATGCTTTTGTATTTCAGATGTTTATTCCAGTTTCCCTTTTATTAATAGCAATGCTTCGAAAAAAGAAAAGTAATTAACCTACCCACATTTAGATATATATGGATTGGAAAGGAGAAAAGTATGCATCCTTTATTAAAAACTAACATACTACTACGATCTATTTTCATTTGTTTGCTTTTATTCGTATTAAGTGGTTGTTGGGATAGAGTAGAAATAAATGATTTAGCTATCGTTACAGGGATGGGTATTGACAAGACTGACGAAGGGGATATTGAGCTTTCCGTGCAAATTGCTAATCCAAAAGCGATGGCATCTTCAGGTTCAAGTAGTGGTGGTCAATCTGACGGTGAGACTACTGTTGTTAACACGGTTAAAGGAAAAACAATTTTTGATGCTAGATCTAAACTTCAAGAAGGGCTCTCCCGTCAATTTTTTGAAGGACATAACCGTGTTATTTTTATTAGTAAGGAGTTGGCTGAAGATGGGATTAAAAAGCATGTTGATTTCTTTGCACGCTTCCCCTCTCCAAGGTTAAGGGCTAACGTGTTTATTGTCGACAGTAAAGCTAGTGACATACTTAAGGTTCCCTCTGATTTTGAATTAAATTCTGCTGAAGTTGCTAGAGAACTAGCCAAGCTAAAAATAGGATTGAATATAACAACAAAAGATTTACTTCAACAATTAGCTAATGAATCTGGTTCTATCGCACTTCCAATCATAACCGCTGAAGAAAATCCAACGGGAAAAAAAGGACTCCGTTTGAGCGGATCGGCTATTTTTAAGAAAGATAAAATGGTTGGACAAATTGATAGCGCCTTAACGAGAGGGGTTCTGTGGATACGAGATAAAATTGAAATGTCATCTGTTACGCTTGAACCGGACAATACTGAAGGTTATATTTCGTTCGAATTATTACGATCAAGTACGGAACTTATTCCAACTATTAAAGATGGAAAATGGAAAATGATCGTTAATATCACTACTGAAGATGATGTTGTAGAAAACGAAACAAATTTAGATATACTAGATCCAAAGATCACGAACAAATTAGAAAAACAATTGGAACGAAAAGTAAAGGAGCGTATTCAAGATACATTAGATTACGTTCAAAAAGAACTAGAAGCAGACATCTTCGGGTTTGGAGAAGCTTTTCATCACAAATTTCCAAAACAGTGGGAAAAGGAAAAAGATAAGTGGGAAGAAAAATTTCCTAAGTTAGAGGTGGAAATTATTGGTGAAGCTTATATAAGAAGACCTGGAAGATCTAACATACCACAAGAAGAGCAAAAGAAGGAGTAAAAAAATGAAATGGTTATCTATTTTAGGTATACTTGTCATTACAATTTTGATCATTCTTTACGAATGGCCAAAATTGAAAAAAAATCAAAAAAAAGAGAAAAAGGCTTTTGCTGTTCTTTTGTTAACAAGCGTAACCCTCTCCATTGTTCTACTTTATTTCCCTGATATACCAGGTCCCACAGAATTAATTGATACTATTTTCAAGCCTTTTGGTAATTTGTTAAGTAATTTATAGTTAGTTGAAAAACGAACTCTGTAATGAACTGTACCCCAATCGCTAGACACATCCAATAATTGGAAATCAATTCATAAATGAGTTCGTTTTTTGACAACTATTAGTTTAGCTCTTTTAGTAAATTGGCCATCTCAATTGCTGATACAGCAGCTTCTGCCCCTTTATTACCTGCTTTGGTACCAGCTCGTTCAATCGCTTGTTCAATTGTTTCTGTTGTAAGCACACCAAATATTACCGGGATATCGGCATCCATAGCAACTTTCGACACACCTTTTGAAACCTCTGCGCAAACATAATCAAAGTGAGGAGTAGATCCTCTAATAACTGTGCCTAAAGTAATAATGGCATCATACTTCCCAGATGTAGCCATTCGTTTTGCGACTAATGGTATTTCAAAAGCACCCGGAACCCATGCAATTGTTATATTCTCTTCATTTATACCATGACGACGCAGTGTATCTTCTGCTCCACCTAATAATTTGCTCGTAATAAATTCATTAAATCTTGCAACAACAATACCAACCTTCAAATCTGTTCCTACTAAATTACCTTCAACTGTTTTTGCCATATTCATCATCTCTCCTTATCCTTTTAATAAATGCCCTAATTTAGATTTTTTTGTATTTAAATAATTTTCATTATCTTTGTTTGACGGAATCTGAATTTCTTGACGTTTTACAACATTGATTCCATATTCGGTCATACTAGCAATTTTTCTTGGATTATTTGTTAGCAATATTAATTTTTCAACTCCAATATCTCTTAACATTTGCGCACTAATTGCGTAATCACGTAAATCATCAGGAAATCCTAATTGGTGATTTGCTTCAACCGTATCGTATCCCACTTCCTGCAACTTATATGCTTTAAGCTTATTTAGCAATCCAATGCCTCTTCCTTCTTGTCGCATATAAATTAATACACCTTTTCCTGCTGATTCAATTTCATGTAATGATTTTTCCAGCTGAGGGCCGCAATCACAACGATGTGATCCAAATACATCACCAGTTAAGCATTCAGAATGAATTCGAACCAATGGTGTATCATTAACCGTTATATCACCTTTTACTAAAGCTAAATGCTCTTTTTTCGTCCACTTCTCAGTGTAAGCAATTAATTTAAACTCGCCGTAACTAGTTGGTAATTTTATTTCAACCTCTTTTTTTATTAAAGTATCAAACTTTTTTCGATAGGCAATCAGATCTTGAATAGAGATCATTGGCATATTCTCTCTTTCTGCAATTGCTTTAAGCTCAGGTAAACGCGCCATTGTCCCATCTTCCTGCATAATTTCGCAAATGACTCCTGCTGGATAAGAGTCGGCTAAATGCGCCAGATCAACTGCAGCCTCTGTATGACCTGGCCGTTCTAATACACCTGCATCTTTTGCAATCAATGGAAATACATGCCCTGGTCGTTTAAAATCTGTCGCTAAGGATTGTGGATCAATTAATTTTTGAATGGTTAATGATCGTTCATAGGCACTTATCCCAGTATGTGCATCTTTATGGTCTACACTAACCGTAAAGGCTGTCCCATGTGGATCAGTATTTCGGGCGACCATGTCCTCCAACCCTAAGTTACTAGCTAAATCTGTTGCCATCGGTGTACAAATTAACCCCCGACCTTCTTTTGCCATGTAATTAATCACTTCAGGAGTTGCGTGTTCTGCTAGTGCAACAAAGTCACCTTCATTCTCTCTATCTTCATCATCAACAACAATAATTACTTTTCCTTGTTTTAATGCAGTTAATGCCTCTGGAATCGTGTTTAACATAACTGTTTCCTCCTAATCAATGAACCCATGATCTCTTAAAATATGTTTAGTGATTGGACTAGTCTGTTTGTTTTCAACATTATTTCTTATCAAATTTTCCATGTATTTCGCTAACATGTCGAACTCTAAATTAACTAGATCACCTTGTCGTTTTTCACCTAGAATCGTTTTCTCTTGTGTTTCAGGGATTAGGGAAATAACAAAATGATCTGTGTCCACGTCAAAAATAGTTAAAGAGGTACCATCTACCGTAACAGAGCCTTTTGACATCAAATACTTGCTATCTTTTTTATCCACTTTAATAGAAAAATATCGCGCATTGGCCTCTGTCCATATATTCGAAATTTCTCCTACCTTATCAACATGACCAGATACAAAATGTCCTCCAAATCGACCATTCGCTTGCATTGCCCGTTCTAAGTTTACCTCCGTACCTACATGGATCTGTGATAAAGATGAAAATCGAAACGTTTCTGGCATCACATCAACGGTAAATTGATCGGCTAGAAATGAAGTAACAGTTAAGCATACACCATTTACAGCAATACTATCTCCAACTTTCACATCTGAAAGAACGGTTTTCGCTTGAATGACTAGTTTTAAGCTATTTGCTTGTTGTTTTACAGATAAAATGGTTCCTTTTTCTTCAACAATTCCGGTAAACATTACTTCACCTCCTGTGTTGGATAGGCAATTACTTTTATATCTGTTCCAATCTGTTCTACCGAGGTGATGACCAATTGTGATGCGTCAATCATCTTTTCTGGTGAGCTTCCACCAACTGTTGTCTGTGCATCCGCTCCACCTAATAGTTTTGGCGCAATATACCAATGACACGACTGGAATAATTTTTCAGATACAAATGAACCGTGTAATGTTCTTCCTCCTTCTACATATAAAGATTGAATTTTCATTTCTCCAAGTTGATCTAACAACTCTGGTAAAAGAATGTTTGGTGTTGCTTGCTGTAATAGTTTTACGTGTGGAAATTTAGTTTGAAATGCACTGGTATCTGCCTTACTCCCACAAACAATCCATGTGGGTGCTTGATGATTATGCAAAAGGTTACTTGTTTGATTAATCGATAAATGGGTATCTAAAATAATTCGAATGGGATTTATTCCACCTTGGGGCAGTCTGGTGGTTAACTGTGGGTTGTCCAATTGAACGGTATTGACACCAACCATAATGGCATCATGAATAGCGCGCTCTCTGTGGACATCTTGCCTAGCCTCTTTAGAGGTGATCCACTTACTATCACCTGTTTTCGTTGCAGTCTTACCATCTAACGTCATAGCGACTTTTAACGTTACATATGGTCTTTTGTGTGCCATATAATGAAAAAAATGCTTATTTATTTCTAACGCTCTTGCTTCCCTTGTTCCAACTTCTACTTCAATTCCTGCCTGCTGTAATTTTGCAATCCCTTTTCCAGCTACTTGAGGATTAGGATCAACACAAGCAATATATACTTTTTTTACATGGCGTTCAATTAACAAATCAGCACACGGGGGTGTTTTACCATAATGTGCACAAGGCTCTAAGGTTACATATACCTCTGCATCTTTCCCGTTATCTCCCGCTTGATTCAATGCAATCACTTCTGCATGAGAATGACCAGCTCGTAAATGACTCCCCATGCCTACAATTCGACCATCTTTAACAACAACTGCACCAACGGATGGATTAGGACTCGTCTGTCCAATTGTACTCTGTGCTAGTGATAATGCAATGTCCATGTAATTTTCCTTATTCATCTGCATCCACTCCTTTATTGTGGAAGCATAGAAAAGCCCCAGATCATTTGATTCTGGGGCTTTGTTAGCGTTAGTAAATAAACATATCCTAATGGCTATGTTTGTTCGTCATTCCTTTTCCCATCCAGACTTTCACTGTCGGCTTTGGATTCGCACCAAATCCACCTTCACACTTATGTGCTCCGGGTCACGGACTTAAGATAGTTACGCTATCTATCACCGTCGGTCGGGATTTACACCCTGCCCCAAAGGAATTACCTATTCGATTGTTCATAGTTTAACATGCTTAAAAAAGATACTCAAGTTTTTTCTTTTTACTTTTATGCATTTCTATTTTTCCTTGCAAATTGAATGGCTTTGTAATAACTAAACCTTACCATCGTAAATCCAATAAAACCCATCATCGCTCCTAATGTATTAAAAAACAGATCGTCTACTGTACCTAAACGAGTTGGTGTGAAGAATGTCTGTGTTAATTCAATCGTTAATGACGAAAAGAATCCAATTAATACAATCAACAGTACATGACGGACATGACGAAATAAGTACGGTACAAAAATACCTAGTGGCAGGAATAACAAGATATTACCTAAAGAATATAGTAATTGATACATTAAATACCCATCAGCCATATGAGTCAAATTATAAAATAGGTTTGTATCAAAGCTAATTGCACCTTTTTTTGCAAACTCATTGGTAAAATAAAATGGTTCCATCGTCAAATAAGTAACAGATAGTATATAAACAAAAAACAGATTGATAATAATCTCTCTAAAAAAACGGAATTTTCCTTTTTGGGATAAATAGCGATTCCCTCTATACCAAATCCATAATAAGGTCAACATTACATAGACGAAAATAGGATCGAGACTAATCATTTTTTGGTTCCTTCCTTATCTTTCATTCACTTATACCTAAATCTATGTACAAACATAGCTTGTCTATTCTAATTTTAATTTTTTGTATACGAGTATTTATAACATTCGTATTAGCAGGTCCGTTCACGGCTGTTTCTCCCTATAGACAATACATTGTTTTTAAGTTAAAACAAATTCAGCATACCTAACAATTGTAGGTATGCTGTACAAGGAGTATTCTAATCTTCACCTATAATACGAACTTCTCTTTCTAAATCTACACCGAACTTTTCCTTAACTGTTCGCTGGACCATCTCAATTACAGCAATATATTCTGATGCTGTAGCATTGTTCTTATTCACAATAAAACCAGCATGTTTAGTCGAAACCTCTGCACCACCAACACCTTTTCCTTGTAGGTGACTATCTTGAATTAGTTTTCCTGCAAAGTAACCTGGTGGTCGCTTGAATACACTCCCACATGAAGGATATTCCAATGGCTGCTTTGACTCTCTTTTATATGTTAAATCATCCATTACAGTTTTAATTTCCTTCTCTTCTCCAGGCTTCAATCGAAAATGAGCTTCTAGTACAATATATCCTTTTTCAGGAATATTACTTGATCGATAGCTTAAATCTAATTCGGATGCTTCAAGTGTTAATAACTCTCCGTTCTGATCAACAACAACTGCTTTCTCTAAGCAATCTTTCACTTCCCCGCCATAAGCACCTGCATTCATATACAGCGCGCCGCCGACAGTTCCAGGAATACCACACGCAAACTCGAGTCCTGTTAATTTTTCATCTAATGCACGATAAGATACATCAATAATCCGTGCACCACTCTCCGCGATAAGTAAATCTCCATCACGTCGGATATTAGTAAATCTTTTTGGACTCATTACAATACCACGAATTCCACCATCACGCACAATTAAATTCGATCCATTTCCCAATAAGGTAAACGGAACTTTTGTTTGACTTGCATAACGAATAATCGCTTGCACTTCTTCTATACTAGCTGGTGTAACAAAGAAATCTGCTTTCCCACCTAGTTTTGTATATAAATATTTTCTTAATGGTTCATCTATTAGAATATTTTCTTTAGCCGTTAGTTGGCTTAATTCTTGAAAAACTGTAGACTCTTGCTCCATAATTATCATCCTTTAAACTGTCATAAAGTGCAATTTATCCTATCCGTTATCGCACGGTAAACTACACAATCTAAATTATAGCAGGAGACTAGCCTATTAGCCAACATAGATTTAAAGGAATATTTGTAGGTTTGTGTCAGACCACTTTTGCCCCTAGTGTATTCGCAAAATGTCCAAGCGCCCAATCGTGCCCAGCTTGATTAAAGCTTGCAACTGCGTCTTTATGAATCACTATTTTAAAGCCTTTATTATAAGCATCTACCGCCGTATGCAACACACATATATCCGTACATACGCCAATGATATGCAATTCTTCAATTCCTCGTTCTCTAAGCTTTAATTCTAGATCTGTACCGGCAAATGCGCTATATCTTGTTTTATCCATGTAATAAACATGTGCTTTGTTCTCTACTTGTTTATATAAGGCTTGCAATTCCCCGTAAAGCTCTCTACCTTTGGAACCCGCTATGTTATGAGGCGGAAACAATTCTGCTTCTGGATGATAACGATCCGCTTCCTCATGTTTATCGATAGCGAAAACGATAAAATCTTCAGATGCTACAAACTGTTTTGTAATAGCTATTACTTGCTCTTCAATGACTTGACCTGGTTCTCCACAAGTTAACTTACCATCTTCTGCAACAAAATCATTCGTATAATCCACATGAATCAAAGCACGTTTTACCATATTATTCACTCCTATGATTATAATGTAGCCCATCTAAGATTAATTGTATCATCTGTTCAATTTCTTGTTCCTCATTTTTTATCGGTTCAGATAAAAGGATATAACGATGTAACAAAAAGCCCATGACTGTCGATAAAATAAAACGAAGGGTTGTATCTATTGGATATTCGTTTAGTTTGCCTTCTTGTTGTAACTCTTTAAGCTTTTCCACTACCTTAGGATAGATTTTTGTTAGAAAGGTTTGCTTAAACGCTTCTTGGATCTCTTGATGAAAAGCGATTTCTTGTAAGATTATTCGAACCATCAAGGTATTTTTCTTAACAAATTTTACTCGATTGTAAATAAATGCTCGCAATAGCTCTTCTAATTCAACTTTTTCTGGATCTAATACTTCTTGGATCATTTGGTCAGCAAAATACGGTACAATCAACTTCAATATTCCTGGTTTAACAATTGCCATTAACAAATCTTTTTTTGATGGATAATGGCGGAAAATCGTCCCTTCCGCAACACCTGCTTGCTTAGCAATTTCACTTGTAGAAGTTGCTGCATATCCTTTTTCTGCAAAGTTTTCTATTGCTTTTGCTAGAATAGCTGCTTTCTTTTCCGTTAATTTAACTGATTCTCCGTCCAGTTCTAAAAGTTGTTGAATATATGCTTTGTCCATTATTGTTTTCTCCCTTATTTCCTATATGCTATCAGTGTAACTAAATTGAGGATAAAAAATAAGCTAGAAAAACCAAGTAAAATGAGTAAATCTAAGCTAACCTCTCCTAATCCATTTCCTTTAATCATAACATCAGTTAGTGCAGATGCACCATATTTAATTGGCATAACACGCCCAATTCCTTCTACCCATGCAGGAGCACTATCCAAAGAGAACAATCCAGAAAAGAATGCTTGCGGAACAATAACAATTGGAATAAATTGCATCATTTGAAATTCATTTTTGGCAAAAGTGGATAGGAGCATCCCTAAGGTTAGCGCAGTCAATGCAAGCATCAACGTGATAAATATAACAAGCAGTATAGAGCCTTGCATCGGAACAGTTAATACATACACACTGAAAATAATTACTACAATCGATTGAATAATCGCAAATACTCCAAAGCCTGCCAAGTAACCACTAATGATTTCCCAGCTTCTGATCGGTGTGGCAAACAATCGTTCCATTGTTCCTTGTGACTTTTCTCGTAAAAATGAAATGCCGCCGACCAAGAAAACAAAAAAGAATGCAAAGTAACCAATCAATACTGGACCTACATAGTCAAATGTTGTTTCTACTTCTGCTTTATAATATTGCTCAACATCTAATTGGATCGCTGAATTTTCACTTATTGAAAGCGTACGTTGCAGATGCATGAATAGTGCTTTCTCTATATTCGGTTGACTATTATCAATGGTAATTTCTAATTGTTGGCCCTCCATAACTAAAACTGCTTGAACTTCTCCATCTGCTAAATCTTCATATGGTGTGTCGGTATCAATGATTTCAATTGAATCACTTTCTATTTGCTCTACTAGTTGGCCTGGAACATCTATGGTTGCAACTGAGTAATTGCCTGCTTCTTGATCAAGCACTACCCAAGTTAATACTAAAATAAGTAATGGCGCTAAGAATAATAAAGCTAGTGTTCGTTTGTCTCTAAGAAACTGTTGAATAATTCGTGTAATTATCGCAGCTATTTTCATGATTGATCACTTCCCAACTGTAAAAAAGCTTCCTCAATGGTTTCAACGCCGGCTTGTTCTTTTAAAGAATTTGGCGTACCGCTAGCTAAAATACTTCCGTTTCGTAAAAGTCCTAAACGATCACATTTTTCTGCCTCATCCATTACGTGAGTGGTAATCACTACAGTAACACCTGATTTTTTTAACTTATAAAAACTATCCCAAATCCGATTTCGAAGTACAGGGTCTATCCCAACAGTCGGTTCATCTAGAATTAATATCTTTGGTTCATGTAATAAGGCAATTCCAAGTGATAAGCGTCTTTTCATACCACCTGAAAAATTCTCCACTCGTTTATCTTTATCTTGAAGTAAATCTACCTGTTCCAATACTTCTGTTATCCTTTTGTTTCGATAGGATCCTTGCATCTGGTACAGCTTTGCAAAGAATGTCAGATTCTCATTAGCAGTTAATTCATCATACAATGCATCAGCTTGTGCCATATATCCAATGTCATTTAATTTTTTTAAGTTAGGCATCTGTACACCATCTACTTGAACCAAACCATTTCTTGGCGTTAACGCCCCAATAAGCGTCTTTACTAAAGTTGTTTTTCCAGATCCAGAAGGTCCTAATAATCCATAAATTTCGCCTTTGTTAATTTGTAGCTGAACATTCTTTAGCACCATTTCCTTTCCATAAGCTTGGTTTAATTGCTCTAAACGAATAATTGAACACATACAAACAACTCCTTTATAATAAAAGTGAGTGATCACTCACTTTTATTATAAAGGAGTATTTAGTAATGTAAAGCCCTTATTTTGGGACAAAGGGGTCAGACCCCTTTGTCCCATTATCCCATTAACGCTACCATCAATGCTTTTTGAGCATGGAGGCGATTTTCTGCTTCTTGGAAAACAACCGAGTGTTTTCCATCTATAATCGAAGCGGTAACCTCTTCCCCTCGATGCGCAGGCAAGCAATGCATAAATGTATAATCTGCCTTGGCATGTTGTACAAGCGATTCATTCACTTGATAAGCTGCAAATAGTTTTTCTCTTTCCTGTTGTTCGCTTTCTTGCCCCATACTAGCCCATACATCTGTATAAATTACGTCAGCATCTTTTACTGCCTCAATTGGATCCGTTGTAATTGCAATGTTAGCACCATCAGTAATCTCTTTCGCTTTTTTAACTATTTCCTCATCTGTAAGATAACCTTCTGGTGAAGCTGTACTAAATTGCATCCCCATTTTGGCTGCCCCTAACATAAGGGAATGTGCCATATTATTACCGTCACCGATGTAAGCAATTTTCAAGCCAGCTAAGGTTCCTTTCACTTCTTGTATCGTTTGTAAGTCTGCTAACACCTGACAAGGGTGATAACTATCTGTTAGTCCGCTAATCACTGGTATGCTGGCATTTTCCGCTAATTCTTCCACATCTGATTGCTTAAACGTCCGGATCATGATGCCATCTAAATAACTAGATAATACTTTGGCCGTATCTGAAATCGTCTCTCCTCTACCAAGCTGAATATCGTTTGAGCTCAGAAATAATCCTGTTCCACCAAGCTGATAAATACCTGATTCAAACGACACTCGAGTTCTAGTAGAAGATTTCTCAAAAATTAAACCTAACACTTTACCTTTTAAGGGTTGATAGACTTCTCCTCGCTTTTTCTTTTCTTTTATTTCTTTAGCTAAGTCTAACAAATATTTAATTTCTTCTGGCTGATAATCTGCTAAGGTTAAGAAATCCCTCCCCTGCAACTGTACTGCTACATTTTGTTCCTTCAATGTAACGCCTCCTCTTTTTTATTCACGCTACTTTTATCTGTTTGATACTCACTAATCGCTTTCGGTGCTTCTAATGTGTATGCCATCGCTTGAATATACGCTTGCAATGTCTCATTAGCTGATAAACAAATAGCTCCTGCTTGCAATGTACTTTCTCGCAACTGTTTGCTTGCTTCATCCAGCTTTGTGCTACATACGACACAAAAAGCTTCTTCATTATTCATTTCAATAGCTGATTGAGTAGATACTACCCGTTCAATATTCACACCACGTTTCTCTAAAAGGTTTGCTGTATCCACATCTGCAAAAATTTGCCCTGTAATTGTCGCTAAAGCAGCTACCAACTTCTCATCTACTTCTTCTAATGATAAATAAATCGCTTTATCCTCTGTGATTGGTTGTAAAAATTCTTTTTTCCAACCAAAAGCTTTTGCCATTGCAGCAGATACAGTCGATCCAAGTCCTATTGCTTCTCCTGTTGATTTCATTTCAGGTGCTAAAATCGGATCTACTCCTGGTAATTTATTTGTTGAAAAAACCGGCATCTTTACTGCATAAAATGGAACATCCTGATGCAATCCAAGTTTCCATTGTTGTTGGTTCAACTTTTCTCCCATTTGAATTCGTGTTGCCAAGTCAATCATTGGCACACCTGTCACCTTACTTGCAATCGGAACCGTTCGAGAAGCTCTTGGATTTACTTCTAAACAATAAATCATTTGTCGATCCTCACTAATGACAAACTGTATGTTCATCATTCCTTTCACCTTTAAAGCTGCAGAAATTTTTCTCGTATAATCTTCAATGGTTTGCTTTTCTACTTCAGAAAGACTTGGTGCAGGAAAAATAGCAATACTATCACCCGAGTGAACCCCAGCTTTTTCAACGTGTTCAAAAATACCAGGTATGACAATGTCTTCTCCATCACATACCGCATCCACTTCGACTTCGCTCCCTTGAATAAAACGGTCAATTAACAAAGGGAAAATTTGAGAATAGTCTGTACTTTGTTCCATTTGCTTTAAATACTTGATTAGTTCAGTTTCAGTTTGGAGAACAACCATTCCTTGACCTCCAATGACATAGGAAGGACGAAGTAAAATAGGATAACCAATGTTTTCGGCAACATCCTGCGCATCTGATATCGACATCACCGTATCTCCTGGGATATGTGGAATATCTAGTTTTCTTAATAATTGATAGAATTGATCTCTATTTTCGGTGGCTTCGATCACACGTAAGTCCACACCAGTTAGTTCGATCCCGTGTTCTACCAATTCATCTGCTAGCTTAATAGCTGTTTGACCACCAAACTGAACTAGCACGCCATCCGCTTGTTCTTTTTTTACTATTTGAATGACATCTTCTGCAGCTAAAGGTTCAAAATAAAGATGATCGGCCGTATTAAAATCTGTGCTCACTGTTTCTGGATTATTGTTAACAACCACCGCATCAATCCCTTGTTCCTTTAAAGACATCGCCGCGTGAACAGAGCAGTAATCAAACTCTACTCCCTGCCCAATACGAATAGGTCCTGAACCAAGTACAACGATACGACGTTTCCCTGTTAATGGTTCTACTTCATCCTGTTCATTCCAAGAGCTATAAAAATATGGTGTATCAGCTGCAAATTCAGCCGCACATGTATCTACCATTTTATATGCTGGTAAAACAGACTCCTCTTCTAAACGAGTCTGAACTTCTAATTCAGAAACTCCCCAAATAGATGCCATCGTTTTGTTTGAAATACCGTATTGCTTAGCTACTTTCAAATCTACTTGAGAGACCTCTTCCCATTTCTTTTGATTCAAATCTTGCTCCACTTTTATCATAGCAGCAATTTCATATAAGAAATATTTTGTGATTTCAGTTATTTCATGTAATTGGTCAATTGTATAGCCACGTCGAATGGCTTCAGCAACAACAAATAAACGCTCATCTGTTGGACGAACTAATGCTATCTCAACAGCATCATTACTCCAATCCTCTAGTGACGGTAATCTTAACTGATCCAAACCGACTTCAAGTGAACGAATTGCCTTATTAAGTGCTGTTGGAAAATTTCTTGCTAATGCCATTACTTCTCCAGTTGCCTTCATCTGTGTTCCAAGCAAACGATCCGCTTGAAAAAATTTATCGAATGGCCAACGTGGTATTTTCACCGCAATATAATCAATTGCTGGTTCAAAGCTAGCATACGTATCTCCTGTAATCGGGTTAAGCACTTCATCTAGGTGATAACCTAGTGCTACTTTAGCAGCAATCCGTGCAATCGGATATCCCGTTGCTTTAGATGCAAGCGCGCTCGATCTACTTACTCGTGGATTTACCTCGATAATAATATACTCATTACTTAAGGGGTTTAACGCAAACTGAATGTTACATCCACCAATTACACCAAGCTCTCGAATAACCTTTACGGATGATGAGCGTAGCATTTGATATTGATCATCTGTTAATGTTTGTGATGGCGCCACGACAATACTATCACCCGTATGTACACCAACTGGATCAAAATTCTCCATGTTACAAACAATCACACATGTATCGTTTGCATCACGCATTACCTCATACTCTACCTCTTTCCATCCCTTCACACTTTGCTCGATCAACACTTGATTAATAGGACTAGCATGAATCCCTTGTTTCACAATACGCTTTAAATCAGAGGCATTATCTGCAATACCGCCACCAGCACCACCTAGTGTGTAGGCAGGACGAACAATGATTGGATAACCAACTTGCTCAGCAAATGTTAGTGCATGCTCAATCGAACTTGTGGATACACTCTCTGCTATCGGTTCATTAATTTCTTTCATCATCGATTTGAAAATTTCACGATCTTCGCCTTTTTGAATGGTTTCTAATGGTGTACCTAATAAAGTCACATCATATTTCTCCAGTACACCCGCTTCTGTTAATTCCATTGCTAGATTCAGTCCAGTTTGTCCGCCTAATGTAGGTAACAATCCGTCTGGTCTTTCTTTTTGAATAATCTTGTCTAATGAATCCAAAGTTAAAGGCTCTAAATAAACTTGATCTGCAATATTTTCATCTGTCATTATCGTTGCAGGATTATTATTTACAAGAATAACCTCCACACCCTCCTCTTTGAGCGCGAGACAAGCTTGTGTACCAGCATAATCAAATTCAGCTGCTTGCCCAATTACAATTGGACCTGAACCAATAACTAATACTTTCTTGATCTTATCAATCTTAGGCATGCTGCTTCACTTCCTTCTTACTTAACCGTTCAACAAAATGCTCGAAAATCTCTTGTGTATCTTTTGGACCTGGATTTGCCTCAGGATGGAATTGGACTGTTGTCACATCTAAATGCTTATGTTTTAAACCTTCAACAGATTGGTCATTTACATTTCGATGTGAAATGCTCCAATCGGTACTGTCAATTGAAGCATCATCAACGACATAACCGTGATTTTGTGACGTAATATAAACTTTTCCGGTTAATAAATCTTTTACTGGATGGTTACTTCCTCGATGGCCATATGGAAGACGATTCGTTTTACCACCAAAAGCTAATGCGATGAGTTGGTGACCTAGACAAATGCCTAAAGTGGGATACGTTTGAGCTATTTGTTTTAATATTGGCAAATGATCTTGTAAATGTGACGGATCACCCGGTCCATTGGAGACGATCACTCCATCTGGGTCTAATCGCTTAATCGCATGAAAAGAGGCATCGTAAGGAACAACTGTCACCTCACAGCCTAACTCAATGAGTGCTTGAGTAATGGAGTGTTTATAACCAAAGTCAATAACAACAACATGGGTTGCTTGACTGAAAGAAGCAGATCCGATCGCTTTGTATTGTTGGATAGATGATACGGATACTCGCTTCACAAGGTTAGGATTAACTTTACAAATCGTTGGTTTATCTGTCGGATTGGTTGTGATTTTTCCATACACTTCTCCATGCTGGCGAATGATACGTGTTAATGAACGTGTATCTACCCCTTGTAACGTCGGAATGTCATATTTCATTATCATGTCCTTTACAGAATAATTGGATTGATAATGATCTGGTTGTTCACAAGCTGTTCCGATAATTAAACCAGCCAATGCTGGATAATGGCTTTCTTTTGTCATATCATTACAACCATAATTTCCGACCAGTGGATAAGTAAGTGTAACAATTTGTCCTGCATAAGAAGGATCTGTTAATACCTCTTGATACCCAGTCATCGCTGTATTAAAAACCATTTCACCTTCTTGTTCGATTGGTTTACCTAGAAATTCTCCTTCCAATACATCCCCTGTGTTTAAAACAAGATAACCTGTTTGCTTTGTCATCTTTCTCCCTCCAGTCAATAACTTATAATTATACTTAAATTTAAATAAATATACATGATTCTCAAAAGAAAACTAGCGTGATGCTAGTTTTTCAGTTTCTAAGATAATTTATTTATCTAGTGTTAATTTTTGTAGGATGGTTGATTTTTCCTTTATCCACGTGTGATTTGCCTCTAACAGTGCTTCTGCTTGTTTAAGTTGTTCTTCTACTCTGTTTTTGGCTGTGCCTCCTGCTACATTCCTTGCGTTCACAACTGATTTAGGTGCTAACACATCATAAATGTCAGCTTCTATTGCATCAGAAAATTGTTTGAACTCTGCTAATGTTAAATCAAGCAAATACTTTTGTTGTTCGATACTGTAAAGCACGGTTTGCCCAACAATTGCGTGCGCTTCCCGAAAAGGTATATTTTTTACAACCAAATAATCAGCTAAGTCCGTTGCATTGGAATAATCTTTTGCAACTGCTTCGTACATCTTTTCTTTTTTGACATGCATTGTTTCAATCATCGGTGCAAATAATGCTAGCGCACCCTTCAATGTCTCAACCGTATCAAACATACCTTCTTTATCTTCTTGCATATCTTTATTATAAGCGAGCGGCAATCCTTTTAATGTGGTTAACATGCCCATCAAGTGACCAACGACACGCCCCGTCTTTCCACGAACTAATTCTGGTACATCGGGATTTTTCTTTTGAGGCATCATACTACTTCCCGTACAAAAAGCATCGTCTAATTCAATAAAATCAAACTCAGCACTCGACCATTGCACTAGTTCTTCGGATAAACGTGACAAGTGAGTAATAATCAATGAAGCATCAGCTAAAAATTCAACAACGAAATCACGATCACTTACCGAATCCAAACTATTCTCAGTGACACCATCAAAAGCTAATGCTTCCGCTACATAATGACGATCAATTACAAAAGAAGTACCAGCTAATGCGCCTGCCCCTAACGGTGAACGATTGACACGTTTCCAGCTATCAATAATACGCTCCATATCACGCTGGAACATGAATACATACGCCATCATATGATGCGCAAATAACACTGGCTGTGCACGTTGCAAGTGCGTATAGCCTGGTAACACAGTGTCTAAATTTTGCTGTGCTTGTGTATATAACGCTTGCTGCAATTGACCTAATAGTTCAGTAATCGTTACTAAAGCATCACGTAAATATAAACGCATATCTAAAGCTACCTGATCATTTCTACTTCGACCGGTATGCAATTTTCCGCCAACAGCTCCGACCTCATCAATTAATAGCTTCTCCACATTCATATGAATATCTTCATTCGCTTCAGTTAATTCCGCTTCTTCATTTTCAATTTTTTCTGCGACTATCTTTAAACCTTTTGCAATCGTATCAGCATCTTTTTGTGAAATAATCTCGCATTTGGCAAGCATAGCTACGTGGGCGAGACTACCTTGAATATCAAAAGCGGCTAATTTTTGGTCAAATCGAATGGATGCTGTATATTCATCCACTAATTGATTCGTTGGCTTGGTAAATCTTCCGCCCCATAGTTTCATTGCTTAATCGCTTCCTTTACATCTATCGTTGTTTTAGTAATCGATGTTTTCTTTTGTTGTTGTGCACCTGTAACTGTTTCATGCACTTGTGTTGGCAATCCCCACAGTTTAATAAATCCTAATGCTGCGTCATGATCAAATGCATCACCCTTTGTATATGTTGCAAGATCCATATCATACAACGAATGTTTTGACTCACGACCAACCACTTGTGCATGGCCTTTATATAACTTTACTTTTACTGTTCCAGATACATACGTTTGTGTTTCTTTTATAAAAGCTTGTAATGCACTAGTTAATGGAGAATACCATAATCCATCATAAATTGTTTGTGCTAATTTTTGCTCAATGGTTGGCTTAAATTGCGCTACTTCTCTAGGTAAAGTCAATGCTTCTAGTTCTTGATGAGCAGCAATTAATGTTAAAGCAGCTGGTGCTTCATAAATTTCACGAGATTTAATACCTACTAATCTATTTTCAACATGATCAATACGTCCAACACCATGTTTTCCTGCAATTTTGTTTAGTTTTAAAATTAACTCTTCTAACGGGTACACCTTGCCATCAATAGATACTGGTTTCCCTTGTTCAAAAGCGATTTGAATTGTTTCTGGCGTATCCGGCGCATCAATTGGATCTGTCGTTAAATCAAATGCATCCTTTGGTGCTTCCGCCCAAGGATCTTCTAAAATACCACATTCATTACTACGTCCCCATAAATTTTCATCGACACTATACGGGCTTTCTAACCCAACCGGAACAGGAATACCATTTTCTTGTGCATAATTTATCTCTTCATCCCTTGTCATCTTCCATTCACGAACTGGCGCGACAATTTTCAAGGATGGATTGAGGGCAGTAAATGCTACATCGAAACGAACCTGGTCATTTCCTTTACCAGTACAGCCATGCGCTACTGCAACTGCTCCTTCTTGTTCTGCAATATCAACTAATATCTTAGCAATTAACGGACGTGACAATGCAGAAATAAGTGGATACTTTTGTTCATACAATAAATTTGCTTGTAATGCTGGCAGCACATATTCTTCTGAAAATAACGCCTTTGCATCAACGGAATATGATTTAATCGCACCAACGTCTAATGCTTTCTTTTTGACAAATTCTAAATCTTTCCCCTCTCCTACATCCAATCCAACAGCAATCACGTCATAATTGTACTGATCTTGAAGCCACTTAATTGCAACGGATGTATCTAATCCTCCAGAATATGCTAACACTACTTTTTCCTTCGCCATATATAACCTCTCCTAACATTTTATATGTTTCTTTATGAACGTTTATTTTGTTTGTATGAATTATTATGCATTAAATAGTATATTAATTCAAGTGATTTATTAGAATTTTTACAATCTTTTTTATTATTGTTAAAATAACGATGTAATATTATAAATATCTAAGTATAAGCATTAATAAAGAAGCACGCGTGTAAGATTATTTCATAATTATGCAAACTTGAAACTTTATTTAGTTTAAAACGACTATTAGGAAAAGAACGTTTAAAGGAGGGTAATATAATGTCCAAAATGTTTAGAGTCCTGTTTGTATTGTTGTTTGTTTTTATATTATTTGGTTGTAGTGGTAATGGAAGTAGTGATGATGGAGCCGATTATTCGTCAGAAATAGCAACTGAAGACGCCGCGATGGGTGAATCGTTCTCATCCAACTCAAAAGAAGGAGCGGTAAATGAAACAAGTGAGCAAGCTGAACAACAGGACGGAGAAGAACTTCCTAAAGGTGCGGAAACAGACCGTAAAATTATTTACAATGCGAATGTCACGTTAGAAGTAAAGGATTTTCAGGGGACGATTGAGCGATTAGAGAAAGAAATTGATGGGGCAGGCGGTTACATTGTCTCCTCAGACTCCTACCAAATAGAGAAAAATGTACATGAAGGAACAATTACTGCGCGAATTCCGCAAGAACAATTTGAAGCTTTTATTTCGATGGTGGAAAAAAGCGATATGAAAGTTACGCAAAAAAACATCTCTGGTGAAGATGTGACTGAACAATATGTCGATCTTGAAGCCAGATTAAAGTCGAAACAAGTTGTTGAAAAAAGACTACTTGCCTTTATGGAGCAAGCAGAAAAGACAGAGGATCTATTGAAAATTTCTAATGATCTTGCCAACGTTCAAGAAGAGATCGAGCAAATCACCGGGAGAATGAATTATTTAAAAAATAAATCAGATTTTGCTACCGTGTCTTTGCATATTCAAGAAAGACGAGTTGATATTGTTCAAGATGAAGATTTAAACACATGGGATAAAGTTCAAGAACAGATGAAGCGAAGTGTTAACTTCTTGTTATCAGCTGGTTCTAGTATGATTATCTTTTTAATCGGTAATTTACCAATACTAATCATTTTTGCAATCGCTGGTGGAATTGGTTATTTTGTTTGGAGACGACAAAGGAATAAAAAAGAATAACGCGTTTTCCACTCTATCTGTGATGATAGAGTGGATTTTTCGTTTGTGATTAATTTAGATTTTACGAAAATAGCATTGAAATTGTAATCTAATCAAACAGTGTGGGCTTTGTAGGATTTTTTACGAAATCAAACATCATCTTAACTTGTGACTCTGTGTTCCGTTTTAATGATAGGCTTGGCAAGTTATCTTCAGAGAAAAATTGCACATTTTTTGTTTCTATACCAGCTTGCGTGTCTCCGCCTACAATGTCACAATAGATAAACATTTTATAAAAGTGATACGGATCTGGTGGATGATCATGTTTATTTTTATCTAATACAGCTAGTAATCTACTAGGTTCAACCATTAGACCCGATTCTTCCTTCACTTCTTTTTTGACATTTTCAGAAGCGGACGATCCTATTTCACAGAAGCCACCCGGTAAAGCCCATGCATCATCAGACTTTTCCTTCACTAACAATAGTTGATCATTTTTAAAAATAGCAGCACGGACATCTACTTTTGGCGTTGGATAACCTGTCTCATTTGTAAATAGCTCCGTTATCTTATCTGTATTTACATCGGTATATTCATGCAAAATTTCCACACTTAACTCACTTAATTCTTGATACCGTTCTTGATCGAACACATCTTTTGAAAAAGTTAACCCAGATTGGGCAATTGCTTGCATTCTTTTTGCCCAATCCAGCCATTTTTCACTCATGCAAACACCTCTCTATTAACTTTTGGAAGAATCATCCATCAAACCATAAGCTGCTTCTATTAATTTTTTCCCTCCAATGTTTATTTCCTCTTCATCTACCTTTTCCCCACCAATTGCTTGGTAAAAACCTACCGACGGATTATCTGCTAATACCCATATGAGTACACCATTTAATTTTTGTTTTTTTAGATTTGCTGTTACACGTTGGAGTAATTCTTTTCCTATTCCTTTGTTTTGGTACGATTGGAGTAAATAAACCGCGTACACTTCTCCTTGATAGAGTGAATAATCTCCTGTGCGTTCCTTTCCCCCATTAGCAAAACCCACAATTTGACCTTGGTCATTCTCTGCTACGAAAACTTTTGCTCCGCTAGCAAGTATCTTCTGCCAGAGTGCTACCTTTTCATCGTATGATAATTGATCCAAATAGGATTGCGGTACGATTTCCCGATACGTTTCACGCCAACTGTCTACGTGCACCTTTGCAATTGCTGCATAATCCGCTGCTGAAGCGACTCTGATTTTCATTTTATTTCCCCCACTTTTTGTGATTCGATTATTTCCGCCGATATATTCCGCTGAGCGCCGATATATTCTGCTGAGCGCCGATATATTCTGCTGAGCGCCGATATATTCTGCTGAGCGCCGATATATTCTGCTGAGCGCCGATATATTCTGCTGAGCGCCGATATATTCTGCTGAGCTCATCTCCCAAAACCGGAGATGAGCATTTTTTAGCAAAAAATCATCCAAAACAGATATGAAAAGAGATCAAATCGCTTCTTGATTTGATCTCTTACTATTAATATTAGTCATCTAGCACTGTATTCTTAAGTTGATTGTTGCGATCGTGACGTTCAATCGCCAACATAATCAAGCGATCAATTAGCTCTGGATATGGTATTCCACTTATATCCCATAACCTTGGATACATGCTAATTTTCGTGAATCCCGGAAGTGTATTGACTTCATTTACGACGAGCTCGCCATTCTCTTGTAAGAAAAAGTCCACACGAGCCATTCCTTCACAATCTAACGTTTGGAATACATCTACCGCCGCTTGTTGTACTTTTTTGGTTAACGCTTCAGACAAATCAGCTGGCGCTGCAAGTTCTGCACCTGTTTCATCAATATATTTTGATTCATAGGAATAGAAGTCAGTCTGTGGTAAAATTTCTCCTGGTAATGAGGCAGTCGGATCTTCATTTCCTAGTACTGCACATTCAATTTCTCGACCGATAATTGCCTCTTCTACTAAAACTTTATGGTCGTATTGAAATGCATCTTTCATACCTTGGTAAAATTCTTGCTCATCACGCACTTTGCTAACTCCTACAGATGAGCCCTGATTAGCAGGTTTAATAAACATCGGTAACCCTAGCGCTGCTTTTACTTCTTCAAAATTGATCTTATCTTGCTTACTTTTTCTAAAAGTCATTCCTTTAGCAACTGATATTCCTGCGCCTTGTAACAATCGCTTCGCAACATCTTTATCCATACTCACAGCAGATCCTAACACATCTGTTCCGACAAATGGAAGGTTAGCTATGCGCATCATTCCTTGGATACTTCCATCTTCACCAAGTGTTCCATGGACAATTGGAAAAACAACATCAACTTGATCAAGTGGATTTGCGTTTGACACATTGACTAGTTGCGCCTCTGCTTCACCAGGAACAACCGCCACTTGCTGATTACTTTTATTTAATTGAATTAATTTTGGATTTTCTTCATGTAATAAATAAGAGGATGGGTCATTGATGTGCCATTTCCCCTGTTTATCTATCCCTAATAAAACAACTTCATATTTCGATTTATCGATTGCATCGACAATATTTTTTGCTGATTGGAGTGAAACCTCATGCTCAGCAGATTTACCACCGAAAACAATTCCAACTTTAATCTTTGACATTTTTATGCTCCTTCTTTCTTTGCTCACTTCAGAAATTGCTTATATTTAAGATACCACATTGCAGCTTGTTTTGAGAAAGATTTTTAAAGAAAAATCCTCACTATTATGAGCGACGCTTGAGGATCTGCTCAGTCAGCAACATAGAAAATCCATACAATAATAATGCGACAATCATACTCACGCTTGGTGAAAACGGCATAATCATTTCCAACCAATCAGATATTCCATAAGTTAATCTTTCTAAAAAATCATATTGCGTTTGTTTTTCAGCGAATTGACCGGACTGGTAAATAGCAAAAGCCCACAGCGCGAACCAGATAAACAATAATACTTCCAATAATAGTTTTTTTTGAAAGAGATAGAATATTGGTAAACTAATACTTAAAACAAGTATTACAATAACAAATGCATAAATAAAATCTTCCATTCGAAATGGAAAAACAAATGCGGAAGCTCCTTTTCCTCTAGAAATAGTGGCCCACATGTTCATTAACCTTAACAGTGTCATAAATAGTACAACAGAAACAAATAAAAAAACATATCTACTATAAACCATCTTTTTTGCACTTATAGGTAAGCTCTTTATAAAAATATTTATACGATTATTTTTATCTTCCCTAAAGATAGAAAAGCAAAATAATATAATGAAATAAACAATAAATAAAACCGTTTGCCCTATTGCACCAAAGAGAAATATAGCAGCGAACATCACTAAAAATAGTTTATACATAATGAAGAAATCTTTTTTCCATAACATCAGCATTGTTTGCAAGGGAATTACCTCCTATCATTAAAGCACTACTTTTTTCTCCATTATTTGTTTTGAAATTATAAAAGACACAACAAACGAAGCAATGCAAACCGTACTTAATCCAACAAGATTACCTTGGTCTTGTAAAAAATAATCTACTAGAAAATTTCGATTTGAACCGGATAGAATTATAAAAATGAAAAGAGTAAGCGAAACAACGATTCTAGCTTCAATTGTTTCTGGTTTAAAACGAAACAACAATGGGATCAATATACTTGCTAGCATGATAATAAATAACGCGTAAACAAACACATGTGATCCAATCTCTTGTATCGTAAATCTATCAGGAGAAAAAATATGCAGTAATTCATATCCACCCCACATTGCTAAGCCTAGCAAAGTAATATAGAGTACGATAAATACATAGTAAAGAAGTACATAAAACGATCTTGAAATTGGTAAGCTTAATACAAACCGTTGAGCTTTAAATTTTTCTTGCTTTTCTGCAACCGAATAAAACATAAGTAAGTTTACAAGCAACGACAAAACATATGGTGAAGTATTTAAATAATGCAAAACGAAAAATAGCAATATATTCAGCAAAAATAAAGGCATGAGCGTTTTCCAGTACAGACCGATCACTAACTGAAAATATTTCACAGCTGCCACGACCCCTTTTTACCTTTCATCAGATACATCATATCTTCTAGGGAAGGTTTTTCCACTATCATCTCATGATTGTTCGAAGCAAGTGTTGTGCTATCTCCTTGAAATAGGCCCGTAAATCCTTGCTTTGTTTCACGTACTCCCAAGAAAGCATCACGTCCAATGGCAGTAAGTTGTTCTCTCGTTCCTTTTATTAAATGAAACTCCTCTTCTATCTCGGTCATACTTTTTTGTAGTTTAATTTGTCCATTGTCAATAAATACAATATAATCAGCTAACCGATCTAAGTCGTTTGTAATATGTGTCAAAAAGAAGATTGTTCGTTCTGAATCAAGCATAAGTTCTTGTAATAAATCCATTAGCTCTCGCCTGAACACGGGATCTAATCCGGCTGTTGGTTCATCCATAATGAGTAGCTCTGGATCGTGTGCTAATGCAAAAAGAAGTGATGTTTTCATCTTCATCCCTTTTGAAAATGTTTTTAATTTTTGCTTCATTGGTAATTCAAATGCGCTACGATAACGTTCAAACAGTGTATCATCCCATGACTCATATAGTGGTGCAATGAATTTATACATATGACTAATGGTAAAATTATCATACATATACAACTCATCATAAACGAATCCAATCCGCTGCTTTATTTCTGAATTTGTGTTTGATGATCCAAAGACTTTAATTTCTCCTTGTTTCGGTCGAATCACATCCATTATCATTTGAATCGTGGTTGTCTTTCCGCTACCATTTTGACCAATAAATCCAGTCACATAGCCTTTTGGTATGGAAAAATTCAAATCTTTTATCCAAAATTGATCCAACTTCTCAGAAACATTCCTCACTTCAATAACATCCATTTGAAAGCCTCCATTCTGTTAATCAAAAAATAGATCTATTCTTTCAATAAACGCTTGCTTCGTTAAGCCTATTTGTTGGGCTTTTTCAACGATCTGTTCTAAGTCATTTTCTAATTCTTGTATTTGTCTTTCCTTCAAAATATGCGGTTGCTGGCCTGCAACAAAGGTTCCTTTTCCTACAGAAGAGACGAGAAATCCTTCTTTTTCTAAATCTTCATAAGCACGCTTTGTTGTAATAACACTTACTTGCAATTGTTTAGCAAGTAACCTTATTGAAGGAAGTGCCTCTCCTTCTTTTAATTCTTCTTGATAAATTTGTTGTTTGATTTGTTCTTTTATTTGTTGAAATAGCGGTTCTTTACTCGTGTTAGACAGCAGGATATGCATAGTGTCACCTCACTGTTCATATTGTATATATATTATATGTACAATATATACAAATATAATATATTTGTCAATATAAAACAAATAAAAAAACAGCCCAGTATTTATCTACTGAACTGTTTTACCAACTCGGCGTGTATTATGATAATTGCATTGTCGTGATACACGTATTATCACCTTCGAATGTAGAAATAGCTGAAGTCGTTTCTTTACCGTCATAACTTATTGATACATCATATTCCTTGTCACGTGGTAACCATAAATCGATAAATCCATTCGCTTGTGCTTCCATCGTTTCATCTACAACTGCTTTCCCGTCCTCATCTTCTATATAAACATCAAATGATTCATTTGCTAATTCACCCTGGCAACCTGTTAAACTATGAATCGCGCACGGATGTGTTGTATTAACATAAGGTGCAATCGAAACAAAAAATTCATCACTTGGTAGCTGATACGCTTTTTCACTATTATCACTCGTTGTGACAATTAATTGCTCGGAAGTAATCGAAGCGGCTTCCTTACTCGTTTGATTACTACTATAATCTGCAACTAATTGTTTCACATTTACCTGTTCTGTCGCTTCCTCTTTTTCCTCTGTATTCATATATATATAAACCCCTATGCCGATGACAAAGATTGCTGCAATAAACAAGATGGTTCGAATTTGCTTCATATTAATCACCTTTCCTATTTTATGATTAAATTTTCTTATTTTTCATTCTACCATTTCCTACGATAAAACACTGTGACATTTTTCAAAAAAATACAATTGTAATACAAATGAAATAGATTGTCTCTGAAAAAAATATATTCACGATTATCCAGCGGAAAATTAACAAACGAGTCAATTGACACCGCTTTCTTATGATGGGATAATACTACATTACATAGATATGAGGAGCTGATTTTCTAATGAATCTACGTATGGCTTTATTTCAAATGGATATTGTATTTGGAGAACCGGAAGCAAACAAGAAGAGCATCGAACAATATTTTAAAAAAATCGATTCTACTGTCGACATTGTTGTTCTTCCTGAATTATGGACTACTGGATACGATTTAGATCGACTAGATGACATTGCCGATGAAGGTGCCAAAGATTCGATTGGGTTTTTAAAACAATTAGCTAAGTATTATCATGTGAATATTGTTGGAGGTTCTGTTGCGAAACAAACGTCTAAAGGGGTATCGAATACGATGTTGGTTATAAATCGAAAGGGTGAACTCATTTCAACATATGACAAGGCACACCTTTTCCGATTAATGAACGAAGAAGCCTTTTTAATACCAGGAAATGATACTGGATTATTTTCGATAGAAGATCAACCAAGTGCTGGTGTGATATGCTATGATATTCGTTTCCCAGAATGGATTCAGACACATATGACTAGTGGAGCAGCCATGCTTTTTGTTGTTGCTCAATGGCCACTGGCTAGGATTGATCATTGGAAGGCACTATTAATTGCTCGTGCAATCGAAAATCAGTGCTATGTTATTGCTTGCAATCGCGTTGGAGAAGATCCAAATAACACATTTGGTGGACATTCGATGATTATTAATCCGTGGGGAGAAGTAATTAGACAAGCAGGCACAGAAGAAGAAATAGTCTGTGATTCTATCAATTTATCCGACGTAAATACAATACGAAAAACCATCCCTATTTTCGATGATCGCCGCCCAGACATATACTAAAATGGGACAAAAGGGTCTGACCCCAATGTCCCATTCTATTATAGTGTTGCGATTGGTTCTTTTGGTTTTCTTACTAGTGACATGATACCTGCTGTTAGGTAAAAGACGGATGAAAATGAGCTGATTCCTAGTGGTAATATTACCACAATTGCTGCAGATGTAATGAATAGAATTCCAGCTGCTTTTGGTCTGCTATTTCCTTTAAGAAAAATCATAGCGATAATTCCACAAAGCATAGCTACAATAGAAACAACAATCAAAATTGTTGCACCTGCCCCCATTGAATCAAGAAATGTTTGATAATCTGGTATTGCCAGACCTGGATTTTGCTCTACTACATCATCGTATATAGATTTAACTGTTGCTTCGTTTCCTCTCATCCAAAGCATCGTTCCACCCATAATCGCTGTAAAGCCGTAAACAACTACACCAATAATCCCTATAACAATTTCTGGTGTACGTTTCATAGAAATCTCTCCTTTTTTTATAAAACAATTAATCTTTTTTAATATAGTCTGTTCAATTTTGTAGTGTTGAACACTATATAATATAACAGTAATATAGTATTAGAGAAAGCGAAACTTATGCATTATTTCTAAACTACATTCTAGTATGTTCATACGTACGGAAAGAACAGATGAAATGTTTCAATTTCAATAGAAAATAAGGCTATCAGACTAATTATTTGTAAAATTTAAATTTATGTAAAAACTAAATTCAATTCTATTCATTATTTCTTCTTGCAGCATGGTTAGTAGAGCCAACACCTCGACCAAAGGATAGCGCATGACTTATTGCGGCATGAACGAAATCTTTCGCTAATCCCACCGCTTTTTCGATCGTTTTTCCTTTAGCTAATTCGGCTGCTATGGCAGAAGCATAACTACAACCGGCACCACTTGTATGAATCGTGTTCACTCTCGGTTTTTCATAATACGTGAACGTTTCTCCATCATATAACACATCAACGGCTCGGTCTTTCAGTGCTCCACCTTTGATTAGCACATAATTCGAGCCTAATTGAAACAACGCTTTTGCAGCTTCTTCCATTTCTTCAACATTACCAATTAACGTTTCTCTATTCAATAGTTTTCCTGCCTCATACAAATTTGGTGTAATAATTGTTGCTAATGGAATCAAATTTTCTTTTAATACCGCAATCGCATCATCTGCTAAAAGCTGCGAGCCCATTTTACCGATCATCACAGGGTCTACTACAATCTGTTTAGCAGGACAATCCTGTAACCAAGTTGCAATTTCCTCGATCAGTTCTTTTGAAAAAAGCATACCTGTCTTAATGGCATCTACACCGACATGCTCCAACGCTGCTTCATACTGTGCTCTTACTATTTCTTTATCATGTATAAAAATTCCTTGTTCTGTTTTACTATTATTCGCTACAATGGCAGTAATTGCAGCCATCCCATACACATCACATTCTTGAAATGTTTTTAAATCTGCTTGAATCCCTGCACTACCTTGCGCAGCTGATCCCGCTATACTTAATACCCGTGCTTTCATAGCAAACACCTTACCTTTCTTCTACTACCTTACCAAATAGCCATAGAGACAAAAAACCACACAATCATCATTAATTGAATTAGCACTTTTGCAACAACGCCACCTAAAAAGCCAAATAATGATCCAATTGCAGCTCGAATCGCTTCTTTACCTGTTCGTTTTTGCATCAATTCAATTAGTATGACTACCACAAAAGGGACGATTAAAATACCGAATGGTGGGATGATAAACGAACCAACAATCACAGCTACTCCAGCCGCTCGTTCTCCCCATTTACTGCCACCATATTTTTTAACAAAATATCCATTGGCAAAAATATCAGAAACGATAAGTATAATCGTTAAAATCGCCATCGATGACCAGAATATCCAGGTGAATTCAGGATCAAATGTAAAGTAATATAGTACAAACCCGATCCACAACATGAGTGGAGAAGGAATAATTGGATAGATAATCCCAACAAAACTTAAGATAAAACTCGCAATAATTAAAATCCAAATAATAATATCTAACATATTCACTTACGCTCCTATTCTTAATTAGAAAATGGAGCTGCCACCAATGACAACTCCATCTTAATAAAAGTGAAAATTTAGCCTTTTGCTAATTCATCAGCAAATGCTTTGACATAAGGTGGTAAATCTGGTGGACGACGACTGGAAATAATGTGGCCATCTACAATAACTGCCTCATCATGCCACGTTGCACCAGCATTAGTCATGTCATCTTTAATCCCTGGCGTACTCGTTACTTGCTTTCCTTGTAAAATATCAGCTGAAATCAACACCCAGCCAGCGTGGCAGATTTGCCCGATTGGTTTTTTGTTTTCATCCATATATTTAACAAAATCAATTACTTCTGGGTATCTTCTCAATTTATCTGGCGCCCAACCACCTGGAACTAAAATACCATCATAGGAAGCGACATCTACATATCCAAATGCTTTATCAGAAGTTGCAGGCACACCATATTTTCCAACATATGTTTTATTCGCTTCTTTACCTACTAAATCTACTGTTGTTCCTTCTTCGCGTAGACGTAGTACAGGATACCATAGTTCTAAATCTTCAAAATCATCTTCTACTAATGCAATCACTTTTTTATTAGCAAGACGCATTTTATCCCCTCCTTTATTTCATTAAACAACCCTATTGTTATTCTTTCCCCAAAGAAAAACCTTCAAACAATCTACCACCATGTGGCATTAAAACTTCATCAACGAGGTCGATCAGTGGTTGTTTTTCTCCCTTTCTATAAAAGCGTTCTAACACATTTATATAATGTTCAGCAAAGTCTGGATCATAGCTTTTTAATTCGCGATAAATCCATTTTGACTCACCAACCCATTGGTTATTTATTCGCAAATAAAATTCCTGTAAGGTCGTTGCTAAACTTAATGCAATGCAAATCGTTTCTTCTCGTGTTATTGCACCAACAAAATCATCAACTAGATCGGTCAATGTATAACGCTGAATTTTGATTGTTTCGTCTGACCAATCTGCAGGACCTTTTGCAACAATTTCTTTTGCTTCTGCTTGCATCACTGAAACTATTTCATGATCTCGAATGATGATACCTTCTGCAACGATCCGAGGTAAGGTAGGTCTACCTATAGCCGCATCCATTGAAAAAAAAGAAGAATAGGAAGTGTCGTGATGGACAAATACTTCAATGGGCCATCCGAAAGCTATCAATGATTCACGATAGCTTTGTTCTATTGTATCATCTATGATGACAATATCTAAATCAGAAGTACTTGTTGCTTCGTTTCGAGCGACACTCCCTCCTAAAATTGCCGCGCAACAATTTGGAAAATAACGATCCACAAAAAGTTTAGCCGATTCCAATGCTGATTTTCTCTCCACGTTTAGTCACCCTTTTGATATGCTTCAAGCATGATTTGGGTTATCTTATGCAATGAAGTCGGTAAATTTTCCAATGAAAAATAACGTAATGCTTCACTTTCTCCATCATTCATTTGTAATTCGCCTGATACATCCGTAGTTTTAAAAAGTGAAATAACATGATAAACTTGGTCACCATTCGGATATTTATCATATAAATGATCACCTGATAAAAATTTTACGAAACTTAGATTATTCGCATGCAAGCCCGTTTCCTCTAATAACTCCCGTTTTGCTGTTTCTTCTAAATTTTCACCAATTTCCATTGCTCCGCCTGGTAGTCCCCAGTCATTTGTATCAGAACGCAGCTGTAGTAATAACTCTTGTTTATCATTAAAGACCATTACACCTGCACCAGCCATAATTAATGGTTGTGTCCCAACATATTTACGAAGATCGAGGATATAATTTTTTGTTGAAGCGTTGTTTGGCTTTAATGGCCATTCCTCTGCTAGCATGCTATAGATGGCGTGATCAACAAAATAATCAGCTAATTTTTCCGCTTGTCGTACTCGTCCTTCAAACGTAAATCCTAATCTTTCGGGGACTGACCTGCTTTTCTGATTTCTTATTGCTGCTCTAATTTCTACACGATTCATCCCTAGATCTTCAAAAGCGTGTGTGGTTAATCCGCGAACTACACGAGACATGATCCCTTTGCCTTGATAATGTTCACCCAACCAATAACCAATATGAGCGGTTTTATTCATCCAATCAATCGAGTTGAAACCAGCTATTCCAACAATATTCCTTTTATACATGATAGCTGTCGTCAACGATCTTTTGTCTGCATAACCCATGATCGTTCCATTGATATAATCAATTGTGTCTTGTAACGTCTTTGTTGCATCAACCCATGGCAACCATTCTCTCAAATACGTACGCGATTGATCTGTTAAAGCGAAAATTGTAGCTGCATCGGATCGTTCTAATTTTTTCAGTTGTATTTCTTCATCAATTGTATAGGTAAACAATGTATGTCATCCTCTCTATTTCTAACAATAGCATAACGTGAGAAACGTTTATAGAAGAAAATCAATCTGTCTAAAAGAACAATAAGTAAACCCGCTTCCATTCAACTTTTCATAACTACAACAATCGTTAATAACTACTCATCTTTTCAAATTGGTACGTCTGAGTATTTTCATAAAAAAATTGACATGAAAAAAATTATCAGTAAAATGATAGTGAGAATCAATTTCAATTAAAATATATATAGGGGGATTCATAAAGATGAAAAAACGTCTTTTAATCGGACTTATCTTACTTTTCACTGCTACTCTATTCTTATCAGCATGTGGAAATACAGAAACAGAAGATGCTTCAGAAGGGAAGACAGAGACTAATGAAGGTAAAGAAGAGAGCGATGTTGTAAACCTTTATACTAGTCGTCACTATGATTCAGATAACGAACTTTTTTCAGCATTCACGGAAAAAACAGGTATTAAAGTGAATGTCGTACAGGGTGAATCAGATCAATTAATCGAGCGTCTAAATCGTGAAGGTGAAACGACTAAAGCAGATTTGTTTTTCACAGCTGACGCAGGTCGTTTATATCGTGCAAAAGAAGCAGGCCTATTACAATCAATAGATAGTACGATAATTAACGAAAACATTCCAGACAAGCTACGTGACGCCGATAATCAATGGTTTGGTCTTACGAAACGTGCACGTGTTATTGTCTATGCAAAAGATCGAGTGGACGAGTCAGAGCTTTCAACATATGAAGCATTGACAGATGAGAAGTGGGAAGACAGAGTGCTAATTCGATCATCTGAAAATATTTATAATCAGTCATTACTTGCCTCTTTTATTGAGCTAAATGGTTCAGAAGATGCAAAGTCATGGGCAAACGGTATTGTTGAAAACATGGCACGCGAACCACAAGGTGGAGATAGAGATCAAGCAAAAGCCATTGCTGCAGGAGAAGGTGATATCGCTGTAGTTAACACCTATTACTTTGGAAACATGTTAAATTCTGCAGATCCAGAAGAAGTAAAAGTGGCAGAACAATTATCACTATTTTTCCCGAACCAAGAGACAACTGGAACACACGTGAATATTAGCGGCCTTGGCGTAACAAAACACGCCAAAAATAAAGAAAATGCTATTAAATTAATTGAGTTTTTATCCAGCGAGGAAGCTCAAGTACGCTTTGCTGAAGCAAACTATGAGTACCCTGTTAATCCGAATGCAAAAACATCTGAATTGCTTCAATCCTGGGGTGAATTCAAGGAACAGGATATTAATTTAACTAAACTTGGAGAAAACAATGCGGAAGCCGTAATGATTTTTAATGAAGTTGGTTGGAAATAATATAAATAAGCCTGTTTAGACTGTTTCACTGCTTCCATAGAGTGATGCAGTCTATTTATTTTGTATTTAATTTGCTTGCAATATTCTACTAACAGTCATACACTTTACTAGAAAAATAATTGTTTAACTTAGATTGACGAGGGTGTGTCTACCATTAAACGCGTTCACAAACTATTTATTCATATGAATGTTTGGTCCATATTAACGGTGTTATTCGTTTTTATAACACTTCTTCCAAACGTAAACATTCTTTTCCGATTATTCTCTGAACCTAATCAGAATTGGGAACATATTAAAACATATATGCTACAAGATTACTTAATTACTACACTTATCATGCTGCTTTCCATTGGCGCGCTTACAATAATAATTGGGGTAAGTTTAGCATGGCTAATTTCTGCTTACGATTTCCCATTAAAACGTTTTTTTAAATGGGGGTTAATCTTACCATTAGCGATCCCCCCCTATATAGGAGCATACACATATCACGGATTATTAAACTATACAGGAATCATTCAAACAACATTACGTAATTCATTCGGAATTGATGTGAATCAACGCTATTTTGATATCATGAACATTCCAGGGGCTATTTTCATATATACGATATTCTTATTTCCCTATGTGTTTATGATTACACGTACTTTTCTTGAAAAGCAATCTGCCTCTCTGATCGAAAATGCACGATTGCTAGGTAGGAATTCCGTAGAAATTTTCTTTCGTATCGTTGTGCCAATTTCTCGTGTTGCAATAGTCGGTGGAGTAAGTCTTGTCATCTTAGAATTTTTAAATGATTACGGCGTTGTCAAATACTTCGGCATTCAAACACTCAGTACATCTATCTTTCAAACCTGGTTTGGATTAGGTGATCTTGAATCCGCTATAAAATTAGCCGGGACACTGATGGCCGTTGTGTTCTTTCTTCTAATCATGGAGAAAATATTACGTGGAAGAAAGGAATACAGCTCGACGACTACTAAAATCAGCCCATTAAAGCCTATTAAGTTAACTGGCTGGAAAGCAGTAACAACATCCCTTTATTGTGGAGGTGTTTTTACATTTGCATTTTTAATTCCATTTTTACAGCTGATTATTTGGGTGTTCATGGCTTATGATACCGTTTCCTATAGAGAGTTTTTTGAGACAATAAAGAACTCTATTTTTGTAGCAAGTGTTGGATCTGTAGTTATTGTTATCATTGCTTTGGTAATAGGTAATTTCACCAGACTAAGTAAAGGATTGTTGTCAAAAATTGCAGCAAGGCTCGTCGTTCTTGGTTATTCAATACCAGGTGCAGTCATTGCCATTGGGGTACTTATTATCTTCATTGGATTAGACAAATTACTTATATCCTTTTATGACTTTGTCGGGTTAAACCTAAAAGTATCTTTAAGCACAAGCCTTTTATTGTTATTCTTTGCATATGTGATACGCTTTTTAGCAATTGGATATAACTCGATTGAAGCTGGTTATGCAAAACACGGAAATCATTTCACTGAAGCTTCTCGAATGTTGGGAATGAGCATTACTCAAACCTTTTTCAAAGTGGACCTTAAACTAATCAAAGGTGCTGTATTTAGTGCACTGATTTTATCATGGGTTGAAATTATTAAAGAATTGCCACTAACATTGATACTTAGGCCATTCAATTTTGAAACACTCGCAACCAAAGCTTTTCAATACGCAGGAAATGAAATGATCCAAGAAGCTGCGATGCCTTCTATTGTTATCGTTATGATTAGTGTCATTTTTATCTTTTTTCTACATTATATTATGGAAAAGGAGCAATCGTAATGTACATTCAAATTAAAGACCTTTGCTTTGCATATAATAAATCAAGCAAACTGGCAGTAGATCATTTTACAATTGATTTAGAAAAAGGAGGAATTCTATCCATCCTTGGAGAAAGTGGTAGTGGGAAAAGTACTATCCTTCGATTACTCGCTGGTTTAGAAGTTCCTACTGCTGGTTCTATTACCGTTGGCGATGCTGTTCTATCTAACGATAATACATTTGTTTTACCAGAAAAACGAGGTATTGGGATGGTCTTTCAAGATTATGCATTATTTCCACATATGACGGTTGCTCAAAATATTACATTTGGTTTAAAAAAAGGTGGACGTAAAGAGAAAAAGCAGCGATTAAATGAGATGCTGGAGCTAGTAAACTTAACAGATTACGAAAAGCGCTATCCACATGAATTAAGTGGTGGCCAGCAACAACGAATCGCTTTAGCAAGAGCCTTAGCTCCCAATCCTGTTCTTTTGTTATTCGATGAACCATTTAGCAACCTAGATGCCAACCTACAATATAAAATTAGAGAAGAACTAAGACTAATTCTTAAAAAGACTGGCATAACCTCTATTTTTGTTACACATGATGAAAATGATGCTAGAACATTAGCTGACAAAATGGTCATCCTACAAAAAGGAAAACTAATTAAATCTGGTCGTCCTTGTGACATGCTTAGTCCGCTTAACTAAAATAAGTGAAAAGGGGAATAGTTATGCAGAATAAATTACGAAGGTCTTATAAAGACAGGGCTATATCTGGTGTTTGTGGTGGAATTGCTGAATTTTTCGGTATCTCTTCTCTCGGAATAAGAATACTCTTTATTATCTTACCATTAAATTTGCTTATTTATATCATACTTGCCAATACCATACCAGATAGTCCACCATCATTATAAAAGATTTGTATTATCTTATACTATTTGCCTAGGGAGATTCGAAATGAAAGATTGCTTATTTTGCTATCCAGAATTAGAACCATCTCAAAATGTGATTATGAGTAATACACATTGTATGTTTTTACAACTAGATCAAGCGAAAGAAAAACGAACTAAACTTAAAGGTGCAGGAATAATTGTGCCTAAGAAGCATAGAGAAACAGCATTTGATTTAACACGTGAGGAATGGGATGCAACCTATACATTGCTCCAAGAAGTAAAAACTTACTTAGACAAAACCTATCAACCTCAAGGATATAACCTTGGATGGAATTGTGGCGCAGTTGCAGGGCAGCACATATTCCACTCGCATTTTCATGTGTTACCTAGATATGAAGATGAACCACTTGCCGGTAAAGGGATTCGGTATATGTTTAAATAGATCTCAAAAAGCACACTTAATCCATAACAGCATAAATTAAGTGTGCTTAATATCTTTTGGGAAGTGTTTTTTAATTTTAATTAATTTATATTAAACAGACAGCGCCTTTGCTATATTACCTTTACAATCTTCTAATTTCACTTTTGCCTGATCTACAGAAATTCCTAATAATAATACTAGAATAGAAACTTTTACATCTCCATCCGCTTCTTCATTCACTTTTCTTGCTGTATCCTCATCTACATCTGCTATATCTTTTATAATCTCAATGGAGCGATTTCTCAATTTTTTGTTAGTCGCCTGCACATTTACCATTAGATTTTTGTATACTTTCCCAGTTTGTATCATGGTTGCAGTAGATATCATGTTCAACACCATTTTCTGTGATGTTCCTGCCTTGAGTCTAGTTGATCCAGTTAATATTTCTGACCCTACGATTAACTCAATTGGAAAATCCACCAAATTAGATAACTCCGTACCCCCATTACATGAAATTCCAATTGTTTCATTTCCTGTTTTTCTCGCTTGCTTCATAGCTCCTAGCACATAAGGCGTATAACCACTTGCTGCAATCCCTATGACGACATCTCCCGGATGAACATATCTCATAACATCCTTCGCACCCGAAGCTTCACTATCTTCAGCATCTTCTATTGCGTGTCTCAAGGCTCGATCGCCTCCTGCAATTACTCCTTGAAAAAGGTCTGTACTTACACCAAAGGTAGGAGGGCATTCGGATGCGTCTAATACTCCGAGTCTGCCACTTGTACCCGCACCAAAATAAATGACACGATGTCCCCCTTCAACCGCTCTAACTGTCGAAACAATTGCTTTTTCTATTTGTGGCAACGCTTCTTCTACTATTAACGCTACTTTTTTATCTTCTTCATTCATTAACTGAACGATTTGTTTAGTAGAGTATTCATGAAGATTCTCAGCCTTTTCATTCTTCATTTCTGTTGATAATTGTTTATTTGTCCCACACATATATCCTTCCTCCGGTATCTTTTGTTTTAAAACAGTAATCTTTTAAATTCTATTTAGGGGGTAAAGTGAATTGCCCTAATATTACAGCTTCTCTTGCGCCAGTTGCACTTGGTACGTTAGCGTATTGTTTATGGTATGTTTCATTTGCAAGTAGTGCAAAACCAATCGCTTCTTTATAATCTTCTGATATACCTAGCCTATAAGTCGTTGTTACATTTAGTTCAGGCAATAACTCTTGCAACATTTGAAGCATTGTTTTATTGTTTGCACCACCACCACTTACTAGTACTTCATCAATTTGATAGTATGGTAATATGAAATGTTTGTAAGCATTTGCTATAGAACATGCACTTAAGTAAGTCACAGTAGCAACAATATCTTCCGTCGACATTGAATGGTTTTCTTTTAGAATCTCATTTGCATACTGTACACCAAAATCTTCTCTTCCTGTTGACTTTGGTGGTTGCTTTCTAAAGAAAGGATGTGTCAACCACTTTTCTATAAGATCCTTGTTTACTACTCCCCTAGATGCTATTTCCCCATCTTTATCAAAATTCACATTCAGTCTCTCTTTACATATCGCATCTATAATCATGTTCCCAGGACCGGTATCAAACGCAATAATTTTGTTTAACGTACTATTAGCAGGCACAACAGTGACATTTCCTATTCCACCGATATTTTGTAGCACTCTTCCTCGTTCTTCGTTGTGAAACAATAAATAGTCAATATAAGGAATTAATGGAGCACCTTCTCCTCCAGCAGCAATGTCCATACTCCTAAAATTGGAGATAACCATCGTGTTTGTTTCATAAGCCAGTACAGATGCGTCACCAATTTGTAAAGTAGAACGAACAAGGTCATTATTACCTTTTGGCATATGATAAAGTGTTTGCCCATGTGATCCAATTAAATCTAATTTACTCAGTGGAAGATTGGCTTTGTTACAAACTTTCTTTACTGCCTCAGCATATAAATAGCTAATTTCAAAATTAAGGCTGCATAGTTGTTCAACATTTGAAGTGTCTTTATTACTAGCTTGAAGTAATTTTTCTTTCATTCTGGAATTAAACGGTAGTTCATTTGTTTCCAAAATTTCTAATTTAGTTTTGCTCCCGTAACCATCTACTTTAATTAAAGCAGCATCTATACCATCTAAAGAAGTCCCTGACATTAATCCTACTATAAGCAAACTCAAATTAACCGCTCCTCTGCATTTTCCCAAGCTGGCCAAGCCCCTACAACAACTTGTTCCTCTGACACACGAAAAGATACGTCCAAGCCTAGTTTTATAAGCTTTTCTTTATATAAAGATTGTATGAGTTGATTTTTAACTAAAAGGCTACCCATACATACTACAGAAATACTACTCTTAAATCCTACCTGTTTTACTAAGGTCATCGTCTGAACTGCTAATGATTCCGCAGCTTCTTCAAACAAAGAATAAGCAAACTTATCATTTTTAGAAGCTAATTTTGCAACATCTTCAGACAAGGAGGCTATTTTATCCTTTTTATTTGAATACACAAAACGTTTAAGATCATTTGAAGACTTAACCCCACAGATCAAAGCTACCTTGGATGTGAAAGAGGAGGAAAGTCCACCCTGATCAAATTCTTTTGCTATTTCTTTAAGCGCTAACATTCCAATATGATATGAACTACCCTCATCACCAAGTAAATGTCCCCATCCACCGACAGAATAAAATTCATTTCTATTCTTTGCAATAATTACAGAACCTGTGCCCGCAACGGTTAGTATCCCATCCGAATTACCATGTAAAGCATAGTAAGCTAACTCAACATCGGTTAGCACATGAACAGGTAGCATAAATTGCTTTTCCAAATCTTCTTTAACAGTATTCTTTAAGTCACCTTGTCCAACTCCCGCAATACCTGCTACAATTCCTACACATTGACTTTTGTACTCAGTATGCAGACAAGAATCAATCGTCCTTTTAATATTATTTATTGCAACATGATAATCAACAGATACATTCCCATGACCTGCTATATTTTCTACTAAAAGCTCCTTTTGCTTCGACACGACCGCACCAAAGGTTTTCGTGCCTCCAGCATCAATCCCAATGATATACATATCATCACCTATCAAATTCAGAAAAAGCGAATTTATCCCACGGCTTAAAGTAATCTAGTAAAAATATTTCTTCTTCTTTAATTCTACCTACAACATTTGTTTTGCCTGAGTTTTTCATATCTTTTAAAGCTATTTGTAATTCACCTTTGTATTGTCTATATAGATCATTTTCTATCATTATGTCCCCACGTTTAATATCGCGAGTACCATGTGGAGGGAAATCCTCTCCTTTATACTTCACTCTACTTTGAGTAGATCTAATCATATATTCAGATACATCTCCACGATAAAAATGTGGTTCTTCAAGTACAATTTTCTTTTCTAATGATGTCGTTGCTTCTTCCAATAAAATATTTAAAGTGATTTTTTCTCGATTGATTTTTCTAAGTGCAAGCATTTCTTCTTCTGAAGCATAACAGTTACTAATTATAACATCATCAATTAATCCCGTTGCAAATAAGTGTTTTGCCTGAACATCTATAGGTAATTCTCGGTGCATTTCAAGCGTTGGTAGCCCTTCCATAATTGGCCACGGTCCAAAACTAGCTGAATGCGAAGAAACAAAAGCTGCCGTTCTTAACCCATGCTTCTTAAATTTCTCACTACACGCTATAAAAAAGTCATAAGATAGCCCTGAGTAATTATGCGGATAAAAATTATGACAACCAATAAGCTTTTGATTATTAGGACGATAACTCATTATATTTTCTAAATAATTAGTAGCGTTACTCATATTAATCTCTATATAAAGATCATATGGGTTATACGTCATTTGAGCTTCTTCGTTGCCAGTATAACCAAGATCAAGGCGAATACCGTCTACACCTAAATCTTCAAAGAAAGATAGATCATTATATGAGATATCAAGCTCGTTAAAAATACGTGGGCTAATATCACAAATGACCTCCATTCCACATTCTTTTGCAAATGTAATAGATTGTTTAAAATCATCTATTATTTGATCTTTATTTTCATCTACAGATAATAAACAAGTAAAAATGCGACTAAATCCGTAGTCACTTGCTTTTTTAATATAATTTATATCTTCTTCTACGTTTGAATGATTAGGATAAATAGAAATACCAAGACGTTTCATGAATTAGTCCTCCTTTAAGTTTGATTCAAGCATAAATATTCTTTGCTGCATCTTTATCATGTTCTCGATCAAACTAATCTCACTTATTGAAGTCATTAAGTGATCCTGTGCATGAACCATTAGCAAAGACATATCCACTTTTTCTCCATTAATTTCAGATTGAATTAATTTTGTTTGCGTGTTGTGCGCTTCAGTAAGCTTATTATTTGCTTCTTTTATTTTTTCTGCTGCTAATTCAAAATCTCCATCATAAGATGCTTCTAATGCTTCATAGGCAATAGCTTTTGCATCTCCACCGTAAGAAATAATTGTAAAAATAGACGTTTCTGTATCCATCTTTCATCCTCCTTTTATCAATTCATACTTTTATGATAACACATTTTAAAATTTTATTTCATTATTTTTTATAAAAATATTGAATTTATTTTTCATTTGTTTTATAATACAAATTGTTGAAAGCCTTTTCAAATAATTTGCATGAAGGAGGTGTTTGTGGTTCAAGTTCTATCTATTGTTAAATCTTACCAAAATGAATTTACAAAAACAGAGAAAGTTGTCGCAGATTTCATTTTAGAAAATCCAAGTATTGTAGTTTCTCTGACCACAAAAAATTTAGCAGTTCAAACTGGCACTAGTGAAGCGGCGATAATTAGATTTTGCAAACGAATTGGAATAAACAGTTTTACAGATTTTAAGATTGCACTTGCAAAGGATCTAGACTTTAACAAAGAAGAGCCTTTTTATGATTCACCAATTCAGTTAGAAGATGATACACAAGATCTAGTAAACAAAATATTTTCTAGATCAAGTCAAGCCTTGCAAAACACATCACAACTTTTATCTATTGAGGAGTTGGAAAAAGCAATCGATTTAATTCATTCTGCAAATAGAGTATATCTCTATGGTGCAGGGGGTTCTTCAATTGTCGCACAGGATTTCACGTTGAAATTATTACGAATTAATATAACAGCCTCACATCATCAAGATATCCATGTTCAAATGATGAGCGCGGCTAATATGAACAAGGATGATGTTTTATTTGTAGTAAGTACCTCAGGTGAGACAAAAGAAGTTCTAGAATTATTGACAGTTGCAAAAGAAAGAGGCACACCAGCAATTCTTTTAACACAGAAAAAGAAATCAAAAGCTCGCAATAAGGCAAATGTAATCCTTGATACATCACTAGAAGAGCAAAGTATTCGTATCGGAACAACAGCAGCTAGACTTACACAATTAGCAATAGTAGATACTTTGTTCACAGGTATTTGTATTCGTAAAGGCGATAAAATTTACAACTATATCTTTGATACACACGATGCAACATCGCGAAGAAATGATTAATACATTATTTAAAGGAGATGGGGGAAATGAACGTACTATTTGTTTGCGCAGGCGGCATGTCTAGTGCAATTGTAGTTAAAGCACTTAAAGAAGAAGGGAAAAAACATGGGCAAGATCTCCATGTCCACGCGATTGGATCCAATGAAGTTGCCGAAGAGATTAATAATAATTGGGATGTATGCATGGTAGCCCCACAAATTAGACATCGATTTAAACAGATCAATCAACAAGCAACAGAAGCAGGTGTACCTTGTGAAGCGATTCCGCCTCAAGCATATACACCTATGGGCGGACCACTTCTATATAAAACATTAAACGAATTAGTAGAATAGTATAGGAGGTACAAAATCATGAGTAAATTTGTGAATTTTTTAGAGAATAACTTATCTGCACCTATGGCACGACTTTCAGAACAAAGACACCTACTAGCAGTCAGAGATGGTGTTATATCTTCTTTACCTTTTATTATCGTAGGTTCTTTTTTCTTAATTTTTGCTTTCCCTCCGTTACCCGAAAGCTGGGCTATAACACAGTGGGCAGCAGAACACGCCGCTGATATACTGATTCCTTACAGAATGACGATGTTTATCATGTCATTATACGTAGCATTTGGAATAGGGTACAATCTAGCTAAGTCATACAAGGTTGATCCTTTATCTGGTGCACAAATTGCTGTAGCAGCTCTATTACTTACCATCACTCCGTCAGTTGTAGAGGAATTAGGCTTTGTTTTACCAATGCAATATTTGGGGGGACACGGGTTATTTGTAACTATAATTGTTTCCATAATATCTGTTGAAATTTTCAGGGTCTGTAAACAGAAACGAATAACAATCAAGCTTCCTGAGCAGGTACCTTCATCTGTATCAAGATCTTTTGAAGCACTGATCCCTGTAGCCATCGTTATCTTTTTAATGACATTAATTACTGTAGTAATGGGTGTGAATCTTCACCACCTAGTTGATAAGATTGCAGCACCTTTAGTTACAGCAGGAGATAGTTTATTTGGAGTATTAGTACCTGTATTTCTTATTACTTTTTTCTGGTCTTTTGGTATTCATGGTGTATCTGTAGTTGGATCCGTAGCAAGACCTCTATGGGAAGTATATCTAGTCAACAACTCAGAAGCCGCCGCAAACGGGGCAGCTACATTACCTCATATTGCACCAGAAACATTTTATCAGTGGTTTATTTGGATTGGCGGATCTGGGGCTACATTAGGATTAGTTATCGCTATGTTATTATTCGCCCGATCAAAATATATGAAAAACCTTGGTAAAACGGTTATCGTACCAAGTTTATTCAATATTAACGAGCCTGTAATATTTGGTATGCCAATTGTACTTAATCCATTATTAATTATACCTTTTATCGTTACACCTTTAATTACTGCAACATTGTCTTATTTCGTTGTATCATTTGGTTGGATAACACCGACTTACATTATGCCGCCTTGGACACTGCCAGCACCAATCGGAGCATACCTATCTACCGGTGGTGATTGGAGAGCAGTAGTGTTAGTTCTAGTAAACATCACTATTTCTGTTTTGATTTATCTTCCGTTTTTCCGTTTATACGATAAGAAGATGATAGCTATGGAACAGGACGATAGTACAAATACTGTACAGAATTAAAATTTATAGTCAAGATAATGAAGGTGTTAGCATCTTCATTATCTTTTTTAGGAGGGACAGAAATGAGCAAACAACTATTAATTCCACGGATAAGCTTTAAAGGTGTTTTTATATTTATGATTATCATGTTAATAAGCTTACTTACATTAACTGCACCTTTACAATCCATTGGCTTATCAGCAGTAATGAGTTATTTTATTGCAACTACTATTGGAGCAACGGCAGGCAGTATGCTTGTACTACTAAAAATTGATGCAAAAGAAGAAGATAAACCATTGCTTATGAAGCGCATCGTATTATCTCTTATCATCGGGGTAACTTCCAGCGCACTGATGACCTTTGTCTTTGGTGGTGATTTAATTGGATAAGAAAGGAATAAAAATTGTAACAATCGGGGGAGGCTCTAGTTACACACCTGAATTTGTTGAGGGGCTAATCAAACGATATGACGAATTACCTGTTAGAGAATTATGGCTTGTCGACATTGAAAATGGTAAAGAAAAATTAGAAATCGTTGGTCATTTGGCTAAAAGAATGGTAGAAAGATCCGGGTTACCTATTCAAATTCATTTATCACTTGATCGAAAAGAAGCATTAAAAAATGCTGACTTTGTTACGACTCAAATTCGTGTAGGTTTACTAGATGCCAGGATTAAAGATGAGAGAATACCTTTAAAACATGGAATGATCGGACAAGAAACTAATGGAGCGGGTGGAATGTTTAAAGCATTAAGAACCATTCCTGTACTATTAGATATCGCTAAAGATATACAGCGATTATGTCCCAAAGCTTGGCTAATTAATTTCACCAACCCTGCAGGCATGGTGACAGAAGCACTTTTAAAACATAGTGAACACAAAAAAGTAATCGGTGTATGTAATGTCCCAATTAATATGACATACTCTATCGCTTCTTTGTTACAAGTAGACCCTGAAGATGTTCATATAACATTCGGTGGTCTTAACCATATGTTATACGGCCTTGATATACAAGTAAATGGTGTTTCTAAAATTAAAGATGTAATAGAGCTAATGTCTTCTGCGGAAAATCAGTTATCAATGAAAAATATTGCACCGCTTCCTTGGGATAAGGACTTCCTAAATGCGTTGCAAGCAATACCTAGTCCCTATCATAGATATTATTATAAAACAGAAGCTATGCTGAAAAAAGAAATACTAGAATTTAATCAAGGCAAAACACGAGCGGAAGTAGTAAAAGAAACAGAAGCAGAATTATTTGAGTTATATAAAGATAAACATTTAGATATTAAACCGCCACAATTAGAAAAACGTGGTGGCGCTTATTATAGCGACACAGCTTGTAATCTTATTTCTTCTATATACACAGACAAACGAGATATTCAAACATTAAATACAAAAAACAATGGAGCTATTTCTTCTTTACCTGATGATACTGTTGTAGAGGTTAATTGTATAGTTACAAGAAACGGACCAATACCATTATCGGTCGGCCCTTTACCAATATCGGTTCAAGGCCTTGTTCAGCAAATAAAATCTTTTGAATTAACAACAGTTGATGCTGCAGTTACAGGATCTTACGACAAAGCTCTTTTGGCGCTATGCATTAATCCACTCATTACAGATGATAAAAAAGCAAAATTAATTTTAGATGAAATGCTAGAAGCACATAAAGATTATTTACCTCAATTTTTTAATTAAGAATGTATTGGTTAATGGCTTCATTACATGTTACAAGTTTTGAATGAAGACTAAAATTAAGACGTTAGTAAAAGCACAGACTTTACTAGTCTGCGCTTTTACTACTCCTTACCTCATGTTTTACATATGCAATCTCCTTGCAGCGCTAGCTGGATCCTCTGCTAAACTAATAGCAGAAATCACGGAAACGCCATCCGCTCCAGCAGCTCGAATCGCAGCTACGTGAGACGCATCAATACCACCAATCGCTACCATCGGTGTATCACCAATTCGCTGCCTCATTTCTTTTAGTCCATCTAAACCAATCGGTTCCTTGGCATCTTTTTTTGTGCCTGTAGCAAAAACAGGCCCAGCGCCAATATAATCTGCACCAGACTTAGCCGCTTGCTCCGCTTCTTTTATATTTGTCGCAGACACTCCAATAATAAATGAGCTTGGGCAACGTTGCTTTACTTCATCAATCGCTGCGTCTTCCTGCCCAACATGCACACCGTCTGCCATCACCTCTATCGCAAGGTCGACATCATCATTCACAATAAATGGGACATCGTATTCCTTACATAATGTTTTCATTTCCTCTGCTAATAAACGTTTATCTTTGCCAATTCGTGCACCGTCTCCCTTTTCTCTAAATTGAAACATTGTGATACCACCATCCAGTGCAGCTTGCAATACCTTTAGTGGGCCTTGATCTCCAACATTATTACTACCCATAATAAAATAAACTGCTAAATCCTCTCTCTGAAACATTTTTTATCCCTCACCTAAAATATGATGCTTTATTTTCGCATGTCTTGAAACGTCCTCGCTTGTAGTTGACGCTAGCGCATCTAAAAATGCAAGTTGAAAGCTACCTGGGCCTTTCGCTTGTTGAGCAGCTTTTTCTGCAGCAACATTGTAATAAACAACGGCAGCGGTTGCTGATTTAACAATATCCTCACCTGTTGCTAAAAATGCTGCAATAACAGCACCTAGTAAACAGCCTGTTCCTGTTACTTTCGTCAATAGCTGCGTACCATTTGACACTTCAAATAAAGCTTTACCATCCGTGATCACATCTTTTTCTCCGGTCACCAATACAGGAATGCCCAAGGTTTGCTCTGCTTGACGTGCAATTGATTTATTGTCAAAGGAACCCGATGAATCTACTCCGCGAACTTGGGCTTCTAATCCTGCCAGTTGGCTAATTTCACCAGCATTGCCACGGACCAGTGTTATCTTCACTTCATTTAGAATTTGTGATGCTACTTGATTTCGAAAAGGTGTCGCACCTACTCCGACTGGATCAAAGACAACTGGTATACCTTTTGCATTGGCTGCTTTTCCTGCTTCAATCATCGCATCCACTTGGTCACTCGTTAATGTACCAATATTTAATAGCAAGGCATCTGCATTCCCTGCCATGTCCCCCGCTTCCTCTATTGCATTAGCCATCACTGGTGAAGCACCTAGTGCATACAGTCCATTCGCTGTAAAATTAATCACTACTTGGTTTGTAATATTATGCACCAACGGATTTTTCCGACGAACGTCATTAATCAGTGTTGTTAGACTCATGTTCATTCCTCCCCTTGATTTGGTAGTCCTTTTAATCGGTAGCCCCAATGATTCGTTGGGCCATTTCCTTTCCCAATATTTAATGGATATTGAATTGCATCAGTAATAAATTGTTTCCCAACTTTTACTGCTTCTAGCGTTGATTTCCCTTTGGCGAGCTCAGCTGTAATCGCGGCTGAGAAGGTACAGCCAGTTCCATGCGTATGCTTCGTGTTAATTCGATCGGCCTCTAGAAAATGAAATTCTCTATCATAAAATACATCAACTGCTTTTCCATCTAAATGTCCACCTTTCACAACGACAGATGTTGCACCTAGTTCTTCTACAATGACTTTTGCTACTTTTTTCATATCTTCTTCGTTTTGAATCGTAAAGTCTACTAAGATTTCAGCCTCAGGAATATTTGGTGTGACAACCGTTGCTTTAGGTATTAAAACATCGCGAATAACTTGACGGGAGCTCTCTTCCATTAATGCATCTCCACTAGTAGAAACCATTACTGGATCAATGACATACGGTATACTCTCTGTGGACACATATTTTGCAATAAGCTCCATCATATCAATTGTTGAGATCATACCTGTTTTAATTGCGTAAGGTTTAATATCTTGAAAAACAGCATCTAACTGCTTTTCAATAAAATCAATTGGTAAATGATGCACAGCCTGTACCCCTTGCGTATTTTGAGCAACGGCAGATGTTAGCACACTCATACCGTAAACTTCCCGTTCTTGAAAGGTTTTCAAATCAGCTTGAATGCCAGCACCACCTGTTGGGTCTGTTCCTGCAATCGTTAAAGCACTGATAATATGGGACATTTCCTCTCCTCCTCCATAATCAAATACATGATAAAGTAAAACTGCGATAAATTAGAAAAACCACTCCAAAAAAAATGGAGTGGTTGAATGTATATAACTATCTTGCTGTACAAATCTATGCACCGACTCCACTTTCCTACGCTGGCATGACCCAGTTCAGGTTCAAAGGGACCAAAGAACATTCTTTATCTCAGCCAAATGGCGCCCCTAGTGGTTTCTATATTATTCCTATTGTACCTCTAATTAATCATGATTTAGTCTATTTGTCAAACATATGCTGTTCAACACTATTATCTCTATTCTGAAATAAACAGCCTTCTCGATTATCATGTGAAGTATTCAATCGATGCAGTTGGAAATAGTTTTTTTATCGTTTCAACAAATACTTGCTTCATCTCTTCTTGCTCTTGATCTGTATAAACATACTTCCAGATACCGTATCTTCCCCACTTCGTTTTTCGCTTCGATTCATCTAATTCCAATTTTGTCATTGGGTAATTTTTTTGAATCACTTTCTTTGCTGGCTTAGTAAAGCGATGTTGGATCAGTTCAAAAGTTAAATCTTTTTTCGCTTCTGCTGGCAGTGTTTCTGCTAATTTTTCTAGCATGGAAATATATCCTTCTCGCCAACCTTCGTGCAAATAAATGGGTGCAATAATAAAACCCAACGGATAGCCAGCATGAGCAACCTTTGCAGCTGCTTCGATTCGTTCATGTAACCTTGATGTTCCTGGTTCAAAAAATTTAATTACATAATCATCATTAATACTAAAACGAAAACGGGTTTTCCCTCGATGATCAGCATCCAATAAATGATCTACATGTGCAAACTTTGTTACGAAACGCAATCGTCCGTGATCAGATCTCCCAAAATATTCAATTGCTTCTTTTAACGTATGTGTTAGATGATCGATCCCTACAATGTCCGATGTACAAGATGCTTCAAAACGAGTTATTTCAGGTGCTCTTTCTTTCATGTATTCTTCTGCTGCATCAAAAATCTCTTCAGTATTCACATACGTACGAATATACGGCTTACTTCCCATTGTAGTTTGTAAATAACAATAATGACAGTGCCCCATACAACCTGTTGCAAACGGGATGGCATACTCAGCTGAAGGTTTTGACGTATCAAATTTCAATGTTTTTCTAAGACCTACCACAAGCGTTGATTTAGCATTTCGATACTTTTGAAAATCATTATCGCCTGGTAAGTTTCTAACTTGATTATGTGACGTTGTTTCTCTAATCTCCACATCCATATTAGAAAATTTTTTATACAAAGTTTTCCCTAATGGATAGTCCATCGCTTTTGGTTCAAAATAAACTAATTGAGGGACAAATGGCTTAACCATAATATCCCTCAACTTCTGCATCACCAAATGCTTGTTGAAAAGCCGTCTCTGCTTCATGCTCCGTCTGATAAATTGCAATTTCTTCAGAGAGTGGGTAATACGTTTCATATATAAATAATGCTAGCTCATTTGGACGTTCAGGATTATTAACCACGGCGGCTTGTTGTACATTTGCAGCACCTTGAACGTGAGGATTTCTAATAATCACATAAGCGATATCACCAGGATGAAAAGAATTGTTTTCTATTTCCATGTATTTCACCTAACTTTCTATAAGTTAGGTGTAGTATTTCCATCATTTTAAAAAATATTATTCCGGTATTCCAATAGCGTTTATAGGCCAAATACGAAAGACAACATCACCGATTACTGAATCTTCATCAATAAACCCAAACCTACGACTATCTCTACTGACCGGACGATTATCACCTAGAACGAACAAGTAACCATCCGGAACGGTCATCTCGCCTGTAATTTGCTTCAATGTGAAATTCTCTGTGAAAGAATTACCGAAAACTGCTTCTTTATGATCACTTAAATACTCTTCTTGGTATGCAGTGCCATTAATATATAATGTGTCATCCTTCATCTCGATAGAGTCACCAGGCAAACCAATCACACGCTTCACATAATTCTCTTCGGCATCTGGAGCTTGGAAAGCAATCTCATCAAACCGATCAATCGGAGTAACTTTACTAATCATAATCCGATCACCATCTTGTAATGTTGGAAGCATAGATTCACCCTTAACAATTGAAGGGGTAACTAAAAATTCTCGAACGACAAAAACAATGACTAGTGCAATAACGATTGCTTTTAGCCAAGAAAATAATTCACGCATAAATCCTTTAAACATATACCGCCACTTCTTTCTATATGATCTATATTTTATTAAAGTATCATTTCTATTATTCTATCACTTATAGGTATCGTTATGTGAATGAAACATTTTATTTATTTCACGAATTTTCAAGCGTAGTTGCTAGACCAACGCCGCTGCCCTATACTATCCTTATATAGCATTTTATTGATTTGGAGTTGTTATCATGTCTAAACGTTTCTCAACACGAGATATTTTATTTGCTGTCGGCATTATTCTCGTTGCATTCAATTTACGTCCCGCCATCACATCTGTTGGTCCATTAGTTGGGACCATTCGTGATGAAATGGGGTTAGCAAATTGGAATGTTGGTCTCATTACTAGCTTACCATTATTAGCTTTTGCAGTTATGTCACCATTAGCCCCAAAACTACGTAATCGAGCAGGAAATGAACTTACCATTCTAATTGGTTTAACCCTTCTTTTCCTAGGAATTATTGCTCGTATCATTTCGCATAGTTTTCCGCTTTATATAGGGACTACTTTTGTTGGATTGGGAATTGCGATTTGTAATGTGTTATTACCTGGTATTATTAAAGAAAAATTCCCCAACCACATCGGTCCTATGACAGGCGTCTACACCACTTGTATGTCTATTTTTGCAGCAATCGCTTCTGGTGTAAGTGTACCACTAGCTAAAACAGCAGGATTAGGTTGGGAATATGCATTAGCTATTTGGTCTATTTTGACACTAATCGGACTTATCATATGGTTTATTTTATACCGAACCCAACCAAAAACAGCAGAACGGGATTTCTTTGCAACAACTGGAAGCAGTCTTTTTCGTTCCTTTTTAGCATGGCAGGTTACATTATTTATGGGATTACAGTCTTTTTTATTCTATGTAACTATTTCTTGGTTACCAGAAATTCTACAAGCGCAAGGCGTTTCAGTCGCAACTAGCGGTTGGCTATTATCATATATGCAATTTGTTGGTTTGCCAGCCACATTCTTAGCTCCAGTTATTGCAGGTCGTTTTAAAAAACAACAAGGGATTATAATTACGCTAGGATCCATGGCAATTATCGGTTACAGTGGTATCTTATTAGTAAATACTTTTAATTGGCTTGTTCTATTTATCACATTAATTGGACTTGCACTCGGCGGAAGTATTAGCTTAGCTCTTGCATTATTAGGACTACGAGCAAGAAATGCAAAACAATCAGCAGAGCTATCTGGCATGGCACAATCATTCGGTTATTTACTTGCAGCAATCGGACCTATATTGATTGGATCTATTTATGATTTTAACCAATCATGGACGATTCCAATCATCGTCATTCTATTTATTTCTATTGTCATGATGGGATTCGGCATTGGTGCAACAAGGGATAAATATGTGTGATTTTTTAAAAAAATATACTAATCAGAAGAGGTTGAGACAAAACAACACACCTTAAGAGAAAATCCAAATATTCATATTAATGTATCAGAAAAAAACGCCGTGGAAATGCACTCCCTTTCCGCAGGCACGGCTTCAGCTAACTCCGTAAAGCAAACAACACTTTACGGAGTGGATCTTCAGCTCGCGCTGTTCCTGCAGGACAAGGAACGCTTCGGCAGCGATGCATCGCACGAAGAAAATTGCTTTTTATTTTCGAGGAGTGTCGTGCATTTCCACAGCTAAATGATTACTTCAAATAAAAATACGAACCTTGATTCTTCTTTTTGAAACAAGGTTCGTATTTTTATAATCACCTTTAAGATATGTCCTAGCCTCTTTCTTTTCAATATAATGGAACTTTTTTGAATTTTGAAACGTATATATATTATAGTGGCTTTTTTAGAAATGGAGGGATACATATTGAGGTTTTAGATATTTATTGGTTTCTACTTTGGGGAAGTCTTGTTGTTGCAATTCTTTCCTTGTTTTTAGGTGATCTTTTTGAAGGTCTTTTTGAAGGACTAGGAGAAGTGTTTAATCCATTACTCTTATTCGGAACACTTGCTGTAATTAGTGGCTCTGGTGTATTACTTACCAAATATGCAGGTATCTCACACATCTACGTACTCATAATTAGCTTAATTATTGGATTGCTTGCTTATTTTGTTATTTATTATTTGTTAGTAATACCACTCTCTAATGCAGAAAGCTCAACTTCCATATCTGTTCAGGATTTAGTCGGAAAAACGGGTGAGGTCATTACAACGATTCCAGCAGACGGGTATGGCGAGGTATTTATCACTTCTACAAATGGCAGCAGAAGTGAAACAGCACGAAGCTTCGATCATATTGAACTAAAGCAAGGGCGTAAGATTGTGGTAGTTGAAGTGAAAGAGCAAATCTTATATGTTGCTGAACTTACTGATGATTTATAGGAGGAGAATAGATGGATTTTATCATTGTAATTAGTGTCATCGCTGCGATTATTGTTTCTTTTATCATAATGTTTGCAGTTCGTTATAGAACAGTTGGTGCAGACGATGCTATGATTGTCACTGGTAGTTTTTTAGGAAATAAAAATGTGCATAAAGTCGATGATGGTAGCGGAATAAAGATTGTCCGTGGTGGAGGCGCATTTATTGTTCCAGTGTTTCAACAAGCAGAGAACATTAGTCTTCGCTCACATAGTTTAGATATATCCACACCAAACGTATACACTGAAAATGGTGTTCCTGTTATGGCAAACGGCACCGCCATTATTAAAGTGCAAAGTACAACAGAAGGAATTGCTACTGCAGGTGAACAATTTCTAGGAAAGAACGATTCCGAATTACGTAAGGAAGCACAAGAAGTATTAGAAGGACACCTGCGAGCTATTCTTGGTACGATGACCGTAGAAGAAATCTATAAAAATCGCGAACGCTTTGCGCAGGAAGTACAAACTCAAGCTGCTGTTGACTTAAAGAAAATGGGCTTGCAGATTGTATCTTTTACCATTAAGGATGTGCAAGATGATAATGGATACCTAGAGGCGTTAGGTAAACCACGTATTTCTGAAGTAAAGCGTGATGCCCAGATTGCTGAAGCGAATGCGTTAAGAGATGCCAGAATTAAAAGAGCGGAAGCAGAACGAGAAGGGAAAAGCGCCGAACTGGTAAGTGAAACACAAATCGCGGAAGCAACAAAACAAAAAGAACTTAAGATTGCAGCCTACAAACGGGAGCAAGATACAGCTAAAGCGGAAGCGGATATGGCTTATAAATTGCAGGAAGCAAAATCTGGACAGCAAGTAAAACAAGAAGAAATGCAAGTTCAATTAGTCGAGAAAAACAAACAAATTGAAATTGATGAAAAAGAAGTAATACGAAAACAGCGTCAATACGAAGCTGAAATTTCTAAAAAAGCAGAAGCAGAACGTTATGCAACGGAACAAAGAGCAGAAGCAGATAAAGTAACTCGAGTAAAGCAAGCCGAAGCGGAAGCTGCACAAATACGATTAGACGGGGAAGCTGAGGCAGACGCGATTCGAATGAAGGGACTTGCTGAAGCAGAAGCTAAAGAAAAAATTGCAGATGCAATGGCCAAATATGGTGAAGCTGCAATATTAGAAATGATCATTACGATGCTCCCTGAGTTTGCAGCAAGAATAGCAGAGCCTGTTGCCTCCATTGACAAAGTAACGGTGGTTGATAATAGTAATGGTGAAGGAGATGGTGCAACACGCATGAGTAGTTATGTGACCAAGCTAATGAGTCAACTTCCTGAAACATTAAAAGACGTTTCCGGTGTTGATTTAAAAGGAATGTTAGACCAAGTAGCAAATAAAAACGAGCAAAAAATCAACGAAAGCTTAAAACCAACGACTACGAATACAACAGAAGCTTAAACATCAAAATCCCTCTACAACTGAAATAAGTGGTAGAGGGATTTTAATTTCTTGTTTTGCATGCTTATATTGTTGCTTTTTTTCCTTACAATCATTTCGTTATTTAGAAAACTGTGCTTTTAAAATATAAGCAAGCTCATAATCTTTTAACCCATCCTTGTTTTCACTACGTCCATTAAAAAATTCCGGTGCAAGAGATTGCACTTCATCTTCTCCATACAATAAACCGGCTAATATAATTGGTTCTTCCGTTACCTCAATTGCTGTATCATTAACAGCCGGGATCATCGCATACCCATTTTCATCAAACATAGTAAGCTCAGTTGCATAACTCGTATATCCACCGCCGTTATCGCTAATTATGCCGACCCTTTGATTGTTCATGTTCTCTCCACCAACGGCTGTGTTGGAAAAAATAATTGTTCCTGATTTAGTTATTGTAGCATCTTTTACATGTTTATCATTATCCTGCTTTTCTCCAAGTTGATATGTTTCGACCCATACTTTAAGGTCCTTGTATGATTCATCTACTTGAAACTCAAAAATAAAAGCCTGATCAGCTAGTGTATAAATGATCGCTTCTTCTCGCTCTGTTCTAGTGATTAGCTTTAACTCATTCATTGCCTCTTCTGATTGTAAGTCTTCAGGTGTTAATACCACATCGTTCGAATGTTGTTCATCATTTTTATCAACATCCTTATCTTCCCCTTGGCACGCCACTAAGAAAAGCAGTAATACTAAACTAAATACAGCAATCAATTTCTTTTTCATGAATCATCAATCCTTTTCGTTTTTCAATTATTCGATCGATCATGACAAGCCTTTATAACTTGTTTCATCATGCTGTTGAAATCATGCTGTTCTAGTACTTCTAACCCTTCTGCTGTGACCCCACCAGGTGTTGCTACTTGATTAATTAAATCTTGCGGATCTTCTTCTGTTTGTAGCATGGATGCCGCTCCTGCAATCATATCTGCTACTAATTTCCTTGCTTGTTGTTCTGAAATACCAGCTTCCTTTGCAGACTGAACTAGATTATTCGCCATTTGATAAACAAACGCAGGTGCACTACCAGTAATAGGAGTTAATGTATGCACTTGTTCTTCCGATACTATTTCTGCTGTTCCAATACTAGACAAAATCTTTTCAAGCATATCTTCATGGACTTGCTCCATCTGTGTTCCTTTCGCACAAAGCGTAATCGATTTTCCCTTTGAAGCAGCTGTATTTGGCATTAACCATGCAACAGGTGTTTGTTCTGGTAAGGATTTTTCTAAATCGGATGGTCCAATTCCAGCAGCAACTGTAATAACGAATTGTTTGTCAATAAACAATGCTAACTCTTTTAATACAGAATCATGCGCTTCTGGTGGGATGGCTAATACAATCACATCCGCATCAAAAATTTCCTCTTTCCAGCTATCTGTCGTTTGAACACCATACTTTTGTTCCATTTCTTCTAACCGATTTACATTACCGTTATTACTTACAACAATCAACCAATCGCTTTGTTTCGTTAAGCCAGCAATGATCGCTTGAGCCATTCTTCCGGCTCCGATAAAAACTACTTTACTCACTTACATCTCTCCTACTTTTTTGGCTTGTTTATTTTTCTCCTTATCGTATTTTAACAAGGTTCGTTGTAAAGGTACATGAGCCATATTAACATTCCAATTTATCATCATATAATATTTACCGTCTATTACAAATTCACCCTTGCCGAGATAAGATACTTCTCTGTCTTGTTTTTGTAATTCGGCTTTTGTAGCTGCAACATGATCATTCCAATCAATATAACGATCTTCCAAATCCAAAACAATACTTCTTCTACGATATCCGAGTAACCAATTAAACGCAAAGAAAATTGCAACACCAACGACAAGAATGAGTAACCTTTCCAACATGTTAATTCCTCCCATTTATTCTTTCATATATATACGCTATAGATGGGGAAAATGTTTCACTAATAAGGTGGTGCAATTCCAGCATTACTTTGCTTGTTTATTTCTTTCTTCATCGTATTTAAACCAAGTTCGCTGTGCTGCTGGTTGTAATATTTCATCCCTTTTACCAATATTCCAATCTATCATTATGTAGTATTTACCGTCTATGATGAATGAACCATCACCAAGATAGGTTACTTCTCTTCCCTGCTTCTGTAATTTTTCTTCGGCAGCTGCAATATGATCACTCCACTCAATATATCGTTTATCTAGATCTAAATGAATGCTCTTTCCACTAAATTCACGAAAAAATCTAAATATAAAGAACATCGACACACCAACACCAAGAATAGTAAATACTTCTAGCATGAGAATTCCTCCTATGAGCCTTTGCTATATATACGTAAGAAAAGAAGAAAGCGTTTCGCAAATATTGGATTTGCCATAAATATGCCTTTGACTTTCCGCCATTATTGTATCATCATAGAATAAGACTTCAACTTTTTAAAAAACAGGAGGTGAATACAGATGTCAGTAGAATTAATCGGACAATTATATAGTGACCTTCACCCAATGTATATTTATTTGACCTTTTATATTGCATTGATATGTTCCTATGGTTTGCTATATGTCGCACATCATCAATTGTCCAAACAGCAGCATTCATTTAAAAATAATTATCATGCTATCTACCTTCGTACAAAAGAAGCAATCTTTCATCTTGGTCAGTGGCAAGATATTCGCAAATGGATTACGATAAAAATGAAACGCAAAGAAAGCCCAGATGATGATGAAGACAACCATTTCTCCTTGTTCTATCAAAACTTACGAACATTACAAGGAGGAAAAACATGTACGTACAATCTGTATTCACTTTCATTAAAAAATATCGGTTTATTGGCTTAGCTTTATTAGCGGTAATTATCTTATCCGGCTGTCAAGCAGCGGCATCAGGTGAGCCAATTGATCCAGAAACAGCAGGTTTTTTTGATAAATATTTTGTTCTAACATTTTCGGGTATTATAAAAAGCGTGGCATCTCTCTTAGGAGGGAATTACGGTTTATCGATTGTTTTTGTTACAGTGCTCATCCGTTTAGCACTAATGCCGTTCATGTTAAAACAATCTAAGAACAGCTATCAAATGCGTGATAAGATGGCAATCATTAAGCCTGAAATGGAAGCAATCCAAGAGAAATATAAAGGTAAAAAAGATACTGAATCGAAAAACAAAATGCAGCAAGAAACAATGCAGCTCTATCAACAACATAATTTTAACCCGATTGCATCAATGGGTTGTCTACCAATGATTATTCAATTTCCAATTCTAATTGGATTTTATTATGCCATTCGGACAACACAAGAAATAGCACAACATAGCTTTTTATGGTTCAATTTAGGTCAGAGCGATCTAATTATGCCTTTTGTTGCCGCTGCAGTATATTTCCTTCAATTCCGTGTTTCTCAAATGGGAATGGATCCTGCACAAAAGAAACAGATGGCGTTTATGGGACTTGTATCACCATTAATGATTGGATTTGTTTCCTTTAATGCACCAGCTGCTTTACCTTTATATTGGACAGTTGGAGGAATCTTTTTAATTTTCCAACAGTTACTATCCAAAAAGTTATATATGCCAAAACAGGCTTTAACCCCAGCTAGCACTGGTCAATAATAGCAAAAACCCTTTTGAGTTCGTTCACTCAAAAGGGTTTTCTACTGTTTAAATTGCTTTTGCTACTACTTCTACGTCAATATTCCCACGCGTTGCTTTGGAATATGGACAGAAATCATGCGCTTGTTTAGCCAATTCTTCTGCTTCTTGTTGGGAAACACCTTTAATCTCCACATTTAGTTTTACACCAATTTGGAAGCCATCATCTGATGGATCCTTCATTAAACTAACATCTGCTTTTATCGTTGAATCTATTTCTTTATCTTGTTTAGAAGCCATCAAGTTAAGTGCTCCATCGTAACAAGCTGCATATCCCGCTGCAAATAACTGCTCTGGATTGGATCCTTTTTCACTTGATCCAGACCCAGGCTGAACGAGATTCAAATCGATTAAACCATCATCTGACTTTACATGACCTTCACGTCCACCTTTTGCTGTTGCATGAGAAGTAAATAATACGTTACTCAATTGAAACACTCCTTATCATGAAATTACAGGATATCTTTACCCTACATGGAGTATTCCTGTTTCTCTGTATTTTAAACGCAATTCATTATATTTCTTGCAAAAGCTTTTCTGACTACGAATATTTACGCATTTTTCCGTATAATCAAACAGAGAGATGTCCAAAGTAATAAACGAAAAAATAAACGCTCAAATGCTTAAATTAGCAGTTTGATCTGTTTTTTTAGTCGTGTTATCATTTTAGAGTCGTTTAAAAAATCGATTTTTTAAAATTTATTATGTTTTTTCGAAAGTCACGATCAGCGTTTAATCATCAATCGTGATTTTTATTTTATTAAAGCATAATTAAAAAAGAAAATTAAACACATCAGGAGTGTGACCTAGAAATGGAATTACAAGAAAATCCCCAGTTACTATGGTTTATTGGGGTATATGCCGTACTTATGGTCGGCATCGGCATTTATATGTCAAAGAAAGTATCAAACAGTGCAGATTTTATTTTAGCTGGTAAAAGTTTAGGACCTATCGTTTTAATGGGAACTTTGCTAGCAACATGGACAGGCAGTGGAAGTATTTCAGGTGGAGAAACATCTGTTGCATTCAGCTTTGGAATTATTCCTTCCTTCATGTTAATGATCCCAACAGTCATAGGTATTTTTATTCTTTATACCATTGCTCCAAAAATTCGGGCCTTTGGAAAATATACAATTTCAGGAATCCTTGAAGCAAAATATGGGCCGTTCGCTCGTAATCTTGCAAGTGTAATTGTTATTTTGGCTTACGTCGGTATTGTCTCTTATCAAATGACTGGCCTTGGTTTTATATTAAATTTAACTACAGGAATGAGCGTCGAATTAGGTACGATAATTGCAGCTGTTTTAATTATATTCCTTGCTATGATCGGTGGATTGCGTTCTGTATCGCAAACTGATGCTATTAGTGGTTTTCTAATGGTCGGTGGTCTAATCATTACTGTTCCAATTATCATCTCTGTTGCAGGAGGATGGGATAGCATCATTGCAAATGTCCCAGATTCGCATATGACAGCGACTGGTGGATTAACAACAATCCAATTAATGGGCTATTTATTGCCATCATTATTTCTTTTATTAAGTGACCAGAACATGTATCAACGTTTAGCTGCTTCCAATAGTGATAAATCAGCAAAAAAAGCAGCACTGAGTTGGTTAGGTGTGATGCTTCTTATCTCACCTGCGATTTCAATTATCGCTTTTGTCTCTCGTTCACTCTTTCCAGACATTGATCCTGGAATGGCACTAATGGCAACAACAACTGTTTTACCATTAGGTGTTGGCGGTATTTTACTAGCAGCTGCTGCGGCTTTCATTATTACAACAGGAAATTCTTATTTGCTTTCTGCAGCTACAAATATGACATATGATATTTACGGAAAATATATTAACAAAAATCCATCAGACAAAAAACAATTGGTCATGACGAAAGTATTTATTGTCGTGCTTGGTGGATTATCTTATTTGTTAATCAGCTATTTCCCGACAGTTCTAGAAGTTCAAATGTATTCGTACACTGTTTATGGTGCAGGAATTACACCAGCTATTTTAGCAGTATTCTTCTGGAAACGTGTAACAACGATAGGTGGTATTTCTTCCATGATCGCTGGTGTTGTCACAACATTAGTTTGGGAACTAGTACTTAACACGCCTTTTGAATTAAATAGTTCCGTAGTTTCTGTTCCAGTGGCAATTATTGTTCTAATTCTAGTATCATTAGCTACACAAAAGAAAAATTAAATGATATAACGGTGAGGGACATGGTAAAATCATGTTCCTCATTCCATTTCACATGAGTAGACCTTAATACAATTCAATGAAAATGATAAAGGAGATTTTAAATATGAACCAACGTTTGCAAATGTTAACAGACTGGCTAAATCAAGAAGATATTGAAGTAGCATTTTTAAATTCACCGGAAAATGTTTTTTATTTATCTAATTTTCTTACCGATCCACACGAACGTTTAATGGGTGTATTTGTATTTAAAAAAGCTGATCCACTATTTGTTTTGCCATCAATGGAAGTGAATCAGCTTAAAGATGCAGGTTGGAAATACGAAATTATCGGCTATGCTGATCACGAGAACCCTTGGGATTTAATTAAAAAGTCGCTTGACGTAAGAGAGGTTACGGAAGCAAAAACGGTTGCTCTTGAAAAAGAGCTACTTTCATATGGCCGTTCTGAAGCATTGCTTGAGTTTTTCCCTAAAGCACTTGTTCGCTCAGTTGAAGATAAATTAAATGAGATGCGCGTTGTAAAAGATAATGATGAGATTGAAATTATTAAACGCGCTACCAAAATGGCGGACTATGGTGTTCAAGTAGGAATTGACGCGCTTGAAGAAGGCGTTACCGAAATGGAAGTATTGGCTAAAATCGAGTATGAATTAAAGAAAAAAGGCATTAGGGAGATGTCGTTCTCTACAATGGTTTTATTCGGCGAGAAGTCTGGCGATCCACACGGTAACCCAGGAAATCGCGAATTGCAGGCTGGCGATATGGTGTTATTCGACCTAGGCGTTGTGCTTGATGGTTACTGCTCAGACATTACACGAACCGTCGCCTATAAATCTGTGAGCGATAAACAAAAAGAAATCTATGACATCGTATTAAAAGCAGAACGTGCAGCATTAGAGGCGAGCAAGCCAGGTGTTCGCATTGGTGACCTTGACACGGCCGCAAGAAATGTAATAACAGAAGCAGGATATGGCGACTATTTCCCACACCGAATCGGTCATGGCATGGGAATTAATGTGCATGAGTTTCCTTCAATGAGTCACTTAAACGATGGTATTTTGAAAGAAGGAATGGTTTATACAATTGAGCCAGGGATCTATATACCAGGCCTAGGTGGCGTGCGAATTGAAGATGATGTGTTAATTACGAAGGATGGATTCGAGACACTAACAAAATTTCCGAAAGAACTGCAGATTATAGAATAATTTTGGTGTGAGCGCCGATATTTTTGCGTGAGCGCCGATATTTTTGCGTGAGCGCCGATATTTTTGCGTGAGCGCCGATATTTTTGCGTGAGCGCCGATATTTTTGCGTGAGCGCCGATATTTTTGCGTGAGCGCCGATATTTTTGCGTGAGCGCCGATATTTTTGCGTGAGCGCCGATATTTTTGCGTGAGCGCCGATATTTTTGCGTGAGCGCCGATATTTTTGCGTGCTCATCTCCCAAACCCGGAGATGAGCATTTTTTTAGCAAAAAATCATTCAAAAAAAAGAAGCCGCGTTTGGCTTCTTTTCTATGATATAACTTTTACTCGATTTAAAATATCTTCGGCATTCTTTACACGATCTTCTGTTGGAGGCTCTACTCCTTCGAGAGGATATTCAAGGCCGAGCGTCTCCCACTTATAAACACCAAGCTTATGATATGGTAATACTTCTATTTTTTCGACGTTATTTAGTGTAGCAATGAAATCAGATAATTGTTGTAAATAGATGTCTTTATCACTATGACCCGGAACTAATACATGACGAACCCAAATCGGCACATTTTTTTGATCCAAGTATCGCGCCATGTCAATAATGTGTTCATTCGATACTCCAGTTAATTCTCTATGTTCAACTGGATCAATATGTTTTAGATCTAATAAAACTAAATCAGTTACTTCCAACAAATTATCTAGGTTTCTCATAAACCGAGGTGAGCGACTAAAACAACCGGCAGAACTATCAATCGTTGTGTGGACTCCTAATTTTTTTAATTCAGTAAATAATTCAACTAGGAACTCAGCTTGCAGTAACGGTTCTCCCCCACTTACTGTTACCCCACCATTGGTTGATTGGAAAAAAGGTAGATAGCTTTTAATATCTTTTACTAACTCTTCTACTGACATCTCTTTTCCTTCACCCATTTTCCATGTATCAGGGTTATGACAAAATTTACATCTCAAAAGACACCCTTGTGTAAATATAACATAACGTAAGCCCGGTCCGTCTACTGTACCACATGTTTCTATTGAATGAATTCTACCCTTCATGTTGTTCGCCCTCCCCCAGATTTCAGAAATAAGAAGGGAGACCCCTTCTTATTTCGTCTTACATACTTTCATGGAACGTACGATTAATTACGTCAATTTGTTGTTCTCTTGTTAATTTAATAAAGTTAACAGCATAGCCAGATACACGGATTGTTAATTGTGGATATTCTTCTGGATGTTCCATTGCATCTAGTAATGTTTCACGATCAAATACGTTTACGTTCAAGTGGTGGCCATTTTTGATTACATAGCCATCTAGCATTCCTGCTAAATTAGCTTTTCTTGTTTCCTCATCTTTACCTAATGCTTTAGGTACGATTGAGAATGTGTTAGAAATACCATCTAGTGCATGTTCATATGGCATTTTCGCAACTGAACTCAATGAAGCTAATGAACCATTTTTGTCACGGCCGTGTAATGGGTTCGCACCTGGTGCAAATGGTTCGCCTGCTTTACGTCCATCTGGTGTGTTACCAGTTTTCTTACCGTATACAACGTTAGAAGTAATGGTAAGAATAGATTGTGTATGAACGGAATTACGGTACGTATGATGCTTTTTAATTTTATTCATAAATGTTTTTACAAGATCAGCCGCAATATCGTCTACACGATCATCGTTGTTACCGTATTTAGGGAAGTCTCCTTCAATTTCGTAGTCAACAACAAGGCCATCTTCATCACGAATTGTTCTTACTTTTGCATATTTAATTGCACTTAATGAATCCGCAACAACGGAAAGTCCTGCAATTCCACATGCCATTGTACGTAACACTTCACGATCATGTAATGCCATTTCAATTCTTTCATAGCTGTATCTATCGTGCATATAGTGAATGATGTTTAATGCATTTACATATAGTCCTGATAACCAATCTAAGATCGTATCATATTTCTTCATTACTTCATCATAATCTAGATATTCAGAAGTAATTGGTGCATAGTTTGGAGCTACTTGCATTTTTAATTTCTCATCTACCCCACCGTTTATTGCATAAAGTAATGCTTTCGCAAGGTTTGCACGTGCACCAAAGAACTGCATTTGTTTACCAATACGCATTGCTGATACACAACATGCAATACCGTAATCATCGCCATAATGTTCTCGCATCAAATCGTCATTTTCATATTGAATAGAGCTTGATTTGATCGACATGTTAGCACAATATTTTTTATAGTTATCTGGTAACTTTGTAGACCATAAAACTGTTAGGTTTGGCTCTGGAGCTGGACCTAAGTTATCTAATGTGTGCAAGAAACGATAAGAACTCTTCGTAACTAACGGGCGACCATCTTCAGCGATACCTGCTAATGATTCTGTTACCCAAGTTGGATCTCCACTGAATAGTTCATTATAATCAGGTGTTCTTGCAAACTTCACAAGACGTAGTTTCATTACAAAGTGATCTACTAATTCTTGTGCTTCTTCTTCAGTCATTACACCATTTTCAAGATCTCTTTCTATATAAATATCTAAGAAAGTAGATACGCGACCAAGACTCATTGCAGCACCATTTTGTTCTTTAATTGCTGCTAAATACCCAAGATACAACCATTGGAATGCTTCTTGTGCAGTTGTTGCAGGTTTAGAAATGTCAAAACCGTATGTTGCACCAAGTTGTTTTAATTCTTGTAATGCACGAATTTGTTCTGATGTTTCTTCACGGTCACGAATAACATCATCGATCATTGTTCCGTTACCAATTAAGTCAAGATCCTTTTTCTTCTCTGCAATTAAGTGATCTACACCATATAGTGCTACACGACGATAATCACCAATGATACGTCCACGACCATATGCATCAGGCAATCCTGTTACAACACCCGCTTTACGCGCTGCTCTAATTTCTGGTGTGTATGCATCAAATACACCTTGGTTATGTGTCTTACGATAATCTGTAAATGTTTTTACTACTTCTTCATCAATTTTATAGCCATAAGATTCTGCAGCAGCCACTGCCATACGAATACCACCAAATGGTTGCAATGAACGTTTGAATGGTACATCCGTTTGAACTCCTACTACTTTTTCTTGCTCTTTGTTCAAGTATCCTGCGCCATGTGATGTAATCGTAGAAACGATTTTTGTATCTAAATCATACACGCCACCATTTTCACGTTCTTTTTTTGTAAGGTCCATTACTTGATCCCATAATGCTTTTGTTGCATCGGTTGGACCTGCTAAAAATTCTTCATTTCCCTCATATAATGTGAAATTCTTTAAAATAAAATCACGAACATCGATTTCCTTCTGCCATTTACCTTCACGGAAGCCATCCCAAGGATTATTTTTTGTAACTTCTTCTGCTACTTTCATTTCCTTTACCTCCTCAAATAATAACATCTATGTTTCAAGCACAAATGTTCAACACTTATCCTTTAACTTAACTACATTATATACCTTCTCAACCATAAAATAAAGTGAAATAGATCACATTTTTAAACTGTTATAATAAATGTTCTTAAAATGTTCAAATTTTAACACGCTAAAGTTTTTGTATAATATACGAATTAAGTATACGCATACAACATTGTCATAACAACATTTATATTGTGTGAAACGGTTAACAAAAAATAAATATATTACTATAACAGGTAAACTGTACTATACTGTTATAGTTTAATTAATATAATAAATTATAACAGTTGTTTAAGCGGACCTAATCGTCTTAAGTGTTATTTCCGTACGCTATAACTTATACATAACAAACATAGCAAAACCCCTATTTCATTCATCAGAAATAGGGGTTTCTAGCTTATGCCCACCACATATCAGCTGGTTGCTCATAAATCATAACAGATTTTAAATTTTCAACAGTACGCATAAAACCCTCTTCAATCGACATGATCGGGTCTTCGTGTTCGATGCTAATCACATGATCATAACCATATGTTCTAAGTGCGCTAATAATATCACTCCATACTTTTACAGAATGACCATAGCCTACAGAACGGAAGCTCCACGCGCGTGATTGTACTTCGCTATATGGTTGCATGTCTGTTAGTCCATACATATTGACATGGTCTTGATCAATATAAGTATCTTTTGCATGGAAGTGGTGGATCGCATTAGCTTTACCTAAAATCTTCACTGCTGCCACAGGATCAATCCCTTGCCACCACAAATGGCTAGGGTCAAGGTTTGCACCAATTGCTTCCCCTGTTTGCTCACGTAATTTTAACATCGTATGAGGAGTGTGAACTAAAAAACCGGCATGAAGTTCAATTCCAATTTTTACATTGTTATCCATGGCGATTGCGTTGATTTCTTTCCAATAAGGAACTAACTTCTCTTCCCATTGCCATTTCAGCACTTCGCTGTACTCCTCTGGCCAAGGAGTAACTGGCCAATTTGGATATTTACCCTCTTCAGAATCACCTGGTGTTCCAGAGAATGCATTAACAACCGGCACACTCAAAAGCCCAGCAAGCTCTATCGTTTTAACCAGAGTTTCATGTGACTCTTTTCTAAATGACGCATTTGGAGAAATAGGATTACCATGACAGCTGAATGCACTAATAGTTAAGCCTCGTGATCTTACTTTTTCTAAAAAAGATATACGCGCATGTTCATTTTCCAATAATTCATCTAATTTTAAATGCGCATCACCAGGGTAACCTCCAGTGCCAATCTCAACTGCATCTAAACCAGCATTTTTCACGTAGTCTAACATGGTTTCTAAATTTTTATCTGAAAATAGTACTGTGAATACACCTAACTTCATTATTGATTCACTCCCTGTATAAGATTATTTTTGGGCACTTCTAGCTCAAAGCAATTCTCTTTCCTGTCTTACTAGATTCAATTGCGGCAAGAATGATGTCTAATGACTTTTTACCTTCCTCACCGTCAATTAGAGGTTTTTCGCCTGTTTTTATCGTATGGATAAAGTGATCAATCACCCCTGTTGAGGTTTGTTTTCCTTCTTCATTTGATTGAATCGCTCCTAATTCATAGTTAACTTTACTTCCGTCCGTATAGATTGCAATTAAGCTATAGTTAGGATGATCTTCTATGCGAAGCAATCCTTTTTCCCCATAAATTAACGTGGCATTATCCTCGCTCACTTTATATGCCCAGCTCGCAGTCAATGTACCAATAACTCCTGATTTACTTTTTAAAATACAAACAGCATTATCATCAACGGTAATGTTGTCTTTCGCATTTGTTTCTACAATGGCTGACACATCCGTAAATTCCTCATTTAGAATATAGCGAATGAGGTCAGCTTTATGTACGCCTAAGTCACCCATTGCACCCATAACCGCATCTTCCTTTCTAAAAAACCATGAATCTTCGCCATCAACACTCCAGCTTTCTGGACCACCATGGCCAAAAGCAGTCCGGAAGCTATAAACTTTTCCAATAGCTCCTTCTGCTATTAATTCTTTCGCCTTTTGATGCGAAGGAACGAAACGTTGGTTATGAGCAATCATTAAGTTTTTACCGTTTTTCTCACTTGCGTCAATCATCGCTTGTGCTTGTTCTTTTGTTGTTGCCATTGGCTTTTCACATAAAACATGAGCGCCGTTGTTAAGGGCGGCAATGGAAACAGGTGCGTGAAGCGCATTAGGTAGACACACACTGACCACATCTAACGACTCTTTTTCCAACATCTCATTATAGTTTGTATACACTGATCCCCCATAAATTTCTTGCATTGCTTTAGCACGTTCTTCTACCACGTCACATAAAGCAACAATTTCAACTTGATTATTTTGACTGTATTCTGGTAAATGCCTATGCTTACTTATACTTCCGCACCCTACAACCGCTACTTTAATTTTCCCCATGTTTAATCACTCCTTGTAGTTTCATTTTTCATTAAATTATCGTAATCACGTACTTTAATCTTTCTTCAAAATCGTTTCAATTGGTTCGTGATTGCCGTAGGTAGGTTGATGTGTATCGGTTACCTTCAACCATTGAACAGCATTTTTAATTACCGTTTGTATTTCTTTATTATGATAGGTAGGGTATGTTTCATGTCCTGGTCTAAAATAGAAGACTTTTCCGCGACCACGTTTATACGTTGCCCCACTTCTAAAGACTTCTCCACCTTCAAACCAACTAACAAATAGAAGCTCATCTGGAGTCGGAATATCAAAGTGCTCCCCATACATCTCTTCTTTTTCCAGTTCAATATAACTTCCAAGACCTGATGTGATCGGGTGTGTTGGATCGATTACCCATAATCGTTCACGATCATCCGCTTCACGCCATTTCAAATCACAACTTGTTCCCATTAAACGTTTGAAAATTTTTGAAAAGTGAGCCGAGTGCAGGACAAGTATCCCCATACCTTCAAGAACACGCTGTTGAATTTTGTCTACCCACTTATCTTCTACTTCATCATGAGCTAAATGCCCCCACCAAATTAGGACATCTGTTTTATTTAATAAATCATCAGATAAGCCATGATTTTCTTCATCCAACGTCCCCGTTACTACCTCGTGACCTTCTTCTATCAAAAATTTATAAATGGTACCATGTATACCTTCTGGATAAATCTCTCTAACTTTTTGATTTTTTTGTTCATGCCTGTTTTCATTCCAAACGCATATACGCACCGTTGAACCTCCTCTGTTTTCTTTTACTGTATCTCGTATGATGAAAGTTAACCTTCGATATATTAATCTAGTATTCCTTCTTAATAATTTAAAAAGCTAAAACCGAACACGTTGATTTGATTTTCCAGATTCATATATAGCACAAATCATTTGTTGCGTTTTTAACCCTTCTTCAGCAGGAATGTCTAAGTGATCGACTTCCCCTTGTAAAAAATCATAAAAATTATTAATTTGCTTTACGTGACTCACACCCCAATATCCCTTTACACCTGAATCATAGGTAAACGTTTCAAGAGGATTATGATCTGCGATAAATGTTCGACCATCATGTAATGTCACTGTGGCTTTATCCGCCACCATCTTTGCAATTCCTTTTTCACAGTGCAATTCGATTTCAACGGGTGCATCATAAGTGTAATAGTTGATTGCATGAAAAGCGGTCACAACACCATTTCGATATGCGATCACTCCTTCAGCAGCATCTTCCACTTCAATTAATTGATGTGCGCGGTTACTAATGGAAGCATCAACATATTTTAATTCACTATCGACAAACCAGCGCATTAAATCCAGCGTATGAATCGCTTGGTCAATAATGACGCCGCCACCTTCTTTATCCCACGTACCTTTCCAATCACTGTTTTGGTAATATTCATCAGAACGATCCCATGTAACTTGGAGTTTTCCTGCTTTAACCTTACCCAATTCACCTGAATGAAGCATATTTTTTATTAATTGTGAACCTGGATTGTATCGATTCTGAAAAATGACACCGAGCGTAACACCATTCTCTTTTGCACTATCAATCATCGCTTTTGCATCTTCATATTCAATCGTCATTGGCTTTTCTGTCATAACATGAATTTTTCGTTTTGTTGCCGCCATACTTGCTGGTGCATGTAAATAGTGCGGTAAGCAAATGTGAACAACATCTAACTCTTCTTGATCCATCATATCTTCATAATTTTCATACGCTTTAGCGCTATATTGCCTTGCTTTTTCATCTGCGCGTTCCTTTTTAATATCACATACAGCAATAAGATCTAAATCCTCTCGTTCAGTTATACTCGCTGCATGCATAGGAAAAATATTGCCACAACCAATGATTGCCACTCTACGTTTCTTCATTATTTATCACTCCTATTTTTAAACCGTTTACAATATACTATTTGATTAAAACTCGTTATCTTAATCATTACCTTATCGCTTCTTACAATATTTTTATATAGATGATATGATGAATTCATATCCTATCTTGCTATAAAAAGGGAGGTATACATATGAAGATTGATCATTGTAGCTTTTCATTCCATACAAACGGCTATCACGAAACAAATCCGAATGGCTTAGAGAATTTTTTGGTTAGGTTACAAACAGAAGGACAATCTCAAACAAAAATTAGAACGAACACTTATACACTCGAAAAAGGAGATATTATCTTTGTTCCAGAAAAAACATACTATCAACTAGACATTGAACCAGGTCAAAAAAGTGGGGACTTTCATTTATTAGTAACAGGGGAGTGGTTAACCAAGTGGTGGCATGAAAATGAGAAACCTGATCACGCTTCCTTATCTTCTATCGAGAAAATTATATCTCTATGGCGTCTGTTAGCAACAGAAAAATTACGACCGAATCATGAACAAAATCATTCCTTAAACACGAATCTATTTAAAAGTATCTTGCTGATGATAGAAGAAGAAATTAAAGCACGTCATTCGATTCAACGGCCCTTTATTGTGACACGCATGATGCGCTATATCGAAGAACATGCATTAGAACATTTAGTACTTGAACAGGTTGCAAATGAAGTTGAACTAAGTGTGTCACGGGCGAGTCACTTATTTAAAGATCATACAGGAAAAACAATAATTCAATACGCACAACAACTTAAACTTGAAGCTGCAATTAATCAGATGAAATATACAAACATGACGCTAGAGCAAATCGCGCTTACGTGTGGATTTGGTAACTATCCTTACTTTCACAGACTATTTACAAGAGTACATCGTCAATCACCTAGCCAGTATCGCAAGAGTCATTAACGAGCTATAAGACTTTTTAACGGTATTGAAAAAAGACATTTAGTACAACTAATCCAAACAAGGATGTTGATAACTAAATGTCTTTTTTTATACAATCAAACCGTTTTAATTGATAAAGTACTATACTACTACTTACATTTCTTTTTGTTCTTGTGGATTGGTTCCTTTAATAAAGAAAGATAACACCAATCCGATTACCGTTAAACCAGTTGCAGCATAAAATGCAACATTTACGCCGTGAATTAAATCGCTAGGGACAGCATCCGATCCGCTATTTAACGCAGAAGTCGTCATTACCGTCACTAAAATAGCTGTTCCTATGGAAGCTGCAACTTGACGTAATGTATTGTTCATTGCTGTCCCATGCGCAATCAAACGCACCGGTAATTGATTTAACCCAGCAGTTGTCACTGGCATCATTACCATAGACATCCCGAACATACGAATCGCAAAAACGACTGTTAAGAATATTAATGACGTGTCAGTAGATAAATTAGTAAAAAAGAATGTTGTAATAGTCATGATAGATAACCCAACGATCGCCAAATATCTAGCACCTATTCTATCAAAAATACGACCAGTAATTGGAGACATGAAGCCCATTACTAGCGCACCCGGCATGATCATTAATCCTGATTCAAGCGGGGTAAAGCCAGCATATTGTTGCATATAAATTGGCAGAATAGTCTCAGCGCCAATCAGCCCCATAAAAGCAATCATTCCAATTAGTGTTCCTATAGCAAACGTTTTATACTTCAATACTCTAAATTCCAAAATAGGTTGCTCTAGTTGGAACTGTCTTCGAATAAAGAAAAACAAGGTAGTAATCCCAATAATTAAAGAAATAATCACTTGCGGTGAACCCCAGTCTCCGCTTCCTGCGCTACTAAAACCAAATAATAATCCACCGAAACCTAATGTAGATAAAACAATTGATAAAATATCTAACTTAGGAAAAGTACGTTCTGTAACATTTTTCATGAAAATATGAACTAAAATAATATCAATAATAATAATTGGTAAAATAATAAAGAACATCATTCTCCATGGGTATGTTTCCACAATCCATCCTGATAATGTTGGACCAATGGCTGGCGCAAATGAAATGACTAATCCAACCGTCCCCATAGCGGCTCCTCTTTTTTCAATTGGAAAAATGGTTAAGAATACAGTCATCATTAATGGCATCATTATTCCTGCCCCACTTGCTTGAACCACTCTTCCTACCATAAGAATAGGAAAAGTTGGTGCTATTCCGCAAATCAATGTTCCCACTGCAAAGATTGATAGTGCACTCAACACTAGCCTTCTTGTAGTAAATGTTTCAATTAAAAAAGCAGTGATTGGTATCATTACACCATTCACCAGCATAAAAATTGTTGTTAGCCATTGCGCAATATTCTCTTCTATTTGAAAATCGTCCATTACATGGGGTGTTGCAGTTGCAAAAAGCGTTTGATTCAGAATAGAAACAAACCCACCAGCCAACAAAACTAAGACAATTGGTGTTCGATTATAACTTTGAGTATTTTCGTTCGTCATGTTGACACTCCTTCCTTCTATTCTTCTCTATCGATCTAGTTGATTTAATAAGTTACCTACAGCTTCCAAATCATTCATGACAGATGCGTGCTCGTTTAAAAAGGAAAATAAAGCTTTTAATAAGAAGATTCTCGGCTTATCCTTTTCTACTTCTTGTTCAAACAGCTTAATCGCATCGATTATTTCTTTACAGTCAGTAACTTCTATCCATTGACCTTTCACATGTTTAAACACTTGTTTTAATTGCTCGTGCACAGTTAATATTTCTCGCTTCGGTTGAAAGTGAAAATGTTGCATACTTTCATCTGTGATAGCAGAATTTTTCCCTTTTCTAGCATCAATTACTCCATCCATATTTTCGACAATGATTGTTGCAACTTGATCCGCTTCTAATTTTTGTTCTTCTTGAATGATAAATCCAACATATTCCTTAAGCATACCTTGTAAAGCCATAACAGCATCCCAAATATTTGACTTAATCTCGTCTCCGTATACTTGTAAAAGCATTTCTCTATGCCAGCTCATCATCTCTGCCCGAACTTGCATAAGAAAGGGCTGTATTTTTTTATTCTTTTCTAATAACAAAGATTTAGTTAACAAATTAAAATAGTCTTTATTTCTAAGGATTCCTTCAAATTCAATTTTTATCATTTTTTTAAATTTGTCTCTTGCTGGTATGGATGTATCAAAGTTAATATACTTTGCTCTTTCAACCATATTGTTGTGATTGCATTTAAAAACATCAATTAACAAATCTTCTTTTGAATCAAAATATTTATATAACAATCCTTTTGATACCGCTGCGTCATTCGCTATCTCCTGCATGGACGTTGCATGATAACCCTTTTCTGAAAAAAGCTTAATCGCGGCCTGCATCATCTTTTGTTTTTTATCTATCATCCTGTCCCCCTAAAAGCAAAGTGACTGATTGGTCACTCGTATACTCATCAGTTCAATTTAAGACAAAGTAAATTATAAGCAAAAATCTAACCCCTTGTCAATTTATAAACATTACATACCAAATTTTATTATTTATAATAGGAAGAAACTCAGCTTTTTATTACTTATGATCAATCTTATTACTTTACTTCGAATTAAAAAATTGACATGATAAAAAAGGAGGTGCGTAATCATGCAAAACTTTGTATTTCAAAATCCAACAAAATTAATATTCGGTAAAGACACAGTCAAGCAATTGCAAAACGAAATACCTCAATACGGGAAAAACGTCTTGCTTGTCTATGGCGGTGGAAGTATTAAACGGAATGGCTTATATGATAATGTATTAAAAAATCTACATGCTATCGAAGCAAATGTGTTCGAATTATCAGGTGTTGAGCCAAACCCTAGAGTGACGACAGCACGTAAAGGTATTGAAATATGTAAAAAAGAGAAAATTGATTTTATATTAGCAGTCGGTGGCGGAAGTACAATTGATTGTACGAAAGCAATAGCAGCCGGAGCTAAATCATCACATGATATATGGGATATCGTAACAAAAAAGGCACAAGCAGAAGATGCCTTACCATTCGGAACCGTTCTAACATTAGCTGCAACTGGTTCAGAGATGAATGCTGGTTCTGTTATTACGAATTGGGAAACAAAAGAAAAGCATGGTTGGGGCAGCCCACATACTTTCCCACGTTTCTCCATCTTAGATCCAGTCAATACATTCACAGTTCCTAAAGATCAAACTATCTATGGCATTGTTGACATGATGTCCCATGCTCTTGAACATTATTTCCATCATGAAGATAACACACTATTTCAAGACGAGATGGTAGAAGGATTACTTCGCACTGTCATTAACACTGGACCAAAACTGCTAAACGACTTGGAAAACTATGAGCACCGTGCTACCATTCTATATTGCGGAACGATGGCATTAAACGGTATGGTTAACATGGGTTATCATGGAGATTGGGCATCACATAATTTAGAACACGCTGTATCCGCAGTACACGACATTCCACATGGCGGCGGCTTGGCAATTCTGTTTCCACATTGGATGGAACACACATTAGATACGGATGTTTCCCGTTTCAAACAATTAGCTGTAAAAGTCTTTAATGTAGATCCAAGTAATAAAACGGATCGCGAGGTTGCATTAGAGGGTATTCAAGCATTACGCGATTTTTGGAATAGTATCGGTGCCCCTTCACGTCTAGCTGATTATGATATAGACAAAGACAGCATCGATGAAATGGCCGATAAGACAGTTATTGCCCGACCAGAATTCGGTAATTTCCAATCATTGACGAGAGATGATGCGGTAGCAATTTATAAAGCAAGTTTATAGATAAATGAACTCCACTTTTTGTGGGGTTTATTTTTTTAAAACATATTTTGTTCTCGCACTGAATTCTGTTAATCGCCTACAATAATCTATGTATAAATCCAATTTCTTTCCTAATAATATGTAAAGAAGAAATTTGGAGGTTAAATAAAATGGACAAACAAAAAATGAAAGAAACGGTATTCAAGATTCTTGATGATCACCAAATTGGCACACTAGCTACGGTTGAAGATAACAAGCCCTATTCACGTTACATGACTTTTTTCCATGATGAACTTATCTTATATACAGCAACAAATAAAAAGACACATAAAGTAAAAGATATAGAAAGTAATCCCCACGTCCACATCTTAATCGGCTATACTTTTGATGGAAGACGGGATGAATATCTAGAAATAGAAGGTGAAGCTTCCATTCATCAGGAAACCGTAATGAAAGAAAAGTTATGGAATGATCATTTAAAGCCATGGTTTAAAGGCCCTGATGACCCAAATTATACAGTATTAAAAATCACGCCTACAGAGATTCGACTGAAAAATACACGTGATGCAGAAGTTCATCATTTAGATTTACATAAATAAAACACAGTTTATCTGTGTTTTATTTCTATTTAAGCACCCATATACATCGTATGAATATACTGATTTTTGTATAAAAACACGTTGGCAACGCTTAATTTTTAGAGAAAATTAATGATAGCGTTTTATTGTGAAACATTTCACAAACTTGTCACAAAGCCAATGTTTTGTAAGCGTTAACAGGTGTTATGATGTAATCAGAAAGAGCGAAGGGGTGATAAAATATGATTTTACATCAGTGGAAAGACTTTAGTACAGATGCCGAATCTTATACACAGGAGCACTTCGAAAAGCAAGTTGGTGATACATTTGAAGCAATGTGTTTTGAAGATAATCAAGATATACCAAATTTTATTTGGACAAAACATTATGTCGTGGTAATTAAGCCAAACACACGCATGATCAAAGATGTATCTTTTGTCAAAGTCCCTCGTAACCCGTCGCTAAATTAGTTAATTATTTTTTTGAGTTATCATGCTCAATCATTCACATAATAATTAGGAGGTAATAACATGGTCTCAAAAGTAGAAAAGAAACAAGAAGTAACTGTTGCAGAAAGCATTGACAAATTAGTAAGTAACGCACAAGAAGCTTTATCGGAAATGAGAAAACTTAATCAAGAGCAAGTAGATCATATCGTTAAAGAAATGGCTTTAGCTGGATTAGACCAGCATATGCAACTAGCAAAAATGGCTGTTGAAGAAACTGGACGTGGAGTCTATGAAGATAAAATTATTAAGAATATCTTTGCAACTGAGTATGTTTACCATAATGTGAAATACGACAAAACAATTGGTGTAATTAGTGATAATGAGCACGAAGGATTAGTAGAAATTGCTGAACCAATCGGGGTGGTTGCAGGAGTTACTCCAGTAACAAACCCAACATCAACAACTTTATTTAAATCTATTATTTCAATAAAAACAGGAAACCCAATTATCTTTGCTTTTCACCCTTCAGCACAAAAATGTAGTGCCGCTTCTGCAACAATTGTATACGAAGCAGCAGTAAAAGCTGGGGCGCCAAAGAATTGCATTCAATTTATTGAAAAGCCTTCTATTGAAGCAACTCAAACATTAATGAAACATGACGGTGTAGCAACCATTTTAGCAACTGGTGGTCCTGGAATGGTTAAATCAGCTTACAGTTCTGGAAAGCCTGCATTAGGTGTAGGTGCTGGAAACGTACCTTGTTATATTGAAAAATCAGTTAACGTAAAACGTGCAGTAAATGACGTTATTTTATCAAAAACATTTGATAATGGTATGATTTGTGCTTCTGAGCAAGCGATTATTGTCGATAAAGAAATTTATGATGAAGTAAAACAAGAGATGATTGATAACAGTGTTCATTTCTTGAGCCCTGCTGAAAAAGCAAAAGTAGAAAAACTAGTAATCAATGAAGATACTTGTGCTGTAAACCCTGCAATCGTAGGAATGAAACCAGTTAAAATTGCCGAAATGGCAGGAGTAAAAGTTCCTGAAAACACAAAAATTCTTGTTGCAGAGTTAACAGGAGTTGGACCTGACCACCCACTTTCTCGTGAAAAATTAAGTCCTGTTCTTGCTGCATATAAAGTAAACAGCAGTGAAGAAGGGCTTGAAAGATGTGAAGAGATGCTAGAATTTGGTGGATTAGGACACTCAGCAGTAATCCACTCTGCCGACCAAAATGTCATCGATGCTTTTGGTGCAAGAATGAAAGCTGGACGTATCATTGTTAATGCTCCATCTTCACAAGGGGCAATTGGTGATATCTACAATGCATATATGCCTTCACTAACACTTGGCTGTGGTTCATACGGTGGTAACTCTGTTTCAACTAACGTAGGAGCAGTTCACTTAATTAACGTGAAAAAAATGGCAAGAAGGAATGTTAATATGCAATGGTTCAAAGTTCCACCAAAAATTTATTTCGAAAAAAATTCTGTACAATATTTAGCTAAAATGCCTAAAATCTCTAAAGCATTTATCGTTACAGATGATATGATGGTTAAATTAGGTTATGTTGACAAAGTACTTTATCACTTACGTAAGCGCCCGGATTATGTACACTGTGAAATTTTCTCAGATGTAGAACCAGATCCATCAAAAGAAACAGTTATGCGTGGCGCGGCAGCAATGGATGCTTTCCAACCAGATGTTATTATTGCACTTGGTGGTGGTTCTGCAATGGATGCAGCTAAAGGTATGTGGTTATTCCATGAGCACCCTGAAACAGACTTTAACGGTATCAAACAAAAATTCTTAGATATCCGTAAGCGTGCTTATAAATATCCATCATTAGGACAACGCGCTCAGTTTGTTGCAATTCCTACAACTTCTGGTACAGGATCTGAAGTAACATCATTCTCTGTTATTACAGACAAAGAAAATAATGTGAAATATCCGTTAGCAGACTATGAATTAACACCTGATGTAGCGATTATTGATCCACAATTTGTGATGACTGTACCTAAAGTTGTTACAGCAGACACAGGTATGGACGTATTAACGCATGCAATTGAAGCATATGTTTCTAATATGGCAAACGACTACACAGATGGTCTTGCAATTAAAGCGATTCAGCTTGTATTTGAATATTTACCACAAGCTTACCGTGATGGTAGTAATGAATTAGCAAGAGAAAAAATGCATAACGCTTCTACTATCGCCGGAATGGCGTTTGCCAATGCATTCTTAGGTATTAACCATAGTCTTGCACATAAATTAGGTGCTGAATTCCATATTGCACACGGTCGTGCGAATGCAATTCTAATGCCACATGTCATTCGTTACAATGCGCAGAAACCATCGAAGTTTGTGTCATTCCCTAAGTATGAGCATTTCATTGCAGACAAACGTTACGCTGAAATTGCTAAAGAATTAGGATTACCTGCAAATACAACAGAAGAAGGTGTAGAGAGCTTAATTAAAGCAATCTATAGCCTAGCAAAAGAATTAAATATTCCAATGAGCATTGCAGAAAACGGTGTTACGAAAAAAGATTTTGAAGCAAAAGTAGATTACCTTGCTGATCGTGCTTTTGAAGATCAATGTACAACAGCAAACCCTAAATTACCGCTTGTAACTGAGTTAGCTGAAGTATATCGTAACGCTTTTAAAGGATAATCTTCCCTCCCCTTATGTAATATAGAGAAACCCGGTATCGTCGTAATGAAGCGATACCGGGTTTTGTTTCTAGTAGAGAAGAATTTTCTTCCCTTTTTATTTTATTGAATTTCCTTTAAGCAGTTTAACAGTGCCGTCTTAAAACGATCTCGATCCACTTCTTCACAAACACGTACATTTGCTGGCTGTTCTAATCTGCCATTTATATCGACAAGGCTATATCCTCTTGTTAACTCTCCCTTTGTTTCAATGTCGACATAATAGTTCGTCGATTTGGTCATCACCGCTTCGTCCGCTGCAATTGCCATTAACAAGGTGTCCGGGTGTGTTGTTCCATCTAATCGATGCACCGCTTTATTGAATTCTTTTACTACTTCATTTATTTTAATAAAGAAATCAGAACCTTTTGTTTGTAGTTGTTCAATATCCTGATGATCTTGATCATTCATAACAGAATATTGTGTGCACATTTCCCAACCAACCATTGTCAAAGGTATGCCAGAATGCAGAACAATCCGTGCAGCTTCTGGATCAACATAGAAATTATACTCTGCTGCTGGAGTAATATTCCCTAAGTAATTATTTGTACCACCCATAATAAAAATCTCTTTTATTTCTGTTGCAATGGTTGGATCTTTTTTCAACGCCATTGCAATATTTGTTAATGGAGCAATCGCCATAATAGATAACTCCCCTGGGTTTTCATGCACTTTACGAATTAAAAAATCTACCGCATGTTCTGATTTAGGCTGTTGCTTTGCTTTTGGAAAATTAGCGCCTCCCATTCCATCTGAACCATGCACATCTTCCACTGTTACGTGTTTCTCACTTCCGAATTGCAAAATTGGTGTTTCGTGTCCTTTAAAAACCGGAACTTCCCCACCTTTACCCGCGACTTCAATAGTATATAACGCATTCTCTACTTCTTGATCAAATTGAACGTTACCACCAGTGATCAAAACACCTTCTACTTGAAAATGATGTAAAGCCATGAACAATGCAATCGTATCATCCCCAGCTGTATCTGTATCTATAATTACGCGTTTCATCTTGTTCACCAACCTCATTTTACTTGTTGTGCTAATGCAGTAATATAATCGAAAAATGCTTGAGCAGCGACATCATATACTACGCTCACTTCTCTCCCATTTTCAGATTCAATTGTTCTTCCTTGACTTGGAACTTGTGTTAACACTTTACTTTTAACTGTTTTAGTCTTCACTAAATCAGGCTTTCCTATATAGGCAGTTGTTAACACATCCCAAAGATAATAAGTTGAGTTCGTTTCTACATGTACAAGTGGCGGAACCGCTGCATAGCACTGACCAAGGAAGTCGACACCTTCATCTTTCCTTAATGCTGCCCAATTCCGTCGAACATCTAATGTTAATGGCACTTGCTGCGTGCTTTCTAATGCGATCATTTCTATTTCTATTCCACTAGCCCAAACACGTTGTACTGCTGCAGGATCCCAAAAAGCATTCCATTCTGCTGTACCATCATGCTCTGGTTCTTGTACATTCCCTACTTCTTGAAAAGTTCCACCCATCCAAACTAGTTTTTCAATTTTATCCTCTATTTCTGGCACCTCGTCTAACGCTCTAGCTAGGTCAGTTAACGGTCCAGTAAATAGAAGCGTTGTCTTTTCATCTGTTTGTAATAGCTTCTCTACCATATGATGATGCGCATGCATTGAACTTAATGGTGTCTTCATCTCACCACTTTCGTTTAAAATTGGTAACGCATCAACGACAAATGTGTGCATTCTCCAATCACTTGGAAAAGGATTCTCTCCTCTTGAATTGGATTTAGCTACCTCTACAGGATAATCTGAAAAACGATCAATAATTTTTCGGCTAGCATCTGTACCGGGCTCTAAATAACCATCAGCCGGAATGACTGATACACCAGTAAGCTCTATATCTTTCATTTGTGTTAACAAAAATAAGGAAACTAGATCATCCACACCAGCATCATGATTAAAATATACTTTCTTTGTCATACGTACAACCCCTTCGTTATTAGATTAAGAATAGTTTACAATATACACTCGACAAATTTCGAGTTTTTCACAAAATTATTTTCTAGCTAATGAGACTTGTGCTACTTCCACTTTTTTCTCTGTAAATTCTAATGCTTTGGGAAAGTATTTTGAAACCGCATCTACATAATAGATATCACCATAGCATGCATTATAAGCTTTTGCTTCTTCTCGTAAACAACTATAAATACCTGTATCTTTAAGTTCCTGATATTTCATCTGGGAAAATTCAATCGCTAACGGTAAAGAATAGCCCTCCCCCTGCTTGTTCGCATAGTTAATGAATCCTAGACCAAAGTTATACGATTGTAGCGCTAATTCGAGATCACCATCTGCTGCTTCCAATGTATCAATGAAATAAGAAACCCCTTTTTTGATTGACTCTTTAGGATCATCGATACAGCCAATTTTTCCACATGCACTTTCTGAAGCTTGCATCGGATCATCTCCTCTGCCACCAGACTCTTGCATCATCAAAGCTAAAACCACCGCTGTGTATTCTTTTTTATTCTCTTTCGCAAGTTCCTTTTCAACTAATGGTTGATAAGAAAGGACCTTTTCTGTAAGTGGATAAGCATTGGATGGCTCATTTGATAATTCACTAAACCGCTCATTCGCTACAAATGTAACGAGTACAAGTACCAAAGCTATCATACCTGCAGTACCTATAGTTAGATTAATAGTCTTTATCCATTTCTTTTTCATTCTTTTCGTCATCATATCTTTCACACCTTATTTATCGATGTTCCACTTATTGTAGCATGTTTTTAGAGACAAAAGAAAAAAGGAAGATAGATTCACCCTCCTTTTAATTGAAAATCTTATTTAAATCTCCTAGTACACTTTCAAAGCTATCCTTATCTTTCCTCATTATCCGTTCAATTTGGCTTAAAACATTTGATTCACACTCATTGATTGATTTAAATCGATCATTATCTTTGTTATACATTCTTTTTAAAAGTAAGAGATAAATAAGGTCTTCTATTGCTTCCTGATCTAAATTTTCGCTCGAAAATAATGTATCTACTTCACTTCTTATCCTTTCCCACAATAACTCTTCATTCATTGTTCTTCACACCTCATTTCAACTGAGTTGCACGCTAATTTCGTTGTTGCTTTTCACACCATCCCTATATTCATCTGTATAAACAAAGCCTTTCACAGAGCATGCAAAAGGATGATTACTTTCCCAACTTAAACTAAAATTAGAAAAAGCAACTGTAGAATTAGAAGCAATGGGGTCTTTACCAATCCATTGAAACCAATAAGTGTGTTGATCGTTATCGTCGGAAATCCGCTTCCAATTTACAGGTGTTTTTTGACCTGATTGGCTATTATCTGTCACATACTTTCCAGTAAACTGATACACCTGTTCTGAGTCAACAACAAGTCCGATAGTTAATTGCTTAATAGGCTGTGAGCTATAATTATGTATTATCAAGCTACCTATAATATAGTTCTCCTCATTCCTTAGGCTGGTTAAATTACAACTATAAGAAAAATAGACAAGTAAATTTTTTTCTAATTCTATTTTTTGATTATTGGCCATTACTCGCTTTATTTTTGAAATAAATGCTTCTCTTTGCAGATCTAATTCCTCTAATTTCTCTTCAATTTTAGGTGTTAATTCATTCATACAACCGCCTCCCTCATATAAATTTATGTTATATAAAATAAATTATTAATTATTGTAAAAAAGAAAAGACTATCTCAAACTTTTGAAATAGTCTTCTTAATGAATTGCTTAGTTATTTACGCCTGGAAAAACAACTGGACATTGTGGTGGTATGATTGGATTCGGGCATTCTTCCGTAATTAGGTTATCTCTCGGCTCACAGAAGTCAGCAACTAGCTCAAGCGTAACATCAGCAACTGTTTGAACACTTTGACAAATATCTAATGACAAGTCTGCACTTTCCATTGCCCCAGCTGCAACATTGATACTAGCACTACATTCCAGATCAGAAATACGAACTACTAACCTCGTTCCTTCTGGTGCACATAAATAAACTGACTCAGGAATGGTTAGCTCAATTGGATCAGACATTTCTACAAATGGTGTCGTTCCATCATATCCTGTAAATTCTAGTACTACATAAAGTGTTTTTTCAAAGCTCACACGTTGCAATGTTACTTGATTCCCATCAATAACGAACACTCGATCTTGTCTATCTGCCGTTTCTTCAACAGGAACTTGTGCATTTGGAGGCAACGGATTACCTTGTGAATCTGTTAATATACATCTTACGGACATATTAGTTACAGTTCCAGAACCAGGATCAATTGGAAGTGTCCCTAAATCAGCGACTGGTACATTTTGACTAAACTGAACTTGTAACATTACCCAATCATAAACTTTCTCAGCATTAAAACAGAGAAGTTCTGGTGTCGCTTGTAATGCTTGATTCTCCATCTTATCTACTCCTTCACATAGATTATTTTTCATACGCTATTAAAATATGTGAATAACTTATATTTGCGTTGTACAGTAGTCTATTTTCTATTAAATCAAATAAAAAAGGTATCTATCACGAATTTTAGTTTTATTAATAAAAGAAGCACACTCATTCTGACATAACATATATATACATTAGTATAGAATGTTGGAGCTGATCGATTGATGAAACACAACAAAAACGAAATAAGTTATTTATTATTACAACTAAAAAGATATAAAAAGTTAATTAAAAGCTATCAACAGAACGACGTAAGTGAAGCCTATATGAAATTAAAGCAAACAAACGATAGATTAACATCACAGATTCTATGTTTAGAAGAAGAAATCTATAGCATGGAAGAAAAAATAAACAAATTAAAATTAGAAAATAAAGAATTGGTTAAAGAAAACAAGCAATTAAAACAGAACCAAACTAATGCGATGACAATTGATCATTTGCAAGATTTACTACTCAAAGAGATGTCTGCCCATGTTCTATCAATCTATCATTTATATAATCGTTGGCTTTCAATAGAGTCACAATCGGATAAGGAGGTGTACAAAATGTCTAATTTAATACCAAATCAACAAGACTCCATTACTCATAAAGCTGATTTTTTAACCACTATAAACCATTCAAGAGTCAACAACACAGATAGTAAAGTCACTCCACAACCTGAACCTTTCCATTTCAAAGATCTAAAGTCTTATCAAGAAGCCTATATGCTCCCTGAAAAAAAACAGACAAATAAAAATCCTGAACCTTTCCATTTACAAACAACACCAAAACAAATTAAAAAGATGATTACAAGCCAAAAAAAGGCGACTACTATGTCATCCGAAAAAGATAAAGAGATTATTGTGAACCCTTCAAGCGAAACTAAAAAAATTACTGAACAAGCAGAAACTAAACCCAATGGTCAAACAGTTTTACTTGAAGAAAAAATTCATAACTCTTATGGAAATACGAAAAGCAATCACCCGTTAAATCAAGAAGAAAAAAATAAATCAACATTTACTAAATTTCTTGATTTTTTTAAGCATTAATATCCTATTATAAAAGGAGGTTAGAATACTATGTCACAACGCAGAGTAATTAAAGCCAAACCTACAGGTAGATCCGGTGGTTGTGGTTGCAGCAAAAGACGAGTGAAAAGAAAGAAAAAAAGTGTGATTACTTCTGAAGTTCCAGGAACAGCTATCAAAACAGATGAACAAGTAGATGAAACTGAAAAAAATAATGACGTTTAATCACCCTCTACATTAATAAAAAGCGACTACACCTATTTAAACAGGTGCTTAGTCGCTTCTTTACTTACTTAAAATAACTTGTATGATACCAGCTAATGCTGCAATTGCTAAGACACCAATGATCGGCGTGAAAATCACAGGAGCCAATACATATCCTATATATAAACCAATGGATGACCACATACCTACACACCAATGACATGCTAGCATTTCACCAAATATATAACGAAAACCTGTACCTTTTCCACTTATGATTACTTCAACTGTTCCATCTGCTAATTCGTGCTCTTCTTCCACTTGGAAGTATTGTCGCAATTTAATTGAGACAAGATCGAAGACTATCAGACGCATACACCTAAAAGCAGCTAAACCTATCAATATATATTCAAAAGCACTTAACAAGATATCCTCACCTCTTCTCTATCCAAATGACTTATTTATTCTATTCCGTTACTAAGGATATTGGTTCAGACAACTACCCTATTTACTTCACCGTTTATTTAAATGTTGATTTATTGTCATACATCATGTATGTACGATCTATTCTTTCTCCAACTGATGCAATGAATATACCCCCTTTTGTATGTAGTGTCTTGGCATTTTCCAGAGAACCCATTCTTCTTTTCAAAAAATCATACTTTTTACCTGTTATTTATAATAATTATTAATAAATATTGATTTTTATAATGTTTATATTATAATTGGATTTAGTTAATCTTAAGAAAGAGGTGTACATGTACAATGAGTAATTCAAGAAAAGATCTTACCACAGCATCTGGAGCACCAGTCGGAGACAACCAAAACTCTATTACAGCAGGAAATAATGGCCCTACACTAATTCAGGACGTACACTTACTAGAAAAATTAGCTCATTTTAATCGCGAGCGTGTACCTGAGCGCGTTGTTCACGCAAAAGGAGCAGGTGCACATGGTTATTTCGAAGTAACTAATAATGATATAGCTAACTATACAAAAGCAGACTTTCTATCTGAAGCAGGGAAACAAACACCAATGTTTATTCGTTTTTCCACTGTAGCAGGTGAATTAGGATCTGCAGATACGGTTCGCGATCCTCGTGGATTTGCAGTAAAATTTTATACAGAAGAAGGGAACTACGACCTAGTCGGAAATAATACGCCGGTATTCTTTATTCGTGATGCGATCAAATTCCCTGATTTCATTCATACACAAAAGCGAGATCCAAAGACACATTTAAAAGATCCAAATATGGCTTGGGATTTTTGGTCTCTTTCTCCAGAATCCCTACACCAAATTACTATCCTTCACTCTGACCGAGGCATTCCAGCTACATTTCGTCATATGAATGGATATGGAAGTCACACATACAAATGGGTCAATCATGATGGAGAGGCATTTTGGATAAAATATCATTTTAAAACAGATCAAGGAATTAAGAATCTTGATCCTAAGCTTGCAGATCAATTAGCAGGAGAAAATCCTGATTATCATTTAGAGGATCTATACCAAGCAATTGAAGATGGAAATCATCCTTCTTGGACCTTAAAGGTTCAGATCATGCCTGAAGCAGATGCCCAACACTATCGTTATGATCCCTTTGATGTGACAAAAGTTTGGTCTCATCAAGATTATCCATTAATTGAAGTTGGACGAATGGTACTTAACCGTAATCCAAATAACTATTTTGAGGAAGTAGAGCAAGCTGCATTGTCACCAGCAAATTTTGTTTCTGGAATTGAAGCTTCTCCTGACAAAATGTTGCAAGGTCGATTGTTCAGTTATTCTGATGCACATCGTTATCGTATTGGCGCAAACCATCAAGCCTTACCAATAAATCGTGCGAAATCAAACGTAAATCATTATCAACGAGATGGTAACATGCGTTTTGACGGGAATGGTGGTGGTTCTGTCAACTATGAACCAAATAGTTACGATGGACCAAAAGAAACACCAGAAAATAAAATCAAACCATTCGAAGTATCTGGTTTTGCAGATAGTGTAAGTTATGATAATGACGATCACTATTCGCAACCACGAGCATTATTTCGTGATATTATGAATTATGATGAACGAGAACGACTTATTAAGAACTTCGCTGATCATATGAGTGGTGTCCGAGATGAACGAATTATCGCAAGACAAATAAAGGAATTCTACCGTGTATCTCCAGATTTAGCAGAAGGTGTTGCTAAGGAGTTAAATACAGAGGTGCCTGAAGAAGTAAAAGAATAAAATATGTTAAGATAAAAGACACTGTTAATAGTGAACTGCACCCCAATTGTTAGACACAAATAACAATTGGAGGTGCAGTTTTTCATCTTTTTAAAAAGGAGTCGTTGCATGTCTAAAATAAACCAACTCACCTCATTAAACAAAGCATTTTATCAATTACCTACATTAGACTTGGCTAAAAAGTTACTTGGCTGTATTTTAATAAAAGAAAGCAAAGAAGGAACGACTGCTGGAATAATTGTAGAAACAGAAGCTTATATTGGTCCACAAGATCAAGCAGCACACAGCTATCAAAATAAACGTACAAAACGTACAGAAATAATGTTTGGTCCTCCCGGCTATACCTATACTTATTCGATGCATACTCATTGTCTATTTAATGTAGTTTCTGGAGAGGTGAATCATCCCGAAGCTGTCTTAATTCGAGCAGTTGAACCATTTTATAATTTACCACTTATCCAAAAAAGACGTCCAAAGATTAATAAAGACACGCACCTCACGAACGGCCCTGGAAAATTGACAAAAGCACTACAGATTTCGATGGAGGATTATGGCCATCGCCTTACCGATTCCCCTCTATGGATTGCTGGTGGAATACAAGAACAAATCCCTATTTCCTGTGGACCAAGAATTGGCATAGACAACGCTGGTGATGCTAAATACTATCCTTGGCGCTTTTGGATAACAAACAACTCCTTTGTTTCTAAATAATTTTTTCTTTTTTTTTAGAAGAATGATTTCTATCTTATGACACAGACTAATCTTGAAAGGATGGTCGTAATGAACAGAAAAAATAATAAAAACGTAGCAAAAGCAGAAGACGTTACATTTTCTCAATCGGTTGCGGACAGTGAAGACAAAGCGGCACTAGAGCGTATGAAACAAGCAGATGCAAGAGTTGAAAGAAAATTAAAGAAGTAAAAAAAGTATATAGTAAAAATAAATCGTACCTACATGTCCCAATCATGTAGGTTTTTTTTAGCAAAATAGATCGAATTGTAAGAATACTTAACAATATGCAAGCATTTTTAAAGCTACGCTATCCTCATTCAGCTAAGCACGATTTTTACAAGCTTAAGGCAAATAATCCCTCTTAACCTCATTTGCGACTCCATCCATTTCCCTATAATATAATAAATGGAAACATACTGACTTAATTAATTAGTAACTATCTAAGAAAGGAGCTAGATATCATCAACGATCAAAAAGAAACTGCTTCATCTTCGGTTATTCAGTTTGAAAAACCAACAGTAAAAGATGGTGCAGCTATGTGGGATTTAGTTACTCACTCAACATTAGATCAAAATTCTGCTTATAAATATATATTGATGTGTGAATATTTTGCTGACACTTGTGTTATTGCAAAATTAGATCAAAAGGTAGTAGGATTTGTTACTGCATTTATTACCCCCGAACGTCCGGATGCAGTTTTCGTATGGCAAGTAGGTGTTGATTCTTCACAAAGGGGAAAAGGAATTGCATCAAAGCTTTTGAATGAGCTATTACAACGCGAAGCATGTGAAAATGTTCGTTTTGTAGAAGCAACAATCACGCCATCGAATAAAGCGTCACAAGCGTTATTCCATAAATTAGCTCATCAGCATAACACAACATGCGAAACGAGCGAGTTTTTCACCAAAGATTTATTCCCAGACGATTCACATGATGAAGAATGGAAGTTCAGAGTCGGACCCATTGCTTCAAATTGAAAAATAGATTAACGGTATAGCATACTATACTTTATTTCGTATGCAAAAAATTGAAGGAGGAAAATTTGTGAATAAAGATATGAAAATTTTTGAAAATTTAGAATCCGAGGTTCGTAGTTATGTACGCAGTTTCCCAACTGTTTTCACTAAAACAAAAGGATATAAAATGTGGGATAAGTCCGGAAATGAATATATCGACTTCTTTTCTGGTGCTGGCGCATTGAACTATGGACACAATAATGACTATATGAAACAGAAATTAATTGATTATATAGCTAGTGATGGTATTACACATTCTCTAGACATGGCTTCTACTGCTAAAGCAGATTTCTTAGAGAAATTTCAAGATGTCATCTTAAAACCTCGTGACTTAGATTATAAGATTATGTTTCCTGGACCAACAGGAACAAATACAGTAGAAAGTGCATTAAAGCTTGCACGTAAAGTTACTGGTCGTACAGATGTAATTAGTTTCACCAATGGTTTCCACGGTATGACAATTGGTTCATTATCCGTTACAGGGAACTCAATGAAACGTAAAGGTGCAGGGATACCATTACAAAACGTTGTAACCATGCCTTACGATAATTATGTAGATGACCAAGATTCACTTGATTATCTAGAGCGTTTCTTAGAAGACAGTGGTAGTGGTGTTGCTATTCCAGCTGCCATGATTTTAGAAACAGTTCAAGGTGAAGGTGGAATTAATGCCGCTAGCTTTGAATGGTTAAAGAAAATCGAGCGAGTATGTAAACGTTGGGGCATTCTTTTAATCGTCGATGACGTCCAAGCTGGTGTTGGTCGAACTGGAACTTTCTTTAGCTTTGAACCAGCTGGAATAAAACCAGATATCGTATGTCTGTCTAAATCATTAAGTGGCTATGGATTACCATTTGCTGTTACACTTATTCGTCCAGACATTGATATTTTTGCTCCAGGTGAACACAATGGTACATTCCGCGGAAATAACCATGCATTTATTACAGCTGCAGCGTCACTTGATTTTTGGAAAGACGATGAATTAGAAAATAACGTAAAAGTTAAATCGCAAAAAATTCTCGATTTTCTAGAAAAAATGGTGGAAAAATATCCCGAAATAAAAGGTGAGGTTCGCGGCCGTGGATTCATGGTTGGTGTTGCAACAGATGTAGACGGATTATCAAATAAGATTGCAGCAAACGCTTTTAAACATGGTTTAATCATGGAAACATCTGGCCCAAGTGACGAAGTATTTAAGCTATTCCCACCTTTAAACATTGATGATGAAGGATTAGATAAAGGCTTAGCTATCATTGAAAAAAGTATTAAAGACGCAATTAAAGAACCAATAACAAACTAATTTTAACCAAAAAATTTATGTAAATGTGGACAATGAAACAGGAGGATAAAACATGAAAGTAGTAGCACTTGAAGATGTATTAGGTACCAAACATGAAGTAGATGGCGGGAATTGGATTAGTCGTCGCCTGATTACAAAAAAAGATGGCATGGGCTATTCCGTAAATGACACCATCATTAAAGCTGGTACCGAAACGCATATATGGTATCAAAATCACCTTGAGTCTGTATATTGTATCGAAGGCGAAGGGGAAGTAGTAACATTGAGCGACAATAAAGTGTGGCCAATTGAAAAAGACCAGCTTTATGCCTTGGATAAAAATGATGAGCACTTATTACGTGCAAAAACAGATATGCGTATGGTTTGTGTCTTCAACCCTCCACTAACAGGAAATGAAGTACACGATGAAAACGGCGTATATCCAGTAGATGAAGGATAATATTTCATAAATGGAAAGCATCTCAACTCGAATATCTAGTTGAGATGCTTTTTTAACGCTTATAGTTAAAGGAATTTATTTGTATTTCGTCGAATACATCTATTATAATGACGATGAGAAGCTTCTTAGGGAGTGTTAATTATTATGAAAAAAGATGTAGATGATTATTTACAAGAAGGGATATATGGTGCAAAGGAAATTAACCCTTCAGAGCGTAAAATTTTTCTCGGAACGATACGTGAACGGGTTGTTTTTGTATTAACTAAAGGAGAAGTAATGAAAGCTAAAGGGATAAATGAATTAGAAGAGAAAATGATAGAGAATCCAGAAGCAAGAATTTTACTAAATGGTAATATTACTTTTCGTTTTTTTAAACCTTATCGACAAATAGCAAGTAAACATAACACCTTATATACAACTGTAAACAATCGTGATGCCAAATCAGATTATGGGCTTGTACTTACCTTTGATCATGCAGTTGATTATAGTGATGAGGATATTGTTTTACAAGAAACACCTGTGGTTGAAGCACCTAAAAAAGAAAAAACTTCTTTTTGGTCTAAATTGTTTGGTTCAAATGACTAACATATAAGCAGATAAGATTCTTACTATAAGAACCTTATCTGCTTTTTTATGTTGCTTTAATATACTTTCTCGATCGATTCCATTTGTGCTTGTTCCATGACAGTAACTAACCGATTCATTCCCTCTTCAATCAAATTTGGTGTGGCATTAGTGAAATTTAGTCTCATCGTGTTTTCTTTCGGGTCTGACACATAAAATGGTGCACCAGGAACAAACGCAACCCCCTGTTCTACCGCCTTTTGTAATAAATTTGTCGTATTTATCATTTCTGGCATATTCACCCACATAAACATGCCACCCTTTGGTTCAATGTAAGACAGTCCTTCCATATTTACTTGATCAAGTAGCTGCTTCATCACTAGCATCCGTTCATAATACGTATCTCTAATCACTTGAATATGCTTGTCGAGATCAAAATCCTGCATTAAATGAACGAGAGCATATTGACTAATAGAGTTAGTATGAAGATCTGCAGCTTGTTTTGCTTGTGACATTAAACGAATAATTTGATGTGGCCCAACAATCCAACCAATCCGCATTGCAGGTACAACTGTTTTTGAGAAGGTACTTGTATATAAGACATATTCGTTTTCATCCATTGATGCGAGTGTTGGTGGTGTCTCTCCTTGTTCGAACTGCAGATCACCATATGGGTCATCTTCTAAAATAACTACATGATATTTATTCGCTAATTGTAACAGCGCTTTTCTTCTTTCTAGTGACCATACCTTTCCACCAGGATTAGAATACGTTGGTACGACATAAATGCATTTCGGCTTTAGTCTTTTAATTTTATCTTCTAAGTCATCCTCCAACATACCATCTTGATCTGATTCAACAGGTACAACCTTCGTTTCATAAGAAGAAAAAACTTGTAAGGCCGCTAAATAAGTTGGATCCTCCGTTAGAACAATATCACCAGGATTAAACATAATTCTAGAAAACAGATCAATCGCTTGTTGTGACCCGGAAGTAATTAAGATGTCCTCTGGTCGCCTTATAATTTTTTTGTGTCTTCTCATCCGATCCGATAACTGTTTCCTTAGATCGTAGACACCCTCTGTCTCCCCGTATTGAAGTGCTTTTGGATTAGATTCAATTGCTTTTTGGAAAGCGTTACTAACAGCATCGACTGGAAATAAACCTTCGTCAGGTAATCCACCAGCAAATGAAATGACATCTCCGTTATTCACAACTTTTAATATATCCCTTACAGCTGACGATTTTAAATAACGCACCCGTTGTGAAAAACCATACTTCATTACTATTCCACCTTCACTTTATATTATTTGAAAAATCTGATAAATTAAAATATTTATTAATTATAACATGCTAGCACCCGAAAACAAATACTATTTTGTTTGCATTTTGATAAAATAGTTACATTGCATATACCTAAATCAACATTATTCTCGAGCTCAGTCAGATTTATTTTAACAAAATTGTCACTTTCACAACTATAAAACTAGAAAAATAGTTTTATAATAGATATAAGGAGTGTGATTATGTGAAATCAACTGTAAAAAACACTGATGAAGCAAAAATCATTGTAAATCAATCAGAACAACTATTACCTGCGCTACAAGAAGAAGTGAAAACAAAAGAAAAAGCGGATTTTTATAAAGCATTAGGGGATGAAACAAGGTTACGTATTATTGGAATGTTGTTAATTGATAACCTTTGTATGTGCGAAATAGTTTCTGGTTTAAATATTCCAACTTCTACAATTTCTCATCACTTAAAGTTATTGGAAAGAGGGAATATCATAAGATCACAAAAAGAAGGAAGATATACCGTTTACTATTTGAATAAAAAGACCGTTCTTCCATTTTTACAATAAGTTACTCCTTGATTAAAAGAAAGAAGGAAATAAAATGTCACTATTTTCATGGTTAAACGATCAATTTCTTAGAATGGAATGGCTTTCAACTAGTATTCGCTTATTAGTTGAAGATGTATTTCATTTTTCTGTTGATCAAAAACTAGGCGGTAGTATTCATTTCTTTATTTATGACACAATTAAAATTTTTATCTTAATGTCCGTTTTGATTTTTGGTATTTCCTATATTCAAAGCTACTTTCCACCAGAACGGACGAAAAAAATACTTGGAGGAATTAAAGGAATTAAGGGGAATATCCTAGGTGCATTACTCGGTACAATTACTCCATTTTGTAGTTGTTCTAGCATTCCCATTTTCATTGGATTTACAGCTGCTCGGTTACCATTAGGTGTAACCTTTTCCTTTTTAATATCTTCACCGATGGTTGATTTAGCATCATTTCTATTACTAAGCTCTTTCTTTGGGGTGAAATTAGCAGCTATTTACGTAATCGTTGGTCTCGTTCTCGCTATCATTGGTGGAACGATCATTGATAAATTACGATTAGAAAATCATGTACAGTCCTTTGTATTAGAAGCGAACAATGTGGAAAATGAACTAGAACAATTAACATACAAAGATCGAATTCATTTTGCGATTAATGAAGTAAAAGCTATTTTTAAGAAAGTTTGGTATGCGATCCTTATTGGTGTAGGTATTGGTGCATTAATTCACAATTGGATTCCACAATCCACCATTGAAGCCTTCATTGGAGAAGGAAATCCTTTTGCCGTTCTCATCGCTACTGTGATCGGTATTCCCATTTATGCGGATATATTTGGTACATTACCTATCGCTGAAGCCTTATTTGGTAAGGGCGTCGGGGTTGGTACGATTCTTGCTTTTATGATGTCCGTTACAGCTCTATCCCTACCATCTTTAATTATGTTAAGCAAAGTAGTTAAACCCAAAATATTAACTGCATTTATCATGATCATAACAATAGGCATTATCATAATTGGTTACACATTTAACGCATTAGATTTCCTATTTTAATAGGTGATTATAAAATTTTAAGGAGATGTTTCATATGATTATTAAAGTATTAGGACCAGGTTGTGCAAATTGCAAAAAACTACAGAAAAACGTTGAAGTAGCTATTAAAGAGCTTGGATTAGATGCTTCAATTGAAAAAGTAACTGATTTTAAAGAAATCACAAAGTATGGTGTAATGAGTACTCCTGCCCTAGTTGTAAATGATGATGTAAAAGTAGCTGGTAAAGTTGCAAAAGTTGACGAGATAAAGGTACATCTTCAATAAAAGACAAACAACAGATTTAACGCACCCCATTTATTAGATACATTTAACAATTGGAGGTGCAGTTTTTTTTATGACCAAGTTACAAATAAATAGAATAGCTCATTTTAATAACTCAACTTTTACAGTTAAACAATTTTTCAATTTTAACAAAAAGCGAATCAACTACCGATACAAGCGTTTAAACGAAAACAGGAATTCGATCACTTTAAAACTTGCTAATTGCCATTAATTTTTGCAGAATAATAAGAGAATTTTATTTTAACTTGTATTATCACATAATTGTTTATTGCAAGTAGTTGATTGTGATACATTGGTGTAATAGAAATACTTTGCTTATAGAGAAAAAGGAGTCTATCAATCATGAAAAAACACCTTATTATTGGGTCAGGGATACTAGGTGCCTCAACAGCATATCACTTAGCAAAAAAAGGTGTGGATGTAACGGTGATTGATCAAAAACATGCTGGTCAAGCAACCGATGCTGCAGCTGGAATTGTCTGTCCTTGGTTATCACAACGAAGAAATAAATTATGGTATTCACTAGCTAAAGAAGGGGCTCGCTATTACCACACGTTAATGAAAGAATTGGCTGAAGATGGAGAATCAGATACAGGCTATAAACAAGTTGGAGCCATTAGCATTAAGGACTCGGAAGAAAAGCTAGATGCGATGCTAAAACGCGCAATGAAACGAAGAGAAGACGCACCAGAAATCGGGGAATTAACAAAATTAACTGGTGATCAAGTAAAAGAAATGTTCCCGCCGCTTACAGAAGAATTTGGAGCCATTCATGTCAGTGGAGCCGCTCGGGTGGATGGACGAAAACTTCGTGATGCATTAATACGAGCTGCAAAAAAACACGGAGCAAATTTTATTCGAGGAAATGCTACATTAAAAGAAGAAAATCAACAAGTCTATGCGTTGATAGATGATCAACCTATGTTCGCAGATCGCATCATCATTACTGCTGGCGTATGGAGTAAACAACTTCTATCACCACTCGGGATTAACTTTTTAGTAGACGCTCAAAAAGCTCAAATTATGCACATGCAATTACCTAACACGGATACAAGTGATTGGCCAGTTGTTATGCCTCCGAGTGATCATTATCTAGTAGCTTATGACGATCAGCGAGTGATAGCCGGCGCTACACATGAAAACAATCTAGGATTTGATCAGCGTGTGACACCAATTGGCTTACAAGAAATTTTGAATAAATCACTTGATATTGCACCGGGATTAGCACAAAGTACAGTGCTTGAAACAAGGGTAGGTTTCCGTCCAAGTACACCGGGGTTTTTACCTGTGATCGGACAAATCCCTGGGTTTGACCAATTATTTACAGCGAATGGATTAGGTTCATCTGGCTTAACAACCGGACCATTTCTCGGACAACAATTAGCAAGCCTTGTTTTAGGAGAATCGATGTTGATTGATCCTAATGATTATCCTGTTGCTGGAGCAATCGAATAAAGTGGGTTTTCGGTCATTAGCATCCCAATTTGACATCTCTTTGTTCGAATAAAGTGGTTTTCGGTCAATCGATAGTCAAACCATATGAAATAAAAAAATAGATGTAGCGATTAAACTACATCTATTTTTTATGCATTTATTTAAGCTTGAAAGTCGTCCGTTACTGCACCCTTTGAGGAACAAGATACATTATGTGCATACTTCCCAAGTACACCTTTGCTATACAATGGTGGTGCACTCCAGTTTTGCTTTCTTTGTTCGATTTCTTCTTCAGATACATCCATTGTAATTTCTTGAAGTTCTGAATCGATCGTAACAATATCCCCTTCTTGTAGGTATGCAATCGGTCCACCCACTTGTGCTTCTGGGGCAATATGACCTACTACCAATCCGTGCGTTCCTCCAGAAAAGCGTCCGTCTGTTAATAAAGCGACTTTTTCTCCAAGGCCTTTTCCGACTAAAATTGCTGAAATAGATAACATCTCAGGCATTCCAGGTCCACCTTTAGGCCCAACATTTCGAATAACGAGTACGTCTCCCTCGTTAATTTCATTCTTCATTACAGCATTAGTTGCTTTCGTTTCGTTATCAAACACTCGAGCAGGACCAGTATGACGTTTAACTTTCACTCCCGACACTTTGGCTACCGCTCCATTTGGTGCTAAATTCCCTTTTAAGACTACTAATGGTCCAGTTTTACGATATGGTTTCTCTAACGGTAGAATAATCTTTTGTCCTTCAACTAAATCGGGTGCGTCTGCTAGATTTTCAGCGATTGTTTTACCTGTTACAGTTAAGCAGTCTCCGTGTAAATAACCGTTTTCGTATAACATTTTCATTACGGCTGGCACACCGCCAACTTTATATAAGTCTTCCATTACATATTTTCCACTAGGCTTCAAATCTGCAAGGTGTGGCACCTTTTTCTGAATGCGGTCAAAGTCATCCATAGATAGATCCACCTCAGCAGCATGTGCTATAGCTAATAGATGTAAGACAGCATTTGTAGACCCACCCAGTGCCATAACAACTGTAATTGCATTTTCAAATGCTTTTTTTGTTAAAATATGCTTTGGATAGATTCCTTGTTCTAATAGTTTATAAGCCGCTTCACCAGCTAACTTTGTATCTTCATATTTATCAGGAGATTCTGCAGGGTGTGAAGAGCTACCAGGTAAACTCATACCTAATGCTTCAACAGCAGATGCCATTGTGTTAGCAGTATACATGCCCCCACAAGATCCTGCACCAGGACAAGCATGACATTCTATACCGTGCAATTCTTCATCTGAGATATCACCGTTATTATGCTTACCTACACCTTCAAATACAGATACGATATCTAACTTTTCACCGTTACGATAACCAGGTGCGATCGTTCCACCATAAACAAATACAGCTGGTACATCAGAACGAGCAATCGAGATTAAACAGCCAGGAATATTTTTGTCACATCCACCAATTGCCACATAAGCATCCAAATTTTCTGCTCCAACGACGGTTTCAATAGAATCGGCAATTACATCACGACTTGGTAAAGAGTAGCGCATTCCTTCTGTTCCCATGGAAATACCATCTGATACTGTAATGGTATTAAAAATCAGTGGCACTCCTCCTGCTTCACTGGCACCTTTTTTCGCTTGTTCTGCTAACTCATGTAAATGAATATTACAAGGCGTCACTTCACTCCACGTACTCGCAACACCAATCATAGGCTTTTTGAAGTCTTCATCGGTTACCCCAACTGCACGTAACATAGCTCTGTTTGGTGCGCGTTTAGGATCATCAAACACATTACTTTTGATTCTTAGATCTTTTGACATAACTCTCCCTCCAATTCTCTTTCTATTAACTATAATCGTTCACGCGAATCTTTTCAATATATTTTCTATTTTCTGAAAATATTTTTTCTAGTAATATTATTTGTTCAATAAATCGTCATTTATATGTCGAATCATCCTCTGTTCTCCATTCCTATTTCATTTTAACTAACTATAAATAAAAAAAACACCTCAAACTTTTATTGCGTATTACAACAAAGTAGAGGTGTTTCTGTATGCATTTTCTAAGAAATAATGACTCGATTCGTTTGTTTCAGTTCATTTATATCCCGAACCCCCAAAGCAAACATAGCCATTTGTAATTCTAATTCTCTTGTTTCCATTAAATCCAACAGCTTATCAACTGACTCTGTTGATTCGCGTAAAATAGACCGCGCAAAACCAACCATGTCTGCTCCGATAGCAATCGCTTTTGCCGCATCTAACCCTGTCTTCATCCCACCACTTGCGATTATCGGTATATCGGAAACATGATCACGTACTGAGACAATACTTTCTACAGTAGGAATACCCCAATCAACAAACGCTTCCGCTGCTTCTTTTTTTATCTTGTCTTGAGAACGCAATTTCTCTACTTGGCTCCAAGAGGTACCACCAGCTCCTGCTACGTCAATGAAAGAGACACCTACATCACGTAATTGGTTGGCTACAGTTCCGTCAATGCCCCAGCCAACTTCTTTAATCCCAACAGGAATATCTAACTTTTTCACAAGTGTCTCTATTTTTCCTAAAAGGTTAGAAAAATTTGTATCTCCACCCGTTTGAATCACTTCTTGAATTGCGTTTAAGTGTAATACCAATACATCTGCATCGGTAATTTCTTTAATCTGTTGACACTTATCTACGCCAAAACCATAATTTAATTGCACTGCCCCTAAATTAGCAATGATCGGAACCGTTGGAGCGTATTCTCTTATTTGAAAGGATGGTCGATATTCTTTATTTTCTACTAAGGCACGAGTTGAACCTAATGCAAACGTCCATCCTCTCTCTTCTGCAGCGATAGCTAGATTTTTATTAATTGTTTCTGCTAGCTCTGCCCCACCAGTCATTGAACTAATTAGAAAAGGCGTTTTTCGCTCAAAGCCGAGAAATGACTGACTTAATGACACATCATTAAAATCGATTTCTGGTAGTGCATTATGAACAAAGCGTACCGATTCCATACCAGTTGTAATTGCCTTTCCAGTTACTTGATCTGTTAAACACAACTCAATGTGTTCTGCTTTTCGTTTGTTAATAGAATCTGACATATGGAAGTCCCCTTTATCTAATATTTATCTATAATCTCATTCGCGACAAGCGTTCCTGACAATGTGACCATCGGGGTTCCACCTCCAGGATGGGTAGAGCCACCAACATAATACAACTGGTCTATTTGCTTATCTTTGTTAGGCATTCGGAAAAAGGCTTGTTTAAAGTTATTTGATGACATACCGTAAATCGTTCCTTTATATGCTTCAGTTCGATTCGCGATATCAAGTGGTGTCATCTGTTCTTCATATTCTATCTTATCTTCATTTATATCGATACCAAATTGGTTTAATTGCTTTAGGACACGATTTATAATTCCTGACGTTGTTTGTGTTGTCCAAGAAAAATTGTCCGTCAAATACGGAGCATTAATTAAAACGAATAAATTACTTGCTCCTTGTTTTGCACGTGCTTCATCACTCTCACTTGAATTGCATATATAAATTGTTGGCTCTTGCGGCACAGATTTCTTCTTGAAAATAGCATCAAACTCATCTGCGTAATTGGTCGGAAAGAAAACATTATGATGCCTTAAAGCTTCAAATTGTTCATCTACCCCTAATAAAAGTACAAAGCCTGATAAAGAGGGTTCTCTCTTTTCCAATTTATGCAAATCAGAAGCCGTCCCTATGAACTTTTCTTTTACTGTGAGCGCATCAATATTAGACACTATTTCATCAGCGAATAATGTTGTATTGTCTGTCTCTACTCCAACTGCACGGCCATTTTTGATTAACAACTGCTTGACCTCTGTATTAGTATGTATTGTCACACCTAATTCTAATGCTAACTTTTCTAATCCTTTAACTAGGGCATACGTTCCACCACGAATACCATAAATACCTTGTCTTCCTTCAACATGAGCCATCATACTAAAAATTGCTGGTGCTTGGTATGGAGATGACCCTACATAAGTGGCATAACGACCGAACATTGCTAGTGTATTCGGATGCTTAAAAAAGCTATTGTGCCACCGCTCCAAGGATGTCAGTGGTTTTATTTTAAGAAAATCCTTTATTAATTTTGGTGAAAACTTTGCTTTGGTTGCGTATAATAACTGATTAAAAAAACGCTGTTCCGCTATATGATAAAACCTACTCGATGCGGCAAGAAATTTTGGATATTGTAACGCGTCATCTGAACTGTACGCTGCAATTTGTGACTGTACATGCTCTATATCGGTATTAAAGTCGACTACATGACCATCAGAGAAAAAATTTCTTGTCCCTGACTCTATAGAATAAAACGAAACATAATCCTCTAATTTGCGATTACAATCTGAAAAGACATTTGAGAAAACATGCTTCATCGTTATTGTACTTGGTCCTAAATCAAACTGATATTCTCCTGTATCTACTTGTTGCAGCTTTCCACCGAGGGTAGCTTGCTTCTCCACTACTGTAACGGAAAATCCATGATAAGCCAAACGAACAGCACAACTTAATCCACCTAAACCAGCACCAACAACAATAACCTTTTTCATAAATACCTTCTCCCTTTCCACTGATAACCAACTTTTCGGAAGCTTCGAATATACGAATCTATACTAATCATCATTACAATTAATACACTTAACGGGAGAAACAAGCTATATATTAATGACACACCATTGACCTTATCAATAATCGCTTTTGTTAAAACAACCATACTATACCAAAGTAAAACGTACCATAAATTTGCTCCCATAAAAAAAAGCACTAAAGGCAAGATATACAAGAAGCTATAATAACTCATTACGAATATAAATAGTAAGGAATTACGAGCCAATCCCTCAAAAATATTTTTTTGATATCCTAACCACACTTGTTTCCAATTGTTATACATTCGCATAGATACTAGTTGATCAACTTTTATCAAACTAGCTGAGAAATGGAACTGCTTCATACGCTTCATTAACTGCATATCATCGAGCAAGCTCTCACGAATAGAAGCATGCCCACCAATCCTATAATAGCTCTTTTTGTTAACAGCAATAAAAGCACCATGGGCCGCAGCGAACATGGGTCTCTTGCTTTTTCGAACCAAATAAACCGGAAGATGAATCAAAACAACAAATAGCATCATCGGAACAACAAGCTTTTCCATCCAAGTACGTGTCAGTTGACGAGGAAAACCGGAAACAATCCCTTCCCCTTGCTCTTCTAGAAAAGGTAGTAAACTTTCAACTGCCTGAGGCTCCAAACGTGCATCGGCGTCCAAAAACAAAAACCAATCGCCTTCAGCATGGTCAGCTAATTGTTGGCACGCAAAGGATTTACCCATCCAACCACTTGGTAGCGTATCCCCTTCTAACAAACGGATCTCTTTGTGTTTTACTGCTAACGCTTCTACCATCTGGGCTGTATTATCAGTAGAATGATCATTCAGAACGATTACCTCATACGGTGCTTGTGTTTGTGATAAAACAGAAGTCAAGCATGCCTCAATATTTGCTTCTTCATTTCTTGCAGGGATTAAAACAGACAGTCTATTCTTTGTTGGTGCTTGCTTTATTCGTTCTAAAGGTCTAACAAACATAGTTACATTCCAACAAACAAACACAAATTGAATGACTACTATGGTTAATATGACAATCAAAATGGCATCCACTTTTTAACTCCTTTTTTAAAGGCATCAAAATGATCACTAGTTGACTTACTTAAAGGCATTGCTTGGACCGCATCCTCCAACTTAGCATGAATGACATCATGCTCATGTGCACGGACTTGATTTTCTAAAATTTGCTCAACATAACTTGTCCAATAGGATCTAGATTGTGACGTTCCTTCTATATGACACGGCTCACCAAATCGGATACTCACAATCGGCTTTTGAACTTCAGTGAAATAATAATGTAAACTTACTGGCTTGACTATTACATGATCAAAGCGTTGGAGTAAATAGCCAATACCTGATTGAAATTGTATCGGTCGAACAGCTTGATGCTCAATTTTCCCTTGTGGAAACATCCAGACTGACTTTTGGTCACGCATTAATTGCTCACTATACTGAAGTGCTTTTAATATATCCTTTGGGCGAGACCGATTAATCGAATAGGCGCCAAGCTTACGAAAAAAAGGGTATTTTTCCAACCCTTCTTCGTCCATCATAATATAAAAATTGCTGTCTTGATTTTTGCTAGTTAAATAAAATAACAATAAACCATCCCACCAGGAGCTATGATTAGCAATAAAAATAACTGGTGTATTGGAATCTACGCTTATTTCACCTTCAAGGTAAATCGTATGGAGATTCTTTTTCAACAGATAACGTTGCAAGTAAGTATAGAATAGCTTCTCAAATTGCTTATTTTTGTTTGCGGTAATCATATTGATACCTACCTTCTATTAATAAAATAAACAAGATGCTCAGTATTCCAATCATAATTAGTCCTAAACGAACACCAATCATCCCAAACATAAATAGCATCCCTTGAAAAACAAAGATGACTTTTCGATGTGTACGTTTTTGTTTTGAATAAAGAGGGAACAAATAAGACAAAGCAGCACCAATAATATACCAACTAATAAAATTACTTAAAGGTATACCAAAATATCCGCCTGATCCGCTACCTCCCCACTCCCAAAATAAAGAAGCTTCAGCAACAGGATCTAAAATAAGATCAATGACAACAATCCATATACCTGTCTCTATCGCACGAAGGTGTTTATTTCTTTGTGTAGCAACATACAAGCTATTTAGTAATACGCCAACCCATGCAAGCGCAATCGTTATCGGAACTCCAAAGAACTTCGGGCCGAGTATCGCGGAATAATGATAGGTTCCAAATGGAAATCCTGTTGCCACACTCCATGCTTCAATAAAAAAAGTTACTAAACAAACGATTATAAGTGCAAAAAAATAACGACTGACAGGTTTGACTTGTTTCATTGTTAACTCGACTAAAGCAAAAGCATAAAATACGAGAAATAATGGTTTAGAAAATGCTAAAAAATCAGGAACTTCCCAGAAAACTTGTAGGATAAACCCTACTACAAGCCAAAAAACAAAAATAGGAAATAAAATGAGATGGTTCTTTTGCAGTTCCATAAATAACCTCTCATTAACGTGTTAGCTGCAATAACAGCTTACTTTTTCTTGTATTTGTCACAATCGCTCGCTTTGTAAAAACTTGATAATCATTTTCTTTCACTACTTCTATAATTTCTCTATAATACCCTGCTGCAAGCTTCATCGATAAAGCACTTTTTGCTGGATATTGGTCGATGTATCTAAGGCCATCTGTAAACCATTGATCTGCTTGTGTCGTTAATTCTTTAATTACAGATCGTAGTGATTGATTGACCCTTTGATTTTCCCAGTCATCAATTGAGTACGCATACTTTTCCATAATTTCTAATGGTACATACCTTCTCCCTAATCGCTGATCCGCTCCAATATCTCTAATAATATTGACAATTTGCATCCCTTTGCCGAGCGCAATACCACTATCAACTAAATGTTCATTAGGGGAACCATGTAACACAGGGATTAACATTTCACCTACAGAGCCAGCAACACGATAACAATAATCCTCTAATTCTTCCATCGTATCGTATGTTGTTTTAAAATAATCTAATTGTTGACCACTCATTTGAATATAATATGGTTCTTTTGATAGATTAAAAGTGTCCATTACCCAACGTAAAGCAGGCCAGATAAAATGACCTTCTGCTTGGTTCAAGTTCGTAAAATTCGCTTCTAGTTCCTCTAATGTATACAGAGAGTGATCTGGGTCATCTACTGCATCATCAATCATCCGACAAAATGCATAAATCACATACACTGCTTCTCGCTGCTGTTTAGGTAGAATATTGAATGCATGATAAAAAGTTGATGATCCTTTTTTTATCATTTCTTTACAAGCAAGTGCTGTGCGTTCATCTAACATGTTTGTTTCCCCTCTTCTTTGAAATATTGAGCTAATAAACGTGCACCTTGCATGACGATAGGCACACCACCACCAGGATGAACAGAGGCACCGACTGCAAATAAGCCTGCAATCTTCGGGTGAATGATCTGAGGTCTAAATCCACCAGACTGATTCATGTTTGGTGCAACACCAAAGCTTCCCCCTAGATATAATCCGTCCAATTCTGCTTGCCTTGGTGTGCGAATTGATTGCCACTCTATTTCTTCACGTAAACCTTCGAAGCTCGTTCTCTCTATTCTATCAATTTGACTATCTACTAGTCTATTAAGCTCTTCTTCACTTGGATCAATTGATGCTGGGACAGGAATTAACATATACAGGACACTCTTTCCCTTTGGAGCTGCTTCAGGATCAATAGAAACTGGATTAAAAACGTAACAAGAAGGATCCGTAGGAATAGAATCACCACTCACAACTTGCTTCATGTATTCATCAAAGTCTTGCGATAAGAAAAACTGATGGGTGAGATTTTGTTCATATCTTTTCGTTACTCCTAGATAAACAAGTACACAACCAGAAGAAGGAGATAATTTCTTTTTCGCATGATATTTTTCAGGCAACAAACGATCAATTGTTGGGTAGTCTCCATTAAAAACAACATGATTAAAAGGTTTAAACTGTCCCTTAATCTGCAAACCTGTTACCGATTCTTGTTCAACCACGATTTGATCGACTGGATGTTCTTTATAAATCTTAATACCTCTCTCTTTGCATATCTCTTCTAAGACAGGAACTAAGCTTGCATAACCACCTTTTACATACCAAATGCCGTATGCGTGTTCACTGTAGGAAATTAAGCCATATAGCGCAGGCACTTGATGTGGCGCCCCACCAATATACAATGTCTGAAGCGCATAACCATGCATTAAACGTCGATCTTGGAAGAAGGTCGAAAGGTAATTAGTAACATACTGATAAGACTGTGAAGATAGGACAAATTTTATATTTTGAAAAGACAAAAACCCTCGTTTGTTGATGAAAATTTTTGAAAGAAAGGCGTCCGTCCCAAATTCATATACTTTTTTCATTTGACGCATATATCGTTGATAGCCAAAAGACTCACCCGGGAATTTACTCTCAATTTCTTCCTTCTGGAGTTTAGGATCACGCCACTTCCGATAAACTGTCCCATCTGCATAATGAATATCATAAAGCGGATCACAAGGGATTAAATCAATTTTATCCCGGCTAACTCCTGCTTCATCTAAAATTTCCAATAACAATTCTGGTAAAAGGACAATCGTTGGACCTTGATCAATTCGATATTCTCCATTTGTTTCGAAGGTTAATCTTCCGCCCAAGTAGCTTTCCTTTTCATAGATCGTTACTTGGTGTCCTTGTTTATTTAATAATAATGCCGTAGTTAAACCACCGATACCCGCACCAACAATAGCTGTTTTCATTAGAAGCCTTCCTTTGCAGCTGCAACTTCTTGAACTACTGACTGCTCTTTTATTGAACCATATTGTTCCTGTAACAAATCTGCACTAATGATAGCTGATTGAAAAATAGTAGGTAATCCACTACCTGGATGCGTTCCTCCTCCAACTAAGAAGCAATGATCAACGTCCTCAAATTTATTATGTGGTCTAAAATACATCATCTGATCTAACGTATGTGATAGATTAAAAGTTGCACCTCGATACACATAATAGTTTTGTTCCCACTCTAACGGGGAAACAATTTGTTCTACTTCTATTCTATCACGGATATCAAATAATGCTGGTTCGTTAGATAATCGATCTAGTATTTTCTCTCGTAACAACGGTTTCTGTTCTTTCCAATCTATATCCGCTTCTAAATTAGGAACAGGCATTAGTACATATAGAGCAGATTTTCCCTCTGGAGCTAATGTATGATCAATGCGTGATGGGTTGTGGACATAAATCGAAGCATCTTCTGAAATTATGCCTTGTTTCGTAATATCATCAACATTCTGCTTGTAATCCTCAGCAAATAACACCATGTGATGTGGTAAATCTACCTCTCCATCTACACCTAAATAAAGCATGAAAGTGGACAAAGATAACCCTTTTTTCTCTAACTGCTCTTTTTTGTATTTATTTAATACGTCTTGATCAAATAAATGTGTCATGGCGTAACCGAAATCGGCATTAATAACAACATCATCCGCTTGGAGCACACTGCCATTTTCTAGTTGTACACCTACTGCTTTTCCGTCATTTACTAATACTTGCTTTACTCCAGCATTGGTGACAACTTCTCCACCATGTTCTTCTATAACTTTAGCCATCGCATGACAAACCTGATTTACCCCACCAATAGGATGGAATAAACCAAATCGATGTTCTAAAAACGATAGAATAGTAAATGTACCAGGACAATCCCATGCAGACATCCCTAAATACTTTGCTTGAAAAGAGAAAGCCCATTTTAATCGTTCATCTGAAAAGTATTTGGATAATCTTCCATACACCGTATCAAATGCGTTTAGGCGAGGTAATGCGCGCCACATATCTTTAGTAAAGAAGTTAGCAAAACTAGTGAATGGCTGTTTTAATAACGCGTTCACTCGATCAAATTTTTCTCCCTCTATACGTAGAAATCGTTCGTATCCTTCTTCATTACCAGGAAATAAACGACTAATTTCTTTTTTGGTATCAGAACTATTTGTACTTGGTGAAAAAGATACATCACCAAATTTCAATGTGTATAATGGATCTATTTCTCGCATATCAACATAATCATGTAGATTACGCCCAGATCGGACAAACACTTCTTCCAATATTTGTGGCATCATAAAAAAAGTGGGTCCTAAATCAAAATGGTAATCACCCACCGTTAGTTTTGAAGTGCGTCCTCCAATATGAGGCTGCTTCTCGAGCACCTTCACATCATATCCAGCTGCGCTTAACTGCATAGCCGCCGCTAAACCCCCAGGTCCCGCTCCAACAACAATCACTTGTTTTTTCATAAATATTTCCCCCTATGCAGTAACTCTTAAAAGTTATCGATAAAATAGTGACAATATTGTGTAAATAATTATATACTAATTGTATAACCTTTGTATAGATTTATAACCTGTTACAAAATTGTTAAACCTCTTTTTATTGCTATTGTGTGAAATCTTTTTTACAATATATACAAGAAAATGAAGGAAGTGAGCAACTTTATGTACGGCATTAAAAAAGCTGCTGAATTAGTAGGAATAACTCCTATCACACTAAGAGCATGGGAGCATCGCTATGGAGTAGTAATTCCAGAAAGAACAAAAGGTGGTACACGAATTTACACAGAAGAAAACATCAATGATCTTCTTTTAGTTAATCAATATAAAAAACAGCATGAAATTTCGGTTCAACAGGCAATGGCCATGTTGAAATCGTTAAAAATGAAAAAAAACAATGGTCGTCTATCTCCTTCAAACCAATCACATTTCACACAGACTATAGATAATGTGTTTGAAGCACTACTAAATTATCAAACTGCTGAAGCTGCCCATTTCCTAAATACAATATTAGATACAACCGATGCAGAAGAGGTTTTTCACCAAGTATGTATTCCTTTGTTAAGAAAAGTAGGCGATGAATGGGAAAAAGGGAACTTAATTGTTACTCAGGAGCATTTCATTAGTCAATTCATTAAACAAAAAATCATGCTGTCTCTTCAATCCTTTGAACATGCAAAAACGCACCCTAAAGCACTTGCTATCTGCCCTCCGCAAGAGCTTCATGATATAGGACTATTATTGTTTTCTTTTTTCCTGCAGAAAAGAGGCATCGATGTATTATTTATTGGCGAAAATACACCAGTAGAGAATTTAATTCCATTAATCGAGGCAAATCATATCGATTTAATTTGTTTTAGTGTAACAATGGAGGAACATGTGTGTGGATTGGAAGCATTTATTGATCTACTTTCTACACAAAAGCCTGAATTGAATTTTGTCATCGGAGGTTATGCGGCCGAAAAAGTCTGTAATGAATTTAAAAAATACGTCATTTCTGGAGATATGGATGACTGGAACACTTGGCTAGAGCAATCAAATCATAAGAAAAGTAGTTCTTACATTTAGCTAGCCTATGCTAAAATGAATATACTTTAACCTATTGGAGATGAGTAAATCATGAAGCAAGAGATAATTGATCGTTTTACCTCATATGTACAAATTGACACACAATCTAATGAACTAAATACAACTTGTCCATCTACAGAAGGACAATGGACCTTAGCGCATATGCTTGAGAAAGAACTAAAAGCTATCGGCTTACAAGATGTGAAAATAGATGAGCACTGCTATCTGATGGCAACACTGCCATCTAACACCGATAAAACGGTACCTACTATTGGATTTTTAGCACACCTTGACACAGCAACGGACTTCACCGGAAAAAATGTTAAGCCACAACTGATTCAAGATTATGATGGTAATGATATTATTTTAAATCAGGAACAATCTATTATATTAAAAGTACAAGACTACCCAGAGTTACATCAATACAAAGGGCATACTTTAATTACAACGGATGGGACAACTTTACTTGGAGCGGATAATAAAGCAGGCATTGCAGAAATCATGACTGCCATGCATTATCTTTTCACTCATCCCGAAATAAAACATGGGGACATCAAAGTTTCTTTTACACCAGATGAAGAAATTGGTCGTGGCCCTCACAAATTTGATGTGGAAAGGTTTAATGCAGACTTTGCTTATACTGTGGATGGCGGACCATTAGGAGAATTACAGTATGAAAGCTTCAATGCCGCCGCTGCAAAAATTATTTTTAAGGGTAATAATGTTCACCCTGGCACAGCTAAAAATAAAATGGTGCACGCGGTTAAATTAGCTATGACATTTCATGATCGTATACCCGCTGATCAAGCGCCAGAGTTCACTGAAGGATATGAAGGGTTCTATCACTTACTTTCCATGGAGGGTGACGTAGAGTCAGCACAACTTTATTACATTATTAGAGATCATGACAGAGAAAAGTTTGATGAAAAGAAATCTTTTATTGAAAAGCTAGTTTTAGATTTCAATAAAAAGTACGGATCAGATGCTATTTCTTTAGAAATGAAGGATCAATACTACAATATGAAAGAAAAAATTGAGCCTGTTCGCAAAATAGTTGACATTGCCTCAAAAGCAATGAAAAACTTAGAAATAGAACCGATCATTCAGCCCATTCGTGGCGGAACGGATGGATCACAATTATCTTTTAAAGGCTTACCTACACCAAACTTATTTACTGGCGGAGAGAATTTTCATGGGAAATATGAATATGTCTCTGTAGACAATATGGAAAAGTCTACACAAACGATTGTAGAGATTGCACGTTTATTTGAACAACAGTCATAACCATTAAAAGTAATTATTTTGAATACAATAGAAAACATTTTTAAAAAAATCCCTCTATTTGGGAACGTTTTTAGTCTGATAACTGTCTTATTAGTAATCAGATTAAAAACAGGAGGGGATTACAGTGATCAAAAAGGTAGGAGTTATCGGTATATTTCTAATTGGTTTTCTGCTACCAACTACTATTGCACATGCCAATGAAAGTGTTCCGCCCACCAATGACATTACAGTAAATATACAAGCATTAAATAACATAAAAAACACAACGAACAATGTGAGTGTTTCAGGATCAACACTTTACTCCAGAAGCAGCTTAAACAGTACAAAAACTGTTGATAAAATTGGATTGCGAATTTATTTGCAACAAAAACAGACTAGCTGGGTGAACACCTCTCAAAGTAGAGAATATATTAATCAGAACACTTCTTCGATTAATAAAACAACCAGCTTCCAATTACAGCGCGGAGCCTTTTACCGGGTCAAAATTGTCCACTTTATTGAAAATAACGGCATATACGAAAGTGATATTACCTACTCAAGCACAATAGACTTTAGGTAAATAAAAAAACCTTTTGGTTACACCTGAACTATACCCCAGTTAGTGGACTAATTAATAAAAGTCCCTGGCTGGGGTTTATTATGTTATTTAAATCTTACTGTTATAATGAAATTAATAATAACTAGTACGTTTTATCAAAAGAAGTAATTAGTATGCCGCAGCGGAAATACACTTCGCTTTCCACGGGCACGGCTTCAACTTCCCAAAGTTCACTTACGTTCACTTTGGGTGATTTTCAGCTCGCGCTGTTCCCGTAGGAGTCTCGTGTATTTCCACTGCTAGTATAAGGTTCACTTTAAAGGAGTGTTTAACATGAGTAAAACAATTTTTAATGCGAAACAAATGGATCTACTTGAACAAAACCCAAATGTTGATAAAGTTTCTGATCGTTCAATTACCTATAACTCTCAATTTAAAATTCAAGCCACAAAAGAACATTTGGAAGGCAAAGGCCCTCAACAAATATTTATTGATAATGGATTTGACCTTAAGGTCATAGGCTATAAAAAGCCTAAAGAGTGTCTCAAACGATGGCGTAATACTTACGAAAAGTATGGTGAAGAAGGATTTTTAGTTGAGCGTAGAGGTAAAGGATCAACAGGCCGTCCATCTCAAAAAGAATTAACTCCTGATCAACAACTTAAGAAAGCAGAAGCGAGAATTAAATACTTGGAAGCTGAAAATGACTTTCTAAAAAAGCTAGACGAACTCGAAAGGCAGGCGATGAAGAAGAAACGTTAAAACCTTGTGAAAAATATGAAATCATTGAACGGACCATACGGAGCTATCAACTAAAAGGTGTGACAACTCATTTGTGTAACTTAGCTAGTGTAAGTAAGAGTGGTTATTATAAGTGGCTAAGTAACGAGGATTACAGAAGAGAGTCTGAAAGACAAGATGAACAAGACTTCCAGTTGATTGAGCAAGTATTTCTTATAAAAAATGGTAAGGCTGGGGCTCAAACGGTTCGCATGATATTGGAAAATGAGCAAGGTGTTATCATGAACTTAAAGAAAATTCGTAGGCTAATGAGGAAATATGGATTAGTAGCGAAAGTTAGACAAGCTAATCCATATAAGAAAATGGCTCAGGCCACACAAGAACATAAGACATGTGATAATTTAGTTAATCGGGAATTCGATCAAGGTCAGCCTGGCAAGGTACTATTAACCGATATTACTTACTTATATTATGGAAAAGGTCATGTGGCTTATCTCTCAGCTATTAAAGATGCGACCACTCATGAAATATTAGCTCACTATGTCTCAACTTCGTTAAAAATGGAGTTAGTTTATAATACATTAGCTCATTTATTCGAGCGTGGCTTTGAAGTTCCACCTATAAGTTACTTCCACTCAGATCAAGGGTTTCATTACACGCACCCAGCATTTCAAAAAGAAATTAAAGAACAAGGATTTACACAATCCATGTCCCGGAAGGGGAACTGTTGGGATAATGCACCCATGGAATCCTTCTTTGGTCATTTGAAAGATGAAGTAGATATTAAAAGTTGTCAATCCATTAAAGATTTAAAGTCGCTTATCAATGAATATGTGATAAATTATAATATATCAAGATATCAATGGACATTAAAAAAGATGACCCCGAATCAGTATCGAGATCACCTTTTAGCTGCCTAGCTTTTTTTAAACTGTCCACTTTTGAGGGTACAGTTCAACCCTTACAAAGTTAGGTCTTTCTAACTTAAAGGGCGTTTTCAAAAGGTTTTTTTACTTTAAGGATTTTGCCATTGTTATTAATTCGCTTTTTTGTAAATCACCTGAAATATCTATTTCCGTTCTCATATTAATCCAAATCAATTCGGTTGTACCATCTTTATAATCAATAAAGGTAGCTTCTACTCCATTTAAATCGACCGATTCCACTTTTGCTGTATTATTATTAACAGTCATGTTACTTGCATAAAATTCACCAGTTACTTTCCTTTGTGTAATAACGAAGGAATTTTCATTGTTGGCGTAATGTAAAAAAACATTTTCCAATGGTGCACCTTTATAGGTGGTTCGGATGACTTTCTCCAATTGGTACCCCTTAGGAACATAATCTGGGGTTACAATGTGAAACGATGCTTCTTTCACAGCTTCTCCTAAGGTCATCTCTTCATCCATAGGATCCAACTCTTTTGATTGTAAGGTTTCATCATAAGGTGGTTCTGTAGGTGGTTGTTCAATTGGTTTATCTGAGACTAGATTGCTAATTTCTGTTTGGTCACCTTGCTTTTGAACAAAATAATCAGAGAACCAACCAAATGCTTCCCCATCCTTTAAATGAAAAAATAGGGAGCCCATCAAAAGAATAATAAATAAACTTGCTATACTTAACACTTTTTTGTTAAGTAACATAAAGCTTCTTTTCTCTGGTTGTTCATTTAATTCAGACTGAATATTTTGCCACATATGTTCCTTAGCAGAAACTGCACTAGGCATTTCACTATATGCTTCTTTAGAAATTTTCTGTAGCAATTGATCATCTATACAATCCCTTTTATCCACATCACTCATTATATCTCACCACCAAAAAGATGTTTACATGATTCATCCGCTTCAATTTGTATCCTCAGCTCTTTCTTTGCTCGATGAATGCGAGATTTAATCGTCCCTTCTTTTAAATCAGTAAAGGCACTAATTTCTTTATCCTTAAGTTCATGAATATACTTCAGAACGATTACTTCTCTATATTCCGGCTTCAACAACGAAATTTTTTCAATAAGGGCTTCTTGAATTAATTTATTCTCTATTGTTGCATCAAGGCTTGCTGATGCTTCCTGTTTCGATTGCATATGATCTAATACAAGTTCATCTGTCGGAATCCCATTCCAAGAATTCTGTTTCCGAATTAAATCAATTGCTGTTCTTGTTGCAATAGTAGAAAGCCAAGCACCCATTCTTTCTCTGTTCTCTAAACGATCGATATATTTAAATGCTTTTACAAATGTATCTTGGACGACATCTTGTGCTAAATGTTGATCTTTTATTATGAAAAAAGCATCTTTAAAGATACGATCATAAAACAGATCATATATAAGACGAAACTCTTGTTCGGATAGTTCCGTTTTCTTCTTAAATTTTTTAAACAATTATTATCACACCTTTACAACAACAGCAATAAACTTAGATATTTTTACTAACATACGGGTAAAGTTTACCATATTTTAAGGTTGTTTGTGTGACTTTTTTGAGACAGTTAAACAAAAATTCCTGTAACAAAACTTTTTTGCTACAGGAATTAACCAAGTTGCTCTATAGATTGATCAGATCGTATCATCTGATCAATCTTCTGATCAAGTTTTCTTATGCGTTGTTTTGCCAATTCAAAATCTATTTTTCGATAGTGATGACCGCCATTAGGTTCCTCATCAAATGTATCTGCTACTGCGACAAGCTTTTGTAGCGGATGCAGCTCCAAATTCCCAGCCGGTAAGTAAGAATCAGTATGCAACAATATTGCCAGAGCTATCTCTTTGGCGTTAGGAAGACTTTCTTCTAGCCTCACTAAAAGCTTATGGGCCCGAGCCGCACCTTTAATCGCATGAATATCATTTTCTTTATACGTTTCAAAATCCCATTCCCCATTTTGATACCATTCATAATGACCGATGTCATGCAACAACCCAGCCTTTGCTGCTAAATCGGGTGAAACACCATAGTCTCCTGAAATCTCAACTGCTTTTTCCGCAACCGAGATTGCGTGCTCTAAACCGGATCGTCCAACATATTTCTGTACAATAGGATGCTCTACAAGTATTGATAAAGTTACTTTACGCATACTTCCGCCTCCTTCTCTGCTCAAAAAAAGTGTATTGCTAAATAAATTATCATAAACAAACAATGATTGCAAGTATTTTGTTTTAATTTTCAGATAATTCAATAAATAAATGAGAAACTATAAAAAATCAAAACAAAATTAACTCCTTTTTATTAGTTGATTGTTTCCAACACATTTCAAGAAATACAACATATAATAAAGCAATAAAAAGAATTTAAAAGAATTTATAAATTTCTATTTACTTATACGTAATATTTGGTATTATATACTTGAATTCATTAATAAATGAAAGATTTTCTATGTTGAAAGGGGATAGTTGCATATGTTATTGTCTTTATACTTTCTTGCGGTAATTTTAATCACTTTCAAAGTAATTTCTCTTATCGACAAATTAACAACTCGCAACAGAAAGAAAACATTTATGGATGCAGATCCAACACAACCCGTTCTTGCATTTCCAGAAAACTAATCCTTTAGTAAAGAACTAACAAATTAAAATTTCACGCCCTTTGAATATATCAAAGGGCGTTTTTGTATTAAAAAACGTTCTAACCTCTTGTTAGAACGCTTTCTAATTGCTATAAAAGTTGGCCAAATACATAATTAATTAAAAACCATAGGATCCCAAAGAAAATGATCAGATACGTAATATACTTTATTAACGCAACCCCTACCTTACTTGAATCTGATTTTTTCTCTTTCTTCTCTACTTCTATATCTTTGTTATGTTCCACCGAAATACACCCTCCCTCTATCTTAATGAATAGTATGAAGTTATCTTTTACTCACTAATTACCCAACATCCGTGTTAAACAAACATGTAATCCGATAACCTGAATCCGGATAAAGATAGGCTTCACGGGAAAGCTATACTTAAAATCTGATAAGGTGGGATTAGATGGAAAATAACGAAGTCAATCATAATTATTTTGATCAATCTATAAATGACTATAAAGAAGGAACGGCGTATTTACAGAAGACAATGCCGAATGTAGCAGAACATTATATGTCTTTTACTGAGGCTTGTTTTCAAAAAGGAGCATTGGATAAAAAACAAAAGCAATTAATGGCATTAGGAATTAGTATATTCGCACAGGATGAATATTGTATTATTTACCACACAAAGGGTGCAGTCGATAACGGTGCCACAGAAGAGGAAATAGGTGAGACGATTGGGATAAGTGCCGCACTGGGTGGTGGAGCTGCTTTTGCACAGGGGGTCACACTTGCAGTCGATACATTCCACCATTACAAACAAGATTAGCTACAAATTCAAAAGCATCCAGTGAGGTGCTTTTTTTGTTTTCAATTTCTTCTTATAAACGATACAATTATTTCTATCACAGTGAAATAATTTTAAAAAACACTTCATTTTTAAAAAGGGGTTGAAACAATGAATAATAAAAAAGCAATCGTTGTATTTAGTGGTGGCCAAGATAGCACAACATGTTTATTTTGGGCATTAGAACGCTTTGAGCACGTTGAAGTGGTAACCTTTGATTATCAGCAACGCCATAATAAAGAAATTGAAATAGCGAAACATATAGCTAATAGATTAGGCGTAAAACAAACAATATTGGATATGTCTTTATTAAATCAACTTGCACCAAATGCATTAACAAGACACGACCAAGAAATTACAACAGAAGGAGATGGAGAATTACCTTCTACTTTTGTTCCTGGTCGAAATTTGTTATTCTTATCATTTGCAACTATTTTGGGTAGACAAATAGAAGCAAAACATATCATTACTGGTGTTAGTGAAACTGACTTTAGTGGTTACCCTGACTGTAGAGACATGTTTATTAAATCACTTAATGTTTCTTTAAATTTGTCTATGGATGACCAGTTCATTATACACACGCCATTGATGTGGCTAAACAAAGCACAAACATGGGAATTAGCTGACCAACTAGGAGCTTTCGATTTTATTCGTGAGAATACACTAACTTGTTACAACGGGATTCAAGGCGACGGATGTGGTGAGTGCCCAGCATGCGAACTAAGAAATAATGGATTAGAACAATATTTGGCATCACGCTAATGGAAAAGGAGTATACAAACGGTGAGTAAAAATAAATTCAGCTTTAAAATATTTATATGTATCTTATTATCGTCGATTATCTTGCTTGCTTTTGTATACGCCGAGCCAATGGATTCAAACAAACCACACGATACTACTCCGACGTTATTTGTTCATGGTTACAAAGGAGGACCACGTTCATTTGATACAATGCTGCAAAGGTTAGAAAAAGAGAATTTCGGCAAAAAAACAATGGTGGTTCATGTAGCTTCGAACGGAGAAGTAGCTATTAGTGGAGACATAGCTAGACAAAGCCCTTCTTTCATTCAAGTGATTTTTCAAAATGATCGAGCAACTATTTCACAACAAACACAGTGGATGAGGAAAATACTTTATCAATTAAAAGAAGTGTATAATGTACCACAAGTTAATTTAGTTGGGCATTCTATGGGAGGACTCACTTCGACAAATGTTATTTTACAGAATCAGCCAAAAAGTGGCTTACCAAAAATAAAAAAGTTAGTCGTCATAGCAAGTCCCTTCAAAGGTATTGACAACCCCACCTATTTTACTGTCAATACAGGGGAAGCTGCAGTAGATTTAAAAACAAGATCAGAAGCATTGAAAAAAATGATCGCTAATAAAGAAAAATTCGAATCTACAATTGATGTATTGGCAATTGCAGGTGTTATTGATCATACAGGGACCGATGGTATAGTCAGTCTGATTAGCGCAATGGGGATCGAAGACATTGTGAAGGAAGATCAGCTTAACCGAGAAATTTTTTATGATAAAAAAGCAACACATTCCGGTTTACACGAACACACTGGTGTAGATCAAAAAATTGCGTCCTTTTTGTGGGAGTAGATTGAATTGGTTCGCTTTTATACAACTAACTAAACAACAATAATCGGTAAGCAGATGAATCAACTGGTCAACAGTAAAAGAATCATTCATCCGCTACCGATTTTTTCATAATATCAACCTAATGTTCTTTATACTAAGACTGATAGCTTATCGAACCTTTGCATAGATACACGTATTACGTAATCCCGAGCCATTGAACGCAACCGAATCATTGATAAATAATCCTTCTTGCTTAAATCCTAACCGCTCAGGTATCGCTCGACTTTTAATATTTTGTTCATCACAGCAGATTTCAATTCGATTTGCACCTAATTCATAAAACGCAAAATCACAAATTCCCCGAACCGCTTCCGTCATGTATCCTTTTCCACTATACCTTGTATCAATCCAATAGCCTATTTCAAACCGTGGTACATCCCAATTTATTCGGTGCAAGCCAGAAGAGGCAATAAATGCACCAGTTTCTTTAGCAAAAACAAGTAATCGCAGGTCTTCTCTTTTAATAAAATTAATATATGCCTCACGAATATTAACCTCCGTTTCTTCTTCTGTCTGATCTTTTTGAGCAAACGGAAGCCACTGCTTCAATTGTTCTTTAGATGCTCGAATAGCTTGATAAACATCTTTTCCATCACCAGGTCTTGGACTACGAATAATTAATCGTTCTGTTTCAAATTCACTTGGAAAATCTAATAAAATAGGATTCAACTTTGGCTCACTTCCTCCATCAGATTATTTTAAACTAGTCTATATTAACATGAAGAAATTGTAAATATTTTTTCGCGAGGCTTTTTTCTTACAACCTAATTTACATATAATACTATCAATAGAAAATATTGTGTTGTTCACGAATAGTTAAACGTGATATAATCCGCAGAGTTATAGGCATAATAAACAATACAATATCATTTTGAAAGGAAGTATATAACTATGACAAAGGTTTTATATGTGACAGCAAATCCAAAAGATGCTTCTACCTCTTATAGCAAAGCTGTTGGTGAAGCTTTTTTACACGACTACAAATTAGCTAATCCAAATGATGACGTAATCGAGCTTGATTTATATCAATCCTACATTCCACAAATTGATCCGGATGTATTTCAAGGCTGGGGAAAGCTTCAAAATGGGGATGACTTCACTTCACTTTCAGAAGAAGAAAAGAAAAAAGTCAGTCGTTTAGAAGCATTGTGTAATCAATTTATTGAGGTTGATAAATACGTATTTGTTACGCCATTATGGAACTTCTCTTTACCACCAATTATGAAAGCTTATTTTGATGCGGTAGCAGTAGCAGGAAAAACCTTTAAACATACCGAACAAGGCGCTGTTGGTTTATTAGAAGGAAAAAAAGCATTACATATTCAAGCTAGTGGCGGGATTTACTCTCACGGACCAACTGCTAATAAGGAAATGGGAAATCGTTACGTGAGAACGATTCTTAGCTTTTTCGGTATTGATGATTTTGAGGCATTATTTGTAGAGGGCCATGATCAAATGCCTGATAAAAAAGAAGAAATTAAGCAAATGGCAATTCAACAAGCAAAAGAATACGCGTCAACATTCTAATAATAATTTCTATAGATTAAACAGATAAAAAGAAAGCAAACATATTACATTTGCTTTCTTTTTTTATTATCCTTGTATATCTCTTTTTTGATAACCGAAGAATCCGGCAACTGTTAATGCAACAGCTATGATCGTTAATATAATTAGTGGTGTAAACGTTAGTTCATCTACTGGTAATTCCGGAACATGTGCAAAAGGTGACAGGTTGCTAATCCATTCCGGAAACTCTAATAACTCGCCTAAATACACAACGACAAAGGTGAATAATAGGTAAAACCAGCTAAATGAAGTAAATCTTGGCGCCACTCCAAATAGAAATACTGCTATCCCTAAAATCACCCATAACGCAGGTAGATAGACAAGCATTGCCTTAACAAGCATACCGAATGTCGTATCGATTTCTAGCACTGCTAGGCCAGTAGCTGCTAGACCAATCACAGCAACGAATAGCATTAAAAAGCTGACAACAAACGCAATGATTACATAGCTTAACAATAGCTTCCTTCTAGAAATATTTCGTGCTAATAAATGTTCTGTCCGTTGCTTCTTCTCTTCTCCTTTAATCTTCAATATAGACATAATAACCGGAATTGTCGCCATAATTGCCATAATAACCATTAGCATGGATAAAAATTGTTCTGTCATTGATATATTTTCATCACTAGCTAACATTTGTCTAATCATTTCGTTTTGTTCAAAAAAAGTGCTTAAATCACCTAAAACAGACCCGTAAGATGCACCGATAACAAACATACCAACAAACCATGCGATAATTGGTGTTTTTTGTAGACGAAGCGATAAACCAATTGGCGTTTGTAGTAAACGAGATGCATGCTTTCTCCCTGCTCTTGAAGGTAAAAAGCCAGAACCAATATCACGAATATGATTTAGATATAATGCTAATGCAAAGATACATCCACCTATAAACAAAGTGAGCAAGATTGGCCACCAATAATTATTTACATATACTTCTGTTCCTAAAATCCATCCTAATGGAGAAAACCAGGAAATTGTGGTGTTTCCAGCATCTCCAACTGCCCTTATGAAATAAGCAACTCCTAGCACAGTAAAAGATAGCATCATCGTTCCTCTTGCATTATCAGATAGTTGTGCACAAAGCATCGTCACTGCCGCAAAGAATATTCCTGTTGCACCTAAAGCAACTCCATACAATAAAGAACCGATTAAATCTATGCTATCAATACTTAGAACAGCCAATCCAGTAGTAATTACAAACGACAAAATGACATTCGTCCCCAGTACGATATACATTACTGCATTCGTTGGTGCCAATCTACCAATTGGTAAAGCACGAAGCATTTCAAGCTGACCATCCTCTTCATCCGCACGTGTTAAACGAACAACTAGTAAAATATTCATTATAGCAACAACCGCTGCAGTCATTAATAACATTTGGTGTGCCATCATTGCACCATTTGTATAATTTCCAAGACCATACCCTTGCCCTACTAATGCAGACATTGCGGGGTTTTTCATTGTTTCGGCCATCGCTTGTCGTTCTACATCACTCTGGTATAAACCACTAAAAGCTACTGCTGTAGAAATCGTTACAATCAAAAAAGAAAGAATCCAAATTAATAATTTCATTCGCTCTCTCTTTAACAAAAAACGAAATAGAAAGCCTATTTGGTGACTAGCTTGATTTGACATTAGCTAACACCTCCTCCAGTACTTGTTCCTTCATAGTGACGCATGAATAAATCCTCTAATGTTGGTGGAGCACTTTCTAATTTAGTTATTCCATAAGAACTAACATGTTGCATCACATGATCTAATTTATCTGCATCAACTTGGAATATATAAGATTTATCCTTTCGTTCAACGTCATGAACACCACTGAGTGAACCTAAATCAGACAATTCCTTTTTCGTTTCCATAACTAAGCGCATTCTAGTTAAGTGTCGTAATTCATCCAATGATCCTGTTTCAATCATTTTACCTTGACGAATAATACCTACTCGGTCACATAAACGCTCTACTTCTGACAAAATATGACTAGACAATAAAATACTAGATCCTTCTTGTTTTGCTTCTTCTACATAAGATTGAAACACTCGCTCCATCAAAGGATCCAATCCAGATGTAGGTTCATCTAGAATGTACAAATCTGCTTTAGCTGCAAATGCAGCAATTAATGCTACTTTTTGACGATTCCCCTTCGAATAGGTACGACATTTCTTTGACGGGTCAAAATCAAAGCGTTCAATTAATTCTGCTCTTTTCTTTTTATCTATTTGCTGTCCACGCATTTTCAGAAATAGATCAATTACTTCACCACCTGTCAGATTGGGCCATAGGTTTACATCACCAGGTACGTATGCAATTCGTTTATGAATATCCACTGCGTCTGTCCAGACATCTTTTCCGAAAATTTTTGCTTCACCAGAGGTTGCCTTTAGTAAACCAAGTAAAACGCGAATCGTTGTTGATTTACCAGCTCCATTAGGGCCAATAAAACCATAAACCTCCCCTTTATTCACCTCTAAGTCAACACCATCTAACGCTGTAAAATCACCAAACTTCTTTGTCACTTGACTCGCTTGCAATATTGTCATACTTCCCCTCCTCTTTATGATAAAAAGCTGTTCTTAACACACTCAGATAGTCATAAAACTCTTGCCAATATTGTTCAAAATGAATAGAGTGAACATTTTTTCCTATTAAACGTTGCTTTAACTCTTCTTGGTAGCCATCGATAGACCACTGTATCAATTGAAAAGCTTTTGCAGGATCTATATCTTGTCTAAACAAGCTGTAATCAATATCCTCATACATTTTGCTATAGCCTAGTGTTTGTAATTTATGGAATTTTTCATTAATATCATCAGGTAAAGTTATTTCCTTTTCTAACATAAACGAACTAAGAAAATACATGATAGACGGATGGGCCGCAAATAGCTTTACTTTTAAACGAGCGATTTGATACATACGATTAATAAAATCTTTCTCACTTGTATCGATACGATCTAAAAAATCATTAAGTGTTAAATCAAGACTGTAGTTCAATAAATAATGGTAAAGGGATTGTTTATTTTGAAAATAGTAAAACAGCATGCCTTTTCCAATCCCAGCCGCTTTAACAATACGATTAGTTGAAGCTCGTTCATACCCTTCTTCTGAAAATTCTTGTAATGCTGCATTTATAATTCTATTTTTCTTCTTTAAATCAAGGTTTTCAAACGTATCATTGATAAGCAACCACTCCTTCCAAAAAAAGTTCGACCACCTTGGTCTATTTTATTTTACAACTAGTAGACCAAGGTGGTCAACTTAAAATTTATATAATTTTTAAACCTTTTTACAAATTCACTAATAATACAAAAAATATTATTGTTTGATTTATCGGTTTACACTATAATGATAGCCACAATACTTATATAGAAATATATGTTAAAACAATTATTCCAATTCAAGTAGAAAGGAGTAGATCATATGAAACGACACGAATCATTACATCCTCTCACCCATCATCACCACCATACATTAGTGATGGCGCAGAAACTAAAAAAATTTAGTGATAGCGATCGTATTCAACCTACTACTAGGGAAGTTATTGATTTTTGGATTCAAGATGGAGAAAAACACTTTCGTGATGAAGAAGAAGTATTATTACCTTTATATGCACAATATGAGTCCATGAATCAACCATGCATTCAGGAAATGTTAATCCAACATGTAGAGATCCGCAGTTACATCCGACAAATAAGAATGAACCAATCCGCTAAGCCAGAATTGTTCCGTCAGCTTGGGGCATTATTAGAAAAGCATGTCCGCCTTGAAGAGCGAACAATTTTTCCAATGATCGAAAAAGTAGTTCCAGAAAACTATCTGTATCAAGCAAATGGACAATACCATAGAGATTCACACAGTGGGTATTAATGATCTGCTTCGTTTACTTACCTAAGACAAAATGAAGAAAGTAACTTCATTTCTCAAGTGCATACTTATATGGTATAATTAAAATATATAAATTGAAATAAAGGCCACAGCCGTCCTGTGACCTGAAGATAAGCGGTTCCCCCAGAGGGATCGGCTATCTACTTATACGATAGACCTCTCCTAGTCACTTGTCAGGGTAAATAGGGAGGTCTATTTTTTGTTAATCATTGAAACGACTAATGCGAGTAATGCAGTCAATAACGTGCCAAACCCAAATAGCACCATGAAGATCTCATACATACCCACTGGCATCACCTCCTTACTTCGAGGTTAGCCGACCTTTCCCTAAAAGAACATTATCTGCTTGTATTATATCACAACTTATCAAAAATAGGAACAAGTGTTCTTATTTAAATTCAAAAGACCTATTCAAAGTTAGTTTATATATTTCTTCTATACAAATAAGAAAACGAACTGACTTCATGTGTGGTCAGTCCGCTTTCTAGAATAATTGTACTCTTTAATTTTCTGTTCGATTACACAGCCGATACTTTCGACTTAATCACGGGGTAGCCTAATTTTTTAATTGATTTCTCTACATCTTCAATTGATATAACTTGCGAATCAAATGTTGTCTTTACTTTACTTGAATTAAACATCACTTTAACACTATCTTTTTCAACACCTTCTAATCCCTTAACTGCATTCTCAATTTTTTGTAAACAAGATGGACATGATAGTGTTTCTAATTGAATTGTTGCTTTTTGCATGATAAATCTCTCCTTTTTTTATATTATGCTTTCGCTTTGTTTCCCTTTATTCTTTATAGTTCTAGTATAAAGGGGAATTGATTATAAAAATTTGATCCAAATCAAGTTTGGAAAATTTTTTAACTTATTACAATATTATTTGGTTACATTTCTTTGTTTCGAGAACCTTTTAATCGATACCTTAGTAACCTCATTCCGTTTAGAATAACTGCTAAAATACTTGCCTCGTGTACGAGCATACCGATTGACATGTTCATCCACTCACTAAACAGTAAGCTGGCTAATAGAACCAATACGACCCCTACTGCAATAACAATATTCTGCTTCATATTTCTTGCAGTTGATTTCGTTAAGCCCAAAGCGTGTGGCAAGTGACTGAAATCAGAGTTCATTAAGACAACATCTGATGTTTCAATTGCAACATCTGTTCCACTCCCCATAGCAATCCCAATATCAGCTAATGCTAATGAAGGACTGTCATTGACACCATCACCTACGAAGGCAACAACTTTACCTACTTTTTGTACTTTTTCAATGTAAGATGACTTTTGTTCTGGAAGCATATTTCCGTGCGCCTCTGTTAACTTGAGTTCACGAGCAACTACATCAACAGTTCCTTGATTATCTCCAGAAAGTACGACAAGGTTTTTCACGCCGAGTTTTTTCAACTGCTGAAGATCGTGCTTCACGCCTGGACGAACTTGATCTCTAATGCCCATAAGTACTTTTAGCTCTCCATCAATCGCTGTTAAAACAAGTGAATTACCGTTTTGTTCAAATTTTATGATGTCTGCTTTTACCTTGTTTGTTAAATGGATATTTTCCTTCTCCATAAGCGACTCGTTCCCAATAACAACACGATGACCATTAACCCGTGCAGTAATTCCACCTCCTTTTTCGACTTCCGTTTTTTCAACGGTATAAAAGGTGGTTTCTCCAATATAGTTTAGGATCGCCATCGCCAACGGATGATCTGATTCACGTTCCACACTGGCTAAATAATTAAATGTTTCTTCTTGTTCTTTTGCGTAAACTTCGATTTCTGCTACTTCGGGATTACCTACTGTTAGTGTGCCTGTTTTATCAAAGAAGATTGTGTCTACTTTACTAAAATCATTGATGACTTCGCTCCCTTTTAAAAGAACGCCGTTTCGCGCCCCATTTCCAATACCAGAAACATTCGATACAGGAACTCCAATAACTAGTGCGCCTGGACATCCTAATACTAATACTGTGATGGCCAATTCAATATCAGATGTAAATAGCCAAACGATAATGCCGAGAACTAGAACAGCAGGTGTGTAATATTTAGAAAATCGATCAATAAATCGTTCTGCTGCTGACTTTGAATCTTGTGCCTCTTCTACCAACTCAATAATACGTCCAAACGTTGTATCTTCACCAACTCGGTCGGCTTGAATTTGAATCGTTCCATTTTCTAGTATTGTTCCCGCAAAAACTTTTGATCCTTTTATTTTACCGACTGGAACTGACTCTCCTGTAATACTCGCTTCGTTAATATGACCTTCACCAGTCATTACCGTCCCATCTACTGGTATCTTTCCACCAGTTTTCACTAACAGTATGTCACCTTCATCTACATCATCTACATCTACGGATTCAAATTCGCCATTTTCCATTTGCTTTAGAGCACTGTCCGGCGCCATCTCAGTTAATCCTTTAATAGCTGAGCGGGTTTTGTTTAACGTACGTTGCTCTAAATATGCACCAAATAAGAATAAGAAGGTAACAATGGCTGACTCTTCATAGTTTTGTATGATGACAGCCCCAATTACTGCGATGGTCACTAGTACATCAATACTAACTACCTTTACTTTTAAAGCCTGATAAGCTTGAATCGCAATCGGGGTCACCCCAAGAATAGATGCAATGATCAAAGCCCAATTAAAGATAAAGGCATTACTTAAACTAAAATGAGCAAAAAAACCAATAGTAATTAAAATTGCACTAATTAACGTAATTTGATTTTTCTTCCCTAAAATAAAATGTTGCATTCTTTTTCCCTCCATAAATGATATATTTTTTCTTGTACATATGACATATAGCTAGCTAACAACTATTTTGTTTGATTTCTTTAATTTTAGTTTACTCGCTTTGTAGATGTTTTAATTTGACCTATGTCAAATACTAAAAATCTATTTTTCTTTTTATAAGAAACTTAGTTTCTTACATAAAAAACAAGCTTAATGAATTATTTTCATTAAGCTTGTTTTACATCATTTATATTTTTAATTGGTTAATATCTTTAATTATAATTTTTCGTTGTCCTTCGAGTTGAATTCGTCCTTGTGATTCCATTAACGCTAAATTTCTGCTTAACGTTTCTAGCGTGATTCCAATTAAACCTGCAAGATTGCCTTTACTTAACGGTAATGTAATCAGTAAATTGGTCTCTTTATTAGGAGCTTGTTCTTTAGCAAACTGCACCAAGGCATGAATGATACGTTGCTCTACGTTATGAAGCGTTAATTGTTCAATATGATTTTCCGTATCCTCCAACCGCTCACTAACTACCTCTAGTAATTTACGTGCAATCTCAGGATAAGCTTGAATGATGTCTTGCATGTCGTTCCTTCTTATCAGACACACCTTCACATCTGTTATCGCTTCTGCTTGACTAGTATAATAATATTCTTTAAATAAAGATAATTCACCAACAGAGTCTGTATGTGTTAATATACGTAAAATTTGTTCTTTTCCATCCTGATTAATTTTTGATAACTTCACCTTACCGTCATTTACTACGATTAATCCCTGCGCTTGATCTTCTGGCATGAAAATGATAGAACCTTTTTCGTAGGAGGCACTTTGAAGATGTTTATTAATATAATTCATTTCTTCTTTTGTAAGATGATTAAAAATCGGTACATGCACTAAACATAAACGATCTGTTTGATGATTACAAGCCACCATAACACTATCCCTTCCTTAAAAAATAACGTACTGTTTTTCCATGATTTTCAGTGCGTGCTCTTAATTAAATTCCTTTATATAAATATAGTATACAGGAAAAACACTATAACGATGTAATAATTAAGTCTCATGACAAAAGTCATGTAATTTATTCAAAAAAGGTTTACCGTTATACACTTAAGGGTATATAATATTTGTATAGAATTTGTGGAATTTTATGCAATTAATTACCATTTTATTTTTTTCAGGAGAGATGTTATGTTAACAGATACAACAATAAACTCTATGGACGAATTAGTATTACAAGCAATTGAAAAGAATACAGCAATTATCCGCTTTGACCTTGATCGTAAAGTCGCTTATGTGAACACAAATTTTGCACAAACAATGGGATATTCAGTTAATGAAATGATCGGTATGGATCACCAATCACTCTGTTTTCCTGCATTTGCAAATAGTAATGATTACCAAACGTTTTGGAACAACTTATTATCAGGTAAAAGTTTTCAAAATAAAATAGAACGCAAAGATAAATTTGGTAAATCCATTTGGTTAGAAGCTACATATATGCCTTTAATCAATGAACACAATCAAGTCGTCGGTATTTCCAAAATCGCTACCAACATTACCAATCGACAAGATACAATTACAAAGGTAGTAGAGGAACTGCAACATATGGCTGAAGACTTAAGCCAACGTGCAGAAGAAGGGATCAAGCGTGGAACGGAAATATCACAAACAATCGATACGATTTCTACTGAATATAAAGAAAACAATTTGATATTAACGAATTTACAAAAGCAGGCTAATGTTATCCAAGGCATTGTTGAAATCATAAGAAAAATAGCTTCACAAACCAACTTATTAGCTTTAAACGCTGCCATTGAAGCCGCTAGAGCAGGTGAGCATGGCCGTGGATTTAGTGTAGTTGCTGAAGAGGTCCGTAAACTTTCAAATGGAGTCGATGAATCGATTAATGAAATTAGAGAGAACGTCACCTCAATCACAAAGGAAATTCAAGCAATTGTTGATGGAACGAACAAGGTACATCACCATATTGATGACACACAAACAAGCATGAAACTAGCTACAGAGGACTTTAATAACATCTCTTTCGCAGCCGAGAAGTTAGATAAAAGAGCGCAAGAAGTAAGTAACATTATTTAATGGGACAAAGGGGTCAGACCCACTAGCGTTGCATCAATAGAGTTTTTAACCATTTAATCAAAAAAATACCATATGATTTATTAAGAAAAATTTTAAAAAGGGAACCGGGTCATAAAGAAGACCTTGTTCCCTTTTTTTGTATATTATGTTGTAGAATTAAAGCTTCTTTTATTTCTTTTTTTGTGGCTTGATCATAGCTATTGTTCCTTCAAACATTGTTATTGTTTTACGTATCGGTATTTTCTGTCGACCTCGAGTTGTTTTGCTTTTCTTTCTGAAAAGCGCTTCTTTGAATGCATCATAAGGTTTATACATATACGTACGCATAAGACGTAAAAACTGCCACAGCTTCTTCTTTGTTTTCATTTGTAATTGAAGGATTAAAGCTAATCCATAAGCTGCCAAAGCGAGAAACATTTGATTCCACATGCCTTGTGGTTTTGTGCTCCAAATCTTAACTAATCTTAAATGTTGTTTTACCCATTTAAAAAAGGTTTCAATCATCCAGCGATGACGATATAGGTCCATCACCTGCTCCGCAGGTAAATCCCATCTCGTTGTTAGCAAGCGATATAACGTCCCTGCTTCATCCGTAAACTCGATTAAGCGAAGTGGCTCTTTAGAATAACTACACTGCACTTTGGCATCTGTAAGCACAGAAGGATGTAGACACTCATACCTTTCTATTGGTGTCGCTGTAATTTTCTTAGTAATACGAACGACAAAATCTATTCCTTTATCCACCCAAGCAGTCACATTCTTTTTCGAAGGATAGCCTCTATCCATCAGATACGTAGCGTCGTTTTCTTCAACGAGTAGCTCACCTGTCTCAACGTCACCGACGTTACCTGTAGAAGGAATGATCTTATCTGGATAGGAGATATCTTCTGAAACGACTACAATACGGGTGTGCATTTTCACGACATTCCAACTTTTGGTGACAAACGCCCAATCACAAAGGGCGGATGGTAGCTTCAAATGTGTAGAATCAACAATTTTCAAGCGTCCGACAGCTTTATTTATTCCTTTATGACCTTTCGTCATATCTTGAATGATATGCACTACACGTTGAAAGAGCTGTTGTGCATATTCTGTTGGCAACGCATTTATTCTTCGGCTTAACTGGGATCCACTAATACTAGATAAAGCGATCGATTCACAAAAGTCTGGGTTGGCTCGAAGTTTTTCTTCCATATCATCATACGATTCCCATTTATCTAGTTGCGCAGCAACAAACACTTTCATTAATGCATCTACAGAAAGCTTGTCATACTCATAATTTAATAGTGGAGAAGAAAAAACTTCTGTTGGTAATACAGATAAACATTGACTAATTAGCTGTTTATGACCTATACTTTTAGTACACATTTTGTGCTCCTTTGTAGAAGATTTGGGAACAAGTATGGTCTCTCTTCTACAATAGGAGCATTTTTTATTTTTGTAAATAGAAATAGCCTATATTCTTGTTTGAATATAGGCACTTAAGTAGAGGAAATATGCGAGACTCCTGCGGGAACAGCACGCGTCCGAAGATCCACTTGGTAAAGTGTTTTTCTTTACCAAGTTAGCTGAGGCCGTGCCCCATAGCCGTCAAGTTAAGCAAAATGGTTTAAATCCTAAAGAATTATTCGTTATTCTTGAATTAAATCAAGATAATTCGGAGGGGTTTTTTCATGGCTAAGTACAATGATTTTCATTTATTTGCAAAA
>NZ_JACEFA010000005.1 GCF_014083865.1 Paraliobacillus salinarum | reverse complement strand
ATATATAGAATACTATAATATGAAACGGATAAAGGCGAAATTTAAAATGAGTCCGGTACAATACCGAACTCATTTTGAACAAGCTGCCTAATGAAATAACCGTGTCTAACTTTAAGGGGTCACTTCAAAATCTTAGCTTTTTTGTTTGCATTATTTAGCTGCTTGATATAACTTTTCAACTTCGTCCCAATTAACTACATTCCAAAAAGCTGAAATGTAATCAGGGCGTTTATTTTGATATTTAAGGTAATATGCGTGCTCCCAAACATCAAGTCCTAAAATTGGAGTTTTACCTTCCATTACTGGACTATCTTGATTTGGTGTGCTTGTAATTTCTAAGTTACCATCATTAACAATTAACCATGCCCAACCAGAACCGAAACGACCTGTAGCTGCAGCTGTGAATTTTTCTTTAAAAGCATCGAAACTACCAAAAGTTTCGTTAATCTTTGTTGCTACTTCACCAGTTGGCTGTCCTCCACCATTCGGTGATAGTAAAGTCCAGAATAGAGAGTGGTTTGCATGGCCACCACCATTGTTACGTACTGCAGTTTGAATAGACTCAGGTAAGCTTTTCAAATCAGCAATTAAATCATTTAAAGACTTATCTTGCAAGTCTGCATGTCCTTCTAATGCTGCGTTTAATTTTGTAACATACGTGTTGTGATGCTTCGTATGGTGAATGTTCATTGTTTCCTTATCAATATGTGGTTCTAATGCATCATAAGCATATGGTAATTCTGGTAATTCAAATTTTGCCATTATAAATTCCTCCCTAATTTAGATATGTAAGAAAAACGTTCACAGAATTTTCGTTTTTCATCTATCCTTATCGTAACAAAGGTGTTGTTTTCTTGCAATTTATATGCTTATCATATATAAACTGAACAACGACCTGTTTAAATTGTTCCACTTTTCCAATACATTTAAACGTTTCTTTCATTTATATCTTATATAATTATTTAATATATTTGTTATCTCGATCATTTATGCATGATCAATACAATACTTTGTAGTAGGTACTGCCATTAATCGTTGAGAATCAATCTCTTTATTGCAAATAACACATCTCCCGTAAGATCCATCTTCAATCGCTTGTAACGCCTGATGCACCTCATTTAACTCTTGCTGCCTAACTTCTTGTAGTGTCAGCTCTTTTTCTTGTTCAAAAAGTTTAGAGCCTTGGTCAGCAGGATGATTGTCGTAAGCAGTAAATTCAGCTTCTCCCACACTATTCTGTTCATCAGCATCTTGTTGTCTTAATAATTGACTAAGTTGCTGTTCACGTTCTTTTAAAAGCATTCTTACATGATTTAAATCCTTTTCCGTTGTCATATAATTAAGCTCCCTTTTTTGATCATTTGTATTATGTGTTCCCACATATTTACCTGTTAAACATTTTTTATACCAAAATGGACCTACAAGACTTCCTAAACACAAAAAAAACAACCAGGTAAACCTGGTTGTTTTTTGGATGGCTCGGGACGGAATCGAACCGCCGACACACGGATTTTCAGTCCGTTGCTCTACCGACTGAGCTACCGAGCCTAAGTATTACGATAATATGTATAAATGGCGGAGGAGGAGGGATTCGAACCCCCGCGGGCCGTGAAGCCCCTGTCGGTTTTCAAGACCGATCCCTTCAGCCGGACTTGGGTACTCCTCCGAACAAACAATACAATGGTGGACCCTGCAGGACTCGAACCTGCGACCGATCGGTTATGAGCCGATAGCTCTAACCAGCTGAGCTAAGGGTCCTAATAATATTATGGGGCGACCGGTGGGGATCGAACCCACGTATGCCGGAACCACAATCCGGTGCGTTAACCACTTCGCCACGACCGCCATAATGTATTGTTTTATCTATTTATAAATATGGTAGCGGCGGAGGGGATCGAACCCCCGACCTCACGGGTATGAACCGTACGCTCTCGCCAGCTGAGCTACACCGCCATAATGGCTCCACAGGTAGGATTCGAACCTACGACCGATCGGTTAACAGCCGATAGCTCTACCACTGAGCTACTGTGGAATAATATGTATTATGTCTACTTCCCTTAAGCGACGATATATAATATAACACGTATTTCCTTAATCGTCAATAATTTCTTTGATAAAAATATTTCAACAACAAAAATAATATAGCACGTCCACATTGAATGTTCAAGCATTTTTTTTATTTAGGGCTATCTGATTCAGACAGCCCTAATCATTTTCTAGTTTTATTGTTGTTCTGGCCCTTTGCCTTGCAATACTTCTTCAGCGATATTCACTGCGTGATCACCAATTCGTTCTAAGTTACTAAGAATATCAACGAAGACAATACCAGCTGCACCAACACATTCTCCCTCATTTAGACGAATGATATGTTTTTTACGAAAAGTACGTTCCATTTGGTCAATCTGATTTTCTTTGTGTACAACCTCTAATGCTGTTTCACGGTTCATATCACCTAAAGCCTGAATAGCTTGTTTAACAGTTATTGCAGTGAGGTCAAACATTTCATTTAAATCCACTTTTGCCTGTGCTGTTAAATTGATTTTATTAGAAATTTTGTACTGAATTAATTCAAGGATGTTCTCGAAATGATCCCCAATACGTTCTACATCTCTAACAGAATCTAATAAAGCCGTGTGTTTAGCACTTTCTTGATCTGAGAAAGATGTTCCAGATAATTGGACAAGATAATTTGTTATTTCTCTATCTAAATTGTTTAGAGCACCTTCAATTTGCATTGCTAATTCAGCATGTTTTTGATTATGTGTATTTAAATACTGACTGGTTTCTACTAAACCTTTGTGAGCATACTCACCCATATGAAGGATTTCCTCTTTTGCTTGATCTAATGCAACAGAAGGTGACTGTTGAATAAAAATCGGATCAAGATGCTTAGGTTTGTATTCGACTAACACGTCTTCACCAGGGATCAGTTTTGTTACCAACCAAGCAAGTCCTCCAATGAATGGAAATTGCATTAATGTATTCGTAATATTAAATGTTCCGTGAGCAAAAGCTATCGTCATTGGATCATTTAAGTTAAATTGTGCTTGTAAAAACATAACTAATTCTGTAAATGGTCCTATCAAGATTACAAAAACAGTTGTCCCAATTAAATTAAAAATTACGTGTGTAAATGCAGCACGTTTAGCGGCAATAGTTGCACCAATCGATGCTAGTACAGCTGTAATTGTTGTACCGACATTATCACCAAATAATACAGGTAGGGCTGCCTCTAGTTTAATCGCGTCACTACTAAATAACTCCTGTAAAATACCAATTGTTGCACTAGAACTTTGAACAATAAACGTGAACACAGTTCCAATAACAACACCCAAAATTGAGTTATCACTCATGCTAACTGTTAAATCTTGAAACGCTTGTAATTCACGTAATGGATACATTCCAGAGCTCATTAACTCTAACCCGAAAAACAATGCACCAAAACCAAAAATTGTTTGTCCTAAATAAATGATTCGATTATTCTTAAAGAAGAAAATCAAAAATGCGCCTGCTGCTAATATTGGTAATGCGTATTGACCGATATCAATACCGATAATAAATGCAGTTACTGTTGTACCTATATTGGCCCCCATAATCACACCAATTGATTGACGTAAAGTCATAAACCCGGCGTTAACTAGACCAACTGTAAGAACTGTGGTCCCTGAACTACTCTGAATTAGAACAGTTACAATAATACCTGCTAATACACCCATAAACGGGTTACTTGTAAAGCGATCTAGTATTTCTCTAAGCTTGTCCCCAGCGGATTTTTGAAGTCCGTCGCCCATTGACTTTAAACCTAAAAGAAAAATCCCTAAACCACCGATAAATTCAAAAACCAGTGTCTGTACATCGATTTCCATGGATTCTCATCCCTTCGTTTTCATTTATCTATTTATAAAAAACATCTATTTCATTATTAATGAATTACAATGCAAATGTAAAGTTTTTTAAGCAAAATTTACACTAAATTTACACAATAACCTTTTGTTTTCGACATATGTTTTCTTAAATAGAAAAAAATTCATAAAAATAACTTGTTTTTAGCAATATTCATCCAACTAATTACTCAAAACAACAAAAAAACATTGCTCCTATTTAAAGAAGCAATGTTTGACTATTTTTGTGTTTTTTCGACTAATATTCTTGTGCCATCCACTTGTTTGACTATAATTGGCGTACCCTTTTCTATCCACTGACCATTTGATACAGCACTATAATCTGTATCTTTCACACGAATAGTGCCTACAGGACGCATATCTGTCAATGTATTCCCCGTTTCACCAACTAACGCTTTATAAGAACGATTCATTGTACTGTATCCTTTCTCTTCTGTTAGCTGATCCAATAAAGCTAATTTGCCCCACATTTTTCTTTTCTTAAAAACTTTTAAAAAAAATAAAGAACTAACACCGCCTACAAACACACCACTAACAGCAAATAACCCTGCTGTCCAATTTGGGGAACTTAAACCTACGGATAACACCATACAAATAACTCCTATAGTTGCCAATGTGCCATCATTTATTAATTTACCATCTATAATTATTAGTAATATTCCAGTTAAATAAATAATAAGCATAATGAAGAACATGTTTGGTTCTAAGTAGTTTAAAAAGTAAATTGAAATGAAGCCAAATCCTAATATAGCAGAAAGACCACGCATGTTAACTAGTAGTTCTCCTACTAAGAAAAGTGTTCCTAATCCAACAATCACAAAGCTTATCCAACTAATGTCTAAAAACATCACTTTGCATCACTCCTCAAATTCTCTTGTCTTTACTTACGATCAACGCTCTAAAAATGTTTCACTTTAAATAAAAATGAGGGATTAAAATGAATGGATTTAACAAACTATTGTTATTCATATTTTTTATCTTTTTGTTATACAGTATTAAAATTGACCTGTCGATCACTCCCCCTCTAAATCATAGCACAACTCATAATGAGAACAATGAAAAAGTTATATCTGAGACAAATTTTACTGTTGTTTCCTACAAAATGAAACAAACAGATACATTTATTAGTGTCATTGATCAATTAAATCCGCACCTAAAAAAATATGATCTGAACAAAATGGTTTATGATTTCGAAAATTTAAATCCTAACATTGAAGTTTCTCAGTTGCAAATCGAAGAGATCTATCTATTTCCAGTTTATAAAAAAGTAAATTGAATTTATTGTGTGAGGCTTATATGCATCGTATAAATAATAAGAAAAGGATGATCTCCTATTTACTTAGAGATCATCCTTTTTAAATATCAGTTATGCGAGAGGAACAATGAACAACGTAATAACAAATGACAACGCACCTATAATAATCGCAGTATTACCAAGTGTGTCAGCACCTTTTCCTTTGGCAATAAAACCAACAATCACAGCAGCTACACTCAAGAATATTGGTAAAATAAACAAAGAAGCAATTGCCATAACAACTGCAAACCATCCAAATCCTGTTTGTGCTTTTTCACTGTTCTTGTTTGCTAATTCAGGATCAGGGGTTAGTGCTTGTGGTGCATAATCGGCAGCAAATTCTCGGGCATATTCTTCATCGTAAGACTTTTGATGATGTGAAGCAGATGTAACTTCATCCATCTCATCCTCCGTATACACCGGAGATTTCACAATATTATTTTCACCGAATTTTGGCGCATTTTCAATACGTGGATTACGAGATCGATCGTTATTGTGTTCCATTTAAGACCCTCACTTTCTAATCGTTGAGGTGCCTTAATAGTATGTGCATGTCATGTAAATTCATTCGTTTAGTTCCATTTTCAGTTGGCAAACACAACCGTTCTATGCGTTTCTGCATTTGATTGAATTTTTACCGCATAATTACTTTTTGCGGTGCCATTTGTTTCTTTGTATGCTTCCATTCCAGCCATACCCCTATGATAAGCCGTTAGTGCTTCATTCCAATTATTGTACTGTTGATATAAATAATCTAAATAAACAACAGAAAGCTTAATGGAATAATAAGGGTCAAACAAGAGCTCTTCTTTATAAGGCATTTCTGCCATGTCAGCTATCCAAGGTGCAGTATTTTTCATGAATTGAGACATTCCATAGGCATGACCATATTTCGTTTTTGGTCCTACCAATTTAGGATCAAATGTCCCTCCAGTTTCTACTTTCAACAATTCATAAACAATATATGGATCAAGTCCATGTTTCTCAGCTTCCTTTGCTAAATAAATTCCCCATGATTTCTTAAACGCACCCTCACTATCGGTTGAAAAACTAGAAGCTATTCCTTCTAGTTCTCCCCAGCTTTCATAATTTTCACCTTTATTATTAACTGTCATTGTATTTTTATAGCTAACAGTCGATTCCAATTGCTTGTTTTTTAACAACAATTGTTCATTTTCTTTTGTCAGTGCGTCAAGCTTAGTGGAATAGTTTTGAAAGGATAACATTAAAATAATAACAGTAATCGACGCTATTCCTAAAAGCACAACTGTAAAATCTTTACGCATAGATCGCACTCCTTTCCATTTTTTTCTGCAACATTCCTCTTACAGCTTGATATGCTAACGTAGAAGCGAATGAATTGCAACTAATACACACTTTTTTCTTCGCAAATGCATAGATTATATAAAACAAAATGATTAATTAGGAGTGTTCTTTGTGCAGCCATTTATTAAACAAATGATAGAAAAAAAAATAAAAAACTTATCCGTCTCAGAACTTCTTGATTACGCTCAACAGTATCAAATTAGCATCACTTCCGTACAAGCTAATCACATTGTTCAGTTTCTCCAATCCACAAATCTAAATCCACTGTTGCGAACCGATCGAATGAAAATGTTTAGAGCACTCGCAGAAATAACTGACTTAAATACAGCAAAACAAACCCAACGACTATTTAATGAATTAATAAAACAGTATGGTGTGGAAGAGTGGTTTTCATAAACTGTGTCAATCAATCATCCTCTCAACAACAAAAACGCAGCCACATCATATAGAAGTAGCTGCGTTTTTTTGTTATTGTTGCATAATCTTATCTTTTAAATCAACATCAAAGCGATTTCCCTTTAACATTTCTATTTCAAATTTATAAGGAGCTTTTTTATTTTTCTTATCTTCACCTACATATGGCGTCTCTAATATTTTTGGCAAGTGCTCTAATTGTTTATGATGAACGATATAGTTTAATGCATCAAAACCAATATGGCCAAACCCTATATTTTCGTGTCTATCTTTATGTGCTCCCATTGGATTTTTACTATCGTTGACATGAATCACTTTTAATCGATCAATACCAATTATTCGATCAAATTCATTTAAAACCCCGTCAAAATCATTAACAATATCATAACCTGCATCATGAACGTGACAGGTATCCATGCAAACTGACAGCTTTTCATTACGTGTTACACCATTAATAATCTGTGCAAGCTCATCAAATGTTCTTCCAACCTCAGAACCTTTGCCAGCCATCGTTTCCAATGCAATTTGTACATCTTGATCTTTTTCTAATACTTCATTAAGACCTTCGATGATTCTTGCAATCCCTTTGTCTGCTCCTTGTCCAACATGTGCACCTGGATGAAGCACAATTTGTTTTGCTCCGATCGCTGCTGTTCTTGCGATTTCATTTTGCATAAAAGAAACACCTAATTCAAATGTTTCTTTTTTTGTTGTATTACCTAAGTTAATAATGTACGGAGCATGTACAACAATGTCTTCTATTCCATGCTCTTTCATATGGGCCAAGCCAGCCTCGATATTTAATTCTTCAATCGCTTTTCTTCTCGTATTTTGTGGTGCGCCAGTATAAATCATAAATGTAGATGCACCATAAGAAATTGCTTCTTCACTTGAGCCTAATAGCATTTTCTTTCCGCTCATGGAAACATGTGAACCTATCTTCAATCATAACACCTCTCCCAAACTAAAATATACCTTACTTTTTATATTTCTTTTTGTTTAATTGTTTTTTTATTTTCGCATGTTGATACTTCATTTTTTTCTTATAGCCAGGCTTTACTTTTTTAGTCTTTCTTACCTTACTCCATGCTTCTTTATCAACGTCATGTCCTTCTTTTTTACGCTGTGTTCGTTCATCCCAAGCTTTAACTTCTCGCCATTCACCTTTAACAATATCATAGTTTGAAAAGGTTAGACCATTTTGCGTAAGCTTTTCTATTAATGGCTTGTCTTCATCTGTGTATATATTAATTGCAGTTCCTTCCATACCTGCACGAGCAGTTCGGCCAACACGATGAATGTAAAATGGTTCTTCCTTAGGCATTTGCGCATTAATAACATGGCTTATCCCTTTAATATCAATCCCTCGAGCAGCTAAATCAGTCGCTACAATGTACTGATATCGCAAACCCTGGATATCCTTTAACACACGTTTTCGTTCCCTTGGCTTTAAACCACCATGAATGACACCACTTGATAATCCTTTTTCTTGTAATTCTTGCTGAAGCTTGTTTGCAGCTTCCTTCCCATTAGTAAAAATAATTGCAAGATATGGATTAATCACTTGCGTTATACTCATAATCACGTCAGAAATTTCACGGTGCCGCAAAGGTATTAGACGGTGTTCAATAGTCTCAGGTGCATAATGGTCTTTAATATGAAAATAAGAAGGGTTATGCAAATATTTCGTTAAAAATGGTTGTAACCGTTCTGGTATAGTAGCTGAGAAAACATAGGTCTGAATACGTTCTTGTGCTCGGACTAACATTTTATCAATTTCTTGGATAAGTCCTAAATCAAGCATTAAATCAGCTTCATCAACCACAAAAGATTGAGCAGAATAAATATCTAACGCACCTTCTTCAATTAGATCTAATATTCTTCCAGGTGTTCCTACTACAATTTTAGGTTGTGTTGTTAATTTTTCTATTGTTCTTTTTTTGTCTGTTCCACCAATTAATAACTTTGCATCGATTTGTTCTGCATGTTCAGAAAAGCGAATCATATTCTTTACTTCGTTATAAATTTGAGTTGCTAATTCTCTTGTTGGCGATGTGATCACACATTGAACCTCTTGCTTGTCCAAATTTAGTTGGTTAAATATCGGAATAAGAAATGCGTGTGTTTTACCTGAACCTGTATGTGATTGTCCGATAATATTTTCTTTACGCAATGCTGCTGGGATAACTTTTTGTTGAATTGGTGTTGGTTCACTAAACTCTAATTGATCGATAACATTATGCATCCATTCCTGTAATTGATATTGTTTAAATTGATGATTTTTCATTTTAAAAACTCCTCTACGATCTATTTCTTTCATTTTGTGTTGTTCTACCTTATGACTTCACAAAAATTGAAAAGGATCTGTATTATTAGTTGAAGGAATAAATGTTACTGGTAATTTCTCTTCTTGTAAATATGTGATCATTCCTTCGATCATCACTTTCTCTACGTAATGCCCAGGGTCTATTACTGCCAAACCCATTTCCATAGCATCTTGTGCCTCATGAAAGGTGAGGTCGCCGGTAATATAGACATCTGCTCCCAGTTGTTTTGCCTTAGAAATAAAACCTTCTCCACTTCCACCAAGTATCGCAACCTTGCTTACTTTCTTATTTAAGTTACCAATCACACGTAGATTAGATATATCAAGCTTCTCTTTCACTTGATTACAAAAGTCTTCTAATTTTACTTCATGTGCTAAGAAACCAATTCGTCCAAGTCCGTTTACTTTTCCATGATTAGCTAGCGGTATTAAATCAAATGCAGGTTCTTCATATGGATGTGACTCGAGTAGTATTTTTACAAAAAAGTCTTTTTCTGATTCGTAAATAATCGTTTCTAATTTCATTTCTTTCACTTTTTCTTCTTTTCCAAGAGAACCGATATAAGGATCTGTACCTTCGCGCGGAACAAACGATCCTGTACCTTCTTGTGTAAAAGTACAATGACTATAATTACCTATATGTCCTGCCCCTTGATCTCCTAATGCTATTTTCACTTGTTCAACGTGTGTTTCAGGAACATAAGCAACTAACTTCATTAGACCTTCGTGATCGGATGGTACGAGTACATTTGTATCTCTAACACCCAATTTTTTTGCTAACATATCATTTACTCCGCCAACAGCTATATCCAAATTGGTGTGTGCTGCATAGACAGCTATATCATTTTTTATTAACTTTTGAATCGTTCTTCCTTTAGCCTGATCATAGTTAATTTGTTTTAACCCTTTGAATAATATAGGATGATGTGCAATGATTAAATCTACTTGTTTCTCAATCGCTTCATCAACGACACACTCTAAAACATCTAGGGTCACCATCACATTTTTCACTTCTTTTTGCAATGTACCAATCTGCAGACCTACATTATCCCAATCGGAAGCAAGTTTTTTTGGTGCCCATCTTTCAATAATATTGATTACATCCTTTGCCAAAATCGAATTAGTCATGATTTAAGACCTCCTCAATCAGTTCTATCTCATATTGAAACTGTTTTATTTTCTCATAATCGATCTCTTTCGCTTGGTGCATCTGTTTTACAACTCGTTCAAGTTTATTTTTCTCTGATTCCCATTTTTCTTGAAATACTACACTATTTTCTTTTAATAAATACGGCCCGAATAGCAAAGATGCCCTGAGTTGCTTCTCATCATAAATAGGAGTAGTCACTTCTTTGTCGGCTATTAAAATTTCATAAATGTGACCATCCTCTTTAATAATTTCTTCAGCAATCAAGTGATAATTATTGTTGTAAAACCATTCACGAACTGCATACGCATCTACATTCGGCTGCGCAATAATTCGTTTCACATTTGTAAGCTTATCTTTCCCTTGCATTAATATGGTTCGAATTAGTGTTCCACCCATCCCTGCAATAACAACTTGATCGACGTCTTGATTATTCAGAACAGCTAATCCGTCCCCTTTTATTACCTTAACTTGATCAGTTAAATGAAGTGCAGCTACATTTCTTTCAGCACTACGATAAGGCCCTTCATTAATTTCACCAGCAATTGCAGTTGCATTTTTATCTTGACTACATACAAAACAAGGCAAATAAGCATGATCACTACCTATATCAGCAAAATTAGCCTTCTCAGGAAGATAATTCGCAATTTGTCGTAAGCGTTTTGAAAGTATTCTTTCATTCATTTTAGGTACTCCTCGTTCGTTTTTAAAATAAAAATAATATTATCGTGATGATAAAGCCAATAGAACCAATACTAATTAGGAGTATACGTTTTTTTAATACTCCTATCAATCCCCAAGTTAGCAATTGAACCGATGCTACAGCATTTAATAATGCAAAATGATTTGTATAGCGTTGCAGTATTCCAATTGAAGTAAGTAATAGTGTTAATAATAAAATAAAAAAAGAATAATAATGTAAATATTGAACTTTTTTCCTGATAACATAATAAATAAATAAACTGAACATTACCAGGAAAATTCCAATAGAAACTTGCAAGTTGATATTAAAATCAGTAAAATATAATACAATAAATGTAATTGGCAAAACAAAAATATTCACAATGAATAATAATACATGTAACATGCTTATTTTTGGTGATTCTTTCAAATTATTGCTTTCAAATTCTAATTCTGTTGAATCACCTTGTGTATATAAAGCTAATAGGTAATCACAATATTTTTCAGGCAATAAATGATTCTCTTTCCAATTGTGAATTTCCTTGATGATAATGGTCTTTTTTTCATCTGACATGTGTTGTACACCCCAGTCCATTTGACATATACTAACAGTTCAAAAACCAAATAATTCATAAAAAAAGACACAGTCAACATGCCCAACCAATCTAAACTAATTGGAAGCAAGAGACTGAGCCTTATGTTTGTTTTTTTATTCGAGAAAATCTTTTAATCGTTTGCTACGGCTTGGGTGACGTAATTTACGAAGTGCTTTAGCTTCTATTTGTCTGATACGTTCACGTGTCACACCAAACACCTTACCTACTTCTTCTAATGTTCTTGTACGACCGTCGTCAAGACCAAAACGTAGGCGTAATACATTTTCTTCTCTGTCGGTTAATGTATCCAGTACATCCTCAAGCTGTTCTTTTAGCAATTCATAAGCAGCATGGTCAGAAGGTGAGGTAGCTTCTTGGTCTTCAATGAAATCACCTAAATGGGAGTCATCTTCTTCACCTATTGGCGTTTCCAAAGAGACAGGTTCTTGTGCGATTTTTAGGATTTCACGTACCTTTTCTGGAGTTAGTTCCATTTCCGCACCAATTTCTTCAGGTGTTGGTTCGCGGCCAAAATCTTGCAATAGTTGTCTTTGCACACGAATTAATTTGTTAATCGTTTCGACCATATGAACAGGGATACGAATAGTTCTTGCTTGGTCAGCAATTGCTCTTGTAATTGCTTGACGAATCCACCAAGTAGCATACGTACTAAATTTAAAGCCTTTTCTGTAATCAAATTTTTCTACAGCTTTAATTAGTCCCATGTTTCCTTCTTGAATTAAATCTAAGAATAACATACCTCTACCGACATATCGTTTAGCAATACTTACAACTAAACGTAAGTTCGCCTCAGCTAAACGTTTCTTAGCTTCTTCATCCCCTTGCTCAATTTTTTCTGCTAAGCTAATTTCTTCTGCTGCTGACAATAAATCTACTCGGCCAATCTCTTTTAAGTACATACGAACCGGGTCATTGATTTTTATGCCTAGCGGAACACTTAAATCATTTAAATCAAATTCCTCTTCTTTTGCAATCTGTTGCATGCTAGGATCTTCTTCTGAATCACCTATTATTTCTATCCCTTGCTCACCTAGGTACTCATAATATTCATCCATTTGGTCTGACTCTAGTTCGAAATTTGCTAAGCGTTCAGCTACTTCTTCGTATGCTAATACGCCTCTTTTTTTACCCATTTCTAATAATTGTTCTTTCACTTGTTCTAGTGTCAATTCATTTTCTTTTGAACGTGATGGCTTGTTGTCTGCCATGAGTCCCCCTCCTTCCAAAACTACATACTCTATCAGTGGTTAGCATTTTTGATCTTCTTTTGAATCTCTAGTATTTCCATACCGATTTGTGCAGCTCTAACAAAATCTTGTTGTATCTCTGCATTTTTTTGTTCTTCTTGTAATCCTCGTATAATTGCCTTGTCTCCATGTTCAGCTTTAATAATACGAATGTAGTCTTGTATTTCTTTATCGCTAATATCAGCATGAACGTTCTCCATAGCCAATTCAATAATAAAATTTTTAATTTTATCATCGTCTATTCGCTCGATAAACTGACTAATATTAGCTTCATGACCTTCTTCATAAAAAGCATATAAATGCGTTACAATAATTTTATGCATATCAATGTTGAAAGAAGCACCAAGACTTTCCTTAACCTTTTCAGCAATATAAAAATCATGAAGCATATAAGTAAGTAATTGTTTTTCTGCATTATGAAAAGCTGGAAGTAGTTTATTTTGCTTTTTAAAGCTTAATTTGCTTTTAGTATGGCTAGTTGTTCTTTGCTTATCCTGGTGATTTCCTAACTTTTTCCTACGGTTGTTAATTTCATAAACAATCGTATCCATGGAAAGTTCATATTCAGATGCTAATTCTTTTGCATAGTATTCACGTTCCATCGGACGATTAATTAATGCCAGCTCGTCTATTACTTTTTCGATATACTGTATACGATCTCCTTCTAATTTGAGATTATAATCTTTTTTAAAATATTCCATTAGAAATGATATATACGTATAACTTGCCTCAATTATTTCATGTTTAAAGCGATCTGATCCATATTTAGCAATATAAGAATCCGGATCTAATCCTTCTGGAATGGCACTAACCTTTACATTACTACCGATATGATGCAATAATCTCGCTGCCTTGTAAGATGCGTTAATTCCAGCTTCATCTCCATCGTAGCAAACGATGATTGTGTCGGCATATCGATTAAGTAAACGCGCTTGTGCTTCTGTGATAGAAGTACCTAGTGTAGCTAATCCATTCATTATACCAGCTTGATAAGCAGCGATTACATCCATATAGCCTTCAAAAAGTATTGCTTGACCACTCTTTCTTATTGAGCTTCTTGCCAGATCAAAATTAAATAGTAACTTCCCTTTTTGAAATAAAATTGATTCAGGACTATTTAAATATTTAGGCTCTTGATCCGTGATCGTTCTGCCACCAAACCCAACACTTTTTCCAAGATGATTTCGAATCGGAAAAATGACTCTTCCCCGAAATCGATCTGTTGTTTGATTATGATCATTTGTTGTTAGCACACCAGCATTTACCATGTGTTGCGAATGATAACCTTTTTTCTCTAGAAATTGTGTAATAAGATCTTTTGATTGGGGCGAATAACCTAATTGAAAGGTATGAATGATTTCATCGGAAAAGCCACGTTCTAACAAATATTGATAAGCCTGTTTTCCTTCTTTTGTATGGCGTAGTAGATGATGATATAGTTTCGTTAACCATTCAAAAGCCTTCAAGTTCATTTGTTCCTCATTTGAAACGCCTTGCTCTTGCTGTGATCCCAAACTTTCAGACAAAGAGAATCCTTTTTTATCAGCTAAATGTTGCACCGCTTGATAAAAGGAAAAACCTTCTATTTCCATCAAAAATGTAAATACGTTACCACCCTTACCACACCCAAAGCAATGAAAAATTTGCTTATCCTGGGTAACTGAAAAGGACGGAGTTTTCTCTCCATGAAAAGGACATAAACCAAAAAAGTTTTTCCCTTGCTTTTTTAATGCAACATATTCTCCCACTACGTCGACTATATCGTTTGACTGACGAATTTCATCCACAGTTTCCTCTGGAATATGCATTGTCATTTTTACATCACCATCGTTATTATTTCTATAAAAAAAGAAGAATCCCTGCAACATTCGACATTTTTTTATAAATTAATTCGTACTTTTTCCAAATATATTTATATAATACCTCTGTTTCACTCTGAATAAACATAGACAGGAGTATATTAAAGCAATCATTTTGCTTTTTTAAACATTTTTTTCACAAATATTAATTATAATACAAAACTATTAAAAATACTATTAAAAAATGTTTCCTCTAAACAAACGCCATAAAACAACGTAACAAGTGAAAAATTGACTATCACTTGTTACGTTGTTCATTAAATAGGAGTTTGCATCTGTAGAATGAGGTTTGCTGTTTCCTCTACCGCTTTATGCGAAACATCTATAACTGGGCAACCTATACGATTTATGACAGATTGAAAATAATCTAATTCATAATCAATTCTTTCAAAGGTTGCATAACTAGCTTCTTCCTTAAGACCTAAAGATTTAAGTCTTTCTTTTCTTATGTCATTTAGCTTCTCAGGACTGATCTTCAACCCAATACATTTGTGTGGTTCAATTTGAAACAACTCTGATGGAGGATCTACTTCTGGAACAATTGGTACGTTTGCAACTTTAAAACTTTTCAAGGCTAAATATTGAGATAATGGTGTCTTTGATGTACGCGAAACACCGACTAAAATAATATCTGCTTGCTCTATACCCCTTGGATCACGCCCATCATCAAATCGAACCGCAAATTCGATTGCTTCAACCCTTCTAAAGTATGCTTCATCTAGTTGGTGGACTAGTCCAGGTTTTAATTTAGGTTTTTGTTGAAAATACCTTTCCATTCCTTCCAACATAGGACCAATGATATCAATTGATTCAACATTTAACTCTAATGATTTTTGTGTCATACATTGTCGTAAAATAGGGTTAACTAGTGTGAAACCAATAATAGCATTTTTTTCTGCCGCTTTTTCTACTACCTCTTCAAGTTTCATCACATCTTCCACATAAGGAATGCGAATGATTTCATATTCTATCCCATTAATGAATTGAGAAAGAGCTGCTTTAATTACCTGTTCCGCAGTTTCTCCTACTGAATCCGACACTAAATAAATAATTGGTTTCATGTATAATCCTCCAACTTATTAAGAGCTAGCTTGTTGTTTCCATTCCACCAGGCTCAAATCAGCATATTGATAAACTAATGCAGCAATATCTTTTAATAAAGAAATTCTGTTTTGCTTAAGTTTCTCATTCTCAGCCATAACCATTGTATGATCAAAAAATGCGTGAATGGAATTTGTTAATTCACTTAACGTATGAATAGATGATTCTGCGTCTAATTGATCAAGGTGTTTCAATACAACTGGTTTGATTGATTGATAATTATCATAAAGCACTTTCTCATATTCATTTTCAAACAGGTTGCTATCAACACCACTATATTCACCTTTTTTTGCAATATTTAAACTCCGAACAAGCGCCTCTTGTGTATCTTTAAAGGACTGGTCATGTTTTTTCGTTGTTAATACTTGTGCCTTTTTATACGCAAATGAAATATTTCCAATCCCGCTTGCAAGGACAGCCTGGATAATATCTTGTTCACTCGTTACTTGTTTGAGATGGAAAGAAGCACGAGCATAAAAGAAAGAATGAATATGCGATTCTGCTCCTTCTTCTATTTTTATCACGTCATCCATTTCCTGATAGATTTCCATAGCTTTCTGCAATAATGTTTCAACGGAAATGGTCCAGCCTCTATCATCAAGAATTTGTAAAACACCCATCGCTTGTCTTCTTAATGCATATGGATCCTGTGAGCCACTAGGAATTAAACCAACAGAAATACATCCAATAATTGTATCTAGCTTGTCAGCAATACTTACAATAGAACCTTCGATCGTGGTTGGTAATATACCATTAGCAGAGCGTGGCATATAATGCTCATTTACTGCTTTTGCAACCTGCTCATTTTCACCAAAAATCCGTGCGTATTTCTCTCCCATTATTCCTTGAAGATTAGTAAATTCATTAACCATGTTAGATACTAAATCAAATTTACTAATTTCTGCAGCACGAATAGCATTTGTTTTTGTGTGTTGGTCCACTTCTAAGAGATCTGTTAATTTACTTGTCAATTTAACTACGCGGTTAACCTTATCAGAAATTGTTCCTAACTTCTCTTGAAAGACCATTCTAGTAAGTTTTTTATTATTTTCTTCGATTGATTGTTTTTGGTCTTCTTCATAAAAGAACATCGCATCAGCTAATCTAGCTTTAAGTACCTTTTCATTTCCTTTTGTTACTACATCAATGTGCTTGTCATCTCCATTTCTAACTGCTACGAAATACGGTAATAAACCGTCTGTGTTATTCAACACAGGAAAATAACGCTGATGTTCTTTCATAGAAGTAATTAACACTTCGTCAGGAATGTCGAGAAATTTTTCGTTAAATGTACCAAAGAACACGGTTGGATACTCTACAAGTTGCGTAACTTCTTCTAGTAATTCTTCATCAACAGGAATGCGCCATCCTTCTTTTTGTTCTAACTGTTCTATTTGGTTGATGATCATTTGTTTTCGTTGCTTGCTGTCTACAAGTACATATTGATTTTCCAGTTCTTTTTGGTAGGATAATGGATCGTTGATTGTAAACTTTTCTCCTAAGAATCGATGTCCAAATGTAATATTTGAACTTGTCACCCCTTCAATCTCAATGGGAATCACAGATTGATTATTCAAAGCAACAATCCATCTTATCGGACGAATAAATCGTAAATTCTTATCTGCCCAGCGCATGTTCTTTGGGAAATTCAAATTTAAAATAACTTCTTTAAAGCTAGGCAATAACTTCTCAGCTGTCGCACCTTCAATATATTTATTTACAAATACATATTCTGTCCCTTTTACATCTTCAAAGTATATATCATCTACAGTTTTTCCTTGTCCTTTGGTAAAGCCTATTGCCGCTTTTGACCAATTACCATCTTGATCCAAAGCTATATTTTTAGCAGGTCCTTTCGCCTTTTCAGATTGATCTGACTGTTTTTCTGCTAACCCTTCAATTACGACAGCTAATCTTCTTGGCGTAACAAAAGTTGTTAGTTTTTTATATGGTAAACGAAGCGATTGTAACCAATCTATCGTTTTTTCCTCTAATTGTTTTTCAGTATCTGCTAAAAAACGTGCAGGCATTTCTTCTAGACCAATCTCAAATAATACATTAGTTGTTGTCATGTTGATTTCCCTCCTCTTTTAACATTGGAAAACCTAATCGTTCACGTTCTTCAACATATAATTTCGCTATTTCTCTCGCTAATTTACGCACTCGGCCAATATAACCTGTTCGCTCAGTTACAGATATTACACCTTTTGCATCAAGTAAATTAAATGTATGTGAACATTTTAAAACATAATCATAAGCAGGGAATACAAGCCCTTTTTCCATAATATGTTTCGCTTCTTCTTCATACGTTGTAAATAATTCGAATAGCATATCCGTGTTCGATTCTTTAAATGTATAAGTAGAATGCTCGAACTCAGGTTGGTAAAAGATATCATGAACCGTTACACCATTGGTCCATTCAAGCTCAAACACATTTTCTTTATCCTGAATATAAGAGGCAAGTCTCTCTATACCGTAAGTGATCTCAACAGAAACTGGTTTTGCTTCTAATCCGCCGATTTGTTGAAAATAGGTAAACTGTGTAATTTCCATGCCATCTAACCAAACTTCCCAACCCAGACCGGCAGCCCCTAATGTTGGATTCTCCCAGTTATCTTCAACAAAACGAATATCATGCTTTAATGGATCAATCCCTAATTTTTCAAGTGATTCAAGATACAATTCTTGAATGTTATCAGGAGAAGGTTTCATGATAACTTGAAATTGGTGATGTTGATATAGCCTGTTGGGATTTTCTCCATAACGCCCATCTGCTGGTCTCCTTGAAGGTTCAACATATGCTACATTCCAAGGTTCTGGCCCTAAACTTCTTAATAAAGTCATTGGAGACATCGTTCCTGCTCCTTTTTCTACGTCATATGCTTGCATTAAAATACAGTTTTGATCCGACCAGTGTTTTTGCAAGGTTAAAATCATTTCTTGAATATTCATTTTCTTACCTCCATTTATTTAAAGCTGTCTCAGTAACAAATAAAATCCCGTCCCTATACTTCAATAATTTGAAGTATAGGGACGGGATTTCCGCGGTTCCACCCTATTTGTTATTCAATGAATAACCACTTTTGTAAATAACCTGTGCTCCAGAATGCCTTCCCTTTACATTCTATGTTCAGCTTTCACCATCCTGAACTCTCTAAAATAGAAAAAATAAAGGTACTTGTTTCTATCATTGCGACCTATCTCTACTTGTAATAAGATCATAAGATATAAGTAATGGCTTGTCAAGTCACTGTTATAAGTTATTCTGTATCATACCAACCATTAAATACATCAATTTGCTTGAGGAACTTTTTTGACTTTAAATAAAAACTGCCATAATGGTCGTAATAAGCCTCAACTAATTGTTTCAATAATTCCTTATTTTCTTTTTTAACAGAGATTTCCCCAATTTGCTGTAAGTCTACTTGAGAAAAAATTTGAAGCAACTTCGTCAGTTTTTCTGATAATTGCACAGATCGTTCATCTACTAGCTTACATTTACTGCAAAGAAAACCACCTTCTTGAATAGAAAAAGCATACGTATTCTCTGTTCTAGCGCATCGCACACATTGATGTAATACAGGCGCAAAACCCGCTTTTCTAAAAAGCTTCAATTCATACATCATCATAATGATATCTGGATCCTTACCCGCTTCGATTGCTTGCAGAGAAAAGAAAAATTGCTGATATATATAACTTTCAATCTTTTGTTGGTCTAACGTTTTTTCTGTTAACTCAGCTAAATAGCTGGCATAAGCTGTTTTAACAATGTCTTCTCTAATTTTACGAAAAGAAAGAATAACTTCTCCTTGCTGCATTGTTCCTAGACCTTTACCACCTTGGACTAAAAACATCCCATGAATGAATGGCTGGGTAATAGAAGCCATTCGGCTTTTTGGTTTTTTTGCACCACGAGCAATACAAGCAATTTTTCCCTTTTCTCTTGTAAACAAAGTAACAATTTTATGTGTTTCCCCATAATCTTGTGTACGTAAAATCGTACCCTCTAATTTCTCAAACAATCGTTTCACCCTATCCCTTATCTCACTACAAAAAGGTCATCACGGCCTTAAACTCTCTGGTCATACTCTTTCATTACTTCTCTAAATTGTGCTAATGCACCTTCACTATACACTGCTTCCATTTCTTTCATTAGTAAATAGGTTTCAATGTTTCCTGTCTGACTAAATATTTTCCATGACAAGTCGATCACAAGAAACCCCACCTTTCTATTTTATAAATGATTACTTCTCAAATGATACATCTTCCTTCTATCATTGTTCATTCACTTATAGAATTTCCATAACGTAATAAAGCATGTGTTTTAAAATTTACCATGAATTAATAATCATCTTCACTAAAACCATAGGATTGTAAAAGTTGAGTACGGTTTCGCCAGTCTTTTTGCACTTTAACCCATAGCTCTAGGTATATTTTTGTTCCTAATAAACCTTCTATATCTTTTCTCGCTTTTGTACCTATTTGTTTTAACATAGATCCTTGTTTACCAATCACTATACCTTTTTGGGAACTTCTTTCCACTACAATAGTTGCTTGAATGCGAACTTTTTCATTATCATTTTTTTCAATCTGGTCAATAACAACAGCTATACTGTGAGGTATTTCTTCACGAGTTAATTCAAGCGCTTTCTCCCTAATTAATTCACTCATGATAAAACGTTCCGGATGATCTGTTACTTGATCTTCTGGATAATACTGTGGTCCCTCAGGTAAATGTCGCTTGAGTACCCCTAACAAATGTGAAACATTATTACCTTCCAAGGCGGAAATAGGTACGATTTCCTCAAATGGGTACTTGTCCTTGTACTGATCAATAATCTCAAGTAATTTATCTGGATGTATTTGATCAATTTTGTTAATAATTAGAAAAACAGGTTTTTTCACATTTTCTAATCGATCAATAATATATTGATCTCCTCGACCAAAACCTTCCTCTGCATTGATCATAAACATAATGATATCTACTTCGTTTAATGTGTTTTCTGCTAACTTTACCATGAAATCACCTAATCGATGTTTAGGTTTATGGATTCCAGGTGTATCAATAAAAACAAATTGTGCATCTTGCTCTGTTAAAACGCCTTGAATTGTATTTCTTGTTGTTTGTGCTTTATCACTCATTATTGCAATCTTTTGGCCAATGACATGGTTCAGAAAAGTAGACTTCCCCACGTTAGGTCGACCAATGATCGTGATAAAACCTGATTTGTATGATTGTTCCATGATGTTTCCTCCATTAATATGTCTCTAAAATTATTTTACTATATCTTTAAACCGATTTCACAGATTCGACAAAAGCTTTCAAATATCTTCATCTTATTATTAAAAGAATGCCATAAGCTTAGGCAAGAATATAATGGTTCCAACAATAATAGCTAACAAAGCAGCTATGAAAACCGTTCCAGCCATCATATCTTTAATCTTACCAACTTCGGGATGCCATTCTGGAGCTAAATAATCTAACAAATGTTCCAAGGAAGTATTTAGCATTTCTGTAATGAGCACAAGTCCACTTATAATAATGACCGATACCCACTCTAACATGGAGATTTTCAAGAAAGCACTCAAAATCATAACGGATATAAAAGCAATCACATGAATTCGCAAATTCCACTCTGTCAAAATTGCATAACGAATACCTGCTAAGGCATAACTAAGTCCGATTCGCTTTTTTTTATTCCCTTGATAGTCCGAATGCATTTAACAATTCCTCTTGTCTGGATAACATTGTTTTTTCATCAGCATCATTCATGTGATCATATCCGAGTAAGTGCAAGAAACCGTGCAATGCCAAAAAGCCCAATTCTCTTTCTAATGAATGATTATATTCATCTGCTTGCTCTTTTGCCATGTCTACAGAGATAACTATATCCCCTAATATTAAAGGCATGTCTTCACCGATTATTTTAACTTCTCCCTCTCCTTCTTCTTCAAGTGCAAAGGAGATGACATCAGTAGGTCGATCGATTTGACGATAATTACGATTTATAATTTGAATTTCTCTGTTGTCTACAAAATTAATTGATATTTCCGCTTCTTCTGTAATCTTTTCCTGCTGTGCTGCAAAACTAATCAAACGTTGAATCATATCAATATACGATTCATTCACCTCATTTGTTTGATCATGAAAATCAATATGCATTTACTTTTCCTCCTTCAATTTTTTATCATCTGGATATTGGATTCTCGAATGATATATTCCATTTAAGGTTTCACTAATTGTTACCCGAACCATTTCTAATTCATTAAATGTTAATGAACTTTCATTCAATTGTCCATCTGTAAGTCTTGCTTGAATTATGTTTTCAATCATTTCATTGATTTTCTCTTTTGAAGGAGCATCAATGGACCGAACGGCTGCTTCAATAGAGTCACAAATAGAAATGACAGCAGCCTCTTTCGTTTGCGGTTTAGGCCCAGGATAACGATAATCCGATTCTAATACATCTTTATATACTTCTTTTGCTTGATAATAAAAATACTTCAGTAATGTTGTGCCATGATGTTGTTTTGCGATATCAATAATTTCTTTAGGCATATGATGCTTTTCTAACATGTGTGCTCCATCATAAGGGTGTGAAATAATAATAGCAGCACTTTGCATTGGTTCAATAAATTTGTGGGGATTCTGTATCCCCATTTGATTTTCTATAAAGTAATGTGGATACTTTGTTTTACCTAAGTCATGATAATAGGATGCCACTCTTGCAAGCAAACCATTAGCACCTATTTTCTCACAAGCAGCCTCGCTTAAGTTAGCAACCATAACACTGTGGTGATACGTACCAGGTGCTTCCACTAAAATCTTACGTAATAATGGATGATTCGGGCTTGCTAATGTTAACAGTTTGGAATCAGATAATATCCCTAAGCCTGATTCTAGGAATGGCAAAATACCAATGGTTAACGCGCAAGCAATTAAAGCAGCTGTTAGTCCATATCCTTCATACAACAGAAGGGTCATCCATTCATTTTTCTCAAATGAAAGAAAGAAAAACATGCTTATCATACTAGCATTAACAATAGCCATGCCAATACTTGCTTTTAATATAGTGGTTTTATCTTCTATTGAATGAACCATCACAATACCGGCAAGTTGTGAGGCAAGAAAGTATAATGCCACTTCAGTATTTAATGCTCCTGGAATTTGTCCATTAAAGACTATACTTCCAACAATAGAGAAAATCACAGCAAATTTAATAGCTGTTTGTTCACGGAATAAGAGTTTTATTAACATAACACCCATAGGTACAGGTAATAAATAATAGAGCGGATTATTTGATAATGTATAATAGCTAGTAAATTTCATCATAGCTATTATTAATAAACTAATCACAACAATCGCCATTAAAGAACGCATATTTAACTTAATACTTTTATTTAATTGAAGCATTTCGTGAAAAATGAAGCTGACAAATAAAAGAACAAGTAAAGTTAATCCAATTACAGGGTAAAAATTGCGATTTGTATTGAGTAAACCTACAAGCTCAAGTTTCTCATATATTTCATTAGTTATCGTTTGTTCTTCCTGAACAATCACTTCACCAGCCCGAATCATGACAGGCTCAACATTGTTTATCGCTTGTTTCTCCGCTTCTTGCGTCTTTTCTGCCGAGAAAAACGAGTTTGCAACCAGTGCAAATGACCCAACATCTCTCAAAGCTTGTTTGACTTCAACACTTAAACTGGAAAATCGCAATCTGTCATTAAATCGCTCTATTGCTTGATCAATTTCTTCTGTGCGTATACCATCATTAAATATATTGTATAGCGTCGTTCTCAATAATTCTTTAGCAACGGAGAGGTCATTTTCATTCATTTGAATTAATGTAGATAATGAATCTTGATCTATAGCCACGATTATTTCTGAGCTTAGAATTTGTTGTAAATCTTCTACCCGATCACTTACAGACTTCTCTTTATCTTGTTCATCTTGCTTCTCAGAATTGGACTTTGTTGTTGCAATTGCATCGAATAGTTCTTCTATGTAACCGATACGTTCATCAGTGGTCTCTGTGGAAATATAATAACGATCACTTACAGACTGAACCGCTTCTCTTCGTCTCTGTTCTGTTTCTTTCTTGTCTTCTATTGTTATTGGTGATCGTATGGTTTCCTTTGCATTATTAAACCGCTCTATTTCATAAGTTTCAGTAAAAACGTTTGATAACATGAAAATAAAAAACAGAAAACCAATTAACAGACTTGAAATAATCATCGGAAATGGCTTGTTTATTGAACCCATAGATTGTATTATATTTTTCCACTTTTCTATCATCCATATTCCCCTTTTCCAGCTACTACAATATACAGTTAGCTACAGAACATCGAACAGGAATCTTGCTATTTATTGTCACTTTTATCATACACTGATTTAAACTTGATGTATAGAGGTAGATAATTTGTTACATGTAATACCATTTTTTCTATATACAAAAGCCCTTATAATCATTGGATTATAAGGGATCATGCGTTTGATCGTGTTATTTAGTTTGTATAGCAATTAACATTAATCTATTCATTCGCTACTAGACGTTTCAAAGGCGTCAATTATTTTCTGAACTAACGGATGCCTTACTACATCAGTTTGTTGTAGGTATATGAATGAAATTCCAGATACATGATTAAGCTTAGATTCCACTGTTTTTAATCCGGATTGTACACCTTTTGGTAAGTCAACTTGAGTGATGTCACCTGTGATCACCATTTTCGATCCAAAACCTAGACGGGTAAGAAACATCTTCATTTGTGCGTGTGTCGTGTTTTGTGCCTCATCTAAAATGACAAATGCATCATCCAATGTTCGGCCTCTCATGTATGCTAAAGGAGCAATCTCTATTGTACCTCGTTCGATTAACCGTAACGTGTATTCTGATCCTAACAAATCATGGAGCGCATCATAAAGTGGTCGTAAGTATGGATCAACTTTTTCTTTTAGATCACCCGGTAAGAATCCTAAGCTTTCACCAGCTTCCACAGCTGGTCTAGTCAAGATGATACGTTTAACACTGCCTTTTTTAAGTGCTTGTATCGCCATCACTACAGCAAGGTATGTTTTTCCGGTACCAGCAGGACCAATACCAAAAACTAAATCATTTGACTTAATTGCATTTACATACGTTCGCTGCCCTAAAGTTTTAACGCGAATTGGCTTACCTTTGGCATTTTTAATTATCTCATCTTCAAAAAGCGTTTCAAACTGGTGTATTTTTCCCTTTTTAGCAAGTTCAACAGCATAGACTATATCTCGCTCTGAAATGATTAGTCCTTTTCTAATAACATTTAGCAGTGCATTTAAAATTTCTTGGATTACTTTAACTTCTTCTTCATTACCTGAGACACGAACTTGTTGCCCTCTTGTAATAATAGAAACTTGTAGCTGTTGCTCCATTTGTTTTAAATACTTATCTTCAGCACCAAATAACGCAAGTGCTTCGTTTGGGTCATTAATTTCTAAATCAATTAAATGTAATGCTTCTGACATAAATTAATCTCCTTGAGAAAGATCTTGTGTTTTCGCTATATTTTCTTTAACTGTAAAGTATAAGCGTAATTTCACTTTATCATTCCCAGCTGTTTCGTGCAAAATTTTTTCTTTAATTATTTTTGAATCTCTTCCTAATTGCAATTGCAGATTTTTCTTGGCTTGTTCGATACCTATTTGTTTTGCTTCCTCTTTTGTTCTTTTTTCTTTAATATGGTCTCTTTCATGTATATTCATTTTGATAATATGTATAGGTAATGTCCATTGAAAAAAGTGCAATGGGCGTTTCTCCATTTCAATCTGTTGATCCTCATAATCCTTTTGAAAAAAACCCCAAACAGGAAAGCTAACATTTCCAATAGTAACATAATATTTATTTTTATTGTCCCCGGTTAACACATGATAATCTGCTTCAGTTGGAGTGGAAACAGTAGATTCATACCAAGTATTAGCATATATTTCTGCCTGTGCTGCTACATATATGTTCTTGCTTTTTTTATCTTCACTTTCTTCCTCTTGCTCCTCTTTTAATGTACCAGCAACTAGTATATCACCTTTTTTTACATAATCATTTACTGAGACTATTGGACGCCCTTTTGAAACATACATATCCGTAATAACCCCATTTTTCTTAGCTACAATGTGACGTGGGGAAGATTCTTCTGTTTCAGATACTTGTGTTTTTTCTACTCCTTCTAATGCATAAGTTGTCCCTTTTTCCTTCACACCTACCCACAGTAACTCCGGAATTTCATCCAAAAGTAACTGTTGCATATCTGTCACCGATCGAATAGTGAATTTTAGTTTACCCTTGTATACTCCATTCTCATTTAACGTCGTTCGTATTTGTTTCTCTATCTCAGGTCGTACTCCTTGTACATCAATGCTCCAGACCATATTAGACAAAAGTAAAACGAAAAAAAAGCTAGCAATTAAACCTAATATGAAAGGTCGATTGCTTGTTGTTTGCTTAAAAAGAAAAGGAAGCCCCTTTTTTTTGACAAAATAAACTTTGTATCGTGTCTGTTTCCTTAACTTCTTCATTTGTTTTAAATCTTTTATAAACATGTGTCCTGTACAGGTTGTTTCATTTATTTTTTTGATTTTCCATACATGCACTTGGTTTCTAGCACACAAGTCAAAAAATAATTCTGGGCGATACCCTTCTATTTTTAGCTGTACATATCCTTGTAACCAAGTGGCTTGGATGTGATTCATAAATTACCCTCCAATTATCTGATTACTGTTCGTTATTCTTGCTGTCAATGAAATGAATAGTGGAAATTGTTCCTTCGATTAGTATCTCTTCTGGAAGAAGGGTCTTTATAACAAAATCACTGCCCGTGATCACCACTACCCCTTGCATCGTTTTTAATTGTATTTCTTCATCCTTAAAAATAAGTAATCCTCGATGGTTTTCAATGTAAGCATGAAATTGACCAATGGTTGTAATTCTTGGAAGGTTCAAAATTGTATCAGAAGGTAAGTGAAGATGATTTGTTAACCAATTACCTAATCGTTGCTGCCATTTATTCATCAAGATACCCTCCTCCATTTTTAATATATGTATGTGGTCATAAAACAGAACTAATTTAATTTGAATTTACTAATAGTAAATCCCCTTACCTTTAGAATAGGTAAGGGGATCTTTGCTTTACTTATAAATTTTTCTTTGATATGGTTTCTTAGCTCGTGGTGGTCCTAATACTTCTGCCATAATCACACTTTCAGCTAATCCTTCTTTAGAAATATTTTTTCCAATAGAAAGTGAAGTCTTTCTTTTATTAACTTTAACTTCTTTGTTTGCTTTTCTAACAGTACCAATATTTTCTTTTGCTGGTAAATCCATTTGATCGTAATCGATGTCCATGGTGGATTTTAAGTGATCCAATTGCGCTTGTTTTTCATCAAAATATGTTTCTGAATAATCGACAGTTGGATTCTCTTTTTTAGGATGATTGTTAGGTGCTTGTGGCTTCTTCTGGTTCGGAAAAGGAAAAGATGTTTTCTTACTATCTTCATCTTCGTTTTGTCCAAACCAACCTAATAAGCCTCCACCAATTGCAATTAACAATGTTAAGATTCCTACAATATTCTCCATCTGCCATCACTCCCTTTCAGAAAATACTGTATAGGTATTGGGCATTTCATTCTTAATTTTCATCAGAATCGTCTTCAGATAATTTACCTATAGAATCACGCATATCTGTATCTGCATCAATATTCTTGTAATTCATGTAATCCATGACACCCATGTTACCTGAACGCAAAGCTTCTGCCAATGCTAATGGAACGTCAGCTTCTGCTTCCACAACTTTCGCACGCATTTCTTGAACTCGTGCAACCATTTCCTGTTCTTGTGCAACAGCCATTGCACGACGCTCTTCTGCTTTTGCTTGTGCAATGTTTTTATCTGCTTCTGCTTGATCTGTTTGAAGAATTGCTCCAATGTTCTTACCAATATCAACATCAGCAATATCAATCGACAGAATTTCAAATGCAGTTCCAGCATCTAGTCCTCTATTTAAAACATTGTGCGAAATGGAATCAGGGTTTTCTAGTACTGCAGTATGTGCCACTGAGCTACCAATTGTGCTAACAACCCCTTCACCTACACGAGCGATAACCGTATCTTCTCCTGCACCACCGACTAAACGATCAATATTTGCACGAACTGTAATACGAGCTTTTGCTTTTACTTCAATACCATCCATTGCAATACCAGCGATAAATGGCGTTTCAATTACTTTCGGGTTAACACTCATTTGAACTGCTTGAAGTACATCACGGCCAGCTAAGTCAATCGCAGCCGCTCTTTCAAAGCTAAGTTCAATGTTTGCACGTTGCGCAGCGATTAACGCATTAACAACTCGGTCAACATTACCACCGGCTAAATAGTGGCTTTCAAGTTGGTTTGTATTTACATCAATTCCTGCTTTATGTGCCTTGATCAGTGGATTAATCACACGAGCAGGAACAACACGACGTAATCGCATCCCCACTAAAGTGAAAATACTAACTTTTACACCGGCAGCTAATGCACTAATCCATAGCATTACTGGAATAAAAGTAAATAATACGGCAACTGCTATAACAATAATACCGATAATAACTAAAGAAATAATTTGATCTGGTCCCATAAACGAATTCCTCCTAATTGTTTTTCAATTCTCTAACTACAATTCTTGAGCCTTCTGTTTTAACAATCTTTACTGGTTGTTGGCTTGCGATATACCCCCCCTCAGTAACGACATCAAGACGTTCACCATCAAATATAGCAGTTCCTGATGGACGAAGCGGTGTAAGTGCTATACCTTCTAACCCGATTAATTCTAATCGATTAATAGAAGAAACGTACCCCTTCTCTGTCGTTGTAGCATCACTAAGAATAATGTGTCTGAAAAAGCCTTTTTCTAAACCAATAAATTTATATAATACAATAGCTGTTATGATAGCCACAACTAGAGCAATCGCAATACTTAAACTCATCATACCTACATCAGCTGCTGACATGTACAACGATCCTATGACAGCACCGATCCCCAGAGCACCTACAATTCCTCCAGGTACAAATAACTCTGCAACAATTAAAATAATACCTAGACCTAGTAATATAATCGCTTCATACCCGGCAAATCCAGCTACGATATGTCCATAGAAAAACAAAACAAGAGAAACTAAACCAATTGATCCCGGTATACCGAATCCAGGTGAATACAACTCTACAATTAGCCCAATACTAGCCAATGACAATAATATAGGAACTACTGTTGAACTAGTAAAGAAACGAGCTAGTTCTTCCGCGAAAGTTACTTCGGTTTCAACGATCTCTGCATTACTGAGTCCAAGTTCATTCAATAGTTCTGTTCGATGGTTCACTACAGCTGCTGCATAGCCAACCTCAACGGCTTCTGATGGACCAAGAGTTAAGTATTCGCCTTTTGGAGCATTGTATTCAGGTAGATCGATAGCCGCATCAGCCATAGCAGCTGCATATAAAGGATCTCTGCCTTTAGATTCGGCAGCACTTCGCATCGCACTTAACCATGCTGATTGGGCCTTTTTATCAGCCGCCGTCCCATCTGAATTAATGACACCACTAGATCCCATTGTTGCTTGTGGTTTCATGTATATGTTATCCGTATTTAATGAGATGTATGATCCAGCTGATAATGCACGACTAGTAATAAATGATGTCGTTGGAATTTCTAAATCTTGCAATAGCTCTGCAATGTTATTTGCAGCATCTACACGACCACCTGGCGTATTCAGTTCAAATATGATATGATCTGCAGACGCCTCTTTTGCTTCTGTAGTTGTTCGTTTTAAAAAAGCTTCTAAGCCACGTTCTACTTCTTTTTCAATTGGTATGATATATACAAGTTTGCCATCCCCATCACTACTTTCTTCTGCATTAACATTTGGTAATTGCAAACTCATACTAAAAATGAACGTTATTAAAAAAATCCAAGAAATACGTTTTGCGCTCGACACCTTCTCCCTCCTTTCTATTTTCTATTATGTATAATATCTACGTTAAAACGCGGGAAAAAGTTTCATTCAGTTACTTATTATAGCATAATTATGTTAATAAAAATAATCCCCTATCAAGTAATAATGATAGGGGATTATTTGTTTATAAACCATTAAAATAGATTAAGACAAGTGCTTTTGAACAAGTTGTTTTACTTGGGTTCCATCTGCCTTACCTTTTACCTTAGGCATTAAAGCACCCATTACTTTACCCATTTCTTTTTTAGAAGTAGCGTTCACTTCCTCAATGGTTTGCAATACAATTTTTTCTAACGCTTCATCTGATAGCTGTTCAGGCATATATGCTTGTAAAACATTTAATTCAACTTCTAATTTTTCTACAAGATCAACACGTCCAGCTTCTTGAAATTCATGGAGGGAATCTTTTCTTTGCTTTACCTCTCGAGATAAAACAGTTACTTCTTGTTCTTCATTTAATTCGTCATTACCAAGTTTAATAGCTTCATTTTGTAAAGATGCTTTAACCATGCGAATAACGCTTAGTTTTTCTTTATCCTTACTTTTCATTGCAGCTTTCATGTCTTGGTTGAGACGTTCTAATAATGACATTATAGTTCTACACCCTCTTTTCGGAAATAAAAAAACTTCATTTCCGTTCATGCAATAAAATTACTTACGCTTTCTAGCCGCCTCAGATTTTTTCTTGCGACGAACACTAGGTTTCTCATAGAATTCACGCTTACGGTATTCTGACAATGTACCTGATTTTGATACACTGCGTTTAAAGCGACGAAGAGCATCCTCAAGAGACTCGTTTTTACGAACGCGAGTTGTGTTTGACATGCTAATTTCCCTCCCTCCGGAGCATCAACCATTTGTTACGACATATGTATCCTCTACACATGTCTCTTTGATATTATAATATAAGGAATTTTGTAGGTCAACTTTTTGTTTTATTATTCATTGATTTATTAACATGTTTGCTAGGGCATGTCCATATAGTTTAATTAGAGGTGAACTATAGTGGAACTAATTTCATTGTTATTTGTATTTATTATGCTATTTTTTATAGGGATGCGCTTATTACAAACTGGTATGAAATTTTATGCAGAGTCAAAGCTAACGAATTGGATCTCTTCTAGTACGAATCATTTGTTTGGAAGTATTATGGTCGGAACAATCGCTACGGCTATTTTACAAAGTAGCTCGGTAGTTTTAATCATTACTATTAGTATGGTTACTGTAGGGATTTTAACATTTAAACAGACAATCGGAATTATTCTTGGTGCTAATATTGGTACAACAATCACTGGAGAATTACTGACTCTAGGGGATGTATTCCCATTTCACATTAGTTTATTTATTGGAATTGTGTTTGTTTTTATTAATCAAAAGAACATTTTTTATATTGGCTGTATTCTTTTAGGGTTAGGAAATATATTTATTGCGATGGACGGCTTTCAATCTCTAATGCCCTTAATTAATGATAGTTTTTCATTAAAATATGCATTTTCAACCACACATACATTTCCAGAATTCGGATTGCTTATTGGTATTATTGTTAGTGCAATTATTCAATCTTCTAGTGCCACCTTTGCTTTAACTGCAAGCCTATTACATGAAGGGATCATTTCTTTGGCTGCTTCTATTGCCATTATGTTAGGTTCAAATATTGGTACTTGTGTAACAACTTTAATAGCCTCTATTCGTACATCAAAGCAAGCTAAATTAGTGGCTATCACTCATACCATCTTTAATATATTCACTGTGTTGATCGTTGTTCCATTCTTATCACTGGTTACTTCTATCGGTGAACAATTAGCATCAAATAGTGTAAGTCAACTAGCACATGCTGCCGTTCTGTTTAATATTTTCTCTGTCATCATCGTATTACCTTTTATACCTTTTTTAGAGAAGCATCTTCGAAATAGATTGTATTAACCTCAATCTATGCCATCTATTAAACAGCATAATAATATAAACAAAAGATCATTCACACTATTAGAATGATCTTTTGTTTATATTTACTTTATTTATATTTTTCTGATTTGCATCATTAAACACTAACCGTTTGATTTCTAGCAGGCCCATCCATTACGCGAACAAATTCTGCTTCATTTAATGGATAACCAGCTTGAGTTATTTTCACACGTACAATTTCACCAATCATATCAGTTGTTCCTGCAAATCTAACTTTTAAATAGTTATCTGTATAACCAATTAGCATCGTTTGGTTATTATCTGATTCATCATGTTCTTCAGGTATAACTTCTAATACTTCTCCCTCATAAAGGGACGCATACTCTTTTGCTTGTTGATTGGACAGCTCGATAAGTTGATGTACGCGTTCGTTTTTCACCTCATCATCTACTTGATTGTCCATTCTAGCTGCCGGAGTACCCGTACGTTTAGAAAATGGGAATACATGAAGCTCCGAGTAACCTATTTCTCTAATAAAATCATAGGTTTCTTGAAATTCTCGATCTGTTTCTCCCGGAAACCCTACAATAACATCAGATGTAATCGCAAGTCCAGGTAACGCTTGCTTGATTCGATCGACTTTTTGCTTATAAAAGTCGCTTGAATACTTACGGCGCATTCTTTCTAACACTGTGTCTGAACCTGATTGTAATGGAATATGTAGGTGACGAACAATTTTCTCTGATTCGTCTAACACTTGAATCACTTCATCCGTAATTTGGCTAGCTTCTATAGAAGAAATCCGAATACGTTTTAATCCATTTACTTTGTGCTCAAGATCACGCAATAAATCGGCAAAGTTATAATCTTTCATGTCTTCCCCATATCCAGCAGTATGAATACCAGTCAATACAATTTCTTTATACCCTGCATCAACTAATTGTTGGGCTTGTTCTAACACATTCTCAGGCTTTCTTGAACGAAGCAGTCCACGAGACCAAGGAATAATACAAAATGTACAGAAGTTATTACAGCCTTCTTGAATTTTTAAAGAAGCTCGCGTTCTATCTGAGAATACCGGAACATCCATTTCCTCAAACACACGATTCTTCATAATGTTAGATACACCATTAATCGGCAAACGTGTCTCTTGATGTTCTTCAATATACTCAATCATTTTTTCGCGATTCTGTGTACCGACAACAACATCCACTCCTGGTATTTCCATAATCTCCCCAGGTGAGGTTTGTGCATAGCATCCTGTTACACAGATAACTGCTTCTGGATTTTTACGAATTGCTCGACGAATAACTTGACGACTTTTTTTATCACCTGTATTTGTAACAGTACATGTATTAATTACGTAAACATCTGACTCACGATCAAATTCAACTCGTTCATAGCCTTGTTGTTGAAAAATTTGCCAAATTCCTTCTGTTTCATAATGATTTACCTTACAACCTAATGTATGAAATGCCACTGTAGGCATAAAGATCACTCCATTTCTTCAAAATGATATGAGAGACTAGCCAACGCATATAATCCAGCCGTTTCTGTTCTAAGAATTCTAGGACCTAAACGAATACAGGTGAAATCATGCTCTTTTAATGTAGCTATTTCTGATTCAGAAAATCCACCCTCTGGTCCTATACAAATAAAAATAGATTGTCCTTCTTTTACCTTTTGATAGGTTACATGTAGCTTATCACTTTTTTCTGATCGTGTCGTTTCTTCATAAGCAACAAGCTTATGATCGAATGTATTTGCCTGCTTTAACAATTCAGAAAAACTTGATATAACCTGCACGTTAGGTAGCAAGCTGCGATGTGATTGTTCAGCAGCTTCTTTGACTATTTTACGATAGCGTTGAAGTTTTTTATCTACTTTCTTACTATCTAATTTTACAATAGAACGAGCACCATGAAAAAGGAAAAAATCAACTGCGCCTAATTCAGTCCCTTTTTGTAAAATCAAATCTAATTTATCACCTTTGGGAAACGCTTGAGCAATCGAAACTTTCACAGGCATTTCTACATTAGTTTCTAACCACTTAACAATTTTTGTTACAACTTGATTTTCTGTGATGTCTAAAATAGAGCAAATTGCAGTTTGACCATCTGGCCGATTACAAATAATTTGGTCTCCTTGCTTCATTCGCATGACTCGAGAGATATGGTGTAAATCATCATCGGTAATATACACTTCGCTAGCAGTCCATTGATCAGCGGGAACAAAATAGTGTTGCACGTGATTTACCTACCTTCTGCTTTACTTTTGCGCAATAATAGAAATCCAATCTTCCATTTGATTTATTTCAATTATTCGAAAACCAGCATCTATCAATGCTTGCCTTACTTGTTCCTTCTTTGCTTGTATAATACCTGATGTAATAAAAATTCCTTCAGGCTTTAACAATTGATAAGCATCTTTTTCAAAACGCAATATAATTTCAGCAAGGATATTGGCAACAATCAGATCCGGTTTTTCATCAATATGGTCTAACAAATTATTTTGTTTCACTTGAATTTTATCATGAACTTTATTGAGTTTCGTATTAATTCGAGCCGAGTTAACTGCCACTTCATCAAGATCATAAGCAGCTACACGCTGAGCACCGAGAAGTGCAGAAGCAATACTTAAAACACCTGAACCTGTTCCGACATCTATTACAGTGTCATTTGGCTTTAAATAACGTTCTAAAGCTTGCATACTTAATACGGTAGTTGGATGTGTACCGGTTCCGAAAGCCATACCAGGATCAAGCTCGATAATTAATTCGTCACTAGAAACGGGTTGATAATCCTCCCAACTCGGCGTTATCGTTATTTTTTCAGAGATTTTAACTGGTTTATAGTATTTTTTCCAAGCCGTTGCCCATTCCTCTTCATTTACTTCACTTAAAGTAATTTGATTTGTACCAAGGTCAATATCATAAAGTAATAAATTATTGATAGCTTGTTTGATCTGATCAACCGTCTCACCTAAAAAACTATTCATAGGTAAATAAGCTTTCAATAATACACCTTGTTCAGGAAAATCAATAGGATCTAATTCATACATTTCACCAAAATCTGTCGGACGATCTTTATCTAAATCTTCTGAGTCCTCAATTACTACTCCGCTTGCCCCTGCTTCATGTAAAATGTTTGAGATCGGCTCAATTGCTTCATTAGTCGTATGAATGCATAGTTCAGACCATTTCAAGTGAATCAACTCATTTCTAATGATTTATTTCGTTTTGTTGCATTGCTTTATACAGATTAAATAACTATTCTCCTTTAAACGCGCGTTTCACTCTGTCAAAAAAAGAATCTTCATGTTCATCTGTAGGTTTATTACCACTGATTTCATTTAATTCTCGCAATAATTCTTTTTGGCGATCCGTTAAATTAGTCGGTGTGATGACACGAATTTTAACGTGCTGATCACCGTGACCATATCCACGAACATTAGGAGCACCCTTTCCTTTTAGTCGGAATGTTTTACCCGTTTGTGTTCCTGCAGGCACCTTAAGTTTTACTTTTCCGTGTACAGTTGGGATTTCCACTTCATCGCCTAGTGCTGCTTGTGCAAACGTAATTGGCATTTCACAGAAAACATGGTCACCATCACGCTTGTAAAATTCATGTGATCTGATTTGAACGACAACATATAAGTCTCCAGGAGGGCCTCCGTTTTCTCCAGGTTCACCTTGGCCAGCAACTCTAATTTGTTGTCCATCATCGATTCCAGCAGGGATGTTAATATGGATTTTCTTACGCTTTTTAACCTTTCCAGCGCCACCACATGTCGTACATTTTTCTGGAATGATTTTTCCTGTTCCATTACATTGATTACATACACGTTTGTTTACAACACGTCCGAACGGTGTATTTTGTTCAACATTTAATTGTCCACTACCATTACATTGGCTACATGTTTTTGGTTTTGTACCTGGTTTCGCACCAGATCCATCACAGGTCTCACATGTTTCATCTTTTGGAATCTCAATATCCGTTTCTTTCCCAAAGATGGCTTCCTCAAAGTTTAACACCATTGTATATTGTAGATCCGCGCCTTGTCTTGGTGCGTTAGGATCTCGACGGCGTCCACCACCAAAAAACATATCAAAAATGTCACCAAAACCACCGAAGTCTTCTGCACCACCAAAACCACCAAATCCTTGACCTTGTGGGCCTGCATGACCGAATTGATCATATTGTGTACGCTTCTGGTCGTCACTTAAAACTTCATAAGCTTCTTTAGCTTCTTTAAATTTATCTGCTGCATCATCTTCTTTATTTACATCTGGATGATATTTTCTTGCTAGTTTTCTATAAGCCTTCTTTATTTCATCTTTTCCTGCCTCTTTAGAGACACCAAGTACATCATAATAGTCTCTTTTACTCACTGCATGATCACTCTCCCGACTCTTCTTTGCATAGATTTTATCATAACATTGAAACTCTACTTTGAGCAAATTGCTTTTAGAGGAGATGCATGATAGAAGTTAGTTGATATTAAAGGGATTAAACAGAGGAAAAGTCAAAGCCAAGTGAAACCTGACTTTGACTCTTCCTACAAGTTTGTTTATTAAATCTTTTACTTACTTTTTGTCTTCCTCATCTTCATTAACTTCTTCATAGTCAGCATCTACTACATCATCAGATGCTTCCCCTTCTTCACCTTGTGCAGCTTGCGCTTGTTGTTGTGCTTGCTCATACAACTTCACTGATAAAGCTTGCACTTGCTCTTCTAATGCTTCTTTCTTTTCTTTAATTGCATCTAAATCTTCGCCTTCTAGCGCTTGTTTTAGTTCATCTTTTGCAGTTTCAGCTTTTTGTTTCTCTTCATCAGATACTTGCTCACCTAAATCTTTAATTGTCTTATCTGTTTGGAAAACAAGTTGATCTGCTTCGTTACGAAGATCTACTTCTTCACGACGTTTTTTATCTGCTTCAGCATTTTCCTCTGCATCTCTTACCATTTGTTCTACTTCTTCATCAGAAAGACCAGAAGATGATTTAATCGTAATAGATTGCTCTTTGTTTGTTCCTAGATCTTTCGCACGAACATTCACGATTCCATTAGCATCGATATCAAATGATACTTCAATTTGTGGTACACCACGTGGTGCTGGTGGAATATCTGTTAATTGGAAGCGTCCAAGAGTCTTGTTGTCTTGAGCCATTTCACGCTCACCTTGTAGTACATGAATATCAACTGCTGTTTGATTGTCAGCTGCTGTTGAGAATACTTGTGAATGACTTGTTGGAATTGTTGTATTACGTTCAATTAATTTTGTTGTTACATTCCCCATTGTTTCAATACCTAATGACAATGGTGTAACATCAAGAAGTACAACATCTTTTACATCACCTTGCAAGACACCACCTTGAATTGCCGCACCAAGTGCAACTACTTCATCAGGGTTTACACCTTTAGAAGGTTCTTGACCTACTTCTTTTTTAATTGCTTCTTGTACTGCAGGGATACGAGTAGAACCACCAACAAGTAATACTTTGTTAATCTCGCTTGGATTCATTCCAGCATCTTTCAACGCTTGGCGCGTTGGTCCCATTGTACGCTCTACTAAGTCTGAAGAAAGTTCATCGAATTTAGCACGTGTTAAGTTCATTTCTAGGTGTAATGGTCCTGCTTCACCAGCTGTAATAAATGGCAATGAAATTTGTGTTTGCGTTACACCTGAAAGATCTTTTTTCGCTTTCTCAGCAGCGTCTTTCAAACGTTGAACTGCCATTTTATCCTTAGATAAATCAATACCATTTTCTTTTTTAAATTCTGCAACCATGTGATCAATGATTACTTCATCAAAATCATCCCCACCAAGGCGATTATCACCTGCAGTTGCAACTACTTCAAATGTTCCCTCACCAATATCAAGGATAGATACATCAAAAGTACCTCCACCAAGGTCATAAACTAATACCGTTTGATCTTGGTCACCTTTATCGATACCATATGCTAGCGCTGCAGCTGTTGGTTCGTTAATAATACGTTCCACTTCTAGTCCAGCAATTTTACCAGCATCTTTTGTTGCCTGGCGCTCTGCATCATTAAAATATGCAGGAACAGTAACTACAGCTTTATCTACTGTTTCACCTAAATAATCTTCTGCATAAGATTTAATGTGTTGTAAAATAATAGCGGAAATTTCTTGTGGCGTATACTCTTTTCCTTCTATTTCTACTTTATAATCTGTACCCATATGTCTTTTAATTGATTGAATTGTATTAGGGTTAGTAATCGCTTGACGTTTTGCTACTTCCCCTACTTGTCTTTCACCATTTTTAAATGCAATAACTGACGGTGTTGTACGGTTTCCTTCCGGGTTTGGAATAACCTTTGCTTCTCCACCTTCCATTACTGCAACACATGAATTTGTTGTACCTAAATCAATACCAATAATTTTTCCCATGATTTGCTTCCTCCTTCTTACAATATGTAACTATTGATTTACTTTTACCATTGCTGGGCGTATTACCCGATCTTTTAATTTATATCCTTTTTGTAGCTCTTCCACTACAATATTAGAATCATATTGATCATCTTCAACCTGCATTACTGCTTGATGGTAGTTAGGATCAAATTCAGTACCGACTGTCTCAATGACCTCGACACCTTCATTTAACAAAGCTTGATTGAATTGACGATAGATCATTTCCATACCTTCTATAAATGACTTTGTACTGTCATCTTGTACTTCCGTATTTAACGCGCGCTCGAAGTTGTCTACTACAGGTAATAACTCAGTTATAAGTGATTGTGACCTGTATTTACGATCAGCTTCTTTTTCTTTTTGCGTCCTTTTACGAAAATTATCATATTCTGCTTGAATTCTAAGCATTTTTTCATATAGTTCATTTTTTTCTTTTTGTAATGCTTCCATTTCTTGATTAGAAGTTGATTCATCTTCTGGTGATTCATCAACTAGTTCTTGATCTGCTTCTACTACTTCTTCAACAGTCTCTTGTTCATCCATTTTTTCTTTGTTGGTTTCCATGACTGTCACCTCCTCTAGTTCTTTGCAATCAAACATTTTTGAATATATCATGAATAAGACTCGAAATAAAGTTATTCAGCGGAATCATTTATTCTTTCGTCACATTCATCATCAATTGGAAGGCAGTTTAACCTTCAAAATAAAAAAAACCTTGATAACGCATTTCAGCTTTATCTTTATCAAAACCAGGAGTGAAACGTATGTGACATCCTGTTAGATAATGCATGTAATAGAGAAATCACTCTAGCGTATTCCATCCGTGTTGGTCCAAGCAATGCGATGGTACCTAATTGCTGATTGCCAAGTGAGTAATTGGCAGTGATTAAACTACAATCTTGCATTTCATCCATAATATTTTCTTGCCCAATGGATACGTGAATACCATTTTTGTAAGACCTTAACATGTCAGCCATTGCATCTTCTTGCTCCATCGCAGAGTAAAGAGAATGAATTTTACTTACATCTTTAAACTCTGGTTGAAGTAATATATTCGTAATCCCACTCACATATAGTTGTACAGGCTGTTCATCGAATAGAGCTGCTTTTAAATATTGATAGGCAAGATCAAAATCATTCATATATTTGTGCATTAACACAGTTAATTCTTTTTTAAGTCGATCATGCAAATGAATAATTGGAACATTTTTTAATCGTTCATTCAGCATGTTAACTAACTTCTCTAGGTCACTTGGTTCAATTTCAGTTGGAATTGAAAAAGATCGATGCTCTACATGACCAGTATTTGTTACAAGAATAGCAACCGCAAGATGTGGTGATAATTGAATGATCTCTAATTGCTTTAATGTTGTTTCATACACTTTTGGACCTAAAATAATTGACGTGTAATTCGTAAGTTCAGACAAAATTTTGGCTGATTTTTGAACGACTTGTTCAAATTCCAACATTTCTTCTTCAAAAGTGTTAGATATGACATGCATTTCTGTTTTTGATAGATGAAAAGGCGATAATAGATGATCCACATAAAAACGGTATCCCTTTTCAGATGGAACTCTACCTGAAGAAGAGTGTGTTTTCTCAATAAATCCCATCTCTTCAAGATCAGCCATTTCATTACGAATAGTAGCAGGGCTGAACGTGACTTCATCCTTTTTTGAAATTGCACGCGATCCTATCGGTTGTGCAGTCTGGATGAATTCATCAATAATTACTTGTAAAATCAATAATTGTCGTTTAGACAGCATGATGATCACCTCTGTTAGCACTCTTATCGTCCGAGTGCTAAATCTATTATTAAATTATCAAAACAGATTGTAAATGTCAATGCGAATGCTTGAATTTATTTAAAATAATTATTCTTTTTAAACAATCATTTAGGTTGGGTCATTATCTAATAAAAATGCTTGAAACACTTCATTACCAAATAGCTTACCATTCCTCGTTAATCTTATTCCTTCATCATCCTGAATGAGCCATTGTTTTGCTTTAAGATAATTCAACTCTTCTTTATATATATCTGTTAGTGCTAAACCATACTTTTCTTTAAAAGATTTAAATCGAACGCCTGTTTGTTTACGTAAGCCCAAGAACAGCTCCTCTTCAATTTGTTCTTTTCTACCTATTGGTTCAGCATGAAGTACAGGCTTTCCTGTTTCATTCGTTTGCTTAACATAAGCAGGAAAGGGTCTTAAATTAATGATTCTTTCTCCTGGTAAATACCCACTTGCTCCTGCTCCAAAACCATAATAATAGCTGTTATCCCAATACGTTAGATTATGTTTACTTTCAAAATTCCTCTCAGAAAAATTACTAATTTCATACTGGAATTTCCCCATATTCTCCATTTCTTCAATCAACATATGATACATCGCGGCTTCCGTTTCTTCTGGTGGTTTTTGAAGCTTTCCTTTATTATATCGTTGATAAAAGACTGTTTTGGGCTCAATTTGCAATGAATACGATGAATAATGAGGTAAATCAAAAGATAGTGCTTCTTGTAAGGAACGACTAAACCCTTCTAGTGTTTGGTTTGGCAATCCATACATTAGATCAATACTAATGTTAGTTAAGTTATTCCTCTTAAGATCATTAACGTTTTTATATACGTCCTTCACTCGATGCAACCTACCTAAATGCTCAAGTAACGCATCATCAAAAACCTGCGCTCCCATAGATATTCGGTTCACACCATACGCTACTAATAACTTTATTTTTTCTTCGTCTAGATCACCAGGATTTGCTTCAAAGGTATATTCCTCTACATTACTCACATCAAAATAATGCTCAATCGTCAATAATAATTTTTTTAGCTGTTTTACATTTAACGCAGTAGGTGTTCCTCCTCCAACAAATATCGTACGCATTGGCTGCTTTGGTGTGTCAATATATGCAGAGATTTCTTTTTCTAATGCAATTAAGTAGTCATCTGCCATTTTCTCTTCATAAAAAAATTTCGTAAAATCACAATAATGACATATTTTTTCACAAAAAGGGATGTGAATATATACGGATGATATCATATCGCTCACCTTGTTCCTCAAAAATTTTATACAGTGTATTTTAAGATAAAAAGTTATACGTTGTCACGAACTTTACTTGTTTCATAATAACCGAAACCCTTGTCGGATAATGTGACAAGGGTTAAAAAATGTATCATTCAAGGTATAACTGATTAACATATTGTATAATGCAAATAACAACAAATATTTTAACATATTTTCAAAAAGCCTACTACTGATGGCTTTTAACATTATATAAGGCAGCATCCCTTTGAATGAAAATAAAGATCCCTTCAAGGCCACATTTCGTAGTATGCAAACTACTAGCCTTAAAGGGACTGTAATACTTATTCATTGTTTGTTAGACAATTGATTAATCTTCGTCCATTTTCAAAACAGCCATAAAAGCTTCTTGTGGAACTTCAACCGAACCAACCATTTTCATGCGCTTCTTACCTTCTTTTTGTTTTTCTAGTAGCTTACGTTTACGTGAAATGTCTCCACCATAACACTTAGACAAAACATTCTTACGCATTGCTTTGATTGTTGAACGCGCTACAATTTTATTACCAATTGCAGCTTGTACTGGCACTTCAAATTGTTGCCTCGGAATCAAATTCTTTAATTTTTCTACGATTTGCTTACCACGTTCGTAAGAAAAATCACGGTGTACGATAAAGGATAGTGCATCGATCGTATCCCCATTTAACCAAATATCCATCTTCACTAAATTAGATGGTTGATAGCCAATAATTTCATAATCAAAAGAGGCATAACCTTTTGTTTGTGATTTTAATGAATCAAAGAAATCATAAACAATTTCAGATAAAGGAATTTCATAAATCACATTCACTCGATTATCATCTAAATACTCCATATTTTGAAAAATACCACGTTTTTTCTGACATAATTCCATTACTGAGCCAACATAATCATTCGGTACCATTACAGAAGCTTTTACATATGGTTCACTAACTTCTTGAATGGATTGATTGTCTGGCATGAATGACGGGTTATCAATAGATATTTCCGTTCCATCAGTTTGAGTTACTTGATAAATTACACTTGGCGCAGTCGTAATCAAATCGATATTAAATTCTCTTTCAATTCTTTCTTGAATGATTTCCATATGAAGCAAGCCTAGAAAACCACAACGGAAACCAAACCCTAATGCTTGGGAAGTTTCTGCTTCATATTGAAGAGAAGAATCATTTAATTCGAGGCGTTCTAATGCTTCTCGCAAATCATTGTATTTATTTGCATCGACTGGATAAAGTCCACAGAATACCATTGGGTTTAATTTACGGTAACCAGGTAATGGCTCCTTAGCCGGTCGATTTGCTAATGTAATCGTATCCCCAACACGCGAATCTCCAACATTTTTTATCGATGCAGTAAGATAACCAACATCACCAACCGATAAAACATCTAATTGATGTGGCTTAGGTGTAAACACGCCCACTTCGTTCACTTCAAATTCTTTGCCGGTCGCCATCATTTTAATTTTATCTCCGACCTTTACAGATCCTTCTTTAATACATACATATGCAATGACGCCACGATACGAATCATACAGGGAATCAAAGATTAATCCTTTTAATGGTTCTTCTTGCTCACCTAATGGTGGTGGTACATCTTCAACAATTCTTTCTAATATTTCATCAATACCGATTCCGTCTTTCGCGCTAGCAAGAATAGCCGATTCTCCATCTATTCCGATTACATCAGTTATTTCTTGTTTCACTCGGTCTGGATCTGCACCTGGTAGATCTATTTTATTAATTACTGGAATAATTTCTAAATCATTATCAAGCGCTAAGTAGACGTTTGCCAATGTTTGAGCTTCAATCCCTTGAGCAGCATCCACGACAAGGATAGCACCTTCACATGCGGCTAAACTTCGAGATACTTCATAAGTGAAGTCAACATGTCCCGGAGTATCAATTAAGTGAAAAATATACTCTTCATCGTCATGATGTTGATATTTTAATTGGACTGCATTTAGCTTAATAGTAATACCACGTTCACGCTCTAAGTCCATCGCATCCAAAAATTGTTGTTTCATTTCACGTTGTGTTAAAGCTTTGGTTTTCTCTAAAATCCGATCTGCTAATGTTGACTTCCCGTGGTCAATATGTGCAATAATCGAAAAGTTTCGAACTCGTTTTTGATCTCTATTTTTTGGCAATTTCATTCACTCCTATTTGTCGAGCACAATACTAGGATTGATTATAGCAGTGAAAACATGATGATTCAATTATTTTCGAACTGAATAGGTGCGATTATTTCATTAAATTTAATTCTTTTTAATCTGATTCAAATAAAAATCTCTGAAATGTAATATGCTACTTGAATCACCTGATCGTATACCCATACAGATGTTTCCTCAATAATCAATGCTGCTTTTTCAAAAACCGGTTTATTTTCCACTGGTTGCTGAACCATTGTTGCTGTTCGCTGATCAACATTCAATTCTTCTTCTTTTTTCTCATTAACAATTGAAAGATTTTCTTGTCTAGCTTCATCTGAAACAACCTCTTGTCTTTCTGGTGCATGAACAGAGAAATTTTTATTAGTTGTCCCTAAAATTATACCAGTTAAAAATACAACAGTAATTAATAAAGTATAAACGAGCATTTTCATTATTTTATTCTCCTCATCCCTATTTATTGTTGGCTTTGAACAGCTTCAGCCTCCCAATAATAAGAAGCAAAAATTTCTGCTAAAGCATCTGCCGAACGATAAAGCTCTGTCATCGTATTATCCACACCACCAAATTCAATCAGAATAGCATTTTTTGATAGATTCTGATTATATACCCCGTTATTACCAGCTCCACCTTGTTGTGTTACCCCTCTGCTTAATCCCGGGTACTTCTCTTCTAACTTCTCGTGCAGTGATGTAGCCAGTGCCACATTTTTACTATTATTACTATAATCAGAACCAATAACAAAGAATAAACTTGCATATTGCTCTCCATTGATTGTTTTTGTCGTATCGGTTCTTCTCCTGCTATCACGGTGTAAGTCAAACACATAAGTGATATCTTTATTATTAGCTAAAGCTTCTTTCACAACTGGCTGTGAAGCGTCATAGGATTGCCAATACTCCCATCCCTTTTGATTTAATACACTCATGAAATCAGTGTGATCTACTTGGGCACCAATACCATTTTTATGCAAGCTCTTAGCCAGTCGGTCACTCACCTTTGTAATATTGACTTCACCATGAAATGCTTGATTCGGATCCTTCACACCATCTAAATGAGGAAGAAAGGACTCTCGGTTATGTGTATTGTACAAAAAAACTACTTTCCTATCACCAGTTGTTTTCTCTACATTTGGTGTCTTTGAATCATCTTCATTAGGTAAATCCTCTTCTAATGATGCATTTCTGTTTTCTAATACTGTTTCTAGTGGAGGTGCAGATTCAATTGGTAAATCCGTGTAATCTGTTCCTTCTCCTGCGATAATGATTTTCTGATCATATGCATAAAAATTGGGGATTTCCCTACCGAGTAAACTTCGAACATCATTTATTCTTATGTTTGTTGCAAATTCAAGCAATAAATCTGACCAACTTAATTCTTCTGGTCCATCTGAATAAATATTACTTCTATACTGTTTATTTTCCATTCTAAACAGATAAATGAATACAGATTGATCGATTTGACTTGTCCAATTCGTAATAATAGAAGAGGACAATTGATAAGCGGGTTTAATGGTTGTAACAAAGCTTATACTCACAAATAATAATCCCAATAAGATAATCCATATTGTGCCTCTACGTAAATGGCCTAATAGATTGCGCATTATGGAACGACATAGTTGTCTAAGGTAATTCATAAATATTCCTCTCCCACTGTTCTATCAACTTTACTAGATATTATGATAGAGTATGGAAAAGTAGAACTTATGTTTAATTAAAATGTGAGCATTTCTCTTTATTTGTATACTATCGAGTGTAAAAGCCAGTTGATTCAACTTGGATTGTCTCATGAATCGCTGCATTTAAGCCTGAAGAAATAAGATACGCCATATCTTTCATATAATCATCAACTTCTTTTGGTGTTACCATCAAGTTATGTCCTAGAGGTGTCAGTACTTCTGAGATTAAGGCACGCTTTTCTGCTTCATCCAGTTTACCCATCATCCCAAAAACGGCTTCTCTTTTTTCAACGCTTGGTAAATCATCTTCTGTTAGTGTTCTTTTACCAAAACGCATGCTAGCAGGTGCAAGACTCTTTGATGGTCGATCTTTTTCCTTCCATTCTCTACCGAAATGCTTAAAAACATAATCAATCGTATCACTCGTAATTGTTACAGCATCTACAACAGTTGGTACACCAATCGCAATAACTGGAATTCCTAATGTTTCTTTACTTAGCTCTTTTCTTTTATTTCCAACGCCAGATCCTGGATGAATTCCTGTATTAGCAAGTTGAATAGTAGCATTCACTCGTTCAACGGATCGTGATGCTAGAGCATCAATCGCAATAATGAAATCAGGTGATTGTTTTTCAACAATACCTTGTATGATGTCACTCGTTTCAATTCCTGTTACTCCCATTACTCCTGGTGTAATAGCAGAAACGGGACGATATCCTTCAGCCACTGTTTCTGGATGAAGTGCAAATAAGTGGCTTGTAACAAGAACTTTCTCTGCTACCATGGGCCCTAGTGCATCTGGAGTCACATTCCAATTTCCTAACCCTACAATTAAACAAGTTGCATTCGCCAGGATCCCTTCTTGTTCTAATAGAAGCTTTAATTCTTCTGAAAATGTATTTGCGGCTTTATTTTGTTCTTCACTATCTTGAGATTTCACACTTTCTGTATGAATCGTAATATATTTACCGGCTTTTTTACCGAGCTTTTCTGCTCCTACTTGATCAATATTCACATATGAAATAGTAGTGTTTCCTTTTGTTGTTTCTTTTATATTAATGCCATCTAATTGTTTTTCTTCTACTTCATTATTTTCAACAAACATATCTCTCGCTTCAACAGCTAAATCTGTTCGAATAGAAAACGATTTTTTGTTATCATTATTCATAAGTAGTCACCACTTTTTTTATTCTTATCGTTACCATTATTTTAAAAAAAGATACGTTTCTACAATTTATAAGTTATATTTATATTGAAAATTGTCCAAAGCTTTGGTACAATGACGATTGTTCTATAATTGTTTTCGAATTGAGAACGTGGAGGTGAAAAAATGGCTAATATTAAATCTGCAATTAAACGTGTGCGTTTAAACAACGAATTACGTGCGCATAACGCACCTATTAAAACAGAAATGCGTTCACACATTAAACAAGTTGAAAAATTTGTTGCTAATAAAGATGTGGAAGATGCAAAAGCTGCTCTACAAAAAGCAGTTAAGAAAATTGATAAAGCAGTACAAAAAGGGATTATCCATAAAAATAATGGTAATCGTCAAAAATCACGTCTTACTAAAAAAGTAAATGAGCTTACAGCTTAATCTCTTTTAATATGACCAACACAAAAAGCTTGTAGAGCGTTCTACAAGCTTTTTTTCATTGCTATTTTATACATTTGATATGATACGATTTCTGTTTATAAGTTAAATTAATCCGAAAAAATAATTTGATAAAGTAATAATTCAAACACTAACTTCTTATCCATCAATCCTTGTTTTATCTTAATATCTGCATTTGCACATTCATTTAAGATGGATTCAATTTTCTCTTTTGTAAAATATTTTTCTCTTGATAGAGACATTTTAATGACATAAGGATGTACTTTTAATTGCTGTGCCATCTGTTGTTGACTATACCCTGACTTTTTTAAAGTCTTAACGTGGCTAAGTGTTCTGAATTGTGATGCCAATAATGCTACAAGTGCGATTTCTTCTTCATTCATTTTGGATAAATCTTGGTAAGTTTCAATTGCTTTCCCTAATTGTTTTGCAATAACTGCATCAACTAGTTTGAAACCTGAATTAGTGGCTGATTGATGTGCTACTAATCCTTCTGCTACTTCTGGAGTGATTGTCCCATTTCCCCCTAAATAAGTGGCCATTTTTTCAATTTCTTTTTCCAACAACATTAAATTAGGACCGGTTTCTTTCGTTATCGTTTCATAGGCTGCTTTTTCGATTCCTACATGGAACTGCTTTACTAAATAGTCAATCCATTTATCTATTTCCCATTCTTTCACTGGCTGACAATCAATTATTTCTGCTTGCTTCTTAAGCGTTTTGGTAATTTTTTTTCTTTCATCTAATTTTTCATATGGTGCTATAAGTACTAATATTGAATAATCTACCGGGTTTGAGGCATAGTCTAATAAAGACTGTATTTGATGTGTTAAGCCAGTCTTGTCCGGCTTCGCTGTTAAAAAGACAGGATGGTAGGCTAAAACAATTTTACGTTCTCCAAAAAAAGGATAGGTTTCTACATCCATAATTACTTCCTGTATGGTTGTTTCTTCTAAGTCATAACGGATAAAATTTGCATAATCATCATTGTCCATTAATCCATTTTGCTTCAATTTATTAACTATATTTTCAACTAAATAGGACTCGGTTCCTTGTAATAAATAAATCGATTGAAATTGCCTTTGCTCTATTTTCTTTATTGCTTTAAAATAATCCATTTACTCACATCCTGATTACAATTCTATATTCATCCTAATTGTAATCAAGTTAGAAAACAAGTACATTTTTCTAAAATAAATGGAGGAAGTAATGAAGTTACTCCCTCCTCAATCTATATGAACGTTTAATTTGTAGTCCTAGGCAGCTACAAATTAAACGATGTTTTCAAGTATAGATTGACCAAAAAAGCGAGAAGTAAGCATGTTAAGTCTTGCTAACTTAGGTAAACACAAGTGAATATGACATTTAGAAATATAAACTGATTTACTTTCGCTTACTCCTTGGTTTCTTCTAAGATATATTATGGTAAAAATGTTGAAAATGTTCCGGTTTCCCCATTATCTTTATAGGTATAAATTATTGCACCTTGTCTATCTGTCCTTAAAACAGGAGTTTCACTGTTCTTTAATCGTTGCAAAACCTCCTCTGCTGGATGGCCATAACGGTTGTCTCTACCAACAGAAATTAAGGCTATCTTTGGGTTCAACTGGTTAATAAATTGTTCCGCTGAGGAATCTTTACTTCCGTGATGAGCCAACTTTAAAACATCGACTTTTAGATTAGGATTACGCTTTAATATTACTTGCTCAGTTTCTTGACTAATATCACCAGTAAACAGCCAATTTAACTGACCAATCCTCGCTTGCAGTACAAGTGAATTATCATTACGGTTTTTCATATCTTTAACCGGATGTAATACTTGAAACGATAAGTCTCTATAGTCTACAATCGATTGACCTCTTGCAACGTGAAATGTTGTTTTTTGTAACAATGCGTTAGGTAACATGCTTTTATCAAAAAAATCACTTGTTACAACATGGTTTACATCAAAATTTTTAAGTAGATAGGGAACACTTCCAATATGATCATGATCTGCATGGGATAAAAACATGATGTCTATTTGATCAATCCCTTTGCTATACAAAAAAGGATTAATGATTTGTTTGTACGTTTTGTCAGAAGGTGTTTGAAAGTCTTTTTTAAGTGTTCCTGCCGCATCAATCATGATGATGCCTTCTCGATATGGCAGTTCAATTACAATCGCATCTCCTTGCCCTACATCAAGCATGGTTACTGTACCATGTTCATCTATGTACGGACGAAACTCTAACCATAAAAGTAAGACGCATACTGTAGAAACGGAGATAACCATTAATTTTTTTTGATGCTTTTCAATCGAATAAAACAATACAATAAGCAAACCATAATAAATCCAAATGTACATAAGAGGTATTTTTCCTATAACGAAAGGATGAAACAAGTGGGTGTCGATCGAAGTAATGATCTGTAGCATTGGTTGATGCATGGATTGGAACAAGAAGTCCAAAAAAGTTATTGCGTTTGGGGAAATGAAACTGACGAACAATAATAGGAATAGAAACGGCATGACTAATATTGAATAATATGGGACAACCACAATATTAAGCAAGATAGCAAAAGGATTAATATAGTAAAAATGCAATAGCTGTAGTGGTAATAATGTAAACATACTAATTAAACTAATGCGTACAATCAACTTTGCTTTTGATGTTCTCCTCAACCATTTTCTTGATAAAATCAAGCTACTTGTTACAAGAAAAGAGAACTGGAATCCAAGCTGATAAATCAGTTGTTTATCAAAAAAAACACACACCAAAAATATAATGCTAACAATATCTACTACACTTCCTTGTTTGCGAAATCGCAGCATTGTCATTGCAGTAATTGTCATCAGTGATGCTCGCCAAACAGATGGGGCCCCTCCACTAATAAACGGATAGAGAAACAGAAAAATGACAATAACAGATGTAGCTTTTTCTTTTGATAAAATCGATGTTTTGACTAAGAGAAAATATAAAAGGCCAGTTATCAGCCCAACATGTAACCCTGAAATAGCCAACAGATGGGACAAATTCCAATGCTCGAAAACTGTAACGATGCGATCATCAAGCTGTTCATCAAAGCCAAAAAACAAGGCTAGTATCCAACTTGAAGTAAATTGGCTAAAAGAATCATTTACGTTATTTATTCCGATATTTCTTGTATTATATATTTTCTCTAAAGCGTTTTCCCCTTTACAAGTGAGATTGTTTGAGTCACGCAGTATTACTTGATGTGAAATTCTTTTATTCTTTAGGTATTTTTGGAAATTGAATTGACCAGGGTTTGTACTAGGTTGAGGAGATTGAGGTATTCCTTGGAGTTGGCAATCCGCCCCAGTTTTCCAAGTTTGTGACAGATTTGATCCATCATCATCAAAATATGTGACTTGAATGTTTGTTTTGTCTACAGTTTGAAAAACGAGGGAGGTTAGATTTTCCTTTCTTTCAACTGGTGAAGGAATTGTACCAGTAAAGCTATCTTGACTTAAGTCAATAGTTGTACTCACTTCTGTCGTTGAATAATATAAAGAAGTGAGTACAGTTAAGCCAATCAATAATAAAGCATGAAAAGTTTGAATTCGTTGACGCCTATATAATATGTATATCCACAAAACAATCAAGCCATATAAAAAATAACTCTTAAATGTAATTGCAATAATGGATATGGATGAAGCAATTGCAAACAGATGCCAATACCCTCTCATGAGTGACACATACCTTCTATCCTTTTAATTAAATTTTATTTTGTGGTAATAAATCAATTGATACTTGCTCTAATTCTACCTTTTCTGTGGATACACCAGCCTGTTTAAACAACTCCATTGCGTATGGATGATTTTTATAATCCGCTGCATAGTAAACTGCTTTAATTCCTGCCTGAATAATTGATTTTGTACATTGTAAACACGGAAAATGAGTCACGTATATTTCTGCGTTACTTGTTGCAACACCAAATTTAGCACATTGTAATAAAGCATTGATCTCGGCATGTACTGTTCTTACACAATGGTTATCGATCACATAACAACCTTCATCAATACAATGGTCACTTCCAGATACACTACCATTATATCCACCTGCAATAATTCGTTTATCTCGAACAATTGTTGCACCTACCATTAATCGTTCACATGTACTTCGTAAAGCTAACAGATGACTCTGCGCCATAAAATATTGATCCCAAGAAATTCTATCCACTTTAATTACCCCACTTGTTTTTTTATTCAGTTTAAGAAAAACGACAACATCCGTCAATATGATTTATGGTATTTGGATGTGAGGCTCTAATTTTTCTACTGTTTTTTGTCCGATTCCAGTAATAGATTCTAAATCGCTTACAGATTGGAAAAAACCATGCTCTTCTCTGTATTGTACAATTGCTTCCGCTTTAACAGCGCCTATTCCAGGAAGTGTTTCAATTTCCTCTTTTGTTGCTTGATTGATTTTTACTAATGAAGAGGTAGATTCAGTTGAGGAAATAGTTGAAGAGGATGTTGAGGATTGATTTGAATTGTTGTTTTTCCTAGGAACAGTGATAACCATTTCATCAAAAACTTTTTGCGCTAAATTGACACTACTCGAATCTGCTTCCTCTGAAAAACCGCCAGCAAGTAGAATGACATCTTTTACACGTTCATCTTCTGACACTTGATAAATGTCTGGATTTTCAACTTCACCTTTTACATCAACAATAATTATATTTGATGTTTCTTGATTTGTGTCGGTAGGTTCATTTACGGAGGTATCTTCTAATTGTAAATCATTGTTAGATTCTGATGATTTATCCGGGCCAAACCATTCCCACATACCTACTGAAAGAACAAGTAAAACAATACAGGAGAGTAACCAATTGTGCTTGATCCAATTTTTCACACACAACACCTACTTTATAATATTTTTCAAATCATTTTATTCATAAGAGAAATAATTCTAGAAAAGACGATGTAATCATATGAGGTAATCGGGGGGAAGTAACTGCAAGTATGGCTGATTTACATTTAACGTATATATTCTACAAAAAATAAGTAATTCCTGCATTTTTCTAAAAATATTCTGTAAAAAATAAAACGTGTATTAAACGTTTTATTTTTTACAAATAATGAATACTCTTTCTGATTCATCCGCTTGTTCAGCTGTAATCATTGTTGGATTAAAATCAGCACAGATCGTAACACTATCAAAACCAACACCTTTTAACCACGTTAGATAAGTAGCTGTAGGAAACGTTCGTTGATGATGTTGTTCGTCAAAACGATCATATTGTTCTTTATCTTTAACGAAGAATGTCATATCATGGTGCATTTCTCCAATATGTTCACCAGGCTCACAGAACCAAACATATCCCATATCTTCGTCTATTTCGGAAAAGAGATTATCTGTTAACACATTTTCAGCATATGATATGGCATGTACATCGAAAATAAACACACCGCTATCAGTGAGGGTTTCATATACATTTTTAAATACGCTTTTTATATCGCTTTCGGTTGTAATATAATTTATAACATCACAATAGCTTACTGCCACATCAAAGGTTTTACCAACATCCAATGTAGTTAAATCTTGTTGAAGCCACTGAATTTGTGTTCCCTCTTCTGCAGCATGCTGCGCTGCGATCGACAACATATCGGATGCGAAATCCACACCAGTCATTTGATAACCTTCAGCTGCTAATCGTAATGTTAGTGTTCCAGTTCCACACCCTAAGTCAATTACAGTTTTTGCATCTGGTTTGATTTGATCTAACACTTCTTTTGTAAAAGAAGCCCATTGCGCGTATGGTGCGCTATCCATAAAACGATCATAGACAGTAGCCATTTTGTTATAAACCATCGCCTCTTACCCTTCTGACGATAGCTCTAAGTCTACATGTGGAGCATCTCCCCAAAGTCGTTCTAGGTTGTAATAGTTACGCTCATCTTTATGGAAAACGTGGCAAACGACATCCCCTAAATCAACCAGAATCCATCTTGCTTGGTCAAATCCTTCCATTCTCTTAACAGTAAAATCATTTGCTTCTGCTTGCTGTTTAATTTCTCTAGCGATTGCCTGTACTTGCCTTTCATTTGAACCATCGCAGATCAAAAAATAATCTGCCATTAACGACACATCATTCATATCTAAAGCAACAATATCACTTGCTCGTTTATCGTCACAGGCTTGTGCTGCTATTTTTAAAATTTCTTTATGATTCATCTAAATAACACCTCTTATTTTTCTTTTAAAATAATTATATGCATGAAACGTATCTGGATATATTGACTGTTGTTTTTTCACTAAAAAAGCAATTGTGTTTTTTAGCGCTAAAAAACATGCTGTGTCTAAATCATGCTCTGCTTGTTGTCTTACTTCATGCAAACCAGGGAAATCTCGTCCAGGTTCAATATAATCAGCTATAAAAATAATTTTTTCAAATGTACTCATATGCGCTTTTCCTGTTGTGTGCCAATGAATACCACTTAGTATATCCGCATCTGTTATACCAATCTCTTGTTTAACTAATAAAGCACCAACTGGACCGTGCCATAGTTCTGAATGAAAGTGCAATAGATCTTTTGGTAAATTAGATTGAAGAATAATTTGCTCCATCTCTTTCACATCTCTATATTTTGCATAATCATGAAAAATAGCCGCTAATTCAACTTTGGATGAATCAACCTGATAATGCTCCGCTAATTTAATTGCTACATCGGTCACTCTAACTGTATGATCGTATCTGCTTTGAGTTAAATGTGGTTTCAGAAGCTCAAGAGCGCTCTCTCGGTTCATATAATTGATTCTCCTTTATCACTTGTCTGACAGAAGGTGGAATAAAATAAGTAACCGGTTTTCTTTCAGCTAAACGTTCACGTATCATTGTTGATGAAATATCCAAGCCTGGAATATCAATCACTTGAATTGGATAGTCTGTCTTTAATTCATATTCTGGCCGTTTTACGCCAACAAACGTGATTAAATTAACTAGTTCATCTATTCGATTCCATTTAGGCAGATATTCCACCATATCCGCACCAATAATAAAGTAAAATGAAATATCTGGGTGTTTTTGAATTAATAATTGAATCGTATCAAATGTATATGATTTCCCAGGTCGTTCTATTTCTATTGGGTTTAATAAAAAATGATCATTACTCGCTATTGCTGCTTCAACCATCGAAAGACGGTGTTTAACAGTAGTGGTCGCTTTATTTTTATGTGGTGGTTCATTTGAAGGAATGAACCACACTTCATCTAAACCTAATTCGTGATAAACCTCTTCTGCGATCACTAGATGCCCAATGTGAGGTGGATCGAACGTACCACCTAATAATCCTACTTTTTTCATATGTCACACCTTATGGCAATTCTATCGTTTTGTTTTCTACTGATTCCTTATACAAAACAATATTGTTTCCAATAATTTGTACTAATTCTGCTCCTGTACCTTGAACTAGCCCTTCAGCTACTTCATCTTTTTCTTCGATACAATTTTGAAGTATGCTAACTTTAATTAGCTCTCTTTTCTCCAAAGCTTCTTCTATTTGTACAATCATATTGTCATTCACACCAACTTTTCCAACTTGAAAAATTGGACGTAAGCGATTTGCTTTTGCTCGTAAAAATCTTTTTTGTTTTCCTGTTAACATATTAGTCATCCTTTATTCATTGTTTTTCTAGCTCTTTCATTAATTCTGTTACAGTAACTGTTTGTCCTGACCATTTTTGAAACGCTAACTTCGCTTGATATAAAAGCATCGTATGACCACGATGAATTCTTGCCCCTTTGTCTTTGGCTTGTTGTAAAAACGTTGTCGTTAAAGGTTGATAGACAATATCACTAACAACGCTAGTATCTGTTAGTTTTTCTAATGAAAGAACGGACAAGTCTTCGTTTGTTCCTACAGATGTTGTTTGTACGATAAGATCATAGTTGTTTACCTTTATTTCAGCTTCTGCAAATGTAAAACAATCGGTTTCAATCTCTTCTCTTTGGTTAAGGTCTTTTAATGCTATTGCTTTTTCCATTGTACGATTTGCAATATCGATTTTTTGAAAATCTTGTTGGCAAAGCGCATAAAAAATACCTCTAGCAGCTCCACCAGCCCCAAGGATTAACACTTTTTTATCACCAGTAAATAATCCTGGGTATTGATCTTTTACTGCTTGAACGTATCCTAATCCGTCTGTATTATACCCTATCCATTTATTATTCTCAAAAACAACCGTGTTAACTGCACCAATTTGCTTTGCATAACTATCTAACTCATCTAAGTAAGGGATGATTGTTTGTTTATAAGGAACCGTTACATTAAAACCTTTTAATCCACCGCATTTCATTTCTTCAACAACTTCAGAGAATTTATCTCCACTCGTTTCATACAGTTGATATTGTCCCTCTTGATTAATTTGTTCAAGAAAATGTTTATGAATCCACGGGGACAATGAATGCTGAATTGGATAACCAATTAATCCTAATTTCATTTTATCCCTCCCTAATTTTCTTTAAATAATCGCATCTCGAAAAGCTGGAGCTACTGTTTTCGGTGTATGAATAGAAACAGTTGCTGGCTCACCGGACAACGTAATCCAACCAAGACCAGGTATGACAATATCTTTTTTGTCTCCAGTAATTTTAAATGTGTGTGTAGACCAATCTGGTAATTGTGACAGATTTTCTTTGCTTGGTGGAGCAAGTAACTCCCCTTTATGTGATTCATACAATGCATCAGCATTTTCCAGCTTTGTCCGATGAATTGATAGCTGATTGGCGAAATAACAAACAAATGGTTGTTTCTCACCTTTAATAAAATCAATTCTTGCTAATCCACCAATAAATAAGGTTTGACCCGATTGAAGCTGATGAACAATTGGCTTTATTTCCTTCGTAGGAGTGATTAATTTCAAGTCTTTATTTGAAATATAATGTGCCATTTGTCCTCGATTGATTACGCCAGGCGTATCAAACAGTGCGGTATTTTCATCTAATGGTATTTCAATAAATCCTAACGTTGTTCCAGGAAAATACGACGTTGTAATCGCATCCTTTGTTCCTGTAGTTTCATTGATTAAGCGATTAATGAATGTTGACTTCCCAACGTTTGTACAACCGACAACATATACATCATTCGCATTTCGGTAATGTTCAATAGCATGTTTAACTTCTTCCATTCCTTTACCTTTAGCAGCAGAAATTAAATACACGTCCTGTACCACCAAGCCTAAATCAGCAGCTGTTTTTTTCATCCAGTGCTTTAATCGATTTAAATTCGTTGATTTAGGTAACAAATCTACTTTGTTTCCTATTAAGATAATCGGGTTTTTACCAGTTAGTCGATGCATACTCTTAATAAAGCTACCACTGAAATCAAAAATATCTACAATCTTAACAATTAACCCTTTTGATTGACCGATTTGACTAATCATATCCAAAAAATCTTGATCGGTATATGAAACATCCTGCACTTCATTATAATGCTTTAGTCGAAAACATCGCTGACAAATGACCGTTTCATTCGTTAATGCAGAACTAGGAGCATATCCTGGTTCCTGTTTATCCTTTGTTTGGATACCTACACCACAACCTTGACAATACGTTACTCTTTCCATGTAATTAATCCTTTCCTTCTCATCCAGCTTAATATTCTACGTTCCACGCGACGATTAAATTTTGTCCAGAACCCATCCGTTTGAACAATTGGTACGACAAGTATAGTGTAAAAACCAGCACTATTACCGCCTAACACATCCGTCATTAATTGATCACCGATTACTACAATTTCATCTTTAGATAACTCCATTTGTTTAGACGCTTTTTTAAAAGCTTTTGTTAATGGTTTACGCGCACTGTAAACGAATGGGGTTTTCAATGGTTCCGAAAACAACTTCACTCGTTTCTCGTTATTATTAGATATAATCGTAACACGAATACCGTTATCTTCCATCTGTTTAAACCATTGTATAATTTCTGGAGTAGCATCAGCTACATCCCACGCAACCAACGTATTATCCAAATCCGTAATAATTCCTTTGATTCCTTTTTCTTTTAACATCGCTGGTGTTATTTCAAAAACATCTTGTACATGTTGATTGGGTAAAAACCTTTTTAACACGACTTAACTCACCTCAGTATTCTATAACATCATTTCCACCTATTCATCATAAACAATTTATACCGTTCTTTCAAAACTAATTGTGTAAAAAACAGCAAAAAAATTATTTTATGCATCTTTTTAAGAAAAAACCGTATAAATCGTTCGACAATTTCTCTCTTTTTTCAACATGTGGATAAGTTTATCAACAAAATAATACTCTTTAAATCAATCTTTTTTTTAATTTTTGAACACTTTATTCACAAGTTATCTACAGGTGCATGTAGATAACTAATCGCTTGTATCTATAAATTTATTTTGCTACTGTTATGTTAACCTATTTCATCAGCATATGAAAACGACTTATACAAATTCTATCAAATAATAATGGAGGTTAGATCATGCAAAATTTATCAGATGAATTATTAGTTGAGTCTTACTACAAAGCCAATGAATTACAATTAAACCCTGACTTCATTCATTTGATTGAGCAAGAGATGCGTAAAAGATCCATTAAAACTGATTATATAAATCAAAACATTAGCTAAATCTAATCGATAAAAACATATTGATCATGGACAGACACAATTCTTCAAGCACAATCATAAAGTTAAGTATAGGCTATGGCCCAAATACTTTATGGAGGTGCATCTATGTCTGTAGTTTTAAGTGCACTTGCCTTTATTATGAAGGATGTACTTTTTTTTGTTTCATACGTTAAAAACCACGCTTTCCCGCAACCGCTCAAGCCAAAAGAGGAACAAATACAAATCCAAAAGATGCAAGAAGGTGATGAGGAGGCAAGAAATAAGCTGATTGAACATAATTTGCGTCTAGTTGCCCATATAGTAAAAAAATTCGAAAACACCGGCGAAGATACAGAAGATCTAATTTCTGTTGGAACAATCGGCCTAATAAAAGGAATTGAGAGTTATTCAGCAGGTAAAGGAACAAAGTTAGCAACTTATGCTGCGAGATGTATAGAGAACGAAATATTAATGCATTTACGTGCACTAAAAAAAACAAAGAAAGATGTATCTTTGCAAGATCCCATCGGACAGGATAAGGAAGGAAACGAAATTAGTTTAATTGATATTTTAGAAGCCGAGAATGAAGATATCGTTGAATTTATCCAACTAAACATGGAAGTTGAAAAAATAAAACAATACTTAAACATATTGGATAAAAGAGAAAAACAGGTAATTATTAGTAGATATGGCCTCTCAAACGAAGATGAACTAACACAGCGGGAAATAGCAAGAAGACTAAACATATCACGCAGCTATGTATCACGGATTGAAAAACGTGCTCTCATGAAAGTTTTTCATGAGTACTATCGTAAAGAAAAATAACCACACTAACATCAAAATTCAGTTACTTTCTAATTTCACTCATCAAAATATATGTAAATATGGAACAAATACAAATATAAAGTTGCATTTGTTCCATATTCTTCACCCTATTTACATGACATCGTTTTTATGACTCAACCTATTTATCTTCATTGCAAAAAAACATGCTCCCAATAAACATAACACCAGTAAATAAACAATGAAGCTGGTATGTTCTGTTGTTTGTCTTATATATAATTGAATTAACATTCCGGCATACAAATATGCACTTAAAATGAGAAGCACAAAAGTAAAGCGGCTATAATCAATTACTCGATCTATGATCGCTTGCTCCATGTTGCCTCCCCTTTCTATTATGATATAAAACTATCATAACATGGTAAAGGCAACTAGTTACCTGGTAATTCATTCATTTTAGAGCTACATTTTTTGTAGTACTTTTATAATTAATTCTGAGGCATGTTTTGCTGCTGTTTGCAAAAATGCATCAAATGAAATAGACGATTCTTTACCAGCAATATCTGACAAAGCTCTAATAACAACAAATGGTGTTTCGTATTGATGACAAACTTGTGCAATGGCAGCAGCTTCCATCTCCGCAGCAATAAGATTAGGGAAGGTCTCTCTAACAAATGCCACTCTATTGGAATCACTCATAAAAGAATCACCCGTCGCAATTAATCCGCGCTTACATTGATTCAAATCGGTAAAATCATTAATCGCTGCTTCTGTATATTCCATTAATTGTTCATTCGCTAAATAACGTGCTGGCATACCAGGAACTTGGCCATAAACATAATCAAAAGCAGTCACATCTACATCATGATGTGTTACCTCATTGCCGATTACTAAATCACCAACCTGTAATTTTTCATCAAAACCACCAGCTGAGCCTGTGTTAATAATATGGCTTGGCTTATATCGCTCGTGTAATATAGTAGTTGCCATCGCGGCGTTTACTTTACCTATACCTGATTGTAAAAGAACAATATCTTTATTTTCTAATTCACCTTCAATAAATCTACAGTTAGCGATCGTTACCTCATCGTGTATTGTCATTTTATTTCTTAATAATGTTATTTCCTCATCCATTGCACCTATAATACCTATTTTCAATTTAGACTCTCCTCTATTCTTCAGTTGATTCTTCTTCGGATGATTCATCTGAATTGAATCGGTGTCTCTGATCATTTTCTTTTAATTCATCCACTCTTTGAGGCTGCCATCCTTCATTTTCAATCCAAGATAAATACACACGGTAATGTTCAGATTCTGCCTTATTTGAAAATGTTGCAACTACCTTTTGCGGACCATCACCTGATACCCATAAATAAGACATGTCTTCTTGTGTGACACCTGTAGCCAAAGTAGCAGCTTCCATCATTTCCTCCCAGTCCTGTGATTCCTGTTCCCAAGAAATTTCATGAGGTCCTGATTGCTCAGTCGGTATAGGGCTCCAATCTCCAGTATATGCATTCACCACTAGCTCATCATCGGTTTCCACTTTTTCTAATTTTACATTTGAATTAGAATTAGCTTCTGCTTCATCATTACGAATGGTTGACTCTTCATCTGATTGTTCTTTATCAGCGTTATCTTTATCTTCTAATCCGTCAATATCCGATTGGTTTGCTTGCTCTGTTTGTTCACTGTCTTGTACTGGCTGTTGATCATTTTGAGCAGATTGTTCTTCTGCAGGATCACCAGTTATTAATTGAACAGTAAAAAACAACAAGAGAATCACTGCTGCACTAATACTAAATATAATAAGTAATTTTTTGTTTTTTCGACGTTTTTCAAAACGATTTGTTCTACTTAAATGGTAATCATATTCTTCCGGCATATTTCTCCCTCCCTGATTATTATTATTTTAGTTAGAGTAATCTAACTTCTTTATACTATGCTTGTCCTATCCATAAAGAACGCTTATTAACGTTATTCATACTTATGGATAAAAGAACTTGGCAATATGCCAAGTTCTTAATTAGTCAACACTTATAATTTTAACATGCATGTCTCCAGCAGGTGTCGGTACAGTCACTTCATGACCAATTTCACAGCCAAGTAAGCTTTTAGCGATTGGTGAATCATTCGATATTTTCCCCTCGAAAGGATCAGCCTCTGCACTACCTACAATCATATAGGTTTCCTCGTCACCATCAGGTAATTCTTTAAAGGTAACTGATTTTCCTAATGAAACGACATTAGGATTTTGATCATTATTTTCGATAATAACCGCATTACGGATCATGTTTTCGACTTGGCCAATTCTAGATTCCACAAAAGCTTGTTCATCTTTTGCTGCATCATATTCAGAGTTCTCAGATAGGTCACCAAAGTCTCTAGCAACTTTAATCCGTTCTACCACTTCTTGACGTTTTATTGTTTTCAAATCATGTAATTCTTTTTCTAATTTTTCTTTACCTTCTTGTGTCATATAATAGCTTTTTTCTATAGCCATAAGTTACACTCCTTTAATCCAAACCTTTTTCAAGTATTTTTCTGATATTTATTCTTACAAAGAAAGAAATATACCTATTCACTTATTGAAAAGTAAACGGTTAATAAATGTACTAACCAATACTATGGCAGATTTTAGAGAATTTTTCAATAGTTAGTTTATTAAGTACTAGTTATTTTCTTTTCGATTTAAAATCGTTTGAATTTTTGTCGCCATCAAATCAATTGCAACATGATTTTCTCCGCCCTCAGGAATAATTATATCTGCATAACGCTTTGTTGGCTCAACGAACTGTAAATGCATTGGACGAACGACATTAATATATTGGTCGATCACAGAATCAATTGTTCTCCCTCTTTCTTTTATATCTCTAAGCAGTCGGCGGATAATTCTAACATCTGCATCTGTATCTACATACACCTTAATATCCATTAGATCAACTAACCGTGGGTCTTCTAAAATAAGTATTCCCTCTAAAATAATTACTTCTTTCGGCTCAACTTCTAACACGTCTTTAGATCTCGTATGACGTTTGTAATCATAGATTGGTTTTTCAATTGCTTGATGCTGAATCAATTGATTGACATGTTCGATTAACAAATCGTTATCAAAAGCAAAGGGATGATCATAGTTTGTTTGTAATCTCTCCTCAAAAGGTAGATGTGATTGGTCTTTGTAATAATAATCTTGTTCAAGCACCAAAATGGTCTTGTCTGCAAATCGTTGACAAATTGATCGAGTGACAGACGTTTTACCTGAACCTGAACCACCCGCTACACCAATTATAATAGGTTTCTCTTTCATTATCTTTCATACCCCTTTACTAATCTGTTGTATTTTGTTTTCTTGTTGTAATAGCTACTCCATCACCTATCGGAATAATAGATGTATGATAGTCCGAATGGCTAGTTAACCATTGATTATATGCTTTAATCTTATTTACTAAATTATTCTTTCTTTTCACATCGGATATTTCTTCTGATGCTACCAAACCTTTAAATAGTACATTATCCGATATAATGATCCCGTCATTTGCAAGCATAGGTGCATACAATTCAAAAAAGCGTTTATATTGTCCTTTTGCTGCATCAACAAACAGTACATCATAAGGTCCTTCATTTCTAACTATTTCTTCGCTTTCTAGAGCATCACCAAATATGACTTTGATTTTATTTGCTTGATCATATTTTTCTAAATTAATAAGTGCTTGTTTATAACGCGCTTCATCACGTTCAATGGTTATAATCGATGTTTGTGGGTACGCTTCAAGCATTCTTAATGCTGAATACCCGATAGCAGTGCCAATTTCTAAAATTTTTTTCGGTTGCTTTATTCTTATTAGTTGCGTTAAAAAATCAATTCCTAGCGGTTCCATAATTGGCACTTGATTAAGAGTCGCATACGTCTCAAGTTCTTTAATCCATTCAGGTGTTTCTTTTAATAAACTTTCTAAATACTTGCTATTCATTTCTGTCATTCATCCTATCTCTATAGTATATACCTATCAACTTAATGCTCACTAGGATAGAAAATAAGGGAAACTCGTTTAAAGTCTCCCTTTTTAAATTATTTACTTCGTCTTAGATGTTCTTGTACTAACTGCTTATGTCTGTCATACGTTTCAGCATAATAAACCTCTCCATCTGGCGCAGCAACAAAGTATAGGTAATTTGTTGACTCAGGGTCTAGCACTGCATCAAGTGAGTTTTCACCAAAATTGGATATAGGACCAGGTGTTAATCCTTTATTTTGATAAGTATTATAAGGTGATTCTACCTCTAAGTCTTTGTATAATACTCGATCCTTATGCTCACCTAACGCGTATAACACGGTTGGATCTGTTTGAAGAATCATATCTTTATTCAAACGATTAAAGAAGACACCGGCAATACGTTCCCGATCTTCTTGGGTTCTAGCTTCTTTTTCAACTAGTGAAGCTAATGTTAATACCTCATGTACACTATATTCTTTTACCTTATCTATTTGTGGTGAGTAATCCATTACTACTTGCTGCGTTTTCTCTAGCATATCATGAATAATACTATCGATAGATGGATTCTTTTCATAAAATTGATAGGTAGCAGCAAATAAATACCCTTCTAAAGGATAGCGTATATCCTCTGCTAAAATCTTATCAGATAAAATTTCAGGATATGCATCAATCAATTGTTTGATGTATTCTTGATCTTTCATTTTTTTCATAAATTCATCTGCATCAATCTCTGCATTCGTTTCATAGAGTTGAGCTATCTCTTCTAAAGTTTTTCCTTCTGGTATCGTCACACTAAACACAGGATCTTGCATAATAACACCTGTTTGTATTTTATCAGTGATCTCCTTTAATGACATTGAAGGAGAAAGTTGATATTCCCCAGCTTGGAATTGTGACGCGTTATTAAACTTAACATAAAAGCGATAAATTAAATCATTCGAAATGATCCCATTATCTTCTAAAATACTAGCAATTTGTGAAGTAGAAGATCCTAACGGTATTGTTACTGTTTTCGTTGATTCATCAGATGGATCTACTGGTTCAAGTCCATTTTTAACATAAAAATATCCAGAGGTTCCTCCAACAACGATTACTATCGACAATAGCAATAATAGGCCGAAAACAATCTTCCTTACGGTACTAGCTTCTTTACATCGCTTCAAAAAGTTTTCTTTTTTCATTTGTTCATGTGTTTGATTATTATCGTTATGCATTTCTGCTTTGTTATTTTGTTCATGATCAGACGTGGACATCTTGATTCCTCCCTTCACCCGCTATATTATACTACAACATTCCACATAATTTCTATGTAATTTTAAAAACTTTGTATTTTATCGGCATTTAACGCATTTTTAATTCAAAATAATATTTTCTATGAGCAATACTTATAAAGCGTGGTGAAACTAGTAAGAAAAATTAAATAAAAAAGCAGAAGGTGTTTGCCCTCTGCTTCATAGGTTATTCCATTTCGTCTGTTAATGTATTTAGCATTTCTTCAACCATTTGCCATTCTTCTTCTGTTTCAATTTGGAATAATGCTAAATCATCTTCATTTTCTTTGTCTTCATAACGGAATGCAAATACTTCTACTTCTTCATCATCTTTTTGTTCAACTGGAACAACAGCGATGTAAGATTGACCATTTTCGTCAATGTCAAATGTAAAAAGCACTTCAAATAAATGCTCTTCTCCATTTTCGTCAGGAATAATAATACGTTCTTTTTCTTCTAAAGCCATAGTTAGCCTCCTAATTTTGATTAGCATCAAGATAACCTTGTAAGATCATCACTGCTGCCATCTTATCAATTACTTTTTTTCTTTTTTTTCTACTAACATCTGCTTCTAAAAGCACACGTTCAGCTGCCATAGTTGACAAACGTTCATCCCAAAGGATCGTTGGTATATTAAACTGCTCTTCGATATACGATGCAAAGTGCTGTGACATTTCTGCCCTTTCACCTATTGTACCATTCATATTTTTCGGTAATCCAACAATAACTTTAGATATTTCATGTTGTTGAATAATGAGCGCTAATTCGTCTTTAGCAGTTTGATAGTCATTCTCGTCCCACCGTATGGTTTTAAGACCTTGGGCTGTCCAACCCATTGCATCGCTGACAGCCACTCCAATCGTCTTAGAACCAACATCTAAACCCATCTTTTTCATATTAGTCCTCTTTATGTTTTTGCAAATAGAAGGTAACCAGTTCTTCTATAAGCTCATCTCTTTCCACTCGTCGTATTAAATTTCGTGCATCTTTATATCTCGGAATATAGGCTGGATCACCTGATAGTAAATAACCAACAATTTGATTAATTGGATTATAACCTTTCTCATGCAGTGCTTCATATACTGTTAGTAGTACAGCATTTATATTTTCTTCAAAAGGTTCTTCAGAGAAGTTAAATTTCATTGTTTTATCCATTGACCCCATAATAGCACCCGCCTTTATCCATATATTATCTTTGTTCATGCAATCATCATAACATAAATGACTGCTTGTTTAATAATTATACCTTTTTTCATAAAAATTTCACAATTTAAACTTGATTGGAAATGTATGTTTTTGCATATGCTAGTGCGTCATGTAATTTTTCTGGGTTTTTACCACCAGCTTGAGCCATGTCTGGTCGACCACCGCCGCCACCACCGCAACGTGTAGCTGTTTCTTTAATTAATTTACCCGCATGATAGCCTTGGTCAATTAAATCTTTTGAAACACCGGCAGCTAACTGTACCTTCCCATTATTAACAGCTCCAAGCAGAATAATACCTGAACCAATTTTTTGTTTCAGCTCGTCAACCATGCCACGTAATTGTTCCATATCTGATACATCTACTTTTTCTATTAAAACAGGAACGCTATTTAACTGCTCTACCTTGTCCAAAATGGATGCCGCTTCAAGGTTAGACAATTTCTGGTTTAGCTTTTCTTTTTCTTTTTGTAACTCTTTGATTTCGATAAATAGATCATTAATTCTTGTTGGCACCTTATCTTTAGAAGCCTTTAATAACTGTCCAGCTTGTGTCAAAACTTGTTGTTGTTGTGTAACAAATTGATATGCACCTTTTGCAGTCATTGCTTCGATTCTTCTTGTACCTGCTCCAATACCTGTTTCTGTAACAATCTTGAATACACCAATCTCAGAAGTGTTTTGGACGTGACAACCACCACACAATTCTAAACTATAGTCTCCAACAGAAACCACTCTTACAATATCACCATATTTTTCACCAAACAATGCAGTCGCACCCATTTGCTTAGCTTGTTCGACAGAATGATAATTTGTTGTAACAGCTAAAGAATCCCATATTTTTTGATTCACATTCCATTCAATTTCTTTTATTTCTTCATCTGTAATTGCATTAAAATGAGAAAAATCAAAACGTAAGCGATCCGCTGATACTAGTGATCCTGCTTGATTCACATGTTCTCCAAGTACATCTTTTAATGCTTGATGTAATAAGTGTGTCGCAGTGTGGTTTTTTTCGATTAATGTTCGCCCGTTTTTATCAACAACTGCCTTCACCTTACTACCTTGTTGTAATGTTCCTTTTGTAACAATTACACGAAGTAAATTTTGTCCTTTAGGTGCTTTTTGTACATCTTCTACTCTCGCCTCACCGTGTTCAGCATATATCCAGCCTTTGTCTGCAATCTGGCCACCGCTTTCAGCATAGAAAGGAGTATCTTTTAGCACAATATACAACTCTTCTTCTGTAGAAGCTTCAACGAATGTTTTATTTTGAATGATAGCTTCCACTGTTGTATCAATTGCTAATTGATCATAGCCAATAAATTTACTTTCAGCTGTTAGTGCATGAAATATCTCGTCTTGTACTTGCATTGAGTCTACTTTTTGTCTTGCATTTCGTGCACGTTCTTTTTGTTTTTGCATTTCCTTTTCAAAACCAGCTTCATCGATTGTAAAACCAGCATCTGCTATATATTCTTCTGTTAGCTCTTTAGGAAATCCATATGTGTCATATAATCGAAACACTTCAATTCCCGGAAAAATATTTTTTCCTTGTTCTTTTTCTTTTTTAATGATCTCTTCTAAGATAATTAAACCTTCATGTAGAGTTTCGTGAAATCTTTCTTCCTCTGTTTTTACTACGGTTTCAATAAACTCCTGCTTTTTCTTTAAGTCTGGATAAAATGCTTGCATAATTTCTGCAACAGTACCAACTAACTGATACATAAATGGTTTTTCAATACCTATTTGTTTTGCAAAACGAACCGCTCTTCTTAACAATCTTCTTAAGACATATCCACGCCCATCATTCGAAGGCAATGCACCGTCAGCAATCGCAAATGAAACAGTTCGAATATGGTCAGAAATAACTTTGAACGCTACATCTGTTTGATCATTTTTTCCGTATTTTACATTTGCATAGGTTTCAATCTTCTTGATTAAAGGAAGAAACAAATCCGTCTCGAAATTGGTTGGTGTATCTTGAATAACAGATACCATTCGTTCTAAGCCCATCCCTGTATCAATATTTTTCTTCGGTAATGGTGTATATGTATCGTCTGGGTTATGATTAAACTGAGAGAATACTAAATTCCAAATTTCCAAATAGCGATCGTTTTCCCCACCAGGGTATAATTCCGGATCATTTGGATCATTGCCGAATGATTCGCCACGATCATAGAATATCTCTGTATTGGGTCCACTCGGTCCTTCACCAATATCCCAAAAATTCTCTTCTAAGCGAATAATTCGTTCTTCAGGAAGTTTAACTTCATTTTTCCAAAGATCATACGCCTCATCATCCTCTGGGTGGACAGTGACTGACAATTTCTCAGGATCAAAGCCAATCCATTTCTCGTCAGTTAAAAACTCCCACGCCCATAAGATTGCTTCTTTTTTAAAATAATCACCAATAGAAAAGTTTCCTAACATTTCAAAAAAAGTATGGTGTCTAGCAGTGAAACCAACATTTTCAATATCATTTGTTCGAATAGACTTTTGTGCATTAGCTAGTCTTGGATTATCAGGAATCACTCGTCCATCAAAATATTTCTTTAATGTAGCTACACCACTATTAATCCAAAGTAAAGTTGGATCATCCTTCGGTACAAGAGATGCACTTGGTTCTATTCGGTGTCCTTTTTCTTCAAAAAAATCTAAAAACATTTGTCGTACTTCCGCAGACGTTAATTGCTTCATCTTACAAAGCCTCCTAAAATAATTAATCTTCTTTATAGAATTAAAAAAACTCTCTTCTCTGCAAATACTTGCAGGGACGAGAGTTGACTATCGCGGTACCACCCTGATTATGAACCATAAGATTCATCACCTTAAAACGATAACGGTGTTTAACCGGCAGGAATTAGCTGCACTCCAAACTAGCTTCTGTAACCCTTCATTTAGAATTTCTTTCAGCCAAGGAAATTCCTCTCTTGAAATGGTCTGTCACATACTAATGTTTTTCTACGTTTTTTACTAACTATTGACGATATTATAGTTAACTTTTGCCCTTCTGTCAATCTTTCAAGTTTTATATATACAATCAATCGTCGTTTTTACTTTGAAAAATAATAACTTTAATGATTGTTACCAAAGGGATAGAAACAATCATACCAATTAGGCCAGCAACTTCACCACCGACTAATAATATAAATATGATAAAAACAGGGTGCAAGTGTACACTTTTACCAACGATATATGGCGATAGTAAATTTCCTTCTATTATTTGAACGATCACAACTCCTAACACAACATAAATCACTTGCTTTGTTGAAATGGTAAATGCAATAATCACTGCTGGCAAGGCGCCAATAATCGGTCCAAAATATGGAATAATATTTGTCACTGACATGATTACCGCTAAGACAAGTGGATATTTCATCTTAATGAATAGTAAGATGAAATAAGAAATTACTCCCACAAAAAAACAAACAAGAAGCTGTCCACGTATATAACTTCCTAATCCTTTATCAACCGCAGGCAAGACCCGATTCACTCTAGTTCGATATCTTTTTGGGAATAGTTTGATTAAGCTAGACTTGATTAAATCAAAATCGTTTAACATATAAAAAACTAAAACAGGAATAACCGCTACAACCATAAGGATATCCATAATTTTAGTAGCACGATTTAATAGCTGTGCAACCCACTGCTCTATACTTTTTTCAATATGGTTAAAGAACAAATCCATTTGATCATGAAAGGATTCAGGTAGAAAAGCAGTGCTCTCATACAACTGATAAACAGTATAACGATAAGTATCAAAGAAATTAGGTAATGCCTGTTGTATTTCCTTAATTTGTTTTAGTAATGCAGGAAATCCATAGTACATAGCAATAGCACTTCCACCGAAGAACAAAACATACACACCAACAATGACTAAACTTCTAGGAATATGATACTGATGGATTTTTTCAATCATTGGATGTAGTAAATAAGCAATAAATGCCGCAATAAGAAATGGCGTTAAAATTTTAATAACTACCGCTACTAATTGACTATAAAATGGAAACAAGAGATATAACAAATAAATAAACAGTAGAATAATAATTCCCAGAATAAAAATAGAAAGCCATTTCCTGATGATTCTTCTTGAAAGCATATCAATTACTCCCTGACATCATTATCTTAATAACGATCGTTCTTCTTCTGTAAAAAGATCGTGTAATGAACTTAACGAACCATCTTCTTCTACTTGATCCATATGGAGTATATTATTCTCTAACCTTAATTCGATAAAACATCCCCAACAATAATAATGTTGACTACCGATTTTGCCAATGTTTTTCGTTTTACAATTTGGACAATGCAATTGATTCACTCCTACTGTAATTTTATTATCATTTTTTCCAATAAATAATAAAAATATACAAGTAAGGAATAACAAAAGACGAACTTATATTTTAAAATAAATTAAAGTTCGTCTAATGTTACAGCATATTTTTTTATCCAAAACGATTATAAAAAATCATAAGGTGATAATTCTGCTTCTTCCACTGTTTCTTCATCTTCAATGTTTAACTTACCATCAAGTAATAATTGTAGCTTTTCTTTTAAAGTAGTAAATCTAGTATTACTGTCTTCTTGTTGAACTCCTTTTAAAAAGGAGTGCTTATCTCCACACAACAATAGGGACTGTTTTGCACGGGTAATTGCAGTATATAACAAATTCTTCTTCAACATTCGGCGATAACTGGATACAACCGGTAAAATAACAATAGGAAACTCACTGCCTTGAGATTTGTGAATGGAAATACAATAAGCATGCATAATGTTCAGTAATTCTTGTCTATTATAAGCAACTTCTTTATCATCATACACAACAATGACTTGTTCTTCTTGTTCATCTGATTCATCTTCTTGTTGAATCGCCACAATTTCTCCGATATCTCCGTTAAACACACCATCTTCAGGTTGATTGACTAATTGAATTACCTTATCTCCAGCCCGAAAAACAGCATCCCTTGTTTTAATTTCGCGTTTTCCTTTTTGCTTAGGATTAATTAGCTGTTGGATTTCTTCATTTAAACGGTGAATCCCGGCTTGTGTACGATACATAGGGGCAACCACTTGCATATCTTTTAAATCTAGCCCCTTTGATTGCGCTTTATTCATAATTTGTTTTACAACTTCGACAACCTGATGCTCATTACAATCAATAAAATTAAAATCTGATGATTTAGCTAATGATGTGATAGATACATCCTGACGCTTTATTTCGTGTGCTAATTGTATTATTTTTGATCCTTCTTTTTGGCGATAAACTTCATCTAATTTAACTGCAGGAATTCGATCGCTAGCAAGTAGATCCGACAGAACTTGACCCGGACCAACCGATGGTAATTGATCTTCATCTCCAACTAATAATACTTGCATTTCGTTCGGAATCGCTTTAAATAATTGATTTGCCAAAAAGACGTCCACCATAGAAAATTCATCAACTACTAATAATTTCCCGTTTAATTGATTGTTTTCATCTTTTTCGAAACTATCATTTCCATCCCAGCCTAACAACCGATGAATCGTCACTGCGGGTAAGCCAGTTGATTCTGTCATTCGTTTCGCCGCTCTACCTGTAGGGGCTGTTAAAATAAAAGGAAAGTCTGACTTGTTATCATATGTATTGGGATCAAGTGACATATCATGCAGTTCACTATAACCACGCAAGATACCTTTTATCACGGTTGTCTTTCCAGTTCCAGGACCACCTGTTAAGATCATCACTTTTTGAGATAGAGCTTGTTGAATTGCTGTAAATTGTTCTTTACCATAACTTAAGTATTCTTCTTCTTCGATATCGCCAACAATTTTCAACAAATCAGCTTCCACAATGTCATAGTCTAAATTATGATCAAGTGTACGTTTTAATTGTGTGCAAAAACCTGATTCCGCATAATATAATACCGGCAAATAAACACGTTGGTTATCAATAATCACGTGTTTACTCGTATGTAATGCTTCTAGTTGTTCATTCAATTCATTCTCAGTAATTTGATAACGCTGCGCTTGAATTAAAATACTAGACTTCGCTAATAATTCATTAATTGGTAAATAAACATGACCATCTTGAATAGACTCGTGTAACGTATATAAACATCCAGCTTGCAATCGCATCGGATGATTCATTTCTAACTCATTTTGTTTTGCAACTTCATCTGCTCGTATAAATCCAAATCCCTCAATATCAAAAACATATTGATACGGATTGTTTTGCAAAATATCTATTGCCTCTGCTTGATAGGTTCCGTATATTTTTTGTGCCATCTTTAATCCAAATCCATATTTGGACAGATGAACTACCACGTGTTCAAACCCTTGATGCTCTTGAAGACTGCGTGATAAATTCTCTGCTTTTTCTTTGGTTAATCCTTTAATTGAATCTAAGACAGTAGCATCTTTTAAAATTTTCGATACAGCAGTATCTCCTAATTTATCTACTATTCGTTGTGCTAATTTTTTACCGATACCATGAAATAAATCACTTGATAAATAGGCGATTAATCCTTCTGTTGTGTCTGGAATAAACCGTCGATAATGTTCGACCTGATATTGCCGACCGAATTTTTTGTGATCAACAAAATAACCTTGAAAAATATATGATTCCCCGACTGCTAATTCTCCAAAGTACCCTTTAATCACTAATTCCTTGTCACTAAAGGATTCATTCGTATCGGTCACCTTAATTTTTGCAATTGAGAAACCTTCCTGCTGATTAGAAAAAATAGTATGGATTAGTTCTCCCTTAATATATCGTTCTTCTTTATTCTCTTGAATTTCTTCCATCACAGAAGGGCCCCTTTACCAAGATTATTCCTCATTTTGCTGTAGCAACGTCTCTACTTGCTCCTTCAAACTTAAGGCTAATGTATGATCTGGTTGCAATCGAATAGCTTCATTTAAGTGGTACAATGCTTTTTCACTATTTTCTTCAAATAAAAACGCTACAGCAAGATTATAATGCGCATCACTGTGCGAAGGGTTAATTTCTAGTACTTGTTCAAACGTTTCTTTTGCTAGAGTTAACTGTTCTGATTGTGCTAACGATAACCCATATTGGAAAAGAATGATCTCATCGTCTGGTTGAATTTCTTTTGCACGTAGAAAATATGGTAATGCTAGTTTATCATTCTTTTCTTGTTGAAAGGATAGTCCTAGCATAAAAAACACATCAGCCTCTTCAAGTCCATAATGTACCGCTTTCTGATAATAACGTTGCGCCTTTGCATAATCTTCTTTTTCAAAGTATAGATTGCCTAATCCATAATAAGCTGTTGCAGCTGTTTCATCTAAAGCAATCGCTTTTTGAAAAAAACGAATAGCGCGATCAAAATCATTTATGTGGACTAATAAATTTCCAAAGTTAATGTAACCGACCGGATCATTTGGCGAACTCTCAATAGCATCATTAAAACATTGCGCTGCCTCTTGATATTTCCCTTCTTGCATATATTGAATACCTTGATTCATTTCTTCCATAAAGTCATTCACCTCTCTAATGATATGAAAATACAGAACAGAAACGTCATCTGTTCTGTACTTCATTAACCTACATAGTTTAATTTTTCTTTATCTTTAAAGATTTCATCGATGGTTGCCCCACCTAGACATACTTCTTCATCATAAAAAACAACTGCTTGTCCAGGTGTGATCGCTCTTTCTCGCTCATCAAATATGACTTCCACGCGATTATCATCGATTGGAACAACGGTTACTTTACTATCTTTTTGACGATAACGAAACTTGGCAGTACAAACCATTGCTTCGGTTGGTGCGCCATTTATCCAATTTACATCAGTAGCAATTAAACCATCAGAATATAAATAATCATTCGCATACCCTTGCTCTACAAAAAGAACATTTTTTTCTAAATCTTTACCTACAACAAACCACGGATCTCCTGGACCACCTATACCTAATCCTTGTCTTTGTCCGATTGTATAGTACATTAATCCTTCGTGCTGACCTTTGTCTTCTCCAGTCATTGTTTTCATTTTCCCAGGTTGTGCTGGTAGATATTCACTAAGGAATTCCTTGAAATTACGTTCACCTATAAAACATATACCTGTACTATCCTTTTTAGTAGCTGTTGCCAAACCATGTTCATTAGCTATTCGGCGTACTTCTTTTTTTGGTAAATGTCCTAACGGGAACATCACTTTCGCTAACACATCAGAAGTTAATTGATTTAAGAAATACGTTTGATCTTTATTATCATCTACCCCACGAAGCATTTCATAACGTCCATCCACTTCTCTTACTTGTGCATAATGACCTGTCGCTACATAATCCGCTCCTAGAGATAGGGCGTGTTCTAAAAATGCTTTAAATTTAATTTCTTTATTACACATAACATCTGGATTTGGCGTACGTCCTGCTTTGTACTCATCCAAGAAATAAGTAAACACCTTATCCCAATATTGCTTTTCAAAGTTCACTGCATAATAAGGAATATCTAACTGGTTACAAACACGAACGACATCATCAAAATCCTCTGTAGCTGTACAAACACCAAATTCATCCGTGTCATCCCAGTTTTTCATAAAGATACCTACCACATCATATCCTTGTTGTTTAAGCAATAAGGCTGTGACAGAAGAATCTACTCCCCCACTCATTCCTACTACAACACGTGTATTACTATTATCTGTCATTTTTCGTCACCTCACTACTTTCTAAGTCTATTTACAACCTTCGCTATACGATTAGCTGCTGTTTTTATTTGTTGTTCATTATTTGCAATTCCAAAGCTAAAACGAATAGAATTAAGTGTTCTTTCGCTCCCTTTTCCAAACATCGCTGATAATACATGAGAGGCTTCAACCGAACCAGCAGTACAAGCACTACCACTCGATGCTGCAATTCCATCTAAATCAAAGTTCATTAATAAAGCTTCTACATTCGTACCTGGGAAGCTAATATTTATGATCGTAGGGATTACTTCTTTTGAGCTATTAACTGAAAACTTAATACCCGCTTCTTGTAAACTATCTACAAATAATTGTTTATAATAATTATATGTCTCTGTTCGCTCGTTTCTTTCTGCACCAGCCAGTTCAATTGCTTTTTGAAAACCAACAATTGCAGGGATGTTTTCTGTTCCAGGGCGGCGCTTTCGTTCCTGTTCTCCCCCGTGATGCAATGCTTCAAAATGCACACCTTGCTTCACATATAGAAATCCAATACCTTTTGGACCATTGATTTTATGGGAAGAAGTAGTCAATAAATCAACACCAAGCTGTTGCACATTGATAGAAAGTAGACCATAAGCTTGTACTGCATCCGTGTGAAAATATGCTTGATGTTCTTGAAGTAGCTTACCAATTTGTTCAATCGGTTGAATCGCACCTGTTTCATTATTTACCATCATTATAGATACAAGAATGGTTTCATCTGTAAGTGCTTTTTCAACGTCCTCAACAATTACTTGTCCCATTTCGTTCACTGGTAAATACGTTACTTCGAACCCTTGATGTTCCAAGTACTGAATTGCATGCAGTGTAGCATGGTGTTCAATTTCAGTTGTTATAATATGATTTCCTTTTTGTTTATTAGCAAGTGCTGTGCCTAATAAAGCCATGTTGTCTGCTTCAGTTCCACCACTAGTAAAGATAATGTCCTTTTCATTTGCTCCGATACTATTTGAAGCGACACGTCTAGCCTCATCAAGATATTTTCGAGCTTTCCTTCCAAAATAATGCACACTAGATGGATTACCAAACGTAGTTTCCATTGTGTGGTTCATTTCCTTTATCACATCTGGATGCATAGGTGTAGTTGCTGCATGATCAAGGTAAATTGGCTCCATCTGTTACGCCTTCTTTCTATTGTAAACTGACTAGTTATTTTCATTTAAATATAGAACATGTACGGATCTTGACCTTGTTGATCTTCTTCATCAAACTTAGACAAATCATCCAATGTCGTCGTATCTAATACATTTTTCACTGCATCACGTACTCTTATCCATAACGCTTGCTTTGCAGGCTCTTCATCTTCAATTCCCTCTACAGGTGTAATTGGTCCTTCTAAGATTCTGATGATATCTCCAGCAGTAATATCTTTAGCATCTTTAGCTAACATATAGCCACCATACGCCCCGCGAACACTCTTCACTAAACAAGCATTTCGCAAAGGAGGTACTAATTGTTCTAAATAATGTTCAGATAGCTCTTTTTCATTAGCGATTGTTTTTAAGGAAATAGGCCCTTCTCCAACACGTTTGGCTAATTCGATCATAATAGTTAGTCCATAACGACCCTTTGTAGATATTTTCACCATAACACTCCTCTATTAACACTTTCCTGTTAAAAATCGTTTAATACTATTTATTTAAATATCGTTTTTTCAAAACAAGCAATATATGATAACCGTTTAAAATAGTATGAAATACACTATCTTTTATTATAGCATGAATCGTATTATTCTTGCATTTTCAAAAGGTTATCAGTACGCTAGAGAAAATAACTAAATAGAATGCTTAAAAACAAATTTATATTTTAGCTATTTATCAATTATAAGTCAAGTCAATGATAGATCGAAGGAGTGCATATATCGTGGTAAACAACCCTTTAGCTTATCGAATGAGGCCTGCTCATATTAACGATATTATTGGTCAACACCATCTTGTAAATGAAGGTAAAATGATTAGAAGAATGATCGAGGCAAATCGGTTGTCTTCTATGATTTTATTCGGACCACCAGGAACAGGTAAAACATCAATGGCAATAGCCCTTGCCAAAAGTCTAAACATAAAATATAAATTATTAAATGCGGTGGTAGATAAAAAGAAGGACATGGAAATAGTTGTAGAAGAAGCAAAAATGTTTGGACAGCTTGTCGTCGTATTAGATGAAGTTCATCGATTAGACAAAGCAAAACAAGACTTTTTATTACCACATGTAGAAAGCAATTTAATTACTTTAATTGGATGTACAACAAGCAATCCATTTCATTCAATCAACCCTGCGATAAGAAGTCGTGTACATTTATTCGAATTAGAAAGACTTCAACCAAGCGATGTAAAAGTGGCAATAGAACGAGCTGCAATGGATAAAGAGAATGGATTAGGTAACATTTTGTTAAATATTACCGCTAATGCTTATTCCCATTTCGCTCATGCTGCTAATGGAGATTTGCGCGCTGCTCTAAATGGTCTTGAGCTCGCTGCATATTCCACTCCCAAAGATGAACAGGGAATTATTCAGATTACACTTGAAGTAGCCGAAGCATGCATGCAAAAGAAGAGTTTTTCACACGATAAAAATGGTGATGCTCACTATGATGTACTATCAGCATTCCAAAAATCAATCCGTGGTAGTGATGTCAATGCTGCACTTCACTATTTAAGTAGATTGATTGAAGCCGGAGACTTAGAAAGTATCGCTCGTAGACTGGTTGTTTGTGCTTATGAAGATATCGGTATTGCAAATCCACAAGCAGGACCTCGAGCCCTAGCAGCAGTGGAGGCAGCCGAACGTTTAGGATTCCCAGAAGCGCGCATTCCTTTATCTGTCGCAATTGTAGAACTGTGTTTATCACCAAAATCTAATTCAGCTTACACAGCACTCGATCAAGCCTTATCTGATATACGTCAAGGAGATTTCGGGGACATCCCAGCACACCTTAAAGACGCGCACTATCAAGGAGCTAAGCAATTAGGAAGAGGAGTTGATTACCAATATCCTCATCAATTTGAAAGTGGTTGGGTGAAACAACAATACTTACCTGATAATCTTAAAAATAAGAAGTACTATCAACCAAAAGAAACAAGTAAGGTAGAACGTGCTTTTAAACAAATCTATGACAATTTAAATTAAGTTTTGTATATTGCCAATCATTTCTGAACATACTAGTAAAAAACAATATAAGTTCTAGTCCAGTAACTAGCTTTATATTAGAAGTTACTAGATAGAAAAGAGTTAAGGAGTGAAACAATTGGCAAAGGTAAGACAAGACGCCTGGTCACACGAGGATGATCTATTACTTGCTGAAACAGTACTCAGGCATATACGTGAAGGCAGTACACAGTTAAACGCGTTTGAAGAGGTTGGTGATAAATTAAATCGAACTTCAGCAGCTTGTGGTTTTCGTTGGAATGCCGAAATTAGACAACGTTATGAACAAGCAGTCTCTATTGCAAAAAGACAGCGAAAAGAGAAGAAAAGAAGTATTGCTAAACAGCAGAATCAATTAAATCGTTCCTTTCATTTAGATAATGGTTTGTTAGAGCAAGAAAATGAAAAGACATTTAGTGCTCATTCTCACGTATCAAACGAAATATCCAACGAAGCACAAGAATTGAACTTAAATCAAGTTATTCAATATTTAAAAACGCTCCAAAAAGAAATGCAAGATTCAATGCTTTCTAGAAACAGTCTACAAAAAGCAGAGCAAGAACGTGATCATTTACACAATGAAAACGAGAAGTTACAAAAAGAGATAAAGCATTTGGAAAAACAATTAGAAACGGTACAAACAGATTATCAAGCTTTCCTACAAATTATGGACAGAGCTCGAAAAATGGTTGTATTTCAAGATCAAGAGGATGCTACTATCCCTAAATTTCGTATGGAGAAGAACGGAAACCTTGAACAAGTAGCTAGATAACAAAAATTGAACCTCCACTCTTTAATGGCTCTCTAATAAATAAATTTTAAACAGACAAAAAACGTACCTTAAAGGGTACGTTTTTTTATGTATAGTAATGCAATCCCGATCGTGCCGTCTTACTTAAAAGTTTTGGCCCGCTCTTCGCAGGTGGGTGCTTTGTTTTATGCATTATACGTCCAACAATAGGCGTGTACGCAACATAAAAACGTCAAGCTCCCAATATTATAAATGTTCGGTCAAAACATTAATAATTCAACGAACACATCAGGAATGTGCATTACTTTGTATTAACTTATATTTGTATCTTAGCATAAAAATAAATTAAATTCAAGTTAAATTGTAAGCGTTTCTATTCTTCGTCTTCTGTATTTTTATACTGTACAGAAAGGCTTAATTCATTCAATTGTTCAACACTTACATTACCCGGAGCTTCTGTTAATGGATCCGTTGCTGAAGCTGTTTTTGGAAACAGAATGGTATCACGCAAGTTAGATTTTCCTGCTAATAACATGACTAAACGGTCAAAACCAAGTGCAATACCTCCATGAGGTGGTGTACCATATTGTAAAGCTTCTAGTAAGAATGAGAACTGCTGATCCGCTTCCTCTTTTGAAAATCCTAATACTTCAAACATTTTGTCCTGAATCTCTTTTTTGTGAATTCTCAATGAACCTCCACCGAGCTCAAAGCCATTTAAAACTAAATCATATGCTTGTGCTTTCACTTGTTCAGGATTTGTACTAAGCTTCTCTAAATCTTCATTGGCAGGCATTGTGAATGGATGGTGTGCTGCGAAATATCTTCCTGCATCTTCATCATATTCAAGCAATGGCCAATCTGTAACCCATAAGAAATTAAACTGGTTTTCGTCAATTAGATTTAATTCTTTACCTAACTTCAATCGTAATGCGCCTAAGCTATCATACACGACAGATTGTTTATCAGCAACGAATAGTAATAAGTCGTTTTCTTCTGCCTGTAATGTTTTAATAATTGATAATTGCTCTTCTTCTGAGAAGAATTTAGCAATTGGTCCTTTTAATCCTTCACTTTCTACTTTTAACCAAGCTAACCCTTTTGCACCATAAACATTTACAAACTCAGTTAATTTATCTATATCTTTACGTGAATAAGAGGATGCATGTCCTTTAACATTAATCGCATTTACTTTTCCACCTGAATGTACTGTACTGTTAAATACCTTAAATCCTGAATCTTTCACTACACCTGATACATCGATGAGCTCCATATCAAACCTTGTATCTGGTTTATCAGAACCATAGCGAGCCATCGCTTCATCATAACTCAATCGTGGGAATGGTAATGTAATCTCTGTGTTTTTCACCTCGAGCATCATCTTTTTCATCATTCGCTCTGTCATTGCCATTATCTCATCACTCGACATGAAGGATGTTTCGATATCAACCTGTGTAAACTCTGGCTGACGATCAGCGCGTAAGTCTTCATCACGGAAACAACGTGCGAATTGATAATATCTTTCAAATCCACCTACCATGATCAACTGCTTAAATAATTGCGGTGACTGTGGTAATGCGTAGAAGTGTCCCGGATGAACACGACTAGGAACTAAATAATCACGCGCCCCTTCTGGTGTACTTTTGGTTAACATCGGTGTTTCCATCTCTAAGTATGCTTCCTCATTTAAAAATTGACGAATCACTTGTGTCATTTGATGTCTTAAAAGGAATGTTTGTTGCATAGATTGTCTTCGTAAATCTAAATATCTATATTTCAAGCGTAATTCCTCTGCGATATCTTTGTCCTCATAAATAGAGAAAGGTGGATTCTTCGCTTCATTTAAAACTGTAATTTCAGATACCACTACCTCAACCTGTCCTGTAGTCATTTTATCATTCACTGTATCTACACTACGTTCCACCACTTCTCCATTTACTTCAATCACATATTCACTTCTTACGGATTCAGCAATTGTTAAAGCAGACTCTGAAAATGTCGGATTAAAAACAATCTGTACAATGCCAGAACGATCACGTAAATCAATGAAAATCAATCCACCCAAATCACGTCTTTTCTGCACCCATCCTTTTAAACATATTTTTTTACCAACATCAGATTTTCTAATTTCACCAGCTAATTGTCTTGTTTGCTGCATTTAACTAATACCTCCTTGAACGAAACGCTTCAATGTAGAATCAATTTCATCTATTTTTACTTGTTCTTGTTTTCCAGTGGACATTTCTTTCACATTCACCACATTATTTTCCAATTCCTCGTCCCCTAATATCACGACATACTTGGCTTTTAATCTGTCAGCAGCTTTAAACTGCGCTTTGAATTTTTTCCCTTGATAATCCTTGTCCACTTGAATACCAGCATTTCTTAGCGTATATACTAGTTCAACCGCTTTTTTCTCGGCTTTTTCACCCAAGGCAACAAAATAACAATCCAACGCTTCATCAATAGGTAATATAACAGATTCTGCTTCCAATGCCATCAATAAACGTTCAACACTCAAAGCAAAACCAATTCCTGGTGTTTCAGGTCCACCTAAGTCTTCTACTAATCCATTAAAGCGTCCACCACCAGATAGTGTGGTAATCGAACCAAAACCTTCTGCATTACTCATAATTTCAAAAGCTGTATGGTTGTAATAATCCAAACCTCGAACCAAGTTTTGATCTACTACATACTCAATCCCCATTTGGTCCAAATAAGCTTTTACTTGCTCAAAGTATGTTTTTGAGTAGTTGTTTAAGTGGTCTAAAATAGATGGTGCGGTCTTCATACTTGGGTGATCCTTGTCTTTTTTACAATCCAATATACGTAGCGGATTTTTTTGTAAGCGAAGTTGACAATCACTACATAATTCATGTGCATGAGGCTCGAAGTGATTAACTAATGCTTCTCTATGATTTGCTCTACTTTCATTATCACCTAGACTGTTTACAACTAGCTTCAACGATTTAAGCCCCAATGTCTGATATAAATTCATCGCTAAAGCCATTACTTCAGCATCTATTGCTGGATCCGCACTTCCTAGCGCTTCTACTCCAAACTGAACAAACTGTCTCATTCTTCCTTGCTGTGGACGTTCATATCTAAACATTGGCCCAATATAAAACAGTTTGGTTGGTTGGGTTGGATTGCCAAACATTTTGTGTTGAACAAAAGCTCTTACTACAGATGCAGTTCCTTCTGGACGAAGAGTCAAGCTTCGATCCCCTCGGTCCTTAAAGGTGTACATTTCTTTTTGTACAATGTCTGTTGTATCCCCGACACCTCTTTGAAATAACTCTGTATGCTCAAAAATTGGTGTCCGAATTTCTTTATAGTTATATGTATGGCATAGTGCTTTAAACTGCTCTTCAACATACTGCCATTTCTGTGTTTGTTCCGGTAACAAGTCTTGTGTTCCACGCGGTAAATTAATCAATTTATAGTTCCTCCTTCATTAAAAAACAATCTATCATAAAAAAATTAGATTTTTCTGCCAATTCAAATAAACATAAATAAACTCCCGTCCCTAAAAAAGGGACGAGAGCTAACCCGTGTTGCCACCCTAGTTGAAATACATTTATTAGCCGTATTCCCACTTTAACAGTTAACGCCTGTTATTACGGTTGTATTTACTCAATCTACTTTTCAATACAACACCTACGGAATGTCCTTCATTTAGACGTTAAGCAAGAAACCTTTCAGCCGATGGGTTTCTCTCTCTTTCCTCACCTATCTAAATTACTATTTCCCTCATTGGTTTTGGTTAAATAAGAAATTAGAATTGTTTATAATAATACTGTTTGGTTCCTGAATTGTCAAGATTGTTTTAGCTTTTCTTTTAGTTTGTGAACATCTTTCAATGAGATCCCTAATTCTTCTGCTATTTCTAAATTGTTCCGATCTGCTTCTAACGTTAGAAATTGATGAAAATCAATTCCAAAAACAGAGTCATGTTGTTGAGAAATATTCATTTTGTTTGATTTACGCATGTGATCACCTTATCATCCTTTAATTTTATATTTTTTTGACTTATAATTAGTTGATTATTATGATTAGAAGAGAAATATTTACATTTTAACTGGAGGAATAACAAATGAAACAACCGATCAAGTGGATATGGTTCCTCGTCTTTACTATTTTTATTGTGTCCTTTTCTAACATTGTCTATGCAGCAAACGTAAATATAAAAGCAAATGATTTACGTGTTAGGAATGGTCCTGGATTAGACTATGAGGTAATTGGTGAGGTAAATGAGGGTGAAACTTACACATACATAGACGAGAAACAAGAGTGGATTGAAATAGAATATTCTAATGGAACAGGTTGGGTTGCAAAAGAGTTTATAGAAATAGAAAAACGAAATAATCAAAATTCAGAACAAAACGAAAAAAACACTTCTGAAAGCGAAGAAATTGTCTTAACAGATAAGGCTGAAAGTGAAATTCTCACAACAAATTTAAAACAAAAAGTAATTGTGATAGATGCTGGCCATGGTGGTAGAGATATTGGGGCAACAGGTAGAAGTGATTTATACGAGAAGGATTATACACTTGAAACTGCACACAATATAAAGAACTATTTAGAACAGCTAGGGGCAATTGTCCATTTGACTAGATCTGATGATCGGTTTATTTCACTAACACCTAGATCAAGTTATGCGAATTTTAAAGAAGCAGATGTATTTCTGAGTATTCATTACAATAGTACACCACAATATCCTAGTGCAAATGGTATTGGAACATATTATTATGATGATAAAGACAAATTATTAGCAACATATGTTCATGAAGGTTTGATTGAATCGACAGGAAGTGATGACCGAGCTGCACAATTTGGTGATTTTCAAGTATTACGTACAAATCATACTCCTTCGCTATTATTAGAACTCGGTTTCATCTCCAATGCGTCTGAAGAAGAACGAATACAAACGAATACTTACCAACAAAAACTTAGTAGAGGAATTATAGCAGGATTGCAGCGATATTTTTTCCACAGTTCAAATTGATCATGGATAAAATAAAAAAATAGTTAGAGGGGATCATACGCCCACTAACTATTTTTCTTTACTATCGATAATTAAAGTAACTGGACCGTCATTCACACTATCCACTTCCATCATCGCTCCAAAAACACCTGTCTCTACAGTTATTCCTGCTTGCTTAACTTGTTCGTTAAAGTATTGATAGTGTTGTTGTGCAATCCCCGGGCGTGCGGCACGCATGAAGTTAGGGCGTCTCCCTTTGCGAGTATCTCCGTACAGTGTAAATTGGGATACAGACAATAGCCCTCCCTTTTTATCAAGTAAGGATAAATTCATTTTTTCATTTTCATCTTCAAAAATTCTTAAATGAACAACTTTATTTACTAAATAATCTGCATCAGCCTCAGTATCATCGTCAGCTACACCTAATAGCACTAAGATACCTTCATCTATTTTCCCAACTGTTTCTTGGTCTACACGTACACTAGCATGTGATACACGTTGAATAACTGCTTTCATTTATTAAAAACCCCTTTATACTACTGAACCACTCTTTCTACTGTATATACGTCTTTGATTTGCTTTAATCGTTCAACTATCTTTCGAAGATGATCAATATTATGGATTAATATCGTAAGGTTCACGACGGCCATTTTATTTCGATCGGACCTACCACTTACAGCGATTATGTTTGTACGCATTTCATTCACTGTTTGTAGTACATCATTTAATAAGCCACGTCGATCATATCCTGATATCTCAAGATCAACATGATATTGCTTCGACTGTGCACCTGTATCTTCCCATTCTACATTTAGTAAACGATGATCTACTTGTTCTGTTTGCATGTTTGGGCAATCTTCACGATGAACGGATACACCGCGTCCCTTCGTAATATAGCCTACAATAGCATCACCAGGAACGGGATTACAACATTTGGCTAAACGCACTAACAGATTATCAATACCTTCTACTTTTACTCCAGTATCTTTCTTTTTGGTGGATTTAGGTTTAACTGTTTGTTTTTGTGCATCTTCAATCGTTCGTTCTAAAATTTGATTCTTTTCTTCTTTTCTTAGTTTTTCAGTTAATCGCGTAGCAATTTGTGACGCTGTAATCCCTTGATAACCAACGGCAGCAAACATGTCGTCAATACTAACAAAATTAAATCGGTTAGCTACACGAGTCAAGTCTTCATTAGTCATTGCTTCTTTCGATTCAAACCCAAGCTGTTTAATTTCTTTTTCAATTGCTTCTTTACCTTTAACCACGTTTTCATCACGTTGTTGCTTTTTGAAAAATTGTTTAATTTTATTTTTTGCTTGAGATGTTTGCGTAATCTTGATCCAATCTCGTGAAGGACCATAGGAATGCTTTGATGTCATTACTTCGACGATATCCCCGTTTTTCAATTGATAATCTAATGGTTCCATTTTACCGTTAATTTTTGCCCCAATCGTTTGATTACCGATTTCTGTATGAATTTTATAAGCGAAATCAATAGGAACAGACCCGGCGGGCAACTCAATTACATCGCCTTTCGGTGTGAAAACGTAAACCATATCTGAGAATAAATCAACTTTTAATGATTCCATAAACTCTTCAGCATCGTTTGTTTCATTCTGCCATTCTATGATCTCCCGGAACCAAGCAAGCTTTTCTTCTGAATTCGCTTTTCCTTGTTCTAGCTTTTGCCCTTCTTTATATGCCCAGTGAGCTGCAATACCGTATTCGGCAATATCATGCATCTCTTTTGTTCTAATTTGCACTTCTAACGGGGCGCCTTTTGGTCCAATTACGGTTGTGTGGAGAGATTGATATAAATTAGCTTTAGGCATCGCGATATAATCTTTAAATCGTCCGGGCATCGGTTTCCAGCATGTATGAATAATTCCCAATACTGCATAACAATCTTTAATACTATCGACAATAATTCGAACCGCTAATAAGTCATAAATTTCATTAAACTGCTTGTTTTGCAAAACCATTTTACGATAGATACTATATAAGTGTTTGGGACGTCCAGAGAAATCAGCATGAATATTTACTTCTTCCAGCTGACTTTGAACTTCCTTCATCACTTCTTCGATATAATGCTCACGTTCTTGTCTTTTTTGTTTCATTAAATTAACAATACGATAATATTGTTGAGGATTAAGGTAGCGCAAAGCTGTGTCTTCTAATTCCCATTTCACAGCAGATATACCTAATCGATGCGCAAGCGGGGCAAAAATTTCTAATGTTTCATTTGAGATGCGACGTTGTTTTTCTGCAGGTAAATGTTTTAATGTTCGCATATTGTGTAAGCGGTCTGCTAATTTTATTAAGATAACCCTTATATCCTTAGCCATAGCAATAAACATTTTGCGATGATTTTCGGCTTGCTGTTCTTCTTTTGACTTGTATTTAATCTTCCCAAGCTTTGTCACACCATCTACTAGCATGGCTACTTCGCTATTAAAAGATTCCTCAATCATAGCTACGGTAGTGTCAGTATCTTCTACCACGTCATGCAAAAATCCACCAGCAATTGTTTCTGGATCTAATTCTAAATGAACTAGTATGCCTGCAACTTGAATCGGATGAATAATATACGGTTCTCCCGATTTTCTAAATTGATTTGCATGCGACTTTTCGGCATATTCATATGCATGTCTAATAAAATCAGTATCTTCTTTTGAAAGATACTGAGATGCCTGTTTAATTACGTCTTCAGCTGTTAGAATATTATCCTTCGACATTTTATCACCTTTGTCCTTTTTACCGTCAGTTCATTTAGAAAAATTAATATATAATAATAACTTTACATAGTATAATAAAAGATTTTTGACAATGATACAATGCTTTCCCATCAATTAAGTCTATTCTTTTAAACATTTTACTACATTTCTTGCGTAATAATTGTAAAATAAGGAGTACCTTTTCTAAAAGGCACTCCTTTCTATCTAATTATACTTAATACTCCATCAATGTAAGAATATCATAACCTTCCAATTTATCACGACCGTTTAAATATGTAAGCTCAATTAAGAAGGCACATCCAATAACTATACCACCTAATTCTTCCACTAATTTAATTGTAGCTTCGATCGTACCACCAGTTGCTAATAAATCATCTGTTATTAATACACGTTGTCCTGGTTTAATAGCATCTTTATGAATAGTTAAAACGTTCGTTCCATATTCTAAACCATAATCAACTTTTATTACTTCACGTGGTAACTTTCCTTCTTTTCGAACAGGAGCAAAACCTACCTCTAGTGCGTATGAGACAGGGCAACCAACGATAAACCCGCGCGCCTCTGGTCCTACTACAAGATCTATTTCCTTTTCTTCTGCATATTTTACTATTTCATTTACAGCTGATTTATATGCTTTTCCATTATCCATCAATGTGGTAATATCTTTAAACTGAACTCCTTCTTTTGGCCAATCTTCCACTACTGTAATATACGATTTATAATCCATAAATCATTTCCTCCTTAATCGAGCCTTGTTGCTCCATTTGACTTGTTAACCAATCTTTTAATTCTTGGTAAGTAGAATAATACATTATCTTCTCAATTTCAGCTTGCTCTATCATTTTTTGATATAGTTGAGACTCAGTTAAATCACGTTTTGATGGTTGTTCTATCGGTCTTAGAACCCCATCATTTATTTTAACAAATTCTAATTCAGAAAACACCTTAATAATGAATTCAATTTTGTCTTTTTTCCAACCTTTATGTTTAATCAACAAAGGGACATCAGTTGAAACCGTAAATTCTCCTCGTTTAAGTAGCATACCATAAAACCATTTAAAATCATTTCGATTAGGAAAAGCCTGTGATAGCTGATTATCCGAAACATGATAACTGACAACTACGTTTTCTGGAGAAACCGATTGGATTAACCATTGGATGTCCTCACGTTCACTTGGAAGATCAGCAATTATAATGGTCTTATATTCTTTAAGTCCATCATGCACATCATCTTCTCTTAATTGATCTAATTGATAGTGTTTATATGGAAGAGTGAAAGAATGATTAGCAGCTTGGAATGTAACAATTGCTGTAGATTCCGGATCATAATTAGCAACTTGTTTTTCCCATAGTTTTGATCCTCTAAAATCAAATAGTTGCCATTCCGATACAGCGATATCTTTCATCATGATTTGGGTGTTCTTTTTACCATTCCATTCGTTTATTTGCAGAAAACCAACAACTTCCATTTCTGCTTGCGGACTAACTTGTTGATAAAGTTCACCCATACCAAAACCTATAGCTTGTACTCGTTCATTCTCACCTTGAAAGATAGCTTTTAAGTGATTTTGTTTGCTACCTATCTGGCGTAACTCGGTCGGCTTACCTTTTATATAAAACAATGGCTTTGGATTGCCCATACCAAAAGGGGCTAATTTGTCTAACGTTTGGACTAATTTAATATCAATGTTATCCAATTCTATTTGTTTTTCTACTTCAAGCTTTTCTTTATAATCATCATCTGACAACTTTTGCTCAGCTAACTGATTGAATTCATCCCTAACTTGAGCAATAGAATCAATTGATAAAGTCATACCTGCTGCTTGAGAATGACCACCAAATTGCTGGAACAAATCTTTTATTTCCATCCCATTTGCAAACAGATCAAAAGCAGGTATACTACGTGCTGATCCTTTTGCTCTTTGTTTATCAGGTTGAAGTGTTAGAACGATTGCCGGGCGTTGATATAAACGAACGAGTTTAGATGCGACGATACCTAGCACTCCTTCATTCCAACCTTCCTTAGCAACAACAATTACCCGTTTGTTCGCTTCTATATTTTCTTCTACATGTCCAATCGCTTCTTCTGTAATATTCCCTACAATCTTTTGTCTTTCTTGATTTATTTCGTTGATTTCTTTTGCGATAGATTCAGCTTGTTCTACATCCTCAGATAAAAGTAGCTCTAAGGCAGGGTAAGCACTCTGCAGCCTACCAACCGCATTGATTCTAGGTCCAATTAAAAAACCAATATCTTCTTCAGATACGGCGTTTGTTATCCCAGCTATGTTTTTTAACGAGATGATACCAGGACGTTTTGATTGGCTAATCGCTTTTAGACCATGGAAAGCTAGAATACGATTTTCATTTACTAGTGGAACAAGATCTGCAATAGTCCCAATTACAACTAAATCTAAAAATTGCTTTGGAAAATAACCAAGTAAATAATGTGCTAATTTAAATGCAACACCCACACCAGCCAGTTCCTTAAAAGGATAATCTGAAGATGTTTTTGGATGTATAATTGCATAAGCTTCTGGTAATTCCGATTGAACTTCATGGTGATCGGTTATAATCAAATCTATACCTAATTCTTTAGCTAATTGAGCAGGACCAAAAGCTGCAATACCTGTATCAACAGTTATAATTAACTGAAACCCTTGTTTATGTGCCTCACGAAATGCTTGTTCATTAGGACCATATCCTTCTGTGAATCGGTTTGGTATATAATAATCACACATAGCTCCTAATTCTCGTAATGCTTCTATTAAAACAGCAGTAGCAGTTACACCATCTGCATCATAATCTCCAAAAACAAGTATACTTTCACCATTATCAATCGCTTGATTAATACGTTCTCTCACTCTATCAATATCAGTTAATCGTGATGGATCATATAAATGGTCGAGGTTTGGTTCTAAAAAAGATATCGCATCTTCTTTCGTTTCTACACCACGCTTCATTAATAAATGTTCAATTAAAGGGGGTAACCCTAATCCATGAAAGGCGTTATTAGTCAATGCTTTCATGTCATCATTTTTAAAATTCCAATTTGCCTTGCTTTGTAACATAAATTCACCCCTGACCAACTCATTATACAGCAGTCAGTCAGGGGGTTCAAATAAATTATTATCTTTTTTACGATTTAAATCAATCTTGTGTCAAATTGTCTTCGCCTGGCTTTGTTTGATCCTTAACCGATGTATCCTCACTTAATTCATCTATTGCGTTTCCCTTTAATGTTTCATTTTCTTTTTGTAGTACACGAAGCGTTCGTTGTAGCTTTAACAAACGAAACAAACCGAATGCTCCTGTGATTAATCCACCTAAAAGCGTCGATATAAGAATAACAAGAATTAGAGGTACTTGCCCTGTACCAAATAAGTAATTAACGGTTACTGCATCACCATTAATAACAGCAAAAATAGCTACAATGAGTGCAAAAACCAATGCAGAAATAATATATGTTTGACCTCTCAATAAAATCACCCCTTAACACAAATTAATATTAGCTTGTTCGGCAAATTTTTTTATTCTTTTGCTTATTTATTCCACAGAAAAACTCTCCTTAAACCAAATTAAGGAGAGTTTGTTTTTTGTTTCAAAAGCTATAATATAACTTTTATTATACTACTGGTCCGTCAGTTTTTTTCTTTTTAATATAAACGATAGGTTTTTCTTTGATATTTCTTCCTCTCCAAACCAACCATAATTGTGCAGCGATAAATAGAGAAGAGTATGTTCCGGCGATCAAACCAACGACTAATGCAAAAGAGAAATTGGTAATAGATACCGCACCAAAGATATACAACATAACCGCAGCAACGATTACAGTTAATACTGTGTTTATACTTCTGCCCAATGTTTGCATTAAACTCTTATTTACAATCGCAGCTAACTCATCAAAAGAGCGAACACGTTGCTTTTTCTTCAAGTTTTCTCTAATTCGATCAAATGTAACAATCGTATCATTAATCGAATAACCCACAATGGTCAATATCGCGGCAATAATTGTAATATCAAATTCCAGCTGAGTAATACTAAATAAAGCTAGAATAAAGAACGCATCATGTAATAAAGCAATAATTGCTGTTAAAGCAAAATAAAACTCAAACCTTATCGTTACATAAATGATAATCCCAATTGATGCATATAGCACAGCTAACATTGCATTTTTAGCTAGCTCTTTCCCTACTACAGGTGATACAGTACTAACATTAGGATCAGAGCCATAAGCATCATTAAAATGCGATTTAATTGTTGCAACTGTTTCTTTTTCTAATTGTGAATCAAAACGAGCAACAGCAATTTCATTATCATTTCCTGAAAGCGAAATTTTATCTGGTTCTAACGTTAATTCTTCAAAATGACTTTCTATTTCCTCTACTGATACTGTATTCCCTGCATTTATTTCAACACGTGAACCCTGAGTAAAGTCTATTCCTAAGTTCAAACCAAATATACTCAAGAAGGCTATGCCTGCTACCACTAATACACCTGATGTTAAGAAGAATTTTTTTCGATGCTTCACAAAATCAAATTGTTTTCCGAAAACAGTCGGTTCAATTTCGGTTGAATCAGCAATATCTTTAATTTCTGATTGCTTTACACCAAACCAACCTGGGCGTTTGTTTAAGTATCTACTCTTCACCCATAGGCTTAAGAAGAATCTCGCACCAAACACTGCGGTAACAAAACTTAACATAACACTCACTATTAATAATGTCGCAAACCCTTTTACAGAGCTTGTACCAAATATAAATAGAACTGTAGCAGCGATTAATGTGGTTATATTTGCATCGAAAATAGTTGATAATGAATTACTATTCCCCGCTTTAAAGGCTGCCATGATTGATTTACCTTCTTTTAACTCTTCCTTCATTCGTTCATAAGTTATAATATTTGCATCAACAGCCATACCGACACCTAGTATCAATGCTGCTATACCCGGTAATGTCAGTACACCGTTCATAAGTTCAAATACAAGTAAAACAAGGTAGATATATAAACTTAATGATATAACCGCAATAAACCCTGGAAAGCGGTAATATGCAATCATAAATAAGAATATAAATGCTACACCAAGCATTCCAGCAAAGATTGTTTTATCCATTGCTTGAAGCCCAAACTGAGCACCGACAGATGTCGTATATTTCTCCACCAAGTTTACTGGTAAAGAGCCAGCGTTTAATATATCTGCTAGCTGTTTTGCTGATTCAACAGTGAAATTACCTGAAATCATTATATTTTTATTGTTTAAAACCTCTTTAAATCCAGGTGCTGAAATATACTTCGGATCTGCTTTTGATGCCTCTGCTTCAAATGAGTCTCCTTCTTGGTAATCCATCCAGATGACAATGCGATTATCCAAATTAGGATCATTCATAATTTCGCGTGTAGCATCACCAAAGGCTGATGTACTCTTAAACTCTACTGTTACAATGGGTTGATTCGTTTGAGGATCAAAATCCTGCCTTGCGCTTCCCTCTACAATATCTGACCCATCTAAATATTCCTTATTTTCGACATCTCTAAAGGATAACCTTGCAGAAGTAGATAAAAGTTCTCTTGCCTCATCTTCATTTTCAATACCTGCTAGCTGTACTCTTATCCGGTTAGGCTCTTCTATATTGAAATTAGGTTCACTAACCCCAAGAACGTCTACACGTTGTCTCAGCGATTCAACCGTAGCCTCAAGTACTTCTATATTTATCTCTTGCTCTTTATTCAGTGGTTCGACCTCATACAATATTTCTACTCCACCTTGAAGATCTAAACCAAGCTTCATGTCTTTTGTAATTCCAGTTATTGTCGTTCCAATTGTCCCAATAAGTGTTAGTACAATTAGAAAAAAGGCAATTATTCTGCCTCGTTTCACCATATGTATTACGCCTCCTCTGCTTGATTACTTTTTAAAATCAAGCAAGTCTTTTCCTATTCCGTTTTTTTAGTTTCAAACGTATTATGCTACCAATAAGTGCTAATGTCAATTAGAAATTCAGTCATCTTGTCCTTCGTTTTCAGTGAGTGCTGCAATGGACGCCATTAAATCATCTTGTTTATAAGATTCAACAGTCAAAAAGCTCATGTATTTATTCGTATTTAAATGTAAAATATCCTCAACAACTTGATATAAACGTTTCTCTGGGTTACCTTTCCACACTTTTTGTTTTAAACATTGCCACACTATATCATCTGTAGTATCTTTATAACCCATTAACTTAAATTCTTCTGTCTTACTCTCTAACACAACGGATAAAAACGCGCGCCAATCGTCTACTTTTCTAGTTATAGCCAATACAATCGCTCTCCCTTATATTATGTAAATTATAGTTGCTTGTCATGCTTGACCAACTTATGTGCATATACATCATTGTATAGGAATTTTATTTCTTTGAGAAGGTAGGATTGGCAATAATGACAAAGCAATCATTTGTAAAAGGTACACTTATTCTAGTTTTAGCTGGATTAATTACAAGATTATTAGGTTTTATCAATCGAATTGTTGTCGCACGATTAATGGGCGAAGAAGGAATCGGACTATATAACATGGCCCTTCCCACTTTATTCTTAATTTATACTTTATCACAATTCGGATTACCGATTGCTATTTCTAAGCGAGTTGCGGAAGCAGAAGCTAATAATAATACACGACAAATAAAAAAAATATTAATCATCTCTCTAGCAATTACTGGGACGTTGAGTATTGTGTTTACGATCGGAATGATTGTAAGTGCACCTTTAATTGCAAAGCATTTCTTAACAGATGAACGAACACTATACCCATTGCTTGCAATTACTCCAATGGTTCCAATTAGTGCGATTGCTTCTGTTATTCGTGGTTATTTTCAAGGTAGACAAAATATGAAACCACAAAGCTATGCACAAGTCATTGAACAGATTGTTAGAATATCTTGTGTTGCTTTTTTTGTCAAACTTTTGCTTCCGTATGGGATTGAATTCGCAGCGTGTGGTGCAATGATCTCTGTCATTATAGGCGAATTAATTTCATTGCTCTTTATGCTTAGAATGTTTCGTTTTCATAAAAGAATCACATTACACCATCGATTCTTCTCTTATTTATCGTCAGGTAAGGATACATTAAAATCTTTACTTTCTATTGCATTACCGAGTACCGGCAGTAGACTTGTTGGTTCTGTTTCAAATTTTTTAGAGCCTATTCTCGTTTCTCAAAGCCTAGCGATTGCAGGAATTCAAACAGCAGTCGCGACTAAACAATACGGTGCATTAACTGGTTATGCGATTCCACTACTGTTCTTGCCTACATTCATTACGCATTCACTAGCTATTGCATTAATACCGAATATTAGTGAGGCTGAAGCAAAAAAACAACATAACTTAGTTCATTATCGTATACATCAAGCAATACGTATTTCCTTTGCTTCTGGAGCGATTGCCACTGTTATTTTGACCATGTTTGCTGAGCCCATCTTAATGTACATGTATGGAACAAGTAGTGCCAGTCGATTTTTGATCCTTATGGCACCTTTCTTTCTATTGTTATATATTCAATTCCCGTTGAATGCAGCTCTCCAAGCATTAGACTATGCGAAACCCGCCATGTGGAATAATATAATTAGTACAACGGTTAAATTTATTCTATTAATTACACTAACAACGAATCCCACCTATGGCATTATGGGAGCAGCTATTTCAGTTACAACTGGGTTTGTATTAGGAACCTTTTTGCATTTAGCTACATTGTATAAAGTTGCTAAATTTCGCATTCCTTCTCTAGATATATTGAGAATGATTTTGTTAGTTGTAACGACTTGGTTTGTAAGCTATGTGTTAAAGCATATTATACCGTCCTACTCATCTAGCTTACAAGCATTTCTTAGCTTACTTAGTATAATTTTCATAATGTATATTTTTTTCCTTTTCCTTTTGCGATTTATAACAAAAGATGAATTACGTCAAATCCCTTTCATTCAGAAGTTAATTGATTAGCGGCGTTCGTTTTTTAGATCAATATACCAATCTCCCTCTGCGTTTATCGAACAAAAGGATATCTCGGCTACGGATGGATATCCTTTTGTGTTTAGTTGTTTTATTAACCAGGCTTCTGACTTGTTTATCTTTTTCAAGCTTAGCTCTTGAATCTCTCCATCCATTACTAAAGGATAAACATCTCCCTCACTTCCACCTTCATCTTGCTCAAAAATAGACAATTTTCCCGAAGGCTCCAAAATGGCAAAAGCAACGTCTTCAATACTTCTTGTTCCATTCTCCCTTAATTGCTGCATTAAGTCATTTAAATTATAACGCTGTTTTTTCATCTCATATTCATCTATTTTTCCATACGAAATAATTACAGAGGGTTTTCCTTCAAACCAATCTCTAAATTTTTTGCTTTTTAAAGAAGTATAAGCAATCAATCGTTGAATAAGAAGTAAAATAGTTACTGGTATGATCGCTTCAATTAATTGCCGTTTCGGTTCTTCAATAGTAAATGCACCTATTTCAGCCACCATTATGAAAACGACAATATCTAAAAGACTTAATTCGCCTATTTCTCTTTTTCCCATTAAACGAAAAACAAGAACAATCATACTATACGTAAAAATTGTTCTGAAAATTATTTTTCCTATTTCAATGTCCATGTTATGTTCACCCCTCTTTACCTAGCTTCACCCTTTCTTTTTTTAATATCCTCTAAGTTTCTAATATGATTTAAAATTTTTGTAAAAAAGGAATCAAATAACGTACATAAACGTATGCACTAGACACGATTAATGAAAATACTACTAAAGGAATGCCATACTTTAAAAACTGCATAAAGCCAATTCCTTCATCTTCCGCCTCAGCCATTCCAGCAACAACTACATTTGCCGAGGCACCAATTAATGTTCCATTGCCACCCAAACATGCGCCTAATGCCAAAGACCACCATAACGGGTCAACATTTGCCATTCCATAGGTTTGAAATTCTTGAATAACTGGAATCATTGCGGCAACAAACGGAATATTATTAATTATTTGTGAAACTAAGCCAGAAATCCATAAAAGTAAAATTGCAGTAAGGGGCAAATCACCTGACGTTATCCAAATAATATAACGTGCCAATTCATCAATTGCACCAACCTCTTCTAAACCTCCTACAAGCATAAAAAGTCCGATAAAGAAAAATAATGTAATCCATTCTACTTCTTGAAATACCTTTTCTGTTGATAGTTCTTTCTCGGTTAACAACATGAGTAAAATCGCTCCGCTAACCGCAACAGTTGTTATGTCAATATGAAGGAATGGATGTAATAAGAAGCCTGAAATTGTTAGGCATAAAACAATAATCGATTGGTAAACCATCGGTGTTTTTTTTACATAAGCAGACGGATTCATTTGTAACAGCTCTTTCACTGCTTCTGGCTTTCTTTTTAATTGCTTACGAAAATTAAAAGAAAAGAAAGTTATCATGCAGGTAAATATAATAAGTACAACAGGTCCTAAATGATTTACAAACGATATAAAACTAAGATGTTCGACAGCTTGTCCAATCATAATATTTGGGGGATCACCAATAAGTGTAGCCGTCCCGCCAATATTCGAACTAAAAATAATAATTAATATATAGGGGAATGATGGAAGATGAAGAATTCTAATAATTGTAAACATAATCGGAACAAATAATAATACAGTCGTAACATTATCTAGTAACGCTGATCCAATTGCTGTTAACAGTGCTGTTCCAACTAGTAATGCGGTCGGTTCTCCTTTTACCTTTTGTGCAAAATAGATTGCTATGAATGAAAAAATTCCCGTCTTTTTAGTAATGGATACAAGTACCATCATAGAGAACAATAGTGCAATAGTTTCCCAGTCAATATAATTTGTAAATGCGTCTTCTAACGTATAAATTTTTGTTAGTAAGAGCAATATCCCACCTAAAAGTGCAATTAGAGCTTGATTTATTTTTTCTGAAATAATAAAAGCATAACAAACAATGAATATTGATATCGCAATGATGGGCCCCAAATGAAATCCGCTCCTCTTTTAGGTTTTAAGAAGATTTAAAATCAACTGCTCTATCCATATATGTATTAATTTAAAAGTATTTTATTCTAATTAACCTGGTTTTGCATATTCTTTATTAAAGGACAAGCAAGAAAGGGGAATATGCATGAAGAAACAGTTAAACGGTTTATTGTACGGATGGCTAACAATTTTAACACTAATGATTGTAGCAAGTATTATTTTATCTTTATTACTTCGCTTCACTAGCTTGGGAGCATCAACACTCTCACAAACTACAACCGTAATTAGTATCATTGCATTTTTAAGCGGCGGTATTTTTGCAGGACTTAAAACTGGGGAGAAAGGTTGGCTTGTTGGTTTATTAACTAGTTTAGGTTTTAGCCTATTTGTATTCTTATATCAATACCTTGGCTTGCAACAATCTTTCTCTTGGATACAATTACTCTATCACGGAGGATTCTTATTAGCAGGTATAATCGGTGGTGTGATTGGTGTAAATATTAAGAGAAAAAATAGTTAAGATATGATAAATTCGAGCAATAGTTCGAATTGTAACACTTTTGAGCACAATTAAACTGTTTCATGACAATTTGGGGTCGATAGACAACAGATACGATTTTTTCAGGTAGCAAGTTAGGGAAAAATACAACTAAGCGTAGTTGATATTAAATTATCCGAGCTAACTAATTTCCAATCCATTATAAAAACACCCCTACAAGTTTAGAATGGTTCATCTAACCTGTAGGGGTGCTCGTTTTTGTTATCTCTTAATCATAAACTATTCTTGTTCATTTTTTGAGACAACTTCTCTAATAGCTGATCGATCATATGTAAGCTTTGTGCCTTCATGTACATCAATCACAATTGCGTTTTCATCAATAGCGTGCACTGTACCGTGCATTCCGCCAATGGTAATAATTTTATCACCTTTTTGTAAACTATCTTGCATTTGTTTTACTTGCTTTTGACGTTTTTGTTGTGGACGAATCAAAAGAAAATAAAAAATCACAAACATTAGTATAAATGGTAGTAAACCTGCGATTGCTTGCAAACTTTTCGCCTCCTTTCATTAAAAGTTTTTAGCATTAGGCTTGTTAAAACCATATTGTTCAAAGAATTCTTCTCTGAAATCGCCAAGACGATCTTCTTTTATCGCTTTGCGTACTTGCCCCATTAATTCTAACAGAAAATATAGATTATGATAAGTAGTTAATCTTAATCCGAATGTTTCATTTGATTTTACTAGATGACGAATGTATGCCCGCGAGTAATTTCTACACGTATGACAATTACAATTTGGATCAATTGGTGAGAAATCGCGCGCATATTTTGCATTACGAACCACCAGACGTCCATTTGAAGTCATGCACGTACCATTTCTTGCAATTCGAGTTGGAAGTACACAGTCAAACATATCCACTCCGCGTATCGCACCATCAATCAATGAATCCGGTGAACCTACCCCCATTAAATAACGCGGCTTGTTATTCGGCAATAAAGGTGTTGTAAATTCAAGAACACGATTCATGACATCTTTGGGTTCTCCAACTGAAAGTCCACCAATGGCATAACCAGGGAAATCCATAGATGTTAGATCGCTTGCACTTAAACGTCTTAAATCTTCATACTCCCCACCTTGCACAATCCCAAATAACCCTTGGTCACTTGGTCTTTCGTGCGCTTGTAAACAGCGCTCCGCCCACCTACTTGTTCGTTCAACAGAGTCTTTCATGTACTTATGTTCTGCTGGATATGGTGGGCATTCATCAAATGCCATCATAATATCCGAACCAAGTGCATTCTGGATATTCATTGCTTTTTCAGGTGATAAAAATAACTTCTCACCACTAATATGATTACGGAAATGAACACCTTTTTCTTCAATTTCACGCAAATCACTCAAACTAAAAACTTGAAACCCTCCAGAATCAGTTAATATTGCACCATCCCAATTCATGAATTTATGCAATCCACCTGCTTCTTTTATTATATCCTCTCCCGGACGTAACCATAAGTGATAGGTGTTAGATAATATAATTTTAGCACCCATTTCTTCTAATTCTTCTGGGCTCATTGTTTTCACTGTAGCTAATGTACCCACAGGCATGAACATTGGAGTTTCAAATGAACCATGTGGTGTATGCACCTTTCCAAGTCTTGCGCCTGTTTGTTTACATGTTTTAATTAATTCATAACGAATAGCTTCCATTGTTTGTTCCTCTCTTTTTACATTCAAGATTATAGAATAAGCATTGCATCACCGAAACTAAAGAAACGATAATCCTGTTTGATTGCTTCATGATAGGCTTCCATAACGAAATCTCTTGTTGCAAATGCACTAACTAACATTACTAATGTTGATTTTGGTAAATGGAAGTTAGTGATTAATCCATCTACTGCCCGAAATTGATACGGTGGATAAATAAAAATATCTGTCCAACCACTAGCAGCTACAAGCTTCCCGTCGTTATCCCTCGCAATAGTTTCTAAAGTACGTGTCGATGTTGTACCAACAGAAATAACTTTCCCACCGCTTTGTTTCACTTCATTTATCATATCAGCTGTTTCTTGTGCCATTTGATAAAATTCAGCATGCATATCATGCGACTCAATTGTATCGACACTAACAGGGCGAAACGTTCCTAATCCCACGTGTAAAGTTAAAAAAGCAATCTTTACGCCTTTAGCTTTTAATTGAGTTAATAATTCCTGAGTGAAATGCAAGCCTGCTGTAGGAGCAGCTGCGGATCCTTCTTCTCGTGCATAAACAGTCTGATAGCGCTCTTGATCTGGTAGCTGTTCTTTAATATATGGAGGAAGAGGCATTTCACCAAGTTCATTCAACACTTCTAAAAAAATACCGTTGTAACTAAATTGGAGCATTCTACCTCCATGCTCTTTTTCTTCTGTACAAATTGCAGTTAATTTCCCATCACCAAAAGTAATTTCAGACCCTGCCTTTATTTTTTTAGCAGGTTTCACTAGTACTTCCCATTCATCCCCTTCTTGCTGATGAAGCAGAAGTACTTCAATTTTTGCACCCGTTTCTTTTTTTGAACCATATAGCCGTGCAGGCAATACTTTTGTATCGTTAAGGACGAGACAGTCACCTGGTTGAATATAATCTATGATGTCACTAAATCTATGATGTGAGATAGCTTGTTCTTCTCTATTCATTATTAATAATTTAGATGACGTACGATCTTTAAGTGGTGTTTGTGCGATTAAGTGCTCAGGTAAATCAAAATCAAAATCATTTATGTTCATTGTTTACTCCTATCTAACGAAACTTACTAATAATAATAAAAATAATAGATAAAACGATACTTACTAAAATGGAAGTCATAATCGGAAAATAGAATGACACATTTCCTTTTTTAAAACTAATGTCTCCAGGTAATTTACCAACAATACCAGATAGTAAACCAATTACTATTAGTATAACCCCTATTACAATAAGCATTTTACCGAAATCGGTCAAGTGCTAGGCACCTCCCGATTGAAATGCTGGTAAGCTTTTGCAGTAACAACACGTCCTCTTGGCGTGCGTTGGATAAATCCTTGTTGTAGTAAAAATGGCTCGTAAACATCCTCAATCGTTTGTGATTCCTCTCCAATTGTGGAAGCAAGCGTGTCTAACCCGACAGGCCCCCCTTGAAAAGCATCCATAATGGATTGAAGTATTTTATGATCAATATGGTCTAAACCAGATTGGTCTACTTGAAGCATTTGTAATGCCGTTTTAGTAGTATCCAAACTAATTTCTGTTTCTCCACGAACTTGGGAAATATCCCTTACACGTTTAAGCAAGCGGTTTGCTATTCGAGGGGTACCTCTTGATCTTCTTGCGATTTCGATGGCTGCTTCCTTTGCAATTGTGACATCAAATATCGTTGCTGTGCGTTCAACAATATCGCACAAATCTTCCGTTGTATAAAATTCCAAACGACTCAATACACCAAAACGATCTCGTAACGGGGCCGTTAATAATCCAGCTCTTGTTGTTGCTCCAACTAAAGTAAAAGGCGGAAGATCAAGTCGAACTGACCTAGCACTTGGACCTGTTCCAATAACAATATCAAGACAAAAATCCTCCATTGCCGGATACAGTATTTCTTCTACCGATCTTGGCAAGCGATGAATTTCATCAATAAATAAAACATCACCTACTTCAAGTGAAGACAGGATTGCTGCAAGATCTCCTGCTTTTTCAATTGCTGGACCAGATGTTGTCCGAAATTCCACTCCCATTTCATTAGCGATAATCGACGCCATTGTTGTTTTTCCCAACCCTGGAGGACCATACAATAACACATGGTCTAACGCCTCATTACGTAATCTTGCTGCCTCAATAAAGATGGATAAATTCTCTTTTGCTTTATCTTGACCAATATATTGTGCAAGTGTACTGGGGCGCAAACTAAGCTCAATTGATGCATCATCCGCTTGATATTCATTAGATACCATACGTTCTTCCATTAAAATCACCCCGTCTTATTTTTGCGTCAGTAAAGCTAAACCAGTTCGAATATAATGATCTGTTTTTCCGTTTGTTTCTTGTTTTAATTTTGGCGTAATTTTTTTCAGTTCCTTATCTCCATAACCAAGCGAACGAAGCGCTTCTAACGCTTCTTCTAGTGCTTGAATATTTTCCATAGCCAACACATTTGTTTCTGCTTCACTATCCTGTGCGGACACACCAAACTCGGTAGCTAGCTTTCCTTTTAAGTCAAGGATCATTTGACGTGCAGTCTTCTTACCTACTCCCGGAAAACGAGTAAGGAATTTTTCATCTTCTGTTTCAATTGCGACAACGAAATCATTCACTCCTGCAGTTCCTACAATAGCTAGCGCACCTTTTGGCCCAATCCCTGAAACTTGAAGTATTCTAGAGAACAACATCTTTTCTTCTGTATTCTGAAAGCCATATAAAATTTGTGCATCTTCTCTTATGTAATGAAACGTGTATACTCGTATCTTTTCACCTAACTTACTTTGAAACTGAAGTGGGTTTGCACAAATTAGCTCATAGCCGACTCCATTTGTTTCTAGAACAATCGATGTATCATGAATCATTTCTAGTTTACCATATATATATGCTATCATTTTGTATCGTAACTCCCTCTCCACTTACCAATCCATTTAACTACTATCATTCTAGCATACAACCATACGTTCGCACATCTAAACATTATCTCTTTTAAGAAAAAAAGGCATATGTTCGACAAATTTTCTCATTACATTTACTAGTATAGCAAACAAAACAAGCAAAGGACTAGAGCCTCTTTGCTTGTTATCCTTGCACTTGTTTAGTTGGTGAGAGATCGCGATACATTTCAAGTACCTGTAAATACTTTTCTTTCGATTCAATTTGAATACCTTTTTCTAATGCTTCAATTTGTCGACTTTCAAGGGTCTCTGTATCGATTTGATAAAAAGATTGAATCACCTGTTGATGAATCGGCTCCCCTTCAAAGATAGAAAGCATACTATTTTGTAAACCAAAATAGCCAGACTTCTTTAAATAAGGTGAAATATCATCTACTTGCTGTCTAAAAACCATTTCTTCTTGATTTTGATCCACCAATTGCCATCCTTCATACATTGACCAGAAATCTTCCATAGCATAGATGGTTTGTTCCTCCGAGCTTTCTTCTATCTTCCCATCAAGATACTGCTTTTGAAGTGTGACTGTTAATTGTAATGGCTCATTAGCAACAACTTGAGTAGAATTTGTCACTTCTGTTGTTTTATCTTCTAAATCATCTGCTGATTCATTCTCTTTAACAATGGCAGCGTGTGTACTAAATCCCGCTAAAAACAACAGAATAGCAAAAACGAATAATTGAAATTTACTTTTCATTTTAATCACCTCGGTCAAACATAGAATTATCTTACTAAATCATTGATAAATAGCTTTTACATCTATGTTTAACCAATTTAATGAAGTTTATGCTCTTCTATAACAATCTACCTATATAAAATATAGCCAAGCTTGTTCATTACTTTGTAACTAACTATAAAACATCAATCTGTATACACAACAAATTCGTCGGAACCTGGTTTTATAATTATTAATTGTATAATTTCATCTCGACTGATTAGGATCTCTTCACCATAATAGCAACGAATTGAATTGACCTTGTCTTCTGTTTGCATTGCAATCGCAAACGTATTTTTTGATTTTTTCTCTACTTTGTTAAATTTCATTTGTCTTTGAGCCGGCTGGTTTTCTTTTTGATAAACAAGATAATATTCTTTATCATCGAAATGAAAGTTTTCTAATTCATTAATTGCTGCTTCCTTTTCTAGAATCTGTTGACCTTGAAAATCTTCATAATCACTTGATTCATCCATGATTAGACACCTCGTTGTATTTTTTAATATTATTATATTCTAACTCCATTCGTTTAGAAACAAAAAGAAAGCTATTCTTTATATACGAACATTTAAATTATGATTCATCAACTAATTCTGCGTTATGATAAATTTCTTGTACATCCTCTAAATCTTCTAATCGTTCAATCAACTTTATCATTTTGGTTTCGTCATCCTCTGATAAGGAAGCATATGTCTGAGGAAACATCGTAACTTCTGCAATAGACAATTGATAATTATTATCCAAAAGTTGTTGTTTTACATCTTGAAACTGTTCCGGTGATGTATAAATTTCAAAAACTTGTTCTGTCGTTTCCATTTCTTCTGCCCCAGCCTCGATTGCAAGGAGCATCATATCGTCTTCATCAGCTGATGTGGTTGAGCGTTCGACTACAATATATCCTTTACGATCAAACATAAATGCAACACAGCCATTTTCCCCAAGGTTTCCTCCGTGCTTTGAAAAACTATGCCTTACATCTGCAGCTGCTCTATTTTTATTATCAGTTAACAATTCCACCATAACAGCAGCTCCACCAGGTCCATATCCTTCATAGACTACCTCTTCATAATTTGCTCCATCTAAATCGCCTGTTGCTTTTTTTATTGCACGTTCTATATTATCATTTGGCATATTACTTGCTTTTGCTTTATCAATAGCTAGTCGCAAGGAAGGATTCATTTCAGGGTCTCCTCCACCTTCTTTAGCCGCTACATAAAGTTCCTTTGCCATTTTCATAAATACTTTTCCTTTTTTGGCATCTTGTGCATTTTTTCTGCGTTGAATATTTTTCCATTTAGAGTGTCCTGCCATTTTTATGAACTCCTTTCTGACAAATCATCATTGGTTAAAACTATAACACATCTATCACTAGCGAAAAAATAAAGCGATAAATCAATAAGAAACCCCTTTAATCTACAAAGAGGTTTCTCGATTTTCTAACTAAAATCTTCCGGTGTTTTTGGTAATTGTCGTTTGTGAGCACTTCTATTATGCAATTGCTCAATAATTTCCTTATCCTTTTCAGGGATTTGATTTCCTTTTAAATAATTATCTATCATGTCATAACTTGTTCCCATTTCATTCTCATCTGTCTGACCTTCCCAAAGTCCGGCACTAGGTTGCTTGTCAATCACTTCAACTGGAACTTTAAGATAGTGTGCTAGCTCCTTTACCTCTCCTTTAGTCAGATGAATTAAAGGACCTAAATCAACACCGCCATCTCCATATTTTGTAAAATAACCAGTAAACCATTCTGCCGCGTTATCTGTCCCCACTACTAAGTAATTGTGATTGGATGCTACACTATACAACGCACTCATTCGCAAGCGAGCACGTAAATTTGCATCAGTCAGACGATAGTTTTCCTCATGAAACATATTCGATTTTGTTAGTTGCTCTTTAACCTCTTCTAGCATGACTGCATGTGACTTTGTGACGTCAATTGTCAAATGATCAATTCCAGCAGCATCAACCACACTTTGTGCATGGATGAGGTCTTGTGGATCACTATTACACGGCATCATAACCCCAAGTGAAGCATTCGGAGCTGCACGTTTAATTAAATTAGCTACGACCGCTGAATCAATCCCCCCACTGACGCCAACGACCAGTCCTTTCATACCAGTTAATTGTAGTTGTTGCTGTAGCCATTTTACGAGTTTGTCTGCTATTTCTTGCATTTGTTTTACCCCTTTTCACATTTAACTAAATCATGTTTTGTTTATCTTTCTAACAAATTGCTTTCTTTCCTCCCAACTTAACTGAAAATCAATTAAAAAATGTGAGATTTTAGTTAACTCATTCGTTTTAACAACAAAATACCACCATTCCCTGACAAAATCAGCAGGAATCGTTAAAGCAACACGAAAAAGCTGATACGCTTGTGTACTTCCTGGTTCTATATAATCAGCTAGTTGATTAAAATCATGCCCAATGTAAGGTAAATAACGTTGTCCGAGTTGTATCTCATCATAAATGCTAGGAGATGCTGACAATAAGTCGAAATCAATTAAGTATACGTTACCTTTATTATCTCTCAAAAAATTATGAGAAGCAACATCTCCGTGAATCCAATTTGTTTGATATAGTGGGTTTTCTTCAATCGCTGGCTGATTAATAGATAGAAACGCATCTATACTATGCAGTAACTGTTCCTCTATTTCATCATAAAGAATAGGAAATCCTAGGTAATTAATTAACTCTTTTGACTGTTTCCATTTATCTAATCTACCCTGCCACTTTGATATAAAATCAGTTGATCTAGACTTCCTTGTCAGATTTAGTTCATTTGTTTGGTTGTGAAATTGTTTCATTGTTTTCCAAGCATCATCTCTGTCCTTTTTATTATTAAAATTCAATTTTCTTCCCGAACAATATTTCTGTAATGTCCAATAGTATCCTTCCCATAAAAGGTATTGCTTTTTATTTGGAAAAGCACAAAATGGTATGACAAAGGATGCATCTAATTGATTAAACAATTCTAATTGCTTATCAATTGTTTCATTTTTTCGATATCCCTTTAAAATGAATTGCTGATTATGTTGATCGATGATGAAATAAATAGTTGGCTTTATCAAGTTAATTGATTGAATGGATAAACATGCTTCATCTTTTAAAAAAACAACAAGACGATTCAAGATTGAATCGTCTTTTCCGTTGTTACTCATTTTCCTCGCAACTCTCACGGTAAGGATATACGCTTTGTTGCTGATACGGATTTATATTTCCTTGATTCGGCATTGGCATTCCAGGTTGTTGAAACGGCATTGGTTGATAAGGCGGATGATGCATCATTTGGTGTGGCATACCTGGCCCTTGCTCTCCCATGTAAGGCGCTTGTTGCATTGGACTCTGTTGCTGAGGCGACCACATTGGAGCTTGTTGCATGTTTTGTGACCAATCACCATATGGCATTTGCTGACTCGGTTGTTGCATTGCCATCGATTGATTAGGTAATGGCGGCATCTCTACACTTGAAGATTCCATTTGTTCTTCACCTTGATAAAAGGATGGCATCGTAGGTTCTTGATTATGCATCCATTGCTGCGGTGATTGGAAAGTTTCACATGGATCTACAGGGTGATCACATTGATTTGGCGTCGCATGCATTGGGTACATGATTGGTTGAGGGTGTGGCATAGGATACATCGGCATACATGGTGGCATCATATAACATATAGGCATCATTGGCTGTTGTACAGGCTTTTGAACTGGTTGTTGTACAGGCTGTTGCTGGGCTGGTTGTTGATTCATTTGATGATGAAAAGCATACTGGTTGATCTCGGTATCATTATCCTCTATATCTACATCAATATTATATTGGTTTGAGTAAAAGTCAGGTAGGCTAGGCATTTGAATTGGTTGAACTGGTTGCATCGGCACCTCTTTTTTAGGAGTAGGCTTTGGCATTTCTTTCTTTACTACTGGTGCTGTTTTTTTATCATCCTCTTTTACAACCGGCATTGCTTTTGGTGACGTATTCTTATAAGGGTGTATAGTTTTATCCATCGTTGGTTGTTTTTGTACTTGGTTGTTAGAAGAAGGGATTTTAATCTTCATTCCCGGCATAATCATACCCGGATTTGCTAATTGCGCATTCATTTGTTTTAACGCTTCAAAATCTACATCATATTTTTCAGCAAGCTTCCAAAGAGTATCCCCTTTTTGTACGATATGAATTTTCAATATTGTAACTCCTTCCTTTATTTTAATCAGTAAAACAAAATAGTTAGTAGTCTAATTCATTAACAAGATATGCGAATGCCCTAAAAAGTTGATTAATTTTCTCAAAAAAATATAGGATATAGATGTTATTACACGAATGTTCATTTAATAAAGTTTATAAACACTCATAATTTGTTTTTTGCTACAATGGTTTTAAAGAACTTATAATTTGGTCATCCAGTACTTGGTTTTCTTCCCTTTTGTTCGAATCAGCCATTAATTCGATCATTCATCACCTGATTTTCTTTCCTTTTGTTCGAATTAGCCTTTTTCTCTTTTTCCAGCGTTGAAAGAATAGCATTTGCTATCACATTTAGTATAGAGCCGTATCATTCCTTATTTTTTAAGACAAATAAAAAATCGCCGTTGATTGATTATATTCATTCAATGGCGATTTTATTTAAATGTTTTATGCTATATTCGCTAAATTATTTTTAATAAAGATAATACGGATAGCTCCCGAGTACTTCTACAGAACAACCAAGTGCTTCAAGCTCTAAGATCGTGTTCGGTATTAAAATGTCATCCATTTTTTGTTCAATATCAATCAAGAAATAATAATTGCCTAACCCTGTTTTCATTGGCCTTGATTCAATTTTAGATAAATTAATATTCCTCCAAGCAAAAGCCGATAAGACTTGGTGAAGTGCACCAGCATGATCTGTAGGTAAAGCAATCATTAATGTCGTCTTAAAACCAGATTCTTTTAATCGCTTGGATCGTATCGCGTTATCGTTTTTGTGTAAAACAACGAATCTCGTATGATTGTTAGAGAAGTCATGAATGTCTGGTTTCACAATTTCCAATCCATACTCCTTGGCAGCTAATTCATTGGCAATCGCACCAATCTGAAGCTCTGGATGTTCGCTCACATATTTTGCTGCTGCTCCAGTCGAAGTAAACGTTTCTGCTGTAACATGCCTCATATCATTATGTAAGAAGCGATGACACTGCGCAAGCGCATGAGGATGTGAATAGACAGTCGAAATGTTCTTCCATGCTTGTTTATTAGCTGGGTGTACCATTAAATGCTGATAAATAGGAACAACGACTTCACTAACTATTTTTAACATCTTATATTGGATTAAATAATCTATTGTTAAATTCACAGTACCTTCAAGTGCATTCTCTAATGGTAATACACCAAAAGTGACATATCCTTGTTTTACCGCATCAATACATTCTGGAATGGTCCGATAAGCTTGTTTATCTTCCCCATTGAAAATAGCATCTACTGCTGCTTTCGTAAATGTGCCTTTCGGTCCTAAATAACCAATTCGTTCTGTCATTTCTTTTCCCCCTTACGCACCTGAGCTTACAATTTCGATTTTCTCTATAAATGAAAGCTCTTTTATCTTTTTCATAAGTTGTTCAATGGGAACTTGCATTTGTTGTACGTCTAGTGAAAGTGTTACGTTTGCTTTATCCTGTATTGGTATGGTCTGATGAATCGTTAGTATATTTCCTCCGGCCCCAGCTACTGTGGTTAATAACTTGGATAACGCACCTGCTTGATCTTCAAGATGGATAAATAATGTAATAATACGCTCTTGAACAACTGTTTTAAAAGGGAATACTGCATCACGATATTTATAAAAAGCGCTCCTCGATAAATCGACTTGCTTAACAGCCTCATAGACAGAGTTTACTTTACCTCTGTCTAGTAACTGTTTTGCTTCAAGTGTTTTGCGCATCGATTCTGGGAGAAAATCACTTCGAATGAGATAAAAGGTATCTTCTTTTTCTTGCATGCTAAACATTCCCCTTTACTGTTAAAGACCGAAGATTGATCAATGTTTAACATTCGGCCATTTATTTACTCGATAAACTCGAATTCATAATCTAATATTCTAATCGTGTCTCCATCTACCGCGCCTCTTTCACGAAGTGCATCATCTACTCCCATTCCACGAATTTGGCGAGCGAAACGTTGCACTGATTCGTCTCTTGAAAAGTCTGTCATCTTGAATAGTTTTTCAATTTTTTCACCTGTTAGTACATAGGCACCATCTGAATCACGACTAATCTTAAATGCCTCTGGTTCTGCTTGGTGACGATAAACCACACGTTTCGGTGCTTCTTCAACTGCTTTTGTAAATTTAGGTGTCTCATCTAATGTATTAGCGATCGCAAATAACAAGTCACGTACACCATCTTTAGTTATAGTGGAAATTGGGTATATCGGATAGTCCTCAGTTAACTGTTCTTTAAACATCTCTAAATTATCTTCTGCATCCGGCATGTCCATTTTATTTGCTACAATAATTTGCGGGCGTTGCATTAACGTTTCATCGTAGTCACGAAGCTCTGCATTAATCGTAACAAAATCTTCATAGGGATCTCGTCCTTCTATTGCTGCCATATCAAGCACATGCACAATCACTCTTGTTCGTTCCACATGTCGTAAAAATTGATAGCCTAGGCCAACGCCCTCACTTGCTCCTTCAATAAGACCAGGAAGATCCGCCATAACAAAGCTTCTGTTATCACTAGTATCTACCACACCGAGGTTCGGAGCCAATGTGGTGAAATGATAGTCTGCAATTTTAGGTTTTGCAGCACTTACGACAGATAACAAGGTGGACTTTCCTACACTAGGAAAACCTACTAAACCAACATCTGCTAATACTTTTAATTCAATAATAATATCTCGCTCTACTCCAGGCTCACCATTTTCTGCAAGCTCTGGTGCCGGATTTCGAGGCGTAGCAAAACGGATATTACCACGACCACCGCGACCACCTTTTGCGATCACAGCTTGTTGGCCATGTTCTGTTAGATCTGCTAATACTTCTCCAGTTTGCTCATCTCTCACTGTAGTTCCTGGAGGTACAGCTAATATCATTGGTGCGGAATTTTTACCATGCTGGCCTTTACTCATTCCATTCTCTCCACGTTTTGCCTTGAAATGACGTTGATATCGGAAGTCCATTAAGGTATTTAACCCTTCATCTACTTCAAAAACAATATCTGCCCCATTACCACCATCGCCACCTGCTGGTCCTCCCATTGGAACATATATTTCACGACGAAATGCAACTAAGCCGTTACCGCCGTCTCCTGCTTTTACATATACTTTAACCTGATCGACAAACATATTGTCACCTCTTCAATTTACTGTCCATAAAAAATTTATGTAATCTTCTTTATATGAACGCTTTTCCATCACCATAGAGTGATCGATTTTTGATATTTTTTTTAACAAGTTTTCTCTTTCAAGAAATTCATCACTGATATCAAAAGACAGCTGTAATTGGCTATCCTTCGCTTGATGAAGTTTTATTGTACCATGATAAAGTGTTGTTTTGATACTATGTTCAACAAAATAATTCATTAGTTGATCCAATTGAGTAACTAGCTGATCATCATCAGCAGAAATTGTTCCTTCTTGCTGAATTAAAAAATCTATTCGAAAGTTTTCATAATAACATTTTAATTGTATAATTCGTAATGCTGTCTTTGGTAGTGGTAGGCGTTGTAATTCACGTTCTTTTTCTGCTATTTCCACTGAACTTTTTATCTTTTCTTCCACTTTATCTAATTTACCCATTTGCGCATACCCTAAAATAATTTGTAACTCATTCATCCAATCATGACGATAGTGACGCAATAGTTTCATTACTTCTTGTTCATCCATAGGTTACACCACCTTATCCTGCATTATTAAAAGTATAGCAAAAATAGGTGTTTGTTAAAAGAAAATATATCGCCTATAATTGTATTGGATAAAAAACAAAGAAACCAAACTATTCAAATATAGAATAGTTTGGTTTCTTTTTTATCACAAAATCGTTTGTGAATATTATGCTTCTTGTGTTTCTGGCAATGGATATACGCTCACTTTTTTACGGTTACGTCCAACACGTTCAAAGCGAACAACACCGTCTGTTTTAGCGTAAAGCGTATCGTCTCCACCACGTCCTACATTGACGCCTGGATATACTTTTGTTCCGCGTTGACGGTAAAGAATAGATCCACCAGAAACAAATTGCCCATCAGCACGTTTCGCGCCTAGACGTTTTGACTCTGAATCACGACCGTTCTTTGTACTACCCACACCTTTTTTAGATGCGAAAAATTGCAAATCTAAACGTAGCATTGGTTTGCACCTCCTTATTTTTCAGAGATGGTAATATATCGACCATAATCACGTTCGATGGTTTCTAATGATACAATCATTCCTTCAAGTAACAACTCAGCACGTCTGCGTGTCTCTGTCGTTAACTTTTCAGGAAGCTCGACATGTAGATATCCACCTTCGCCACCTTGGCCAATAATTGGCTCAATCTCACAAAGCTTTATTACAGCATTTACGGACCCAAACGAAACGGCTGAAACTGCTGCACAAACTAAATCATGACCAGCAGGACCACTTTCTGCATGTCCGCTTAACTCAAAAGCGTAAACTTTCTTATCCGATTTACGATAAATCGTAACTTTAATCATATGAGTCAACCTTACGCATTGATTTTTTCAATCGTTACTTTTGTATATGGCTGACGATGACCTTGTTTACGGTGGTAGTTCTTTTTAGGTTTGTATTTGAATACAGTTACTTTCTTTTGACGACCTTGCTTTTCAACTTTCGCCGCAACGGTTGCACCTTCAACGTAAGGAGCTCCGACTTTTACATCATCACCACTAACGAAAAGTACTTTATCAAAAGTTACTGCTTCTCCAGCTTCTGCTTCTAATTTCTCAACATAAACTGTTTGTCCCTCTTCAACTTTAACTTGCTTACCACCAGTTTCAATAATAGCGTACATACTACCTGCACCTCCTTCAAAAACTCAGACTCGCCATACAGGTGTTGTAAAATACAACTTATATGTTACCTGTTCTGTGCGGTTGTAGCAACGGGTGCTACGATGAATAACGTATTGATATTATCATGAATCAAACTAGTTTGTCAATAACTCGATCCTTATTCTTTTCGATATATTCATCAATTAATTGTTCTGTCCCTGCTCGTTTAATGTGAAACCCTTTTACGCCTTTTGAATGCTCAAAATAAATCGATAAATGAATATTCGCTTCTATCTTTTCATGATCGATATATTGGTGCCACAATTCAATTACTTTTGGTTCTACTTGAATAAGTAATGCCTCCACATTATTTGATTGATATTGGTACAATGTACGTTCCAAACTAAACACAAAAGAAATTGGGGAATAATTAATTTTTTTAGTTTCGACTGTTTCACCAAGTAATTTAGCAATGGAAGGAGCTTCCCTCTTACGCGTTAACTCAAGTAGACCCAACTTCGTAAATCCGTATATAACAGAATGAGCACGATCAGACTTAAGGGCTTTTTTTAATGCCTGAACTAATTTCGGTTGGTCTTTAGTAGATTTCATATTTATAAAATCAATGATAATAATACCAGATAAATTACGTAAACGAATTTGTTTAGCAATAGCATTTGCTGCGATAATATTCGTTTTTACATAAGTTTTATCATGGTGATAACTATCAGTAAAACCTCCAGAGTTCACATCAATGACAACCATTGCCTCTGTTTCTTCTATTGTTATAGTAATTCCATTTTGCAAAGTTACTGTTGGATCAAGTAATTGCTTGTACAGTTGATCCATTGATGTTGGTAAAGCTTGTTCTAGTGCATTTTTATACTTAATGCATTTTGCCATTGTTGGATACCGCTCTTTTAATTGCTTACTACGGTAACTACTATCTAGATTGATCTCTTTAATCTCATCCAGTTTGTAGCTACGTATTAGTCGATCAGCAACCGAATCATTAAAAAGTAGAGACGGAGCCTTGCTTAATTTAACCTGATGGAATAATTGATTCATCTGAGCCTGTAAAAGAAGAAATTCTGTTTTAAGTATGTCGTCTTCTACCTCTGAAGCAGCTGTCCGAACAATGATTCCTTCCTCTTTTTCACGCAGTGTAGTGAGCAATACTTTTTTAGATTCAATTATTGACGCAGACAGTTTTTTAGAAACAACAACATGCCTTCCGTATGGCAAATAAATGAGGTGCTGGCCAGGTAGAGTAATATTAGCTGTTAATTTGGCCCCTTTTGATTCATATGCATCTTTCATCACTTGCACGATCAATGTTTGTCCTTCTGTTATAATGGATTCTATTCGTTTGTCTGGACTAAAAGGCAGCTCTTTTCGTTGTAAAAACCCTTTTTTTTCTGCCCCAAAATCAATAAAAGCTGCTTGTAAGCCTTTTTCAATGTTTTCTACTTTTCCTAAGTAAATATTGCCAACTTGTTGCGGGTGGTCTGGACGATCGATCAACAGTTCTTTTACTTGATTGTCCTCCATAGCTATGGCTATTTTTTCGGTTGTTTCATCAAAGATATAAAGGGAAACCACAGATAAACCTCATTTCTACTAATTTTCACGCACGTCTTCAACCGTTGCTAAATACTTTTTCAATATGAAATATGTATAAAGGCATTGCTCTTCATTCCTCACACGTAAACTATTCTGAACATAGATCTCATGATGGTAGCCTCTATGAAATTGACTAAATAAATCAATTAATTTCGTTTGTGTCGGTACTATAATGGGTCGCTTTTTTTGTTTAGCATACTTTGTCTGTTGTCGATTCAATAAAAAACGGATAAACACATAAAAGCGTTGTTTCCATTCTAATCGATTTTCCCATAGGATAAAAGCAAATAATAATAATGTACTAAATGCTACGGTTTGTTCATATAGCATGAAAGCTACTAAAAAGAGGCAGAACATGATGGATGTAATGATTGTCATCGAATGTGCTTTACGAAATGGATATTGAAAAGATAAAATGGTCAATAAAATCTTCCCACCATCTAAAGGAAAAATAGGCAGTAGATTAAAAAAGCAAATCGTCCAATTATATTGATAAGCCAAACTCAATAATGAATCTGAAAGTAAAGCATGTTGCTCGATCCATTGCAATAAAAAAAATATCCCTATATGTTGAAAGGGACCGGCTAATGTTATGACCATTTCTTCATGCAAGGGACGATTTGCATATTCATCTGTTTCCATCACTCCCCCAAACATCCATAGCATTACCTTTCTTATTTTCCACTTGTAAAATTTGGCCGCAACAAAATGCCCTGATTCATGTATACATACAATCGAGAAAATGATGATGAATTCCATGATCGTACCAGTCAATAACGAAACGGTTAAACTAAACCATAAAGTTGGGTGAATAACAAGTGGTGGCAGTTGATTACGAAGCATCATCAACTTGAATCACCTGCACTGGATCAAGATATTGATTGTTTTTCTTAATAGCAAAGTACAGCTCCTTTTCATTGTCCTTTGACGGAGAAAATACACCTATTTGCTGATTTGCTTTAATAAATTGATATTGATTAACCTGAATGTCAGATAAGTTTCCATAAATCGATGTACTTTTATCGGGATGTTGCACAATAATCGTTTTGTTTGTCTTTCTATCATTTCCGGCAAAAATAACCGTTCCACCATCCATAGCGTATACCTTTAAAAGCTCGTCCGCTTTAATCATAATCCCTTGTCCATTTGCTTGAAATGACTCACTAATCGTTCCGTTTACCGGTAAAGCAGAAACAGGTTCCGTTTGTATTGTTGTATCATTAGTAACCAATGCTAATGGTGAACCAAATTGTTGTTGATACCAATGATTGACGGTTGCAAATGGGAATTCTTCAGTCAAAGCAGTAGTCGCCCATTGCTTCGGTTTAGCTAACCATGACTGGTCGACTTGATGACTGATTGTAAAAAACATAAAGATAATTGCGGCAATCATTGATTTTAATAAAAATGAGGCGTTTCGTTTGTTTTTATCTGAAGATGTAGAAGTTGATGCAAATGTTGGCATGTAACCGTGTTTTTCTTCATCGTCTAAAAAATATCTATTAGTAGACGTTGGTAAGTGGTTTGTTTTTCTTTGACTAGCTGGTATTTTTTTTTGTTTACGTCGGGCGATTTCTTTTCTAATCTGTTCCACATCTTTTTTCATTAGCTTCACTATCCTTCATAAACGATTTGTACAAGTCTATGAACAAAATAGGTTTAATATGAACAGACTTTGATAATTCACTTTAGTTCCATTAAGATTACGACCAAAACAAAAAGTATTTACGTTTGAGCGTAAATACTTTTTGTTTTTTTATGAACGCATGCCGAAGAATTTTTTCACTTTTGAGAACATACCTTTTTCGTCTTCAAAGGATTGTAAAGGTACTGATTCCCCTAAGATTCGTCTACTAATATTACGGTATGCAATAGATGCTTTTGTGTTTGGTTGAAACGCAACAGGTTCACCATGATTTGATGCCTTAATTACTTCATCATCATCAGCAATAATACCCAGAAGTTCGATTGATAAAATTTGTACGATTTCATCAATATCTAGCATATCTCCATTTTTCATCATATGATTTCTTATTCGATTGATTACTAGTTTTGCAGGTTCAATATCCTCTTTTTCTAATAAACCGATAATACGATCCGCATCACGTACACTTGATTTCTCAGGTGTTGTTACAACGATCGCTTTATCTGCTCCAGCAACTGCGTTTTGATAACCTTGTTCAATCCCAGCAGGACAATCAATTAAAATATAATCAAACTCTTGTTTTAATTCTGAAATCATTTTCACCATTGCTTCAGGTGTTAAATCTGTTTTATCACTTGTTTGCGCAGCTGGTAACAAATACAAATAATCAAATCGCTTATCTCTAATTAATGCTTGTTTTAGTTTACACCGTTCTTGTGCAACATCAATGATGTCATAGATAATACGGTTTTCTAATCCCATCACTACATCAAGATTTCTAAGCCCTATGTCTGTATCCATCAAACAAACTTTCTTATCATTTAATGCTAATGCCGTTCCTAGATTGGCGGTTGTCGTTGTTTTACCAACGCCACCTTTCCCAGAAGTGATTACAATTGCCTCACCCATTTAAAATTCTCCTTTCAAACCCATTTAAATCTGGTCTTTTTTGTGTAAGAATTTGCAATCGATCAATGACTATTTTTTCTTCCTTTTCATCAATAAAGCCACATTCCATATAGACACCTGTGGATTCATAATCGGGTGATCTACTAATATGATCTGCGATGCGCAATTGTGTTGGTTGCATATAAGACGCAGCAATGACCGCCTGTCGGTTTCCGTGAGTACCTGCATGGGCAATCCCGCGCAAACTACCTAAAACAAAGATGTTACCGGTTGCTACTAACTTTCCACCAGGATTGATATCACCTATTAGTAACACATCACCTACGATTTCAACCACCTGACCTGAACGAACCATTTTAGTAATAACTTTCAATTCACTTTCATTCTTCCATGTTAAAGCATCTTCTTTTAAAAGAACATTTGATTCTATAGCTTGTACTACCAACTTATGTTTACTTCTGATTAAATCACGAAGCTCCTGTTCTTGCTCTTTATGTAAATACCGATTACCTAGGTGAATTGTCACGGTGATCATAGGAGCATCTTCATCCATATATTCAGTCGATAAGACGCGCTCTAATTCATTTAACACTGTCCCAAACGAACAGGAATCATCTATATTCAATGTTAAGCCATCCCGTGTTCCTTTAATTGTAATCAGTTGCTTACTTTTTGTCACGGTTGGTTCACCTCATTCTTCTTTATCATTAACATTTTTTTAAATAATAGCTAAAATACACTTATTGCGAACATAATATATTTTAAAAATACAGTAGCTATTTGTTTATAATACTCTTGTCAAAAATTATTTGTTGGAAAAACGGTTTTCTGACCAGGTTAAAAGACGGTTCTTAAAAATAGGGTATAACAAACAAAAAACAAGAATATTAAAGCCAAGAGTTGGTAAAAGCCGACTGAAAAGGTAATCGGTAAACAGCATTTTATTAATTCCAATAGAATAATACGCAAAAGATACACCGCTGTCCACTAATATAACACCTACGATTACAAGCAATAATGTTACAAAAAAGTTAGCGTGTAATACCTTTCGAACACCATGAATGAAATAGATAACAAGACCATAAGCAAACATGTAGACACCGATTATATCTGTATAGATAACATCTCTCATTAAACCGATGATAATTGCAGCCAAAATAGAGTAGTATGTTTTTTCTAAATCATAAAATAATCCCATTAAAATAATGAAGATAAATGCCCAGTGTGCAACAAGTAACCAGCCTTGTTGCAGCATAGCATTTGGAATAAAGTCATAACCAATACCTTCTATTACAAACAAGAAAAGGAGTAAGAGTGGAATATAAATACGTGACATTACTCTTTGTCCTCCCCTTCTGTTTCTTCTATTGCACCATCCATTTGTCGATCAATTACTATAACATGATAGATGTCAGACAAATCTGCAGACGTCTCTACATATGCTACTTTACTTAATCCATACTGATCCATTGTAACCTCGGTTATTTTCCCTATTTCTAATCCTTTTGGAAACACACCACCTAAACCAGAAGAGAAGACATATGAATCTTCTTTAATTTCATGATCATAGTCAGTGAATTCAAGCAATAGTGATTCTCTTTCTTCATCGTAGCCTAAGATAAATCCACTAGCATCTTCTTCTTTATCAGGTAAATTTACTTTAACTGAAATTCGATTAGAACGGTCAAAACCATTTAACAATAGTACAGTAGAGGAAAATTGTGAAGTCGATTGAATTTTACCAATCATTCCTTCACCTGTAATAACAGCCATATTCTTCTTTATCCCATCTTGAGTTCCCTTGTTAATTGTAACCTGCTTAAACCATTGCTCAGGACTTCTTGACGTAACAGATGCCTGAATCGGTCGATAAGCATCAATATTATCAGAATCTGTTTTATCTATGATTGACTCCAGCTTTTTATTTTCTTTACGAAGCTCTTGTACTTCATAAAGTGTTTGTTGATACTGATTAAGTTCTTCCTTTAATCGCTGATTTTCATCGTACACATTTTTCATATCATCGATTGCGGTAAAAATAGATGACACATACTCAACTGGTGTATGAATAATTTGTTGCAACCATCCTGTCGCATCCTTAGCGAATTGCTCTGGAGCAGATAGTTTTTCTCGATCACTCATCGAGAATCCAATCAAGCCAACAAGGATAATGATTCCTATTAGTATGGTAAATAATCTTTTCCTGCGAAAAAAAGACATGCATGAACACCCACTTATTCCATTGATCTAGTAGCAATATTTGGCTGTGATTTAAAGTGTTGAATATAATCTAATGATTTTCCAGTTCCTATCGCTACACTATCTAAAGGAGATTCAGCAAGAAAAACAGGCATTTTCGTTTCATCACTTATTACCTGATCTAACCCAGCAAGTAAGGCTCCTCCACCGGATAACACAATCCCACGGTCCATTATATCTGCTGCTAGCTCTGGAGGTGTTTTTTCTAATGTATTTTTTACAGCATCTACAATAGCGCTAATTGTATCATTTAAAGAACTAGAAATTTCTTTAGCAGTTACTGAAATTGTTTTAGGTAGGCCTGTTAATAGATCTCTTCCTCTGATATCCATTTCGGCATCCTCTGTCGGTTCTCCTGCATAACCGATATCCATTTTTATAGATTCAGCCGAGCGCTCACCAATCATTAAGTTATATTTTTTTCTAACATATTGAATAATTGCTTCGTCCATATCGTCACCAGCAACTCGAATAGATTTACTTGTAACAATGCCGCCTAACGAAATAATCGCTACTTCTGTTGTTCCCCCACCAATATCAACAATCATACTTCCGGTTGGTTCCCAAACTGGTAGACCAGCACCAATAGCGGCGGCAAATGGTTCAGCAATTGGATATGCCTCTTTTGCTCCTGCTTGTTTTGTCGCGTCAATTACTGCTCGTTCTTCTACCATTGTAATCCCTGAAGGAACACAAACCATCACATTTGGTTTTCTAGCAAAAGCAGAGCGATTTTTTTGTGCTAAACGAATATAGTACTTCATCATTGCAGCAGTTGTATCGTAATCTGCAATCACACCATCTCTCATCGGGCGAATAACAGAAATATTTCCTGGTGTTCGACCAATCATATTACGTGCGTCGCCACCAACCGCTTCAATATCTCCTGTTGAATTGTTGCGAGCAACGACAGAAGGTTCCCTAACAACGATCCCTTTTGATTTCATATAAACTAACGTATTTGCAGTACCTAAATCTATACCTAAATCCTGCGAAAAATTAAATGCCAACTTAAATCTCCCTCTCTAAAACACACAATGTCTAATTGATTTTTTCAAATTTGCATCCATGAAGTAATATTTTTCATTATAAATATCATAACATGAAAAGGCTAGGACGATATTTCGATTTATCATAACAATTAGCGCCAAACACAAGAAAATCTTGTAAAATGGCGCTAATAAGAATTTCGTCTATACAATTATACGAAAAAATACAAAAAATAGATAGTGCTATACATATCCTTTTTCTTTTAATGAAATAAATTTATGATCACCAATAACTAGATGGTCTAAAAGTTCTATACCGATCATCTTACCACATTCGGCTAACCTTTTTGTTACTTGAATATCTTCTTGTGAGGGAGAGGGATCTCCAGAGGGATGATTATGACAACAAATGATTGATGCAGCAGCACGTTTAACTGCTTCTCTGAAAACTTCACGAGGATGTACAATCGATGCATTAAGGCTTCCAATAAACACGGTCTGTCGATGAATAACTTGATTCTTCGTGTTCAGAAAAATAACAACAAAATGCTCCTGTTTCAACATGCGCATTTCTTCCATTACGAAGTTAGCGCCATCTTCTGGACTTCGTATACAATAACGTTCCTGCGGCTTGAGTTGATTGATCCGGTTACCTAATTCAATTGCGGCTAAAACAATAACCGCTTTAACCGTACCAATTCCTTTAATTGCTGTTAATTCTTCTAATGTGGAATCACGCAATAAGTTAATTCCTTCAAAATGCATGAGCACTCGTTGTGCCAGCTGTTGAACAGACTCTGTTTTTGTGCCTGTCCCTAAAAGAATTGATAACAATTCTTGGTTGGATACTTGTTGTGCCCCTAATTTAGCTAAGCGTTCTCTAGGGCGATCTTGCATTGGTACATCTTTCATTGTCACATGTGTTTTACTCAATGTTCCACCTCATTCGCAAAATTAATATTATTATTATTAGTTTACGAATATGGCCAATAGAAAACAAATGGTCAAAAAGATATAAACAGCATAATGATTTAGTCTAAAATTAACCTACATTCAGTAATTCATAGGTTTTCTGACAAATTATCTATTGTAAATAATGATTTTGATATGAAAATTACAATTGATCATAATGGTACCAGATGTTTAACAAATGTTCATGACGTTTTTCTTTTGTTTTCATTTTAGAAAACGTACTAGCTGTTTTTTTGAAACTGGTTAACGCGTCTGACATTTCTTTTGGGCCAGATTCTACCCAATCATTCCACTCTACCAATTTATCTCCAATTACTTTTTCATCCGAAACGTTTTCTACTATGCTCATGAATAGTGAGGCAAATTCCTGTAGCCATTTCCCTTCTTCTGCAGATAATTCCATTGCCTTTTCCTCTGTACTCCACTGACGTACATACCCTTCATAATTCGATTCAGCTAACTTATCAGCCATTTGTTCCCCTTTTTCTTTCGTCCCGTGGATACTTGTAATTAATCGAACGCCATCATCAGACTTCCAAGAAAAAGCATTGAAGCCAGCCTGTTCTAACTTTCCTTTCCATTCACTGGCTTTGTCTTCAGTAGAAAACATCCCTGCTTGGACAATAAATGCTGAGATACTAGGTAGTATGATAGATGATGTTTCAGCGCCTGATTTCTTTTTACCATCTTCCTCTTCATCATCTACTATGATAGATTGATTCGATGATACAGTTGCGTTCGGCTTATCGATCTCGACGAACATTTTCAGGACACCAAACCCAAAGCCGATACCTACTATAATCGCCAGACTGGTTGTTAATAGAATAGATTTAAGATATCGATTTTTCTTCTTTTTTGGATTAGACATAGAATAAACTGGTGTTCGTCGTTCCAATTCATCTATTTCATTATCCTGACTGTCAATTGAGGCAGCCTGCTCCTTATACCAATCATAAGATGGATCTACTTTTCGTTTGTTTGCTTCTATATTTTCATTGTTTAATTTCACAACAATTTTATCATCACCGCGCATAACTCTCTCCCCAATCTCAAAGCCTGTTTTGCCATACTCTATCACAGTTCAACTAAAAAGAAAGGCGAGTTTTGTCTATTGCTATAAACAATTTTTCAACAAAAAAACGAATCATTAACTATTGAAATACATAGTTATCATTCGTTCGACAATCCACATTTAATTTTTTATAAAAGTCATAACTGATTTTATTCAGAGCTAAACGCTGTTATATTGACAATAGCCTTCATTCCACTTTCACTATTTTGCTCATACTCAAGCTGTCCGATCTCCAATATTCGCTCTGCATTTGTTAATTCGTCGATAAAATTGTACATTGCATCATAATTACCCGCGTTAAATTCAATCGAGTAGTTTGTTGGGATTAAGGCTGGATAAGATTCTGGTAAAACAGAAGCTTCACTAGCTACTATTTTTGAGATTTCAATGTCCGATGCCTCTTCTAACGCTTCTATTTCTACTAGTAATTGATCAACTAATAAAGTTTTTGGCAATTGTTTTTCTAATTGTTCATTACGTACGGTTGCTTCACCAATTGCTTTTTGATTTGCTTTTACTTCTTTAATTAACTTCTCTTGGGATACTATCTCTTCTTCAAGCTGCTTCAGTTCTTTTTGCGTTGGATTAACATATTTATAGAAACCTAATACTCCCCCAAGGATAAGCACAAACACTATGACGATTAAGGCGATTGAATAACTTCTATTCCATTCTATTTTCATTTTAATCAGCTTCCTCTAATAAAGAATCTTTATTAACAGCAAACGTGAATTCAGCTACATACTGATCGCCCGTTTGCTCTAGTTCCACTAATTCGGCTTGCTCAACAAAAGAAAAGCTACGCATAGATTGAACAAATTGAGACGTCTCTTCAATGGATTCTGCCCTCAATTTCACTCGTAATCCATCAGTGATCGTGAAAGTATAATGCTGAATAGTAGATTGCTCAGGTAACGTAGCATTGGTTTGTTGTAATACGTGAGAGCTTGGAAAAATAATGCTTTGTAAATGCTCTATATCCCTTTCTATCACATTAACTTGTTGAATCACTTGGCTTTCCTGTCTTATTTCATTGAGATGAATATTATTTTCAGCATAGACCTTCATTAGCGACTCTTGTTTACCCTCTAAAAAATTTTGATATAAAAAGAAACTTAATCCTATTAGCAAAGCACTGAATACAAAAAAACCAACTAAGATATACGGAGAGGCATTTGTTTGTTTCTTTTCAACTAAATTAACTTCTATCATATGATTGAACTCCTATACGTTTTAATATGGGATATAAGTATCTATTTTCTTAACGTTAGGCCATATAGTTCCGTGTATGGTAGTGGAAGCTCTTGATGATTTAATAACGTGAGAACAGTCAAATTGAACCGATCTTCTAATAATTGTTTTATCTCTGAGTGATAGGTAGAATCTCCAGCTAACGCAATACTATCAATTTGTGCGCTATTATTCATAACAGAATATTGATAAAAATCCATAAAACGCTCAATAGTGATAAGCTGTTCATCAACTACTCTTTGAAAAGTTTCTAGTTCGACTACGCTAGAAATATTATCTTCCACTACTTGATCATGTTCGGGTAGACTCGATCCTTCAAGCTGAATGTGTCGATTAAAATATGGTCGATCATTATGAAATACTGTCAAAACAACATCGTCTTTTCTCCATTGAATTATTAGTACATGTGACTCTTTTTTGATTAATTCATGTGCAGCAAAAGTGCGATAGACAGATAAAAAAGAAAAGTCTGCGATCGTCAATTTACAATTTGCTTGGCGAAAAACATCGATGTATGTCTCTAAGCGATCTTTCGGGTATGCAAATAGCAAAATGTGATTCGAATCTTCTTCCCGTTTAATTACTTCAAAATCAATGACTGGATTTTTAAACGGCAATCGAATCGTTTTATCTAATTCCATTTGTATATATTGTTTAACTTCATCACCACTTAATTGCTTCGGAACCTTTTCATCACGTAATGTAACAAAAGCGTCAGGAACACAAAAGGCTACCTCTTTATTTCTCCACTTCTTCTCTTTAACTAATGTTTTTAGAATGCCGATTAATCTAGGCTTATCAAGAATTTTTCCATCTTCTATTAAACCAGGCTCTAATTTAACTTCACCATGATCACTTGTTCTATTATTTTGATACAGATACCGAATAACATGATCCGTTATCATCATATTAATTCGATCTTTTTTGAGAAGTCCCATTTTCATCCGTCCTTAAAAAAATGATGTCATATACCAATTTAATATGTCTTGTCCGAAAAAATAAGTGATACAAGCAGCTATACAAATAAACGGACCAAACGGTATTGGTGATTTACGATCTACTTTTTTTCTAATGAGTAATATTGCACTACCTATTGTTCCTAATAAAGTAGAAAGAAAAAATGTCAGTAATATACCTTGATAACCAACAATCAATCCTAGTAAAGCGAATAGCTTCATATCTCCTGCTCCCATCCCACCTTTACTAATGAGTATAATGAGAAAAATCATAATAAATCCTAACAGCGAGCCAACAATTGGAGACCACCATGGATCAAGTGGTGATAGCATGCGCACGAGTAGGATTAAAGGTGAAAAAAACAGAAGAATTTTATTGGGGATTAGCATATATTTTATATCAGAAACAATGACGATCGCACATAGTGACACAAGTAATAACGCCATTAGTAATTCGATTTGAAAACCGATTAAATAGTAGCTTAGTGCAAATAATAAAGCTGTAAATAATTCCATCGTTGGATAGATGGATGAAATACGCTTCTTACACCCTCTGCACTTTCCAGTTTGAAGTATATAGGACAGAATCGGCATAAGTTCATACCAAGATAAGTTTTTATTACATTGTGGACAATACGAGCGTTTTGACTCTAAAAAATTATTCGTCGGGATTCTTAATCCAACAACATTAAAGAATGAACCAAACACACTTCCAAATATAAAAAATAGAATTGTAATAGTTAGCTCCATTGTATTCTCCTAGATATGTAGAGAGACCCCTAGTACAAGGGATCTCTTAAGATGGGTGATTTTAATCATTAATCACTATACGTAAACTTATTTCCGCTTTTTGTAACGCTACCGCTAGGAAAATCTGAGTCATCACTATCTTCTAAATACCCTGCACTAACTAATTCTTCAACTGTCATTACATTCTCAGTTGCGCCTGTAAATTCATTATTGGCATCTGCTAACTTTGCAGCATCAATTATTAATTCTTTTTGACTTTCACTAGCGTCAGTTTCCGCTTTATCAATAATGCTACCAATAGCCGGCACTGCGATTGCAATAATAATACCTAAAATAACAATTACCGCCAACAGCTCAACTAGTGTAAAACCTTTCTCATTACGAAAAACCTTTTTCAACTTGTTTACCATTTTGTTACCTCCCCTATTTTATATAAAAAAAAGACTCACATCATCAAACTCATTCATGGTGTCAGTCGGTTGCACTACTCGCTCCAATCTATCAAAGTGCCCAGATAAAGATAGATCTTCTTCACTCCTATATTCATTTCTAACAATTACTATTATACTATAAAACTGGTAACTGTCTATAACTTTACTACTATATTTTTGATTATTTTTAGATATTTTCAAATAAACTAAACATTGGGATGACAATTGATAAAACAATTGCTCCTACAACAAAAGCTAAGAAAATAATCATGACAGGTTCGATCAAAGATTTTAATTTATCAGAGCTTTCATCTAGTTCTTGCTCATAGAATTCCGATACTTTTTTTAGCATCGCATCCACCGAGCCAGTTCGTTCTCCTACTGTGATCATTTGTGTAATTAATCTAGGAAATATCCAATGTTTTTTCATTGGTTCCGTCATTGATTCTCCTCGTTCCAATGAATCTTTGGAGCTTTGTAGCACTTGTTTCATCACCTTGTTATCAATCACGTTCTCCGTAATAGCGACTGCTTGTAAAATAGGAACAGAACTATTTAATAATGAACTTAAAGTTTGAGTCATTCTAGCTAACAAGGCTTTTTGAATAAATACACCGAATATCGGAATTCTTAATTTTAATACATCCATATAGTAGGACATCGTTGGGTTTTTATCCAACAGACGTACAGAAATCACACCCATGAAAGCAATAAATAGCAACACCCACCAATATGTTTGAACCACTTCACTGATCTGTAAAACGACTTGCGTGTAAGCTGGAATCTCTTGATCAAATGATAGAAACATATCCGTAAATATAGGCACAATGACCGCTAATAAAAATATAGTAATAACAACAGCTACAACTCCAACAACCATTGGATAGGTCAATGCGGTTACAATTTTCTGCCGCAGTTGGTATTGTTTTTCGTAATAATTGGCCATTCGATTTAGTATTTCATCTAAATTACCACTTACTTCCCCAGCTCGCACCATACTAATAAATAATTCTGGGAATAGTCGAGGGAACTCCGTCAATGAATCTGATAAGCTAATTCCTTCTTCCAATGAATATTGCACTTGGTTTAACGCTTTTCTTAACGGTTTACTTTGTGTTTGTTCTTGCAGAATAACTGTCGCCTCAACCAGGGTGATTCCTGCATCAATTAATGTAGCAAACTGTCGCAAAAAAATAACAAAGTCCTTATTCTTAACAGGACTACCAATATAAATATCCTTATGTAATAATGGGTTCAGTTCCTTTAGTTCAAACAAGATAAGATCATTTGTCTTTAAATGTCTAATTGCTTCCTTTTCTGTTTCACTATTAACTTTTCCTTTGATCAATTTTCCTTCGAGATCTTTTGCTTTATATGAGAAATACTTCATTCGCTTCACCTTCTTTCTCTACTTGCAATGAATTTAATAGTTTTAATCTTTCAAATATGCTGCCGCATGTTTTTCACTTATCATACCTGCTTGCAATAATCGTTTAATATCCATTGTCATCGTGTGCATGCCAAACTCTTTTGATGTTTGCATTGTATTAGGAATCTGATGCATTTTTTCTGAACGAATTAAATTTTTAACAGCTGGTGTATTGATTAATATTTCTGTTGCTGCTACTCTTCCTGCTCCCTTTAGTAAAGGAAACAATCTCTGCGAAATGATTGCCTCTAATACGTTAGCAAGTTGGACTCTAATTTGTCCTTTTTGATGAGCAGGAAACACATCAATAATTCGATCCATCGTAGATGCTGCACTTGTTGTATGTAAAGTACCTAAAACTAAATGACCTGTTTCTGCAGCTGTTATGGCTGTTGATATCGTCTCTAAATCTCTCATTTCACCTACTAAAATGACATCAGGATCTTGTCGTAAACATGCACGTAAACCTTTTTGGAAATTCATCGTATCAAAGCCAATTTCACGTTGGTCAATTAGACACTGATTATGTTGATGCAAATATTCAATCGGATCTTCTAACGTTATAATGTGACGATTCATTCGTTGATTCATATAATCGATCATCGAAGCTAATGACGTACTTTTCCCGCTTCCTGTAGGTCCCGTTACTAATACTAACCCTTGTGATAATTGCGCAACTTCTTTGATTACATCAGAAAGATTTAAAGACTCAATTGACGGAATGGATGTCGGGATAGTTCGAATTGCTAACGAAAGACAATTCCGCTGAAAATAAATATTCATTCTGAAACGCGAAACTTGCTTCACTCCATGTGATAAGTCCAGCTCACGCTCTTTCACTAACTTGTCCCATAATGCTTCGGTTAAAATCCCCTTTGCCATTCTTTCTGTATCTTCTGGTTGTAGTTTCTTTTCACCAAAAGGTTGTAGTCTTCCATCAATTCTAAATACAGGTTTTGATCCGACTGTTAAATGAACATCTGATGCGTTCTTTCGGTGTGCGGATATTAGTAAATCTTCCAAATCATAATGCATGAAATTCACCTACTCTTCCGTTGCTACTCGTAATACTTCATCTATTGTTGTTAAACCATTTTTTACTTTTAACAATCCATCATCTAATAAAAATCGCATTTGGTTATCTTTTAAATATGCTTTAATTTCAGACATGTTTGATTGATTCATCATTAAACTCTTTACTTTTTCGTCAATGATTAATAATTCGTGGATTGCTAACCGTCCGCGATATCCTGTATGTCTACAGCCATCACAACCTGGTCCTTCATATACTTCATTTATCTCTATTGGACGGTTTTTAAGGATTTGCTTTTCCATCTCAGAAATAGGACGCTTTTTTTTGCAATCCGGACATACTTTTTTTACCAAACGTTGTGCCATAACCGCAGATAATGCAGAGACAACAAGATAAGGTTCAACACCCATATCAAAAAGACGGGGAATTGCAGCAATTGCACTGTTGGTGTGCAGTGTACTAAATACTAAATGTCCAGTAAGTGCTGATCGGATAGCAATCTCAGCCGTTTCTCTATCTCGAATTTCCCCAACCATAATAATATTTGGGTCCTGTCGCAATATTGATCGCAAACCTTTAGCGAATGTCAACCCAACAGTACTGTTTACTTGCACTTGGTTAATCCCTTCCAACTGATATTCCACTGGATCTTCAATTGTAATAATGTTGACATCTTCCTGATTAAGCTCATTTATCGATCCATATAAGGTTGTTGTCTTACCAGAACCAGTGGGGCCTGTTAGCAAAATTAACCCAGATGGTTGTTTAATTGCTTCGCTATATTTATTTAGTGTCGCTTCAGAGAAGTCAAGCTCTGTTAATGTTTTAAATATATTAGATAAATCTAAAATACGAATAACAATTTTTTCACCGAAAACAGTTGGCAAAGTAGAAATACGTAGATCAACTGGCTTCGTATCAATCATTAACCGAATTCGACCATCTTGCGGTAATCTCGTTTCAGTAATATTTAATTCTGATAAAATTTTCACACGAGCAATTAGTGCATTTTGTAATTTTCTTGGTACTGTTTTTTCAGAACGCAACGTACCATCCACTCTATATCGGATAATTACTTTCGTTTCTGTCGGATCAATATGAATGTCACTAGCTTTCATTGTTACACCAGTTTGTAATATTTGATCTAACACACGAATAGCTGGCGCGTCATCTGCATCCATCTCATCGTCTGTATAGACGCTACCCATATCATAATATTTATTAATGGCTTGAAGGATATCATCTTTTGTTGCAATGACTGGTTTTACGGTAAAACCAGTTGAAAGCTCTAAATAATCAATAGCGTAATAATCTAACGGATCATTCATTGCAACAGTCAATATGTTTTCTCTTTGCTCGATCGGTAATAAGATATATTGTCTCGCAAAATCCTTTTGAACTAAATCGATCAGCTCGACATCAATTGAAAAGCGATATAAAGAAACACTATTAATTTTTAAATGAATCTCTAAAACTTCTAACAGTTGTCGCTCTGTGATATACCCTTGCTCAACTAATGCATCGCCTAGCTTTTGCTCTGGTTTTTTCTGTTCTAGTGCCTGAATAATTTCTTGCTCTGTAATTAGCTCGTTTTCCTTTAAAACATCACCAAGTTTTCGTTTCGTTCGAGTAACCATGAGATACCTCGTTTCGTGTTAATTTTCTTACATCAATTTATTTCTACCGATGGTTCTTTTGTAATTAAATCATCATCTGATGTTGAGCCACCTGAGTCAAAAGGAAATTCGCTTGACATATCTTTATACGTAACACCAGTCCCACCACTACCAGTCAATGAATTTCCAATTAATGTTCCTGTGATCTTTGCTCCACCCTTGACATTAACATTTGCATTCGGGGCTAGTAATAATAAATCCGAAAAAGAACCACCATTAAAAGTTACGTTGTTACCTCCAGTAACAATAAATCCTTTAAAGCCCCCACCACCGCTTAGCGTAACATCAGCAGCTTCAGCAAATAACGAACCATTAATGTTTGTACTACCAGCTAAATTCACACTTTTATTACCTGCTAAATAGACATTTACTTGGTTAATCGAACCTCCAGTGTTGACTTCACTTCCTGAACCCACTGCTAGTTTATTTTTAATATAAAAATTAACGGTTCCTCTCCCGATAATCTTTACCTTCCCATTTGTTACATTTAAATTGTTAACGACAATGTCAACATTCTGATTGTTTGTGTTAATTTGTAAATCGTAATTGCTATTTATAGATATATTTTTTAGAGATATATCTTCTGACAAATTTAATGTATAACCGTCTGCTTGATAGTTGGTTATATTCAAATCTCCATTCTTAATAACATCAAAGCTTCCAACCCTCTCATCATCTGCTAGAGGATAAGAAGGGAAAACCGGAAACGAATCAACAATCTGGTGATATGCTGTCCAAGGTAATATATCTATATTTGGTTTTACTCCCGGTGGTGTTCCCCCTGAATGATTCAAAGCCTGATCAACGGCAACTTCTGGCACATATGCAAATCCATCTGTAATTGATGGGTTCCCACGCATATTGATCGTGTTAGGATCAGATGATTTAATATAGACATTTCCTTTTAAAGCTGATGAGCCTGATAAGTTAATATCATTTTTAACGATTGCTACTGCTCTATCTGGAATATTCAAGACATTTCCTGATGTCCAATTAATCTGAAAAGGGCGTGTCACTGTACGGGCTCTTTCACCAATTACACCTTCTGATACAATTTGATAATTTCTAGGATTTGTAGTATTTAGCTCTTGGATGGATATATTCGCTGAGGGGTTATCTTCAAATACACTAGAAAAGTTAGTCAGTACTTTGTTATCTAACTCGTCTAGCTTGTTATTAAATGTTGTATAAAATTCTGCTTGATTACTAGTGGTATTATAGACATCTTTAACAATAGTTTCTATTGAAGCATACGTTTGGTTAGCCCCACCCTCTGCAATATAAAAAGTTGATTGATACGCACGATCAACACTGGATAAATTCACATTGGCAAATGAAGCGGTAGCTAGTGCTGTACCTAATAAAGACAATACAGTTAATGTCATCAATACAGTAGCTAAAATGGAACCATCTTCTTCTTTCCATCGATCTTTTATAGAAAAAAACACCGACTTTCACCTACTTCCTTAGGTATAATATTGTCGATAAGCGTTGTTGTTCATTTCCTCCAACAGCTGAACTAGCTATCGTAATATCTAGTTCTAAATCATTTTTTTCAACTTCAAATACTCCAATTCGATCACTCATTGGAGTTCCATTCTTTAATACTTGTGGTGCACTGAATTCATAGCTATCTGATCCGATATTTAACACATTACCAGACACACTTATTTGACTAGAGTTATGTGAACGTATTTCCTTCGTTAACGTTGCCATGACGTAACGAACCTGATCCTGTTGTTCTATTATTTCTGTTTGATTTTTGTATTGCTTCTGGCCAAACATCATAGCAGAACCTACTAGCATAATAATGATGGACATTAAAGATAGAACAGCTAACAACTCGACTAATGTAATTCCTTTTTGTTCCTTCCACATGGAAAACACCTACTATTCTTCCCAAAGAATTTTTGTTTCCATTTGACCTTTTAATTTACCTGATGGATCATATACAAGCACAAGTACACTTTTCAATTTATCACTAATTACTTGATCTGCTTCATCTTTTGCTGCTGCAATACTAATTTTCACTTTATTCGTCTCTACTGTTTTAGTGAACTTATGCTGACCAGATGAACCATCGTATGAATTTGATTCGGTCTTCAACTGATCCACTCCATCTAAAAAAGGCACTGTTTCGCTAATATGATAAATGTTCTCTATTTCTGTTTGGGCAATATAAGTCGCATCACTTATTTCATTTGATACGTCTACTGTCTTCCTAGATTGAATGAAAAAAGTTAAGAAAGTCACAATAATAATAGACAATAATAAAATAGAAGCCAGTACTTCTACTAGAGTCATAGCTTTTTCTTCACCTATAATAGATTTTTTTATTCTAAAATGATATAGCTTTCTCAAGATTAATCCATTCCTTTATACTAGGTTTCACACTAAATATAGTACAAATGCATCTATTTGTATATATAATTCCAAGAAAAATGAACTATTTTAACTATACCATATTACTCTCGATATCTCAGTTATTTCCTTGCATTATTTTTCTTACTTTTCCGACAAAGTCTAATGAGCCCGTAATACAAGTCAGCATCGTTTGATCTTTTAGAGCGCTCAACACCTCTTGATAATCTTCTATTATCTGTTTATTTTCGTTTTTCGAAAAATGATATAAATCAATTGCTTGTGCAGCACGAAGATGATCAAAGCTTGTAAATATAATTCGATCAAATACTGGGTCAACCTGCTGAATCATCTGTTTGATCGGCTTATCTTTAAATACAGCCATAATTAGTTGCTTCTTTTCTGTCGGATAATAGGCTTTCACTGATCTAACAAATTGTTCGATTCCTTCTGCGTTATGTGCGCTATCTACAATAACTATTGGCTGATCTAAAACCTGTTCAAACCGACCACTTATATTAGTTTCTGCAATGCCCGTTAGAATTGAGTGATTCGAAAGACTTAGGCTACTTTCATTTAATAGCAATAATGCCTGTACCGCTAACGTTGCATTATGTATTTGATAGACACCTCTTGTTCCTAAAGACACAGGAAAGCGGTGATTCGCATTTATAAAATGAAATGTTTTTTTGCTATTTTCTAATTCGTTGAAAAAATCAACACCAAGTCGAAACAGCTGTGCATCTTTTTCCTTTGCAATCGTTTGGATTACTGATATTGTTTCTGCTGGCAAATCACCGACAATCACTGGAGTTTTATCTTTAATAATACCTGCTTTATGTGATGCAATTTCTTCATAGGTATTACCTAAAAAGTGTTGGTGGTCTTTCCCTATCGTTGTAATAATACTAAGAATTGGTTTTACAACATTCGTAGCATCATCTTTTCCACCCATTCCCGTTTCAATTAAAGCGATATCAGCATGATCACTTAAAAAGTTAAGTGAAATGACAACAATAATTTCAAATGGACTTGGGGGATCTCCCTCAAAATCTAGACGTTCGATTTCCTCTAATAATAGAAGAAAATATCTAACAAACGATTCATCACTGATTGCTTTTCCGTCTAGTTGAATCATCGCATTTCTAGTCGTTAATGATGGAGAAGTAAACGTACCGACCGTATAATTCGCTTGTCGTAATGCGGATTCCATAAACGCTAAGGTTGAACCTTTTCCATTCGTACCGGCAATATGAATCGTCTTTAAGCTATTTTCAGGATGGTTACATATTTTTAACAGTCGTTCTACTCGTTGTAATCCCGGTTTAACTCCTATTTTTTCTCGTTTATCTAAAAATTCATTCACTTGTTGGATTGATTGTATCATATGATCCCTACTTCCATTACCAATGTTTTTCCGTCATAATATAGTATATCAAATCGTCACAAGAAAGGATTAGCAACTATGCATGGATGGGTTATATATAATGGACACTTACAAAGTGAAGCATTCCTCACTTTTTCACAGTGGATACATGATGCAGGCAAAAAACTTGGCATTACGATTGAGCAACGAAAAAACAATGAGCTCTTTGTATTATTAGAACAGGATAAGCCGTTAATGGACACGCTAAATTACCAACATAATCCTGATTTCGTTATTTTCATTGATAAAGATATTGCGTTGGCTAAACAATTAGAGGCGATTGGTATACCTGTATTTAATTCGGCACAAGCGATTGCCACCTGCGATAATAAAGTAGACATGTATCCTGTGTTACATCAAGCTAATATTGCAATTCCCAGAACAGTCATCGCACCAAAAATATTTTCTAAAGCAAATCCAATACAGTTATCTTCCTTTCATTATCTAGAAGATATTTTTACATATCCTTTTATTATCAAAGAAGGCTATGGATCATATGGTCAACAAGTGTATTTGATTCATAATCGAAAGGAATTAGATGAAAAAATAAAAGAAATTGCTGATCGACCTTTCTTATTCCAGGAATTCATTGGTTCTAGTTGTGGGAGAGATCTTCGGATATATGTAGTAGGAAACGAGGTAGTTGCTGGGTTAGCACGAACCGCTCAAGATGATTTTCGTGCAAATGTTTCCGTCGGAGGTACAGTAAAGGCACACCTAGCTACTGAAAAAGAAAAAAAACTAGCAATTGACGCCGCACAAGCGGTTGGAGCAGATTTTGCAGGCGTGGATCTCTTGTATGATGAAAACGAAGAACCGATTGTTTGTGAGGTTAACACAAGTGCGCATATTAAGAATATTTACGATTATACAGGCGTAAATATTGCTGAGCATATTATGACTTGGACCATAAGGAAATTGAAGAGTTAGCGTATTAATAAACATTCTGCAACAAAACAAGAGGTGAAATCTATATGATTTCACCTCTTGTTAAACTTTCATTGCTATCATTTGTTGTTTACAATGGATTTATAACCAGAGTAGGTAGCTATAAAATATCCTCCATATACCAAAACAATAACACCAGCTGTTAGGAGAGAAGGAACTAATACACTAGCTTGTCCAGCAACTGCAAGTGCATCATTCACAACTATTATTCCAAAAATAGAATGGATAATAGCTAAGGATAAAGGCATCATGAAATAAATAAAAATTTGCCTAAATATAGATTTATTCACTTCCGCTTTTGTTACACCAATTTTTTTCAGTGTGTCGTAACGCACCATATTATCACTAGCTTCAGAGAGCTGTTGTAATGCTAAGATAGCTGCACTAGATATTAGAAATACAATACCTAAATACACTCCAATGTAAACGACGGTTGTAGACGTTCCAGATGCACTTTCATATGCCAGTGTTTTAGTCATACCTAACAAATACAGATCACCCTGATACTTATCATTATACGTTTCCAAAGTCTGATAAATCGCTGCATCTGCAGTTTGCTTCTCCACATCATATTGCAGGTTCGCTACTGTTGTTATTGCACTCATATCTTTTACAACAGCATCAGGTAAAACAGCTACAAAGAATTCTAGTGCCATTATATCTGTTTTTACAGAAGTGAATTGGTACCCTTCGGATGCTATGGTGTATGTCTTATTAGCAATTTCCACTTCATTCTCCTTATTTAAAAAACGTTCAATTGTATTAGTCATTTCTTTCTTATTAGTGAGAAATAAAGTTTCATCATGTTTTAAAGATATTGGATCTTTCCCCTGTAACTCCATTAATTTTTGATAGGAAGATTGCTTAATCGCATACAAAGGCATACCCTTAAGTAAATCTTTTGATTCACTGTCAGCATAATTCAATAAATAACTGTTAATACCTTCCCCTGTATCATACTCGCTATATGTGACGGTATCTCCATACTGTTCTAACTGTAAGGAGTTAAACATATCATTAGCTTCTTGTTGCTCCTCATCATAATGATATACGTAAAAAGTTGCATCATATGGCGTAGTTACAGTCAGATCTTTTTCTAAACTATTCTTTAAGCTAAATCCTGTTGATAATACACCCATTGTAAAAAATAACATCAGACAAATGATAGTCATGGAAATGAACGTTGTATTTACTTTACTGTTGATTTGTCTAAGAACAAACATGTTGATATCCTTATAGTACAACTTTTCGTTTTTCTTAAATAAATTCAATAAAAAACCTGATAAAGAGAAGAAGAAAAGAAACGTACCAATTGCTCCTAATCCAACACTAATCCAAACAAGCGTCATACTCTCTAATAAACCATACTTCAACATTAAACTGTAGGCAGTTCCAATAAGGATAATAGATAATATAAAAATACTTATCGCTGTTGATGTTTTTCGTAGTTTTACATGTTGATTCTTTTTACTGGCAGTAAGCAAATCAATTAATTTATATCGGTTGATTATGAATACATTAAACGCCATAACGAATAGAAAGATAATACCAAAATACAAAATAGTTTTTACTGTTGCATCTCCAGAAAAAACAAATGTATATGCTTTTAAATCGACTTCAAATAAGGCAGCTGTTAAAATAGATAGCCCCTGAGAAACCAATACACCCAGAGCTATTCCAATTACTAAAGAAATAAGACCAATGAATAAAGTTTCTATTACAAGAATTCGAGAAATGTGGAACTTACTCATTCCAAGCGTCATGTACATGCCTAATTCTTTTTTACGGCGCCTAATTAGAAAACCATTCGCGTAAATAATAAGAAAAGCTAATACAACCGAAATAAAAACAGAAATTGCTCCAATCATGTTAGTTAAATTTTGCAACATATCTTCTTGACTAGTTGAAATCTTCAGCATTGCTTGCTGTGCATGTAATGAGTTAAAACTATAGAACAGACAAACAGCAAACGTAATAGTTAGAAAATAAATCGTATAATCTCTCACGCTTCGTTTAATATTTCGTAGTGATAATTTAGAATACATCGTCTAAATCACCTCCAAGAAGAGTAACGACTTCCATGATACGATTAAAGAACCCCTTTCTCGTATCTGACCCTTTTATTAGCTCATTAAATATTTTTCCATCTTTTATAAATAGAATACGATCAGCATAACTAGCCGTAAATGCGTCATGTGTTACCATTAAAATTGTCGCTTTATACTCTTCGTTAAGCTTTTTGAATGACTCTAATAACAAGCGTGAAGATTTTGAATCCAGTGATCCTGTTGGCTCATCTGCCAATACAAGCGATGGGTTCGTTGCTATAGCTCGCGCAGATGCAACTCGTTGCTGTTGTCCGCCTGACATTTCATACGGAAATTTATCCAATACTTCGTTTATTTCTAGTTTTTTTGCGATATCCTCAACAATTGAATGAATTTCATGCGGCTTTGTTTTTTTAATCGTTAACGCTAGCGCAATGTTTTCATATGCTGTGAGTGTATCTAGCAAATTAAAGTCTTGAAAAATAAACCCAAGTTCATCACGGCGAAACGTTTCTAATTTTTTCTTTTTTAATGTCGTAATGTCTTGGTTATCTATCGTGATATGTCCTGTTGTTACTGCATCAATAGTCGATAGACAATTGAGTAAAGTTGTTTTCCCACTCCCTGAAGGGCCCATAATTCCAACAAATTCACCCTTCTCTACCTCAAAGGAAATATCATCAATGGCCTTCGTTATATTACCTTTACTTCCAAAATACTTCTCTATATGTGTAACTTCTAAAATAGAAGACATAAAAGAATTCCTCCTTTAACTGATCTGATCTTAGCATACACTTTATTATCGAAACGTCCTATTCGTTTTAGTGTCATGAATCTTACAATTTTGAAAGATAGCTTCAATTTCAGTAATTAACCACTCTATAATCATTCTTCCCTAAAGTTTGGTATTTAAGAATAATCTATCAAATACAAAGCCCCTAATGATGAATTATAAATCATCATTAGGGGCTTAAAGTTAAAAAAATTGTCACATTATTTCTCTATTATCAAGGCTTTGTTGATAGGAAAAGTTAATAAAACCATCGTTCCAACACCTTCTTCAGATACCAAACTAATTCTCAAATGGAGTTTCTTCGCTAGGCGTTTACATAAATACAGGCCCATACCGGTTGATTTACTATGAACTCTTCCATTTTCTCCAGTAAAGCCTTTATCAAAAACTCTTGATACATCCTTCATACCAATCCCAATTCCATTATCTTGAATTTGCAACTGTACTTTATTTTCAAATGACATGGAAGAGATTTTTATCTCAGCACTTGGTTCTTTACTATACTTGATCGCATTTCCTACAATTTGATTAATAATAAACTCAATCCATTTTTTATCACTATAGACTACTTGTCTAATTGTCCCTAAGTCCAGTTTGATCTTTTTGTAGATAAAATCCTTTGCGTTACGTTTGACTACTGTATTGACCACCTCATGAAGTGAAAATGCACTTATTAGATAGTCTTTACTTACATGGCTACTTCTAGCAAAATATAGCACTTGCTCTACATACTGTTCTGTCTTGTTCAGTTCTTCTAATATACCATAGTCCAAATCACGGTTATGCAAAATTAGTTTAGCAGAAGCTAAAGGTGTTTTAATTTCATGAACCCATGTCTCGATATATTCTTGGTACTCTTTTTGTTCCCGCTTATATTCATTAATGTGCTCATGCATTTGTTTATAAGCATCTGCTATAGCCTCATGAACAATTTCCCCTTCCAAAAAAGTTGGCTTATCCAACATTTCTGGAAGTAAATATTTTTTATCTAAAGATGATTGATAATGAACTAAGTTTTGATAATAACTATGCTTTTTCACATAATCAAGCAGGAAAGCTAGAAGCAATGGAGCAAACCACACTAAACCTAACAAAACAATCATGAATGTATTCACATCGATTTTCCAAAGTATAATACCAAATATACTAAACAATGCAACGTTTATGGCTAAGAATGTCGCTTTTCCTAAAAAATAATCAATCATCTTCATGGCATTATATATCCTAACCCTCTTCGCGTTTCAATAGGATTAGTTAGCCCTATATCCTCAAGCTTCTTTCGCAGACGCGTCATATTAACGGAAAGAGTATTATCATCCACGAATAATTCAGAAGACCAAAGATATTCCATTAAATCTTCTCTTGAAACGATCGTGCTTTTATGCAGAATTAAAAAGTGAAGTATTTTCAGCTCATTCTTAGTTAGAATCTCTTCCTTTTCGTTATAATAAATCTTTCCTTTTGCTATATCTAATTTTAAACCTTCATAAGAAAGAATGGTGGGAGATGCACTTTTATATATCCTTTTTAAAATTGCTTCTATTCTTGCAGATAGGATTTGTAAGTTATATGGTTTCGTTATGAAATCATCTGCACCTAGGTTGATGCTCATCAACTCATCCATTTCGCTGTCTCTACTCGTTACAATAATAATGGGAATATCAGACTCTTTACGTATCTCTCGACAAAGCGTATATCCATCAATGAAGGGCAAATTAATATCCAAAAGAATAAGGTTAGAACTTGATTCGCGAACATAGAGTAAAATGTTTTGGAAGTCATTAATCGTATTTGTTTTGTATCCTATGTTTTTTAAATAATAGCTTAATTCTTCACGTATTTTTTTATCATCTTCAATTATTAGTATTTCAAAATCACTCATTGGATTAGACACTCATTCCTACTTTTTATGTTAACTATAATAAAAAAACAAATTCCACACAACCTTTTGCTGAAATCATCGTTTAATAAGGTTAAATCTATTAGGTTATCTACTGTGTACATCATGGTTTCATTGTAGAAAGGAAAAAGCCCAAGCAATTTTATGCTTGGACTTTTAGTATTAACCTTTTAGTTCTTCTAATCTTTCTTGTACTTTTGCACGCTTGTCTAAATAGTCTTTTTCTTTTTGACGCTCTTCTTCGACTACTTTTTCAGGTGCTTTTTTAACAAAACCTTCATTTCCTAGCTTCTTCTGTACACGTTCTACTTCTTTATTTAATTTATCTAATTCAGCATTTAATCGTTCGATTTCTTTATCAATATCGATTAATCCTTCAATAGGTAAATACAGCTCTGCTCCAGTAACTACTGCAGACATTGCTTTTTCTGGTGTTGTAACTTCTGTAGCAATTGTTAATTCACTTGTATTACAGAAACGTTCTAGATAATGACGATTCGCTTGTAGTTGTGATTCAATGGCTTTATCTCCAGCTTTAACTAGCAACACAATTTGTTTAGACATTGGCGTATCCACTTCCGCACGAATATTACGTACAGAACGAATGATTCCTACAAGACGATTCATTTCTTCAGCAGCTTGTGCATCATGTAATTCTGGACGTACAACCGGCCATGCCGCACGTGTAATTGATTCTCCTTTATGTGGTAGATACTGCCAAATTTCTTCCGTAACAAAAGGCATTAATGGATGAAGCATCCGCATGATTTGATCTAACACATAAGCAAGGATTGATCTTGTTTTTTGCTTTGCCGCTTCATCATCACCATACAATGGAAGCTTCGCCATTTCGATATACCAATCACAGAAATCATCCCAAATGAAGTTGTAAAGGTGACGACCAGCCTCACCAAAGTCATATCTATCCGTGTGTTTGTTCACTTGCTCAATCGTTTCATTTAAGCGTGTTAAAATCCATTTATCAGCAACCGATTTTTCTCCTGACAAGTCAATATCTTCGTACTTTAATCCTTCTAAATTCATTAAAACAAATCGAGAAGCATTCCATATTTTATTAATGAAATTCCAAGTTGATTCGATTTTTTCATACTGGAAACGTAAATCCTGCCCAGGTGTAGAACCCGTTGCTAGGAAGTAACGTAAGGCGTCTGCACCATATTGGTCAATGACCTCCATCGGGTCAACACCATTTCCTAATGACTTACTCATTTTTCTTCCTTCTGCATCACGAACTAAACCATGAATTAATACATCTTTAAATGGACGTTCATCGTTAAATTCAAGCGATTGGAAGATCATTCGAGCTACCCAGAAGAAAATAATATCGTAACCAGTAACTAACACATTTGTTGGGAAGAAATGCTTGAATTCCTCATCTTCTGTGTTTGGCCAATTTAATGTCGAAAACGGCCATAAAGCAGAGGAGAACCAAGTATCTAACACATCACTATCCTGTTCCCAGTTTTCGATATCTGCTGGTGCCTCTTTCCCTACATACAATTCACCAGTTTCTTTGTGATACCAAGCTGGAATTCTGTGTCCCCACCATAATTGACGGGAAATACACCAGTCACGAATATTATCCATCCAATGAAGGTACGTTCCTTCAAATCGATTTGGTACAAAATTAACCTTTTCATCTTCTGATTTTTTCTGAAGTTCCACTGCCGCTTCTGCTAAAGGCTTCATATTCACAAACCATTGCGTAGATAAATAAGGCTCTACTACAGCACCGCTTCGTTCAGAATGACCAACAGAATGCATATGCTCTTCAATTCCAAATAAAATACCTTGCTCTTGTAAATCTGCCACCAATTGCTTTCTACATTCAAAGCGATCAAGTCCTTGGTATTTACCAGCGTTTTCATTCATTGTACCGTCTTCATTCATTACTAAAACGCGTTCTAGATTGTGGCGGTTTCCAATTTCAAAATCATTCGGATCATGCGCTGGTGTGATTTTTACTGCTCCTGATCCGAATTCCATATCAACATAGTCATCAGCTACGATTTCAATTTCTCTACCTACAATCGGTAAAATTACTTTCTTACCAATCAAATGCTGATAACGTTCATCATTAGGGTTTACAGCCACCGCCGTATCACCAAGCATTGTTTCTGGACGAGTTGTCGCAATCTCAATTGCACCTTCTTCATCCTTTAACGGGTAACGCATATGATAAAAATGGCCTTTTACTTCTTCATGAATTACTTCAATATCGGACAAAGCTGTTTTTGTCGCTGGATCCCAGTTAATAATATACTCCCCACGATAGATTAACCCTTTTTCATACAAGGAAACAAACACATCTTTTACTGCGTTTGAAAGCCCTTCGTCCAATGTGAATCGTTCTCTCGAGTAATCTAAACCTAGGCCAATCTTCGCCCACTGTTCTCGAATAAAAGAAGCATACTCTTCTTTCCAATCCCAAGCTTTTTCGAGAAACGTTTCACGACCAAGTTCATATCGGTTTGTTCCTTGCTCTTTTAATTTCGCTTCTACTTTAGCTTGTGTTGCAATACCAGCGTGATCCATCCCTGGTAGATATAACACATCATACCCTTGCATTCGCTTCATTCGTGTAATGATATCTTGTAGTGTCGTATCCCAAGCATGACCAATGTGTAACTTTCCTGTTACGTTTGGTGGTGGAATAACAATTGTAAATGGCTCTTTATCTGTGTCTCCACTTGCCTCGAAAAATTTTCCGTTCACCCAGAAATCATAGCGGTCTTTTTCAACTGCTGCTGGATCGTACTTTGGTGGTAAATTTGTATTGTTTTGCTCCATGCTATAATCCTCCTTCATTCCTTTAAAAACTTTTTCATGAAAAATCATTACCCATCATTTTTTTGTTATTTGTAAAAAGTGGTGATGTAATGTTCGCTCCATAACACCTATGATAAAAGACTTTATAATTAAAATTGTGGTGATTCTTGAACCGCAGATAAAATATACTCGCTTTCCGCAGGCACGGCCTCGGGCCCACATGAGGTGGGTCAGTTAGACGTTGTCACAGGACGTGACGGTCTTAGTCTAACATACATCCAAGTGGATCTTCGGACTCGTGCTGTTCCTGCAGGAGTCTCGTATATTTTCTCTGCTAGGGTTCTCATGTTTTAAAAATTCCTATCCCTTTGCTTTATCTAACAAAAGAATCCACGTCTTCTAATATAGAGCCTACTATTCTACATGAAATGGACGTAAAAAACCCTTTTCATCCTAATTAAAGGACGAAAAGGGTCTAGTTTCCGTGGTACCACCTTCATTTGCATGTATAAATAAGCCTACATGCACACTCAATAATGATGTAACGATTCTTCACCGGCTGCTCTTACTACTATTTCTGAGGAGCTGCATCTGAGGCGACATTCCAAAATGGACAATCCTAGAAAACCTTTCAGCAAATGGCTTTCTTCTCTGTTGGGGTCAATTTTGTACTCTTCCTCTTCTAAGCATTTCAAATTCATTCAATTGTATATTCGTTATTGTATACAATTCTCAGCATAAAAGTCAATATTTAAACGAAATACAGTAAAATTAGAACATCAAACTAAGTGTAATCATACTATACACCAAAAGAAGATTTGAGGTGTTTATCATGAGTCGTTATTATCGTTATCGATTACCACCATGGTGCCGAACTTGGTTAATTATTATTGAACGATGTCTGTTGCCTGTTTTGATTGTTCAATGTCTACGTACATTATTTTTCCCAACAACACTAGATGTGTTTTTGCTTGGGCTATTTACTGGTATTTATGTAGCTTTTTATTTAGAGTGGATTTAAGATTCTTCTTTGTTGTTTTCAATCATTTTGTCTCGAGCGATTTGCTGTTGTTCTTGAACCATTACTCCTGCCATTAACCTACGATAGCCTTGGATTAGTGAAGGAATCAGTTCTATTTGTTTATTTTTCCTTTCAAAGTACTGTTCGATGATTTGAAGATAAGGATCAGGCTGTAATAAATAAATAGCTAATAAGCTACGTTGACTATTTGTAAGTGGATAATTTTTTTCATAATAAGGGATTGCTTGGGTGATCTGTGACATGTCCGTATCGTGTGTAGAAGTCTGATGATAAATGAAGGATGCAATTTCTGTCATAGGATCACCTATATGCGTATGCTCCCAGTTAATTAAGTAGCCTTGATCACCAGTTGCAACATAATGTGAGGCTGTTGCAAATCCATGACATACTGATTGATAACCAATTTCTTCTTCCTTTATATCTATTAGATAGTTATCGTACCAATTATTTAGGTTTTGAAAAATGGGTTCTATTTCATGAAACTGTGTACAGAGCTCTAATTCAAAAGGAGATAGATAGCGCTTTTGCTCGATTTGCTCAACATAATCCAAGAGTAATGAGAGTTTTTTTTCTGTTTCAAGCTTATCCCGCTTTATTTGTTCTTCTATTAAAGAAAGGTTAACATAATGACGTTGTTTCGTTACATCATGTAAACTCCCAAGTACTCCAAAAAGATCTTTATAGGAGCCATTCATTTGTGTGTTTTCTTGTAGATCCACCCATGGCATAACATAGTAAATGGTTGATTGATGTGAAGTAAAGATAGTACCTTGTAAATTCCGAAATACAGGTAAAATGAAAGATAACTGTCTTTTTTCCTTTAATTGATAGATCTCGTACCAATTATTTAATGTATTTGGTGTAAGTGACGACATTTTCAGTGCGAATACTCCATTTTGGCTATATATTTTCCACAGACGCGGGGTTATTTGTTCTGCTCTAAATTGTGTTAATCCATACTGTTTTAATATCTCTTTTAATTGCTCGATCCCTTTCACCTCCTTGTAGGTTAAAAGAAAAAATGGTAACAACACAGCAATGTGCAGCTACCAAGAAAATCTTATCCTGTCAATTTCAAATTGATTATTTCTTTTTACGTTTGTTTGGAATATATAAAATTTGACCTGCCGATAAGTCATCATTTTCTAATGCATTTGTTTGTAAAAGCTGTATCGTTGGTACTTTATAGCGTTCAGCAATGGTTGCTAATGTATCAGATTCTTGAACAATACACATACGTAGTTTTGTATAAGATTGTTCTTCTTCATGGTTAAAAAAGTTAGCAATACTCGTTTCGTCTTCTGTTCTTTGTGTTTCAGAGGACTCTTCAGATGGTACTTCATTGACTTCTATACTTTCAATTGATTCGATAGACTCGACTGACTCAATGGATTCAATCTCATCCGAAGACTCTGATGATTCATCCAGCTCTGTTTTTTTACCAAAAAAGTCTGCAAATGACTGCGATTTATTTGTTGGCCATCTACCTGTTTTTTCATCATCCGCATTGTCTGTTGTGTCCTCACTTGATTCATTCGATGATTCCATTTCTTTTGTTTCATTTAATTCTATCGATTCTTCTGATTCTTCATCACTCTCTTTTATTTCTGGTTCTTCCACCTCAAAACGAAAAGTATCTGATTCGCTTGTTTCTTCATCAAGTTCAGCAGTTACTTCCTCTAATTCACTCACTTCTTCTTGCTCTTCACTGCGTTCTTCACAATCAATTCCGTGTATAGCAATGGTCGCATTTAATCGCAATTTACTTTGTTCTGGGATTTCGTAGTCAAACGTTTCAATACCAACTAAAACTTCATCTAAATTAGAAACTCGATGTGACGGAATGGAAATTTCAATAGGAAATTGATGTGCAAAATAATTCACACCATCTTCTTGACGTTCAACAGTATCCAAATACCGTTGATTAGGATACTCTCGAATATCAAGTGCTTCATCCATATAAACTGGACTAGCATCAAGATCTACATAATATTCCCCTCTTAATTCCATAACACCCCGGACAGATATGTGATCTGAAAATGTCTCTATAGAAATTTCAGGCTCCAAGGAAATATGGATCATCTCCCCTACTTCCTGTCCGTTTTTCAATCTTAATGATTCATCTAATTCAAATGTAAATACATTCTGATTCTGATCTGACACAAAAATTCCTCCTCTCCAAATCAAATACCATTAGACAAACAATCTTCTCTTTTACAGGTATATGATTTTATACAATAAATATGCTTAAAACATGTAAGGGAGAGGAGATAAGATATATCATTTTTAGAGAGGATAATGTGTACAATATTCCCTTTTTAAATGGTTTGTTGAAAAAGCTGGCTAGGACATATCAACTTTCCAAACATCGTGCTCTTTTTTTACAGCAATAAATAAAGAATACGAAATAGAACCGAATGATACTTTTAAATTCACTTTCGATTCTTTCGATGAAATAGAATCATAATTCCTAAATGTCAATGCAAAGTTTTCATCTTTTAATTGACGTTTTTTAGAATATTGCTTTTCAAATTCAAAAAAGTCATGCGTTATCTCACCATGATAGGTTAAAGAATAAATGCCCTCCAAATCATTTTCAGCCACTGAATGTAAATAAACTAAGACAATGTTTTCAGACGAAAAGGACCTGAGATGATTGATGTCTTTGTCTTTCTTGAATAGGTTGTACGAGGATATTTCATCTTCTGATAAATTATTTAAATAAGAAAACTCTGTGATGCCTTCTTTTGGAGCTTCATTGTTTGTATTCACTTTACTCTCCATACAACCAGTTAATAAGAATAATATAGTAAATAACATAAAAATGATTCTATACATCTTCCATTTCACCTTCTTTTATTAGTTGGCTATAAAAGACGAAACCTTTAGCGAATGATACTGCTAGCTTAATAAATTTCCAAAAAATAAAACGAATGCTAAAAAGGTTGATAATCCCAATGTAAGAATGACGGTAGTTACACTCATCACCATCTCTTTCCAATTTCGAACACCTGCAAAACCTAATACACCGAAAACTAACGTTATTAACGTAATAATTAAGACTAGATTTAGAGGATGGAAACCCATAACGGAATAATCAATTGGGCCTGAAAAAGAAACGATATAAAATAAAAAAATACAAACGAATGAAGATATGAATGATGCAATATTGATTTTTTTCATCCTAGCATCACCCTTTTTACATTTGTACCATTTAATTTAAAAACTGGTTTACCTTCTTTTTGTCTTCTAAAGATTCTTTTATGATCTTATTTAAGCTATTTTCATTTTGAACTTCATTCCACTCTATTCCATACCATTCTTGTAGACCCTCTCTCGTAATCTTATACGTTTCCATACCTTCAACCATTTCAAAATTAAAAGTTATCCAGTCAACATTTTGTATTAATGTGAATAAATACGATGCATTGTTAATTACTGTTTCTTTTGTATTTAATTTTGATTCTGACCATTCATAGTTTACTGTTATCCCATATGGTTTCTCTTTTGTTTTCAATTCTATACCACTAAAATGTTGTTCACCTTGCAGTCGAATAACAGAATTAACCACTGCACTGTTATCACCTACATATGAATCTTTGTATTGAAATAAATCAGCATCTGTATTACTAGAATTGGAGTTACAACCACTTAATAAGAACATTACAAGTAATGAAAACAACAGCCATTTAATCATTTTCCTCAACTTTATTTCTCTCCCTTTATTAAATATCATCATATAAATATAACATGAAATTCTATCTTTCTAACTTTTCTGATTATTAACGGTGCACTATAAGAAAAATAAGGCGACTTTTCATTTTCTCACCTCTATGTTATTAAAATACAAGTTATTTGAGCTTAAGACTCCTGAAATATTGATATAAACTTATTATCCCTATAACAATCAAAACGGTCATAGCGATACCAAAAAAAATCGACTTAAACGTATGACTAAGTGAATCCATACTACTCACCATTGAAGAACCTAAAATAAAAAATAATATCAATACTGTAATTTTCTTGTTTTCCAAATATCTCTTCCTTTCAGATACATATGCCCATCCTATCATTACTTTCACATTACATTTTTATTATTGGTTTTTACACCTGTTTGTTGCATAGGGCTCTTTATTATTAAAGTTAATTAGATATAAGTGTAAAATCAACAACTTACAGCTCTAACTGACTAACTTCTATTGTAGTGACGGTAAACATTATAAAAAAGTTCCCTATTTTAATAGGTATTAGATGCCTTTATTCTACATGCATCACATTTCCATTATTAAGTAAATATTTTGTTAGCTTATAGAATCAATATGTTAGTTAAAAAAAGCAGCTATCGCACTACTGATAACTGCTTCTTTACAAGCTGTATTCTCAATTCGTAATAACAATTACTTTCGCAGTAAAATTATTTGCTGTGCTAGAGAGATTTTAATAAATGTATTTATTAAAAAATACTTCTTGTAACCTACTCGATGACAAAGTACTGTTTTAAGTGACCTATATCGCTTCTATTCGTCTCGAATGGTAACTTAAAACTACTTTAAGTGACCATTTTAGCTGTTAAACTTCTTATACGGTAACTTAGAACAGCTTTAAGTGACCGTTATCACTATGAATCTCCTTCAACGGTCACTTAGAACGACTCTAAGTGACCATTTGTACCATAAATCTTCTCACGCGGTAACTTAGAACACTTTTAAGTTACCGTCGTTGCAAAAAATTCTCTTGAACGGTAACTTAGCCCCGTCAAACACCCTGAAAAAGCGTAGCTCATTCATTCAGCAACATAATTATTAAAAATATTAAACAGTTTCTTCTTTTGATATATATTCAAAGGCTACACGCACTGCTTTGATCGTTTCTTCAATATCCTCATCGGTATGCGCAGTTGATAAGAATACACCTTCAAATTGAGATGGTGGAAGAAACACACCTTGCTCTATCATTTGGCGATAATAGCTAGCAAATCGTTTTACATTTGAATTGCTCGCAGTTTCATAGTTAACTACCGGTTGGTCATTAAAGAAGAAGCCGACCATCGAACCTGCACGATTTACTTGCAAGTCAATTTGAAAATCTTCTGCTGCTTGCATGAAGCCTTCAATTAATCGATCCACTTTCAGATTTAATTTTTCATAAGCAGGTTTGTCCATTGCTTTTAATGTTTCTAATCCTGCAGTCATCGCTAATGGGTTACCAGACAATGTACCAGCTTGATAAATATTACCAGTTGGAGCGACTTTTTCCATGATTTCTCGTTTACCACCATAGGCACCAACAGGCAGACCTCCACCGATTACTTTTCCTAAACAAGTTAAGTCTGGTGTGACATTAAAATGACCTTGTGCACAATTGTAACCTACACGAAAACCAGTCATTACCTCATCAAAAATTAATACTGAACCATATTGTTCTGTTAGTTGACGTAAGCCAGGTAAAAATTGTTCAGACGGTGGAACAACTCCCATGTTTCCAGATACAGGCTCTACAATTACAGCTGCAATATCATCACCATATTGTTCAAATGCATATGTCGCACTTTCTAAATCATTATAAGGTACAGTAATGGTATGAGCTGCAACAGAATCCGGCACACCAGGGCTATCTGGTAAGCCAAGTGTTGCTACACCTGATCCCGCCTTAATCAGAAGTGAATCACCATGTCCATGATAGTTGCCTTCAAATTTAAGAATTTTATTTCGCCCTGTATAGCCACGCGCTAAACGTAATGCACTCATCGTTGCTTCTGTTCCTGAGTTGACCATACGTACCATTTCAATCGAAGGGACACGATCGATAACTAATTTCGCTAATTCGTTTTCTAACAGTGTTGGCGCACCAAAACTAGTTCCGTTCTCTGTTGCTTTTTTCAATTTATCTACCACATTTGGATGTGCATGACCAAGAATTAACGGTCCCCAACTTAATACATAATCAATATAGCTATTTCCGTCAATATCATAAATTTTTGATCCTTTACCACGTTCCATAAAAATTGGATTCATACCAATCGATTTAAATGCACGCACTGGTGAGTTAACACCACCAGGCATTAAATCTACTGCTTCTTTATAGGCATCAATGGAATGGTTAAATGATTTCATTGTAAGAATTCATCCTCTCTTTTATTGCAACCAGTTTGCCACATCTTTGGCATGGTAGCTAATAATTAAATCCGCTCCTGCTCGCTTCATCGCTGTTAGTGATTCTAGCACAACTGCTTTTTCATCGATCCAACCATTCTGAGCAGCTGCTTTGACCATTGCATATTCTCCACTAACATTATACGCTACGACCGGAACATCTTGTCTTTCTCGAGTATCACGAATAATATCCATATAGGCTAAAGCAGGCTTTACAATCAAAAAGTCTGCGCCCTCTTCTACATCAGATGCTGCTTCTCGAAATGCTTCTATACGATTAGATGGGTCCATTTGATACTGCTTGCGATCACCAAATTGTGGTGCACTATCAGCCGCATCACGAAAAGGACCGTAAAAGGCGGATGCATATTTTACCGCATAGGACATGATTGGTGTTTGTTTGAAACCTGCTTCATCAAGTCCTTTTCTTATTGCTGAAACGAACCCATCCATCATATTAGATGGTGCAATGATATCAGCTCCAGCCTTTGCTTGTGAGATAGCTGTTTGCACATGCAAAGGTAATGATTCGTCATTGTCAACATGACCATCTTTATGTATTACACCACAGTGACCATGTGAAGTATATTCACATAAACACGTATCTGCTATAGTCAGCATAGCAGGGAATTGACTTTTAATCAGTTTCAACGCCTCTTGGACAATGCCTGTTTCACAATAAGCTTGACTGCCTACTTCATCTTTTTCTTTTGGTATACCAAACAGTAATACAGCACGAATACCTAATTGCTCTAATTGTTGTATTTCTTGCTCCAAGTAGTCCAATGAAACTTGGTAAACACCCGGCATGGAAACAACCTCAGTACGGATGTTTTTTCCTTCTACCACGAACAATGGATAAATTAAATCATCGATCGTTAAGGCTGTTTCACGAACCAACGCTCTTATTGCCTCTGTGGAACGTAATCGACGATGTCTTTTAAAGTTTAGCTCACGCATCTTAACACTCCTTACTTCATTTTTTGAAAAAATCGGAAATGATCGAAATCATCTCTTCTGTAGTGAATTTTTTTGGTATGAGTATATGTTGAAACCCACTAGCTAAAGCAGCCTCTTCTGTTGTTGTACCAATACATACACATAACCTATTTTCCTTAATATACGTTACTTCATTAGGAATAGCTTTTGTTTGTTCGTCAAAAGAATACACAGTTGAAGTACTAGTAAACGTATATACATCTAGTCTATCTTGCTTGATCCATTTCCTTAACTTTTCTTGGTATGCAGTCTCATAAATTGTCTCATAAACAAACAGCACATCTGTTTCAACTGCTTGATTTTCTAATACTTTCTTTACCTCTAGAGAGGATTGTTTACCTAATGCTAACAAAACATGATGATAGCTACCAAATTGGTCTATAAATTGATTAGCCATAGCTGTTGCTTGATACTCACTTGGTACAAAATGTGCTCTGTAGCCATATTCCAATAAAATTTGCTCTGTTTTTTCTCCAATAACAGCAAATTTCGCATCCTTTAATTGTGCTTCTCCAATGTGATAATACTGCATATTTTCAAAGAAAAAACGAACACCATTTGAGCTAGTTAAAAAAATCCAATCATAACACTTTACTCGTTGTAGCTTTTTTCTATTCTGATCACTATACTTTGCTTGAAAGGTTATTAAAGGTATATGCTCCGGTTCAGCACCCAAAGCAGAAAGACTTTCTATCATCGGTTGTGCTTGATCAGTTGAACGGGTAACAAGAATTCTTTTACCTTTCAAGGTATCATTCATTTTCTGCTAGCTCCCGCTTCACTTGATCAATAATTTCTTTTGCGCCTCTTTCTTTTAAAAGATCGGCAGCTCGTTCACCAACTTGAACTGGCTCTGTTCCTCTTACCTCTTCATGCAAAACAGTCTTGCCATCAGGTGTAGCGACTAATGCTGATAGCACGATCTCATCTTTATCTATTTTTGCATAGCCTGCAATCGGGACAGAACATCCACCTTCCATTCGGTGTAAGAAGGTTCGTTCTGCTGTTACTGTATTTGTTGTTTCTTCGTCTTTAATTTTCTCTAGCCAGGTAATCAATTCTGTATCTGATTCGCGACATTCAATTGCTAATGCACCTTGCCCAATTGCTGGTACACTTAAAGTAGGGTCCAAATATTCTGTAACAATTTCCTGACTCCATCCCATTCTACTTAACCCTGCAGCTGCTAGAATAATTGCATCAAAGTCTTCTTCCTTCAATTTACGAAGGCGTGTTCCAATGTTTCCACGAATCCATTTAATTTCTAAATCAGGTCGAGCAGCAAGAATCTGTGAGCTTCTACGCAAACTGCTTGTCCCAACAATTGCCCCTTTTGGTAAATCCATTAACTTTTCATGGTTCTTTGAAATAAGTGCGTCACGATGATCTTCTCGTTCTGGAATTGTACCAATCGTTAAGCCTTCTGCCACGGCTGCTGGCATATCTTTCATACTATGTACCGCCATATCAATCTCTTCATTGTACATCGCTTGTTCAATTTCTTTTACAAATAATCCTTTTCCACCTACTTTTGATAACGTAACATTTAAAATTTTATCACCTTTTGTTGTGATTCTTTTTATTTCAAAAGTAAAAGGAGCTCCTGCAGCTTTTAATTTTTCAATTACCCATTCCGTTTGTGTTATCGCCAGTTCACTTTTACGTGAGCCTATAATAATTTTGCGCATGTTTGATCACCCTTTGTTCGTAATAGGATAATACCCCACCTTTTTAAGGGTGGGGTATAGAGTAGACTAGTGCGTTGCAACTGTTTCAAATGCTTGCTCTGATTGACTGCCACTTGCTTTTAATGGAATTACATTATTTTGATTCATTTGTTCTTTTAGTTTTTGATTTACTAACTCTTCTATACCAAATATTTTTACAAAAAATTCTAAAGCTTCTGTTGCGTTTGGTTCAACAGCTAATTCTTTTGCTTCTAATACTGGTTTTTTCAATAATTGGTTAATAATACTTTTTGTATGCTTACTAATTACTTTTCTTTCACGATCTGTTAAATCCGGAATTTTTCGTTCAATACTATCCATCGTTTCAGCTTGTATAGAAAGCGCATGTTCACGCAATGATGAAATGATTGGCACGACACCTAATGTATTCAACCATTGATTAAAAGCTACAATCTCGACTTCTATCATTAACTCAATTTCATCGGAAGCTTGGCGTCTTTGTGAAAGATTACTATCAACGACATCTTGTAAATCATCAATATCATAAAGATAAATATTATCAAATTTTGCGATTTCAGGATCTATATCTCTTGGAACAGCAATATCTATCATTACTAATGGTCGCTCACTTTGACGTTTTTCCATCACTGATTCAAGTGTATTTTTAGTAACAACAAAATGATCGGTATTTGTTGAACTGATTAAGACATCTGTTTCCATCAGTGTTTGACTTAATTGTGCAGTAGTTAGTGCTTGTCCATTAAATTGATTTGCTAATACTTTCGCCTTCTCTAGTGATCGGTTTAATACGGTAAGGGTTTCAACCCCAGTATCATATAGGCTTTTCGCTGCTAATTCGCCCATTTTCCCGGCACCTAATATGGCGATGTGTTTTGAAGTCATATCATAAAATAACTTTTTAATCAGGCTAACAGCTGCATAGCTAATGGACACAGGATGGTCGCTAATTCCTGTTTCTTTGTGCGCACGCTTTGCTAAAGTAACAGCCTGTTTAAATAATTGATTAAAAACCGTACCTGTCGCTTGATTGGATTGAGCTAAATGAAATGCATCCTTCACTTGACCTAATATTTGCGTTTCTCCAACAACCATTGAATCAAGTCCTGCTGTCACACGGAACAAATGCTCCTTCGCTCCGTCATTTTCGTATATAACTAAATGTGAAGAAAAGATTTCCTTCTCCATACCAAACCAATTTGCCAAAAATTGTTTAAGATAATATCGACCAGTGTGTAATTGATCTACCACTGCATATAACTCTGTTCTGTTACATGTTGAAATAATCACATTCTCTAGCACACTTTTTTGTTGATTTAATGTTTGCATTGCTTCAACGAGCTTATCCTGATGAAAAGTTAGCTTTTCACGTATTTCAATTGGAGCAGTTCGAAAATTAACACCAACCATAAGGATATGCACACTATCTACCCCCAAGTATTTTGCAAGCATACGCTGCCTGACTTATTTCTATATTTTAATTATGAAAGTTTAATTTCTTTGAATGTAGAATAAATTATTTTCCAATAATGATTTCCACTATGATAGAATGTATAAATAACATTCATCTATTATTCAATACTAATGTACTTTATCATATCTATTAAACATATTCAAGAAACGAATATTATCTAATAACTATTATAAACAAGGAGAAAGCGATGCGCAAACAACATTCTTTGACAGCTTTTTTATTAATTGGAATTGGCGGATATTTCTTATTAAGACAGTTAAAATTACCAATTATTACAGACTTCTATTCATGGCCAACTTTATTAATCATTTTAGGTGTAGCCTTTTTGTTACACGCCTATATGGCTAACGATTATGATAAATTATTCCCAGGAGCTGTTCTTTTAGGACTTGGCGTTCATTTTCACGGAGTACGGTATTATGGCTTTTGGATTGAACATTGGGGAGTCTATACATTAATTGTTGGTCTTGCTTTCGTGATTCGATACCAGAAAACAAAATCAGGTTTATTCCCTGGATTATTTTTAATCGGTTTATCCTTATTCGCAATTTTCGCTTCAAACAAGCCAAGTTGGTTTTATTGGATAAATTCATCCATGTCCTTTTTAGAATCTTTCTGGCCATTAGCATTAATAGTACTAGGATTATATTTATTATTTAAAAAGAAGTAATAGATTTAAAGAAAACAAGGCAGTTTCAAATGTCACTATATCGTGACGATTGAAACTGCCTTGTTTATCATTTACCGACTTATAAGAAAGATTGAATTGCTTTCCATGCTTCTTCTTTTCCTTGCGCTGTTTCAGAAGAGAAAGGAATCACTTGATCTTCAGGTTCTATTTCCAATGTTTCTTTAACTCGCTTCACATGCTTAGAAACTTGTGCTTTCTTAATCTTATCCAATTTTGTTGCAATAACAATAACAGGAATTTCATGAAACTTTAGAAAATCATACATAGCGACATCATCGCTTGTTGGTTGATGTCTAATATCCACAATAAGCACGGTTGCTTTTAATTGCTCACGAGTAGAAAAATACTCTTCCATCATTTTTCCCCAAGCTTCTCGTTCCTTTTTAGAAACCTTCGCATAGCCATAGCCTGGAACATCAACAAAATGAAATGCATCGTTAATATTATAAAAATTTAATGTTTGTGTTTTTCCTGGTTTTGAGGAAGTTCGGGCCAATGCCTTTCGATTAATCAACTTATTAATAAAAGATGATTTTCCAACATTGGAACGGCCAGCCAACGCGATTTCTGATATTGGCTCTGCCGGATATTGTTTCTGTGAAACAGCACTAATTACTATTTCTGCTTTGGTTACTTTCATTTTTATTCCCCCAATAACGCATGTTCTAGTACAGTATCTAAATGTTCTACTGGAATAAAGGTAAGCTCTTTCTTCACACTATCTGGAATATCTTCTAAATCTTTTTCATTATCTTTAGGCATAATAATAGTTGTGATACCAGCTCTGTGTGCACTTAAAGTTTTCTCCTTTAATCCACCGATCGGAAGCACTCTACCACGTAAAGTTATTTCACCTGTCATGCCAACTTCTTTGCGGACTGGACGATTCGTAAGCGCTGAAACGAGAGCGGTAGCAATTGTAATCCCTGCAGATGGGCCATCTTTTGGTGTCGCACCCTCTGGAACATGAATATGAATATCATTGTTTTGATGAAATGCTGGATCTATCTTAAGTTTTTCTGCCCTCGAACGAACATAGCTAAATGCGGCTTGAGCAGACTCCTTCATAACATCACCTAATTTTCCTGTCAGTGTTAATTTCCCTTTTCCAGGTACAATACTAACCTCAATGGAAAGAGTATCGCCACCTGCTGCCGTATAAGCTAGACCTGTAGCTGCTCCAATTTGGTCTTCTTCTTCCATCATACCATAACGGAACAAAGGTTTTCCTAACAATTCCTCAAGTTGTTTCTCTGTCACAACAACTTTCTTTCTCTCTTCTGAAATAATAATTTTGGCAGCTTTGCGACATAATGAGGCAATTTGTCGCTCTAAACCTCTTACTCCTGCCTCTCTTGTATAACGGCGAATTAATTTTAATAGTGCATCTTCTCTTAATTGTAGCTGACCCTTCTTTAAACCATTTTCTTTTATTTGCTTTGGCAACAAGTGTTCTTTTGCAATATATTGTTTCTCTACTTCTGTATAACCAGCTAGTGAGATAATTTCCATTCGGTCCAATAATGGTCGTGGAATAGTTTGCAAATTGTTTGCTGTAGCAATAAACATTACTTTTGATAAATCATATGTTTCTTCAATAAAGTGATCACTGAAATTGTGGTTTTGCTCTGGATCAAGCACTTCTAGCATCGCAGAAGATGGGTCACCACGAAAATCATTAGCCATTTTATCAATTTCATCTAGCAAGAAAACAGGGTTGATCGTTCCTGCTTTTTTCATTCCTTGCATGATTCGCCCTGGCATCGCACCAATATACGTGCGACGGTGTCCCCTGATTTCTGCTTCATCTCGAATGCCACCTAAAGAAATACGGACGAATTTGCGATTTATTGCCCGGGCAATAGATTGGGCAAGTGATGTTTTACCAACACCTGGTGGTCCAACTAAACATAAAATTGGCCCTTTCAATGATTGGGTAAGATGTTGCACAGCGAGATATTCTAATATTCTTTCTTTCACTTTGTCCAAACCATAGTGATCACTATTTAAAGTGCATTCCGCATGATTTAGATTTAAATTATCTTCTGTCTCTTCCGTCCAAGGCAATGTGACTAACCATTCAATATAATTACGAATGACAGAGCTTTCCGCGGATGTTTGCGGGATTTTTTCAAACCGTGTCAATTCTTTCAGAGCTACTTCCTCTATACGCTCCGGCATTTGAGCAGCCTCAATTTTTTCTTTCAAACTTGCAACATCACCTGTTTTTCCATCCTGATCGCCTAATTCTTTTTGAATAGCACGCATTTGTTCACGCAAATAGTATTCTTTCTGTGTTTTCTCCATTGATTTTTTAACGCGTTGACCAATCTTTTTCTCCAAAGCTAGTACTTCGCGTTCATTGGAAATAATAAATATTAATTGCTGTAGGCGTTTTTTTAAATCGATTGTCTCTAATAGCTGTTGTTTGACAGGTAACTTTAATGTTAAATGAGAAGTGATGATATCGGCTAACCTCCCAGGCTGTTCAATATCTTGAACTGTGTGTAAGGTTTCTTTTGTAAGCTTGGACGATACTTGTACATATTCTTCAAATTGAGAGAGCAAGGATCGCATTAATGCTGCCTCTTCGTTAGCTTCCACATGAACGTCTGCTAGTGTTTCCACATTAGCAGTCATCAGCTCATCATCAACTATTTTCTTTATTTTTCCCCTGTCTAACCCTTCTACTAGCACCCGAAAAGTACCATTGGGTAATTTCAACATTTGCTTAACATGTGCAATCGTACCTACTTGATACAAGTCGTTTTTTGTTGGATCTTCAATATCACTTTCTGTTTGTGCAACTAAAAAGATTTTGTTGTCTTCCATCATTGCTTTTTCCAATGCTTGAACCGATCGTTCTCTCCCTACATCTAAATGTAAAACCATTGAGGGGAACACTAAGAGCCCTCGTAATGGGAGCAGTGGTAACGTTGTATATTTTTTTCGTGGCATGTCATTCCCTCCAGTACATTACGCACTATTTAACTTAATTTTTTCTTTATATTTATTTTTTCTTTAGATACTTCAGACTGTATAACATATGGTAATGCGTCCATAAAATTTGTAATTGGTATAACTTCTATACTAGCATCATCCTGTGATAATGTATCCATATTATCTTTAGGAACAAGAGCAATCTTTGCACCTGCTTGCTTTGCTGTCTTTACTTTCACTGGTACACCACCAACCGGACGAACTTCACCATGTAACCCTATCTCTCCTGTGATCGCAACAAGGTGATTAATTGGAAGTTTATTTATACTCGAATAAACTGCCAAGGCCATTGCTAGTCCAGCGGAAGGCCCATCAACTGGTACGCCTCCAGGAAAATTGATATGTATATCATATTGATGAGCCGGCACACCAATTGATTTTAAAAAGGTAACTACAGTCTCAACAGAAGACCTTGCCATACTTTTTCTTTTTATCGATTTCCCACCTGCACGTAATGTTTCTTCTTCCGCAATACCAGTAATAGTAATACACCCTTTACTAATAGCTGGTAGGGTCAATACTTCAATAGAAAGAATATGACCAGTACTTGGACCCGATACTGCTAAACCGTTGACTTTCCCAATTTGAGAGCTTGGTAAAATACGTTGAACTAATTTAGGGGTTAAACGGCTAACATCAGCAACCCAGTTTATATCTGTTTCATTAATTTCTTTTCTATTTTTGTTTTTTGCAACGGTAGACGCAATTTGTATCATATTAACAGCTTCTCGTCCGTTTTTCGCATAAATCGTTAATAGATCTAATGCTTTTTCGGTTAAACCACTACCAATTCTCTCAGAGGCTCTCGTGCCAATTTGCCTCATATCATTTTGATCAAGTTCTTTGAAATAAATCTCTAAGCATCTTGAACGAATAGCTGGTGCAATTTCATCAGGCCTTCTCGTGGTCGCTCCAATCAGTCGAAAGTCAGCTGGTAATCCTTCAGAAAAAATTTGATGAATGTGACTAGGTATTTGTTCATTTTCCTCACTATAATAGGCACTTTCAAAAATAACTTTTCTATCTTCTAAAACTTTAAGAAGTTTGTTCATTTGTGTTGTATGTAACTCACCGATTTCATCTATAAATAAAATACCACCATGTGCATGTGACACAGCACCTTGTTTCGGTTGAGGAATACCAGCTTGTCCCATCGCCCCTGCACCTTGATAAATCGGATCATGTACCGATCCAATTAGCGGGTCTGCAATACCTCTTTCATCAAATCTTGCGGTTGTTGCATCTAATTCAATAAATGGTGCTGTATTTGAGAAAGGTGAGTCGATATTTCTTTTTGCTTCTTCTAATACTAACCGAGCTGCTGCAGTTTTACCAATACCAGGTGGACCATAAATAATCACATGCTGTGGATTACTATGGCAGATTGCGGCTCGTAAAGCTTCAATTCCACTTTGTTGTCCAATAACATCTTCTAATAGTGTCGGTCTTATTTTTTCAGACAGCGGCATGGTTAATTGCGTTTGTCTCATTCGTTGTAGTTTTTCTAACTCTTTTTTTGATTCTTTAGCAACTCCATTTTTTGTTGTACGTTGACGCCTCATTAAATTCCAAAAATACATTCCCACAATTGCAGCAAAAAACAGCTGTGCAATCACAATAAAAGTAACAAGTCCCATTTTTAACCTCCGTCAATATAAATGATACTTGTTAGTATTTCCGCAAATATGGAAGCTAAACCGTTTTTTTAGAATTCATTTATATGTAATAGAAATCCCTTGCTATCTACATAACAAGGGATCTCTAACACATCGTATTAGCAAAAGTTACGCACTCTCTTTAGGCGTCTGTTTGTTTTTGTCTTTAATTGAACCATCTTCTAATACTAACTTAGGATGACCATTTTCTAATGTTACTGTATCTTTCGTAATAATACATTTCACAATGTCATCACGTGATGGTAATTCATACATGACGTCTAGCATGATATTTTCAATGATAGAACGTAATCCACGTGCACCAGTCTTTCGTTCAATTGCAAGTTTAGCAATTTCTTCTAGAGCATCCTCTTCAAACTCAAGCTCTACATTATCCATGTCAAATAACTTTGTATACTGTTTGACAAGTGCATTCTTAGGTTTTGTTAAAATTTCGATTAATGCATCTTCATCTAATGGTTCTAAACTTCCGAGTACAGGAAGACGTCCAATGAATTCAGGTATTAAACCAAATTTCAGCATATCTTCTGGTAATACTTTTGATAACAATGCGCCTTTATCCATATCATCCGTTTCAGAATCAGCGCCAAATCCAATTACCTTTTTACCTAGACGACTTTTAATAATTTGTTCGATACCATCAAAAGCTCCACCACAAATAAATAAAATATTCGTTGTATCAATTTGAATAAATTCTTGATGAGGATGCTTTCTCCCACCTTGTGGCGGAACACTAGCAGTAGTACCTTCTAATATTTTTAGCAATGCTTGCTGTACACCTTCACCTGAAACATCACGTGTAATAGAAGGATTTTCGGATTTTCTTGCTACTTTATCAATCTCATCAATATAGATAATACCTTTTTCTGCTTTTTCTACATCATAATCTGCCGCTTGAATAAGTTTTAGCAAGATGTTCTCTACATCTTCTCCAACATACCCCGCTTCCGTTAATGATGTTGCATCTGCAATTGCAAATGGCACATTAATAATTCGCGCTAATGTTTGCGCTAATAATGTCTTACCACTACCTGTTGGTCCGATCATTGCAATATTACTCTTTGCCAATTCTACATCATCAGCGACTTTTGGTGCATTAATACGTTTGTAGTGATTATAGACAGCTACTGCAAGGTTCTTTTTCGCCTTATCTTGACCAATAACATAATCATCAAGAATGTTACGAATTTCTTGAGGTTTTGGAATTTCTGTAAATTCCACTTCTTCCTCTGAACCTAACTCTTCTTCAACAATTTCTGTGCACAATTCTATACATTCATCACATATATAAACGCCAGGACCAGCAACAAGTTTGCGTACTTGATCTTGACTTTTTCCACAAAATGAACATTTTAATTGTCCTTTTTCTTCATTAAACTTATACATCTATTTCACCCCTCAAGTGTAAGTAAATCTACTGAAACAGGAAACAGAGCATGCATATTATTCCCTATTACTTCTTTTTCACATCATATCAGATAAAAGGATCTTAATAAAATAAAATACTTTGTCATCTGTTTTTTAGTGTTTCCATTCCAAACTTTCACTAAACATGTGAAACATTGGAACCTGTAAAATCATTACATATTCTTTCAAAAATGATTTTTAGTTGCCGTGATTATTTATTCTTATAAATCAAGGTATATTACATTATGTATAAAATTACGTATTTGTCAACTAATATATGTTATATGTATGTAGCAACTAAAAGTATACATTTTTTCTTTACTATGTAGAGAAACAAGACAACTTGTGTCTTGTTTCTCAATAATTTCTTACTTTGTAGTACTATTTTCTACTAAGAAATCAATTGCTTTCTTGAATTTTAGATCTTCTTCAATCATGTTTGTATTGCCACCAAGCATTTGAGTTAATTGCTCAACATCTACTTGGTACATACCAGCCATTGTTTCTAGCTCTTTATTAATGTCTTCTTCTGTTACTTCTAATTCTTCAGCGTTAGAAATTGCTTCTAATACAAGATTTGTTTTCACGCGTTTTGATGCATCTTGTTTCATTTGGTCTTTTAACGCATTTTCATCTTGTCCTGAGAATTGGTAGTACATATCCATTGTCATACCTTGCATTTGAAGTCTTTGTTCGAATTCACGAACCATACGATCCAACTCTGCTTTAATCATTGCATCTGGGATCTCAACAGTTGCATTTTCAGAAGCTTGATTAATTAGTGATTCACGCTTGTTGTTATCTGCTTCTGTTTGCTTCTGCTCTTCTAGACGCTTCTTCGTTTTTTCTTTTAGCTCGTCAAGTGTTTCTACTTCTTCATCTACATCTTTAGCAAATTCATCGTCCATTTCTGGTAATTCTTTTGCTTTGATTTCGTGAATTTTCACTTTGAAAGTAGCTTCTTTACCAGCTAATTCTTCTGCATGGTATTCTTCTGGGAATGTAACAGTTACTTCTGATTCTTCGCCAGTTTCTTTACCAACTAGTTGCTCTTCAAAGCCTGGAATGAATGAACCTGATCCAATTTCTAATGAATGGTTTTCAGCAGCTCCACCTTCGAACGCTTCTCCATCAACAAAACCTTCAAAATCGATAACAACTGTATCGCCTTCTTCAGCTTTTCCTTCTTCTTTTACAACTAATTCAGCTTGGTGCTCACGTTGATGCTCTAATTCATGATCCACATCTTCATCTGTTACTTCAACTGAAACTTCTTCAACTTCTAGCCCTTTATAGTCGCCTAGAGTTACTTCTGGCTTCACTTCAACAGTAGCAGTGAAAATTAGTGGTTGGCCTTTTTCGATTTGTGTAATATCTACTTCTGGCTGATCAATTGGTTCGATACCTGTCTCATCAATTGCATTACCATATGCTTCTGGTAGAATAATGTCTACAGCATCTTGGTATAATGATTCTACACCAAAACGTTGTTCGAATAGCCCACGTGGTACGCGTCCTTTACGGAAACCAGGTAATTGAACATCCTTTACTACTTTTTTGAATGCTTCATCTAATGCTTTATCAAATTGTTCCGCATCCACTTCAACAGTTAAAAGGCCTTTATTGCCTTCTTGTTTTTCCCATTTAGCTGTCATTTTATTTCCCTCCATCAAAATCTTATATACTTTCTATTTGCCGTTCATTCAAAGTACGATTGTTCTATACGAGACCGAACGCAAATTACAACCACTATATTATAACATAAACATGCTCCCTTTCAACATTTACTCACTGGGAACGACAAACTATTTCTTCATTAATGAAAAGTAGACTTTTTCATAATATAAAAGATCTTCTATGTATCTTGCAAGTGTTTCACTAATTTGTTCTGATTCTATCGCTTTTTCGTCTTTAAATGATAATGAACTCAAGTAGATAATTGCATCTTTAATATGTAGAATATTGATATCGTCTGAGACAAATGGATAGAGTACAAAAAAGTACCGATATAACATTTGATCTGTCAATTCATATAGGGTTGGATTTTTTTGTTCTATCTCTTCCAATTCTTTTTTTATATTTTTATAAACCGGATGATCTGTCATATAAGGAAAAGCATTTGGGTTGATATGTAATTTTTTCGAAAATTTACGTATTTCTATTTCTTCATTAAATGTATTGGCTTGTAACAAACCAATAATGACTGTTTTTACCACCGGATTGATTGAATCACTTTTTAGCATCTTCTTAAATAACTCAAGAAATAGAGTGATATCACTATCGTGTAAGTGATTCACAAGATGCCACTGTAACACATCATCCTGTTGCTCAACTGCCTCTTTTAACTTAGACAAAGTTGTTGAAATTTGTTGATCTGTTTGTTCCTTAAATAATGATTCATTTAGCTGATAAAGTGTATTTAATTGTGATAAATAAGGCTCAGGTACAGATGTTTCCGATTCAAAAACTTCATCTAATAGCTGTGACACATCATGATATTTATTAGCTTGAAATAACAATGTTGCATAAATATGTACGTACGCAAAATAATAATCGTCTTTTTTAGCAAGTAATTCTTCACAAAGCACTTCAGCTTGCTGTTGTTTACCTAATTCAATTAAACAAGTTAAGCGAGCAATGTCTGCTTCTTGATTTGTTTCTTGATAATCAAGAAGTAAATCGAGATTTTCTAGAGCTTCATCGTACTTTTTATCCCTTACAAGTTGAAACGCTTTTCCTTCAATCTCCTCCTTCCATTTTGGAAATAAAACAATTTTTTTATCATGTGATTCCATGAGTCATTCCTACTCTCAGTTCTAAATTTTCAGAATTAAAGCATCCTTTCACTTTTTTTCTTTAGTCATACCTTCCCTTTTATTGATTACTTCAAACAATCCGGTAGCAGATAAGCCTGCAAACCCACCCGCCCACAACCGTAATACTAAGTCCATTTCTGTAAATGGATAGGCGAGGACACCAACAATAAGACCAATAACAAAACTAATCATCGGAATCCAATTTTTCGGCAAACAAAATGTTTTTTTAATCAATTCAACCATTGAAGTAACGATAGGGATTAACACTGTTGCAAACATCAATACTTGATCCATTATATCCACCTCCACTATAGCATACGATTAAATAGAATGAAAAATGATATAGTGACACCTGATCATTGTTTTTATTAAAAGGGCATGTATCTTTACCATTCTTATCACCTCTTCATATACTGCTTTTAGTACTAATTAATTAAAAGTAGGTGAGTTAATTGGCTGTATTATGTGACGTATTAAATAACGGGGGAATTGTCTCATGTTATTTGAGCAATAGTAATGGCGATCCTATTGATCCCTGCGATCCTGCGTCAAATCTTTGTCAGGAAATTAAAGATCATTCAAATGAAAGAGAAGATGTAATCGTTACCTTGCCTTCTGGCGAGGAAGTCCTATTACAGAAAGTGGTGATTCAAAAATCAGGTTATATCGTTATTAAAGTGTCAAATGGAATGGATACTTGTTTATCAGACCCTATCCCATTCAATAAAACTGAAAATTTGTTACTCTGCGCACCAGAAGGGACAGATGTAGAGTGTAAAATCACAGCGTTTGATTGTTCAGCAATAATCCAATGTCGAAACAACAATTATAGGTCAGTGGAAATCAATCTGGATATCTGTCAAAGCATTCAATCAGTGACAGATACGACGATTGAGGTTGATGAAGAATTATGTAAACTTAGAGAAAAAATTAGTGCAAAGCATTGCAATGAACGAAGCATTACAACGAATTGCTATCATTTAAACCAGCCTAATCAAAATATGTTACCTGTCGTTTCAGAAGAATTTAAGGACAAAGATTGTACTAACAGAGAAAAAGTATGTATCAATGTACCAAAAGTATATGATTGGGTTATACGTCAATCCACGATAACTCTTAGAAAAAGCGCAGAACAAGTTCCTTTTGTTTGTAACATATGCTCATTAGATTTATTTGTGTCAGCTATAACTGTCTGTGAAGGAACAATATCTGGTACAATCACTTGTGATGATGAACCTATCGAAGGGGCTATCATAAATTTATCTGCCTCACCCAACATCGTTTCTTTCTCTCCTAATCCAACTATTTCCGATGCCTTCGGAAATTTCACTAGCACTATAACCGTTCCTGATGGTACCGATCCAACAGAGGTTGAAATTATTGCAAGTACAATGGTGGATGATCAATTGTTAACTGTTTCAATGCCGACCTTAGCTCAATGTCCAATAGAACCTTGTGAGCTGTCACTATTTGGGCCAGATCTTATCGAATGCAATAACATGATTGCCGGGAATGTGCGATGTGGAAGTGAATTGATTCCTAATGTTGAGGTTACTTTAACTGCTAATCCAGCCTTTGTAACTTTCGATCCTAACCCGGCTTATACAGGTGAAAATGGTAATTATATGTCTGCGGTGAGCATTCCTGCTGGTACGCCACCAACGAATGTTGAAATAACCGCTTCAGCTACAGTTAATGGGGATTTACTAACTACATCCATCAATGTAATTGTTTCCTGTGAACGAGATTGCTCATTAGAATTAAATGCAGATGCACTAATAACATGTGAAGGAATTATTACTGGTTCATTATTTTGTGATGGTATGCCTGTTGAAGGAGCTTTTATCGAATTTAACGATTTTCCATCTGTAGGGACGTTTACACCGAACCCTACTATAACAGCCGCAGATGGCACCTTTTCTACTACCCTAACTATTCCAGAAGGTACACCAACACTCTCTACTACTATTACAGCTTCTACATTAATAGACGGTGAAATAATCACTACTTCAATCGGTGTGCAGGTTGAATGTCCAGAAGTAGAATGTCCATGCAAATTCAGAATTGGGGTCGAGGGAGGCGCAGCTCCAGCAACTGTTAACGTTACTAGAAATGGCGTACCAGCTATCTTATCTGGTACGATTAATGTTACAGCGATACAATGCTTCACCGCTGCACCAATGTGTAATCCAGCGGTAGACAACTTTAACGTTGCCTTTGGAAACGGTGGAAATACAATTAACTTTATTAACGGCAGAAGGATAGAAATTGAATGCGATGGAAACACATTTGCTAGCGTACGCGGTACAGCTACAGCAACAGGAAACTATTTACCAAACGGAATCTATGAAGTCATTATTACGTTAACCATTGGTGCTGGAAACATCGGTACTTGGACAGTAGATGCTACAGATATGCATGGCAATACATTCTCTACTACTTTTGCAGCACTAATAAACCCCATTACGTTTATTGGAGATTGTGATGAACGTCCTTAGTATTATTGATGGGTATTATAATAGAAAATAATTAATATAGTTATAAGATAGTCGCACGAAATCAAAAGCTTAAATTGGTTTCTTGCGGCTATTTGTATGTTATACTTCACGTAATAATTTTAAGTAGGTGAATGTTATGAAAAGAAAAATCATTCTTAATCTAGCAATAAGTCTTGATGGCTACATAGCAGATATGGATGGAAACTACGAGTGGATCAAGGGAGATAGTCAAACCAAACTTGATACGGAAAAAGATTTCAGTTTTCCTGAATTTATGAATCAAGTAGATACAATCATTATGGGAAGGAAGTCCTTTGAAGATTGTCCGATGGAAGCATTTGCTAACCATAAAATCATTGTAGCCACTTCTCAAGATAAAAAGAATGAAGTAAATATAGAATTTATAAATACAGACATCGTTGCTTTCGTTCAAGATCTTCAAAATCGTGAGGGAAAAGATATTTGGCTATTTGGTGGAAGCGCCTTGACCGCAGACTTTATTCAAGCAAATGTAATTGACGAATATATAATCGGTATTGTCCCAATCATTCTTGGTGACGGCATCCGTTTGTTTAAAGGCAACAATCCAACTATTCCATTACAATTAGAAGATTACACTGTGAAAGAAGGGTTACCGATTTTTACATATACGAGAAGATGAATGAAAAATATGTATTAATTCCAACCAATGGTATGGTAAAATTAAACTATTAGAACCAAATCTAAATGTTAGGAAAAGAAAAATGAAATTTGATAAAGTAAAAATTAATCTCATTTATGAAATATTCATCCTCATATTGGTGATTGCTTCTCTAGCAACTATATGGATTGATAACGAACTATTTATTTATTTTGATAGGATTGTTTGGTTAATTCTTTTTATTGACGTATTGGTACGCTTCATTTTTGCAACAAAAAAATGGCGTTTTTTGAAATCAAATATTTTTGACATTATTGCAATTATTCCACTGGACGCTATATTCCAGACTGCTAGATTCGCTCGATTACTTCGTCTAGTTCGCTTATTTCTTTTGACAAAAAACCATGTACCTATCCTATTGAAAATCTTAAAAACGAATGGATTAGATAAGCTTATTTACACATCATTTATTATGATCTTTCTTTCATCTTTAATTGTTACATATATTGAACCAAATATTGAAACTTTCTCTGATGGAGTTTGGTGGTCTATCGTTACAACTACCACTGTTGGCTATGGTGATATTTCCCCTTCAACTATGGTCGGCAGAGTCGTTGCGGTAGTTCTGATGATTGTTGGTATAGGTTTAATTGGAATGTTGACAAGCTCTATAACCACTTTTTTTATAAAAGAAAACAAGGTGAAAATAAAAAGCGTTTCGTTTATTCAAGATCAGCTTAATAACTTTGAAGATTTATCTGAAGAAGATATAAATGAAATGATAACAATTTTACATGAACTTAAAAAGCGTAAAAGCAATGATTATGTTAATTAGAGAAAAATGGAATAGATTTAAGTAATCAATAGATTGGTAAAAGCGTTCGTGAGGTTAATTTCACAAACGCTTTTTTGTACTATCGAAATTATATTAATGACTTACAACAAGTGATCTAATAAAAACTATTCTGCTGTTTCCATATCTTCTGGATAATTTATTGTATCTAATACTTCCCCATTCGAATTCTTGACATCGATTGTCACATCATAGTCTTCTGGTGAAACCCCATCGAATAACTGATAAAACATTCCAGATATTCCTAATGTGAATGAAACTAAGCCATCAAAACTATTTTCAAATTTTTCTTGATCTACAATCATTGTGAATTTAGAGAAATCCTTATTTACTTCTATATCCTGTATAGATGGAAAATCTCCACTTGAAGTCATTTCTTCCATAGATTGATTGATTTGATCCTTATATTCGTGCATTAATTTTTTGTGTTTTGCCTTTGACATTTTATAAGTTAAGCTGCCATCATCGTTCTTTTTTACTTTTAGCCCCTCTTCTTCAGCATCAGCAATGGATTGATCAATAGACTCCACCATTGAAGCGGGCATTGTAATTTCTACACTTAATAAATTTTTATCTACCTCTACATTCTCATCTTCTTCTTTCTTTACTTGTTCCGTCCCTTCAGCGTCTTTATTTGATGAATCATCTTTAGAAGACTCATCACTACAAGCAACCAAACCGACTAGCATAATACTAAATAATATAAGTACAATTTTTTTCAAACTAACCTCTCCCCTGTTTAAAATTCATTAATATTTTATCATTTATTGGATTGTTTTACCATTGAAGGTTAGAACTTTTATACTATCTAAGTTTTAGTACCACTTTTATGTATATTTGTAAAAACAATCATTTACAAAATTAAACAGATACATTAATCTTAATAAGACTATATTAGTAAATAATGAATAAATTAAATACAGGAAAAGAGTTTAAAATACCTAATTTAGTCTTATGAGGTGATTTCATGAATGATCAACAGTTTGCACAACTGCAGCAACTCGTAAAAATTGGAGAGGAAATAAATTTTGATTATAATGATGAGGAATATTGGATAAGTCATACACCTGATGGGTTGTGTCATTTGACAAGAGTAACAGATTCGTTCACGCAAACATTTAATAACGTCGATTCTTTATTTAATAATGCAAAATTAAAAAATAAGAACCTTAACTTATTATACCCTTATATACAATGGATGTATTAAATTATAAGATTTGGTAATAGCATTAAGGTAGCCCACTAACCACCAATAAAATAATTAGTTTTTAAAGGAATTATGATCTAGATCGCTCTATAATATTAGTAAAGATAGAAAGGATAGATTCTAATGTATAAAGAAATTGAATTTTTTGATTGGACAGTTAAGTTAGCAGCAGATATAAGTCCAGTAGTAGATATTAAAGCTAAAAAATTAGCACTTGTGGAATCCAATTTTGAATTTAATGGTCTTATTTGGATAGATGAAAAGAATCAACTTCAAATTAAGCCAACTTGGGATTGTAAAATTTCTATTAATCCTGAAGAAAAAATACTTACTTTCGAAAGAGTAGACTCATAAAAAATCATGATGAGGTCGGTAAAGTACAGTAAATTTTTTAGCGCGTTAGATCAGTAGGAGGTATATATTGTTAACATGATAAATAATCAAAATAATGATAAAACTAAAAATTCACATATAGATTATGATCGATTTTTGCGTCATCTTAATCAAGGTAGAGAAATTGAATTCTTTTATAATGAAGTACAATACTTCATATCCAATGAAAAAAAGGGTAGAGCTGTTTGGATTGGTAAAAAAAGAATTAGTAGTTATTTTGATGACAATCCGAAAGAACTACTCCATTCTTTTAAAATTAATAATGTTTCTTTAGTAACTTTAATTAAACAAAGGAAAATCATTATAATTACAATTTTTTAATTGCAATCTTATCATTTCTTGCTATTAATGATGATAAACTTTTTCTCATTTAATTCCCCGAAGACAGCTTTTCTTGTTGTATTATTTTTGATTTCTCATCGCCCGTGATAAGCAAGTATATTTCATGCTGAAGAGATTCTCTGACCATATTATTTTTATTTTAAGTGAAATAATTTTGTTCTATGTGCTTCAAAATCTATAAAATGAGTTGTTTGGAATAACCTATATTCAAACAAACAAAAAACCTCACAACTGTTAAGGCTGTAAGGCTATCTTTAGCGTCCCAGGAGAGATTCGAACTCCCGTTTGCTACGTTTATACGTTGGTATACCACGTTATCCTATACGTAAGTTGAACCGGTCATTGAGTCGAACAACCGTACTTTTCTTAAAGTTTACCGTAACTTTCGGAGATAGTCAACGATTACATATAAAATCGTACAGGTGCTCAACATTACCGAAAAATAAAACGATAACTCCCCGTAACTTTTATATATAAGTCCCGGAAAACGGGAATAGTTAAAAACGGCTATAAACGTTGATATAACGACATTCTTACTATTCCAACGTACTATTCCAGGTAGGAAGCGCAAAAGGAATAGTTAAATGGACGATGATCGTGGCAATAGTCCGGGCATAACTCCCATCTTTTTGGTATTACATTCGTAGTACATCGTTATACCTTCGTAGTACATTCGTATATACAAAACGGTGATTGCGGGTGCTTCGTATATACCAACGTAATACCTCGCCGAAAAAAGGGTAAAAAAAGAGCGGGCGCCAGTTAAGGCGCCCATCTACGTTACAATTTATATATTTTTCCGTGGGATTTTTTCGGCCAGAGGCGTTAATTCGCCCCGTTTATTCGTTGCTTCGTTGGTTTTAGGCGTGCACGCGTCCCGTTTTTTATTTACGTTGTCGGTTCCGCCGGTTCCTCGACTGGCTCGACCAGTTTCACGTCTATGCGTGATATAATTTTATCTCCGATAACGACGGTGTTTATTGTCTCGTCGTTTATTTGCTCGTTGAGTAACTTTGCGTCGTACTCCGTAACTTCCACCGTTTTGGCTTCCGAAGAACTGTGTCGTTCGATAATTAACTTCATCTAATCACTCCGAATATTTTAATAGTTTCCGCCAATATGACTTTGTATAAATAGTCGCGTTATTACGTTTGCGTTAATTCTCCCTAATCCGTTAGGTTTAATCGATACTTCGTGCCAAGCGCCCCTACGTACTTTTCCGTTTGAATTTTTAGCTAGGTACGGAATTAGATCGAGATTCGTCGCTCTATTTCCGTTATGAGGAACGGGATTTCCGTCGACTTCGATTGATACTTGCGAAGGCGTGCTCCCTAGCTTAAATATTCCGTGTTTGATGCCGTGTGTATGATCGGGTATTGTAATCTCGTGTGCATGTGGGTCTGTGGTAAATTGGTGTGTGTGGTTATTTAATGTGATTGTGTGCGTATGATTGCCGCTAGCGCCTTGCGTGTAAAGGTCTCCTGTGTTGGAGGACTCAATATCCAACGCTATGTTAAAGCCACCGTCTCCCTGTGACCTAGTGTAATAGCGCTTTTTATCTAATGTACTTGATGGATCACTGCTATATGAGGCAATCATGTGCCGGTGATTCCCGCCAGCTCCGGAAGTAGTCGCAGTCCCGCCACCTCCGCCGGTAGTTTTATTCGTACCTCCGCCACTTCCCGTTGACTTGACGACTGCACCACCACCACCCGTAGCTTTCGAATATGTCCGAGCCTGTTCGGTTTCAAACGTTAAGTCTAGCGTATTTATATTGAGGACGTCCTCCGGAATAAAGAATCGGATAACAGCCGGATTGTTCTCGTCCGCGTTGTCCTGGTAATCAAACGGCATGATGTTCGTTGAGCCTTGCGAATACACCTCGTTAACTTGCTGCTTCCGCTCAAGGTTCGCTTGATTCGTCGTAATGTCGTCGAGGCGGTTCGCAATCTCGTAGGTTATCGCGTAAGGCTCCCCGTTCAAGTCCGACTTTGATTCCTTGACGACGCGCGCTTCAATTTCGCCGAAGTCCGGGTCGATGATGCGGATTAAGTCGCCAACCTCGATAATTTCGTGCTCGAATCCGGGCAGGCTCGATAAGTCCGCAGCGCTTATGCGATACGTCACTTTAGGCGTTGACCATTCGTCCAGTAGCGACTTTGCATACGCCTTTAACGACGTATCTACCTCGAAGCGATTGTCGACCCATATGTACGAACGTAAGCCGTATTCTGCGATAGATTCGGCATTTTCGAGGTAAGGAACGCCCCCGTTTACATCCTTTATCGTAAGCTGATTGACGCCCTCCCCGGCCCCTTTCGGATAAATCCGGTTGGTTACGTTGGACGGGTCGATTTCACGGTCAATCGCCCGCATATTCTTTCCGTAGCGAATCTCGCCTTTTACCTCGTTGGAAGGACGTTCTAAGCCGAGCGTCCACGGATAAGCCTGCGTGTCATACGTCCATTCGTACGGTTCGTCTAACGGCTCGGCTGTCGAGAAGATAGGTCCGATAATTCCGTTTTCGTCTTGGAATCCGTAGTGGAAATACCGTGTGAACGCGCAAGCGCCTAGCGCCCAATGCTTCGTCGTTTGTTCGTTTAATAGCGCCTCAAGCACGTTTCTCGTCGTCCAATTCGAGAATTGCCGGTAGCCGAACAGCACGTCGTCGAGTAACGTTGACAATACGTGCTGGCATTCGTAGGTAATTACGTTGTCCGTCGAATCCTTTACGGTTAAGGACGGCATAATGCGGAATAGTCCGATGTACCGCCCGCCTGCGTAATTGTCATCGACGATTTCAACGTAATTTAACGGCGTGCATAGCGCATTCTTCGGGTCATCTAACGGCAAAGAAAAAGAAGCCAGCGGAATTTCGTTCCACGGCTTCTCGTAGGATATTGCGTAGGCGTTTTCGAGTGCGCCTATTGGTTCTCTGTTCTTTTGTATAACTGTAATCAATTAATTACCTCTTTTCTTTTATACTCGGTCCTTTAGTATTAAGTCGTCCTGCTTTTCTCAATCGCTCTAATGACGCCTTTGCCCTTTCGCTAACATCCGTTCTTTTAGGGCGTTGCTTTGTGTAGTTTCCGGGCGAGGGATCGACGTATTTTGATCGCTCTGCTAGGCGCATATTTATTTTTAACTCGTCTAAAACGTCGTCTAAATTATCGTCGTTTTCATTTAGACGGTCATGTATAAACTCTTTGGCTGCGTCTAACTCATCGTCTTTTACTTTAATCTCAATCAATTTACTTGTTAAATAATGATCTCTATACAATTCATGTTTTTCTACATTCATCTAGTTAAATCTCCCTTGATCTAGTTGTTTGTTTTGATTGCGCAATCGCTTCAAGTATATTTCTTCGTCGATTAGGATTGTAATTTCTCTTAATCCCTTGTAATTCTGCTAACTTTTTACGATCAGATAATCCATACTTTGATAAATGATACTTTATATCTTTAAGTATGCTTTTAGCTTCAGCTTCTCGGTGTTTTTCGATTGCTTTTTTAAGACTAGCTTCTTCGATTAAATCCAATTCCGAAGCAAGAGAAGCTTCTTCTGTTTCGGATAAGTTCATTGTTTTTAATGATAGTAAGTAGAGGGTATCTACGATGTTATCAGTTGCTTTTATCTGCGCTAATACATTTTTAGCAAACCCATCATCCTCTATTTTTTGAGAAAAAGCGTTTTTTGCGATTTCCTGCTCAATTACCTTAAATTCCAGGTTGAATTCATCCACAATTTCGTCGTATTCTTTGTTAAATTTTTCTTCTAATTGCTGCAGTAGATAAGTTCTCTCGCTCTCGTTGTCCAAATATCTGTCTGTTGTTTTTAAATTCCTCTTGTTGTTGCTATAATCGTTAGTTATTTTTTCAATTTTGTTGTCAATTGTTTTTAAAGTTACAAAGTTTTTTAATTGTTCCATTTTATTTTTCCTCCTTTAATAGTTCCATGTCATTCATCGCTACTTTTTTTAAGAAGTCAATCTCATCTTCTTTAAAACCTTCTTTTACTAATAAAAGCTCTAATTTACCAGCGTAATTTTGTTTTTCTTCAAAATTTACCTCTTCTAATATTTGTGCGAGTTGCTCTGCTTTTGTCATTCTGCTCTCTCCTTTTTAATTTTATTGCTTGGCAAGCCTTCGTCGCCAAAGTTTTCTAGTATGGTTGACTTACGCTTAATTGCATCTGCTGCTAGTTGCTCCACCTCGTTAAATTTGTTCCCGTTGCTTTCCTTCTGAAAGTAAACGGCGCCGATAAAGTTCTCAAAAAATGACTTTTTAACATTTAGATTTCCGATTCTAGCAAACCCAAACTCTTCTAAGTCCAAAGTTTCGTGTAAATAGCGCTCTAAAATTCCGAATGCTTGTCGGTTAGTTTCCGCCTCATTATCGTAAATGCTAGCAATTGCATACGTCTTATCTTCCGAATACTTAACGATTCCGACGCCCGTTTCGCCTTCATTTTGGATAAAATACGCCTTATACTTAACTTTTTGTTGGCGTTGATCTTCCAGGCTGTCATAAATCTCCGTAAAATCTGCGTAACTGTACTCCTTCCCCTCATCAATTACGTAATCCGGCTTAAATCTAGCGCTATAAACCGACCGTATACAATTTGTCGTCTTGCCTCTGTCGATAACTTCACCCGTTTTATCGATCGTGACCGTATATTTGCCGTTTTCAAACGATAAAGTTAGGGTGCTTCCATTAAAGAACGGCGTTACGTTACCGGCTCTATCCGTTTTAATTAAGTCGCGCTTGCTAAAGGTATTACTTATGTACGTATTCACTGCGCTTACGCACGCCATTGTCATTTGGCCACCTCGTCATAGCCTAAATCGCGCGCTATTTCGTAGGCTTTGCGCTTGGTGTGTTCCACAATAAAATGGTACGGTTGATTGACGTAAGTATGACGGTCGTTATGTACGATTTCGTCGGTTTCGGTGTCGATGATTTTAAATGTTGCATGCAAACAATTTCCGGCTTGCTGTTGCACCCTTATAATAATCCTGCATGATTTCAATTGTTTAGCTCCTTTCTATTTTTACCTAAAGTGATTTATTTCTCTAAAAAAGGTAGGGTAAATAGGTGTTTTTTACGTATTACCTTTGTGCCTAGTATGATAAGTCCTTGAACATAGGTATATCTAAAAAATGCGGGGTAGCTTATTGTTGATAAAGCCTTATCTGATTGGTTTTTGCATAGCCATCGACGGCTATCGTTTTGCCTTCCTCGTCCGTCGTTGTCCGGATAACATCACACTTTTTAAGTATTGCTTTAATGTGCGACGGATAAGTTGAGTAAACTCGCCATCTACCTTCGTACACATCGTAATTATAGATTGTTTCTTGCTCTTCTCTATCGTAGTAAGCCAACTGCTATTCAGCTCCAATTGTTAGTTTTCTTATTTTCTCGATATCTGAAAATCTATTTTTCACTTTTTGTTCGACTTCTTTTGAAATACCTATGTAGCCAGCCTCAACGTAAGCAACTGTTGATCGGCTAACGCCTATTTTTTTAGCAAACTCATGCTGATTAAGACCAGCTACTTGCCTAATTAACTTAAAAGTCTTTTTATCCACACTTCTCCCTCCCTTTAATCAAATAATTGTTTAGTTAAAACACAAAAAAAAATAGACTATGCGCAGTTTTAAAAAGACTGCTCCGTGTCTGCATAGCCCTTCATTAATAGTATGGTTTGTGCCTTTGTTTGATAGGTTTTTAGTTTTAACCGTGATTCTGATGAAAAATATTTATCTCGTCCAGCCAAGCTTGTCCTTTAATATCACCTTCAGCAGGAAAAAAGTCTGTTAGTATCATATTTACCTTTCTTTTATAGATAGGTGTGCGTTTATGTATCTCTAATTCAGCACCGCAAACACTTAACTTTTCACCGTTCTTGTAAAAGTTCCTGAATTTACGATTAGTAGAGTCATATACAAAATAGTCTCCTCCGATATTACATGTTAAGCTACGCCCGTTCCTGCTGACATCGTAAAAATACGCGTTGCAGTTTTTACATCGTTTTATACGTTTAGGCTCAAACTTGACCTCGCGCCATGTTAAGTCCGTCGAGTATAGATACCTTTTGCACGACTCGTCTATTATTTGGTGAAGATATGAGCGTTCATATCGTTTTACGTCCTTCACTTTCTGTATAAAAACGTCTGTTTCTACGTGTCCGCAAGCCTTGTAAAATTCTTCGAGAATTTCTTGATACAGATTGGTAATTTGAAATTTTGTAAGTCCTTTTTCGTATAACAGGCTTGCCTCTTTGTTATAATTCATTTTAAAATTGCTCCTTTGGCTGTTCATTTAGTAGTTGGTAAAATATAGGTTGTACGTAATCGGTACTAATAACTTATTTATATATATGTAACTTAGAAAGAGATGGGCGTAGCCAGTGTTTAACTCACGTGCGCTTGCCATCTATTTTCGAACTCTCTTCTTTTAACATATTTTTTGATTTCTGCCACGTCGCATAGCATTAAAGCAACTTCAATCATGTTTCTATCACCTTCAATAAATACCGATTTATCATTTTCTAAATAAATATCAAACGAGAGTTTATACTTATTCGGCTTATATCTAGCGACACCTAACTCTAAAGACCTTGCTTTATCAATTTCAGCCTTTCTTTGATATTCTATAAAGCCGGACTCTATTAATTGTTTAATTGCGTTCTGCACGGTCTCCCTAGACTTTGTTCCGATCATTCTCATGGCCGTATTAACAGTTAGGTAGAATATTTTTCCGTACCGTTTTGACGTAATAAGCATTGCATAGGCAAGTTGTTTTTGGCGGAAGGTTCCACAGTCCAACACGGCTAAAATTTCAGATTTATAGATTTCCAGTTTTTTATCTTTACTGCTAGTTATCGTTATATTCTTCGTAAACACATATTCAACTAACCGTTTCGCCTCTTTGTCCCAGTATTCCGGAGTACTCCCCTCGGAGAAGTAGCCCCTCGGCGTTGCTAGTAGAATATCCATAATTACCGCGACTGTTTCGTCCTCTGTCCACCCTTGCGTATTTCCGAATAGAGCGAGCGTAAACGTCGTTTTATGCCTCGTCCCACTTTGCGTAAGTCTACCCGTTTCTATTATCTTCGCTGCGTTTTGTAGCGCCTTCGACATGTCCACGGCATTGACCGTAATGTCCGTACTTGCAGCAACGTGTTCAAACTCGACAACCTGCTCCTCGGACAAGCCGAAATCATTATCGGTTATTACCTCCGAGTCCATCGGCTCGACGTCAAGCAAATAGTCAAATGATTCGATCGGTTCTAGCGTTTCATTGTCGACAAACCAACAACGCTTTTTCGTTTTTTGGTGAATGCCTAGCGGTAGCTTAACCCCTTGCGTGTCGGTTGCTCTAAACTCTATTTCTCCGTTCGGGATTTTACCGACGCAAGCTATTACGCTGTGATAAAACGTCTTTAGCTCGCTTACGAGGATTGGCTTATCTAAAAATAAATCCACGTGATAGCCTTTATTACCGCTAAAACTGGCGTGTATGCCGCCTCTGCTAATTTGAAAGTTGTTTATTAATACGTCAATTAGTTTTAACGTCGCCCAGCGCGCAATGTGATGTTCTTTGCAATCTACGTCAAAAGTTATAAACTTGTTGAAGTGACCGCCCGAAAAAATACCATATGTAAGATCGCCTTTTAAGTGTGTTTTTATAATGCTGTCGTTTAGCTTAACTACTTTTTTGCCTGGTTTGTGTATCAAAGTCACATATTTACCGTCGTTAAATTGCACTAAATACTTGTATCGAGTTTGGATGTACAACTCATTAAACTTACTAATAAGTTGCTTGTTAGGCTGTTCCACTTAATCCCTCCTAGTAGTTTTGTAGTTCTTTTTCTAGCTGTTCGCTATTTCTAAAAACAAAAACTAGCTTGCCGGGTAGTTTGTGTGACGGCTCAATATGGACTAACTCGTAATCTTTTGCGACTAAATCATTTGCAACTCTTAGGCTTAAAATACATTTGTATTTTTCCACTTAATCCCTCCGTTTTGTTTGAATGTGTGCAACAAAATAGGCACTTAATATATAAGCGCCTCAACTAAATTATTTAATTAACTCCTCTATATACATTATGGCAATTTGCACCCTAATTTGGCATAGCAAAGCGCAATAAATTTTCTCTTATACTTATATATACGCAAAAGTTGTCCTCGTTCGGAGTTTTCGGCGAATTTTTCTCAAAAAAAATAAGCGCTATTATCAGCGCCTACTCGCAATTATACTTCTCGAATTTCTTTTTGCGTTCGACAACTTCGCCCCAACCGTTTTTAAACAAGTCCCGTAACGGCAACAACCGTAAACTAGCGTCCTTGACCATAGCCTTTTGCTCGGCTAGCTCGGCCATCTCGTCCGCGTCCGACCATATATTACGTTTTCCTAATTCGTTAAGCCTGCGGTCAATAAGGCTATTCATTTTCCGGTAAAACTCAAAATCCTGTTCGACCTTTATGCGTAATTGTTCGATCTGTTCATAGTATGAGGCGATCATAAGCGATTACCTCCTTCTAGTTCTTTTCGCATGGGCGCAAGCTCATTCCTGCTAAATTCGTGATTAAGTAGTATATTCATAAGGCTTATCGGTAAATTTTCCACGGTTCCAAAGGAAGTAATATATTCGTAAATTAATTTCATTTCTTCTCTGCCGGATACCTCCGTCGCTACGTTAACCTCGAATGGCTCGTATACATGCTTATAGTTCTGCTCGACATACTCCTCTACGTTTACCGGCGTGCCTACCTCAAGCCCTGCGCTGCTAATCCATGTTTTTTCAATCGTTTTCATCGTTAAATCGCCCCCGTTAATTTATTTTCTCTTACATACAATTCGTCCGATAATTGCTCACCGAATATGTCCCAAACTTGTGTATATGCGATCATGTCGCAGGCTAGACGGCTTTGTTCGCTTGCTCCCGTAAATATCTCCTTAAACCTCGACGGTGATACGTTAATCCACGCTATTTGCTCCCCCTCGTCGATTAGGTACACGTTATACCAACCTACGACCGTTCTTTTTGCGACTATTTGATAAGTCTTATTACATGTTGCGTCGGCTTCAAGTATTACAAAGCCTGGCGGAAATATTTCGTTATAATTTGTATAAGTTACGTTCATTTCGTTCCCCCTTTCGTTTATTCGTTATTTCGTAATTACAATATACCGTAATTTAATGTCGTCGTCAACCCAAATTCCGAAATTGCGTAATTTATTTTATTATCGTATAATAGGATAAAATATAACCAACGGAAAGAAGGAGTACACAATGGAGCAAAGTAACGTTAAAATAACGATCAAACTAAAAGAGTTATTAAATCAAAGAGGGATAACGCAGCAGGAGTTTGCGGAAATGTCAGGACTAAGAACGGCCACAATTAGCGAGATAGCGAATAATCAACGTACTAGCATAAATAAAAAACACTTGGAGACGATCATACAAACGTTGGACTTATCGAGCATGGACGAGCTATTGTCAATAGAAAAGTCAAAGTGAAATTTTGTTGTCCATATTTAAAATCCACCAGGAGGAGGCCCGTTATTTTAGACCGCCCCCCCGGGTATTCCTCGCCCCTCCGAATGCCCTCGATCTCCCCCGCATTTACACCGCCATACAAGCGCATTACAAGCGATATATATACCGATAGCCTAGCGCACAAGCAACCGCGCGCCAGCTACGCCCACAAGCGCCTATATACGTTAGTAAATATATACGCCTGCTTGCCGGCATAAGCTATCCGTCTATGGTACGGAGAAGCACCTAAATATATGCGCGCTGGCTATACTTATTTCGGAGTACGTGCGATTCTATGCGTTGGATTGAGGTAACATTCGGCATAACATACGGGATATTCCGAACCTTTTACGCCGATTCCTCGACATAGTTCGGTTATTCATTTTCCGTATATTTATGCTCGATATATTCCGAAAATGTTTGACTATTCCACCGTAAATATACCGAAATCAGTTTCCGAAATCCCTTGTGCGCCAACGATTACAGCCGTTTTTGACCGTTCTAGTTTACATAATGTATCTTATCGGAAGTCACTTTCGGAAATGCCTTTATATCAACGTTTTAAGGCGGTTCCCTTTCGGATTTATATGACCGAATAAATATACGTAAATTATACCGTATAAAATAACGTATAAAATCGGCGTTAATGCAGGCAATTTTAGCGTAATTACATACGTTTGAATTGTAGATAGTTCGTATTTATCGGTTATGCTGTTATACCTACTCCCGAAAGTGTTCGAGGGGTCACGCGCAGCAGGCATGCGCCCGATAAAACGATGATAAATTACCGATCAATACCACAAATTACCGCACATATAAAACGTAATGATTCCGATCACTTCCTATATAGTGTTCGCAATTATCGCAAGTGTGGAATCAATCGGTAGCTTGCGCCTTGCGCCCGATAATAAAACCGTCCCTATACTACTTTACTAACGTACACATATATATATATTAGTTATTCGTACCGAAAACGTACACTTTCGGAGAATTACTTACCTAACGCTTAGATTTACGCCCGCAAACTATACACCGATCATCATAGTAATTATACCGATGTTTTTTAAGTATACGGCAGTCTATCCAATGTCTTATACGCACATTCATCGCCTCCAATCGTTTATATAATCTATTTTCACGCAAACAATTCGGACATTAGTCCGTCCAGCATGCGTCCAAATACTCCGTTAAAATAGCCGACTAGGTTACGTAGCCTCATTTGCTTACTCCGGGAAAAAGTAACGGCTAACGCTTGGATTGCTATACCTATTAACTTGTCTACTTCATACGCCTTTCGTAACGCCTTTGTTTGAGCCAAATATACGCCATACAGGCGGTGAATTAACTGTTTTTCCGTTGCCCCTACAAATTGCTCGACAAACGCTTTAAATCGAATATATGGCGTGTCTGCATACGTATATGTAATACTTTTTAATAGATTAATAAAATTGTCGGATTCTTTTCGCTTAAAGTCGTTAGAATCGCTTGTCTGCGTAGCTAACTCTACCTCCCTGCAATGCGACATTTGCGACTCGTCACTTTGATAAACAAACGGCAAGATACGATAAATATTTGCGCCTTTCCCACCGGAAATTATACGAACAGTAGAGATTTTTTCGACGATTCCCAAATTTACTAGCGCACTAATTGCTCGCTCTATCGTTCTCCGGGACTTTCCAATCCCTTTTGCGATTGTTTCCGTTTTTAAATGACTAGCCCCTGCATACTTTACAGAATATTGAGCAATAAATTGGAGTACATCGCGTTGCGTATCGTTCATTTCGTATTTACGTATATTTGTGTGTTGTTTCACGTGATAATTTAGTTCTTGTACGTCGTCAAACGTTTGGTATTGCGATAAGTAGTACATGTTAGCCTCCGTTTCGAGGCACGCGTTAGCAAACGTATGTTCTGTTGAACGGACGAACTTGCCGAATTTGACAAGCGCCTATTTTTTCGATAAAATAACACATAGGTTAGGTGCGTTATGTATCGCTTGTTTGCGGTGCATGCGCTCTTTTTTTTTATTTTTTATAAATACTCTCGTAAACTTTCTGCGACCTCTTCTTTATCTAAATGCAAATACCTGCTAGTAACAGCTATGTCACTATGCCCTAGCGCCTTCGAGATAAGTGCGATATTAGCTCCCTTTTTCAGAAGATTCTTTGCAAATCCCCTTCTTATTGCATGTGCATTTATGTTTTTTAATCCAAATTCTTTTGAATATTTGTTTAATCGTTTCATAATATTGTTGTGCGTCATTCCACTGGCTATTTTTCCGCCGTTTGTAGTGATAAATAATAAGTCGTTATTTACGCCATGTTCCATTTTGATAAGTTTGTTTTGCTCTATTAACGTTTCAAGCAACCGGAAAAGAACATCGTTAAACGGAAGATATATAGATTCATGATTTTTGATTAACTTCCCGTCTATTCGGAGTAACCGTGATTGTAGATTAATGTGCTTTGTTTCTAGGTCTTTTAAAGTGCCTACTCTGATTCCTGTTTGATACATTAATAAAATTGCCGTAGCGTCCCTCAACTCAACAAATTTTGATAAATCTAAAAGATGTAAAAGTAAATTGATTTCTTTATCCGTAACGCCCTCTTTTACTGGGTTATCTACTTTAATTTTTACGTTGCGCCAAAAATTGCGACCAATCCAGCCGTTATCTTTACATCTACTTAAAAAGGCTTTTAAACACTTAAGCCGAGTAAGTTTTGTCTGATTACTCACATTCATAGATGATAGCCATTCGTAGATATGATCTGCGCTTATTTCTTCTACGTGCTGTATATCGGTGACTTTGATAAAATGCCTTACGTGTAACTCGTAATCGTTTATCGTTCTTGGACGTAGCCCTGTCGCTCTCATTTGCTTTATTACCGTAATTAGAGCCTTTTCTATCGGGAAGCCTCGTTTGTTTTGGGATTTTAATTGTTCGTGGAATAAGTCGGATAAATCCGATTGAACGGAAAGTGAAGGTTTTCGTTTCGTCATAAAAAAATAAGCCTCCTATTCGATAGTTGACCGATTCATTGACCGATTAACTTACGAATAAGAAGGCTTATATACCGCGGCTTAACGCCTAAAATCGTAGCGTCCCAGGAGAGATTCGAACTCCCGACCCACAGCTTAGAAGGCTGTTGCTCTATCCAGCTGAGCTACTGGGACATATGGAGCGGGTGAAGGGAATCGAACCCTCGACATCAGCTTGGAAGGCTGAGGTTTTACCACTAAACTACACCCGCATCATTCAATTAGTTATATGTAATCTTTGTTGCTTTTCTTGTAACAGACAAGATTTATTATAGTAATTATAGCTAGGTTTGTCAATGAATAAATGAAAAAAACTTTGCGGAAGAAGCAAGAGTCTTCCGCAATAGGTTTTATGATAGTGTTGTTTCAAATGCTAAGTCTTTCACTTCTTTTCCGTTAATATCATAAAAAGTAACGGTAAAGGTTTCTTCCTGATCCCATGAAGCGATTGCGTAAGTTTTTTCTTGTCGAACACGTGGAAGTCTTATACTACCTGGGTTTATTATAATATGATCCTCCACTTGCCAAACTCCTGCAATATGTGAATGACCGTGACAAATGACTCTTGCTCCTACTTCTTCTGCACGATAGGAAATTGGCATTAATGACATTTTTACATTGTGTAAATGGCCATGTGTAATAAAAAACTTTATATCTTCTACATCAAAATCTAATTCATCTGGATAGCGTGAATCAAAGTCACAATTTCCTGCGACTTTCATAAAACGATCCATTGGCTCTTCATCAAAATCAAGCTCGGAATCTCCGCAATGAACCATATAATCTACTTGATCGATATATTTGTCTGTTATAGTAGTTAACTCGTTCGTCCAGCCATGGCTATCGCTTATAATTAATACGCTTGGCATGAAATCACTCCTTATTGCTCTTTTACCCAAGTTTCTAATTTTTTTAACGCGTTTCCTCTATGACTAATTTCGTTTTTTTCAGCTGCGGAAAGTTCTGCCATCGTTTTCTCCGTGTTGTCTGGTTGAAAGATTGGATCATAGCCAAATCCATTTGTTCCAATTGGTTCACGTATGATTTTCCCTTCACAGGTCCCACGCTTAGTTATGGTTTCTTCTCCAGGGCTTGCAACAGCTAACACACAAACAAATCGCCCTGTACGCTTCTCGTCGGGTACGTCTTCCATTTCCTTCAGTACTTTATGTAAGTTTTTCGTATCATCTTTGTCTTTACCAGCATAGCGCGCTGAATAAACGCCTGGCCTGCCATCTAAAGAATCAATCTCTAAACCTGAGTCATCTGCTAGTACTGGCATATTCAATAATTCTGCAATTGCTTCCGCTTTTAGTATCGCATTCTCTTCAAAAGTTGTTCCTGTCTCTTCAACATCGTCTACCGGCTCTTCTAAATCAAGTAATGATATAATTTCGATGTTGTATTTAACAAATAAATGTCGAAAATCTTCTACTTTCCCCTTATTTTTTGTTGCGATTAACCATTTCTTCATTGCTTATTCCTCTTCCTTTGCCTCAAAATGACTCGCCCATTTTCCAATTGCTTCTTGTTGCTTACCGAAAATTTCTTTTAACCCTTGATCAGCAAGATTTAGCATCGTTTGTAATTGTGCTGGACTAAACGTTGCTTCTTCTCCTGTGCCTTGTATTTCAACGAATTCTCCTTTACCTGTCATGACAATGTTCATATCCACATGTGCTTGGGAGTCTTCTACATATTCTAAATCTAAAATTTCTGTTCCATCAGGCATCACACCAACAGATGTAGCTGCTAAATAATCAGTGATAGGCATTTCCTTTATTACTGATTTATCGATAAGCTTACCAAAAGCTAAAACCATTGCAACAAATGCACCCGTAATAGAGGCTGTTCTTGTTCCACCGTCTGCTTGAATGACGTCACAATCAATCCATATGGTTCGTTCCCCAATTTTATCCAAGTCAACAACTGCACGTAATGCTCTACCGATCAAGCGTTGAATCTCCATTGTTCTACCTGAAACTTTTCCTTTAGAGGATTCACGGATATTCCGCTGATCGGTTGCACGCGGTAACATCGCATATTCCGCTGTTATCCAGCCTTTTCCTTGCCCTCTCATAAATGGTGGTACGCGTTCTTCAATACTTGCATTACATATCACTTTCGTATCTCCAACTGTTATCAAAACAGAGCCTTCAGGATGTTTTGTATAGCCAGTTTCAATTGTAATTTCACGTAATTGATTTACTTGACGATTATTTGGTCTCATTGTTTATTCATCCTTCCTTATCATACTCCATCATCTTAACATATTTTCGGCATGTTCGAGAAATTCATGCTTATTTCTAGAAAATAGATTTAACTTTTTTAATCCAACTATAGCTTATCATCTTTGTATTCGTTTTTTTAGTCTTACAAACAAAAAAAGAGCCGAACGATTCAGCTCTTCTCCATAAATATTATAGACTTCCTGTTGGTACAAAAGCATCTCTTGTAACAGGCTCTGTATAAGGAACGCCATGCTCATTAAATACTTCTTTTACCCCTTTAACTTCAACTGAAACTGCATCAACTTCTGATTTATCTGTTAATGTCCGAACTAATGTCTCCATTACTTCATCAGAAATCGAAGAAGTATTCTCATCATTTAAAATCTCTTTGCTAAACATGACATGTAGCACACCGTCTTTTACTTTAGGCTTTTCAACAATCGAGATGTTTGGATTGAAGACGTTTAGCAAATTCAAGTCATATGCTGGTCCTTCTAACAATGCTTCAACCATTGCTTGATAGTTCGTTTGCTTGTCCATTTCAACATATTGCGTTACTGGTACATAGTAAAATTGTTCAGCTTGCTGTGTTGGATAGTAAAGCGTAACAGCTTTACTATCCATTAGATCGACACCATCTGGGTGATAAATATTTATTCCGTCTGCTCTAGAGTACCCTTCCTGCAAAGGTGTACCATTCACTGGCATTTCTGTTTGTTCATGGCCATTAATCCAAAGTGTCACACGTTCCACATTGTCGAATTGCGTTAAAGTATAAGTCATTGCTTGAATAATTTGTTCTTCTTGTTCTGGCTGATATTGCTTAAATTCCTCTGATACATCTACTATTAAAGTACCATCCGCTTGCAGATTTAATCCTATTACTTGTGTACCAGCAGGCAGAACCGCTTCGAATCCATTTGGTAAAATGGATGTTACAGGTCCGTCTTTAATGATATATTCTAATACTTGCTGCGCAACGGCATCAGTTTTCGGAAGCTCTACCGTTTGAGGAACAACCAAACCTTCTTCATTCAATAAATACAATTCTCTCGGGATTGTTTCTGCGTCACCTGCTTCTACTTCAATACCATTTGATTCTTCAGATGTTTCAGCCGCTTCACCAATTGTTTCTTCACTTGGTTGATCTTTCGGCACATCTATCTCTTCTAATGTTTGTTCTCCTTTAAATAGACCACATCCGGCTGTCAACAAGAGTACAAACAACATAAGCAACCCAATAGACAATTTCCGTTTCACTTCTATGTTTCGCTTCATGCTTTCCCCTCCTACGATGGTTTGTACTATTATGTATACGAGCCTGCTATTTAAAATAGACCAAACAGTTATAGATGAATTTTAGAATAAAAAATATTTTTCAAAGTGTATCGATAACTCATACTTAATCCTATTATTAGATGCTTTTGGGACATAGAAAAAACAAGTGGTGTATTCCACTTGTTTAAGTTGATATAAGATATGCAGTTTCTACCGTTGCTATCGGGATATCTAACCATTGCTTTGCGATATGAGCAAATACTTCGGATGATCCCGTTGTATAAAAAACATGTTTGGTTGCGCGTTCTCCCTCATATAATAACGCTTGATAGCCTAAAATTGCACTGACTTCACGTGCAGTTTCTTCACCGGAAGAGATCACTGTTACTTCTTCCCCCATTACAGACTGAATCGTATCTTTTAACAATGGATAATGTGTGCAACCTAAAATTAATGTATCAATAATTTTCTCACTTTTTAAAGGTTGTAATGATTCCTCTACCACACGATACGCTTCCTCACCTGTTAGTACCCCTTTTTCTACCATAGGAACAAAACGAGGACATGCTAAGTCATAAACATTAATATCTGAATGGATGCTGTGTAATGCATCTGGATATGCTTTACTTGTAATCGTTCCTTCCGTCCCAATAACACCTATCTTCATATTTTGAGTCGTTTTAATCGCCGCACGGGCACCTGGTTGAATTACACCAATCACTGGGATAGTTAATTTTTCTCTAAGTAAATCTAATGTAAATGCTGTTGCCGTATTACAGGCAATCACTAATAATTTGATGTTTTTTTTCATTAGAAAATCGACCATTTCTAATGTGTATTGTATAACTTCTTCCTTTGGCCGCGGACCATAAGGACATCTTAATGTATCTCCTAAATAAATTAATTGTTCTTTTGGTAATTGACGCATCAGCTCACTAGCTACTGTCAGACCACCAACTCCTGAGTCAATGACTCCTATCGGCTGATCCACATAAATCCCCTCTTCTTTATATACTACTTGTTATTGACCTTTTCCTTGTCCATTTTCATTTGATTATGAAGCAAGTATAAGACATCATATAACGACTCCACTTTATCATTCGGTACATCATTTAGCACATCTTGTAGATATACTTGTCTTTTTTCAATGACTTCTCGAATGATTTGTTTTCCTTTGTCTAATAGATATATTCGAACAACGCGTCGATCTTTTGTATCTTTTTTTCGTTCTACTAATAAATTATTTTCCATACGGTCTACTAAATCCGTTGTGGTACTAAAAGCTAAATTTATTTTATTAGATAATTCACCAATCGTTAAGTCGCCATCTTCCAAAAGCCACTGCAGCGCAATAAACTGTGGTGTTGTAATCGGATAATTGTTTAAGATTTCTCGTCCTTTTTGCTTGATAATACCAGAAATATAGCGTAATTCCCTTTCAATCTCCGCTATTGTCGTTGCACTTTTTACTTCATTCACGAGTGCAAATCCTCCTTTAAAAGTACATTCATCCTTCATCATATCATTTTTTTTGGTGGGATGGATATATTTTGTTTAGAAAGCTGGGGAAAGACTGCATTTTTAATGTTTTTATCTGTAATATAGTTGTTTTGTAACAGAATTCATTATTTTAAAAATACATATAAAAATTAGAAGATATTACTAATGAGCATCTTTGAATTCATAGATACTTTTTTACATTCAACACCCGTAACCCTTTTAACAGTTATTGAAGAAGGAGTAGAAAATATCAAAGATAAATTAATTTCCAAAATAACTCTATTACCGAAAATAGCTTTAAATATTTTGATGTGCATTTTGTTAATTTCCATATAAATTTATAAAATGTTATTTTTGGTAGATTTTATACACTATATGGTATAACATTTGTATTATATAACTATTCTGATTTACTAGGAGGATTTAAAATGTTTGCAGCTATTGGCCTATTGATTATCCTATATTCGTTAGGTTATCTTATTTATCATTTTATAAAGAAAATATCCAATAAAGAGAGGCATATATCAAAAAAAGTATTTTTTTTAATTCTTGGAATAGGAATTATATTCTTAATAATCGACAGTGAATTTGCCGCTTCTGGAAAATTAGTTCAAGTAATGAACGAAAACAATGAGTTAATAGAAAAAAATGAGGATCTTATAATAAAAAATGAAAAAATAACTGATGAAAATAAGGAACTTGAAAAACAACTTAAAGATTTAATCACTAGCAAATCCGAAATTGAAGACCAACTTAATGAAGCTAAGAAACAATATAGTAAGCTTAATGAACAAGTTAAAAGCAATAAAGAATTAAAAAATGAAATTAAAGAGTTAAATGTAAAAATTGACAAATTGACAAATGAAAATGCTTCTTTACAAAGTAGCTTAGATATTCAATCTACTAACAAGTCATCAAATTCTTACAATAATACTAATTCAAATACATCCAGTAATTTTTCTACCTCTGCTTACTATAAAAATTGTACCGCAGCAAAAGAAGCAGGAGCGGCTCCAGTTTACAAAGGTGACCCTGGGTATGCTAGACATCTAGATCGAGACGGTGATGGAGTAGGATGTGAATCTTAAATTAATGCTACAAATATTAGGTTAGCAAAAGTAGATAGTACTTTAAACATTCATAATTGTTGATTTAGTTAAGACCTTAATTTACAAACAAACTATGATAAATAATCAATTCATGCAAAAAACCGACTTTCAAAAACGAAAGTCGGTTTTTATTAGAGCTTTAATTCTCCCATACGTAGAAGCTCTACCACTGCCTGCGAACGCCCTTTCACACCAAGCTTTTGCATTGCGTTCGAAATGTGATTCCGTACTGTTTTTTGGGATATAAACAGTTCCTGGGCTATTTCTTTTGTTGTTTTATCCTGTACTAAAAGCTCAAACACTTCTTTTTCTCGTTTGGTCAATAATTGCTTCGGCTTGTACTCACTATCCTTCAAGTCTTAACCCCTCCTTGCTGTTCTTAGAGCCACGCTTTGAAGGGTATTTATTTAGTCAGAGTATTTTATGTTCTAAAAATTGTTTCTGTGCTTGCTTTTATCGTGTTTTAAGATAAATATACCGTTGTCCTACAAATCTAATGAATTAACCCACTCTTCTTCGCTTGTTCAGACACTTTTCTAATTTGTGAATCGAGAGGTTTTTTTAATAAAATCGCGAACAAAATTGCTATGATCATAAACGCAAGTAGAACGAGAATATCACGAACACCAATTTCTGGCACTATTCCTCCTACCGCTTCACGTAATAAGCTAATCGCATACGTAAATGGTAAAAATGGATTAATTGTTTGGAAAAACGCAGGTGCTACTTGAATTGGAAATGTACCACCTGATCCAGACAATTGAAGCACTAGCAATATAATTGCTAATCCTTTTCCAACATTACCGAAAACAGAAACAAGCGTGTAAACAATCGACATAAATACCATGCTAATAAAAATAGCAAAGATAACAAACCAGACTGGTTCTTTAACATATGCATCTAAAATAAACAGGTCACCCAATGTTACGATTAATGCTTGCATCAATCCAATACTGGCGAAGGTTAAACCTCTACCAAAATAAACATGATGATGCTTATAAACACCTTCCCTGTTATGAACATCTACTGTTAGTAAAGAAATTAATAATAATGCTCCAACCCACAAACTTAGTGTCGTATAAAATGGAGAATTAGCTGAACCATAGTTTGGAATTGGAAAAACTTTATTCTCACTTAATTCAATCGGATTAGCAAGAAAATCACTTTCTTGTTCAATATCATTTTTCAACAGTTGAATAATATCATTCAGATCATGACTGCCTTCAAACTGCCTAATACGATCAGCAGTATGTCGTACCGTATCTTCTAATCCAGGCAGATCGTTTTGTACAATATCAGCAATTTTGTGAACAGATGTTTCCAATTCAGGCAGTCGGTTATCAATAAAATCTGCCACTTTATCCACTTCTTTTGCTGCTTCTGGTAAGTCTTTTTCAACAAAAGATGCCGCTCGTTGAATTTGATCCTTTACCTTTGGGAATTGATTCTGATAAAAACTTACCGCTTGATTAACTCCGCTTTCCACATCATCAAGTTTGTCATTTATCGTCAACGCTGTTTGATGAATTTCGTCACCTATTTCGGGTAAACGCTGCTGTAATTCCTTAATTTGCTTTTCTCCATAAGCTAATGATTCTTCTGTATTCTTTAAAATGGTCTCTACTTTAGGCAATGCTTCTTGAGCTTGCTCTAAATTGTCACTAGCGTTCGTTGCACTCTCCTGCAAATGACCAATTCCTTCATCTATAACTGGAGAAATCGTTTGGTCATAATCCGAAACAAGTGTATTGGCTTGATTTAAAGCTTGTTCTGATACATTCACTAAGTCATTGATTTGACTGTCTGTTATGTTAGGAATATTATTTCCCATCTTCGTTAACATATCTTGCTCGGAGTAGAATCTTTCCTGCAATGCTTGTAGGTTACTTAACGTTTGCTTTAAATCTTTGTTACTTGCTTGCTGATTAATCACTTCTAATAATTGTATAGATTGATCTATACTAGTTATACTGGACTCTAAATCACTTAACAGCTGTGGGATAGCTTTTTCTATTTCAGGTGTAGCTAACTCGTTACGATCTAGATGAACAGCGAATTGATGGACGGCATTAGCTGTTTGCTGGTATAGTAATATGTTCTGCTTTAATACCGGGTTAACTGTATCGAAAGCTCCATTATTATTTTCTAAAAAGTCACTAATCGCTTTTGCAAATACTTCACTATTTTCCGCCACTTTTTTAATTTCAGGTAATGCATCTTGTGCTTTATTCATTACATCTTGTGCGCTTTGTATATCTTGTAATGTATTAGCAACTAACTCCTCAATCTTAGCAAAGTTTTTGTCTACATCAATAATGGTGTCTGCTACTTGCTTTATTTCAGGCATTTTATCTTGTAGCGTCACAATGCCCTCTCCTACTTTTTCTATCTGTGGCATCTTCTCATTTAATCGAACCACACTGTCGGCAGCATCCATTATTTCAGGCATAACTTGTTGAAGCTCTGTTATTTTTTCTGCTTGTTTATTAATTTCGGGTAATTTTTCTTCAAGTGTAATTGCCTTATCCCCTAGAGCCTCAATATCGGGTAGTCGTTCCTCTAACGCAAATATTTTATTTTCTATATTTCTTATAGTTGGCAATTCTTTTTCTAATTCTATTCCGATTTCATTAAACCCTGTTAACACCGCTTGACTAACTTGTTCAACAAAGCTTTCACTAGTCTGAGTTACGATAGTCGATGCGCCAGTAGAGGTCATTTTCGGTGCTATGGCGTTAATCTTTTCGTTAACACTATATTCAATCACTGGTCTAATCTGTTCTTCTTCTAGTAACGTACCTATCTTTTCAGAAAAATCGGTTGGAATATAAATGCTAGCATAATAATCCCCGTGTTTGACACCATGCTCAGCATCTTGTTTTGAAACAAAGGTCCATCCAAGCGCATCATTTTCTTTTAAATTATCAATGATTTGTTCACCAATGTTAATGTCTTTCTCTCTTACCTCTGTTCCTCGGTCATCATTTGTTACTGCAATGGCGATGTCACTTGTATTGGAATATGGATCCCATGACGCTTTTAAGTTAAACCAAGCATATAAAGATGGAAGAATCATTAATGATACAATTAAAAAGGCAGCTACAGGAGTTTTAATTATGTTCTTCCAATCTGTTTTTACAATCTCTATTATTTTTCTCATTTTTACACCTTCTACTTTTTCATTACAAACTTATCATGCATGTTATTGTAAAACTTTCTCTAACAAATGTCACGTTCTAACCTCTTTTATATTAGTAGAATTGACCGTTGCAATCCCTGCATTTTCAAGAGATAATATAAACAGGTTATTGTTAGGAAGGGGAAAAATTTGTGCATACTAATTTACAAAGAACTGAGGAAATAGCAGATTTAATGCAAACTACAGGTAGTGGATACGATTTACTGCGCTATGTTTGTTTACCAGATTTGCTTGGAAAAGATGCAGCAACGATCCTTTATGTACTTGGAAAGAATTTAGCACGACAAATAAAATGGGATTCTATAGAACAAGTGAAAGACTTTTTTTATAAAGTGGGTTGGGGAGAATTAGTTGATGTAAAAGAAAAACGTAGGGAGTTTATTTTCTCATTGACTGGTTCGGCGATCACACAACGAATGAAACAAGATATCGTTACTGATTATAGACTTGAGGCGGGTTTTTTAGCCGAAGCATTACAGCAAATAAAGCAGCTGGATTGTGAATGTATCGATGAAATCAAATCAAAGAAAAATTATGTAGAATTTAAAGTACTTATATCAAAATAAACAGTGAATAATATGATGCACCTTAAACATTGAAAATACCGATGTATAAGGTGCATCTTGTTATTTATCATCTTTTTCTTTAGTTAAATTATCAAGAATTGTTTGTGCTGTTGGTTTAGGTATGCCTAACCGTTGGAGTTCCTCTATTGTTGCTTGCTTGATCTCAGTAATCGACTTAAAGTGTGTTAACAATAATTTCTTGCGCTTTTCTCCCACACCAGGAATAGCGTCTAGCTCTGACTTAAAAGCACTTTTTCCTCGCAATTGGCGGTGGAAGGTAATCGCAAATCGATGGACTTCATCCTGGATACGTTGGATTAAGTAAAATTCTTGTGATTTCCGGTCCAAAGGTATTGTTTCTGGAGGTACGCCATATAGTAATTCACTTGTCTTATGTTTATCATCCTTGGCTAAACCACATAATGGAATCTCTAATCCTAATTCATTTTCTAATACATCTGATGCAGCACTCATTTGCCCTTTACTTCCATCGATCACAATTAGATCTGGTAAAGGTAGTCCTTCTTTTAACACTCTTGTATAACGTCTTCGAACGACTTCTCGCATCGTTTCATAATCATCTGGACCTTTGACGTCTCGTATTTTATATTTCCGATATTCTTTTTTTAGTGGACGGCCATCCATGAAAACAACCATTGCTGAAACAGGATCTGTCCCTTGGATATTTGAGTTATCAAACGCTTCAATTCGGTGTGGTGTTTCAATATGAAGCTTCTCACCTAAGCCTTCAACAGCTTTGATTGTTCTCGCCTCATCTCTTTCAATAAGAGAAAATTTTTCTTCTAGTGCAATTTCAGCATTTTTCCCAGCTAAATCAATTAATTCTTTTTTACGTCCACGATATGGAATTGTTACATCTATTTCTAACAACTCGCTTAACAATTTGTAATCAACTGGTGCAGGAACTAACACTTGCTTTGGCTTAGGATGATTTTGATGTAAATAAAACCGTCCTACAAAGCTCATAAACGTTTCTTGTGCTTCATCATAAAATGGAAAAATAGATACGTCACGTTCAATTAATTTCCCTTGTCTAATAAAGAAGACTTGAACACACATCCACCCTTTATCATACGCATAATGAAATACATCACGATTGACTTGATCATTTAGAGTCATTTTCTGTTGTTCCATAACTGCTTCAATATGCTGTATTTGATCTCTTAACTCTTTTGCCCGCTCGAAATTCAATGCGTCACTAGCGATCATCATTTTTTGTTGAATTTGTTGTTTAATTTCCTTATGACCACCATTCAAAAAAGAGACAATTTGTTGCACAATCTGTCTATATTCTTCAACAGTTGGTGGTGTTTCTGAACATGCTAGGCATTGATCCATGTGGTAATACAAACAATGTCTACCAGGAGGATTATTACATTTTTTTAGAGGGTACATACGATCAAGTAGCTTTTTTGTTTCTCTTGCTGCTAGAACATTTGGATATGGTCCAAAGTATTTCCCTTTATCTTTTTTCACTTTACGTGTAATGATTAATCTCGGATGACGTTCATTTGTAATTTTTAAATAGGGATAACTTTTGTCATCTTTTAGCAATACATTATATTTAGGATCATATTTTTTAATTAGATTCATCTCTAAGATCAATGCTTCAATCTCAGATGAGGTAACAATATATTCAAAATCAACAATTTCTTGCACTAACCGTTGTGTCTTTTGATCATTTGCCCCTGTAAAATATGACCGCACACGATTACGCAACAGCTTAGATTTTCCGACATATATGATTGTGCCATGCTTGTCCTTCATTAAATAACAGCCTGGTTGGGCAGGGAGCACAGCTAATTTCTCTTTAATTTTATCTGACATAATTGACAACTCCACTAGATATACTTACATCTATTGTATAATAAAGAAGAATCCCTTGCTACTCATAAAGTAACAAGGGATATATTAATCTTATTGATTATGCGTGCTTGTTGATTAATGCTTCAAGTGCTTCTTTTGGTTGGTAACCAACTACTTGATCTACTACTTCTCCATTTTTAAATAATAGTAGTGTTGGAATACTCATCACACCGTGCTTCGCTGCAGTTTCTTGGTTTTCATCCACATCAAGTTTTACAATTTTAACTGTATCGCTCATTTCAGCATCGATTTCTTCTAATACTGGAGCAATCATCTTACATGGGCCACACCATGTTGCCCAAAAGTCCACTAATACTAGACCATCACGTGTATCATTGATAAACGAACGGTCTGTTGCATTTACAATTGCCATTTATTTCGTCCTCCTTTATTACTTAACCATCTTACTTGTTGTAGTATATCATGACGTTTTGTTAACTGGCTAATAGTTTGCTCATTTATTACTTTACCCGATAAATTAGAAATAAAACCTTTGTTTGGTATCTTCTAATTTTAGTTACTTATCGTTACACAAGAATCGTTCTTATAAATTAAAAATGTAGATTATATAATGCTAGCTCCGATAATGAATGATAACCCGATTGATATCACCATGGAAAGAAATCCTACAGCACGATTATCATTGCCTATTTCTTTATCAATTTTATATGTGGGGGTAAGGAACTCAAATATAAAATATCCCATCAAAAGTAGCACAAAGCCAAACGCACCCCAACTTATACTTTCAAGTATTGTATCATTATGTTGAATCGAAAAACGAAAGACGTTAGCAATTCCAAACACTTTTCCGCCTGTTGCCATCGCTACTGCAAAGTTTCCTTTTTTTATTTCTTCCCAGTTTTTATAGGAGGTTACAAGTTCAAATATTGCTAGAAAGACGATCATACATAGAATGACTACACTGTATCGTGCTGCTGAAGCAATAAATGGATTTTCCCAAAACGCTGCCATGATATACATCTCAATCTCCCTTTCCTAGTTATCAACTTTCTACTTTGACCAATGTAAGAAAGTCTCTTACTTGAATTCTAGTATTGTCACACCCGTTCCGCCTTCATTCATTTCACCAGCTCGTTGGTTTTTAATATGTGAATGACGTTTCGCGAAAGCTTGTACACCTTTTCTTAACGCCCCGGTTCCTTTTCCATGAATAATCGATACATTGGGATATCCTGCTAATAATGCATCATCCACATATTTTTCAAGTTGGTGCAATGCATCTTCATATCTTTCCCCGCGTAAGTCAAGCTCAGGTTTAACGTGATAATTTGATCCTTTAACAGTAGCCATTGGTTTTTCGATGATCGCTTCTTGACGTTTAACGAATTGTAAATCTTTACGTTTTGCTTTTACTTTCATAATACCAACTTGTACTTGATATTCATTTTTACTAATTTTATTAACAATGCTTCCCTGTTGATTCAATGTTAATAACAGTACTTCATTACCTGGCTCTAGCTCACGGTCTTCATCTTTAACGATTTTCTTCGGTTGTTTTTTCTTACTAGAAAGTTGAGGTTGTGCCTCATCAAATAGTTTACGTGCTTCAATCCATTCATGTTCTTTTAATGTAGCCTGATGCTTCATGTCTCTAATCGTTGCAACAATTGCTTCTGATTCTTCGCGTGCCTTTTGAAGTGCTTTTTCCGCTTTTTCTTCCGCCTTTTGGTATAGACTTTCTTTCTTTTGATCAAATTGATTCCATTGATTTTCTAGTTCTTTCTTCAGCTCATCAGCTTCTTCTAATAAACGTGCTGCTTCCTCTTGGTCCTTCTCCGCTTCTCTTCTTGCATTCTCAAGTGATGCAATCATGTTCTCTACACTTGTTGAATCGGTACCGATATGCCCCTTGGCAGCGTCAATTACTTCTGCATTTAGCCCTAAACGTTTAGAAATTTCAAATGCATTACTTCTTCCTGGTACACCAATTAGTAAACGATAAGTCGGCTGAAGAGTCTGGACATTAAATTCAACAGAAGCGTTGATTACTCCTTCACGATTGTAGCCATACGCTTTTAATTCTGGATAGTGTGTCGTCGCAATAATCCTTGCATTTCGTCTAACAACATCATCTAAAATAGCCATCGCAAGAGCAGCACCTTCTTGTGGGTCTGTTCCCGCACCTAATTCATCAAACAACACTAATGTTTTTTCATTAACATGCTTTAAAATTTCTACAATGTTAGTCATATGTGATGAAAATGTACTTAGGCTTTGCTCAATAGATTGTTCATCTCCAATATCAGCAAATACATCCTCAAAAACTGCTAATTCACAGCCATCTAAAGCTGGTACTTGAAGGCCGGATTGTGCCATTAATGTAAATAATCCTACCATTTTTAGTGTAACTGTTTTCCCACCTGTATTTGGTCCAGTAATCACAATCGCATGATAATCTTTTCCTAATGCAATATCATTAGCTACTACTTCATCATCTGTTAATAACGGATGACGCGCCTGCTTCATTTCAATAATTCCTTGATCATTCATTTTCGGCATAGCTGCGCGCATTGATTGCCCTAAATGTGCTCGTGCAAACATAAAATCTAATTTTGCTAAGATCACTACATTATGCGCTAAAAAGTCATGGTCCGCAGCTATTCTAGTAGATAATTCATGAAGAATCCGGTCAATCTCGGTTTTCTCTTGAGCTTTTGCTTCTTGCAGCTGGTTATTCAAGTCTACTACTGCTTGTGGTTCCATAAATAGTGTTTGACCAGACGCTGATTGGTCATGAACAATACCACCAATTGCCCCACGATACTCTTGTTTTACCGGTATGACATAACGATCATTTCGAATCGTTACAATTGCATCAGATAACATACTACTTTTTGATTTTGTATAGTTATCTAATTTATCTCTTAGTCTAGACTCATTTGTTCTTATTTTAGAACGCAAGGAACGTAACTTGTCAGATGCTCCGTCCATCATATGTCCATGGTCATCGATACAGCTCTTAATTTCTGTTTCTAATTCACTTAGTGAGGTTATTTCTTCTACCAAGCCTCGAATAATTGGTAGTTCTGGCTCTTCCATCGCATGAATAAATCGTTTTAACTGTTTTCCGCCATAAATAGTACCTGCGATATCTAAGCATTCCTGTGTATTTAAAGCACCACCAATCAGTGCACGCTTAATACTTGGTCTTATATCGACGACTCCACCAAGTGGTACGTTTCCTTTTAACCTAACAATACTTACAGCTTCATCTGTTTCTGCTTGCAACTGCAGCACCTCTTGCAAATCAGTTAAAGGTTTTAACTTTCGTGCTTGTTCTTTTCCAAGTGATGATGCGGCATGATTTTCTAGTTGTTCAATAATTTTATGAAATTCTAACACATGAAATATTCGATCATTCATATATTGTGACCCCTTTTACCGTTTGCTTTTAAATAAGTTTGTGAGTTCTTCCTTTGACCATGTATTGATTACAGTCTCTTTCTTTAACCAGCCGCGTTTTGCTACACGGACACCATCTTTCATATAATCAAGCGAGGCTTCATTATGCGCATCCGTGTTTATCGCGATCTTAACCCCTTGTTCTTGTGCTAACTGCAACCACTCAGGCGCTAGATCAAATCGATTCGGATTTGCATTTAATTCTAACACAGTACCCGTTTCCTTCGCCCGCTTAATTAATTTTTCTACATTGACTTGGTATCCTTTACGGCGACCGATAATTCTTCCAGTTGGATGTGCAATAATCGTAACATACGGGTTATCACATGCATGATAAAGCCGTTTCATAATTTCTTCTTCTGTTTGGTTAAAACTAGAATGTATTGCACCAATTACATAATCCATTTCCTTTAAAAATGCATCATCAAAATCTAAATTCCCATCAGGTAAAATATCCATTTCTACCCCTGCAAAAATATGAATAGCTGGATACTTTTGTTTTAATCGTTCAATTTCTTCTCTTTGTTCTCGTAATCGGTTTTCATTTAATCCGTTTGCTACTCTTAAAAACTTTGAGTGATCCGTTATAGCAATATACTGATATCCACGATCGATTGCCGCATTCACCATTTCTTCTACAGATTGCGCGCCATCACTCCAAGTTGTATGCATATGCAAATCGCCCTTAATATCATCAGGCTCTACTAAAGCTACTTCTTGCTCAAATGCATCTAATTCCCCTGCATTCTCGCGTACTTCTGGCGGAATATAAGTTAAGCCAAAGTGATGGAAGAAATCTTTCTCTGTTTCAAAAGTTAACAATTCGCCTGTATCATTATTTTCCACACCATATTCACTAATCTTTTCATTCTGTGCTTTCGCTCGTTGGCGCATCGCTACATTATGATCTTTAGAACCAGTAAAATGATGTAATGTTGTTGTGAATTCCTCTGGTTTCACAATGCGGAAATCTACAGAAATATCATAGGATTCTTCTAATACAATCGAAACCTTTGTATTTCCTGATGCGATAATCTCTTTTATATTGGCTATCGCTAATAATTCATCTCTAACCTTATCAGGCTCGTCGCTAGCGATGATAAAGTCTAAGTCTTTCACTGTCTCACGCATGCGTCGAATACTTCCAGCGCGTGAATAGCGCAATACAGTATTTATTTCTTCTAAATACGCTTCTAATTTTTCTACAATGGGTAGCATATTTGCGATCGGGAGACGATCAGGTTGGCTGTCTGCTTCATCTAGAGCCTTAATTATTTTTTCACTCGTTTTTTTACCGAATCCTTTTAATTCAGCAACCTTTCCGCTTGTACATGCTTCACGTAATGAATCTGCATCAACAACTTCTAATTCTTGATAAAGTTTGGCCAGTTTTTTCCCACCTAAGCCAGGTAAATTTAATAAAGGAATTAAACCAGCAGGAACTTCTTCTTCTAAAGCCGATAAAGCTTCTGAAGTACCTTGGTCTACGTATTCATGAATCACAGCGGCAGTTCCTTTACCGATGCCGTTTAGGGCGGTGAAATCATCAATTTCTGATAAAGAACGATTATCTGTTTCTAATGCCTGCGCCGCCTTTCGATAGGCAGAAATTTTAAACGGATTTTCTCCTTTAAGTTCTAGATAAAGCGCTATTTTTTCTAATAAACCGATGACATCTTTTTTGTTAATCTGATTCATCTCTTCATCCTCCGGTACTTTTATTCAGTAGAGAAACCCTTGCTTATCAATATGCGCAAGGGTTTCTTTGATATACTTATTCAATCATTATTCACCAAACAAGCTTGCAACATGCTCAAACCATAATGATTTTAGTTCTGCTGATAATATTGGTGTATGTTCGATAATAAATTGTGCAACAGAAGAGCCCTCTATTGCTTGCTGTACAATTCCTACTGGTGCAAGTGCTGCTATGTATAATAAAACAAATAAAACAACATATGATTCAATAAATCCTAAGATCGCACCTAATAAACGATTAATGGAATGCAAAACAGGAAGTTCTGCAACAAAATCTAACATAGAGCTTATAATGCTTAATATAATTTTTACGCTAAAGAAAATAATTGCAAACGCAATAGCATTATAAAACGCAGCTTCTAATGGTAGAGAATCAAGAAATACTGCCCATGTTTCTCCTTCAGGTAAATTAGGGTAAGGTATCCACATAATAAGCTTATCCGCTAATTTATCATAGTATATTGCTGCTACAATAAATGAAATGATAAAGCTTACTAAATGAAAAGCTTGTAGAATGAAACCTCTTTTTAAACCACGTAATAAACCTAATACTAATAGGCCAATTATTAATATACTAATCATGATATTTTTGGTCCTCTTTCTGATTTAATGTCTGTTCTAATTCTTCATATTTTTTTTGTAATTTCATATAATCATTCATTGTATTAACAGCTGTTAATACCGCTAATCTGGACGTATCCAAGCTTTTGTTCACATCATGAATCTCTCTCATTTTTTCATCAACTAAGCTAGCGACTAATTTAACGTGATGTAAATTTTCTTCACCTATAATTTTGTAAGTCTTACCATATATATCAACCGTTATCCGTGTTTTATCTGATTGGGACACGATTATACCCCCTCAATTCTATCAAATCCTAAAGTTAATATTAACATGAACATTATCATTTAGGAAACTATTCTATTGTGTTTTCTTTTGCTATACTATATTTATCTTATCAAAGAAGGAGTTATTATGGGACAAATTGTACTAAAATTGCCATTAAATAAAATTGAAGAAATGATGCAAGCTTATCAATCACAGTTAAAGCAGGCACCTCAAGGAGCTGTATTCGCTGCAAAAACACCAAACAGTTCTATTACAGCCTATCGATCTGGTAAGGTATTATTTCAAGGTAAAAACCCTGAAATAGAGGCTGGAAAATGGGGGGATATTGAAGAAACTGGTTCCTTTAGTCCATCAAACAATTCTAAACCAAAACAACATAACTTTATGCCTAACCCTAGTTTATTCACACAATCACATATCGGGTCAGATGAAGCAGGTACTGGAGATTACTTTGGACCAATTACTGTAGCCGCAGCTTACGTGGAGCAAAGTCAAATTCCATTATTAAAGGAACTAGGAGTAAAGGATTCAAAAAATTTGACGGATGCCTCTATTACTTCCATTGCAAGAAAACTACTTCAGCTTGAGTTACCATACTCATTAGTAATCTTACATAATCCCAAATACAATAAGCTACAACAAAAAGGTTGGACGCAAGGGAAAATGAAAGCTATGTTACACAACCATGCAATCAATCAATTAATTAAAAAAATTGAACCAGTAAAGCCAGACGGAATTATTATTGATCAGTTCTGTGAACCGCAAGTATATCAGCGTCACTTACAATCAGAAAAAAATGCGCTACAAGAAAATGTGTATTTTATGACGAAAGCAGAAAGTCATTCCATTGCGGTTGCTGCTGGATCGATTATTGCACGTGCTAGTTTTGTTCAAGAGATGAACAAACTATCAAAGAAAGCCGAAATGACATTGCCTAAGGGCGCATCTGCAAAAGTAGACCGGGCGATTGCTACTATGATTAAGAAATATGGAAGAGATAACCTAAACAGCTTTGCAAAAGTACATTTTGCAAACACAAAAAAAGCATCCGCTTATTTATAAGTGAATTTTTTCAAATAAATAAAGGTTGACGTTCGATCACTTGTCATGCAAACTTTAACATACAAAGTTTGAGAAAGATTCATATACTTAAAGCGATAACAACATCAAAGGAGACGGAGCATGAATTATTTAATAGGGTTATTAGTAATCGTTGTTGGGGTTATTAATTTAACGATTGGAATAAAAGGAAAAACAATTGGTTCAAATGAACATAAGTTATCTAACGGCCAAAAATGGATTTACAAAATTGCTGGTGTTCTTGTAATAGTGTTGGGTATTATGTATGTATTAGGTCTATTGCCGCAGTTTTAGTTGAATTGAATTTCTTTAAAATCATACTTCAATCCCTCGAACGAATAAGTTTGAGGGATTGTTTTATAAACTATGATTTCTTTTTAATCTTTCTGTTATTAATCATGCTTATCGTTACTAATCCAATAAAATGATAATTTTATTCACAATCGCATATTAAACAACTGCACCATTTTTCTCTAAAACTTTTAACTAAAAGCCTTAAATATAAAAGGTATTGCTATCACCAAAAACGATCCTATAACTACTATAAATTTAATTTTTATTACATTCTTTTTTACTTCTTCCAAAAAAAAAAACGCCTCCATAATCTAGACTTATATGTGATCTTACCTCGAATTTTTATTAAAATAATTGAATTTGTTGACTTTTATTTTTCAGGCATCGTGTAGGTCACATGTAAATTATTATTTTCCTTTATTTCCATAAATATTTCACCTATAACTTTCATTGCTCTTTGTTTAGATTCATATTTACCCAACGTTTTGTTCCATTGGTCTAAAAAACTATTTTCTATAAATCCTTCTATGTTTTTTCCTTTTACAGTTACATCTTTTACTTTAACCAAGCTTTGTCTGTTTTGAATCATTATCCATAGCATAAAAAAACCCTCCTCTTTAATCATGATTTCTTTTTTTCTAATAATTAGACGTTTACTATTCTATAACAGTTCCCACTTCTAGGTCTTATTTAAATATATAACCATGATATATGAATTATAATAAAAAAGGCTTTGACTTCATCTTTGAAATCAAAACCTTCTTACAAATAGACTTAACTTCTTAATTCAGCTTTATGTGCATCTTGTACTGCTGTTAAGATTGTTTGATACGATGCTTCTACTTCATCGTCTGTTAAAGTACGCTCTGGATCTAAATAAAGCAAGTGGAACGCTAATGATTTCTTCCCTGCTTCTAATCGATCGCCTTGATACAGATCAAACACTTGTATTTCCTTCAATAATGGACCAGCGTTTGTTTCAATCGTTTGTTGAATATCACCTGCAGAAACTGTCTCATCAACAACTAGTGCAATGTCACGAGTAACTGTAGGGAAACGTGGTATTTTATTAAAGCTTGGTTCATTTTCATGTTGTTCGATAAGATATTCTAAATCAATATCAAATACGAATGTATCCTTCAAGTCAAAATCTTTTTGAAGCTTTGGATGTACTTGACCAACAAAACCAATTACCGTATGACCTACCTTCACGATTGCAGTACGTCCAGGGTGCATGCCGTCGATCTTCGTAGGCTCGAATGTTGCATCGACATGTAATCTGTCAAATAATCCTTCTAAGATACCTTTTATTAAGAAAAAGTCGGCTGCTTTCTTTTCTTGCTGCCAAGGATGAGCAAGCCATTCGCCAGTAACGGCTGCACCAGCACGCAAGAGTTCTTTCGGTTGCTTTGTTACTTTTTCTTCTTCAGAAATAAAGACTGTTCCTACTTCATAATAACCAAGATTGGCTTGCTTACGTGCCAGGTTATACGCTAATGAATCTAGCATTTCTGGTAAAATACTCAATCGCAGTGTACTATGCTCTTCACTCATTGGCATAGCTAAACGAATTGGCGTTACTGATTGTGCTTTAATCTCAGGACTTACTAACATTTGCGCACGATTCGTTGTTGTTAAGGAGTAAGTAATAGCCTCTTTTAAACCAGCTCCTTCAAAGTAATTTTTCACAAAACGCTTTAATTCTTGCGCCTTTGTTAAACCACCTGCTTGTGCTGCGCCCTGAGGTAACGTATATGGTAAGTGATCATACCCATAAATACGAGCAACTTCCTCTAACATGTCCTCAAATTGACTAATATCTTGTCTTCTTGTCGGGATAGCTACGTCAAATTTTTCTCCATCTTGCTCAAATGTGAACCCTAATTTTTTCAAGATTATAGCAATTTCTTCGTCTGTCATATCTGTTCCAAGACGTTCATTTATCCGAGTCGTTTCAATCGTAACTTGCTTTTCTGATTTATCTAATCGATCAAAAATCACAGGATCGCTTAGTACTGTTCCATTTGCATGTGCTGCTAATAACTGACAAGCACGAAGACCTGCTGCATAAACACGGTTCGGATCAATTCCTTTTTCAAAACGAGCACTAGATTCACTGCGTAAACCATGGTGCTTCGATGCAATACGCACGGCTTTCGGGTCAAAATAAGCAGCTTCTAACAGAACAGTTGTTGTTGTATCAGATACTTCCGCGTTTGCTCCACCCATTACGCCTGCTAGCGCTGTAGGTTCTTGCCCATTTGTAATGACTAAATGATCAGTAGTTAAATCTCTTGTTTGATCGTCTAATGTTGTCATTGTTTCATTCTGCTTAGCACGACGAACGACGATTTCATCTGAACCAAATGTATCAAAGTCAAAAGCATGAAGTGGCTGACCATACTCAAGTAATACATAGTTCGTAATATCAACCACATTATTTATTGGTCGAATACCAGCTGCTATTAAATAATTTCGCATCCATAACGGTGATGGGCCTACTTTGATATCTTTAATTACAAATGCAGCATAATATGGATTTAATTCTGGAGCATCTACTGTTAATCCAACTTCATCTGTTGCTTTTGCTTCGATCATGCTTACGGATGTATCAGGTAGTTTAACATCTACATCTAAAATAGCTGCTACTTCATAAGCAACACCAAGCATACTTAATGCGTCTGAGCGATTTGGTGTTAATCCAAGCTCTAAAATTGCATCATCTAAATTTAATAATTGTAGTGCATCCGCTCCAGCTTCTACATCATTTGGAAGAACGAATATTCCTTCAGCTACATCTTTAGGTACGAATTTCTCCACGATGCCAAGCTCTTGCAAGGAGCAAATCATGCCATTAGACTCCACGCCTCTTAGCTTCGCCTTTTTAATTTTAAAGTTTCCAGGTAAAACAGCACCTGGTTTTGCAACTACAACTTTTTGTCCAGCCGCTACATTAGGTGCACCACACACAATCTGCAGTGTTTCCTCCCCAACATTTACTTGACACACATTTAATTTATCCGCATCTGGATGCTTTTCACAGCTTTCTACATAACCAACGACAACATTGGTGCTTTTCGCTGCAACATAATCGATACCTTCTACTTCAATACCTGTCTTTGTTATTTTATCTGCTAATGATTCAGGGGGTAACCCTTGTAAATCAACATAATTTTTTAACCAATTTAATGAAACAAGCATGCTATTCCTCCTTTTTACGCTTTATGATATTGTTTTAAAAATCGAACATCATTTGTATAGAAATGTCTTATATCATCGACACCATATTTTAACATTGCAATTCGCTCTGGCCCCATACCGAATGCAAATCCACTGTAAACAGTTGGATCATATCCTGCCATTTCTAACACTCGTGGATGCACCATTCCTCCACCTAATATTTCAATCCAACCTGTTTGCTTACAAACAGAACAGCCTTCTCCATGACACACCTTACATGAGATATCCATTTCTACGGATGGCTCTGTAAATGGGAAGAAGCTTGGGCGTAAGCGAATCTCTCTTTCTTCGCCAAAGAATTGTTTAGCAAATTGATTTAATACCCCTTTTAAATCACTCATTCGTACGTCTTTATCTACATAAAGGCCTTCCACTTGAGTAAATTGGTGTGAGTGTGTTGCATCATCCGTATCACGACGATACACTTTACCCGGGCAAATCATTTTCACAGGCTTATTCCCTTTGTATTCATTCATTGTTCGTGCTTGGACAGGTGAGGTGTGCGTACGTAGCAACAAATCTTCTGTAATGTAAAATGAGTCTTGCATATCTCTTGCTGGGTGATCCTTTGGTAAGTTCAATGCCTCAAAATTATAATAATCTGTCTCCACCTCTGGACCTTCTCGAACCTCAAAGCCCATTCCGATAAATAAGTCTTCTATCTCTTCTACGATACTCGTTAGAAGATGCGGTCCTCCAACAGAAACTGGACGTCCTGGAAGTGTGACATCAATTTTTTCTGTTTCTAACTTTTTCTCCAAAGCTTGTGCCTCTAAGTCCGCTTTCTTATTGTCTAATTGGTTAGCAATCGCCTCTCGAACTTTGTTAGCTAGCTCTCCAATGACTGGACGTTCTTCCGGAGATAATTTCCCCATACCTCGTAATACTTCTGTGATTGGTCCTTTCTTTCCTAAATAAGAAACACGAATCGTTTGTAATGCTTCAAGTGTTGTCGCTTCATTTACTTTGTCTAATGCTTCTTGTTGAAGCTCTTGTAGACGTTCCTTCATTTCTAACACCCTCCTATATAACAGTTTTTTGCAATAGAAAAAGCCCCTATCCCTTATAAAAAGGGACGAGGCTTGGATCGCGGTACCACCCTTGTTGACAAATTAGCATTTGCCCACTTTCATTGATAACGGAAAACATTCCGGAAACGTTCTTACTTGTAAATAACAAGGTCCCAAACGTCGGCTCCAGAGTGAAATTTCAACCTTACTACAATGAAAAAAGCTTCCAGTCCATGGCTTTTTATCCCTAAACATTGTTTACTTATAAAGTCTACTGACTCTTTCTCAGCCTATTTCTATTCAATTTTCGAGTACTTTCGCTCGATATCTTACTTTATTATAGGAAAGTAACCGACAATATGCAACTACTTACCGAAAAATTATCAGAAATTATTATTGAACTAATTGATATAACATAATTCCAGTCGCAACACTAACATTTAGAGACTCTGCTTGACCGTAGATAGGAATATGCACACGTTGGTCTGCTTGCTCTATTAAAGTACTAGAAACACCTGCACCTTCATTGCCGACAATTAATGCCACTTTGTCTGGGACTGTTAATTCATTAATCGCATCAGCTCGCTCTAAGGTAGAAGCCCAGATGGAAACAGACTCCTTTTTTAATTTTCGGCAAAACGTTTCCAAATTAGCTTGTATGACAGGGATATGAAACAATGAACCTTGTGTCGATCGAATCACTTTATCATTAAACAGATCTACTGTATTTTCACCTAAAATAACCCCTGTGAAACCTGCTGCATCAGCTGTACGAATCATTGTGCCTACATTACCAGGGTCTTGGATCGAATCTAACAATAGTAAGCGATGATTGTTTGTAAGTCGTATTTCTTTTCGATTAACTACCGCCATGATTCCTTGAGGTGTTTTTGTATCTGCTAAATGGTCCATTACGTTAGCTGAAACGGTAATAATATCAAAATCTCCATTACTAAAAGGGATGTCCATGTTTTCTTGTACAATCAACGTTTCAATTGACCAATCACTTTTGATTGCTTCTTCTACTAAATGTGTACCTTCTATTAAAAAATGATTTGTTTGTTCACGATGTTTTCTTTTCTTCATTTTATTCCATTGTTTCACTGTTTCATTTTTTACTGATGTAATCATTTTACTCATCCTTTTTTAATCTCATATCTTATCATACATATTTTTTAGTCTTATGGTCAAACTAATTTTAAAATAAATTATTGTTGAGGTGATTGAATTGGATTTAAATTTACGCAAGGCGATTTTAGCAAATATCTCGGAGAATAATAAAGAGCAATTAGAAGCGACGATTGTTGATGCAATCCAAAGTGGAGAAGAAAAAATGTTACCTGGTTTGGGTGTTCTATTTGAACTGATCTGGCAAGAATCAGATAATAGTGAAAAAGAAGAAATGTTAACTGCGCTAGAGCAAGGTGTAAAACAAGCACACTAAATTAGTACTTTTTACTTTATTTTTACAAATAACATTGCTTTGATGCCCCGTTTCAGATAAACTAAACTTAATATGTTGTCGAAAAAAAGGGGATTAATAATGGATATTCGATTGATACAGAGTATGATGAAGGCTCAAGCGATGGCAAACTTTTCATCGAATACAATGAATACTAATTCTAGTACTTCTACTATGTTTCAAAATGTTCTAGAATCAATGATGGCTCAACAGATAAAAGATTCGACCGGTCCATCAATTCGAAGTCAATTACAACCGAATCAAGTAACTACTAATCGTTTATATAATAGCCCATCACCTGTTCAATCAAAAGTCTCCAATGACGTGCAAAGCATTATTGATCAGGCCGCCAATACATACGGTGTTGACCGAAATTTAATCGCTACTGTCATTCGGGCAGAGTCTAATTTTAATCAACATGCAGTAAGTAGTGCTGGAGCTCAAGGTTTTATGCAATTGATGCCTGGAACCGCAGCTGGACTTGGAGTGACCGATTCTTTCGATGCACGCCAAAATATTAACGGTGGCACACGTTATTTGAAGCAAATGCTTACGAAATACAATGGAGATACATCGCTAGCGCTTGCAGCATACAATGCAGGTCCTGGAAATGTAGATAAATACGGTGGAATTCCTCCTTTTAAAGAAACGCAAAACTATGTAACTAAGATAATGTCACAATATGTTTAAATAAAAAAGTTGCTGGAGTATGATTGAACGATACCCCAGCAACTTTTTATGATTTAATCAAAAGTAATTTCTTTCACTTTATCTGTATCCAAGCGTTTAATCACTTCGACAATCAAATGTACGGCATGATCAAAGTCATCTTGATGAATCATTGCAGCATGTGAGTGAATATATCTTGTCGCAATAGTAATCGATAGTGCAGGAACACCATTCGCAGTCAAGTGAATAGAACCTGAATCTGTTCCACCAGCAGCGAGGCTAGCATACTGGAATGGAATATTATTTGTTTCTGCCGTTTCTACTACAAAATCACGTACACCCTTATGAGAGATCATAGATGCATCGTATATAATAATTTGTGGTCCTTCACCAAGCTTACTATCAGATTCATTAGGCGAAATACCAGGTGTGTCACCAGCAATACCTGTATCAACTGCAAAGCCAATGTCCGGCTGAATCGTGCTCGTTGCGGTTTTTGCACCACGTAAGCCAACCTCTTCTTGCACTGTACCCACACCATATACGACGTTCGGGTGATCTACTCCGTCTAATTGCTTCAATACTTCAATCGCAATTGCACAACCAATGCGATTATCCCACGCTTTTGCTAATAGTAGCTTTTCATTATTCATCTGTGTGAATTCAAAATATGGGACAACAGAATCGCCTGGTCGTACACCAAATTCTTCTGCCTCTTCACGACTAGATGCTCCGATATCAATAAACATATCTTTTATTTCATATGGTTTTTTACGCGCTTCAGCAGGCATAATGTGTGGCGGTTTTGAGCCAATAATTCCAGTAACATCACCTTTTGATGTTTGAATCGTCACGCGCTGCGCTAACATAACTTGACTCCACCAGCCACCAATGGTTTGGAAATATAAGAATCCTTTATCATCGATTCGTGTCACCATGAAACCAATTTCATCTAAATGTCCGGCTACCATTACTTTCGGTCCATCTTCTTTACCTACTTTTTTTGCAATTAAACTTCCAAGATTATCAGTGTAAACTTCTGTCGCATGAGGTGCAATATATTTCTTCATTACCTCTCTTGCTTCTTTTTCATTTCCTGAAATCCCTTTTGCATCGGTTAATTCTTTAAGCATTGTTAATTTTTCATTTAATTGTGTCATTATGTATAACCTCCTCTTACAATCATTATAGACTTATTCTTATCTAATTTGAAACGTTTCACTCAATAGTTTTGGTCTTGTCGGTTAAAATTCACTTCATTTTTATCTATGTAAGCGGTCATAATTGCTTGTTCAGAAAATCCAAGTACTTGTCCTAATCGTAAAAAGACTCCGAATAAGTTTTGATAATTTTCACTCGTCGTTTCAGTTTTTAAACTTAAGCTCGCTTGATAAACTTGGTGAAATAATGTTGTCGGATCAGCTTCTTTTGTTGGAATATCAATTTGATTCTGTTCAAATCCTTGATCAATCCCAAGTGATAAAATAAAGTGAAGTCCATCCACATACTCTTCTAAAATAACATGATTTTCACTCGGACCTTTCTTACTCCAAAACTTAAAGCAGCGCGTTTCATTCGCAAGCTCCCCTAATTCAACCAGTAAAGCTAAAACCTTTTTATCAAATAACTCGCTTTTTTCTAGGCGATGATTTGATTCTATGTACTGATCTAATTGCTTTTGCATAACAAAAAGCTTTTCCCAATTCATTTATATCCCTCTTTCTGTGGCAAACTTTTTTCATTATAACATGAATTTATTTATTTTCGTGAAACCAAACGGTATACTTATTCGTATAGTAGGGTGAACATACTCATAGGGAGTGATGCCAATGTTTATTGTATACCTATTTCGTATATTTATTGTTATAGCTATTCTGTTTCTATTGTATACCGTTTATAAATATGTCACTAATCCAGCTAGAAAGCTAGAAGTAGCCAAAAATAAAAAACAGTTCTATTTCTTAGATGAACCTGATCATGTTGAAAAAAATTTTCTTATGACTTATAAAGGGATTTTATTTGAAGGGGAAAAATATATTGGAACAACCGAAAGCGCGTTTGATGTTGTCACCGTCATTGTTTACGCCAAACAGCCACACGAATTAAAGGGTTTAGAGCGTGACGACTTATATTTTCTTGAAAAAGAAATACTTATATATTATCCTTATGCAAAAGTAGAGTGGAAGCATCCAATTAGTCAATTATTAGATATTTATTAATCTAAAAATGAAACAGCAGCATACTGTTTCATTTTTAGATTACATCACTATTTGTTGTTTTTGGATGAAAGAAGTCATGCCAGCTAATATATATTTCTTTTCTCCTCACGAAATATAGAAGCGGCAATATTCCTATCATCATACTACCACTCAAGGCTGGTGATAAATTTGTAATCGATTCTCCAATTGATGTGTACACGACTGTTAGTGGAATATTCGAAATGATAGAGGATCGCATATAATCTTTTAGATGACGGGATACTTCTAGGATGCATAGCGATAATAGATGGAAATGAATAAATGGAATTAATCTTAAAATAGCAATTTGAGAAGTGGTTAAATCAGGCTGTTTTCCTAACAATTTTTGTTTCATTCGAATAAAGCGTTGTAGTGTACTAGGCATTTTTTCACTCATTTTATAAAACATAAGGCTAGATAATGTTACACCTACAAGGGAATATGCAATACCTGGTATCACCCCAAATAAAAGTCCTCCAGTGATGCATAGAAAAACGACGGGAAGAAATAATATTGGTCGAAGTAAATGCAGTGCAATGAATATCAAAGGTGCAAAAATCCCCGCTGTTTCCATCATCATTGTGACAGAAGCACCGATATACTCCATAACTTCTCCTCCTTCATATTCATTCTATGACAGGAGACGAGCCTTTATGACAGGATTGATGTATTCAAGAAAATATAAAGTAAAATTTGTCCGATTAGTAGGATTGGCATACCAAATTGAAACGATCGGTGCTTTGTTTTGTGTCGGAAGGTCTTCATTCCTATTATGCTACCTATCGAACCGCCAATAATAGCAAGTAACCATAAATTTTTCTCAGGCACACGCCATTTTCTTTTTTCTGCTCGATGCTTATCGATCCCCATTACGATAAACGCGATACCATTTACTGCTATAATATAAATTAAACTAATCCACTGCATAGTTTTTCTCCTTTTATTTTGACTGTCTAGTTTAACCACTTTTCACATCTAATGTAATACAAATAATAACATGGATTAGCTATTCATTAATTGATATTTTTTATTGTGAATAATGAATTGACCACATTTTTACCTTGATTTTTAAAAAGTAGTTAAAAACAGCTTCTCGTGACCACAATCAACAATCTGTTTATTAAAATGGTCATAAAACGTGTACATAGGATCAAAATGATTAATTTTTATAAACAAAATGGACATCCTTATATATTATTTAATCATAAAAAAGAACTACTATCTTCATTTCGGAAAAGATGTGACCCCAAAAAGTTAGAGTATTATATTAAGCAGCTAATTGGCTGGTGTGAATTCGGTATTGAACTGGACTCATGCCTGCCAATTTTTGCTTTATACGCTTATTATTATAATAATTGATATGTTCCTTAATTTTATTTTTTAATTCTTCAAACGAGCACAGTGCCTCTCCGTAATACATCTCTTGTTTTAGTAAACCAAAAAAGTTCTCCATGGGCGAATTAT
>NZ_JACEFA010000004.1 GCF_014083865.1 Paraliobacillus salinarum | reverse complement strand
ATAATTCGCCCATGGAGAACTTTTTTGGTTTACTAAAACAAGAGATGTATTACGGAGAGGCACTGTGCTCGTTTGAAGAATTAAAAAATAAAATTAAGGAACATATCAATTATTATAATAATAAGCGCATAAAGCAAAAATTGGCAGGCATGAGTCCAGTTCAATACCGAATTCACACCAGCCAATTAGCTGCTTAATATAATACTCTAACTTTTTGGGGTCACATCACAGTCGAGATGGCTCTTTTTTTTGATGATAAAAAATATAAAATAAAAAGTTATTAACATGTGGATAACAAAAAGGTGGAAAAGAAGGTATATAAAAAGATAGTTGAGTTGATATACACATGTGGATAAACAATTGATAAAATTGCTTTTCAAGTACGATAATTATATGATATTCTTGTAAGTTAGTGACAAGTGTCTAATATAAACGAATTAGTTAATGATAAATGAAGACGTTGAAGAGAAAAAGTGGGGTGAAGAGATGGAAAAAGATACGATTGCTGCAATATCGACACCATTAGGTGAAGGAGCCATTGCTATCGTTCGATTAAGTGGAGAAGAAGCTGTTGGCATTGCAAATCAACTTTTCTATGGGAAAGATTTAACACAAGTAGATTCACATACAATACATTATGGGAAAATCATTGACCCGACAACAAATCAGGTCATTGAAGAAGTAATGGTTAGTATTCTAAAAGCACCTAAAACGTTCACGAGAGAAGATGTCGTAGAAATAAATTGTCATGGTGGATTAGCTTCAGTTAATCGTTTATTGGAGTTAACCTTGCAAATGGGAGCTCGATTAGCTGAACCAGGTGAGTTTACGAAACGTGCCTTTTTAAATGGACGAATTGACTTATCACAAGCGGAAGCAGTAATGGATTTAATACGTGCCAAAACGGATAAAGCAATGGATGTTGCCATAAAGCAGTTAGACGGAAAATTATCTAAATTAATTCATAAATTAAGACAAGAATTAATTGAAACGGTAGCACATGTAGAGGTAAACATCGATTATCCAGAGTATGACGATGTGGAAGAGATGTCACATGAGCTAATGCAAACGAAAACGACTCATGTACAACAAGAAATTGAACGTTTGTTGCAAATGGCGAAACAAGGTAAAATTTTACGAGAAGGCATCTCTACTGCTATTATTGGACGACCCAATGTAGGGAAATCTTCACTATTGAATGCGTTAGTCCAAGAGAATAAAGCAATTGTAACAGATATTCCTGGGACAACACGCGATGTAATAGAGGAGTATGTCAATATTAGAGGAGTACCACTACGTTTAGTAGATACCGCTGGAATTCGTGATACAGAAGACATTGTGGAAAAAATAGGTGTCGAAAGATCTAGGCAAGTATTAAAAGAAGCAGATTTAATTTTGCTAGTGATCAATCAAAATGAAGTTTTAACAGAAGAAGATGAACAGCTATTTGAATTAGTACGTGATTTAGAAACGATCGTTTTAGTAAATAAAACAGATCTGCCACAAAAAATTGATCTTGATAAAGTAAAACAGTTAGCAGGTAATCATCCAATTATTACAACTGCATTAATTGAAGAAAAAGGAATAAATCAATTAGAAGAAGCAATTGCTGAAACTTTCTTTGCTGGGGAAATTGAAGCGAACGATCTAACCTATGTCTCCAATGTTCGACACATTCAGTTGTTAAAACAAGCAATTGCGGCATTAGACGAAGCAATGTCTGCAATGCAAGCAGGTATGCCGATTGATTTAGTTCAGATTGATGTGACGCGGGCATGGCAATTACTTGGAGAGATTGTCGGTGATACCGTGCAGGATAGCTTAATTGACCAGTTGTTCTCACAATTTTGTTTAGGAAAATAAGTAATTTCGTCTGCGAGAAGTAGGCAATAAAGGAGTGTCAATTTAATGACATATGAAGCAGGTAATTTTGATGTAATCGTTATTGGAGCAGGACATGCAGGTGTTGAAGCTGCTAATGCTAGTGCCAAGCGTGGAGCTAAAACATTAATGCTTACATTAAATCTAGATATGATTGCCTTTATGCCATGTAACCCATCTATTGGTGGACCGGCAAAAGGTGTTGTTGTTCGAGAAGTAGACGCATTAGGTGGGCTGATGGGCAAAGTAATTGATAAAACGTATATCCAAATGCGTATGTTAAACACAGGAAAAGGTCCAGCTGTTAGGGCATTACGTGCACAAGCAGATAAGCCTTTATATATTCAAGAAATGAAACAACAATTAGAGAATTTGGAGAACTTAACTATACGCCAAGCAATGGTGGAAAAATTAATTGTTGAAGATGGTGTTTGTAAGGGAGTTATTACAGAAACAAAAGCAGCTTTCTATGCAAAAACAGTGATTATTACTACAGGAACATTTATGCGTGGACGTGTAATTATTGGAGATCTGTCCTACGAGAGTGGTCCAAACAATCAACGCGCTTCTGTTAAGTTATCGGAAAACTTAGAGGAACTAGGATTTGAGCTTGTTCGTTTTAAAACAGGTACACCACCACGTGTGAATAGTCATACCATTGATTATTCTAAAACAGAAATACAACCAGGTGACGAGAATCCAAGCCATTTTTCATATGAAACTGTTGATGCAATAGTGGAGCAAATCCCATGTTGGTTAACGTATACAAATGAAAAAACGCACCAAATCATTGATGATAATCTTGGTTTATCCGCAATGTATTCTGGAATGATTAAAGGAACGGGCCCGCGCTATTGTCCTTCTATTGAAGATAAAGTAGTTCGTTTCCATGATAAACCACGTCATCAAATTTTCCTGGAACCAGAAGGTAGAAATACAGAAGAAATTTATGTTCAAGGGCTATCTACTTCTTTACCAGAATTTGTACAAAGAGAAATGCTACGTTCCATTCCAGGATTAGAAGAAGCGGAGATCATGCGTAGTGGCTATGCAATAGAATATGATGCAGTTGTTCCTACACAGTTATGGCCTACATTAGAAGTTAAAAAGATAGAAGGGTTATTTACAGCTGGTCAAATCAACGGTACTTCAGGATATGAAGAAGCAGCAGGACAAGGACTTATCGCTGGAATAAATGCAGCAGCAAAAGCATTGAATGCAGAAAACTTAATTCTTGACCGTTCACAAGCATATATAGGTGTATTAATTGATGACTTAGTAACAAAAGGAACAAACGAACCTTATCGTTTATTAACTTCTAGAGCAGAGTATCGTTTATTATTGAGACATGACAATGCAGACATGCGTCTAACAGAGATTGGCCATCGTTTAGGTTTGATTTCGGAACAACGTTATAGCAATTTTGTTGAAAAACAAGAACAAGTAGAAATAGAGAAAAAACGTTTAGCAAAACAAACCATTAAGCCTTCAGATCAACTTAATCAACTAATGGAAACAATTAATGCAACACCATTAAAAGAACCAACAAAAGCAGTTGACTTACTTAAGCGACCAGAGGTAAATTATGCATTTATTGAAAAAATACTAGAAGAAACAACCGATTTACCAAATGATGTGAAAGAACAAGTGGAAATTCAAATTAAATATCAAGGTTATATAGAGAAATCAAATCAACAAGTAGAAAAAATGAAAAAAATGGAAAACAAACTTATTCCTGATAATATTGATTATGATGCAATTGGTGGGATAGCGACAGAAGCGAAGCATAAGTTAAAAAAGGTTCGACCGTTATCAGTAGGTCAAGCTTCTCGTATTTCAGGTGTAAACCCCGCTGACGTTTCCATTTTGCTCGTTTACATTGAACAAGGAAATATTGCTAGAGTCAATCAATCATAAAAAGCTGTTTGACAACAGAAAGGGTTGTTAGTAATGAATGCAGAGACCTTTGCAGATCGGTTAAAAGAACACGGCATTGAGCTATCAGAAAAACAGAAGAACCAATTTGATATATACTTTAATACATTAATTGAATGGAATCAGAAAATAAATTTAACTGCAATCACTGAAGAAGAAGAAGTGTATTTGAAACATTTTTATGATTCAATTACCGCTGCCTTTTACTTTGATTTCACAAAGGAGATACATCTGTGTGATGTAGGAGCAGGAGCGGGTTTTCCTAGTATTCCCTTAAAAATATGCTTCCCTCATATCAAGGTAACAATTGTAGATTCATTACAAAAAAGGATTACTTTCCTAAATCAATTAGCGCATAATTTAGATCTTGATGGAGTTGCATTTTATCATGATCGAGCAGAACTCTTTGGCAAGCAAGAACAATTTAGACACTCATTTGATGTCGTTATGGCTAGAGCCGTTGCCAGAACATCTGTATTAAGTGAACTGTGCTTGCCGTTATGCAAAACAGGCGGAACATTTATTGCAATGAAAGGTCCTAACGCTGTTACAGAAATAGAAGATGCCAAAGCAGCTATTGAATTACTCGGTGGAGAAATTAATGAAGTGAATACATTTGAATTACCAGAAGATAGTGGAGAGCGCAACATTATTATTTTTAATAAAAAAAGAAAGACACCAAAGAAATACCCAAGGAAACCAGGTGTACCAAACAAAACACCAATTCAATAAAGCGAATGTTGAAATAATCATTTCTAACAAAATTTCCTGGACAAGCATAATAAAGTATATTAGCTATTTTTTAATTCTATTAGAACATCTTACTATTTTAGAAGATTATATGGTAGAATAAGAACAGAATAACGTCGTAGATAAGAACGAAGAACTTATCTTAGGAAAAATGATGATATGTTTCACGTGAAACATATCATCAAAAGCTACTTCATTATACAATCCTGTGAAACCATTAGATGGTTATAATAAGGTAGCATAGGAAAGAGATTAAGGTGGTGTCTAGTGAATGTTACACCCATTTAGCCGAATATTCGGCATAGGTGACAAGGAAGAAGAAGTTATAGAAGAAGAATATGTTCCAGATGAAGTCATTCAAATACCGGTGAAGGAAATTGCTGCAAATCGTTATCAGCCTCGTTCAATTTTTAATCAAGAAAAAATTGAAGAATTGGCACAGACGATTCACACACATGGTATGATTCAACCAATTGTGGTGCGAAAGATGACTCCTGATGAACAAGGTAGAACTTTTGAATTGATTGCGGGCGAAAGAAGATGGCGAGCAGTGACATCTTTAGAATGGGAAACAGTGCCGGCAATTATTCGAGAAATGAGTGATACTGAAACTGCCTCGGTTGCACTAATAGAAAATTTACAGCGTGAAGAACTTACCGTTATTGAAGAAGCAAAAGCATATGAAAGATTACTAGAATTACATGGTCTAACACAAGAAGCATTGGCACAACGATTAGGTAAAAGCCAATCAACTATTGCTAATAAGATGCGTCTACTTAAGCTTCCAGAAGCTGTTCAATCAGCAATTTTAGAAAAAAAAATAACTGAAAGACATGCGCGTGCATTAATTAGTGTGAAGGATCCAGAAAAACAAGAAAAACTATTAGCTGAAATAATTGATAAAAATCTTAATGTAAAACAGACTGAAGATCGAATTCAAAAATTATTAGAACAAACACCAAAAAAGAAAAAACCAACTTTAAAAGGTATTAATAAAGATATGCGGATTGCGATGAACACAATTAAACAATCGCTTCATATGGTAAGTGAGACAGGCATTAATTTAGAAACTGATGAACAAGATCATGATGATTATTACCAAATTACAATAAAAATTCCTAAGAAAAAATAATATACTTGATAAATCCCTTCTTCATGTCCGCAAGATTGGGATTTTCTTTTGTCTAATAATTGACAATAAAGATAAAGAGTTATAAAAGTTGTGTTTATTTACGAAAAAAATGATAGAATATAATTTATAGTCAATAGAGTTTGAACTAGGTAGGTGACACCATGGGAAAAATAATCGCCGTAGCAAATCAAAAAGGCGGCGTAGGAAAAACAACATCTTCAGTCAATTTAAGCGCATGTTTAGCATATATGAACCATAAAGTATTACTTGTAGACATTGATCCACAAGGAAATGCGACAAGTGGTACGGGTATTAATAAAGCTGACATGGACCAATGTGTTTACAACGTCTTAGTAGAAGACTTAAATGCAGACAAGGTGTGTGTTCCTACAACGGTAGAAAATTTAGATGTAATTCCAGCAACGATACAACTTGCTGGTGCGGAAATTGAACTTGTTCCTACAATCTCTAGGGAAGTTCGATTAAAAAAAGCACTAGAACCATTAGTGGATAAATATGATTATATTATTATCGATTGTCCGCCATCTCTAGGGTTATTAACCATCAATGCTCTAACCGCATCGGATAGTGTGTTAATTCCAGTACAATGTGAATACTATGCTTTGGAAGGTTTAAGTCAATTATTAAACACGATTCGTTTAGTACAGAAGCATCTTAACAAGCAGCTTGCAATTGAAGGTGTTTTATTAACCATGCTTGATGCAAGAACTAATTTAGGACTTCAAGTGATTGAAGAAGTAAAAAAATATTTTCAAGATAAAGTCTACAAATCTATTATCCCACGAAATATAAGGCTGGGTGAAGCCCCGAGCCATGGACAACCAATTATCGTTTATGATCCGAAATCTAGAGGTGCAGAAGTATATCTTGATTTAGCAAAGGAAGTGATCGCTAATGGCGAAAGGGTTAGGGAAAGGAATTAATGTTTTCTTCCCAGAGTTAGAATCGGATGATGATGAGGCAATACAACAAATTCCTGTTCAATCATGTCGTCCCAATCCATATCAACCACGTAAAACATTTCAAGCAGAAGCCATTGAAGAATTAAAAGATTCAATTCTTGAGTACGGCATTCTTCAACCTTTAATCGTTCGTCAAAGTATTAAAGGGTATGAAATTGTTGCAGGTGAGCGTCGTTTTCGGGCAGCAAAAGAAGCTGGGCTAGAGAAGGTTCCAGTTATTATAAAAGATATGACCGATCAGAAGATGATGGAGCTAGCATTGTTAGAAAACTTACAGCGTGAGGATTTGACTCCAATTGAAGAAGCTCAAGCTTATGCCAATTTGATGGAAGAATTTAATATGACGCAAGGTGAGTTGGCTCAACGTTTAGGTAAAAGCCGCCCACATATTGCAAACTTTATACGTTTGTTAAGTCTACCAGCTTCAATTACGGCTTTAATTAATAATGGTGAGTTATCAATGGGCCATGGTCGTACACTTTTAGGTTTAAAAGATAAAAAGAAATTACAACCGGTTGTAGATAAGATAAAAAAAGATAACTTAAACGTACGCCAGTTAGAACAGCTTATTAATCAGTTGAATGATAAAGCGCCTGAACAAAAGAAAAAATCAAAAGAAAAGAAAGATATTTTTATAACTGAAAGAGAAAGTTTACTGCGTAATCATTTAGGTACAGGTGTTAAAATTCATAAAGGTAAGAAAAAAGGAAAAATAGAAATAGAGTTTTTCTCTGATGATGATTTAGATCGTATACTTCAATTATTTCAATAAATGCAAGCCTGGCAGTCAATATTGCCGGGCTTTTCCTATGTGCAAATGTGTTATGTTCCACGTGAAACATGAACATAATTTGAATTCCATGGATTTTATTATTAATAACATTTGCCGTCAATTAGTAGAAAGAATCTATAAAGACATTACATATTTAGATTTTAATTCTTTTTTCAAGAGTTTGTGTAGTAGGGTGGTTGAGATAGATATCTAAATAGTGCAAAGCATCTGCAATGATTTCAGCCATAGACATGACAATGTGAAGTCTAGTGCTTTGTAAGACCATATAATCCATATAACCACCAATATTAACTATACCAGTTAGATATAGATCACCAATAGGTGGAAGATCTTTATTTAATGCAGCTCCGGGCTTTAATGCTCCAGTACCTACATTGATAGAACCAACAGATGATGGTTGTCCTAAACAAGCATCTACAGCTAATATAAATGGGTTATTAAACGCTTCGTGAATACTGGCTAATGTTTCATTTAAATTTTTGGCATGTACAGGATTTTCAAGCGTTCCAAATATAGAAAAATTCCGCTGTTTTTTTTTCTTTAACAAGCTTCCTGTCAACGGTCCTAAAGCGTCACCAGTTGATCGATCTGTTCCAATACATACAATGACAAAATCTTTTGTGTTGGTAGGTAACAAAGAGTGAATTGATTCAGCTACTTTTATTTTCACAAAATCAGATTGATAATCAAATCTTTTCTCCAATTTTGTATTACTTGGAGCTTTTAGATTCATAGCTTCTCCTCCAAAGGCATATTTTTAATAGTATACGAGCATTTTTATTGTTCTATACATTCTTATTAAAAATTAGGAGTGAAAATAATGTTTAAATCGGGTATGAGATGGATTTTTTTAATCATTGGAACAATGATCGGCGCCGGCTACGCTTCTGGTAGGGAACTGTGGCAATTTTTCGGGCCGGAAAGTGGACTAGCTATTCTAATATTCTCACTACTATTCATTGTATGTTGCTATACGATTTTGTTAATCAGTTACGAAAACAAAACATATGATTATTTACCCGTCTTAAAAAAATTAGTCGGAAAACGCTTTGCTCCTTTATATGATGGGATGATCATAATTTATTTATTTACTACAACTGTGATAATGTTAGCTGGAAGTGGTGTAACAATGGAGGCATTTCGTTTGCCTTATTGGTGGGGGATCATATTCATTGCTATCCCTGTGGTAATCGTATTTATTTGGGACATAGATGGTGTATTGTCATTAAACAGCATTATTTTACCACTACTAATTGTAGGTTTAGTAGGTGTGTTGCTATCTTTCATTATTAAACAAGACCTAATGATATTTGCAGATATAAAAGAACAAAGCAATTGGGTAGCTGCATTTCCATTCACAGCATTAAATATTCTTCCGTTAGTTGCCGTTCTTGGAGCCATTGGTGCACAAATCAAATCAAAAAAAGAAGCCCTTTTTTCCAGTATAGGGAGTGGTGTAATCTTAGGGTCTGTTTCATTTCTATACAATAGTAGCTTAGTGCAAATAGCCAATGATATTCTAGTATATGAAATACCTTTATTCGCTATATTAAAGCATTATCCTTACACGATGTTTATCTTTATTTCTATTTTATTATGGTTCGCAATTTTTACTACAGCAGTATCAGGAACACTAGGTCTAGTATCAAGAGCAAAAGAATTCACCCAAATGCCAATGTGGTTAATAGCTCTCGTTTTAGTTGTTTGTATGTTGCCATTAACTACTTTTGGCTTTGCTACCTTAATTGAATACTTATATCCACTTTATGGTTTACTGAACTTATATATCTTATCTAGTTTATTATTATATCCGTTCTTAAATCGATACAAATGATTGCGAACGTGATAAAATGGTACTATATTAAATGTATATTATTGTGCGTCGTTGCTAGGAGGGAAGCAGGTTGGCTAAAGATTATGGACTGAATGATATTGTTCAGATGAAAAAAGCACATCCGTGTGGAGAAAACAGATGGAAAATTATTCGTATGGGGATGGACATTCGAATAAAATGTGAAGGCTGTGACCACAGTGTACTAATTCCACGAAGAAAATTTGAAACAAAAATGAAAAAAATATTAGTGAAAGCTGAACAAGAGGATTAGCTTGAGGGTTGTTTCACGTGAAACTTTTGTTAATTTTAATGTTTAGCTATTCATTGAGTGAATAAAGTAGAAATATCGTTAGGGAAAAGATAGAGTTATACAAATGAAACATAGTTAGTTTAATGATTTATTAACTTGTCAAACGAAATATCTATCCCTATAATTAGAATGACTGAAACGTTCATATGAGCGGTATATCCTTAAGGAGTGGAAGTTTTTATGGCATTAACAGCAGGAATCGTTGGTTTGCCCAACGTTGGAAAATCAACATTGTTTAACGCAATTACGCAAGCTGGGGCAGAATCAGCTAACTATCCGTTTTGTACAATAGATCCAAACGTGGGTATTGTAGAAGTACCTGATGCACGTTTAGGAAAACTAACTGAATTAGTCAAACCTAAAAAGACAGTACCAACAGCCTTCGAATTTACTGATATTGCTGGGATTGTAAAGGGTGCTAGTAAGGGTGAAGGTTTAGGAAACCAATTTTTATCTCATATTCGTCAAGTGGATGCAATATGTCATGTTGTTAGATGTTTTCAAGATGAGAATATTACACATGTTTCAGGAGCAGTAGACCCAATTGATGATATTGAAACAATCAATTTAGAGCTAATACTAGCAGATCTAGAAACAGTTACTAAGCGTATGCAACGTGTAGAAAAAATGGCTAGACAAAAAGATAAAGAAGCAGTTGCAGAGTTTGATGTATTAGCTAAATTGAAAGATGCTTTTGAAAATGAGATGCCAGCACGCTCAGTTTCGTTCACCACAGATCAACAGAAGCTAGTAAAAGGACTACATTTATTAACAAGTAAACCTGTTTTGTACGTGGCGAACGTTGGTGAAGATGAGTTGCTTGAAGCAGATAATAACCCCAATGTCCAAAAAGTTCGTGACTTTGCAGCAAAGGAAGAGGCGGAAGTCATTGTTATTAGTGCAAAAGTAGAGTCAGAAATTGCAGAGCTTGAAGGAGAAGAGAAAACAGAGTTCCTTGAAGAGTTAGGTATAGCAGAATCTGGTTTAGATCAATTAATAAAAGCTACGTATCAATTACTTGGACTAGCTACTTACTTTACTGCTGGTGAGCAAGAAGTTCGAGCATGGACATTTACGAAGGGGATAAAAGCGCCCCAAGCTGCAGGGATTATTCACACTGATTTTGAGAGAGGTTTTATTCGAGCAGAAACTGTATCATATGACGACCTAGTAGAAGCCGGTTCAATGAGTGGCGCCAAGGAAAAGGGGAACGTTCGATTAGAAGGAAAAGAGTATTTGGTGAAAGACGGCGATGTCATGCATTTCCGTTTTAATGTGTAAGCCTGGATCAGTATAAATGTAAACCTGATTTTTATAATAAGTAAGGAATTGAATCTTGCGTTATTCAACAAAGTTTGGTATAATACTTGATTGTGAGTAATGAACAATTATTACTCCTTGCTTATTCTGAATAGGAGTAGGCCGCTAAGACCAAAAGGAGGTGCAAACGGATGAATAACTATGAAATCATGTACATCATCCGCCCAAACATTGAGGAAGAAGCGCAAACAGCATTGATTGAGCGTTTTAACAGTATCCTTACTGACAATGGTGCGGAAATTGAAAAAGTTGAAGAAAAAGGCAAGAAGCGTCTTGCTTATGAAATCAATGATTTTCGTGATGGTTACTATGTATTGATTAATTTCAAAGGCGATGAAAAAGCAATTAATGAATTTGATCGTTTAGCGAAGTTCTCTGACGATATTATTCGTCATATGGCAATTCGTCAAGACGACAAATAAGGAGGGATTCTCATGTTAAATCGTGTCGTACTCGTCGGCAGGTTAACGAAGGATCCAGACTTACGCTATACTGCAAATGGTGTTGCAGTAGCTAATTTCACCTTAGCCGTTAATCGACCATTTTCCAATCAACAAGGCGAACGAGAAGCAGATTTTATTAACTGTGTCGTATGGAGACGACCTGCTGAAAACTTAGCAAACTTTATGAATAAAGGGAGCCTAGTAGGAGTAGACGGTCGTGTTCAAACGAGAAATTTCGAAGGTCAAGATGGAAAGCGTGTCTATGTAACAGAAATTGTTGCAGACTCTGTACAGTTTCTTGAATCGAAAGGTGGAGGTGGGCCTAGTTCATCTAAAGGTGGACAAGGATCAGCAGGATATGAACCTGACTACAACCAAAACCAATCGTTTAATCAAAATAACAATCAATCGAATGAAAAGAATCCATTTGAAAATAATGGAGAACCAATTGATATATCAGATGATGATTTACCATTCTAATGTTTAATTAAAGGAGGGCTTTCTGATGGCAGCTCGTCGTGGACGTTCAAAGCGTCGTAAGGTGTGTTATTTCACAGCGAACGGTATTACACACATTGACTATAAAGATGTTGATTTGCTAAGAAAATTTGTTTCAGAGCGTGGAAAAATTCTTCCTCGTCGTGTAACAGGTACTTCTGCAAAATATCAACGTAAATTAACTAGAGCAATCAAGCGCGCACGTCAAATGGCATTATTGCCTTACGTGAACGATTAATTGTTAAATGAAGACACGATAAGAGAACTTATCGTGTCTTTTTTACTGTTTATACCTGATCTTAAATACATATATCTTTTTAATTTAAATAATAGAATGACAAACAAAACAGGGAACAATTTTTAAAAAATTGTTCCCTGTTTTCCTATATGAAATATAAAAAGGAATGCAATTATAGACCAGAAATGACTACACAGTAAGCATACAATTAATTTATCAAGAAAATGAATAAAAAAGCTGAATATATCTATAAAACTATTTATAGGTGATAAAGACATGTTAATTGGGGCAAAGAAAGTAATTTTTATGATCAGATAACAACAATTTTTAGAACTATGCATTATAATAATTGTATTAAGAGAATAAAATCGAATAGATATTGCTTTACAAAGAGGTGATTATTCTGTCAAAAACTATTTACTGTGATAAATGTGAGAAGATCATAAAAGAACGTGACGATCTGGTTACAACAACGTATTTATTTATAGTTGTTCCATATCATGAAGCTTGTTATGCAAAAGATTTGAAGACTGGCTATACGCTCTTTTTAGACAACCAACCTTTAAACGGCTTTACAAGTAATTTATTTTTTGTTTTATCCATTTTAATAGGAATTGCATGGGCAGTAATTGCTGAACCTTCATCTAAATGGATATCTTTTATTACGTTAATACCAATTAGCTATAGATTTTACTCTTATTTGACTTATGAAAGACATATAGGTAAATGAACGCGCCTTCATATAAAAACTTGTATAAAATCTGTTGACATAATTTCTATTCGTGCTATTATAAATGAAAATTCAAAATTATTTGTGAATAATAATACGTAGAAGAAGACATGTTTGTTGAGGCCGATTCTTAAGAGAGCTGGTGGGTGGTGAAAACCAGTGAATCGCACAATAAATAGCACTTCGGAGTAGGTAGATTGAACAGTAGTAGATCTACACGTGATGCACGTTACGCATAATCCAACAAAGGCTGTTTATTGACAGCAAAACCAGGGTGGTACCGCGGATGTTACAACTTTTCGCCCCTTACGCAAACGTAGAGGGTGGGAAGTTTTTTTATTTATATTAATAAAATGAAGAAAGGAGATGCGTGTGACGGTATTTTCGTAAGCTATTCATGTAAAATAGAAGAAGAACCTATGTAACCAATCCATTAATCAAATAGGGGGAAATAAAATGACGTACCGTGTGTTAATTAGTGATCCGTTAAGTGAAGATGGTATTTTTCCGTTACGAGAAGCAAAAGAAGTAGAAGTGGACATGTTGACTGACTTAACCGTTGATGAATTAAAAGAAAAAATTGTTGATTATGATGCTTTGCTCGTACGAAGCCAAACGAAAGTGACTAGAGAGATTATAGAAAAAGCAAAAAACTTAAAGATTATTGGTCGTGCTGGTGTAGGTGTCGATAATATTGATCTAGAAGCAGCAACAGAACATGGTGTTATTGTCGTTAATGCGCCAGATGGTAATACGAATTCAGCTGCAGAACATGCGATGGCGATGTTAATGTCTCTTGCTAGAAAAATTCCTCAAGCTTATCATGCATTATTACAGAAGAAGTGGGATAGGAAATCACACGTAGGTGTTGAACTAAAAGGAAAAACGTTAGGTGTAATTGGAATGGGGCGCATTGGTAGAGAGGTTGCCATGCGAGCAAAAGGACAACGCATGAAGGTAATTGCCTATGATCCGTTCTTTACTGAAGAGAAGGCAGAACGATTGGGTGTTTCACATGGAACAGTTGAAGAAGTAATTCGTTCAGCAGATTTTATTACCTTACACACACCGTTATTAAAAGAGACAAAACATTTAATCGATGCTGAAGCATTTAAAAAAATGAAAGACGGGGTTCAAATCATTAACTGTGCACGTGGTGGAATTATTGAAGAAGACGCACTTTATGATGCGATTGTATCTGGAAAAGTCGCAGGAGCTGCCTTAGATGTATTTGAGGAAGAACCAGCAACAGATCATAAGTTACTTGAATTAGCTGAAGTAATTGCTACACCACATTTAGGTGCAAGCACGGTAGAAGCACAAGAAAATGTAGCGATTGATGTGAGCCATGATGTAGTTCGGTTTTTAACAGGCGAATCAGTCAAAAATCCGGTTAATCTACCATCAGTTCCAAAAGAGTTGATGAAGAAAATTGAACCATATTTTAATTTAGCAGAAAAGCTAGGGCTATTTTTAACGAATGTAACAAAAGAAGTGATCGAAGAAATAACCATTTATTATGCCGGTGTTTTATATGAGATGGAAGTAGCACCATTAACAAGAAATACAATTAAAGGGTTGCTAGAACGCCACTTTGGTGATCACATTAATGATGTAAACGCGGCATTCTTAGCAGAACAACGGGGTATTGTGATACATGAACAAAAAACAAGTTCGACACAAGGCTTTACCAACTTAATTACAGTAGAAGTAAAGACAAAAACAAATAAGCATACCGTTGCAGGTACACTTCTAAATGGGTTAGGAGCACGTATCGTCAAGGTCGACAATTATAGTGTTGATTTAGCTCCTGAAGGCCATGTACTATTTATTCATCATAAAGACTTGCCAGGTGCAATTGGAAGAGTTGGTAGCATCTTAGCTGAAGAAGGAATAAACATCGCTACGATGCAAGTTGGGCGAGCAGATGTAGGTGGAGATGCGATTATGCTATTGACGGTTGATAAAACTGTTACAGATGCTGATGTAGAAGGTTTAACAAAACTAGCAGATATTTATGACGTGACAGCTATGGAAATATAGATTGAATCAAGAAGACTCAAATATTGGGTCTTCTTTTTAAATTGATTTTTATTCCTTATCCAACACTTACACGAATATTTACTTCCTCATTTCACATACTAAAAACATAAAAGGAGTGAAGATAATGGCGAAGCGGACAAAGAAAAATGATCCACAACAAAAAAACAAACAAGGTTTTGATTCCAGTAAAACCGATTCGGAATTCTCTGAGGAATTAGGAAGTGCAGCAGCAAATCGTGCTCATAAGGAAAAAGCGAAACAAATAAGAATGTCTAAAAATAAAAATAAGCCAACTAGTTAGAAGGAGAAAAACGCTTATGTCTAAATCAAAAAGCCGTAGAGAACGTGAATGGAACAATAGAAAACAATCACAAGATCCTCATGGTAAGGTGAAATCATTTGAGGAATTAGCAGAAGAAGCAAAAAAAGATAGTAACAATTAAACCGTCAGGAAGCGGTGATACAGTCGCTTCCTGACGGTTTTTACTACATTAATTAAATAGCTTATGCTCCAGCTTCTATTACTTTTGCCCGCGCTCTTCGATATACAATTCTTAATCGAATAAAGAATCCAATTGCTGCTCCTGTTAAACCTAAAGAAATACCAACCCAAAAACCTGCAGGGCCGAGAGTGGTATATGCTGCAAGAATGAATCCGGTAGGGATACCAATGATCCAATAAGAAACAAACGCAATATAGAAAGGTAACTTTACATCTTTATAACCACGCAGCACTCCTTGAAGACTTGCTTGAGCAGCATCAGAAAGTTGGTATAAGATAGCTATCATAAATAACTGTGCTGCAATCTGAACAACAGCAGGGTCCGTGGTATAAAAGTACGCGATTTGCTCCTTAAATAATATCATGATGATAGACCCTATTGATAAAAATCCAATCGCACTAAATACTCCAATAAAAGAGTATTGTTTTGCAGCATCTAACTGCTTTCCGCCAATGGAATAGCCAACCACAATCGTTATTGCCATCGATATACTTAATGGAATCATGAATAATAGGGTAGTAAAGCTAATAACTATTTGATTTGCGGCAATTACATTGGTTGAAAACATTATTCCTATAAGTAGTGTGACAACTGAGAATATACTTGCTTCAAAAAAGATAGATAACCCCATTGGAACGCCAATTGATAATTGTTCTTTCCAAGCGAGAATAGATGGTTTTACCCATTTAACAAAAAGCTTGTACTCTCTAACTAACCTCACCTTGAATGTCATGATCATACCAGTAATAAAAATAATCCAGAAGGTAATCCCGGTCGCGTATCCTGCACCAATTCCTCCTAACTTAGGTAAGCCAAAATTTCCGAAAATCAAGCTATAGTTTAACAAAACATTAAAAGGAACAGCTAAGATAGTAATGAACATAGTAATCCGTGTATACCCTTGTGCATCAAAGAAATTACGAATCACATTTGATAGAAATAACGGGATAATACCTATAGAAAGTCCAATCAAATAATGAAAAGCAATATGTTGAACACTTGGTTCTAGATCCATAAAAGTTAAAATTGGATCTAATGCAATAGAACCTAACAGGATAATACTCCCACCGATTAAAACAGCAAGATATAACGCCTGATTAACCGTGTAATGAATTTTGTGACGTTCATTTGCTCCAAGCATTTGCGCAATAATAGGGGTAATGGCCAACATAATTCCATTCATCCCTGTAAATATTGGAGCCCAAAGACTCGAACCAATTGCAACTCCTGCTAAGTCATCCGTTCCCACGCGACCAGCCATCATGGTATCGACAAGGTTCATGGCAGATAAACTAATTTGTGTGACCATAATTGGCCAGACAATAGTTAAGAACAAACGAATTTTTTCTTTTAGTGTATGTGCATGATACAAATAAATCCCCCCCAATACTAAGTTGTCTTGTCTGTGCTAGAAATACCGAGCCAAAAAATTTGCCAAGCAGCCTCAAATTTTCTATCTGTGCGTTTATCTCCGCCGTAAACCATTTCCATACCAATTGCATCTAATAAAGCGGAAAAGGCCATCGACGCAGTAGCAGGAGGTTGGTTTATTTCTCCTTGAATAGACGCATGTTTAAAACGCTTCAAGTACAATCGGTCTACTTGATCAATGTAGTCATATAATGAGTCAATTACTTCATCATACAAATGATTAGGAGGAAGAAAAGAATTTCTCAACCATAAATTTAGCCTTTTATCATGGCGAAAGCGATACATATAACTTTGTAACGCATCCCACAGAAAAACCTTTAGTGGCTTATCAAAGTTTGTACTTAAATAATCTTCTTCTCTTTTTAACTCAATCGTATACGTTTCTTTTAATACTTGTAAAAATAAATCATCTTTTCCTTTAAAATGAGTATAGATAGACTGCTTTTTTATTCCCACATTCTTTGCGATAGCTGCAAGTGATGTTCCTTCATAGCCATGAGTAGCAAACAAATTCAATGCAGCATCTTTAATTGCTTGATAAGACATATAAAAACCTCCCTTACGAACGGTCGTCAACATATCATAGCAAAGTATCGAAGCAGTAGCAATAAAATTTAACATAAAAAAGTTACCTCGTTAAAGGTAACTTTCAAAAAATAACGATTAAAGCTTTTTAACTAAACTAATAAGTTCACTAAGGTCGTTAATCTCATAGGTTGGTTTAACATCAGTTAGCTCTTTATCTTCTCTATTAATCCAAACATTGCGAATACCAGCTCGGTTAGATCCTAAAATATCTGTCATCAAGTTGTCACCGACCATAATCGCCTCATCTTTTTCGACATTTGCTAATCCAATAGCATGGTCGAAAATGCTAGGATCTGGCTTTCCTTTGCCAAAAGCACCAGAGATAATGATGTGGTCAAAATAGGGACGTAGCTCAGGTGTAATAGTAAGCTTCTTTTCTTGCAAAGATGGCGCACCATTTGTTAATAAAATAAGCTGATAATTTTCATGCAAATCATCTAATGTTTTATACGTTTCCTCATACACAAAAGGGTGCTTTTCTCTTTCTTTAATAAATCGTTCTGCTAAATCATTTGCAAAGGTTTCATCATCAATACCAAGCTTATTTAAACCACGTTTCCAAGCTTCTTTACGGTAGGCAGGAATAATATCGTACATTTTCTTAAAACCGTCTGACTCATCATCAAAAGTTCCCCATAAACCTTCGAATGGATTAATCCCGATTGATTGTGTGAATTCGTACGTTTCATAAGACGCATACAGTTCCCGCGCGGCTTCTCGGACAGACTCTTCTAATTTAGTAGTATCTAATCCATGTACTTCTTCTGCTACCGCACAAGTCTTTTGAAAAGCTGTTTTTACACTCTTTTTATCCCACAATAACGTATCATCAAGATCAAATATTATTGTTTTAATCATGTTCTAACTCCCTTTGCAACATTTTTATCACTATCATAACAGGAGTTCTATTTCTATGCTATTTCTTTAAGCCTTTGTTCGATAGTTCAGGTTATGATTTTTCAATGTTTTATCTTTACCAAATAAAAAGTGTTTCTCCATATCTGGTGAATAGGTTGAATTAACGGTTTCTATTCCAACTGCTTCTGCTACAGCGCGAAGCATAGCAGGAGATGCACCGCAACATAAACCAATATAATTTACACCAATAGATTTTGCTTGTTTTGCCCATTCCGCCAGTTCATAACGGTTGTGATAAAGTGGATCGAGTGCGGTTGGGAATGACGTCTCTAACCCTCCGTGACATGAGCAGCCGCCATCTGGTAAATTAAAGAACGTTGGGTGCTCTTCTGTTGTTCGATAAGGAACAGGTAAACCAGCAACATAACCGTCTACGTTATCGCGGATTTTCTCTAAATAAGGTTGCATCGTATCTGGCCCTCTAAAGCAATTCATTCCTACAACTAGTGCGCCATGCTCTGAAAGGATACGACATGATTCTTCTACTGTGTAACCATCTCGCAGAATGTTCTCACCCATTAGTCCGATCGTTATCACAGCAGGTAGGTCCTGCTTTGTAATTTCTTCTAATGCAATTATTGCTTCTTCGTGATAATAAAAAGTTTCTCCATTAATATAATCAACACCTTCTTCTTTACACCAACCTATCATTTCAGCAAACATTGTTCTTACTTTATCCTTTGAAGCTTGGTCTTCTGGATCAAAAATATTCGTGTTTGAAATATTGCCGGCAACCAAGGCCTCTTCAGTAGGGTGTTCTTTGGCTACTTCTTTTGCTAATCGAATGGCTTGTCGGTTAAGTGGCTCTAGTAACTCCTCTTTACCGATAATTCGCATCTTTTCACGATGAGCATTATAAGTGAAGGCTAATACAACATCTGATCCCGCTAGCATAAAGTCTCGATACGTTTGTTTAAGTGCTTCAGGGTTATCTAATGCTACTTCTGGAACAAATGATCCTGCTTGTAAGTATCCTCTTCGCTCTAACTCAAACAAATAACCTTCTCCTGCTATAACTGTACCATCTTGCAATCTTTCTACTAAACTACGCTTCATCATATTCCCTCCTATTATTCATTTATCTATACAAACACGGTTACAGCATGGTAACCACATTTCTAACAACATCAGATCAGTAGATAAATTACTCACCCCATTCGCTTTACAAGTTAAAGGGACTCGCTTTCCGCGGACACGACTTCAGCTAACTCGGATAAGCAAAAAACGCTTTCCGAGTGGATCTTCAGTTCGTGTTGTTTCCGCAGGAGTCTCGTCTCCTTTAACTTGCTCCGCTAGTTTTATTTCTATTTTTAACAGTAAGCAACAAGTTATTTTGTTGCCTGTAAAGATATAGCGATTAATTATTCAGATAGGTTATTATCTTTTATAGTGTTTACATGCCTTTACATTAAGGTTAAATTGGCTAATTAGCGTAGGAAATACACGAAGACTCCTAGGGGATCAGCACGATGCGAAGATCCACTTAGTAAATCGATATTTGATTTACTAAGTTAGCTGAGCACGTGCCCCAGGAACGCGAAGTGTATTTCCGAAGCGAAACGCCAGGTTATAATGTAAAAGTTTAAAAAACCTCTCTTCTTTTGATAAGAAGAGAGGTTATGTTTGTGTTTATCCTCGCTCTTCTTATCTTCAGTACATAACACTTCTGGAATTAGCACAGTACCTACATGGGCCTGTTGCTGAGGTTTCAAAGGGCCTAGTCCCTCCACCTCTCTGGATAAGAGATACTTTATTAAATTAAGAACAGTCTAATACAAATAACAGAAAATTTCAACAGTTTATAAAAATTGAGCAAATTTTCTTTTGTTCGATTACAATATAGAAAAGAAGTGCACGCTAAGGGGTGGAAAGTATTGAAGAATAAATTAATTGGAAATAAAATATACATCCGTCAATTACAAAAAGACGATGCAACTGCATTGTTAGAGATCAACAAGGAGAACAGAGAAATATTTAATCGCTATTCTCCTGTTGACAAAGAAGATGCTTTTTTTACATTAGAAAGTCATGAAGAGATGATAGAAGTTCAACAACAGGATTGGTCAGAAGATAGACAATATGGATTTGGTATTTTTATTAATGAAACAGACCAATTAGTAGGAACAGTTAATCTCTTCTTTGTTGAACGTAACGTTGGTGACAAATGTATGATTGGCTATTCACTTGACTACAGATATACCGGACAAGGATATATGACAGAAGCGGTGCATTTAGCTGTTATATTTGCTTTTCAAGAAGCGGGTTTTCATCGGATAGAGGCTGGAGTCATGCCAAGAAATACTGGATCCATTCATGTATTAGAGAATTGCGGATTTACTAGAGAAGGAACCTTACGTGATGAACTTAAAATAAATGGAACGTATGAAGATCATCATATTTATTCACGCTTATCTACAGACAAATGAGAGAATTTTAGCTGAACAATTAATATTTGTCAGCATTTGACCGTATGGTTTATACTTAATGGTATAGATTTTAGCAGAAAGAAGATACAATTATATAAAAGAGAAAAGCTAGTACTTAGGCACAGCACATGGTAGCTGTGCTTTTTCTAAGCTAGTAAAATCAGTAGAGGTGTGAAAGTAATGAATGATACACAACAGTTAAAAGATGGACTAAGGATGGGATTGGTATATCTCCTACTATTATTAGTAGTTGTTTTTTTACCGGGAAGTGAGATATTTGCACTATTTGTACTGCCCATTCCTTTTGTGCTTTATGCAGCGCGATATGGCTATCTTTCTACACTTTTATTAGGCGGATTTGTTATTATTATTTCCGTCATTTTATCGTTGTTTCTTTTTACGGGAACCTTACCATTAACTTTATTGGCGATAAGTGCTGGTACTTTTATTGGTCATGCGATTCATCAAAAACGACACCCTTATGAAACATGGGCATTAGGAACTGTGGGAGTGACCATTGGTTTACTTCTTATCTTTGTGATGGTCCAACTGTTTTCGCAGGTGAATCTTGTTGATCAGTATCAATCAGTTGTTGATGAATCAATAGAGATAACGAAATCAATGGCAGAATCAACAGGACTTCCATTAGGAGCGGACGAGTTAGATTTGATTGAGAAGCAGATGAATCAAATCATTACCCTTTTTCCTTCCATTTTAGTATTTATTTCGATTGGGCTAGCGTTTGCTACACAATGGTTAAGCTATAAAGTGATTTTATGGCAAGAAAAAAAACGATTAGCTTTCCCTCCGTTTCGTACCTTTAGCCTTCCAAAGGGAGTCATTTGGCTTTATTTAGGTACCATTCTTTTGGCGTTTTTACCAATTGGTGCTACTGGGAGCTTAGAAGCGGTGATAGTGAATACAACCAATTTAATGGGAGTGTTGTTTTCTTTACAAGGAATTGCTGTTATCTTATTTTATTCTCATCAAAAACGGCTCTCCAATGCATTTCCTATATTAATTATTCTGTCTTGTATTATTTTTCTTCCAATCGGTCTTTATCTAACTAGAATCTTAGGTATAATTGATATAGGGTTTGATTTAAAGGAGAGAATGAAACAAACAAAGTGAGCTCAGATCTGGGCGTAGGAGCTGAAAAAGATGCCAGATTTATTTAAGAAGCCAACACTAAGTTTACACTTATGGATTATTTATTCCTTATCCTTTCTTTTATTAGGGTTTATTTGGTTCTTCCAATGGATGCTAGGAATTGTTATGACTGTAATTTTAGTGGCTTCATTATATTATAGTGTGCGTTCAGAGAAGCACATTTTGAGTGAGACAGAAGAATATATTTCTACATTGTCTCATCGTGTAAAAAAAGTAGGAGAAGAAGCTTTATTAGAAATGCCAATAGGGATTGTTTTATATAGTGAAGACTTTCAAATTGAATGGACTAATCCTTATATGAATCAGTTTTCTAATAATGAAACATTTGTAGGACAATCACTTGAATATTTTTCGGAGGACCTCATTCCAATGATTAAAGAGGGAAAAGAAGATATTTGGGTTCATTTAGATGAGATAGAATTCAAAGTTTTAGTCAAACGAGAAGAGAGACTACTCTATTTATTTGATCGAACGAAACAAACAGAAATTCAGAATCTATACCAGAATGAACAAACGGTGCTCGGTATTATTTTCTTAGACAATTATGAGGAAATCACTCAAGCAATGGATGATGCGTCTAGAAGTCAGATTAATTCGAATGTCACCTCCACGCTTAATGAATGGTCAAATAAATACGGCATCTATTTAAAGCGTATTTCACAAGAGCGCTTTTTAGCTGTAATGAATCAGGAAATTCTACAAGAACTAGAGAATTCCAAGTTTGAAATTTTAGATGAAGTAAGAGAACTAGTATCGGATAAAAATGTGCCACTAACGCTAAGTATTGGGATAGGGTTCGGTGGAGCATCATTACCAGACTTAGGTGAAACAGCACAATCTAGTGTTGATCTGGCATTGGGGCGCGGTGGTGACCAAGTCGTATTAAAAGATGAAACCGGAAAAGTTCGTTTCTATGGTGGGAAAACAAACCCGATGGAGAAACGAACAAGAGTAAGAGCACGTGTCATTTCTCATGCCTTGAAGCAACTTGTTCAGGAAAGTGATCAAGTCTTAATTATGGGTCATAAGTCACCAGACATGGATGCGATTGGTGCAGCCATTGGGATATCAAAAATAGCAGAGGCGAACGACATAAATGGATTTGTTGTGGTCGATGAAAATGACATTGATACTGGTGTACAACGATTAATGGAAGAGATAAGAGGAGATGAAGATTTATGGTCCAATTTTGTATCGCCAGTAGAAGCAATGGAACTCATTACAAAAAACACATTGGTTGTTGTTGTCGATACACATAAACCATCTCTTGTTATCGAAGAAAAATTATTAAACAAGACCGATCATGTTGTCGTTATTGACCATCACAGACGAGGAGAGGAGTTTATCGAACACCCAACCCTTGTTTATATGGAGCCATATGCTTCATCAACTGCCGAGTTAGTAACGGAACTACTTGAATATCAGCCCAACGCATTGAAGTTAAACAGATTAGAATCAACAGCGTTACTTGCTGGAATTATTGTAGACACGAAAAGCTTTACCCTAAGAACGGGTTCAAGAACGTTTGATGCTGCTTCCTATTTACGCTCAAAAGGCGCAGATACGATTTTAGTGCAACGTTTTATGAAGGAAGATTTAGATATTTATATTAAAAGAAGCCATTTGATTGAAAGTACAACAATATACCGAGACAATATTGCAATCTCCCTTGGCAAAACAGGTCAAAGATATGGACCAGTAATTATTGCACAAGCAGCAGATACATTACTTACAATGAGTGGAATCAGCGCATCCTTTGTCATATCTGAAAGACAAGATGGACGAATCGGTATTAGTGCACGATCACTAGGAGAAGTGAATGTCCAATTAATTATGGAAAGCATGAACGGTGGCGGTCATTTAACTAATGCAGCGACACAATTAGACGATGCTTCTATACAGGACGCCTATGAACAATTAAAAGAAATTATTGATAATTATCTTGAAGGAGGAGACTGACAGATGAGAGTAATATTTCAAAAAGATGTAAAAGGAAAAGGAAAAAAAGGAGAAGTGAAAAACGTTTCTGACGGTTACGCAAGAAACTATCTTCTAAAAAATAATTTGGCAATTGAGGCAACACACGGAAATATGAAGGCTTTGGAAGCTAAACAAAGTAAAGAGCAACAACTAGAGCAAGAAGAAGTTGATGAAGCAAAACGACTAAAAGAAAAGCTTGCGAATATGGAAGTAGAATTAAAAGCAAAATCAGGCGATAATGGTCGTTTGTTTGGCTCTATAACAAGCAAACAAATTGCGGAAGAATTAAAGAAGACACACAACATTAAAATGGACAAACGTAAAATTGAACTAGATAATCCTATTCGAGCACTAGGCTATACCAATGTACCTGTAAAAATTCATCCTGAAGTGACCGGGACAATTAAAGTCCATGTAAAAGAAGTGTAATCTATTGTAAGCAAACTTATTTTACTTTATTTGAAAGTACGAATTTTAATAATGAGTATGGGATATAGCACGTCCCATACTCATCTGTGCTAGGTGAAGGGGGAATACGTGTGAGTGAGTCTTGGGAAGAGCAACGAACACCGCCACATAATATGGAGGCAGAGCAAGCCGTACTAGGTGCAATATTTTTAGAGCCAGAATCGATGTCCACTGCTTCAGAATTGTTAGTACCATCAGACTTCTATCGTGCAAGCCATCAACGTATTTTCCAAGTCATGATGCAATTATCTGATCGAGGCGAGCCAATAGATTTAGTAACTGTAACGACAGCCTTATCTAATGCCAAGCTATTAGATGACGTTGGTGGTGTTTCCTTTCTTAGTGATTTAGCCAATGCTGTGCCCACAGCTGCAAATATCGGTTACTATACAAAAATTGTAGAAGAAAAAGCGTTATTACGCAGATTGATACGTACCGCTACAGATATTGTTACGGAAAGCTTCTCTAAAGAAGACGAAGTTGAAGAAGTCTTAAGTGAAGCGGAAAAGAATATTCTAGAAGTTTCTAACCGAAAAAATAGTGGAGCTTTTAAAAATATTAAAGATGTTTTAATCGAAGTATATGATAATATTGAACAACTTCATCAAAATAATGCCGAGGTAACAGGTATCCCAACCGGTTTCCGTGATCTAGATAAAATAACGTCTGGTTTTCAGCGAAATGACTTAATTATTGTTGCGGCCCGTCCTTCTGTTGGTAAGACTGCCTTTGCATTAAACATTGCACAAAATGTTGCAATAAAAACGGATGAGAATGTGGCAATCTTCAGTCTAGAGATGGGAGCAGAGCAGCTAGTTAATCGTATGCTTTGTGCAGAGGGGAATATCGATGCCCAACGGTTAAGAACCGGTCACTTAGAATCTGAAGACTGGGGAAAGTTGACCATGGCGATGGGTAGCTTATCAAATGCTGGGATTTTTATTGATGATACCCCTGGAATACGTGTAAATGAAATAAGATCCAAATGTCGTCGTCTAAAACAGGAGCATGGATTAGGAATGATCTTGATTGATTATTTACAATTGATTCAAGGTAGTGCCAACTCCAAAGAGAACAGACAACAAGAGGTTTCTGAGATTTCGCGGTCTTTAAAAGGACTAGCAAGAGAATTGAATGTTCCACTCATTGCACTATCTCAGCTCTCTCGTGGTGTAGAATCAAGGCAAGATAAACGCCCAATGATGTCTGATTTGCGTGAATCAGGAAGTATTGAGCAAGATGCTGATATTGTAGGTTTCCTATATCGTGATGATTATTATGATAAAGAATCTGAAAAGCAAAATATTATTGAAATTATTTTGGCGAAGCAACGTAATGGCCCGGTGGGAACGGTCGAATTAGCCTTTGTGAAAGAATATAATAAGTTTGTGGACCTTGATCATCGTTATCAAGCCGAAGATATTCCTCCTGCTGGTGTAGGCGGATAAATGATCCATCCTGAGAATAAACTCAGGGTGGTTTTTTTATGAGAAAAATGCTGTATTATAAGCAAAGAAAAGGAACTAAACGACCAAAAGTCGAACGAATAATTGTAATAAAACAAAAATGTTCGTTTATTTATTGACAATAAGTGAACAAAATTGGTACACTTACTTTGGTATTTCATGAGAAAAATAGTATAAAATAAATGAAAGACACCCGAATGATTAGTTAAGCTAAATGGAGGTAAGGCACATGTCATCAGTAGTAGTGGTTGGAACGCAATGGGGCGATGAAGGAAAAGGAAAAATCACTGACTTTTTATCGCAAAATGCAGAAGTAGTTGCTCGTTATCAAGGCGGTAACAACGCAGGGCATACAATAAAGTTTGATGGAGAAACATATAAACTTCACTTAATTCCATCCGGTATCTTTTTTCAAGAAAAGACAAGCGTATTAGGAAACGGAATGGTTATTGATCCAAAAGCAATGATTGAAGAGTTAAAATATTTACATGATAAAGGTGTAAAAACAGACAACCTTCGTGTCAGCAACCGTGCACATGTGATTTTACCCTATCATATTAAACTAGATTTATTACAAGAAGAAGATAAAGGTGTAAATAAAATTGGTACAACCAAAAAAGGGATTGGACCGGCATACATGGATAAAGCAGCTAGAACAGGAATTCGGATTGCCGATTTACTAGATAAAGAAGTATTTCAAGAAAAACTCGAACAAAATTTAGCTGAAAAGAATCGCTTATTCACAAAAGTATATGAAACAGAGGCATTAAAAGTAGAAGATATCTTAGAAGAATATTATGAATATGGTCAGCAAATAGCGAAGTATGTGACAGACACATCTGTTGTATTAAATGATGCATTAGATCAAGGACGTCGTATCTTATTTGAAGGTGCACAAGGTGTGATGCTTGATATCGATCAAGGGACATATCCTTTTGTTACATCATCTAACCCAATAGCAGGCGGTGTTACGATTGGTTCTGGTGTAGGACCTTCAAAGATTGATCACGTAGTAGGGGTATCAAAAGCATACACCACTCGTGTTGGTGATGGACCATTTCCTACAGAATTACATGATGAAATCGGTGATCAAATCCGTGAAGTTGGTCGGGAATATGGAACAACGACTGGTCGCCCACGCCGTGTTGGTTGGTTTGACAGTGTTGTTGTTCGTCATGCACGCCGTGTAAGTGGTATAACTGACTTATCATTAAATTCAATTGATGTACTAACCGGTATTGAAACATTAAAGATTTGTGTAGCATATAAGTACAATGGAAAAATCATGGAGGAGTTCCCTGCTAGCTTAAAAGTTCTAGCTGATTGTGAGCCTGTGTATGAAGAATTACCAGGCTGGACTGAAGATATTACTGGTGTAAAAAATCTAAGCGAGCTTCCAGTTAATGCACGTCACTATATTGAGCGTATCTCTCAGTTGACACAGATTCCATTATCTATCTTTTCTGTTGGACCAGATAGAACACAAACGAATGAAGTCCGAAGCGTTTATAGCTAAATTTAATAGGCAATATCTATGAAAGATCTACTTGAATGAGTAGGTCTTTTGTTATATGCCAAACTACTAATTTAATTGTAATAATACAGGGTATTTATGGTAGAAAGCTTGTTATATAGTAATAAACATCACGTAAATAGGTTGATTTTAGTATAAAAATGGAATTTATGATACAGTTTTATTACAGTTTGTTTAAAAGGGTTTAAATGTATATCTACTATATGGTAGCCTATAATAGGTTTAAAAATCATAGAGAACGGGAAAAATGGTTCGCTGTAGGAGGACTAGGAAGATGCGTAAGAACGAAAGAATAGTAAGTAATAAAAAAACGAATTCGCTAAGCCTATGGAAAAAAACAGCTATTACGACACTACTTGGTGTGGGTCTCACATTTAATGTTGTCGGTGCAGAAAAGGAACTTGATACCGTTTATCATGTTTATTTAGATGGAGAACATATTGGATCTGTTGATGACAAAGACGTAATTAATTCCTACATAGATGAACGTATAGACAAAAAAGAGAAAGCAAACGATGCTTACACTTATGCAGTTAAACAAGAAGTCTCTTATGTTTCAGAACGTACATTTAACTCTAGAACAAACAACCAAAAAGTACTAGAGACTGTTGAAGAAGAGATTGCTATTTATGTTAATGCTTTCGAATTACAAATCGGAGGCAAGGCAGCAGGATTCTTTAAAGATGAAGAGACAGCAAAAAAAGCACTTTACGAGTACAAAGCAAAGTATGTTGATAAAGAAATTTTAGATAAATTTGAACAAGAACAAAAAGAGAAAGAAACAGAACAACAAGAAGAAGCTAACAAAGAAACAGATAAAAAAGAGGAAACAGATAAAAAGGAAGTTAACTTATCTGTTGGAGACTCTTCAACATTAGAAATCGCTCTATCAGAAGAAGTATCTTTTGAACAACGAAAAGTGAAAGAGGATGAAGTGTTAACAGTAGAGCAAGGTGTAGAGTTGCTTAAAAAAGGAACACTAGAAGAGAAAAAACATACCGTGGTAGAAGGCGACGTGCTTGGTTCAATCGCCGCACAATATGATTTAGACACTGCTAAATTATTAGAGTTAAATGAAGGTCTATCAGATGACTCTGTATTACAAATAGGACAAGAACTTCGTGTTACGGCTTATGCCCCATTTGTAAACGTAATTGTGAAAAAAGAAGAAAAAGTAGAAGAAGACATTTCATATGAAAAAGAAGTGAAAGAGTCAGAAGATATGTACAAAGGTGATTCAAAAGTACAACAAGAAGGAAAAGACGGTAAAAAAGAAGTACAATATGCACTAGAAATAGTGAATGGCAAAGTGAAAAATAAAGAAGTTGTATCAGAAGAAGTTACGAAAGAACCTGTGAAGGAAATTGTTGTTAAGGGAACAAAAGTAATGCCTTCAAGGGGTTCAGGCAGCTTCGCTTGGCCAACAGTTGGCGGATATGTTTCAAGTAATATGGGTTCACGATGGGGCTCTTTCCATAAAGGAATGGATATTGCACGTCCGAGCAATCGTGCAATTCTAGCAGCAGACAACGGCACAGTAGTATCTGCAGGCTGGGATAACGGTGGATATGGAAATAAGATCGTTATTAACCATAACAACGGATACAAAACAATTTATGCACACTTATCTTCTATTAGTGTTAGACCTGGTCAAACAGTAACAAGAGGATCAAAAATCGGTGTAATGGGTACTACCGGAAATTCAACAGGCGTACATTTACACATTGAAGTATATAAAAATGGGTCGTTGATTAACCCAGCTAGCGTATTTTAATTAGATAAATAAAAATATTTAAAAAGACCCTTGTTGTAGTAGCAGCAAGGGTCTTGTGTATATATCAGAAACCTTAAAACTCTAGTATATAATCATGGATAGCGAAACAATTCTACTATAAAAAAGACATTTACGTTAAAGTACGATAAAATATAACTAATGCTAGTTATTACAATAATAAAAACTAGCAATGACAACAAAGCAAAAAGACCATACAAGATAAATAACTTTAAACCATATATACATTGAAGGAGGCAACAACAAATGAGTCAAAAAATATTAGTAGTCGATGATGAAAAACCAATTGCAGATATATTGAAGTTCAATCTAGAAAAAGAAGGATATGAAGTCGTTTGTGCGTACGATGGGGATGAAGCAATACGTTTAACCGATCAAGAAAAACCGGACTTACTTCTATTAGATATTATGCTGCCAAACCGAGATGGTAATGAAGTGTGTAAAGAAATTAGAAAGGAACATAATATGCCAATTATCATGTTGACGGCAAAGGATTCAGAAATTGACAAGGTACTTGGATTAGAATTAGGCGCAGATGATTACGTCACAAAGCCATTCAGTAATCGTGAGGTAATCGCTAGAGTAAAAGCTAACCTTAGAAGGCAACAACAACCCGCAACAGACAATGCTAGATCAAATAAGGATATACAGATCGGTTCTTTAGTCATTCATCCGGATGCCTATACCGTAACAAGAGATGGCACTTATGTAGAGTTAACCCATAGAGAATTTGAATTATTACACTACTTAGCACGCCATATTGGTCAAGTAATGACACGCGAACACTTATTAGAAACAGTTTGGGGTTATGATTATTATGGAGATGTACGAACCGTTGATGTAACAGTCAGACGTTTACGCGAGAAAATTGAAGACAATCCAAGTAATCCTTTATGGATTGTTACTAGAAGAGGTGTTGGGTATTATTTACGTAACCCTGAACAGGAGTAACAAATAATTATGAAAAAGGTTAAAGTGACACAATCGATCCAATTTAAAATCATTATGATTATGATTTTATTACTTTTGCTAGCCTTTCAAGTAATTGGGGCATACTTTGCCAAGGAACTACAAGATGACCTAGAAGAAAACTTTATTAATAATATTGAAGAGCGTTTAGATGTATTAACATACAATGTTAAAGAAGCACTTCAAGAACAACGACCTGAAGAAGGAAACGGGAATGCCTTGCAACAAGACATTCAAAACATTGTTGATTTGTACGGAAGAAGTGAATCTTATTCCACATTGCAAGTCATTGATCGTCAATATCGTATTATTGGTGCAAACACACAACAAGAAGACATAGGTAAAATAATTACGAGTGAGAATACACCGATTCGTAATGCTATTTTATATAATGTCGATACAGAAACTGTGCAGCGCGATGCACATACTGGAGACCGCCAGCTTGTTAGGGTAGTTCCTATTTATGAACAAGATCAATCTTTAGGTGTCATTTACTTAAAAGCATCGATGGAAAAAGAAGTTTATGCACAACTTGATAATATTAACAATATCTTTTTAAATGGAACAATTATTGCCATTATAATTAGTGCGTTAATTGGTGTGCTTGTTGCTAGATCGATTACGAAGCCAATAACAGAAATGCGTAGACAAGCACTGATTATGGCTCAAGGTGACTTTACAAAAAAGGTAAATGTTTATGGAAATGATGAAATTGGCCAACTAGCCACAACCTTTAATGATATGAGCAGCAAGATAAAGTTGGCCAATCATAAGACAGAGGAAGAACGAAGGAAATTAAGTACCGTTCTTTCCAACATGTCAGATGGTGTTATTGCTACAAATGAATATGGTCAAATTACGTTAATGAATGAACCTGCATCGATTTTAATAGATCAATCATTTGAGGACGTAAAAGATGAGTCAATTATTGATGTATTACAAATAGAAGATTACACAGTAGAATCATTAGCGTTTCAAGATGCAGGATCAATTACCATTGACTTTAGTGATGATGAGCAATTTTTCTTAATCAAAGCAAATTTCTCTGTCGTTCAAGATGAACAAGGTGAATTTACTGGCCTCATCACCGTAATAAGTGATGTAACAGAACAAGAAAAAATCGAAAAAGAACGACGAGAATTTGTTTCCAATGTGTCTCACGAGCTTCGCACACCGCTAACAACGATGCGAAGTTATTTAGAGGCTTTAACAGATGGTGCTTGGGAAGATAAAGAAATTGCACCACAGTTTTTACAAGTAACACAAAACGAAACAGAACGAATGATTCGTTTAGTTAATGATCTGCTGCAGTTATCAAAAATGGATCATAAAGAACAGCCAATGCAAAAAGAGCGAGTGAATATTGTTCCATTTTTCCACCATGTATTGGATCGTTTTGAAATGAATAAAGAAGAATCTATTTTAATTGAACGACATATACCGAAAGATAGTTTGTTCCTTTGGGTTGACAAAGACAAAATAATTCAAGTAATAGACAATATTATTTCGAATGCAATAAAATATTCACCGCCAAATGGGACGATTATCTTTAGAGTAATGAAAGAAAGGCAACGTATTAAAGTAAGTATAACGGATCAAGGGCCTGGTATTGCGCGAGATAAGCTTGATCGTATTTTTGATCGTTTTTACCGAGCGGACAGAGCGCGCTCTAGACAACTTGGTGGAACTGGCTTGGGACTTGCCATTGCAAGAGAAATCATCACTACTCACCATGGACAAATATGGGCGGATAGTGTTGAGGGTAAAGGGACAACAATTATATTTACTTTACCGCTTATTAATCGAAAGCGGGGTGAGAAAGCATGAAACTCGAAACTTGGACAACAATCGTCTTAATTTTCTTGGTTGTGCTAAGCTTGCTTTTAACAATTGCTATTTGGAATTACCAACCGAGCAATGAAGAATTAGCGAGTAATGAAGATTTAATTGAGGCTCAGCTCTCGGGAGAAGCTCAAACAAAGCGAGAAACAATTCAACCCTCACAAATTATCTATCATGTGGCAGGGCAACCAGTTGGGTTAAAAATGAAAGAAGACGAACTTTCATTATATGAAGAAATGCAAACATGGTCTATCTTTGATTTTTCCAAAACGGAGATAGATTACGAGGCAATCAACAAGGAGCAAAACCTAACAGAAATTATATTCCCAACAGCAGTGCCTAATGAAATTGTGCGTGATTTATTTATGGTAGACGATGAATTGATACCAGAAGGCAGTTTTGATAGATTATATATTAATTTATCAAATAGTCAAGGAGATCCACAGCTCGTATTTATTAATGCAAGTACAGGCGCTGCGATTCGAGCTAGTGTTCAAAATTATAGTCAAATAGTGACCTATTTAAACAACTATCGCGATAATAATGTGACATCGAATTATCTTGTATATAAAAATAATGAGGATGTGAATATTTATTTACCTCAAGAACTAAGTATATCGTCTTACCTATCTTCTTATAAAGAGATAGAAGTCAATCCATTTATTAATTTGCTATTTAAAACCCCTTCTTCCGTCAAAAGCTCCTTTCTAAAAGAGGGTGCAATGATTTATACGGATGGTACAAGGGAGTTGACGAGAGATACGAATCGGATTAGCTTCACTGATCCAACTAATGCGACATCAACAAATGACCAAGAGATTGATGACTATCAATTGTTAGATCAAGTGCATAATAATTTTATTAATACGCACTTAGGATTTACAGCCGACGATCCATATCGATTTATCTTGACGGACTTGTCTACTACCGCGAGAACAAATGTCGTCAATTATAATTTGAGTTTTAACGGACGGCCAGTGTATCAAATTGATTCACTAACTAGGATATCTGTGCAATGGCATGATCAAAAAGTGCATAAATATATTCACCCCAACATTCAATTGCTCGATATTCGTGGACCAGGACAAGAGTCTAATATACTGGACGCATCTGCTGTCATATCTATTTTGCAAGGAGACAGCTATACAAATCGCTCTGTATACGATGTGACGATTGGCTATAAATTAGAACAACAAAGCGGAAGGCAGCTTTATAAGCTAACACCTACTTGGTATGTGAAGGTAATCGGAGGATGGGAAGAATTAGAGTTGCCGGAGCAAAGGATAGGGGGAGTACAAGATGCAGTGGAATCAAACTAAGCTATTGTTTATTATCTGCTTCCTTGTCCTTGATATATTTCTCATCCAACAACTGCTAACGAAAGACGAATATAAGTATAGTGAAGAATCGTCGACAGAAGAAGAGATTGCTTCGAATATTGAAGGCATAGAAGAAAATGTGTCTGATGAATCTTTTAAGGCACCATTGATCTATGCGATGAATAAAGCGTATTCTGAAACTGATATTGCTAAATTAGAACAGCTTGATAATCAGAAACAACTCATTGTAAACGATTATTTATTAATTGGTCGTTTTACAGAACCGGTACCAATTGATGTTGAAGAAGAAGGTTATCAAGAACAGCTTGATAATTTAATATTAAATAATAAGCAATACACGTATTGGGGCAAGGACTCGTCGAAGAATATTCTTGTTTTCTTTCAACGAATGGATCTACCTATTTTTTATAATAAAAATGCACTGCTTATCATTCAATTAAATGATGATGGGGAAATGACACAATACATTCAGACGATGATGGAAAAAGAAGATAATGAACAACAAGAACCAGAAAAATTAAATTCACAAATGAATGCTATTTCTACCCTATTCTTAAAGGAGAATTTGATTGAGACTGGTGACAAAGTAACAGCTGTCAATTTGGGATATCATAATCTAATTTCTCTTCCTAATGGAGAGCAAGTATTAAATCCTACATGGAATGTACAAGTAAATGAATCACAAGAATATTTTGTCAACGCAATTGAGGGACATAATTACCCCGACAATAATAATTTTGTTGAAACTACCTATAAAGAATTTATTAAAGAAATAGGAACACCCGAAACAAGCAGCATGCTCTATCTTCAAACTGAGGATGAAGAGGAAGAACAGGCGCTATATGAAACAATAAAGGACAGTTTATTAAACATTGTCGATACAACAATTGGAGTGGGAAATGAATGACGTTACGTTTTTCAGTATTAGCATCAGGCAGCACAGGCAATGCATTTTATATCGGTACAGATAAGGAAAATATATTAGTCGATGCAGGGTTAAGTGGAAAGCAAATGGAGCGCTTGTTAACAGAGGCGCATATTGATCCTGGCAAGCTCTCTAAAATACTTGTCACACATGAGCATAGTGATCATATTAAAGGATTAGGGATCATGGCTAGAAAATATAACTTGCCCATTTACGCTAATGAAAAGACATGGAAGGCAATGGAGGGTTCAATCGGGAAAATCACCCTGGATCAGAAATTCACCTTCAACATGGAAGAGACAAAAATTTTCGGTGATATTGATGTAACATCATTCGGTGTATCACATGATGCTGCAGAACCGATGTTTTACACCTTTCATCACGACGGAAAAAAAGTAGCCATCGTGACTGATCTTGGCTATGTATCAGAAAGAATAAAGAAAACAGTAGAAAACGCTGATGCTTTAATCTTTGAAGCCAATCATGATGTATCGATGCTACAAATGGGACGTTATCCTTGGAACGTAAAACGTCGTATTCTAGGTGATAGTGGACACGTTTCAAATGATGATGCTGCCTTGGCGTTGTCTGATATAATAGGCGATCAGACAAAACGAATTTATCTTGCTCATTTAAGTAAAGATAATAATATGAAAGAGCTAGCACGAATGTCAGTAGAAAATCATTTAATAGAAAAAGGTTTTCCAATAGGTAGTCAGCTTGAAATACATGACACCGATCCAAATGCACCAACTCCTTTGTGCGAAATCGTTTAAAAATGTTGTAATGAGGCACACTAGCATTAAACGAGATAGTAAAGAGAGGATGCGTTTTACGTGAATTATAATGATCCGTATCAGCCTAACCATACCGATCAAAATAAACGCAAAAGAAAATCTTGGGTTGTACCAAGTTTATTAGGAATGGTCGTTGGTGTGTTATTATTTGCAGCAGTCTTACCAAGTTTAATCCGATATGATATTTTACCTTATCAAATTATTCTCCCAGAATCAGCTTATCAACAGGAACAGTCTACTGGAGATAATGAACTCCCTTCTTTAGTAAAACCGATGAGTGTAGATATCTCTACTCAAATTACTGAGGTTGTTGAGAGAGTAGCTCCTACGGTTGTAGGAATAGAGAATCTTCAAGCTACATCGATCTTTTCTGAGGAAGCGGGAAGTGAGGCAGGAACTGGATCAGGAGTTATTTATAAACTGCAAGGAGATAAGGCATTTGTAGTTACCAATTACCACGTGGTAGATGGTGCTGATCAAATTGAAGTTATTTTATCCGATGATTCAAGATTATCTGCGAAGCTTCGAGGTAGTGATCTGTTCATGGATTTAGCAGTACTTGAAATGGACCGAGATGCCGTAGAGCACGTCGCCACTTTAGGAGACTCTGATCATGTTAAAGTTGGAGAGCCAGCCATTGCTATTGGAAATCCATTAGGTTTAGATTTATCTGGATCTGTCACACAAGGAATAATTAGCGGTAAACGACGAGCAATTCCTCAAGATTTTAATGGGGATGGTCGAGCCGATTGGCAAGCAGAGGTAATCCAAACCGATGCAGCAATAAATCCAGGTAATAGCGGGGGCGCGCTAATTAATATGGATGGCCAGTTAATTGGCATCAATTCCATGAAGATCGCACAATCGTCTGTAGAAGGGATTGGATTTGCTATTCCAATAAACGATGCGATTCCAGTTATAGAAGAATTGGAAAAAAACGGACGAATGTCACGTGCCTTTTTAGGCGTAGAAGCATATTCATTAGAAGATGTTGCACAAGTCGAATGGGCGAGAAGCTTGAGTTTGCCTAGTGAAGTAACTAGCGGGATCTATGTGCAAAGCGTAGAACCTAGATCACCTGCATCAGAAGCTGGTTTGACTACTTATGATGTTATTACTGCATTAGATAACGAACCAATTCAAAACATTATTGATTTGCGTAAGCATCTCTATCAAGATAAAAAGCCAGGAGATCAAATGACAGTAACGTTTTATCGTGATGGAAGCAAGCAGAGTACGAATGTAACATTAACAGCACAAGAACAATAAGGTAACGAGCGGTAGCAAAAGATGCCGCTCGTTACCTTATTTTTTATTTGAATACAATGCGCTTTATTGCAAATGCATAAAAAACTGAAATTTTAGATTTAATTTTCCCATTAAATCTATTAATACTTCACTATTTAAACCAAAAAAGGAATTTTATAATAAATGAAAGGGCTTTCAAAACAAACCTTTAGAAAGGAAGGATAATATGAGGAGAAAACGAAATAAGTTTTACACTCGTATGTTATCTGTATTAGCCACTTTCATGTTATTTAGTTCAATGGGAGTGAATGAAGTAAGAGCCGAAGTGAATGGGGATGGAACAGATGTCGTCAATGAGAATTATGCGGAGCATCTTAGTCTTAAGCCGTTGGCCCCGGCTTTTAACGTGGAAACGTTGCTAAAGTGGTCGCCTGAAAATGACCCTGATGCAGAATTGAACCGTGCTAGTATTCCTTTAAACAAAAATCGCTTTAAAGGATCGCAAGTTAATCCATTAGCTAATCCAAAAGCGGGTATTACTTCTGCTTCCATCACAACATGGAATCATGATGAGGCAAGCTCTGTAGGAAGTAATGAATTCAATGTTTACGCCTTTGATAACTGGCAGTTGCTTGATTCATACATTTATTGGGCGGGTACGAGTGAGGGAATTTTCGCCATTCCAACACCGGATATCGTTGATGCTGCTCATAAGAATGGTGTTCCAGTCTATGCAACGCTTGGTTTCCCATGGGGTAATTCACCTGAAGGGGTTGCGGAAATAGAAGCATTTACGCAGCAGAAAGCAGATGGTAGTTTCCCAGTAGCAGACAAAATGATTGAAGTAGCGCAATACTTTCGATTTGATGGCTATTTCTTTAATCAGGAAACATATGGTGTTAGTAAACAGACAGCAGAACGCATGAATGAAATGATGGGCTATATTAAGCGGAATTCAAAACTTAATGTAAGCTGGTATGATGCACAAGATAATAATGGTGCCATTAACTATCAAAATGCTATCAATAGTAAGAATGACATGTACGTAAAACCAGCTGAGGATGGTGTTTACGCCGTTGATGAATTCTTTTTAAACTATAACTGGTCAACGAACAAAATTAATACTACCGTTGAAACAATGAACGGTCATAAGCGTAATCCTTTTGATGCCTATGCAGGTTTTGAATTACAACAGAATGCGTATAATACAAAAGTCAATACGGATGCACTGTTAAATGAGGACAAGCAGCCAAAGGTTTCCATCGCGCTTTATACACCAAATTCAACAATGGGAATAGCCAAAGATCCAGCTGATTTCCATGAAAAAGAAAAAACATTGTGGACAGGGCCTCAGGGTGACCCTGCACTTGCCGATGATTCTGCTGATTGGAAGGGGATGGCTCGCTTTGTAACGGATTCGTCTGTTATTAAGGAAAAGCCTTTTACGACTAATTTTAATAGTGGACACGGAAAACAATATTTTGTAAATGGAAAAATAGCCAGTAAACTAGAATGGAATAACCGTTCTATTCAAGATATTATGCCTACTTGGCGCTGGTGGGTCCGCAATGAAGGAAGCAGAATCAATGTTTCATATGATTTTGATAAAGCCTATAATGGTGGCAACGCACTAGAATTCAGTGGTACACTTGATGCCGGTTCTGTTAATGACACAATGCTTTATAGCACAAAACTATCTGTAACTGATTCAACTAAGGTACGTGTAGTTTATCAAAATCCTACAGGGGGAGACGTGTCACTTGGTGTGGCTTACAGTAAGGATTATGCGCAGGATAAGATGAAATATTATTCATTGCCTAAGTCAGGCGCCGAGTGGAAGACAACAGTTGTCGATCTTGGGAAGGATGCCGGAAAAACAGCCCATGCGTTAAGTTTAAAAGTAAGTAATGCTGACAAAATGGATGACTATTCAATCCATTTAGGTCAGTTGTCAGTCTATGATGAAAAAGCAGCGGTTCTAACAAAGCCTTCAGATGTAAAAATTATAAAAAAGATGCCTAGGACAGCGTTTGAGGCAGAAGCACGTTTGAGCTGGGCTGACAATGACCTATACTATGAGGTTTACCAAGAAAATGCTGATGGAGTAGAAACACTTCTAGGTGTAACACCAAATAACTATTTCTACACACCAAATATTACACGTACTACTGAAAATGCTGCATCTGATAATGTTACTTTGCTAAAGGTGGTACCGGTCAATCGTGATTATGTGCGTGGAGAAGCCGCTGAAGTTCGATTTGATTGGGGCATGGATACAGATGCAACAGAAATAGAGCAAAATCCTACTTCACCCAATGTTGCTCTTAATGCAAAAGTAACTGGTGTGTCAGCGGAAAACGATGCGGAGCCCGCCGTTAAAGCAATAGACGGTACAGAAATTGGTAACAGCAAGTGGTGTGCAACCAATATGGAAAGTGGTTATATGAGCATTGATATTGGTGAAAAGAAAACGATCCGTCGTTGGCGCGTAGAACACGCAGAACATGGCGGTGAAGCAAGTAACATGAACACCGTTGATTTTGAACTCCTTTATAAGGATGATAACGGGGAGTGGATTAGTGCTAAAAGGATTACAGATAATACAAAAGCTGTAACCGACATTATTTTAGATGAGCCTATTACAGCAAGAGAATTCAAACTACAGATTCATGATAGCGGGAATTCTCCTTGGGGTGCTATCCGTATTTATGAGTGGCAAATGTTTGAAAGCGACGCTCTCCCTAGAACAGATAATATTATGATGCATTTTGTGACAGCAGAAAATAATGAGGGAGATCAAGATCAGGTTACCATTGATAGAGTTAAAAAGAATCAAACGGTTCGATTATACAACTCCATAGATGGACAGGTTGTGTTAGCAGAAACGACGGCTGAACAAGATGGTAGCATTACATTTAATCAGCTAGACTTCGGTAGTACTGAATCTGGAAGGATCTACTATACTGTTCAAACTGCAGGTCAAAGGGAAAGCTTAAGATTTAGTGTGGCTTATTTAAATGAAGAGGTAACAAAGGTCATTCATCAAATTAATGATTTGCCGAGTGTCGACGACTTAACTATTGATGATAAGCATATTGTTAATAATTGTAAAGTCGCTTACAACAAACTGCATCCCAAACGAAGAGAACAAGTCACTAACCATGACCGTCTAGTTCAGGCCATGGAGCGTATGAAGCAGTTGAAAAAGAGCTCATAGACTCACTCAAGTTCATTCTGTCAAAAGAGGTTAGCCCTTCGTAGCATTTATGCGAAAAGGGGGTGACCTCTTTTGTATCACTTACTTAAATCAATGAACTAATTTAATAAACACTGTAATAACTTTATGAGTTACAATCATTCTATTGCTAGTGGCTATGGTTTTTTTTATTGTAGAAATAAGGAATTGTGGCTATAGAAAAATGATAGCGTTTTCTTAATATTTTAAAAAGGATTGGTGGAGTATTATGAAAAAAACTGCCCATATAATTTCTCATTCGCACTGGGATAGAGAATGGTATCTACCTTTTGAACAGCATCGTTATTATTTTATTAAATTAATGAATCATTTAATTGAACAATTCAAAAAGGATGGTAATGCATTTAAGTCTTTTCATCTAGACGGACAAACTATTTTATTAGAAGACTATTTCGATGTTCACCCTGAAAATAGAGATATTGTTAAACAATTAATTAAAGAAAAGAAAATACATATTGGCCCTTGGTACATTTTGCAAGATGCCTTTTTAACTAGTTCAGAATCTAATGTGAGGAATTTACAAATTGGTTTGAATGATACGAAGAGTTATGGACATGTATCTAAAATTGGCTACTTTCCTGATACTTTTGGAATCTATGGGCAAGCACCACAACTTTTAAAACAAGCAAATATTCATACGGCTGCCTTTGGTCGAGGAGTTAAACCGACTGGATTTAATAATACTGTATCGGATACGCCTTCTTTTGAATCACCATTTTCAGAGATGGAATGGAAAGCACCAGACGGATCTAAAGTGTTAGGGATTTTATTCGCAAATTGGTATTCGAATGGAAACGAGATACCCGTTGACAAAAAAGAAGCAAAAGCTTTTTGGGATAAGAAACTGAAAGATGTTGAGAAATACGCATCAACGAATCAACTGTTATTTATGAATGGGTGTGACCACCAACCGCTACAAAAAGATGTACCAGAAGCAATAGAAACAGCAACGGGGCTTTACCCTAATTATACATTTAAACACTCAAGCTTTGATGAATATGTCACAGACCTAAATAAATCACTTCCAAAGAGTCTACAAACGATTGAAGGAGAGCTACGGAATCAACGTACAGATGGATGGTCTACACTTGTTAATACGGCATCAAGTCGAATTTATTTAAAACAATGGAATAATTATTGCCAGAATTTATTAGAGAAAGTTGCCGAGCCACTTGCAACGTTAAACTTTTTAACTGGAGCTCCTTATCCGCATAAATATATGCAGTTTATGTGGAAATCACTAATGAAAAATCATCCACATGATAGTATTTGTGGTTGCAGTATTGATGAAGTACACAGAGAAATGGTCACTCGGTTTGAAACTGTCGCACAAATGGGTGATGTATTTGTTAAGGATAAGTCTACTGAACTATCTCAGCGTATTGACACTTCCAGCGCACCAGAAGGCGGCATTCCTATTGTCATCATTAATACCACTGGCTGGTCAAAAAGTGATGTCGTTACGAAGGTAATAGATCTGGATAAAGTGTATTTTTCAGAAATGCCATTTGAGCAAATACCAGCTCATCTCGAAAATAAACCAGCATCATCTTATAAACTTGTAGATTGTGAAGGTAACCTAATTGATTTTCAAGCAGATGATCCTATTATTACATTTGATTATGATCTACCAGATGATAAATTCCGTCAACCGTATTATGCGAAGCGTGTAAAGCTCTCATTTTTTACAGAAGATATTCCAGCGTTTGGTTATAAAACGTTTTACTTTGTGCCGACATTTAGTCCTAAAGAATTAATAGAGGAAAATAAACCTGAAACAGAAAGCAATGAAATGGAAAATGAATATGTACATGTTAGTTTTCATGAAGATGGTAGCTTTGATTTAGCGGATAAAGTTACTGGTGAGTCCTTTAAACGTCTCGGGATATATGAGAATACTGGAGATGTAGGGAACGAATATATGTATAAAGAAGCAAAGGGACAGCCTGCAATAACAACAAGAGGTTCTATCGCTAAGTTTGAATGTATCGAACGTAGTGCATTTAGAACGATACTTGAATTTACACAAACACTTTCTATTCCTATTTCTGCTGATGATCAGTTAGTAAAAGAACGTAAACACCTCATTTGGCACAAGGAACGAGAAGCGGGTAGATCAGAGCAAATGGTAGACATAGCACTTAAAACCATTGTGACACTTGCAAAAGGGATGAAAGGTCCGTCTTTTAAATTAATCATTGATAACCAAGCAACAGATCACCGTTTACGTGTTTTGTTTCCAACAGGTATAAGAGCAGACAAACATAAAGCGGATAGTATTTTTGAAATTGTTTCTCGTCCAAATACACCAGAAAAAGAATGGGAGAATCCTAGTTTTTGTCATCATCAACATCGATTCAGTAGCTTATCTGATAACCAAAAAGGGTTGACGATCGCAACAGATGGTTTGCAAGAGTATGAAATATTAAAAGAAGACGGCACGATTGCAGTAACTGTTCTTCGTTCGGTTGCCGAGCTAGGAGATTGGGGAGACTTCCCAACGCCTGAAGCGCAATGTCAAGGATTACAGACGGCTGAATGGCAAGTGCTCCCACACGAATCAGATGTTATACAGTCACAAGCTTTTATTGATGCATATCAGTTTAAAGTACCATTTGTCGCTGTTCAAACGAGCATACATGAGGGTTTATTACCGGATAAACATCAATTTTTAAAGGTGAAGGCAGATGGGCTTGCATGGTCATCGATGAAAGTAGAAGAAGAGCGCGAAGATGTAATGGTGCGTTGGTTTAATCCCAATGAGAAGAAATTAACGTTACAAGCTCAGATTCAAAAGCATCAATCATATAAAAGCTCCATTCTCGAAGAAAAAACAAATAAAGAAGAAGATTTATATGAAATAGGAGAAAGTGAAATTATTACACTCGGTTTCGATAAAAAACTTTAGGAGTGAAGGAAATGGTAGAAAATATACCAGAATCATTACAAAAACTAATTAATCAAGTAAAAGAGTTTTTCCCTGGAGATGAGAAGTTACATCAGATGTTTGAGAACTGTTTTGTTAACACATATACAACGACATTAAAGCAACAAGAAGATGGTAAGACATTTGTTATTACAGGCGATATTCCGGCAATGTGGCTAAGGGACTCAGCTGCACAAGTACGTCCTTATCTATTAGCCGCAGAAGAAGATAAAGAAATAGCCGATTTATTAGAAGGCGTCATTCGTCAACAATTTGATTTTATTTTGCATGATCCATATGCCAATGCATTTAATGAAAGTGCAAACGGTAAAGGACACCAAACTGATCAAACAGATATGACACCAAATATCTGGGAACGAAAATATGAGATTGATTCATTGTGTTATCCGATTCAATTAGCATATTTATTTTGGAAGTCTACAGGACGAACAGATTTTATTAAAGAAATGCTACAACCAGTAATGGAAACGATATTGAAAGTGTGGAGAACAGAGCAAGATCATGAAAAATTATCTAATTATACATTTTCACGTGCTGATGTTCGCCAATCGGACACATTAATACGTGATGGAAAAGGAGGGAAAGTCGTTCCTACTGGTATGACATGGAGTGCTTTTCGTCCGAGTGATGACGCATGTATGTATGGTTATTTAGTACCTGCTAATATGTTTGCTGTTGTAGCACTTGGTTATGCAGCTGAAATGGCGGATGAAGTGATTAATAAGCCTTCTCTTAAAGAAGAGTGCTTAAAACTTCGCGCCGATATACAACAAGGAATTGAGGCGCATGGTAAGCTGAACCATCCATTTCATGGAGATGTTTATGTTTATGAAACAGATGGAGATGGTCAGTACAATATGATGGATGATGCCAATGTTCCAAGTCTTTTAGCTGCTCCGTACTTAGGATATCTTCCATATGAAGATGCTGTCTACAAGAATACACGTAATTTTTTATTAAGCCGAGATAATCCTTATTATTATGAAGGGAAATGTGCCAAAGGAATTGGTAGTCCCCATACACCTGATCATTACGTCTGGCACATCGCATTCGCAATTGAAGGGATGACAACGACAGATGAAGCAGAAAAGCAACGTATTCTAAGTTATTTTAAAAATACAGATGGTGGAACCAATTACATGCATGAGGGCTTTGACACGGATAGACCAGAAGAATTTACAAGGGATTGGTTTGCTTGGGCAAATAGTATGTTTAGTGAATTTGTATTGAGCTTAACTGGTAAAGCCGTGAAAGGAAGTCCGTTAGAAAAGCAATTAGCAAAAAAATAACATAGCTTAACTTTTATTGAAAGTAGCTTTGTTAGAAGAAAAGAGGAGAACATAATGAAAAGAACACCATGGTTGCTCGTTGTCTTTGAATGGATATGGAAAGCGATATTGCTAAATTGGTATTGGTTTGCATTTACAATCTTAGGATTGGGTATTTTCGGCTTTTTTCCTGCGTCTATTGCGTTATTTCACGTTTTGCGGAAATGGATGAGGAAGCAGACGGACATACCTGTCTTCAAGGAATTTAAGCGTATTTATTTTAAAGAATGGAAGCAGGGCAATAAAATTGGCTTTGTTTTCTATGGAATTGCGTTTTTCCTTTATGTTGATATTCAAATTGTAGACCAATTAATGACAGGATTTTTAGCCAATTCCTTGTTTATTTTATTATGGATCCTCTTTTTTATATTATTACTAGCTGTCGGTTATTTCTTTGCGATTTATTCTCACTATGAATTATCCAATAAGGTGTATCTGAAGCAGTCTTTTCTATTCGCATTAACCAGCCTTCCTACGACAATATTAATCATTTTAGGTTTTTCATTAATAGGATATATGATTTATGAAAAACCAGGATTAATACCGTTTGTTTCAGCTGTGTTACCAGCGTTTTGGATGATGAGAGTAACGTTAAGCCGATTTACCGCTATTGAGAAACGAACGCAACAAACAGGGTGATGAATCAACAAATGTATGCTAATAGGAGGAATGAAGATGAAGTTGAACATAAAAGGAGACATATCTTCTGTAATAGAAGGTTTGCAAATAATAGCTAGTGAATTAGATATTGAGCTTTCAGCAGATGGTTATCCTATTCAAGTTAAGCAGGAGAAAGACTGCCTAAGTGTGTCAAACAAAAATAATCAAGGAGAAATTATTTTTAATAAACCAGTTCAATTTTTTCGAGCATTAGGCATATGGTTAGAACGATTTAAAGAAACAAATCAATTCCATGTATCAGAACAAGTACAGTTTGAGATGTCTGGGGTGATGATAGATGCTTCACGTAATGCAGTTCCTACAGTATCAGACATTAAGCGATTGCTAAGAAAAATGGCAATTATGGGATTAGATAGTTTAATGTTATATACCGAAGATACGTACGAAGTGAAGGAACACCCTTATTTCGGATATATGCGTGGAAGGTATACCGCGGAGGAATTAAGAATTTGTGATGAATATGGCTATCAATTGGGGATTGAGATGATTCCATGTATTCAAACCTTAGGTCATTTACGTGAAGCAATTAAGTGGAATTATGCTTCAAATTTTAAAGATACAGATGATATATTACTAGTCGATGAACCGGAAACATATACATTTTTAGAAAACTGTATAAAGGCAACTTCCCAAGCTTTTAAAACGAAACGTATTCACATAGGAATGGATGAAACCTTTCAATTAGGGTTGGGAAAATACTTAGAAAAGCATGGTTATGAAAATCATATTGAGATAATGAATAGGCATTTACAAAAGGTTGTTGCACTAACCGAAAAGTATGGATATAAACCAATGATATGGAGCGATATGTATTCCCCATTATTTGCTGAAGATAGTAATTATCGTGATGAAGACGGCCAAATACGATCGGATATTATTGATGGAATACCAGATGTGGAGCTTGTTTATTGGAATTACTATGACAATAAGCAAGAAGTCTATGAAAATAGTTTTAAGCATCACAAGGAGCTAGGCCGCAAGCCAATTTTTGCTGGTGGAGCATGGACTTGGAATGGCATTGCACCAAACTATGGAAAAGCAGTTGCTACTACTGAAGCATCTATGCGAGCTTGTAAAAAGGAAGAGATTCAAGAAGTTTTTGTAACACTTTGGGGTGATAATGGCGCAGAAACACCTTTCTCTACTGCGTATCCAATCCTTCAACTATTTGCTGAACACACGTACCATCGAGATGTAACAGCAGAACAGATAAATAACCGCTTTAAGTTCTGCTGCAATGGTAACTTTGAAGATTTTATGATTTTGAAATACTTAGATGAAACACCTGGTGTAATGAAAGACAACATGAATATATCTATGACTTCAAAAGTGACCTTATATCAAGATATTTTACTTGGTTTATATGACGAAAATATTAAAGGGTTAGGACTTGGAGAGCACTATAGAAATTTAGTTCCAATGATTGAAAAAGCTAAAAATAATAATCCGGAATGGAAGCGCTTATTTAATTTCTATCAACAATTAGCAAGTGTGTTGGGCGTTAAGGCCGAGCTAGGTCTCCAATTAAAAGCTGCTTATGATAGAAAAGACATTGAAAAAGTTAGATCATTTCTTACTCAGTTAGACTGGGTGAAAACAAATGTAGATAAACTTCGTACATTGCATCGTGATATCTGGCTTGAAGCTTATAAACCATTTGGCTGGGAAGTAATAGATATCCGATATGGAGGGGTAATAACACGAATCGATTCCGTTAAATATCGTATTAATCAATGGTTGGAAGGGGAAATAGATCACTTAGAAGAGTTAGAGGAAGAACGCTTGCTTCATGATGGTCCATGGGAGATTGTTGACGGATTAATTGGTGGAAACATTTATCACCGGATTGTAACTGCTGGTAATTTTTCGTTATAAATAAAAGAAGCCGGGGTGAAAATATGTTTTTAACCGAAAGGAAATTTGAAGCGCGTATCAATGAATTGGAAGGCTATCGTTATCGTGATTGTTTTGATATTCCACATTTTTATACGTATGAAGATGATGGACAAATTGGCAATCACCCACCGAGAAACTACAACGAGAAAATCTATATGAAACTGGGAGATTATTGGAAAGGAAGAGACCGTTATCTATGGTTACATGCTGAAATAGATCAACATTTGCAATTTCAGGACAAGCAAATGGTAGGGCTCTTTTCGTTCGGTAAAACAGGCGGAGGAAATAACTCCGGTTTCGAATCCTTATTATTTGTAAATGGTAAACCGTATCAAGGTGTTGATTCTAATCACGAGGAAGTTCTGTTTGATAAGGAGCTTCAAACAGCCCCACTTCAATTAGATTTCAGACTTTGGTCTGGACTTGAAGGCGGAGGTATCCCAATTGAAAATGAATTCAAATTGGAAACGGCAAAAATCGGTTGGTTAGATAAGCAATTGGATCAGTTATATTACACTTTATTAGCTGCTTACGAAGTATTAAAAGAAAGTAATGAAAATGATGAGCATTATTCTATTATCAAACAAATGCTTCAAGATACATTTAAGACGATTGATTGGACTGAACCAGGAAGTGACGTTTTTTATCAATCCTGTTATCAAGCAGAAGCTAATTTAAGTCGAGCAGTTGAAGCAGTAGAGAAACATTCTGATATCACTATACATGCTGTTGGACATACACATATTGATGTTGCTTGGCTATGGCGATTAAGAAATACTAGGGAAAAGTCAGCACGTTCCTTTTCAACGGTATTACAGTTAATGAAACAGTTCCCTGAATATTTATTTTTACAAACACAACCACAACTATATCGTTATATAAAAGAAGACTATCCGGAAATTTATCAGCAAATAAAACAGAAGGTAGCAGATGGGAATTGGGAAGTCGGAGGTGCAATGTGGTTAGAAGCTGACTGTAATATTCCAAGTGGTGAGTCACTTGTTCGACAAATCTTACACGGAAAAAGGTTTTTCAAAGAGGAGTTTGGTGTGGATTGTCAGTACTTATGGTTACCTGATGTCTTTGGTTATAGCTGGGCGTTACCTCAGATTTTACAAAAGTCAGGTATTAAAACAATGATGACAACAAAGATAAGCTGGAATCAGTATAATCGTATGCCACATGACACCTTTTATTGGAAGGGGATTGATGGAACAGAGATTTTAACACATTTTATTACTACTCCAGAACCTTGGAATGATGCAGATTCTTGGTTCTATACGTATAATGGCTTCATCACAGCAAAAACAGTACGAGGGGCATGGGAGAGCTACCGGGATAAGGATTTATCTAAGGATTTATTACTTTCTTATGGTTATGGAGATGGTGGTGGTGGAGTTAATCGTCATATGCTTGAAATGCGACGAAGATTTGATCAATTACCAGGAATGCCAAATGTGAAAACATCAATTGCCAATACTTTCTTTAATAAATTACATGAAAATGTAGAACAATCTTCTGGTTATGTTCATAAATGGGATGGTGAACTTTATTTAGAATATCACCGTGGTACTTACACAAGTCAAGCATTTATAAAAAAAATGAATCGGAAACTTGAACTTATGTATCGTAGAGCAGAGTTCTTAGCTTCTTGGCTATCAGAGGATCAAATGTTAGAAATGAATAAACAGTTGAAGAGTGGTTGGGAAATAATATTAAGAAATCAATTTCATGATATCATCCCAGGCTCATCTATTCGTGAAGTATATGAAGACGCTAAAGAAGAGTATGCAGAAGCCCTTCAGTTGGTGGAGAATTTGGAGTCGAACATTATTAGTAGACAGAAGGAAGAGGCAGAAGCTTCCGTTATCCTATTCAATACAATACATCAAACAGGAAAAAGAAACGTATTCATTTCAGAGTTTACTAATTATGCTGCTGGTATCTGGAAAGATAATAATAACAATCTATTGAATCACCAAAGACAGAAAGATGGTTGGCTTGTTGAAGTGGATAATTTACCTTCTTTTGGTGTTAGCCAATTGCATTTTCAACCATCACAAACAATACCAGAGCCATCAAAAAGTTTTAGCTATCATGATAAAAAACTAGAAACACCATTTTATCATGTTAAATGGGATGAACAAGGGCATATTATTGAGATTTATGATAAAGAAGCAAAACGTCAGATACTAGCTAATGGTAGCAAAGGGAATGTACTACAAATCTTTGAAGACAAACCACTTGCTCATGATGCATGGGATATCGACCTCTTTTATCAAGAAAAAATGGAAGAGATTAATGAACTTACTTCATTCACAGTAGCCGAAGATGGATTACTTACATTTAGTATGGAAGCGACTTGGTTATATCATGAAACCACCATAACGCAGAAGATAACCTTTTATCATAATGACCGTCGTATAGACTTTCAAACCTTTGTTGATTGGAAAGAAAAGAGAAAACTACTAAAGGTAGCCTTTCCAGTAGAGATTCGTGCTACAGAAGCCACTTATGATATTCAGTATGGAAATGTAAAACGTCCAACACACTGGAATACAAGCTGGGATATGGCGAAGTTCGAAACGGTTGGCCACCAGTGGGCTGATTTATCAGAGCCGGATTACGGTGTTAGCTTACTAAATGATTCTAAGTATGGCTACGATATAAAAGAAAATGTCATGCGATTAACCTTATTAAAAGCTGCAATGCATCCCGATCCAGAAGCGGATATAGGCGAACATGCATTTACTTATTCGCTCTACCCTCATTTAGGTGATTGGCGTGATGCAAAAACAAAAGTGAAGGCATGGGAGTTAAATGATTCAATATTAGCAGTGAAAGGGAAATGGACAGGTAATCATTCATTTATTGAAACTACTGCGGATCATGTTTGGGTTGATGCAATTAAACCAGCATATGATGGTAAGGAGATTATCGTTCGTTTACATGAATTTGAAGGTCGCAGAGGAAGTGTACCTCTTATCGTTCACAAAAAGTACAAGTCATGGGTTGAAACAGATCTAATGGAAGAGCCTATTGGAAACATTTCAGAATCATCTATTTCGTTAAATATTAAACCATATGAAATAAAAACAATAAAAATACTATTTTAAAATGAAGAGTCTGCTGTCTATATGTCAGCAGACTTTTTCATTTATTTAATAATGTTTAATCTTAATATTTATTTCTAAGATTTTTGCAGTTAATCGAAAATTAATCAACTATAAATCGGTAGAGAAAAGCTTTAAAATATAACTATGAAGGCGCTTACAATAAATTGTTTAATAGCAAACTACTGACTGAAGGAATGTAATAATTCATTAGGACTACTTAGTAAACCATGTAGCAGACAATAACTTGTTACATACTAAAAAATCAGCATACCGAAATTCTATTAAACACGAAGGAGGAGAAAAATGAAAAAAATAGCACGCGATATATACACAAATCGAACTTGGCTTCTAATGGTCTTACCCGGAACAATATGGCTTCTTATATTTGCTTACCTACCAATGTTTGGGCAAGTATTAGCTTTTAAAAAATTCCGGATAGATCCTGATGGCTTCTTCGCAAGTGTTATCAATAGTGAATGGGTAGGTTTTGACAACTTTAAATACTTATTTAGTACAGATGACGCATGGATTATTACAAGAAACACACTTGTGTATAATACTATTTTTATTGTATTAGGGCTTGTATTTGCAGTAGCCACAGCTATTTTACTTAGTGAGATGTTAAGTAAAAAATTATCGAAATTTTATCAGACTTCCATTCTATTTCCTCACTTTATTTCATGGGTTATCGGAAGTTACTTTGTTTTCACTTTTTTAAGCGCTGATTATGGATTGTTAAATTATATTCTCGAATGGTTCAACATTGATCCAGTAGCCTGGTATAGTGAGCCAAAATACTGGCCGTTTATTATTGTATTTATGAGCTTATGGAAAGGCGTCGGCTATGGTAGTATTGTTTATTTAGCTTCAATTGTAGGTATTGACCGAACATATTATGAAGCCGCAATGATTGATGGAGCATCCAAATGGAACCAAATCAAGAATATTACTATACCAATGTTAAAACCTCTAATGATTATTTTAACCATTATGAATATAGGTAAGATTTTCAACTCCGATTTTGGATTATTTTATCAAGTACCAAGGGATTCAGGTGCCTTATATTCTGTAACAAACGTAATAGATACATTCGTTTATCGCGGTTTGATGAATTTGGGTGATATCGGTATGAGTACAGCAGCTGGACTATATCAGTCAGTAGTAGGTTTCGTACTTGTGATCATTACAAACTATATTGTACGAAAAATTGACGAAGAGAGTGCTCTGTTCTAACTTGTATTACTTACCATACGGTTAGCTATCGACCACTCCATTGGATTGGAAATTTAGAAAGGAGGTCAAATGAAGACCATGGGAAAAAAATATCGAGATCCTCAGCGATTACACCCGGTTGTAAATATAATTGTTACAGTATTATTAGGTATTTTAGCAATTGCATGTATTTTTCCGTTTATCTATGTTGTTATTATTTCTTTAACTAGTGAACAAAGTATTGTGAAAAATGGTTTTCAACTTATACCAGAAGCTTGGAGTAGCGATGCCTATCAATATTTGTGGAGCATGAGAGGTCAATTATTTCGTTCATATGGTGTATCCATTTTTGTTACCGTTGTTGGAACAGCTATAAGTGTATTAATGATAACATTTTATGCTTATGCTATATCAAGACCTCAATTTCAATATCGACGATTCTTTACAATGCTTGCTTTCTTTACGATGTTATTTAGTGGTGGATTAGTTCCGATGTATATTGTTGTAACACAGTTTCTTGAATTAAAAGATACTGTTTGGGCATTAATACTGCCTCTTACAATGAATGCCTTTTATATAATTATCATGAGGACATTCTTTATGAAATCAGTTTCTGAATCAATCTTGGAATCAGCACGTATCGATGGAGCAAGTGAATGGCGTATTTTCTTTCAGATTATATTTCCATTATCCTTACCAGGGATTGCGACAATTGCCTTGTTTAGTACACTAGGTTATTGGAATGATTGGTTTCAAGCTTTACTTTATATTAATGATCCTAATTTAGTACCACTTCAATCATTATTAATGAAAATAGAGGCAAACCTCGAATTTATGAGAGAGAATATGGACGTTGCTAACATGCAACAAAGCTTGTTTAGTACAATTCCACAAGAATCAGCAAAAATGGCCATGGTTGTAATTGCCACCTTGCCAATTGCGGTATCGTATCCGTTTTTCCAAAAATATTTTATAAGCGGACTTACTATTGGTGGCGTTAAAGAATAAAACAACAGAAAGAGGAGTGATGAAATGAAGAAGAAGTTGGGGTTTTTATTGGCGTTATTTGTAGTAATAGGTTTTATACTTACTGCGTGTGGTGATGAAGAAAGCACGGCAGACAATGGATCAGATGGTGAAACATATGAGATTAAATGGTACACTGTTGGAACACCACAACCAGATACGGAGAAAGTTTTTGAAGAAGTGAATGATTACATTAAAGATAAAATTAATGCCACTGTAAAGATGACACAAATTGATTGGGGCGATTGGGATCAAAAGTCTCAAGTAATGATTAACTCTGGTGAACCATTTGATATTATATTTACCAATGGAACAAATTATATTCAAAACGCTCAAAAAGGTGCATTTGTTGCAATTGATGATATGTTAGATGAGGAAGGAAAAGAATTAAAAGAAGAGATCAATCCTACGCTTTTAGAAGGAATTAAAGTCGATGGAAAAATATATGGTGTTCCTTCTAATAAAGAAGCAGCAAGACAAACGGTTTATTCGTTTAACAAACGATTAGTAGACAAGTATGATTTTGATCTTTCCAAGGTTAAAAGATTAGAAGATCTTGAACCAATGCTAAAAGTGATTAAGGAAAATGAGCCAAATATTACACCTATGGCAACCTTTAATGCATATTTACCATATGATTATATCTTTAATAATGAAATGCCATTCGCTATTCCATTTGAAGGCAATACAGATGAGGTAATCAATCACTTTGAATCTGATTTAACAATGGAAACGTATAAGACGATGCACCAATACTTTAATGCTGGATATTTAAAACAAGATGCAGCTACAAGTAAAGATAGCTGGCCAATGGATGTAGAAAATTGGTTTGTCCGTATGGGAGATACCCAGCCATATGCTGATTTAGTATGGAGTCGTGCAGCAAAGTATGAAATTGTTTCTGTGCCCGCAGAGCAACCTGTTACAATCAATGACTCTGTTTCTGGTGCTATCCAAGCTATTTCAACTACTTCTGATAATCCAGAGAAAGCGATGGAATTTTTAAATCTATTAAATACCGACCCATATCTTCGTAACCTTGTAGATAAAGGTATAGAAGATGTACATTATACAAAAAATGAAGATGATGTAATCGAAGACCTTCCAGCACGAATTGAACGTTATAACGTACCAACGTATTCATTAGGAAACCACTTTATTTTATACCTATACGAAAATGATCCTAAAGATAAGTGGGAGAAATTCCAAGAATTTAATGATTCAGCTATGGAAGCACCGACATTAGGTTTTCATTTCAATAGCGATCCAATTAGAACAGAACTTGCAGCGATAACGAACATTTCTAATGAATTTTATCCTGCATTAGCTACGGGCTCTGTAGATCCAGAAGAATACCTTCCGAAGTTTAATAAAAAATTGAAAGAAGCAGGACTTGATAAAGTTATACAAGAAATTCAAAGCCAATTTGATGAATGGAAAGCTACGGAATAACAATATTTGAAAATCAAGCTGGATAAATTACTCCAGCTTGATTTTGTTTCAATTTTATTTTGTGTTTAACTGTTAGAATAAATGGTAACCAGGTCTCATATTTTCTTATGCGTATTGTGCTATGATTAAAAAAAGTTGGATTCGAGGTTATCTATATGAAAATCTGGAGAAAAGCTCTGCGACGGTTTACTCATAATATATTTAATCGTTTATTCTTAATATCTTCTATTACAATTGTTGTAACCGTTATCGTATTGATTGTTACAATAACGAAGTACTACTCGGATATTATTATTCAAAAAGAAGTTAATATTAATAATAGAACACTAGAGAGAGTCGAAGATTATGTTTCAGATAAAGATTTAGATATAAAAAAGTCAATAAGAGATTTATATATTAACGAAGGTTTAATTGATGACATTTCTTTTGTTCTTCATAACGGTTATGTAGACTATTTAGAATATCGCTTAGATAAATTTTCACAGAATAAATCTTTTATACCTGATAATATCGAGACATATTTCACTAATTATTTTGGTCAAGATAGTGAATTAAATGCGATTAGTATATGCTCATTAGAAGACCCAACGATTGAATATTTAGTAGTTAATAATAACATTCAATGGAATAATAGCATTGTTGATAGTGACTTAATATTAGGTAATTTAGTAGGACAAGGAATAGAACAAGTAGCAGAAGAATCACTACCAAGTCAACGTAAACTTAAGAACACAATTACGATAAAAAAAATAATTAATAACCCTGTAACTCTTAAAAATATTGGAGAGATATCTTTTTATTTTTCAACCGATCGTATTGATAGAATTTTAAAGAAGCGTGAAGGTGTTTCTAATTCTTTCTTTTTATTGGACAGAGATGGTGATATCGCTTACGCATTTAATAATGGTGTTCCAATAAGTATGCTTAATCAAATAAAGAACGAAACAAATGAAACAGAAATAGAATGGGATAGTGCTAATTATTACGTTAATACCATTGCTAATAAAGGAGAATTTACATATATCGGTGTAATTCCTGATAAAGGTTGGGCAGAGCTCTCCGTTATTAGAGGAACCATGTGGATTCTTATCATATCGGTTATTGTAATTGCACTTTTAGTTACTTATTCGATCACATTTAATTATTCTAGGAGAATTAAGACGATTGTGTCCGTTATTCGCCAAGTTGAAGAAAGGAATTTGGATGCTAGAATTCCAGAATCGAAACATAAAGATGAATTAACAGAGATTGCCGTCAATATAAATTCCATGTTAAACGAACTGAATATTTACATACATCAATTTTATTTACTGAATATTAAGCAACAACAAGCCGAATTAAAAGCACTGCAAGCACAAATCGATCCACATTTTTTATTTAATACGCTTGAAGCAATAAGAATGGTAGCTATTGTTGAAGGATCACAGACATCCGGTAAAATGATTTTTCATTTATCTAAACTATTTAGATATTCATTACAGTCCAATGATACCGTACCTTTATATACGGAAATAGAAAACGTGAATCAATATATAAAATTAATGCAGTTTAAATACCCCAATAAATTACAAGTTCGTTTTGATGTACCTAGTGACGTCAAACAAATACTTGTACAAAAATTAATTTTACAACCAATTATTGAGAATTATTTTATTCATGGATTTAAAAAAGATCGTTTAGACAATCAATTAATTATTCGAGTGATAGAACTAGAAGATCAAATAAACATTATTGTAGATGACAATGGCAAAGGAATGACAGAGGAGAGACTAGATCAGGTTATGCGCTACCTTGAAACGATAGAGAATGAAGAGGTCCAATCGATTGGTTTAAGGAATATTCATCAGCGTTTAAAATTAAAATACGGAAACGCTTTTGGGATTACAATACAAACTAATGAATATGCGGGAATAAGTGTCATATTATCCATACCTAAAAGAGGTGATAGACATGTATAAAGTACTTATTGTTGATGACGAAACCATAATCACAGCAGGAATGAAAGCATTATTAGATTGGGAGGATTATGGGTTTGAAATTGTCGCGACTGCTGACAGTGGAGAGCAAGCCTTAGAATTTATCGAAAATAATACTATAGACTTATTAATTACTGATATATTAATGGATAGAATGACAGGATTAGAATTAATAAAAAAAGCGATAGAAATTCAGCCGCAAATGAAAAGTATTGTTTTGACTGGTTATCAAGAATTTAAGTACATCAAAAAAAGTTTATTGCTGGGTGTTGAAAACTACTTGGTAAAGCCTGTAGATGAAGTTGAACTAATTGCAACCCTTCAAAATATTGGGCAAAAAATGAATGTAATTAATGATAAGAATGAGGCAGAACATTCTTTTACTTTAAAAGATAACGCATTATGGCAATTTTTAAATGGTGAAATTGATAAGCATGATTGTTTAGAAAGGCTATCGCTATATAATGTAACGTTTAACCAACCTTATTTTAATGTATCCATTTTAAGCTTTGAAAATTATCAAAATACTGAAACGAAGCATGCAATTAGAAATTATATTTATTCGAATTATACAGCCGACTGTCTGTATAGTCCGAACCAAGAACTTATCATTATTTTCGAAGGTTTAAACGAAGAGCAATTGTATTCTGATAATCAAACTTTAGTAAATGATTTAAAAACAGGGGAATTAAAAACAGGCTTATTTTATTTATCAATGGGCGAACCTGTTTCGCAAATGGAAACGATTGTCGATAGTTTTACTAATGCGATAGAAAACAGCTTACTTGAATTATATTCTCAACCTAATGTATTGATTTCTAGTCGGTTTGTTGTGAACAAGCAGCGAGAGTTGAAAGAACAACAAGTTTTAAAGGATGAAATAGTAAAGCAAATGCTTAACCGAGAAGGTGAGCCATTAAACGTAATTGATACTTTCTTTCAATATCTTGTTCACCACTCTAAATATATCTCGCCACAGGTAGCTAGAAGATATACCTTTGATTTTATATCTTATATTCACTATTCACTTAAAACGGATGATATATCTTACTATACAGCATCCGTTGAAAAAATATCTTATAGTCAGGATGTTAATCAATTAAAAGAAATATTAAAGGAATATTGCTATGAATTAATGCTATCCATTCACGAACAGAAAAGTGAGCGAAGTCCAATCGTTCAGAATGTACTAGATTTTATTCACGCGCATTACAACGAAGGAATATCATTAAAGACTTTAGGACAACAATTCCATGTTAACGCAATCTATTTAGGGCAACTGTTTCAAAAGGAACTAGGAATTGTTTTTTCTGAGTATCTGAATCGGTATAGATTAGAAAAGGCAAAAGAGTTATTAAAAACAACACATTACCGTGCAGGAGAAATCGGAATTATAGTAGGCTATTCTGACACCACCTATTTTTACAAACAATTTAAGAAAAATGTTGGTGCAACACCGAGCCAATGGAGAAATTTTTAACAGCCAAAAAGTAGTTATACACAAGCTAAAAACGAAAAACATTACTAAGATTGCATTGTTTAAAGCTAAACCGTGGATAACTAATCAAACTTATACACAACCTGTGCATAAACCTGAGGATAACTCTCTATATTTAGTAGCGAACAATTATTCTTATACAAAATATGCAAAACAGTTTTGTAGTGCACTAAGAAAAGTTGTGGAAAACCTGTGCATAACCGATTAATTCCTGTTGATAAAGAGTTTTTTATTTAGAATGTGCATAAAAATGTGGACAAAAGTTGAAAATCCAAAGATGCATTTCTGTGATAAAATAGTAAATAAAGAAAAACATAAGGGAGATATGTTATTTATGTATCAAGAGCCATTATTCTTAGAGCCTGTGTTTAAAGAGCGTATTTGGGGAGGTCACAAGCTACGTACGGAATTTAACTGTGATATTCCTAATGACCAAACTGGAGAGGCATGGGTAATTTCCGCACATCCAAATGGACCGAGTAAAATCATAAATGGAGAACTAGCTGGAAAAACCTTATTAGATGCATGGGAGCAGCAAGGTGAACTTTTTAATAAGACAGCAAACAATAACGAAGCTTTTCCGTTATTAATTAAAATATTAGATGCTGCAGCAGATTTATCTGTTCAAGTTCATCCTGACGATACTTATGCACGCGAAGTGGAAGGACAACCCTATGGTAAAACAGAGTGTTGGTATGTATTATCAGCAGAAGAAGGGGCAGAGATTGTCTGTGGACATCACGCACAAACGAAAGAAGAGCTTGCAAAAATGATTGAAGACGAAAATTGGGGGGACCTGTTGCGTCGTGTTCCAGTAAAAGCTGGTGATTTTGTTTATGTGCCAAGTGGTACGATTCATGCTATTGGTTCTGGATTAGTTATTTTAGAAACACAACAAAGCTCAGATATTACCTATCGTGTTTATGATTATGATCGAACCGATGCAGAAGGCAATACACGTGAATTACATCTCGATTCTTCAGTAGAAGTAACCACCGTGCCTCATCATACTCCAGATTACGATCAAGTAGTAGAGGAACTAGATGGGCTAACTGCAAAACGCTTAGTAACAGAAAACTATTTCACTGTGTATCATTGGGATCTTGATGGCGAAGTAAATCAAACACGTACAGCTGATTTCTTACAAGTAAGTGTAGTGGAGGGACAAGCTGTGTTAACGATCGATGGCAAAAAATTTAATATTAAAAAAGGAGACCACTTTATCATTCCTGCTACCATTTCAGATTTTCATTTAAGTGGAAAAGCGGAATGCTTAGTTTCCTATCCAACTCCAACAAAATAAGCTACTAAAAACTACGTCTAGGCGTAGTTTTTTATGTTTGAGGATAGTTCGTACTTAGAATGTTTTAATATGTATAAATGAGCACGTGATAGTAGATTATTTTTAATAATATAATAAGAAAACGTCATTTAAACTGATAAGAATTGCGAAAGAATATAGATATGCTATGATTAAACGCATTGTCATAAGTAAGGTTCTAAGTCATAATTGGAATAAGAAGTAATTTAATAGTAATTGTAAGCGTTATCTATAATAAAATAATAGATAACATGATTGAATTATTTTTTATTCAATATGAAAGAAGAACTCTATCACTGGATGTACTTTAATAGCCAGTAAACATAATAATGCAAAGGTGTGGCATGATGAATTATGATAAATTACACGGCATCGTAATGGAAGTGCAGAAAAAACAGTATATTATATTGACCAATGAAGGTGATTTTAAGCGAGTAAATAGAACAAAGGGATATATGCCTGAAGTTGGAGAGGAAGTTACTATTTCCGAGAACGATGTAGTAGAAAAAAAACAGCTCATAACCTCTGTACCTCATATTATCAAATTAATCGCGGTTGCTTTTCTCATAGTAATTGTGATAAATATCTTCTCTGCTAGATCAACAGAAGCTTCCTATGCAATTATTTTAAAAATTAATCCAAGTGTTGAAGTAATTGTTAACAGAGACTTGTCAGTGTTAGAAGTGAATCCTTTGAATCAAGAAGCAGAACAATTATTACAAACCATTGAGGAAGAGGATGTAACCTTATATGATTTTTCAAACCAATTTATTCAGCAAAGTATTACATCTGGTTATTTGAATAAAGAGGGAACAATTGCTAGTGTGATTGTTTCGCTAAATGATAAAAATATTTCATTCGAACAAGATTTCCGAAATGAGCTTACGAGTCGGTTAGCGGTTGAATCTGTTCAAGCAGATATAAAAATAAAACAATTGTCAGAAGATACGTATAACACCTTAAAAGAAAATCCCGAACAAATATACAGCTGGTAAAAAACAGTAAAAAAGGAAACTAAATAAGAATAATAAATTAGTACAAACAGTATACTTTTTAATTAATTACAATTTACTTGCAACAATGAATTCTATGTCAATAAATAACCGAGCGTTATCACTCGGTTATTTATTAGCTTAATCAAAATGATAGCTTATAAAGCAATTAATTCTCACCTAAAATATTTTTAATTAGCGACAATTCATCTTTTGTAAAAGAGGTATTGTCTAGTGCCTTTACATTCTCTTCAATTTGACTTACACGACTAGCGCCAATTAGCGCAGATACAACCGTTTTTTCTTGTAAAACCCAAGCAAGCGCCATTTGAGCAAGAGATTGCCCTCGTTCGTTTGCTAAGGCATCTAATTTCTTTACTTTTTCTATAACTTCGTTGGTGATATCCTTGTTATTAAGGAAAGGAATATGCTCTTTCGCTGCTCGCGAATCTTCTGGAATTCCTTTTAAATACTTGTTTGTTAATAATCCTTGTGCTAATGGTACAAATGCAATACATCCAGCTCCACCTTTTTCTAACACATCGGTTAGACCATCTTCAATCCAACGATTTAGCATGGAATAAGCAGCTTGATGAATAATAAACGGTGTACCTTGTCGTTGCAAAATCTCAATTGCTTTTTCTGTGTCGCCTGCAGAATAGTTAGATATACCAACATATAATGCCTTGCCTTGACGAACGACTAGGTCAAGTGCAGCCATTGTTTCCTCTAACGGTGTGTCCGGATCAGGACGATGATGATAGAAGATATCAACATAGTCTAATTGTAAACGCTTTAAACTTTGATCCAAGCTAGAAATTAAATATTTCTTTGAGCCCCAATCGCCATAAGGACCATCCCACATTTTATACCCAGCTTTAGTTGATATGATTAATTCATCTCGGTAAGGTTGAAAATCTTTTTTTAATATATTACCGAAGTTTTCTTCAGCCGATCCTGGTGGAGGCCCGTAATTATTTGCCAAGTCAAAATGTGTGATGCCTAAATCAAATGCTCGATGAAGCATGGCACGTTGATTTTCAACTGCATCAGTACCACCAAAATTGTTCCATAATCCAAGAGAAATAGCTGGAAGTTTCAATCCAGAATGACCAACGCGATGATATGGAATCTGTTCGTATCGATCTGTTGCTGCAATGTATGTCATGTGATCCATCTCCTTTTTAGGGTATATAACAATTATTCAATAAAAAAAATAAATCTCCTTTATTTTAGATAAAATAAAGGAGATTCGATTAACAAAGATTAATAGCCAACTTCAACAGCGGCGTTAACGATATACATTAGATCATTTTTGTCCTCTTGTTCTTCTAAAACAATTCCACTTATCGTTGCCATCCCGCCATCAACGATTTCAACCGTGACTGTGCCATATGGAATCTCTTTTCGAATTACTTCGATATCAACGAGATCTTTATCAGCGGGAACAGCTAATTTTACATTTACCTTCATATTGTCTAACGACTTTCCTGGTAAATATTCTTTTAATCCAGGCATTGAATTATAGTGGATGGCATTCTCTACTGCTCGGACAGCTGCCTTTGTTACATTTTGCCCGTGTGTATCAATCCCAACACCTGTTTCTATAAAAATAATATGTTCCATTATAACACTCCTTCGCTTATTGAGGTGTTTTGCTTCATATTATACTATTATTACATAATGATTTAAAATTTCCCGACATTTTATATGCTTATTTCCCGGGAAATGACATGTGTGTAATTAGATTATAAAGCTGTTTTTGTTAGTGAATATATCTGGAAAAATGTAAGGGAGGAGATGACATTGAAGAAAAAGCTAATTAAATTCATATACATTATAATACAAGTAAGTTTATTTCTTGGAGCTATTTATTTTTATATGAAGTTAATGCATATTTCAGAGAATTACGGTTTAGGAACAGAACAAGCAGCAAAAAGTTTTAATAAATCTTTGAGGTATGATATGTTGTTTTCTATATGTATTGCTCTTTTTTGTATAAATAACCTTGTCTCAATAATTATTAATAGACGCAAGAAAAAAAGGCAAGAACAAAAAGAATAGACTTTCTGTTCAAACCTTCTTGTGTGTGAGTGAAAAAATATTATACAACTTATTTGGCAAGTGGTGATCCCTTTACGTACTGGCCACACTGCGCTAACACAAACTCACTGAACATTGAATTAGCCCAAGCAAACCAAGATCTGGTGAATATATCTGGATTATCAACATGAAATCCTTCGTGCATCAAGTTCGTCTTAGCATCTGTTCGTTTAAATGTTTCAAGAATTGCTGCCTTTTCGTTTGATGAGGTAGCTGTTAATCCTTGAATGGAAAGAGCAATATGCCAAATGAAGTCTTCAGGAGTGTGCGGACTTCCAACTCCACTTGCAACTTCTCCACTATAATAATAAGGGTTAGAATCACTTAGAATAAATTTTCTTGTATTTAAATAAATAGGATCATCCGCATCACAGTAGCCTAAATAAGGAATAGATAACAAGCTTGGAACGTTAGCGTCATCCATTAAAAGGTGGTTGCCAAGCCCATCAGTTTCATAGGCATAAATAGTTCCAAACTTAGGATGTTCAACTTTTCCATACCTCTGAATACCTTGATCGATTTCTTCCGCAAGTTGAATGGCAACTTGCGCGAGAACAGTATCATCAAGTACTTCTGTTGCAATTTCTGCAATATACTTTAGTACAACAACTGCGAACATGTTCGAAGGAATTAAGTATCCATATTGGCATGCATCATCGCTAGGTCGGAATCCAGACCACGTCATTCCGGTATAACCAACAGGAGCACCTTTACCATCATGAGATAATGTATCTTGTGCGGGACAACTATCTCTAGAAAAATAATAACTTGATTTTTTGGTGTGATATTGTTCTATTTTCCAGGTTTCTATAATTGCTTTAGTTGCTTGTTCAAAAGTCGAATTAAAATGATCCGTACGGTTTGTCGCTTTCCATAATAGGTAAGCAAGTTGAATTGGATAGCAAAGCGAATCAATTTCATATTTGCGCTCCCACATAAGTGGAGTCATCTCTGTTTTATCGTCATGGTAGCGTTGGCCATTTGCAGTTTCATTAAAAGCATTTGCGTATGGGTCGTGTATGATATATTTAAGCTGCTTTTGAATGACACCATGAATCAAATCAGACATATATTCACTATTTTCAGCTAATAAAAGATAAGGGCGCACTTGTGCTGCTGAATCTCTTAACCACATTGCTGGTATATCTCCCGTAATAACAAATGTTGTTCCATCCTCTTGCGGACGCAAGGTAGTATCATATGTATTCGAGAAACAATTTTCAAACATAGTACGGATTTTTAAGTCATCTTTAAAATGTTGATTGATTATGTTCGTTAAGGATGTATTGAAGTCAGATAGTGATTTTTGCATGATGCATCACCCCTTTTCTATTGGTTAGTCCAGACAGGCAAAACGAGCATCGAGGCATTTTGCCTATCTAGACATAAATTATTTTGTTATACCAATCGTTAAAATTTCATGACCTGAAATAGGAAGACAACTATCTTTGTTATCTCCATTTGTAACTGTTTCTCCTTGTTCTTCGATGACATTACTTTTGTATAGAGTATGATAAGGCCAAGGAGTATGAATCGTTAACTCTTCTTGATTATCCGCCATGTTAAACCAACGCATTAATATATCTTCGCTTGTTTCTGATACTTTAATGGAAGAAAAAGCAATGTTACTCCCATCCCATTCAATAAATGCTCCTTGAGAAGGTAAATCGCCTATATGCAGATTGGTTTGTTGCGTTGACCAAGGAATCTGATATTGATACGCTTTACGGAAGCTCTCCGTTTTTGTTTCCTCTCCGCTGTGAGGGATGATAGCAAATGACACGGTGTGATCACCAAGACATTGTGCTTCTGGAGTTGGAAAGTATCCCCAATCACCCATTTCTCCCACTGAGCGAAGTAGTGTAAGTGCAATAGTATTTTTGTCGTTTGGTAATAGTTCATATTCATTTAATCCATAATTGGCAATGGTTAATCCTTCATTAGCGTTACTAACATTCACAAAATCTTGTTGATGCTGTGATTGATCCGGATTTGTCCATTCTTCTGATGGATGGTTTGGGCGCATGGCTACTTCAAATATTGAGTCAGCTTGATGCGAATCAGTCTGAATATCTGTTGGGAAAAGAACGCGTAAACGATGATCTTTAGCTTGATTATTAAATGATGTTGTTACTTCGATCGTTTCGCCATTCTTATCTAATGACACGTGCGTTCGGATAACAAACGGAATAGTTTCTTTTGTTCGCTGTGCTTTCCTTACATTAAATTGTACTAACTCTTTTTGCTCTTGTTCTAATAATCCGGTTGCACTTTTTGGAATCTCCCAATGATGCACAATCTTAAAAGTTGCTCGAAAAGCTGTATTTTCAATTAGTTCGATCTCGGCTTCTAGATTCTCTGTTGTTCTCGGTTTCTCATTATCGGGCTGTTTATACATATACTCGTTACCAATATCACCAGTGTCTTCATAAATACAGAGATTCTCAAACGCTTTTCCAGTAGCTTTATCGACAACGGTTAATGATCCATTCTTTGCTATACGTACATAAAGTTTTTCATTTTCCATCTCTGAATTATTAATTACAAGAGTATCCTTATTGATAGGAGTAGTATTTTCATCGGCTGGCACAAGAGCAAATGATTTGTAGCCAAGAGCTGCAATTTGTTTTGCTTCAAATGTTAGTTTTATACGACGGCTCATGTATGGCTGACGGAATCTATCTTTAGGTAAGTCATAGCCAAAGTGTATTCCTAAGTCTTCCATATTAAATGGGTAACGTGTACCATCAGCATCAACCAATTCTTTCGTACCCAACTCAAATGATTTTAATGCTTCTTTATTTACTCCATCAGCAAAATATTCACGTTTTACATCTAGTGTCATACTAACAGTTCCAGTTCGTTCATAGCCTGTAGTATTGTAGACAACAAACGGAAGTGCATTTTTACCCCATTCACTAAAAGCATAGGTATTGATTTGTTCGGTTATAGCTGTAAGGCTTTCATCAATAATTGATTCAGTTACATGTTTGCTGTCTTCAAAGCGAGTTACCATATTTCGGTGTACTTCATCGACACTACAACCACAAATGCTATCGTGTGGGTGGTTTTGCATTAATGTCTTCCACGCATACTCTAACTTTTTGTGATTGTATGGCTTACCTAGTATATAGGCGAAGGTTTCCAGCGGTTCAGCAACTTTAGTAAGTAGCGTTTCACCCGTTCGATTCATTTGCTTAAGATAATTGCGTGCTGATGCAGTATTAACAAGTGTTCCCCAGCCATCAGTTTGTTGGCTACGCAATTCACCTTTTACTGTTTTTAAGTTTTCTGGTAGCGTATCTACAAGTTTTTTTACATAATCATTAAAGTTAGAATGAGTAAATGTAATATCAGGGTGTAGCGCTTCAGCTGTTTGAATAGCTTTATCTAAATCAGTCTGAATTGGCTGATGATCACATCCGTTCATCATAAGCATATGAGAAGAAGCGGCATACTTTTCTAATGATTGAATATGGTTCTCCCAGTAAATTCGTGCAGCTTCTTTTTCAACAGGAATCTCATTTCCATTACAGTACCAATTCGCAAACAATATACCATAAACTTTTGAGCCATCTGGAGACTGCCAATGCATTTCTGAGTAAGGAGATTCGTAAATGTCAGACTCGATTACTTCATTGTTAAAACCAGTTGGCTTTACTCCTCGACCAAATACAGCACAATTAATTCCGGCTTGACGCAAGATCTGTGGAGCTTGCCCAATATTTCCGAATGAATCGGGGAAATAACCGATTTTAGAAATATTTCCCCACTTATTAGCATCTAACATGCCGTATTGTAGATTGCGAATATTGGATTCGCTACTAGTCAAAAACTCATCCTGCAAAATATACCAAGGACCGATGTGTATCTTTCCTTCTTGAATAAAGTGTTTCAGTTCTTCTCTTTTTTCCGGACGAACCTGTAGATAGTCATCTAAAATAATTGTCTGACCATCTAAATGAAAGCTCTTATAGCCAGCAGTTGTCTTCAATGTTTCAAGTAATGTATCCATTAAATCAATTAGTTGCATATGATGTTTTTCATAAGGTAAGTACCATTCTCTATCCCAGTGTGTGTGTGAGATGATATGAATATGTTTGTTATTCATAGAGACCTCCTTGTTTTCCTCGTTCATGTTATTTAATTACATCGTGTTGTCCGAACATTTATTTTGCAAAGGTCACTAAAAATGTTTTAATTTCATATGGTTGAATATAGAAATCAATATTACCAATGCCTTCTGATCCATCGATTGGGCGTTCCATTAAGTCACACTCTTTCCATGACTCTATCTTCCAATCTCCGAAAAGACTTGCATTTGTTCGTTTACCAGCATATTCATGGATACGGATAACAACAGCGTCACTGTACTCGGCCTTTTTCACTGCATCGATCATGACGTGATCAGCCGTGCAGTGCAATAATGATTTTCCTTTTTCTTCAATCACGCCACTGCTACATGTTAATGGGCTATTTAAATGCCAAGCTTCCTTGACGGTATTACCTTCAATCCAACTATCAGCATGTGGGAATAGAGAATAGGTGAATTGATGTTCTCCTTTATCAGCAAGTGGATCTGGGTGAGTAGCTGATTTTAATAATGACAACCGCATTACATTATCTTTAATGTCATAACCATATTTACAATCGTTTAGTAAGCTTACGCCATAGCCACCCTCAGATAAATCAGCCCACTGGTGACCAACCGTTTCAAATCGCGCATAGTCCCAGCTCGTATTCCAGTGTGTTGGGCGTTTAACATTTCCGTATTGTATATCATAAGTTGCTTCTGTTGAGCGAATATCAACAGGGAATGCCACCTTCATTAAACGTTGACGTTCTTGCCAGTCTACATACGTTTTAAAATCAATACGATGGGTTCCTGTGTATACGATCATGTCTTGTTCAACAACTGTTGATGCATACTTCCATTTAAATCGAATGACAGTCTTTAAGTTCCCTTTTTCAACACACTCGATGGACATCAATTCAGTTACTTCTTCCATTTTCTCTTGATAAAAAATATCGATATCCCAAGCGTCAAACATAAGCGGCTTATCTTCAAAAATCTGTAATACGTTACCGCGACTATTCGGTGCGAGAACCTCTCTGTTTTGTTCGCGATCGTATATTTGCACAAGGTGTCCTTGCTCATTCCACGCAATGTCATAGTAAGGTGTACGTATCCCTTTATCATAAATAGTAAAAGGCTCCTCTAATTGACTAGGTGTTTCAGTAGGCTCAAAATATATTGGTGCATAACCCATAGATGGGATATTATTTACCTTTACATCGTAGCCGCCATTAGTATATTGTGCTTCTAATACATGACCTGCCTCATCCTTAAATCGACCTGCTTCATCAACAGCGATAAATATGAGATCGTCTCTATTCCAAGGGGCAGAGTTGAAAATTGTCCAAACGTAAGGATTCGTTTCGTCTTGAATAAGATGAGAACTTGCTAGATTCCATGCTTCATTTCCAATCTGTTCAGCTTCTTCATATTCCTGTTTAGCATCTTCATAGACTTCTTTAATTGATGATCCTGGAATAATATCATGGAATTGATTGCGTAATATCGTTTTCCAACCAGCTGTTAGTTGAGCTGCTGGATAATTTGCTGCTGACTTTGCATGTAAGCCATCTATTACATTCAACCACTCACTATTACGGTATAGTAACTCTAATTTTCTGTTCATTCGCTTCATAAAAGCTTGTGAAGTGTAAGTTCCTCTATGAAACTCTAAATATAGCTCGCCATCCCATGTATGAACATATTCATTCGTATTATCAACCGTCTCATGTAGGCGTTTGAAATAGTCATCCGCTCTAGAAGGCTTTGCATAAGGTAATCCAGGCATGTCGTCAATACGCTTCATAGTTTCAAGCATTTCTCTGTTTACACCGCCACCACCATCACCATAGCCATAAGATAGAAGAAGATCTTGGTTGATATTTTTGTCTTTATACTCATCCCACGAATCATGTATAACCTTAGGTGTGATATATCCGTTATAAGTGTAATAAGTAGATTCAGGCCAAGGCTCCGTTGTTGTAATAAAATGTGTTAAAATTTCGCTGCCATCAATACCGCGCCAATGGAATGTATCGTGTGGCATGCGGTTAAACTGACTCCAACTAATCTTTGTTGTCATAAAGGTTTTAATCCCGGATTTTTTTAAGATTTGTGGCAATGCCCAACTGTAACCAAACACATCTGGAAGCCATAGATATTCTGTCTCTTTATTAAATTCTTCTCGCAGAAAATTTGATCCTAGCAAAAGCTGACGAACAAGAGATTCTCCTGATGGAATGTTACAATCCGCTTCTAGCCACATACCGCCATCTGTTTCCCAGCGCTGTTCTTTAATGCGCTTCTTCATTTGTTGATAGATGTCTGGATAATCTTCTTTAATATATTCATATAATTGAGGCTGACTTTGCAGGAAGAGATATTCAGGATACTGCTCCATCAATCTTAATACAGTAGAAAATGAACGTGCAGATTTTTCTCTTGTATGCTTCAATTGCCAAAGCCATGCGACATCTATATGGGTATGACCAATACAATGGAAGGTTACGTCATGACTTTTTTCTATCGTAGCCATTTGTTCTGTTAAAAATGCTTCTGCTTCATAGACAGATTCATAGAATGCGTCAGAACCAGGGTTTAACCAATTAATCTTATTTAAAGATTGATTTAATGCTGTTAGTAATTTGTGTCTCTCCGGTTTGTCATCTGTTAGTGTTTCAACAGTTTCAATAATTGTTTTTGTATCAAAGTAATACTTATCTACCTTTTCATCGAGCCATGCTAGGTCAGCACGTTTGAATTTGAACTCTTGAATCTGTGGCTCGCCGCCACCTTCCATACCTGACCATAATCGAAAATCAAATGCTATACTACTTCCAATATGTTCAGCGTTAAGAAAGACTTCTTTATGGTTGGAGTCTACACCTTGGAAGGGCTCACCATTAATGAATAATAGTGATTCAAATCCCGAATTATTTCCGCCTCCCGTGTTACCAAAATCAAAAACTCCGACAACTTTTTTACCAGACCATTCTTCAGGTATTTTCTTTACACTAGATAGCCAAGCATAAAGGTCTCTTCCTTTCCAGTGCTCCCCGATACTCACGGTTTTAGCATTGGACGTAGATTTTGAAGAAGGATATGCCCCTATCTCTCCATCATCTACTACGAATTGCCAATCCTTTAGACACATACGATCACGATATCTATATTCAGATAGTTCATTGATTCTATTGTTTACTTTCTTCTCTGTTAAGAACACGGTTAAAGTACCCTCCTAGATGATTTCTATGGTTAAGGCTCGTATACAAAAGTATACAAGCCTTGTTAGTTATTCTGCAGAATCAGCCCATCTGTCATAAGCTTTTTGGTATAGTTCTACATATCTTTCAACATTCATTTTTTCAATTGTTTCTACATACTCATCCCAATCACTCATAGGTTTTACGCCAGTTATAAATTTAGCTTCCATTTGTTCTACATAGGATTTAAGATCAACTTCGATCGTGTTAATTTCTTTTTGCTCATCATTAGTAAAGTAAACTAATGGATAAGGCACTTCACCAAATGGTTTTATTTTATTATTTGTCTCCTCTGTTAAGAATTGATCGAAATCAGATATTTCTTCATATTGCTTTGGAGCTCTTAGTGTTGGTGTTGTAATTGCATAGTCCGGTGTAATTGTTGCTCGATATTCTTCTGATGATTCAAAGCCTTCTGGTGGATCAAGTGGTAATTTTGTTTCTTTTTCTTCATCCCATTCCCAAGTGTAGCCTTCAGGTCCTTTATTAAGTTCTTCCCAGCCTTCTTGTGAATAGAAATAATCAACCCAACGCATTGCAGCTTCGGGATTAGGATTATCACTTGATAAAGAAAATGCGCCTCTCGTAACACCAGATTTAATTGGCACTACTGGTTCAGAGCCAGGATCATTTGTAATCGGATGGAACATTGGATCATTCATTGCTTCCTCTTGAGAATCACCTGTTGTAAAGAAAGAGAACCAATCTGGAAATACACCAATTCTATTATTTTGTCCTTTTGCTTTCTTTTGCTCACTTGATTGTGAGAAAGTTTCTGGGTCAAGTAACTTTTCCTCATATAATTTATTCATATATTGCAAGTACTCTTTATACTCTGGTTGGATTGGAGCGTATCTAACTTTTCCGTCATTCTCTTCAATGCCCCACTCTTTTATTCCAAAAGCAGCTAAAAGCCAAGGACGAGAGCTGTCCATTTGTATATCAAGCAATGGAATTTCGTCTGCTTTTCCATTTCCGTTTGGATCTTCATCACGGAATCTAACAAGAAGATCATAGAACTCGTCTGTTGTTTTAGGTAATTCTTCTACGTTTAGAGCATCTAGCCATTCTCCGTTGTACCATAGTGGTCCTGTCTTCCAGCTGGATGAATATTCAACACTAACCATTGGTAAAGAATAGATGTGTCCATCCACTGCTGTAATAGATTTTTCAATATCAGGTCTTTCCTCTAAAAGCTTTTTGAAGTTTGGTGCATATTCGTCAATTAAATCTTCCAATGGAAGTAAAATACCTTGTGCGCCATAGTCAACTTCCATGGCAGGAGTCAAGTTATCAGAACCAGCACCGAAAATAACATCTTCAATATCGCCACTTGCAAAAGCAAGGTTTAAATTTGTTTGGAAGTCATTTACAGGTGGTGTGTTGTAATTAAAATAAACATTTGTTCGATCAGAGTATTCTTGAAGGAAAGGCATGTCTTCCCACTCCGCCAGACCGCTACCAGGTGCAATCATAGAAAGTGTTATTTTTTCGTCAACAATTGGGTACCCTTCTTTATTTACCTCTACATCAGCAGCTTGATCGTTTTCTCCACCTTCATCATCTGAAGAACAAGCTACTAGTATTCCAAAAGATAGAAAAACAATGAACAATAATAAAATTCTTTTCATATTTTTTCCCCTCTCTATTTGTCATTAATGTTTTAGTGTATCGTACTGTTAGATTATTTTCGATCACCCCCTTAAAATACGAGTGTATGATTAACCTTTTAGAGAACCTATCATTACACCTTGAACGAAATATTTTTGTAAAAATGGATAAACAATAATAATAGGTAAAGTAGAAACAATCATTACTCCATATTTAATGATTGCTGCTAATTGTTGCTTACTGTGTATTGCTTCCGCCATACTACCGGTCACATTGGTACTTTGAGAGGCCATATCTTGTAATACGAGTATTTCTCTAAGCACCATCTGTAAAGGATATAAGGCTCTGTCAGATATATAAATTAATGCATTAAAGTAACTATTCCAATGACCAACTCCGTAAAATAATGCCATAACAGCAATGATTGGAGCAGAAAGAGGAAGTACTATTTTAAAGAATAGTTTGAAGTTAGAGCAACCATCAATTTTCGCAGACTCTTCTAATTCAATTGGTATGGTACTTTGGAAGAATACACGAGCGATAACAATGTTCCAGATTGCTGCCGCGTTAGGAAGTACCATTGCCCAAATCGTATCAATTAAGCCTAGATTTTTTACAACTAGATAAGTAGGGATTAATCCACCTTGAAAGAACATGGTTAATACAAACATACCTGTAAAAAAGTTTCGCCCAACAAAGTCCTTTCTTCCTAACACATATGCAGCAGGAAGTGTTACAGCCAGGTTAATAGATGTTCCTAGTGCAGTGTACATAATTGTATTTAGATACCCACGCCAAATCGCATCATTTTCGAAAATCAACTTGTAGCCTTCAAACGTAATATCCTTAGGAAATAGCCACATCTCACCGGAGTTAACGGCTGTTGGACTACTGATTGATGCACTAATGATATAAATTAATGGATAGAGAACAATCGACAAGGCTAATGTTAGAAATGAATAGTTGAAAAACTTAAATATTCGATCACTTTTCAAATCGTTTATGTGTGAATGTGCATTCACGTTAAAACCTCCTTTACCAAAGACTAGTTTCACTCGTTTTTCTTGCAATGTAGTTTACACTAACTAGTAAAATAGCGTTTATCACGGCGTTAAATAATCCAACCGCAGCAGCAAAACTATATTGTCCGTCTAACAAACCTGCTTGATATACAAAAGTAGCAATTACATTGGAAGATTCCATATTTAATGGATTTTGTAATAGCAAGATTTTTTCAAAGCCCATTGCCATGATGTTACCTACGTTCATAATTAATAGAATAACCATGGTTGGAATAATTGTCGGAATATTAATGTACCAAATTCGTTGCCATCTAGTTGCACCATCAACAATCGCTGCTTCATGTTGTTGTGGATCGACAGCAGATAACGCTGCTAAGTATATAATTGTACCCCAACCTGTGTTCTGCCAGACACCAGACATAACATATACAGTCTTAAACCATTTAGGATCTTCCATAAATGGAATTGGATCAAATCCTAGTAACTGAATTGCATGGTTTATAATACCTGTAGTAGGAGCTAGAAAAGCAATTACCATACCTGCCATTACCACAACGGAAATAAAATGTGGGGCATAGGTTACGGTTTGAACTGACTTTTTATAAAAATTATCCTTCGCTTCATTTAAGGAAAGAGCTAAGATGATTGGTAAAGGAAAACCAACGATCAATTCATAAATACTTATACCAAGCGTGTTTTTTATAAGATCCCAGAAATAATAAGAATCAAAGAAACGGATAAAGTGTTCAAAACCTACCCATTCACTCTCCCAGATACCACTTGCAGGTAGAAAGTCTTTAAAAGCAATCTGAATACCGTACATAGGAAGATAATGAAAAATAAAGAAGTAAAGAAATGCTGGCAAGATCAAAATATACAACTGCCAATTTAGTAGTATTTTTTTTCTTGTTTCTCTCCATCTTTTTTTTCGATAGTATTTCTTTGAGTGTGTTGGTGCTGGTTGATGTGTTTTTTCTAAAGTGTTAGCCGTATTGTTCAAATGGTCGTCCCTCCTTTTGTTGTAAGTGCTTACATTACACCATGGAGGAGAAACTTGCTCAATATGTGTTTTTTATTACACGCTACTAAAAAAAAGAAAATGAAATAAAGGTAATTTGATAAAGCGTTTACATAAAAGGCCTTTGCTGTTGTCTAGTATGTGATTTTTATCTTTATATGTAATTCTTAATAAAGGTGATATAAAGCCTATCATACTGGTACACATGAAAGATTAAAATTTACACATTGGATTAACAACGTTAACAAGAAAAAGAAAGAAGAAAGGAGGACGCAAAACAAAACCGGTGTATATCACAAGCATATACACCGGTAAAAACTAAAAGTATTTATTTTTTGTCAGCTTTGTTTAGTTTACGATATTGTCCTGGTGTTACACCTTCAACTTTTTTAAACTCTCTGTTGAAGTTAGAGACATCCCTATATCCTACCTCTAAAATAATATCTCTAATTAATTTATCTGTAGTTAGTAATTGTTTTTTCACCTCATTTAACCTTAATGAAAAAACATATTGGGTAAAGGTAACCCCAAATTGTTCCTTTATAAATCTACTCAAATATGGGATAGACAGTTGAAAATGTTGCGCCATATTCTCAAGACTTAAATGATAGGTATTGTAGTTTTGACGAATATAAGTTGTTATATCATCAAATAATTGTTGATTGAGCTTGGTTTTCTTGGTATTAATTAAGTTACAAGCTTTCGCAATAGTTTTTTTGAGATTTTGTTTTAGTTGCTCTGGATTACCAAAGTGAACTAGTTTATCTATATCTCCAATGTCTTTAGAAATTCCCAACTCATTTATAGCTTTCAGAACAGTATTTATAATATCAAAGTAGATTGCCTTTAAATATGTTCCTTCTAGCTGTGCTTGTTGAAGCTCTTTAAAAATGGTATCAATAACTTCATTTGCAACATCATTATTTCCGTGCTTAATACTTTGAGTTAATTTTACAAGATCCTCATCTGGATAATTAATTCCCTCTGTTTCGGTTTTTGTTCGATTCTCAAAGTAAGAGACAGTACCTTGAGGATCAGAAGGCTGATAATTATCCATTGCAGCAAGTGCTTCAATATAGGAGCGGTTAATTAAGCTCTTTTTAGGATACGGACTTCCAACACTTATACTCGGATTTGTTTTAGTTTTCTTCTGAATAAAATCTTTGATATCCGTAATAATTGCCTCGCGTTTTTCAACAATTTGTTCTACGGTGTAATCGCTACTCACAATTAATGCTATTGCATTATTAAAGAGATCTATTGGATGAATAGAAAGTGAGACGAGTGCTTTCGTTTCTAATTGTGACAACATGTCTGCTTGAATCTTAAGCTGCTCGCTTTCATCTGTTGCAGGTATCACATTTAGAATAATGACGAAATAAGCGTTATGATACATTTCAATATTTAGTATAGTAAATAACTCTTTATGTTCTTGTATTTGCTCTAGATTGTCTCCTTTCAATAACTGAAGCAACATTTGATCACGAGCAAAAGGCTTTTGTAAATCAATCGTATCATTGAGTGCTTGATTACTTTTATAAATGTCTGAGATGGCGTGATTAATCGTACTTAGTTCATTATTTTGATTGGCTTCTTTGGTTCGTTCTTTAAAATTCATTTTTTCAAATAGATTTCTAATAGGTTGATATTGTCTGTCTGCAAATAAGATTGCAATACCAAGTCCTAATAATAACAGGAGAATGAGTAAGGAATAATTAAATAACTTTTGTTTGAAGAAAGCTTTATTAAATTCGGTGACATTAACGAGAGAAATTATTTTCCAGTTGTTGTAATCCGAATGTTCTATATTCATGTGATATTTTTCGTTTTTGTAGTTAATTTCTCCGTTGGTTTCCTTATTTTCTGCTAGTGACTGTATTGCTTTATTCGTTATACTATCGTCTAACCTTGATGCTGTAATAATGTTGTTAGATGAATCAAGAATATATGTGTTTCCTTTGAAATCCCCTAAAACGTCACTGATTAGCCCGACAAGTGCTGACTCTTTTATCGTATACATTACCGCACCATATGGATGGGGATTACCGTTTGGTATTGGATGTAAAGATAGAAGCGTATTCGTTGACTGTTCACTTTCTCCTGTATACATAAGACTTGTTGTAAATTCTATACTTTTTTCAAACGATTCTTTAGACCATTCATCAAATGGAGGTACACGTTCAAAGACCGTAGAAAGTGTAGCTGTTCCTTCAGATGAATAAACTCTAGGGTCATCTTGATAATATAAAAAAACATTATCAATAATAGAACTGTTTGCCTTATAGTTATGTAATTGATTAATTGCATTTTTACTGTAAAAAGGGTGTTTAATCATGTAAGGAGTCAAGTTAAAGTCATTTGCCATTCTTACCGCTAATTGATCTAGCTCTTTCATACGTTCAGTCGTATAACGATCTGCTTGCTTCATTTTATTTTGAATGGAGTCTGTCGCCTCTTCTCGAAGCCCTAATATGGAATTTTGATAGACAATGAAGCTCATTATGGTAAAAGGAACAATAAAAACAAATAAATAGGACAAAATATATTTAACAAGTAATTTGGATTGTAATCTTTTTCTCAGCTGCACCCTCGCAATCCTCCTTCCAAATTCAAGCCGATTTTTTCTGTTGAACTCTATTAAATGCATGGTGGAATAAATGCATCATTGGATAGGCTACTAGAGGTACACCTAGCATAATTAATACAACAGGAAGAAAGACAAATAGATAATAGATAACAATAATACTAAGGGTGATTGCAAAGGAATGTAATGGACTAGCAAGCATCAAGAATAAAGACTGTTTGATGTATTGAAGTGGTTTCAACTCAACGTGAACAAACAACGGAAACAAGTAAAAAAGTGTAAGGAAATAAAGCAAAATAAAGATAAGTAGAATAATATGTATAAAGAGAGAGCCTACTAATTGTTTCGAAATAAGGTAATCAAACTGCAAGAACAAACCAATAAAGACCATTATATAACCGATCCCATTGATTTTAAGAAACGAAGATTTATATGTTTCCATAAACGTTTGATAGATAGAAATGTCATAATCTCGGTCAACCCATTTTCGGATAACAGAAAAAACACCTGCCGTTGCAGGAAAAAGTCCTAAAACAATCAATCCTGCCAATGTAAAAACCACCCATAGTAAATGAAGATACATTAGCTTAAACAGCCAATTCCCCCCATCATAAAACCATTTAAAAGCACCGTTTAAATTTTCCATAATAGTCACCTGCAATTCATGATGATAAATCGCAAAATGAAAACGCAACCATTTTGCGGTTAATTTTAATCTTAAAAAAATGTCGAATGTTTGTCAATCAGACTTTAGGGAATTTAAGTAAACAATTTAATTGTCTTGTTACTATATCAGCGTTTTAAATTATAAAAGAATCGTTCTGCGTATACTTGTTTTTTTATGGCAAACGATAGATTTCGCCTTTTGCTAAGTCTAATGTACGTTTGTTAATCTTAATCGTATGGTTATTGATCCATTCGAATGTCACCTGATCCATTCTGTATTGATGATACACTTCTTTCTCTGTCCACAATGGACCATCTAATTCACCAGTCACTAAGAAAGATGTTGTTGCACCACCATTGATTAGATAAAAATCGATGGTGTATTTTCCATCAGGAGAGGTTGTTGTATCGAGTAATTCTTTTCCTAGACCAAATGCCATAAAAAACAACCATAAACCAACTAATATACTAAATAGTCCTGTAATAAGAATAGCGAGGAAACCAATAATTTTTCCGCGTAGGGTCGTTTGAACAAAAAAACTATTCACTGTGTAAATAAAAGTAAGCACACAGATTACCCATGTTAGACTAGTTGGTAATGCAACATCCCAATGCGAATAATATTTCACAATAAAGGGCAGGACCACAAGGAGGAAACACAGCAATATGGCATAGGTCCCGCTATTTGCTGTTTTCTTAATCACGGCTAACTACTCCTCTCCTAAATCCTTTTTGAACACGTAGCTAACAGCGTCGTATCCCATCTTCTCCTCATAAAACCGATGTGCATCTGTTCGTTGTAATCCGGATGATAATGCTATCGCCTGATATTTTCGTTCCTTTGCCCAACTCTCTACATAGCGCAACAATTGATTCCCATATCCTTTAGATCGCTCATCGGCTGTCGTAACTAAATCACAAACCCAAACAAACCGCCCATAATAAAGTGTAATCATTGGCTGAAATCCAATAACAGCAGCAATTTTTCCTTTATCATAAAGTGCAAATAGTTGATATTGATTTTTCACTTGTGATTCCTGTACTAACGCTAAAAATGTTTGCTCATCCAAATGCCCACGAAGCTCCTTCACAATTGGAAAAGCCTCCCGAAGTTCTTCTTCCGTCTCTAACACTTCTATCGCTATTTGTTCGATAACGAATCAGCCTCCCGTTAAATGGTTAGTTATCATTTTACCATATATTGTTTGGTGTATATACGAAATAACGCACACAACATCGTAATCTGATATTGTGTGCGTTCTAATTTATAGAAGATTATTATTTTGTTTTGGCTAAGTTACCGTTTTGGCTGATTGGTGACCTGAATGGTAACTTAAGAGGGTTTTAAGTGCCCGTTCATGGGAGAAATTGTCCAAATCGGTAACTTAAACGCCCTCTAAGTGCCCGTTCGTATAAAAAAAGCCTTCAAACGGTAACTTAAACCGATCTTAAATGCCCGTTAACGGCTATAAATGCTCGTAGCGGTAACTTAAAAACCAATAGACCAACCTTAATCCCAATCCCATGACATCATCATCTGTCTCATCAAAAAATCTTATTTCCCTGCGAGCATTAGACCGAATTGTGCCAATAACGCACTGCCGGCATACGTACCGACAAAGACGAATACGGCAACAATCGCCACTTTCCAGGAGGTTTTTCGTAAATCAACTAAACGATCTGCTACAGAAATACCAGCAAACGTTAGGATCGGCGTGGTTATCGAAAGGAAATCGACCGCTTGAATCGCTGTAACGAAAAAGTCGAACAGCAGACACATAATCAATGACGTAATTGATACCCAACCAAGGATAGGGAAATTTCGAATAAAACCAATCTTTGAATTACTTAATAAACTAGAAATGCCGATACCAATCATTGAAAATAACCATAGACTAGCAAGACCAGCAATCGTCATGCCGGTAACTGGTGTGCTATCTGGATATTTCAGCACTTTCAATTCTTGAGTAAATAAAATCAACCCGACACTAAGCAAAAGTACAAGTGCATATTTCACGTATTGGTTTAAGCCTAAGCGTTTCTCCATTATCGATCACCTCTTACCAAAAGTTTGTACATGAATTGTTGTAACGGCACCGCTAAGAAGATCATGGTAAAGGTACCTAAAAAGCTTGTTAATAGCTGACTAGCAGCCGCATAAGACAATATCGTACTTTCCATTTCAGGTAATCGTGCTACTAATGTTGAGGCAGCACCAGTCATCATACTACCTGACCCCACACCAGCGGCCATCGCTAATGCTTCTGGACGTATCCCCAAATCGAGTAAAATTGGCGCAAACACACTGAAGAATAACGCACCAAACAATGTTCCAATAATGTATAAAGACAGTACACCGCGCCCTTCTTTTGATTCAAGGGTATATTTTTCAGAGATATAAGCTAATTCGCCTTCACGCCCAATACCAAGTGTCGCACCAATTGCTTCACGGCGTAATCCTAACCAAACGGCAATCGGTAAACCAATCAGAACAGTACCTAAGTTACCAAGCTCTTGAATGATAAATACCCAACCAACCTGAAGTATCTCTCCAATTTGAGGGGCAACATCCGCGCCGTATCTCGCCATAAGCGGAAGCATAATGAAAATAAGATACTTACTAGCAAACCCAACATTTTCTTTGCTGTAGATTTTTTTCATAAATCCAACACGAAACGCCTTAATAGCTAAAAACATCGTAAGTAAAATAGCAAAAACTAAGGGAAGCAAGGTAATCGAAATGGACCCAATCGTAATCGTTTGAAAACCGATCCATTCAGCAGCTGTAATCACTAATACGGCAAAGATTAATAAATAAACAAAATTCTTCTTCATCTACGTACCCTCCTATTTCTCCTGTTGGTCTGTAATGGATGTAATTAAATCTACGTAATCTTGATATGTTCTTCGATATAATTTTTCCTTATCGATCTTTCCATTCATTTCATTAAAAACTTCAGCTAAAAATGCAGGAAACTCGTCATAAATAAACGTTGGATCGACATCAATAAAATCATCACCATGAATTGTGCCAGTAAAACCGCTGTACCCAATTTGTATGCATGGCATCATATAAGATAGATCGCCGATATCACCAGCCGCACTGATCGCATTGTTATTCATCATCTCTTCAATCGTGCTGTTCTTTTCAAAAGCAGCTGCCACGAATGTAGATAAATAATGATCCTGTTTAAATGGTAAGTAGCCCATTTGTGTATCAATCGCAACCTCACCCATTAATGCATGAGCTGACCCAGTTGCAGCAGCATCCAAACGCTCTGCTACTTCCTTCATATAGTCAACAGACTGTGTACGAAGATCCGTCCCAACGGTAATATGATTCGGAATCACATTCGTAGACATATCTGAATCCATCACAATCGGATTAATACGAACTTGCTCTTTTTCATCAAGCTGTTGACGAGACAATCCCACTGCTGTATTAAACAAAGTAGAAATATTATACGCATTCACTGAAGAAAATGGATCAAACCCAGCATGTGTTGCTTTGCCTTTAAAGTGATATTTTTTATATAAAAATCCAGCCAAATCACAATTAATTTCAATCGTGCGTTTATCGAACTCTCCGCCAATTGCATGAACACAAATAGCCAAGTCAATATCATCGAATACACCTAAACGCATCGCTTCAGGCTTACCACCATAATGTTCAATCGTTCCTGCTTCACGAAGCTTTTCTCTATATGGTAAATCTAAATATTCTTCTGCTGGTGCAAAGATAAAGGAAAGATTGTAATCAAATTGCTCATATTCTTTACTTTCAAACAGCTGTTGATATAATGCCAGTGCAATCGCAACCTGTGTGTAGTGCCCGCAGTTGTGTGCTGCACCATTCTCAGGATCTGCTCGGAAATGTGACGGTGCATATACCGCATCAAGCTCTGCAATAAAAGCAATATGTAGAGGTTTGTCTTCATTACCTAAAGTCGTTCGGAAACCAGTCGTACTGAAATCAGTTAGTTGAATTTTTGGATTTACTTGTTTTAAATAATTGATAATCGTTTCTTTCGTTTTCGTTTCTTTATAACCTAATTCAGGGTTGGCATAGATCTGATCAGCTATTTCTTTTATAGCATCATATTGCTTGGAGAAATTCATTAGCGTCATCACCTCGTTGTATTTTAAAAAATTTATAGCCAAACTAATAGTATTATTTATATCATCATTCGACATAACTCGTCAATGCAATTTCGAACTTTCCAACAAAAAACCAATAGTAATGTTCGTGTTTAATCAATTTTATAACGAATTCATTTCAAAAATAAGGGAGAACAAACGGAAAAGGAACATTTAGGTAACTTATTCAATTGTAGGAAGAAAAGAAAATGGCATTCTATTTTTAAGGGTAAGCTATCTTTCACTTATGTTGATCTTGTATTAGAATAAATGACATATATTTAGAATACACAGAAAGACAAGTGTTAATCATAAATAAATTAGTAAGTGAGGGAAAAGAGATGAAACGTTTAGCCGTTTATTGTGGATCAAGCGAAGGCAACGATCCAATTTATATGAAGGAAGCACGTAGATTAGGTAATTGCTTAGCCGATGCAAACATTGAACTCGTATATGGAGGCGCGAATGTTGGTTTGATGGGTGCAGTAGCAGATGGTGTGTTGGAAAAAGGTGGAAAAGTTATTGGTGTGCTCCCTGAAAAGCTACAAAGTGTAGAAATTGCCCATGAAAAACTGACAGAATTACATATCGTTAAAACCATGCATGAACGAAAAGCGATGATCGCTGACTATGTTGATGGCTTTATTGCGCTACCCGGGGGAACCGGAACATTAGATGAATGGTTTGAAGTATTCACCTGGGCGCAAATAGGTTATCATCAGAAGCCATGCGCACTGCTTAACATTAATCAGTATTACCAACCGATCATGACATTGTTTGACCATATGACCGAACAGGGCTTTGTAAAAGAAGGTTATAAAGAGTTGATTGTAATAGAGGATGATTCTAAGACATTGATTGAACGATTGAAGGATTATCAGCCTAAAGCTATTAATAAGTGGGCGTAACGATAGAGTGATGTTTCTTACCTATCGATTAAAATGGGAAAAGTAAAAATTAAAGAGGAAATTCGAAGCAATCATCGGAGGACAAGCCTATGAATATTACCATTATAAGCGTCGGAAAATTGAAGGAAAAATACTTGAAGCAAGGTATCGAGGAATATGTCAAACGACTACGAAGCTATGCAACGATTCAATTAATCGAAGTACCTGATGAAAAGGCACCAGAAAAACTAAGTGAAGCACAAATGACAGAAGTAATGGATAAAGAAGGAGAACGAATCCTTGCAAAAATTAATGCTGATAGCCATGTCGTGACCTTAGAGATTCAGGGTAAACAACTAACATCAGAAGGTTTAGCACAGCAGATGGATCAATTAGCTACACACGGAAAAAGCAAGGTAACATTTGTAATCGGTGGATCACTTGGATTGAGTGAAGCGGTACGGAAACGTAGCGACTTTGCCTTGTCCTTTTCTAAAATGACCTTGCCGCATCAGTTAATGCGGTTGGTGTTGGTGGAGCAGGTGTATCGGAGTTTTCGGATTAATAGAAATGAACCTTACCACAAATAACAATAAATAAGTACAAATAGTCAAACAGCCCAAACCTGAATGTGATAGGTCTGGGCTATTTGACGTTTACGTTGAGAATACAAAAAATTCACAAACAGAAGACTTAATATCCTCTTTTAAAACAAGCATAATCTATCCAAATAAAATATATGAAAAAAGTAGTGATAACTTTAGACTATAAACTACTATATTTTTGAAAAAAAGGTATAATAGAACTAGTCATATTTAGAAAATTATACAACAGAAATGAGGAGATAGAAAATGGCGTTGCGAAAAAAATGGGGATTCTTATTAATTTTTCTTGTAGCTGTATTTATTTTGACAGCTTGTGGCGGTTCTACAGAGGGGAAAATTTTAGGGATTTGGAAAGCAGTTGCTGATGGTGAGACAGGACAATACATAGAAATAAGTGAAGAGAGACTAATAAATAGATCTGAATCTATAACTGCTGAATATATACTGACAGAGACACAAAGTGATACTTTCATGATAGAAATTATAAATCCGGAAGACGGAGTTCCAATTCCTTTCTTTGAGGGCTATTTTGAAAATAAAGATACGATCAAGCTTGTACAAATGATGGGTGAACCAATAGAAAATGCTAAGTTTATTAGGATAGACAACATTGAAGAAGACAAAGCACGTGAGGAAGCGGAAGAAGAGAAGCGTGCAGCAAAAGAGGCTGAAAGAGATAAAGAACAAGAGGAACAGAAGAAACAAGAAGGTGTAGTGAAAGCTGATGAAAAAACAAAAGAAATAAGTGATGCTGAATTAGAAAATTTTAATACAGAATCAGATTATATTATGGAGTTGGTTGAGGAGGGAAAATTAGGAGAAGCCAAAGAGCGGTTAAACTTATTAGCTGCTCCCATCAAATCTCGTGAATATTCAAGTAGTATACGTGCGATGGATGATATGATAGAAAAAGCAAAGTATGAAAGAGAGCAAGAAAGAAAGTCTCCCAGTTATAGTAACCTGAAAGACAAATATGCACATAAGGCAAGGATAATAGATGAAAATATTGAACAGAAACATAAAGGTGACGTTCCGGTCGGTGCTTATGGAGATTACTTTGATGCTTGGGATGGATTACTAAATGAAGTATGGGGTGTTTTATCCGAGACAATGGATAAGGATAATTTTGAACTGTTAAAACAAAAACAAATTAAGTGGGTTCAAGAAAAAGATGCACATCACGAAAAAATTCGCGATCAATTTGATGCAAAAGATGTGTTAACCAACACTACAAGAGAAAGAACATACTTTTTAATTGAAAATTTTCTTTAAACAATTCGGAGTCAATTAGATGTTAAATTAGAACGTTAGCTTTTGCGATCATTAACTCTGTTTATTATTTAGATTTTTATAGCATCAATGATTTAAAGACAATAGGTAGGTTAGTAAGGTCATATACACCTCATATTATAACTGTAGGTAGTACCCACAATCTTTTTAATTTGGTATTCTTATCAATATAAAAGATTAGCGAGGTGCTCCTTTTTTATGCTACAAAACTATTAGACATCTGACTTTATTGTAGTGACATCTGTATTAACACACATTACTTGTAAGAATACAACAACTTTCAAGAAGCCATTGACCGACGTGGTAAATTATTATATAAGAGCATACGCATAAATAGTTAGATATATTAACTTTTATTATACATACGAGATAATTATTGAAAGAAGGAGGTGTATAAAATGAAGAAAAGTATATTGAAAAAAATAATTTTATCTTTTCTTTTTGTTTTAATATTGCCTACGACTGCAATCAGTTTGACAACATATTTCTTATCCAGTCATTTGATCGAGGAAAAAGTAAGTGATTCCTTTGTGGAGAATTTGAGTTTTATTTCAAATAACATTGAAAAAGAATTAAAACAATGGGAAAACCTGACGAAATATATTGCTGCAAATCCTGTTATCAGAGAGGTACTGATGGAAGATTATACGAGCTCGTCAGATTTTTATGTTGGGGTAAAAAAAGTTGACAAAGAATTGGACAACTACTCGATTAACACCAATATATTTGCTTATATCTCTTCTCTTATTGTTTTTAGTGAAAGCGGTAACAATTTTTTATATGGTGATGATGTGAGTACCCTTAATATTGATAAAGTTCAACAACAAGCATGGTTTAAAGAAATCAAAGACTCAAATAATCAATTAATGTGGTTAGGGACACACAATAATTTAGCTGAATATAGAGTACAAGATCAAAATGTTCTTGGTTTGGCTAGATCAATCAAAGGCCAATCAACAAATGAAAATTTAGGGATTATTTATTTGGCATTTCGTCCACAATATTTTTCTAATCTATTTAGTAACATCGAGTTACAAGATGGAGGGCAATTATTTATTATAGATAATGATAATAGAGTAGTATTTGATTCAGAAAACGAAGTGGTCGGTCGTGAGTATAAAGGGATTGAAACCATACGTCAAAATGCGGATGGCCATTATTTTGTGGAAAGAGATGAAAATGGTCAAAAATTATTAATTGCACATAAAAAAATTAAAGGCTTTGATTGGTTAGCGGTTGAAACAATTCCTTATAACTCTCTAATGGAAAGTAATAAGGTGATCTTTTTGTATACGGCAGGTATTTTTCTTGTGTCATTTATTTTAGCGGGGGTCATTTGGTATTTTGTTTCTTCGAGCATCATGAAACCGATAAAAAAATTAACGAGTACAATGAAGAAGGTTGAAGACGGCGACCTTACAGCCAGAGCGGACATCGAACGGGATGATGAAATCGGGTTAATGAATCAACACTTTAATTATATGATTGATCAGATCCAAGAACTTTTCCAAACAAACCTTGAAGAACAAGAAAAGAAAAAAACAGCCGAATATAAAGCACTACAAGCACAAATTAATCCACACTTCTTATATAATACGTTAAATACGATACGCTGGATGGCCATTATTCAAAAAGTAGAACCAATTCAAGAAGCGATAGAAGTATTAGGAAGGTTATTAAGAAGTAAATTTAAATCACCTGGACAATTCACAACCTTAGAAGAAGAAATCGACTATCTAAAAGATTATATATACATTGAAAAGTTAAGATATAACAATAAGTTTGATGTTGAATATTATATTCAACCTGATCTACTAACGACCTCGTGTATCAAGTTTATGCTACAGCCTATTGTAGAAAATGCGATCTTCCATGGAATCCAACCTAAGGAAGGACCAGGTAAAATCATTATAGCTATCCAACAAAAAGACGACTTAATTGTGATTGATGTTTGGGATGATGGAGTTGGAATGGATAAACAACAAATTGAAGCGATTCAGATGAAAATGTCTGAGTTGGCCGGTATAGGTATAGGTAATGTTGATGAGAGACTAAAGCTGACCTACGGCGAGCAATATGGATTAAGTATTAAAAGCGAGGTCGGTATGTTTACTGAAATAAAGATAATCTATCCATTGATAAGGAGTCATAGCCTAAAAGATGATGTAGAAGTGGAGGACTGACAATGTATAAGGTATTAATTGTAGATGATGAAATGTTAGCAAGAGTTGGTATAAAATCACTCATTCCTTGGGAAGAACATGGGTTTACCGTCGTTGGAGAAGCAGAAAACGGCAAACAAGCCTATGATTTTTATATGAATAATCATGTTGATATTATTATTACCGATATAAAGATGCCAGTCCTAAATGGTATTGAACTTATTCGAAAGATTAAAGAACATAATAGCCAGACCAAATTTATTGTGCTGAGTTCCTTTAATGATTTTGAATATGTGAAAGAAGCGTTAAAAAGTGGAGCGAGTGATTATTTAATTAAACTAGAAGTACAACCTGGACAACTGTTAGAACAGCTAAAGAAAATTACTATCACATTAAAGTCAGAGAAGTCAGTGAAAAGCCAACCTGAACGAAAGCGAAATGACACGAAGGAAAAAACGCACCTTAAAGACAAGTTTTTTAAAGATCTTCTATACGGATGGATTCGAAAGGATTATGAGTATAAAAAAAGATTAGATGAGCTTAATTTAAACCTACCAGACGGCAAGGTTGTCTGTCTAATGTTTTATACAGATAGTATGGATATATACGAAAGATATAAAGACGAAGAAATTCACGTCTTAAACTATGCGATTTTAAATATGTTGAATGAAATTGTTTCTGAATATAAATTCACCTTTGCTTTGTCCACAAAAACAAAAGAGTTTGTTGTTATTCAATATTCTGAAGAAGAAATGACAGAAGAAGAATCGATAGAAAGAGCCGATCATTTAGCACATACGATAAAAAATGCCATCAAACAATATTTGAATTTTTCAGTATCAATTTCGGTAAGTCATCCAGTAAACACGTGTGATCAAATCCATGCGGCGTATAAACAAGTCCATGACATTCATAAATATCAAATGTCTTTAAATGAAGAAGATATTATGCATCATAGTGAGTTTTGTAAATTAAACATGGTAACACATGCGATCAATCTAAATGAAGAGTTGGAGCTTTTAGGTGATTCTATCAAATTACATGAAAATGCGAATGTTTCAAAAGCGTTAACAACTATCAGGACGAAGGTTGAAGAAACAGAAGCAGTGTCTATGGAAATATTAAAAGGGTATTGTTCCACAATTATATATCTTATCTCTTATAGAAAAGGTAAGGTTGCTTCTGATTGGATGGCTCAACAATTAAAATGGATTGATAAAATGGCCGGAAAATCTGATTTCTTGAAATGGCTAACTTACATTTATAAAGATTGGAATAAGGAACAAAAAGAACTTAATGAAAATTCTCGAATAATATCTTCAGCTCAACGTTATATTCAGGCAAATTATGCAACAGACATCACGCTGGAAAGTGTCGCGAACTATTTGAATCTATCTCCGTCTTATCTTAGTAACTTATTTAAAAAAGAGACCGGGAAAAAATTCATTGATTATTTAACTAAAATTAGAATCAATCAATCCAAAATATATTTAAGAGAACACGATTATAAAATTTACGAAGTAGGACAAATGGTTGGATATGATAATGAGTATTACTTTAGTAGGGTATTCAAAAAGAATACGGGTGTCTCACCACGACGCTATCGCTCAAAGCCACAAGAATAAATAATTCATGCCTGAACGAATTATTTAGATACTTGATAATAAATTTAAAGCCACCTATGGACAAAGTAGGGTCCTACATGGTGGTTTTGTTGTGGAGTGAGTGATTTAGCATAATAAATGATTTTCGTCGGACCAGTATATGTCCATTCGATTACCTGTTTAATTAAACCTAGCACAAAAAAAGTAAAGATAGCGTAAAAAATGACAGGATAAGAAAAAATCAAGTTAGCCGCTTTCGAAATTGGATTAAAAAAGATAAGAACACAATAATATATTGCATGTCAACCAGGTGAAAGCGTCTATATAATAAAAATGTAAGGGTTTTCAATTAAAACAAAAGGTGGGGGTAGTTGATGAAAAGAAATGCGAAGTTAGTATTAGCACTTTTATTGTCAGTATTAATGTTTGTCGTTGTAGCTTGTGGTTCTGATGAAAATACATCAGGTAATTCAGATGCTTCAAGTGATAGCGGGGAAAGCAATGATGACGTAAGAAAAGTTACTATTTTTGAAGATGCTAAACGTAGTGAAGAAGAAAAAGTACAACAAATGTACGAAGACTTCACAGAAGAAACAGGCATCGAAGTAGAACAAATTGTTGTACCTGGCGATGGTATTGAAATATTCAAGAAAATTGATGTGCAACTTGTTACGGGTGATGACACTGACGTTATTCGTCTAACAAATCCTCTTTTAATTCAAAAGTATATGTCAAATGGATGGCTTGCACCATTAGATGACGTTATGGCGGAAGATGGCTATGATGCAGATAGCATTTATGGTGAATTCCTACGAAAAGATGAAGAAGGTAAAACATATGTATTGCCTTATCAAGCAGGTAAATGGGCAGTATTCTACAACAAAAAAGTATTTGATGATGCAGGTGTTCCTTACCCATCTGGACAATGGACTTGGGATGAGTATATTGAAACAGCTAAAAAGCTAAATGATAAAGACAATGGGATTTATGGTTCTTATATGTTAGATTACGATAATTACTTATACATGCTTGCAAGACAATATGAAGTTGAAGGTTACAAAGAAGATGGCACGTCTAATTATGACGACCCTAAATTTGCAGAAGCACTTAAGTTCTTTGGTGATTTAGGTAATGTTCATGAAATTCAACCAAGCTGGTTAGAGTATAAATCAAACAAATTATCATGGGATGGCTTCATGTCAGGTAACTATGGTATGCACTTTATCGGTACATGGTATACGAGTCTATTTGTAGACCAAGAAACGTATCCACGTGATTGGGAAGTTGGCGTGACACAGTTACCAGTCCCAGCTGATGGTAAAGGAAGCAATAACTTTGGTGTTGATTCTGGATACGGTATTAATAAGAGTGCTGCACACCCAGAAGAAGCTTATGAATTTGTGAAATGGATGGCTGAAAACCAGTACAAATATACTGGTGACTTACCAGCACGCGTTGATTTAACAGAAGATCAAATTGCTGCACACTTCCAAAAATTCTCGGAAGATGTTAATGGAGAAATAACAGCTGAAGAAATGAATAATGCGCTCTTCAACAATGAGCTTGGCTTTGTTGATGAGAAAATTGTTGGACCAGCTGCGGCAGAATACGGAAGTATCATTCTACAAGAAGGTGAACTGTACTTAGTTGGTCAAAAATCTTTGGAAGATACCGTACAAGCAATTAAAGAGCGTGCAGACAAAGCGATTAAGGATGCTGAGACAAACAAGTAAATAAGCATAAGGTTGATTTATTAAGATGTAAGCATAAATGTTTTTAAGCTTTAAAGGGAAAAAACGCAGCTTGGTAATAGAACCAAACCCGCGTTTTTTCTCTTAAAAAGCGAAAAAAAACATGAAAATCTTGTGTCTATCACTGCTGATATAAAGATCGCAATCCGAAAATAGACTAGATATAACTTGTGAAGTGAAGTTTTATCGATAGGAGGCAACAACAATGAAAAGTACGTCAACAGCTCCAAAACGTTCCCTTTTAGATAAGATTCGTCTTATGCCTTATAAAGAAAAAGGCGCGGCTATTATATTTATCTTACCGTTCATGATTGGTTTTTTAGCGCTAAATATCTTTCCGATTATTTATTCTTTTGTTATAAGCTTCATGGATTACAACACATTAAAGCCATTAAGTGACGCATCATTTATTGGTTTTGAAAATTATTTAAGAATCTTCGATGATCCAATTGCCCTTAGTGCATTTGTGAAAAGTTTTAAATATACACTCGTTTATGTTCCTGGTGTCATGATTTTTGGCTTTCTGTTAGCTCTGTTACTAAATAGAACCTTTGCCTTAAGAGGTATTGCCAGAACTATGATTCTTATGCCGTATGTTGCGAACGTTGTTGCGGTAGCGCTCATTTGGTCCATCCTTTTAAACCCAACCAATGGTCCAGTCAACCAATTTCTAGCTATGTTAGGTATAGAGAACTTACCGCTTTGGTTAGTCGGTGTTGATACAGCGTTACCGACAATTGCACTCATTAACGTTTGGCAGAGTTTAGCTTTCCAAACGATTGTCTTTTTAGCAGCCATTCAGGGTGTTGATAAATCACTTTATGAAGCAGCTGTTATTGATGGAGCAAATAAATGGCAAAAAATCTTCCATGTGACGCTACCATCGATTTCACCAACAACATTTTTCTTATTAGTGACGAGTATTATTGGCTCATTCCAAAACTATGCAACGGTTCGGATGCTAACTAATGGTGGTCCTGGTAATGCTTCACGTGTGATCTCGTTAAACATCTATGAAGAAGCTTTTGCGTTAAATCACTATAGTTACGCATCAGCCCAAGCGATTGTTCTATTCTTAATCGTGCTTGTATTAACAATTATTCAATGGAAGGGGCAAAAACGATGGGTTCATTACTAAAAAAAGTATCTTTTAACGGTTTTATGTTAGCCATTGGCTTGCTGATGATCATTCCGTTTGTGTTCATGATCTCAGCCTCATTAAAAGCCCCCGCAGATGTATTTATTAATCCGTTGAATATTATTCCAGACGAAATATTTACATTTAACTATGAAACATTATTTAATCATGAATACTACTTTAAGTGGTATTGGAACTCAATCCGAGTAGTTGTTTTAACAGTTATCTTTCGTGGCGTGTTTGTCACGATGGCAGCTTATGCTTTTGCTAGACTTGAGTTTAAAGGAAAAGAGTTGTTATTCTTACTTCTTTTAAGTGCAATGATGATTCCGCAAGATACAACGATTGTAGCGCGGTTCTTACTTTACGGCGTAATGGGCTTAAACAATACGCAATGGGCGATTATATTACCTGCGACATTTGATGTGTTCTTTATCTTCTTATTACGGCAATTCTTTATGGGAATTCCAAAGGACTTATCGGAAGCAGCTATTATTGACGGGGCCTCGCACTTTGGTATTTACTTTAGGATTATGATCCCGTTATCCGTACCGGTACTCATTACAATGACGTTATTCACGTTCATCTGGACATGGAACGATTTCGTCAACCCGTTTATCTTTATATCTGATATTGAAAAACAATTAGTTACTGTTGGGTTGGAGTATTTCCAATTAGAAGCCGGACAAAACTATGCCTTACAAATGGCAGGATCCTGTCTCATTGTACTCATTCCGATGGCGCTCTTTGCCTTCTTACAGAAATACTTTATTGAAGGGATTACAATGACAGGGGTAAAAGGTTAATCATCCGTTTAAATTATAGTGTTTAAACAATATTTTATATATAAAGCAGGTGATGGGATTGATAAAAAAGTTTGATGCTGTAAGTGCAAAAGTGCCTAAGATGATGCACGGAGCTGATTATAATCCGGAACAGTGGAAGGACTACCCGGACGTTTTAGCAGAAGATATTCGCTTGATGAAGTTAGCAAATTGTAATGTGATGTCGATGGGTATGTTCTCTTGGTCATCACTTGAGCCAACGGAAGGTCAATTTACGTTTGATTTTCTTGATCATATTTTAGATGAGTTTGCGAAAAATGACATCTATGTATACTTAGCCACACCAAGTGGTGCACGTCCAGCCTGGATGGCAGAGAAGTACCCAGAAGTACTGCGTGTAGGACCGAATCGCGTACGGAATTTATACGGGCATCGCCATAACCATTGTTATACATCACCTGTCTACCGTGAAAAAGTGACTATCATGAATCAAAAGTTAGCAGAGCGATACGCCCATCACCCAGCTGTGATCGGCTGGCATATCTCCAATGAGTATGGCGGAGAATGCCATTGTGAATATTGCCAACAAGCTTTTAGGGACTGGGTAAAAGATAAGTATCAAAGTTTAGATCAACTCAATCATGCTTGGTGGACAGCGTTTTGGAGTCACACGTATTCAGATTTCTCACAAGTCGAATCACCTGCACCACATGGTGAAACGTTGTTGCATGGCTTGAATCTGGATTGGAAGCGATTTGTAACCGATCAAACGATTGATTTTTATCGTCATGAAGTGAACGCACTTAAACAAGCGAACCCTGATTTACCGTGTACAACGAACTTTATGCTGTTATTTGATCAATTGGATTATGCGAAATTCGCCAAAGAACTTGATTTCGTTTGTTGGGATTCTTATCCGGCCTGGCATTCAAATATGGAAGAAAGCGATACAGCTGCCTGGATTGCTTTTAACCATGATATGTTTCGGTCATTTAAAGATGGTCAGCCATTTCTATTAATGGAAAGTACACCAAGTACGACAAACTGGCAAGATGTGAGCAAACTAAAACGACCGGGTATGCATAAATTATCTTCCTTACAAGCTGTCGCGCATGGATCGGACTCGGTTCAATATTTTCAGTGGCGCAAAAGCCGCGGAGCCAATGAGAAGTTCCATGGTGCTGTTGTAGATCATTATGGTGCGGAGAACAATCGTGTCTTTTCGGATGTTCAAGAGGTAGGTGCGGCCTTAGAGAAGTTAACAAAAGTTGTTGGTACCACGGTTGATGCTGAAGTGGCAGTCATATTTGATACAGAAAACCGCTGGGCTGTTAAAGATGCTGAAGGCCCCCGTAATATAGGCATCAACTATGAAGAAACAGTTTTTGATTACTACAAAGCTTTATGGGAAAATCATGTCAATATTGATGTGATCTCGATGGATAAAGATTTTTCGAAATATAAAATCGTTGTTGCACCTATGCTTTATATGATGCAATTAGGTGTAGGTGAGAGACTAGAGAAATTTGTTGAAGCAGGTGGAATTCTTGTCACGACGTATTGGTCTGGTATCGTTAATAATACTGATCTATGTTTCTTAAATGGCTTCCCTGGACCATTACGTCAAACACTTGGTATTCGTTCAGAAGAGATTGATAGTCTGCACGATGGTCAAACAAATGGTGTGAAAATGAACGACAATAACAGATTAGGTCTTGACGGAGAATATATCGCAAGAGAATTGTGCGATTTAATTCATCTAGAAGGCGCTGAAGCACTTGCCTATTATACGAAGGACTTTTATGCGGGTAGACCAGCACTAACAGTGAATGCATTTGGTAAAGGAAAAGCCTTTTATGTTGCGTCTAGAAATGATAGACCGTTTTACAATGACTTTTTGACAAAGTTAATTGATGAAACGGGTGTAAAAAGAGTACTGCAAAAAGACTTACCAAAAGGTGTGCATGCACATAGTCGAACAGATGGCGAGAATGAGTATATCTTCATTATGAATTTTAATGAAGAAGAAACCACAATCAATCTAACAGATATCGGTTATACCAATATTTTAGATGACGACGAGATATCTGACACACTTATTCTTAAAAGCTATGGTGTGAAAGTTATTGAAAGAAGCTTAAAGTAATCGTGCATACGTAAAATTTAATGCGGGACTGTCACCGATGAAATCATCAGGTTTATAGTCCCAAAACTTTATTAAATGTCACAATAACTTATCGATGGAGTCATTGTTCAACAAAGGAGAATTTACATGGGGATATTGAGTTTAAAAGGAAGCGTATATAGGGCAACGGAATGGATTTCACGTTTTGCATATGTGAATGGACTGTGGGTTCTTTTGACGGTAGCGGGATTAGGTGTGTTTGGCTGGGCACCGGCAACTGTAGCTATGTTTGTTGTGATGCGGAAATGGTTGATGGGAGAAAAAGATGTCTCTGTTTTTAAAATGTTTTGGCAAGCTTATAAGAAGCACTTTATTCAAGCGAATATCTTCGGGCTGTTTTATTTTGGCGTTGGCTATATTCTCTTTTTTGATTTAGTCTATTTCAAATCACAAGAAGGCTTAATTTTTCAAATCATGTTTTATCTGTTTTTAATGATATTTTATGTTTTGATTATCTCATTGTTCTTTGTCTTCCCTGTTTTTGTCCATTATGACTTAAAAAAACGCCTACAAGTTATTAAATATAGTATGGTTATTCCACTAATGCGTCCCCTTGAAGTGATTGGTTTCCTAGCGGTAGGGGCTATTTTAGGCTTTCTTTTAATTCTTTTCCCAAGTGTCGGCATCTTATTTGGCATCAGTTTATTTGGTTACCTGGACATGTATAGTGCTTATCGTGCTTTTTCTAAAATTGAGCAAAAAGGAAATAGCTTACTACAAAAAAAATAACGTGTTTCAATATTCACGAGTCATCTTCTGATTCCAGTTCTAAATCAATATCAAGGAGCGTACATCATGGCAACTTTTAAAATTGAAGGTGAAAATTTCATCTATGAGGGTAAAAAAGTAAGGATTATCTCAGGGGCTATTCATTACTTTCGGGTCGTACCTGAGTATTGGAAAGATCGTCTATTAAAGCTAAAAGCATGTGGTTTTAATACCGTTGAAACGTATATTCCATGGAACTTTCATGAAAGAGAACCCGATCACTTTTATTTTTCTAATCAAGCAGATTTTGTTGAATTTATTAAAATAGCTGAAGAGATCGGGTTGTTTGTTATAGTGAGACCTTCGCCGTATATTTGTGCGGAATGGGAGTTTGGCGGGTTACCATCATGGTTATTAAAAGATCCAAACATGGAGCTAAGATGTTCTTACCAGCCTTATCTAGATCGCGTGTACAAGTATTATGATGTGTTATTGCCACTTATCAAACCCTTACTTTGTACGAATGGCGGCCCTGTTATTGCGGTGCAGATTGAAAATGAATATGGTAGCTATGGAAATGATACGGCTTATCTAACGGCGCTTAAAAATAAACTGATTGAACAAGAGATCGATGTCTTATTATTTACTTCTGATGGAGCTGAAGATCCCATGCTTCAAGGCGGGATGATTCCAGATGTCCTTGAAACCGTAAATTTTGGTTCTGATGCGACGGGGTCATTCAATAAACTGAGGGAATATCAAACAAATAAACCATTAGTCTGTATGGAATTTTGGAATGGATGGTTTGATCAGTGGGGAAAAGACCATCATGTGCGCGAGGCAAAAGATGTAGCTAATACCCTAGATGATATTCTAAGTCAAAATGGGTCAGTTAACTTCTATATGTTCCATGGGGGCACGAACTTCGGCTTTTATAATGGCGCTTTAAAGTTTGACCAATACGAACCGACTATTACAAGTTATGATAGCGATGCGCCTTTAAGTGAATCAGGAGATCCAACAGAGAAGTTTTATGAAGTGAGAAAAACATTAGAAAAACATCTGGATTTACCACCTTTAGAATTACCGGAAGAAATTAAAAAGATGCATTATGGTCGCACGCCAGTGACTGAACGAGCTTGCTTATTTGACTCACTAGATGACTTATCAGAAGCGGTTTGCCGAACAACACCTGATACGATGGAACAATTAGATCAAGATTATGGCTTTGTATTATATCAAACACATGTGACAGGTCCGAGAAAGAAAACACCGTTAACTATTCAAGACGTTCACGATCGAGCGATTGTCTTTTTGGGTAATGAGTTTGTAGGAATCGTTGAGCGCTGGGATCCTAAATCACTAGAGATTGATATACCTAAAGAAGGTGCGGAACTTAAGATTTTTGTGGAGAATTTAGGACGAATCAATTACGGTCCTTACTTGAAAGATTATAAAGGCGTGACAGAAGGAGTCAGGTTAGGATTCCAATTTTTGTATCATTGGACTATCCATCCGTTGCCTCTTAATGACTTATCGTCTTTAAGGTTCTCAAATGTAAACAAATCGAATGGTCCAACATTCCATAAAGCAACGTTTACGATTGATGACACCGGTGATACATTTGTTGACCTTGAAGGTTGGACAAAAGGTGTTGTCTTCATCAATGGTTTTAACTTGGGTCGATATTGGAATAAAGGACCTCAAGAAACATTATATTTACCAGGTCCATTACTAAATCAAGGCAAAAATGAACTGATAATTTTTGAAATAGAAGGTACAACGAAGACGGATATCGCGCTAACGGATTGTCCTAGGTTGGGTTAACCAAACTTAAGTAAGCTTAGTATAAAACAGTAAAATTAGGACGATAAAATTTAAAGGATGATGATAATGAAGATTTCTTTAATCGAAAACGGCTTAAATATTGTAGAGTCACTAAAAGTGTTAGAAGAAGACTTAGGTGTGACGTTTAGCCAATCAGGTGTGCCACTTACAATTACTAAAAGTAAAAATAAAGAAACAACGATTCGTTACGAAAACGGAAAAGGAAGTATTGAATATGGAGAAACTTATCATGTTTACCGGGCTGTCGGTTTATTTGTCCAGCATTTAACCGAGAAAGAAGAAGGTTTCTTCATACAAGAATCCCCGCTATTTGATACGGTTGGTCCAATGTTTGATTTATCAAGAAACGTTGTGATGCGTGTAGATGAGTTTAAACGCATGATTAGAAAGTTAGCATTAATGGGCTTTAACTCAGCGATGTTATATATGGAAGATACATTTGAAATCAAAGCCTATCCGTATTTTGGTTATTTGCGTGGTAGATACACAGAACAAGAATTAAAGGAATTAGATGATTACGCATATCAATTTGGTATTGAGCTTATTCCGTGTATACAAACCTTAGCCCACCTAGATGAGTTTTTAAAATGGGAGGAAGCGGCGCACTTAAAAGATACAAGAGGTGTCTTGTTGACAGGGGAAGACGTTACTTATGACTTCTTAGAAAAACTTATCACAGCCGCCACCAAACCATTCCGAAGTCAACGCATACATATCGGCATGGATGAAGCTGAAGATCTTGGCAGAGGTCATTATTTAAATCAACATGGATATACGTCTCGTTTAGAAATTATGACCGAACATCTAGAAAAAGTGACTGCTATTACTAAAGCATTGGACTTAGATGTGATGATGTGGAGTGATATGTTTATCAAGCTAGCTTCTGAGTCGGGTGATAATCAGTATGATCTATCTACGGAGATTTCCGAGGATTTTAAAGAGAATATTCCTAAAGAAGTCGATTTAGTCTATTGGGATTATTATCATGTAGAAAAAGAACACTATCAAACCCTGATTCAAAAACACAAACAACTAGGAAGAACACCAGTAGTAGCTGGAGGAATATGGGTTTGGAATACATTTGCGACTAAATACGACTTTTCATTAAAAGCAAGTGAAGCGCTTCTTCAAGCTAGTAAAGAAGAAGGTGTAAAAGATGTATTTGTTACCTTATGGGGAGATGATGGCTTTGAAAATAACTTCTACTCAGCGATGCTAGGACTGCAATTATTTGCCGAACATCACTATAACCAAGTGGTCAGTCAAGAAGATTGGTATAAACGGACAAAGTTCTGTACCGGTATTTCCGCAGAAAAGTACTTGTTGCTGGCCGAATTAGATCTTGTGCCAGGAGTAGAAGAAGGAGGAATTGATCAAACAAATCCATCAAAATTCTTACTATGGCAAGATGTGCTATTAGGCGTATTTGATAAACATTTAGAAGGATTAGATCTTTCAACACATTATGAAGAGCTTGAAGAAAAAATTAAACAGCATCGTTCATCTGATGAAGCCTTAGATTTTATTTGGGACGTGCCTGAAAAGGTGAGTGCGGTCCTAGCTAAAAAAGCAATGCTCGGTGTGAGACTTAAGAAAGCCTATGATGAAAAAGATCTATCTGTGCTTAAGACGATCGCCAATCAAGTTATACCAGAATTAATTGAAAAAGTAAGCACCTTAAAAGCATCACATAAAAAACAATGGTACACCTTAAATAAGCCATTTGGTTGGGAAGTCATGGACATTCGCTACGGTGGAGTTGTAGCACGACTAGAAACAGCAATAGAGCGAGTCAATGATTATTTAACAGGAACGTTGCCATTTATTGATGAATTAGAACAAGAGAGATTACCGTTTAATGCTAATCTCGACAAACAAACAGGAATAGGTTGGTCTACGTACTATTATCGTATGGCGTCACCTAACGTGTTTTTCCATGTTCTTCAAATTTATTAATTAAACATTTTGATAACTCACAACAAAAAGAATGCATATAAGAAGACAAGTTCAAATAGAACTTGTCTTTTTAAAATTTATCACTTTAATAATTTTATAGATTAAATGTGGACAAAAGAACGGCGGTAATAAAATAATTGACCTAAGAGGAACATGTTCAACAAAAGTTTCCTGAAAAGATTTTTACAAAAGCAGAGATCTCGGACCACCTTTTCATTAAACAATTGGTATATTTTACACCCTCAACATAAAATAACTATATACATCTATGACTAATTTGAATATACTGAATTTATAGATTTTTTACACCGATCTAATATAGTAAAGTAAAAATGTGTCCATCACCTCACAAAAAACATTACACGATCCACTATACATATTTATGTGAAATACGACACAAATCAACAAAATGAGAAAGGAGTATTGGGATGAATATAGGTATACCAAAGGAAAGCTATGTCGGTGAAACCCGGGTTGCTGCGATTCCGAAATCTGTTGAACAACTAAAGAAATTCGGTTTTGATGTTTTGGTTGAAGCTGGAGCTGGTGAGAGCGCTAGCTTTACCGATGAGCAATACGACAAGGCAGGAGCGATTACTGCAAGTACTGCTGACGTTTGGCAATCGGACATTGTTTACAAGATAAACCCTCCAAGCAAGGAAGAGATCGTAAAGATGAAAGAAGGCGCGACGTTAGTTAGTATGATTTTACCGCGTCAAAACGAGGAATTAATTCATCGCCTTAATGAGAAGAAAATCAACGTATTAGCAATGGATATGGTGCCACGGATTTCTCGTGCACAGTCTGTTGATGTCTTGTCTTCGATGGCCAACATTGGTGGATATCGTGCGGTAATGGAGGCTTCACATGCGTTTGGGCGCTTCCTGAATGGACAAATAACTGCAGCGGGTAAAGTGCCGCCTGCGAAGGTATTTGTTATTGGGGCTGGAGTAGCTGGCCTCGCTGCTATTGGTACTGGCCGTTCGCTTGGCGCGATTGTTCGAGCGTTTGATGCACGTTCGGAAGTGGCGGAGCAAATTGAATCGATGGGTGGAGAGTTTTTAAGGGTGGACATCGATGAAGATGGTGCTACCGACTCTGGATATGCAAAACAAATGTCTGAAGCTTTTATCGAAGCGGAAATGTCTTTAATCGCAGAGCAAGCGAAAGAAGTAGATATTATTATTACAACTGCATTGATTCAAGGGAAACCAGCGCCGAAGCTTATTACAAAAGAGATGGTCGATAGCATGAAGCCTGGATCAGTCATTGTGGACATGGCCGCGCAAACGGGTGGTAACTGTGCATACACTGTTCCTAATGAATTAGTTGTAACAGAATCTGGTGTGAAAATTATTGGATATACCGATCTTCCAGGACGTATGCCAGGGCAAGCTTCCGATATGTTTGCAACTAACTTGGTCAATTTAACAAAATTACTATGTAAAGAAAAAGACGGAAATATTACGATTGATTTTGATGATGTGATTTTACGCAACATGGCGGTAGCTCGTGATGGGAAAATAACCTTTCCGCCACCTGAAATTAGTGTTTCTGCTGCGCCAGTAAAAAAAGAAGAAAATCAACCAGAAACAGAAACAAATCTAAAAGAACAGCCAAAAAAACGTACTGGATGGAAATATGGCTTTGGTATAGCTGCGATACTTTTATTTGGTTGGATTGGGCAAGTATCACCACCAGAATTTTTATCGCATTTCACCGTATTTTTCCTTGCGATTGTCGTTGGTTATTACGTCATTTGGAAGGTAACAGCTGCATTGCACACGCCGTTGATGTCTGTTTCCAATGCGATTTCCGGGATTATCATCGTTGGTGCATTATTGCAGATTACAAGTGATATTTTAGCAGTGCGGATTTTAGCTTTTATTGGTATTTTAATCGCATCTATTAATATATTTGGTGGCTTTATGGTCACACACCGTATGTTGAAAATGTTTAGAACGGATCGGGAGGTGTAAGGAATGGGATTATCTCAAGGGTTACTAACTGTAGCATATATTATCGCGGGTGTCCTATTTATCCTCAGCTTAGCGGGTCTATCTAAACAAGAAACAGCTAAAAACGGGAACATTTATGGCATGATTGGTATGGTTATTGCCATCGTGGCGACTGTTTTGAGCATAGACCTCGATATGGAAGCGTGGATTTACGTTGTAGTAGCAGTAATGCTTGGTGCGCTAATCGGTGTTTTTTCAGCAACAAAGGTCCAGATGACAGAAATGCCACAGTTGATCGCGGCTTTGAATAGTTTTGTAGGCTTGGCTGCCGTGTTAGTCGGTTATAATAGTTTTATAAAAATATATACACACGTGCCAGTCCGTGATGTTCATTTAAATATTGAGTTAATCGAGGTATATATCGGTGTACTTATTGGTGCAATCACCTTTACGGGCTCTATTGTTGCTTTTGGTAAATTGCATGGCATGATTGGATCGAAATTACTTTCCTATCCTTTCAAGGGAGCAGTGAATGTAATCCTCCTAGTTGGTTCTGTCATTCTTTTCTATTTATTTATTGTCGAAGCAACGTCGCTTAATGCACTTATTTATCTCGTCATCATGACCGTATTAGCTCTGTATCTCGGCTGGCAAATGGTGATGTCCATTGGTGGAGCGGATATGCCAGTTGTTATTTCGGTGTTAAACTCTCTATCTGGATGGGCAGCCGCAGCTGCAGGGTTCTTGCTATCGAATGACCTGTTAATTATTACGGGTGCTTTAGTAGGCTCGTCTGGTTGGATTCTATCTTATGTAATGTGTAAAGGGATGAATCGATCGATCGTTGCTGTTATTGCAGGTGGATTTGGAGATCAAGGTGCAAATGCTACGTCTGCTGGGGAACAAGGTGAACACCGTGAGATAAAAGCAGAAGACGTAGCAGAAATGTTAAAGCAATCAAGCTCTGTTATCATCACACCAGGCTACGGAATGGCTGTCGCACAAGCACAATACCCAATTGCAGAAATGACAAAAAAACTACGTGATCAAGGAGTAGCTGTTCGTTTTGCGATTCATCCAGTTGCAGGTCGTTTGCCTGGTCATATGAACGTACTTTTAGCTGAAGCAAATGTGCCATATGACATTGTGATGGAAATGGATGAAATCAATGATGACTTCCCTGAAACAGATACAGTGCTCGTCATTGGTGCCAACGATACGGTGAATCCAGCAGCACAAGATGACCCAACCGGCCCAATCGCCGGCATGCCAGTTCTGGAAGTATGGAAAGCGAGAAATGTTGTCGTGATGAAACGTTCCATGGGTGTAGGTTATGCTGGTGTCCAAAACCCGTTGTTCTTTAAAGAAAACACAAGTATGTGCTTTGGGGATGCGAAAGTGACTACTGAAGCTATATTGAAATCGATATAAGATACTATGAAAACCCTCGTAGATGTGAAAAATTTCTTTTCATTTATGAGGGTTTTTTATAAGGGGTGCTATTACTCTAGCAAGTAAATATGTGTTTGATTTTTCCAATAGATAATAATTTTACTCAAATTCCATAATCAATAATATTACCTAGTCAGAGGATTATTATAGTGTTTTGTTGAATTATAGATTTAGATAAAAAGTATCGAAAAGAAAACTGAGTCAAGTTAGATATTCTGAAAGCGATGGGGAGAGTGTTATCAGTTTCGTTTTTGACTGGGAGTGCCAATATGGTAATAAGTCTTTTGAGGTGGTAGATATTGAATATGACCTTCAATATGATCTAATAAAGCTGGATGGTGATTGGTATGGGGTAAGATTAAAATAAGAAGGAAGAGATGAATAAATGGACATAGGTTTTGTTATTACATTGATTAATATAATGACACTTATTTTAATAATTAAGGGATTAAAAAAGGGTACAATAAAATTTACTGCTAAAAATATGATATTTGGATTTTTAATAACTATTATAGCTATTAATTTGGTTTTGTTTATAATTATGTAAGAAAAACAAACAAACCTCTCGCCTTAGTAATCCGTAGTAACCCATATAAAAATTCACTTAATTTTGACGGAAGGTGAAAATATGTTACGTCAGAAAATCACTAGGCTTGTTATTATAGTTCTAATCATAGCGTTAAGCTTTTGGTTTTTCATAAACTATATGAAGACCAACGTTCGATATTATCATTTCTTTGAGGACCAGCGAGAGTTGTTTGAAGACGTGAAGGATGGGATCGATCATATAGATAAAAGTAAACTGGAATGGCAAAGGAGTAATCCATGGGGTAGCTTGCTTTATAGTGTTCCAAATATGTTTGATGATGAAGTGCAGCCTAGTTTGCAGGATAAGATTAACCAAATTAATGATTTATTGGGCGGCGAACTAAGCAGGCTAAGGTATTATGAGCGTGATGGGCAGTCCCTCATCATCTTCGTTTTTGATTGGGAACGAGTTGATGGCGATACCTATGATATCGTATATAGTAAAAGTCGGGATGCACTCGAGAGTTATTATAGCAATAGAAATGTTCAATATGATCTAATAAAACTGGATGATGATTGGTATGGAACTAGGATTAGGTGAACTATGTGATAAATGGCTTTTGAAGATGCTTCAGAGCTTACATAATAATCGATGATATAAATGAATTTTATTTATTTAAAAATGTAACTTCTCCCCCTAAGCCAAACGCTCCAATTTCCCCTGCCTCCCCTTTTCTACATTATAACGGCTAAATAAGGAAGCACTAAATGTTATAAATTCAACTGACAGGGTACAGCAGAATAAGGTACATGCTTAACATGAATATGAAGATATAACAAAACACCTACAACACAACGTTTTAGCAGTTTTATTTAAAGGTGAATAGAACGATATTTTGATTAAAAGTGTATCATTTACAGTATCACAAAAAAGCACCCACTTTAATTAGAAGGTGCTTTTTGTATATACTCTCCAACCATCCCATCTCCATCATTATGTCGTATATGAGGGTACAACCAATGCTCACTAGTTATTGGCATTCTCAAACAAGCTGCTTTTGCTTCTTTAATTGTCACCTGTCCATTACCATTAGTATCAATGTTGGAAATATTACGTTCTTCTGTGTGAGAGCTTGCTGAATCGGTAGGCTCACACTTTGTTAAACCGAGTGATTCATTCACTTCTTCAGGAGGAGAACTTATAATACTTATTTATATAGGTCAATTATTTCCCTTGCCCTATCTGTTACTTTATTTATTAAATCCATTGGAAAGATAATTTTCACTTCGTTTCCAAACCCTACTATGAAATTAACAGCTTCATCTTCTGTGTTGAAAGTTAATTCTATATCTGCCCAGTCATTTTTTGTAATCTTTTCATTATTTGTTGTTTGGACGAAACGTCCAGAAAACATAATTCGTTTATAGGCAAAAGGTGACACTTTAACATTAACTCGAAACTTAGGCAGACTGTGCATAAATTGTTTTTTAGATTCCTCCCAATGTTCCGATAAATTAAAATTCAATGGCCTGGTAAAGTGTTCATCCGTTAATACACAATCAATAACTCTATTAATCTTATAGCTGCGAAATTCATCTTGTTTATTCAGTGCTATCACATACCAAGTGCTTGATTTGGCTACTAGTCCAAGTGGCTTAATGATATATTCTTTTACTTCTCCATTTGCTTTTTTGTAATTGATAGTTGCTTTTTTATTGTTCATGACAGCTTCTTTCATTACTTCCATAGCCTTATTCGCTTCAACCTGAGTATTCTTCCACGTGCCCATATCCACATGTATTCTTTCACAAAGCTTCACTACACTTTGTTTGGTTTCTTCTGGAAAAGATAACAGTAACTTATCCCTGATCTTCTTTGAGGAGACACCCATATTCAGATCATTAATTATTTTTTCAGCATGAGGTAAAAATAATGACATCATTTCTTTTTCCTTCAACCAGCTTAATTTTTGTTTCCAGTCATCTACAAGCCTCCACCCTCCCGCTGGGCCACGTTCAGAATAAATTGGGATACCGGCAGCACTTAATGATACCATATCTCTATGTACGGTCCTCTCTGAAACCTCAAGTTCTTTAGATATTTCACGAGTAGATATAATCTCTCCATGCTGTAAAAGAAGTAAAACCTTAATTAACCTTTCAGCTTTCATTTGCTGCTCCCCTAACTTTTTAATTATGACATAAGGTGTCATATATTTAATTTATTATAAGAATACAAGAAAAGAAAGGATGGATATAATATGAATCTAGAAAATCAAACTGCACTTATAGCTGGGGGAACAAGAGGGGCAGGTCGTGCTATGGCAATTAAACTTGGTGAAGCCGGCGCTACTGTCTATGTTACAGGGCGTACGACAAGACAAGAACAATCGCCTATGGAACGAAAAGAAACTATTGAAGAAAGTGCAGAGCTTGTTACTAGGGCAGGAGGAACGGGCATTCCTGTAAAAGTCGACCATACGGATGAATATCAAGTTAAGAATCTTATCCAACAAATCGAAGAAGAACAGAATGGGCAACTAGACATCCTTGTCAATGATATATGGGGAGGTGACCCATTGACCGAATGGGGAAAAGACGTAGCCGAACATGATCTTCAAAAAGGTTTACAGATGCAGCGACAGGCCGTTCAGGCCCATATCATAACCATACATTATGCGTTACCTCTAATGAAGAAAAAAAACAAGGGTCTAGTTGTAGAAATAACCGACGGGATAGATTATGACTATCGAGGGAACTTTTACTACAGTCTTGCGAAAATATCTAACATTCATATGGCAAAGGCATTGGCACAAGACCTTAAGGATTACAATATTACTTCTATAGCATTAACTCCTGGTTTCCTGCGTTCGGAAGCAATGCTTGATACACTTGGTGTTACAGAAGAAAATTGGAGAGAAGGTGTAAAAGTCGACAAACACTTCATTGCCTCTGAAACACCTTTTTATATCGGTGAAGCACTTAAACATCTTGCTTTAGATTCGGAAGTGCATAAGTTTAATGGGAAAACATTAAGCACGTGGGAGCTTTCAGACATCTATGGATTTAAAGACATAGATGGTACCCAACCTCACTGGGGAAATTACTTTAAAGAACATGTAGAGGAATAATTTATTACATTGAAGTCGAATAATGCTAAACAATAGATGCAACTGATAACAATAAAGTCAAAGATTTATTAATAAAGAGGGCTATTGGCGAGTCGTCAGTAGCCCTTTCGCTTAAAATCTCTTTTTTCTGAGGTACTACTTTATTGTGCGAATACTGGGCATTTACCAATGTTAAATAATAATCTTTTGTCCAATTTTAAGTTTGGTTGATTTAATATTTAAATTAACATTGAATAGATCATCAACGCCGATTCCATCAAGACCCTTTGCAATACTCCATTTAGTACCACCTTCATGAATAAAGTACACTCCAATAGGTTTTTCAAAAAAGTAATATCCATATTTTTCTGCTGTTTTAACATAAAAAATAGTGCATAAATCCCCATAAACGTAAGATTCCGCCCGTATAGTATATACACATATGAATTTTTGTGAGGTATATGTAAATCACACTATTTCACGAATGGTACAAGCATGAAAGGAATACGAATAGATGTATGATGAAGTAATCAGATTCATAGAATCAAAAAAACATGATGTGAGGGATTATTGTGACAACGGAGAATGAACGAATTAGTAAATCCTATTATCAAACGATTATAGCTGAAAGTAACAAACAAGGGAACGCAGTCAAGATATTGGGTGACATGTACATAGAAGAAATGCAACAACAGCAGCCTAACCTATCAGCGATTCGCTTCGCCCAAGGAGAAGTTTATTTCTTGAATAAGGATTATGAAGCAGCGATTTTTAAATGGCAGCAGCCACTAGAGGAGGAGCTGATTCCGTGGGCACAGAAGAATATAGCAGATGCCCATATGGAATTAGGATTATTAGAAGATGCAGAAGGGCTTTATAGGCAGGTCAACACGTCATCACTTGCTCTAAAATCAGAAGTCTCATTACAACTGTTATCTTTGTATGTACAACAAGGTAATCAAATAAAGGCTGTTAATACAATTAAAGAAGCCGTTAGGTCGAATCCTGATTATCCCCGTCTAACAGAGATAGCCCAGGCTTATTTAGAGGATATTAACGATTGGGATAATGCGATTGAACTAGCAGTTGGTGAGGCAATTCGAACACAATCAACTTATTGGATTGATGTTTTGTCGGGGTATGCTCAAAAAGGGTTAAATGTTAATCATAGACCAGACTATTTTAATAGTTTGCTGATTGATTTACTGCACATGGATCGTGACCGTTTCGAAAGCTTTACAGAAGTATTATGGGATAGCTACAGGCCAACTCCTTATTATTTAGAGTGGCTAAACGTTATTAATCGGCTTCTTTTTGATTTACAAGATGAATTACCTTTTGAGTGGGAGAAGCTTCCGAATTTGTATCAAGAAGGGTACTTCGATTTAATTAGCGGTGAATTTTTAATAAAGGACATCTCTGCTTTGGTAAATATTCATTTAACAAATTGGTTAGAGATAACTTCCGAATCGGATGCGTTGATTTCATCTACTGCGATACTTGCATGGGATGAAACTGTCCCGTCCATGCTTGATGCCAATCTGATTAATAGAGCGACATACTTGTATAAAAACGCAACACCGAATCGAGAGGCTAGAAAAGATGGTATGAAGCTTTTTGATGCTATCAAAGCTTGGGCAAATGAAGAGGGATTGTTAGATGATTTAACGGAGTATATTGGTCCTATGCTAACGGGCTACAATATGGAATCTACTAGTCCGTCAAAAATTCAGAAAGTAATTAAAGATTCCATAGCGTTTCTTCTGGAACAAAGAATAGAATTGGAAAAAGGCATAGAAGAAGATATTCATTGGAATGAAGCATTACTAGCTAGCTTACAGCATAGTCATCAGCAGATTGGAGCGATGGAGAAGGAAGCGGCTTATGCCATGACGGATGCTTTCCGTAAGATGAAAAATTCCTTAATCCAACGTGTGTTGTCCGATCTACCTAAACAATTACAGGAAAGTTCTAGTATTATTCATGAGGATAGTGATTTCTCTACTATTGATGAAGATTTAAATGAAGAAATGAACAGATGCATTGCGACCTTTATGACAAACTTTGTGAACAATGATGTAAAACACGGCATACAACAGTGGATTGACGGTTGTAAAAGAGGTTTCCGGGAAGATCAGGTAGCATGTGACGAATTAAGTCAGATGATTAATAAGCAATTTGATGAAGAAAAGATTGCCCTGGAGGGTGATTTTAAAGTGCTAGATGATTGGCAAAGAGATTTGGAACGGATAGCTCGCGGACTGCTGCACTTTGAGAAAATAAATGTGTTACGGCGCAATACAGCTTCCCAGCTATTTTTTAAAGGGGCAGGCAAGCTAATCGGTTCCATTTCCAAGAATAATGATATGCTTCATAGTAAATATATAAACTACGTTGAAAACGAGGATTATAGTCAAGTAGCAGAGGAACTAATAACCCCATTCATCCAGCAACTAGAATTCTTTGAGAGGTCTATAGAGTGGGACGTTAACAGGTTCTTCTCCAAACCACAGGATGTATTGAAGCTTGAAATGGAGAAGGTCGAAGGGGATATTGAAAGCTATACACATGTCTTACAAAAGATGCACGAAAAACCTGAAACCTATCGTGATCCACTAACCTTTTTCGAATTGAGACTGTGTCAGTATGAGTTGATGCATACGATTAGTTAGATATAGAAAAATTAAATCGTTAACAGCGATTGTTTTTAGTTAATGATAACAACAGGAGTTTTGTTTTCGATGAGTATGTCTTTTATTAAGAGACATACTCTATTTTTTTGGGAAAATGGAGTAAAGCTCTTGTTGGTCATAAAAAACTATAATGGAAGATGAAAAAAATAGAACATACCAATCAATAAATTATAGCTTTTAGGCGATAGTGTTATAATGCATTTAAGAAAACCATACGAAAAAACAATAAAAAAACTTGACAAATCACTTTACGCATGAGATAGTGAATTTGTAAGATATAATTATATATTTGACGCAGGAGTGTTACTGAGTCTAACAGGCACCACCAAGTCAAATTTAACTAGATTTGAATCTATCATTTCATGGTTACTTTTGATATTGGTGTTTTTTTATTGATTTTATAGGGGTGAATAGTATGTTACAAGTTATAAAGTCACTAAACAACAATATCATATTAGCTGAAAATGATGGTGGAGAAGAATTTATTTTATTTGGAACTGGAATCGGTTTCAAAAAGAAGCCAGGAGATCAAATCGATCAGAAGCAAGCTCAGAAGGTATTTCGTCCGTCTAATGAAGAGAAGACGACTGAACGAATTGAAGGTATCATGCCGGATGTTTTATCGGCGACACAAAAAATTATTACTATGTCTGAAGCTGAATTAGGTAAAAATTTAAATCAGTCATTATTATTTTCTTTAGCAGATCACTTGGATTTTGCGGTGAAAAATATGAATCAAATTAATAACGAGAACCCTCTTCAATGGGAAGTGCCGCATTTATATCACACGGAACATGAGATAGGTAAAAAGGCACTAATTATTGTTGAAAAAGAGCTAGATGTAACACTTCCAGATGCGGAAGCTGCATTTATTGCTCTCCATATTGTGAATGCGCAATTAGAAAACATCACCATAGAAGAAACGGTTCAAGTAACAAGTATTATTAAAAATATAGTTGGCATTGTTCAGCGCTTATTTGAGATTAATTTAAACAAACAGCAGATAACTTATTCGAGGTTTATTACACATTTGCGATATTTTATTGCAAGGAATAACAATAAGAAAAAAGTTGAACAGCTAGGTGAAATGGATAGTAATTTTCGTCAACTCATTCAGTCACAATATATGCGCAGCCATGCTTGTGCACTAATGATTAAGGATATGATAGAAAAAGAGTATAATTGGATCGTCTCAGATGATGAGATTGTGTATCTCGTTATACACATTGAAAGGCTTGTAAGAGAAAACAAAAAATAAATAACTTTCACTTAGGTGTGTTACCAATAGGCATTAACCTAAGCAAACGACTTATTTAAACAAATAAGACGTCTTGCTTAGGTTTTTTTATTGCAATATATTAAATCGACCATTAGAACAACAGTTGATTTGCAAGAGTAAGGCGAAGTAATAGGTTTTTAAAACTGAATAAAGGAGAGGAATGAGTTATGAGTAAGAAGCAAGTTGCAGAGGAAATTGTTAAATTTTCTGGAGGTAAAAGTAACATTATTCAAAATTGGCACTGTATCACAAGATTAAGATTCAATGTAGAAGATGAATCAAAAGTAAGTCTAGATAAGCTTCAAAATATTGAAGGCGTGTTAGGTGCTCAGTTTAAAAGTGGTCAATTACAAGTCATTATTGGACATGGTGTAGAAGATGTTCACAAAGAAGTTAGTTTATTAACTAATAATAATGAGCCAAGTGAGAAAAGAAAAAACAAAGGAAACTTTTTTGAGGGACTTCTTGATGTAATATCAGGTGTTTTCACTCCTATCTTGCCAGCCATTGTTGGGGCTGGGTTGTTAAAAGGTCTATTAGCGCTATTTGTTGCGTTAGGTTTGTTAGATCCGGCATCTTCAAGCTATGAGCTTTTACATTTTATTTCAGACGCAACGTTTTATTTTCTACCTTTCTTATTAGCATTTTCATCTGCTAAAAAGTTTAATGCTGATCCATCAATTGCTGTTTCTTTAGCTGGTATTCTCATGTATCCACAGATCATTGAGTACGCTAACGCAGGAACAGAAAGCTTACTGTTTATGGGGATTCCAGTTCCGATGGCAAGCTATGCATCTTCTGTTTTACCTATTATTCTAACAGTTTGGATATTGAGCTATGTTAATAAATTGTTAGGTAAGATTATTCCTAAATCCTTAAATATTATCTTTATACCATTACTAAGCTTAGTAATTATGGCTCCAATTATGTTAGTCGTTTTAGCTCCAATGGGAATGTATTTAGGATCATACTTAGAATCTATTTTCTCTGCTATGTTCTCATTCTCTAGTTTAGCTGCAGGTTTATTAATGGGAGGATTAATGCCAATTATCGTAATTACAGGTATGCACTATGCCTTCTTCCCAAGTACTTTTGCCAGCTTTGAGCGTTATGGGCATGATGTTATGCTCTTACCAATGAACTTAGTGGCAAACCTTGCTCAAGCAGGTGCTGTTACAGGTGTGCTTTTAAAGACGAAAAACAAACAAACAAAACAAATTTCATTTTCTTCTTTAATACCTGCAGTATTCGGGATTACAGAGCCAGCTATATATGGTGTCACATTAAGATTAAAGAAACCTTTTTATGCTAGTTTGATTGGTGGTGCAACTGGTGGTGCGATATTTGGTGCACTTTCAGTAAAAGCAACTGCATTTACCATTCCAGGAATCATGTCATTGCCGACGTATATCATTTCTGGAACGAACAACTTAATATTTGCTTTAATTGGAGTTGCTGTGAGTTTTACGGTGGCCCTAATAGTAACGATAGTGTTAGGTTTCAATGACGAAGATTCAAAAAAAGAAACATCACAAAAGGAAAGTGAAGAAATCATAGAGCAACAACAAAAGAAGCCACTTGAGATCTCATCTCCGCTGTCAGGAGAAGTGGTTGCTTTATCCGAAGTTCCAGATGAGACATTTGCATCTGAAAAAGTTGGAAAAGGAGTAGCGATCCAACCATCTGAAGGAGTCATTTATGCACCTTTTACTGGTAAAATCGTTGCTATCCCTCCTACGAAGCATGCTGTTGGCATACTCTCTGAAAATGGAACCGAGCTTCTTGTGCACGTTGGCATTGATACTGTCGATTTGAAAGGGCGAGGCTTTAAGGTACTTGTAGAAAAAGATCAGCAAGTTACCAAGGGAGATAAGTTAATTGAGTTTGATTTAGATTATTTAAAAAGTGAAGGGATTTCTACTTTAACACCTGTTATCGTAGCAAACTCTCCTGAGTATTTAGAAGTTTTACCTAGTGGTGTAAAGGAAGTTAACGCTTGTGATCAAAATTTACTTGTTTTAATCAAGTAGGTTTAGACAAATATACATTATTACAATTATTATAGGAGGAATTTTAAATGAACAAAAACAATAAAGGCTTTCCAAAAGACTTTCTTTGGGGAGGCGCGACTGCTGCGAACCAGATAGAAGGAGCATATTTGACAGATGGAAAGGGATTATCAACATCAGATTTTGCGGCATACAAAGATCCATACGCAAAGGGAAAAGTAGATAACTTTACATTTAACGTTAGCTCAGAGGAGCTCAAAGCTTACAAAGAGAATCCAGATGATTATTTATTTCCAAAGCGTTGGGGAATTGATTTTTATAATCGTTATAAAGAAGATATTGCTTTATTTGCCGAGATGGGATTTAAAACATTTAGACTTTCTATTTCATGGGCGCGAATTTTCCCAACAGGCTTAGAGGATGAGCCGAATGAACAGGGATTAGAATTTTACGATAAGGTATTTGATGAATGTAAAAAATACGGCATCGAGCCATTAGTAACGATGTCACACTACGAGATGCCAATCACGCTTACAGAAAAATACAACGGTTGGGTTAGCAGACAGTTAATCCCGTTGTTCGAAAAATTTGCTCGTGTTATTTTAAATCGCTATAAAGACAAAGTGAAATATTGGATTACTTTTAATGAAATGAATATGAATCTAAATAGCTTATACACAGGAGCGGGTGTGCTAGCTGATTTAGTTGATGATCCTTTAGAGGCAGCTTATCAAGCTTCCCATAACCAGTTTTTAGCTAGTGCATTAGCTGTTAAAGCAATGAAAGAGATCATTCCAGATGGCAAGATTGGTTGTATGATTAACCAAATCGAATCTTATGCCTTAACAACAAAGCCTGAAGATCAGCTACAAGCTCTAAAATCAAATCAACTGAATTATTTCTATCCAGATGTGCAAGTAAGAGGAGAATATCCTACTTATATGACACGTTATTTTGAAGATAATAATATTAACGTTGAAATGGAAGAAGGCGATGCTGAGATCTTGAAGGAAGGAAAGGTCGATTATGTAGCAATTAGTTACTACATGTCTCACGTGACAGAAGCGAGAGAAGATGCTTCTAAGCTTGCGGGTACCTTTGATAGTCCTATCAAAAATGAACACTTAGAGTTAACGCAATGGGATTGGCCGATTGACCCAATTGGATTACGTATTTCACTAATCAAGCTTTATGATCGCTATGAGATTCCTTTATTTGTGTGTGAAAATGGACTTGGAGCGAAAGATGAATTAACAGCAGATGGTAAAGTGCATGATGATTATCGAATTGATTATCTAGAAAAGCATGTTATTCAGATGAAAGAAGCGATTAAAGACGGCGTTGATTTGATGGGTTATACAACTTGGGGATGTATCGACTTAGTTAGCTGTGGTACTTCTCAAATGACTAAACGTTACGGATTTATCTACGTAGACCAAGATGACAAAGGTGAAGGAAGCTTGGAACGTTATAGAAAAGATTCATTCCACTGGTACAAAGAAGTTATTGCAACTAATGGAGAAAAATTATAAGTTAGCAATCTAATGATGACTGAAATACGTCTCGTTGTTTGCTTGCATGATTAAAAGACACTTATTTTTAAGCGAGTTATCAAATTTCAAAGCTTAACCGGGAGGGAGCTATCCTTCCTGGTTAAGCTAAAATATATGACGTGAACGATTTGACCGGAGAGGAATGCATTGCAGCTAGCAATTTCTTCTCCAGTCATTTTTGTTATTATTTCAAGGTTTGACCCCATCTTTATATGACTTTCTAAAAATTACTAAATAAAAGTTACTTAGCTAACTATTTACTTTTTAAAAGAACGGTGCTAAGATCTATTTATATGTTAAATACTTCACAAACTTTATTAGGAGGAACAAAATTATGTTGACTACATTTAAAGCAGTTACGAAAAAATTACCAGAGGGCCTTCAAGTTGAATGTAATTCCAGAGGATTTAAAATTTTTGCAGATGAACCAGAGGATTTAGGCGGAACGGATAAAGCAATGAATCCTGTTGAAATAGTATTATGTGCACTAGGTGCTTGCCAATCTATCGTTGCAAGTGCATTTGCCGAAGCGCATGATTTTTCTTTTGAAGAATTTCATGTTGAATTGGAAGGCGATTTAGATCCGGATGGTTTCATGGGACTTGCTGATGTAAGACCAGGCTTTCAAGAAATTCGTTTTTCTATGCATTTTAAAACGAACGAATCTCAAGAAAAAGCAGAAGCCTTCGCGGAATTCATTGAGAAGGTGTGTCCAGTAGGAGATTGTCTTGCAAACGGTGTGAAATTAGTACAATCAGGCGTAGTTAGATATTAATTCTTAGACAAGAAGGGGCCTACATAACCCCTTCTTATACAATTGAGGAGAATAACGATGCAAATTAAGATGTCTTTAATTCCAGGTGGGAAAAAGGGAATAGTCGGAGAAATTCATGTTTCTAATGGTAGCCAGGTGTTAGCTGGTGATATCGTAATGGAAGTTGAAACGAGTAAAGGCAATCGCCAAATTAGTGCCACTGAAAATGGAGTCATTACTCACATACTTGTTGAAGAAGGAAGTGAGGTTTCCTCAAATCAAGTGCTTCTAGAAATGGAGCCAATCGAAGCGAATAACACAGAAGCTAAACTCGACCAGCAAGTAACAAACGAGGAAGAAACAACGAATGAAATGGATGTGGACTTACTCATTATTGGTGCTGGACCAGGTGGATATGTTTCTGCGATTTATGCAGCGAAAAAAGGGCTTCGTGTCGCTTTAGTAGAAAAAGAAGAGACATTAGGAGGCACCTGCTTAAATGTAGGATGTATACCTACGAAGTCTCTCGTTAAATCTTCAGAGATTTGCCATAGCGTGAAGCATAGTGCTTTGTTTGGAATCGAAACAGGCTCAAGTCTTCAAGTAAATATGAAGCAGATTATTCGTCGTAAGGAAGAAGTAGTGGATCAACTCGTATCTGGTATTGCCTTCTTAATGGACAAGAACGATATCCAGGTAATCCGTGGGAATGCATCCTTCCTTTCTGAAGACAAAGTCGGTGTAACTGGTGAAAAGACCTACGAAATTTCCGCAAAGGATATCATCATAGCGACAGGTTCAAAAATTTCTAAGGTGAATATTCCAGGTATTGACCTACCATTTGTCATGAACAGCACAGATGCTCTATCTAATACGGAATTACCAAAGAGTATTACGATCATCGGTGGTGGCGTCATCGGTATGGAATTTGCTTTTCTTTACCGTAACCTTGGCGTTGAGGTGCACGTGGTAGAATTTATGGACCGTCTTCTTAACATGCTAGACAGTGATGTAACAGAAGCGCTTGAACAACAAGCACAGCAGGCAGGAATCCATGTTCATACTGGAGCAAAAGTATCTAAAATTCAACAAGCGAATAATGGACAAGCCGTTGTAACCTATGTGACAGCTAGTGGAGAAGAGCTATTAGTGAGCGAAAAAGTTCTCGTTGCGATCGGTCGTGAACCAAATATAGATGGGCTGGATCTTGATAAGGCTGGGGTTCAGTTAAATGAGCAGGGCAAAGGGATTGCAGTTGATAAACAGATGCGAACAAATGTGGCGCACATCTACGCAATTGGTGATGTGACTAACATTATGCAACTTGCTCATGTCGCATCACACCAAGGTATTAATGCTGTCGATACAATACTTGGAGAAAAAGCAGAAATGGATTATACTGCTGTACCTAATGTTATTTTTACCTCTCCGGAAATTGCTAGCGTAGGACTGGAGGAATATGAATGTAAGGAGCAAGGAATCGATTATCGTGTAAGTAAGGTGTCGTTTTCTAGTAATGGTAAAGCACTAACAATGAATGAGCCGAATGGCTTTATTAAACTGATAAAAGATAATCCATCTGGAAAGATTGTTGGGGGTTCCATTATAGGCCCAGATGCTTCTTCTTTAATTAGTAGCCTCACGCTTGCGATCGCAAATGACCTTACCGAACAGCAAATTACGGAAACTATTTTTGCACACCCAACTACTGCTGAAGTAATTCACGAAGCGGCAATGGGATTAAGTATCGGAGCGCTGCACGAAGCATAGGTTAAACTTCAATTAAAAGAAATGCCAAGAACGAGTACTTTAGTAATTTTATCCTGAGTAATAGGAAAAGAGATTGTTCGATGAAATATAATACGTATCCAAATTGAAGCATTTTTCAGCATCTACACTAATTATTTGCTATAATAGTGAGATGGAAAATAACACCGAAAAAAAGTTAAGAATGGTTGGTGCTTATATTGTTTAATTTGGATGACTGTCTTGCCTGCATTACAAACAAGAGTTCAAAACTATTTGAAGAAGCCCTAGACAACGAATTTAGGCCGTATCATATAACAAGAAGTCAGTGGACTGCGATGTATTATATATATAATAATGAACGTATTACACAGAAAGAACTGGCAGACAAAATGAGCATCAAAGAACCAAGCGTTGTCAGACTCATTCAAAAGATGGAATCAGAGGGCTTTTTGTACCGTTTAGAATCCGTTAAAGATAAGCGAATTAAACAACTAGAGTTGAGTCCTAAGGGAGAAAAAGGGTATCACGAATTACTTCCTATTGCCGAGAATTTTAAAAATTACGTCGTCGAAGGTATTCCTGAAGAGGATCTTGAAATCTTCAAACAAGTATTGGAGACAATGACTAAGAATGCTGTGAAAGAGTGAAAACGGTCGATTTGTTGTATGGGTGATTTTATATGGACATAGTAAGGATAGAACTTACTTGATAAAATAATATAAATATATTGAGAGGGTTCACTATTCATAGGTGAAGCCTCTCTTTTTTATTTATTGCGACCGAATATCCTATGTTCAAACATTAAGCTAAATCTACCAAACATAAGAATTAAAAGTCACAAAATAATAGAATGATATGTTTTTATATCCAATAAAATGGTACAATTTACTATGATGAATAAGTTTAATAATAAATAAAATTACCTAGATGGTATTTATCCAAAAATTAAAAACCGTATTCACCGTTACATAAACAACTACATCAATTCAGACAAACGGAGTTGAAGAGCATGATTGTATACGAATCTACTAAGACAGACTTTCTTGATGACGTATTTAATGATGAACTAGTAAACAATATTACTAAAAACTACACTGAAAAGATTGGGAAAATTAATGAGAGAGAAGTACGATCTTGGGACAACTCTATGCAATATATGTATAGAGTATTAAGTGATCGCGAAATTCCTGATGAAGCTGGTGTTGCAATAGAATTTAAAATCCCACATACATCAAGAAGAGTAGATTTTATTATTAGTGGAAGAAATAAAGAGAAAAATTCAATTATCATTCTGGAATTGAAACAGTGGGAAGCCGTAGAGAAAGTAGAGGGAAAGGAAGCTATTGTAAAAACGTATTTAAACAAAGGGATTAGAGAAACAACTCATCCATCCTATCAAGCTTCATCCTATGCTTCGCTTATTAAAGACTATAATGAAAATGCACAGAAGGAGGAAATGCAACTTTATCCTTGTGCGTATTTACATAATTATATCACTCAAAAAGATGATCCTCTATCTGATAATATCTACAGCTTCTATATTGAACAGGCTCCGATATTTGTTAAAGGCGATTCTCAAAAACTACGTAACTTTATTAAACGCTATATTACTGTAGGGGATAACAAAGAAAACCTGTATAAAATTGAAAAAGGAAAAATTAGACCATCCAAGTCCCTGCAAGATGCTCTAAATCAAATGTTAAAAGGTAATCAAGAGTTTATTATGATTGATGATCAAAAGGTTGTGTATGAACAAGCTATATATATGGCCGAAAAAGCTGTTCGTACAGGAACTAAGCAAGTATTAGTTATAAATGGTGGTCCTGGCACAGGTAAGTCTGTATTAGCAATAAATTTACTAGTAGAGCTAACAAAGCGACATATGGTGAGTCAATATGTTACAAAAAACGTTGCGCTAAGGCATGTATATTCCACTAAACTAAAGCGAGATTTTCGCAAAGGGTATATTGAAAACCTTTTTAAGGGTTCTGGTAGCTATATTGACGCTCCAAAAGATGAGTTTGATGCGCTGATTGTTGATGAAACGCATCGATTAAACGAGAAATCAGGAATGTTTCAAAACTTGGGAGAAAATCAAACAAAGGGAATTATTAATGCATCGAAGTTTTCAATCTTTTTCATAGATGAAAGACAGAAGGTAACGATTAACGATGTTGGTAGCCCGAACCAAATTAAAAAATTTGCAAAAGAGAATAACGCAAATATTGAGGTGATGCATTTGGAATCACAGTTTAGATGTAATGGATCAGACGGTTATTTAGCTTGGCTTGATGATGTACTACAAATAAGAGAGACAGTCAACAGTCAGTACATGGCTACACAATATGATTTCCGTGTATTCGATGATCCGAATGAGCTTAAGTCAGAGATATAGAGATTAAACGAGAACAATAATAAATCAAGGATGGTTGCGGGATACTGTTGGAATTGGGACAAAAAAGGAAGAGAAAAACCTGATTATGTTGACATTGTTATACCGGAGCATAACTTTAGAATGAGCTGGAACCTTGGTAATACAGCCACATGGGCAATAGACAAAGATTCTATAAATGAGGATGGTTGTATTCGCACATGCCAGGGACTTGAATTCGATTATGTCGGTGTTATTATTGGTGATGATTTAAGTTGTGTTGATGAGAAATTAATTATCGATTATACGAAAAGAGCCAAAACAGATAGAGCGTTATTTGGTATTAAGAAGATGTTTAAAGAAAACCCAGAGGAAGCTGCAAAAACCGCTGACGAAGTGATTCGAAATACTTATAGAACGTTAATGACTAGAGGACAAAAAGGTTGCTATATATATTGTATCGATGAAGAATTAGCCACTTATTTTGAAAAGAGATTGGAGCATATAAATAGAAATTATTAAAATAATGAATTCTTTACTAATTGGGGAGAAGTTGCTAAGTCGGAGGGTGGATATGAATAAAAAACGATAATGTTATTTTTAGAGAGGATCGATCCGCATTAGGAGATATAATTTGGGTTTATATTTAAAATAATTGTATATTTTATTTTTTAATAATAAAAAAATCTTTTTAGAAAAGAGGGATTATATAATGGGAACCTCAAAAAAGAACATGAATAATGAAATAAAAAAATTACTTAAAGAAAAGCCTTTAGATCAATTAAATGAATTTGCTCCTGATATCTCCAGAGTGGTTTTGTCTCAGGAATCTTTAAAAAAATCTTTGGATAATGAAGAAGTAGTTAACACTTCAATAGAGGTAGTAACTAAAAAGTTTATTTCCTTAAATAGTAACGGGTTTAATGGCAAAACAAAAAAAGAAATGATTGAAGATGAGCTTACACAGCAAGAATTTATAGAAATGATATTAAAAGAAATTGAAGAAGAGAGCAAAATTAATTCCAAAGTTTTAGAGAAGGCACTTAAAATTGTTATGGGTCATCTAATAGATGATGAATTTTATAATGTATATGTATTTTCACAACTATTATTTTATCAAGTAGTCTACCAACTTCTTTTGAATGACCTATACGAAACCCTAAAGGATAGCTATGAAAATTTATCATATACACAGATAGAGAAAATGGTTTCCACGCTAGCGGATAAAATAATGAATACTGAAGTATATTCTAAAGTAAATGAATTTGTTGATAGGAAGCTTTCGTTCAACAACTTATTAGAGGTAATTACTAAAAATACAAATAATGCTGAATTCGGGATATTTTGATGGCACTAGATTATCAATTCCTTGCTAACCTACACAAAGACTTATTAAAAGATTTTTCATATAGCGATGAAGAATCAAACATTAGACCATTAGATTTTGTTGCTATAATGGGTGGTATCTATTGTGCAGATATTTATGAAGCAAAAGTTGGGGATAGGCCAAGAAAAATAAAGTTAGATATTCCACTTTTTCAGCCCTTTTTTTGGGAGGGTGTCAAAAGAGATATTGAAGAACTTGCTAATTGGGTTTCGGGTGATGAATATAACCTAAGTTTTTATAAAAATAAACTTGACCCCTTTGAAAATATTACACTTTCAATTAATTCAGATTTTAACACGACATTATTTTCAGGAGGATTAGACTCATTATCTGGAGCGTTTTTTAATTTTAAGAATGGGATAAATAGCGATTATATTGGATTTGTTAACAAGAGCGAGGAAGCTACTCGACAAAGGAAGGTTGCAGAGTTTTATAAAAAAATTTATAGTGCAGAATCTAAAATTTTACTAATAGATAAACCAAATTTAAGAAAGAAAACCTACACTCAAGCAACTAGATCACTATTGTATATAGCACTTGCAGTCGCCAATTCTTTTTTTAATAACTCTAAGAAAGTGTATTTGTACGAAAATGGAATACTTTCATTAAATCCAGAAATCGCCGGTAGATTTACAACAAAAACAACTCACCCGAAGACCATATATCTCTATAATAAAATTCTTTTTAAACAGAATTTTGAAATTGAAATAAATCAGCCTTTCATGTTTGAAACAAAAGGACAAATTATTAATAAAATGGATTTAAAATTTAAATCACAAATTAAACATACTTTTACATGTGGTCAGAGTAGGACACATCCAGAAAGAATACATAAGGGGCAGTGTGGCATATGTATTCCTTGCTTACTTAGAAAAATATCAATTGCAGCTTATGATAATGAAGAGTATGATGATAAATACTATTATGGATATAATATAAAGTACTCTGACATTACAAAAGATCCTTATCGAAAGGATTATGAATCTAACATTCAGTACTTTATAGACTATTGTAATCTAATTAGAGAGAAAAGAATTTACTTTGAATTGGATGTAAAAAAGGAGTATTATCAAGGAATTGAGGATTACTTAAAATGTAATAAGGAAATGTTCCAGAAGTTCTCAAATGAATTTGAAAGGTTTTTAGAAAAGTATGCCCCTAATTGACACTCATGTCCATATAGATTTTTATCCATATCCAAATCAAATAGCTGACAGTTATGAAAAGAACCGTATTTATACGTTGTTTGTCACAAACTTACCTGAATTATACGAAAAACATCAAAAGGCATTTAACAACTATAAATATGTAAGACTATGTTTGGGTTATCACCCACAAGTTGCAAGTGATTTTGAGTTTAAATATCAACTGTTTGAAAAATATATTAGTGACACAAGGTATATCGGAGAAGTTGGATTAGACTATAAGGAGGAATTTAAAGAAATACGACAAAAACAGTATGAGATATTCGACTTTGTTACTTCGCCACATTTTTCAAAAGGAAGAGTGTACTCAGTACATTCAAACCATTCAGAAGACGATGTGTTAAAGGTACTTGTGAATAATAATGTAAAACATGCTATTTTACATTGGTATTCTGGGAAATTAACTACATTGGATAAATTTGTAGATAATGGGTATTATTTTTCAATAAACCCTAAAATGCTTTTAACAAAGAGTGGTCAAAAAGCCATTGAGCGAATTCCTAAAAACTTGCTATTGTTTGAAACTGATGGACCATTTGTTAGGTTTAATAAAAAAATAATTTATCCAAAAGATATAAGTAATATTTATATGGAAATTGAACGATTTATACCAGACTTTAAGGAGATAGTATTTAAAAATTTTAAACGATTACTTATAGAAAAGGACCTTTCATAGTATTTTAATAAGGCTTATTTACCTCTTTTATGTAGATTTATATAATCTCCTAAATAGTTTAGCGATATCACAAATGGACTGGTTATTTTAGAATTAAATGAATTGCACTTGTCGAAAAAGTTAGTTAAGATCAGTTAGACCGAGTTCAAATAAAAGCAAAAATGTTTTATAAAATAAATAGAAAGGTGAATTAAAGGCACAAAGATTCAACTGTATGGTCCTGCTAAACACTGTGGGGACATTTCCCCTTTGATAAGTCGCTGCAACAGTATCAAGATAGTGTATCTTTACAAAAAAAGGCAAGCGACGATACTGGCAATGGATAAGAGTGAAGTAAAGGTCAATTATCCAAACTGTTATAGTGAATATTAGCATACCTTATTTTGATTCTTCTCAATAAAACAGCACCACCCAAAACCATGAGTGGTGCTTTCCTTTAATCTATAATCCCTAATCAACCATTCGCCTCTACACCCAATCCAACTTTTCCATTGTCCGTTACAGCTGTCTTTCTCGTTAAAGAAAACACTGCAAACGCTAAGGAAATAATAACAAGGATACCGCCGAACCAAGCCATATTAGAAATCGAACTTGAGAAATTCAACACGACTCCCCCATAGGCTGATCCAAGTGAAATACCGACTTGTAAGGCTGAGTTGTTAAAGCTTTGCTGAATATCTGATGTAACAGGATCTGTTTGTATCAAATAACTTTGTTGTGGTGGTGCTAGACTCCAACTTAATGCTGCCCAGATCATCATCACCGGAATGAATACTACTATCGAGAATGTAGTAAATGGCAAGATGAATAGAATGGCAGCGAATGCGACGATCACTGCAATGATACTTTTTGGTGGGCCGATTCGATCGGAAAGAATTCCGCCAAATGCACCACCGCTCACTGCTGCAACACCGAATAATAGATAACTAACACTAATCCAAGTGGAATTTAGACCAAGTTCTGTTTCTAAAAATGGTGTGAAATATGCATATAAGGTATAGTGTCCTGCTAACATAAACAATGTCGCAAGGTGGGCGCTTCCTAATTTAAAGCTGCTCACTGCTTTTAATTGTTGCTTTAATGGCACAGTTTTTTCGCCCGGGATCTTTTCTAAAAAGATCGAGATTAGAATAAATGAACCGATTGCTAGTATTGCAATGCCAAGAAAGATAATACGCCAGCCGAATTGCTCAGAAATCAAAATTCCTAATGGTACACCCATTACAAGCGATGAGCTAATCCCCATATAAATAAGACCAAGTGCTTTTGCACGGTGTTCTGGTGCGACAATTTTTGATGCGATCGTTAAAGATAGAACGACGATCAATGCTGTACTCATTGCTGTTAATACCCTTGCAACCATCATCAAGGTAAATGTCGGGCTGACATAAGTCATAATATTACCGATGAAGAATGCAAATAAAGAGATAAGGTATACTTTCTTTCGTTCCATTTTGCTAGTTAATACTAGTAATACAGGTCCTGCAATAGCATATATTAGTGCGAAAACTGTAATTAATTGTCCTGCAGAACTTAATGTAATGTTTAAATCTTTTGCAATCGATGGCAGGATACCTCCAACGACTAATTCTACAAGTCCAACTGCTACGGTGGATAATGCGAGTATAAAAACTTTTAAATTCATATGTTGTTCTTCTCCTTTTCTGATGTATCTATGTTCTCTATAACATTTGGAAATAAAAAAATCCTGATTACAAAAAATGAATAGTTCATTTTCTGTAATCAGGATTTTATGGTTCCTGGTAGAGACCCTCAAGCCATATTCTGAGGTTATACAGGTAAATCATTTATTAAACACCAAATCAGTTTACTAGCTTTTGTGAAATTAATCAAGTTTTTTTTTAAAAATAATTCTTTTTCCACTAGTCTAATGAAACAAAATGCTAGATAAATAATCGTTTCGCGCCGAGCATCTTCAAAAGATCTCCAAACGAAATAAAAAACAAGCTCACTCGTTTGTAAGCTTGTTGTATTTATGCCTGTTCGCTGGCTAGTAATGGTTGCATCACCATGTCTGCCGTAACGTTTATTGGGTATAATCCTTTTGCATTCCAAAGCATTAGTCCTTGTGAAAGGGACATATAATAGGCTGCAAGTTCCATGTGATCCCCCTGCTTGAAGATACCTTCCTGTTGGCCAGCCTTGACCAGATCACCAATACGTCTTAATGATGCTTCGTAGCGTTGTTTAATCATTTGTTTCGTTTGCTCTGTAAGGAAATCAGCGTGTAGCGCTCCCATCATCAGCATGTGTCGATCAAGCGCAACCCCAGCATCACCTTTAAACGTGAGCTCAGTTACCCAGTAGAGCTTGTCGTAAGGGGTGCCAGGTAATTGTTCTGCTTCATGGATCGCTTGGTTAAACAAATCTAGCACATTTGTAATAAGAGAGACGTAGATATCTTCTTTTGACTTGAAATAGTGATAGAGTAATCCATGGCTTAGGTGAATAGACGATGTAATATCACTAATCTTTGTACCTGCGAATCCTTTGCGTGCAAAAATTTTAAGTGCAGCGTTGCTTATTTCTTCATATCGTTGATCGCGTATTTCTTTAAACTGCTCTTCGCTTCTCGCCATAATCATCCCCCTCACTCGTATGTCTTTTTTAATAAATTCTTTCTATTATACCATTTTTCACATACAAAAAGAATAGGGAAATTAAAAAATGATAACGATTTCATATTTTCGTCAAAATTGAGTAGCATTGATTGACTTGTTAGTCAATGCATTTTATGATGAAGGTGCAAAAATAATATATCTAGGAAATGGAGTGAATGTTTAGAAAATTAAAGGGGTGTTTTTGCATAGGGGAATTCAGCTTCATAGGGGATGAAATGAAGACTGAATAAGTTAATTTATTATATGTTTCAAGTTAAACAAAGGGGGATTTGAACGATGGGGATGGAAAAAAAGGGTAAGATTCACTTTGCGTGGTTTGTATTAATTGGTTTATCTATTATGATTGGTCTAGCAAGAGGTGGTCTGAATAATGCCGGAGGATTGTTTTTAGCTCCAGTATCAAAAGACTTAGGAATTGGCATTGGGAATTTATCTATTTATCTTAGCATTTCTTCAATTGTAACAATGTTGTTTCTGCCTTTAGCAGGTAAATTGATGGCCAAATATGATATTAGGGGTCTTTTGGTTCTAGCAATTATTTTACAAGGTGGATCTTTCGCTTTATTTGGTTTTCTAGATTCTGTATGGGGATGGTATATCCTGTCTGTTCCAATGGCGTTCGGTGCGATTTTTGTGACGACAATGGCAGGTCCTGTCCTAATTAATCGTTGGTTTAAAGAGAAGAATGGTTTAGCAATGGGGATTATGATGGCAGCAGTTGGATTGTTCGGTGCATTTATTCAACCATTAGCAGGAAGCTTGATTGAAACACAAGGATGGCGTAATGCTTACATGATCCTGGGTGTTGGTGCTGTTGCAATTATTATTCCAGTTGTTCTGTTGTTAATTCGTAAATTACCACAGGATAAAGGTCTATTACCATATGGTGCAAAGAACAAGAAAAATGATGACGGTACTTCGGAAGAGGAAGTAGAACGTGGTGTAACATTTGCTGCAGCTAAAAAGTCGATGGCTTTCTATTCAATGCTGTTATTCCTATTTTTCATGACAGCGATCGGAAGCTTTGCGCAACACATCGGACCATATGCAGTTGGGATTGGATATGATGTTGGTTTTGCTGGTCAAGTAATGGGTGCGTTCATGGTTGGAATGTTAGTAGGTGCGTTAGCGTTTGGTTTCATGTCTGATAAAATTGGACCAAAAAACACGGCAATTATTTCAATGCTTAGTGGGATTGTAGCCGTTGCCATGTTAATTTTTGTTCCTGGTAATCCAATTATATTCACCGTAGCAATTGGTATTTTTGGATTTGTAACTGCATCAATCGGCACATTAGGACCATTACTTACTACTTCTATTTTTGGAAGAAAAGAATACAGTGAAATCTATGCAACGATTGGTATCGGCTTAGCGGTAGCAGGAATTGTTGCGTTACCTGGTTATGGCTTCGTGTTTGACCTTACTGGTAGCTATACATCTGTACTATACTTAATTATCGCAATGCTTATCATTAATATCGTACTTGTTATCTTCGCTTTCAAAGGGAAGAAGAAGCTTGAAGACGACGGTTTGTGGAATTAATCGATACGTAGATCTAATAAAATAATAAGTTACACAAAGGCGCAGGGGTTTCCTTGCGCCTTTTTTCTAATAATATAAGAACTAATGTAGGATCATAATAATTTACTTTCTATAGCTAGTATTTTACACTGGATCGAATAAGAACGATTTTATGGAGAGGAAGTTTTCTAGATGAGACTAAGTATTCTAGATCAAGCACCAATTACGAGAGGGAATACAGCGGCAGACGCATTGAAAAAAGCGGAAGAGCTAGCGATTTTAGGAGATCAATTAGGATATCATCGTATGTGGATGGCAGAGCATCATGCTAGTCCAGATGCGAATGTGTTTGCAAGTTCTGCTCCTGAAATATCAACAGCTTATTTAACAGCTAAAACAAACCGTATTCGAATCGGAACTGGCGGAGTGATGATGATGCATTATTCTCCTTTGAAATTGGCAGAAGTGTTCAAAACAATAAGTGCCTATGCACCGGGTCGGGTAGATTTTGGGGTTGGTCGTGCTCCTGGTGGCGATAATCATGCGATTTATGCGTTATCTGAAGGCCGTCAGCCGATGTTAAATAATATGTATGAAAAATTCGACACAGCCTTACAGCTAATTAATAATCAAGTGCCAGCTGATCGTATCTATCATAAAACCATTGCAGCACCAGATCAAATTGTCTTGCCGGAAGCTTGGCTATTAGGTTCAAGTGGTAATAGTGCCGTTGAAGCAGGGCGCAGAGGTGTTGGCTATTCATTTGCTCAGTTTTTCAATGGACAGCTATCCAAAGAGATTTTAGATATGTATAAAAAGAACTTCCAGCCTTCTGCATTTATGCAACAACCAGAAATAAACGTGTCTTATATGGTAACAGTTGCTGAGACAAAGGAAGAAGCTGAATTCGAAGCGAAGCCACAGGATATATGGCGGTTGTTATTCATGCGTGGACAAATCACAAACGTGATGACACCAGAAGAAGCGCGCGATTATCCATTAACAGAGATGGATCGAATGATTATTGATCAAAATCGTAACGTGCATCTTGTTGGTGATGCAAAAGAAATTGCTGCTACATTACAGGAAGAACAAGCTTATTATGGCTATGATGAAGCAATGATTTGCAGTATCCCTCATTCACAGGAAAAACGCCTAGATGTTTATCGCCTTCTAGCAAAAGAATTATTATAGTTAGTCATTACAATCAATTTATTATACAAAAGGGTTAAAATTGTCATAACAACTTTTTTGATTCTAGCATATTTCTTTAATTTTTAACTTTTTAATGTGTAAAAAGTCCGATACATTTGAATGCGTTTTACTTTTTTAACCTTGTATTTTATTTACAAATTATTTTCTTGTTAAAAATTTAAATTTGTTTCATAAAAGAATGGTGAGTGAGAAAAAGTTAAAAAAACTTTTAAAACCAGTTAAGATTTTTTTGTGATTATAACAGCCGTTAATCCTCGATATAAAGGGTTTTCGGTTGTTTTTTTAATGTGAAAAAGAATCTAAAATAGAAGGCGTTAAATCAATTTAAGTAATAAGTATCTTGCGGTAATTCTATTGTTTTATAAAATTTAATCTTGCTTTTCGCAAATGTTATATTGTATTATTAAATGTATTAGTTGTATGATAATAAACAATACGTTCACAAAAAATACTAACATTTTGAGATACTTTTTAAAAAAGTATAAAAAAGAGTATACAAATGACTGATCAGTAAGTATAATGAATGTAAATCAAGTAACTTTAGTTTAAAAGAATGTGATATTCTCAATTTTATGGAATATCTATAGAATAGTAGGTTGCTGGATTTATAGAAGAGATATTGGATGTTTTAATCATGTAAAACGAGTCCAATTATTTGCTTCCATGCTACATGACACACTATCTATGTCAGTTATTCGTCCTCTTAGTCTAAACAAAATCGTTATTAAAAGTTGGCTTAATGAAACAATACTAGATGCCATCTTTGTTGTAACAAATTGACACGCTTCCTTCCTAAGTCAATTTAAGTTATTACAAGTTCCAAACCTTTATAAAAGATTGATTATCATCCTAGTAGGTAGGATTAAATAAATTAACAATGCTCCAAATGAATGCGTTTTCATTTAGCGGCAACGATTTTGGAAACGAGTGTAAAAAGTAATACATAACAAAACGTAAGCACTTACTCATATTTCAGAAAGAATATTTCTAAAAACGATTACCAAAAAATGGTTGAGTCGACAGATAGAACAAGAGAATGTTTATAAAGTACATTGTTCTATCTGTTGTTAACAATACATGTTTTATAGACTTCTTTTGTCAGTTCGTGTTAGTAGTAAATAGTTAATAGTTAATAGATTGACAAAAGCGGTACTACAAGCAAGTAAGACTATTTAAGCCTTTAGTTATTCAGGCTTGAAAGGAGTGATGTAGAGAATATAGAAAGGGCTAGGCAAAACAAGATACTCCAAGAAGTGACATCGTGTTAGTATTTATCTTATTTTATTATTCCGTAAAGGGAGGGTATTGTTAATGAAGTTTTTAATTACTTGGCTAGAGAAGTATTTCCTACCTATTGCAGGTAAAATTGGGGGAGAAAAGCACTTAGTAGCACTAAGGGATGCTTTTGTCGGAACAATCCCAGCAACAATGGCTGGTTCTGTAGCAGTTATGCTTAACGCACTTTTACGTGACTTACCACCACAATTTTTTGAAGGTTATAATGGGGGAGAAATCCCGATAATTAGAGATATAATTGCAATTAACGGCTTCGTTTGGAGTGGAACACTTGCAATTGCCGGTCTAATTTTCGTATTTTCTTGGGGTTACAATCTTTCTAGAGTATATGGCGTAAACGAATTATCTGGTGGGATTGTTTCTACAGCGGCTTCAGTTGCTGGTATTACATTCTCATTCTCTGGTTCAATCACAGGTTTAAATTTAAATCCAGATACAGTAGAACAAATTAATAATGCTGGTTGGGCAGCGACTACTGAAGGAATCACAGCAGCAGGTTGGGGCTGGATTCCATTAAATAACTTAGATGCTAACTTATTCTTTACTGCAATGATCGTTGGCTTTGTTGCTACGATGATTTATGTTAAATTAATGTTAAGAGATATCACAATCAAGTTGCCGGATTCTGTTCCGCCAGCTATTTCTAAAGCATTTGCAGCGATTATTCCTGCGACTGTTGCATTGTATGTTGTTGGTCTATTCTATTATGTATTCTCTAAGATTAATCCTGGTATGACATTCTTACAGTGGTTGCAGGAAACTGTAGCTGTACCACTTCTAGGCTTGTCTCAAGGTTTTGGAGCAGTTATCTTAGTTGCTCTATTCGTACAACTATTCTGGTTCTTTGGAATCCATGGTCCGAACGTACTTGCTCCAATTTTGGAAGGTGTATTCGGGGTTGCGCAATTAGAAAACGTGAACTTGTTCCAACAAGGTGGAACTGATTTAGTAATTGAACAAGGTTATATGTGGGTACGTGGTTCATTTGATGCGTATGCTTGGTATGGCGGATCAGGTGGTACTATTATCCTAATTATAGCTATTCTATTGTTCTCTAAACGTAAAGATTACCGTACGATCGCTAACCTTTCAGTAGGTCCTGGTATCTTTAACATTAACGAACCGATCATGTTTGGTTTACCAATCGTATTAAACCCAATCATGTTCATACCGTTCTTGCTTTCACCAGTAGTATCCGTTTCAATTGGTTATTTTGCAACAATTTGGGGATTAGTTGATCCAGTTTCACAGCAAGTGGTATGGGTAACTCCTCCATTCTTACTATCGTTCTTAGCAACAGGGGCAGACTGGCGTGCACCAATCGTTACATTGATAGGTATGCTAGCGTCATTCGCAATTTGGCTTCCATTTGTTATCGCAGCGAACAAGTTAGATCCGGATTTAACTAAGGATGATCCAGTAGTAGAATCACAAAGTGATGACAACTCAATACAAGGATAATGCTTAACTGAAGGAGGCCGCTTCCGTAATGTGAAGTGGCTTATCCTTCTTATAATTAATAGAAAGGAGATTTAAAATTGATCGAAATTACTTCAGCAGTGCACCAGGATAAGGTTATTGATCTATTAAACAACTATAATGAAGATGGTGTTGAATTTTCCTATAAAGAAAAGAAGGGAATTAACCTTTATTTTGAAACGAATATGGAAGATTTAGAAAGTGCATCAAAACTAGCAAAAAAAGTGATTAAAAGTGAACCTTGGGGAACTGTTCTGTTCTTCCGTGTTTCCCCTGTTGAATAAAAAGGGTGATTAAAATGAGTAAATCGGGATTGGTTCTACTTAGTTTAGGCTTTCTATTATTTGTAGTAAGTGCTAATGCAAAAACAGGGACATATAATATTTTTAATTTAACTACTGCTATCTTCCTAATTGCAGTCGGAATTTATTTTATTATTAGGGATAAGAAAAAAACGAAAAAAGATTAGGTGAATCCAATGGAAATAGTCAAACAAATGAAAGTTCCAGCCGAATTTTTATATGAGACAATTATAAAATCTGTTTTGGCCGATATAGAAGCACAAACAGACAAAAAATTGACCATTAAACAGTTGAAAGGATTCGAATACACGAAAACTTTTTCAAAGCATTCCCATGCAACCATTAAAATTGAAGAAGCGATGGAAAATGAATCTTATCAGTATAGGACAACGAACAATAAAAATGACTTTTTAGTATCCTATCAGATTCGTTCTATAGACAGTGAAAACTGTGAATTGCATTACCATGAGAAAATGGAATCATTCGGTTTTATGCAAAGTATGAATGATACATTGATTGGTATTGTTTGGTCCCCAATGAAGAAGAAGCGTTTTAAACAAATGCTTCAATTAATTGAAGAGGATTATGCAAAAAAAATTGCAGGATAGTTAGTGAAATGAAAAAGGCTATCTGTTAAATCTCTCCATTGTTATAAAAATGACTAGAGAGGAAAAGTATTGTGAATTTGAAGCTACATCCGAAAAAAGCAAATCTTTTGGCTTAACTAACTTTTATCGAGAAGGATAAACACGTATCGCATCTTTTAAAGAGATGTTTGCTCGGATTAAATATAAGGATAAAAGTTTATTATCTAATGATTGAAATCATTTAAAAGGAGAAGGCTTATATGCTCAACCGTAAGAATGTTTTCAATAAAAAATATAAAAAAACCCAAATCTTTTAGGGCACAAAAATTGGAGGAGAATTTCAATGAAAACAATTATGTTAGTTTGTTCAGCAGGAATGAGTACAAGTTTATTAGTATCAAAAATGCAAAAGGCAGCAGAAGCACAAGGTTTAGAAGCAGATATCTTTGCGGTTTCAGCTTCAGAATCTAACCAAGCTTTTGCAAAGAAAGATGTAGATGTACTATTACTAGGACCACAAGTTCGTTATATGAAAGCTCAATATGAAAAAGAACTAAGTGGTAAAGGTATTCCTGTAGACGCAATTAATATGCAAGATTATGGAACGATGAATGGCGAAAAAGTACTAGCTACTGCTTTAGAAATGATTGAAAACAAATAAATAGATAATACGATTCACTATAGGGAAAATCAAAATTTGAAAATTAAGCTTAAATAAAACATATTTAAGTTGTTACTGAAAGGTGTAATGAAAATGACTGAAGAAAATATAGAAATGATTCCGTTTCAAATTATTAGTAATGTTGGATCAGCAAAAAGTTTAGTAATGGAAGCTCTTTATGCAGCTAAAAATGGAGACTTCGACCAAGCAGAAGAAAAATTAAATGAGTCTCAAGCATTCTTTGTTGAAGGGCATAAAGCACATGCTTCATTAATCCAAAAAGAGGCTGCAGGTGAGGAACTATCTTTTTCTCTGTTCCTAATGCACGCTGAAGACCAATTGATGAATACAGAAACAATCAAAGAGTTAGTAAAAGAAATGATTGAAATGTATAAACGATTTGGTTCTTAAATAGATAAATTCCGATTATAAATTGGATCATTACGATCATTGAAGTAATGATCCTTTTTATTAGATTGTGAGTGATTAGATGAGCAATGTAATAGCTTTTGATTTCGGGGGTACGAAAATAAAGCACGGATTGATTAATTCAAATGGCGAAATAATAACGACAGGTGCTTATAAGACAGAGAGAAAAGATCTTGATCGATTTTTAACTGACTTATTTGCAACCGTTCGCACTTATCAAGCTAGCTCTGATGTTCGTGGTATAGCAATCAGTATGCCTGGATACATAGATGTTCATACTGGTTATTCCGAACGTGCAGGAGCAATCACCGCATTAGATGGAAAGAATATTAAAGATCTACTAGAAACAGAATTTTCCTTACCAGTAGAGACAGAAAATGATGGTAATTGTGCTGCCTTAGCAGAGGGGAATTCAGGCAACGCACAAGGATGCGAAAGTTTTATCTGTATGACAGTTGGAACAGGTATAGGTGGCTGTATCTATTTAAATGGAGATATCTATCGTGGTTCTAACCTCAGGGCCGGTGAATATGGCATGATGATTACAGATCTTACTTCTGGTGAACAGAAAAATATGCACCAGACGGCGGGCTTCTCTAATCTAGTTACAGATTATAAGCGCTATATGCAAACGGATGAAAATGTGGAAGGTACAGCTATTTTTGAAGCTGCATTAAACGACCCGCATGTAAAGAAAATGATTGATGATTGGGTTGGACATATCTCAAGAGGGATTTTTAACCTCTGTGTAACATTGAATCCGGAGAAAATTTTAATTGGTGGGGGAGTTAGTGCACAATCCTACTTATTTGAAACAATTAATAGACAGTTGAAACAATATCACTACTGGCATGAGTTTGAAATACCGGTTGTACCATGTAAGTATCACAATGATGCAGGCATGCTTGGCGCTTATTATCATTTTAAGAAAATGCAAACCGCCAAAAAAGATAATCCGGCATTTTAAATAAATAGATAATTTTTTATATTATTAGGAGGGCTATCTTGTGAATAAAGGCATAAAAATTGCAACAATTGGCGGCGGTTCTAGCTACACACCAGAATTAATTGAAGGGTTTATCAAAAGTTATGATGAGCTACCAATATCAGAAATTTGGTTAGTTGATATTGAAGCAGGTCAAGAAAAATTAGAAATTGTAGGTAATCTTGCAAAACGTATGATCAAAAAAGCAGGCTTACCGATTGATGTTCATTTAACGCTAAATCGTAGAGAAGCGTTAAAAGATGCTGATTTTGTTACGACACAGCTTCGAGTAGGTTTATTGGAAGCACGTGGAAAAGATGAACGTATTCCGTTAAAATACGGTGTCTTAGGTCAAGAAACAAATGGACCCGGTGGCTTGTTTAAAGGATTGCGCACGATCCCGGTTATTTTGGACATCTGTAAAGAGATGGAAGAGCTTTGTCCGAATGCATGGTTAATTAACTTTACAAACCCAGCTGGAATGGTAACAGAAGCTGTATTAAGATATTCTAATATTGATAAAGTTGTTGGCTTATGTAATGTACCAATCGGTATGGAGCGTGCAGCTGCCAAGCTAATGGATGTTGACCACTCTAGAGTCCGAATTGATTTTGGTGGATTAAATCACATGGTTTACGGCCTAGATATTAAATTAGATGGCATTAGCGTAATGGATGAATTAATTGAAAACTTAACTTCTCTAGACGAAGAAGGTAACGTGAAGAATATACAAGGTATGGAGTGGGAGCCAGAACTATTGAGATCTTTGAAGGCAATCCCATCTTACTATCATAATTATTACTATAAAACGCGTGAAGCTTTTGAAAAAGTGAAAGAAGAAGCAGATACAGTAGGAACACGCGCAGAAACCGTTTATAAGCTAGAAAAAGATTTATTTGAACTATATAAAGATCCTAATCTAGACATTAAACCACCACAATTAGAGCAACGTGGCGGTGCATATTATTCTGACGCGGCCGTTCGGTTGATCGCTAGTATTTATAATGACAAAAGAGATATTCAACCAGTTAATACAAGAAATAATGGTGCAATTGCGAGCATCCCTAATGACTCCGCTGTTGAAATTAGCTGTGTGATCACAAAAGAAGGACCGAAACCAATCGCGATGGGTGACTTACCTGTACCTGTACGCGGTCTCGTTCAACAGATCAAATCATTTGAACGTGTTGCGTCTGAGGCTGCTGTAACAGGAGATCGTGATTTAGCTATATTAGCATTAACGATTAATCCGTTAGTTGCATCTGATACTACAGCAAAAGCAATTGTAGATGAAATGTTAGAGGCGCATAAAGAACATTTACCACTATTTTTTAAATAATAAAATGAATAATTAATATGAAGCTGTTGCTTGTCTATTCCTTGTGAATAGGATGAGTGGCAGTTTTTTTGTTATACATTAAATCTTGGTAGTGCGTGTTAGTAGTTAACTAAATAATTATTTGTACGTGGTATAATACAGACAAAGGAACAAATATTAACGACTAATTTTCTTCATAAAGGGAGGATCACATGCTAACGATTGGTTATATTGGGAATGGTAAAAGCACAAATAGATATCATCTGCCTTTCGCCTTGCAACGAGAGAATATTAAGGTGAAAACAATTTATCGAAGAAGCCCTGAACGTGATCAGTGGGAGAAGATTTCAGGTGTTCATTATACAGCTGATTTAGATGAATTGTTGCAGGATAAAGACATCCAGTTGATTGTGATTTGCACGAAACATGATAGTCATTATGCATACGCGAAAAAAGTATTAGAGCATAATAAACATTGCTTAGTTGAAAAGCCATTTATGGAAACCTCAGAACAAGCAAAAGAAATATTTGCATTAGCCGAAAGTAAAGCATTAATCGTTCAAGCTTATCAGAATAGAAGGTTCGACAGTGATTTTCTAACCGTTCAAAAGGTTATTGAAAACGGCAAACTCGGCGAATTATTAGAAATTGAAATGCACTTTGACTACTATCGTCCGCATATACCTGAATCGGTGCATGCGTTTGATTCTGACTCCTCCTTTTTGTATGGACATGGTTGCCATACGTTAGACCAGGTTATTAGTTACTTTGGTAAGCCAGATCATGTGCATTATGATGTACGGCAATTATTGGGACAAGGCAGAATGAATGACTATTTTGATCTGGATTTATATTATGGTCGTTTAAAAATATCGGTGAAGTCGAGTTATTTTAGAATCAAAGAAAGACCTAGTTTTATCGTTTACGGAAAGAAAGGCCATTTTGTAAAACAAACAAAGGATCGTCAGGAAGAGCATTTAAAGCAATTTTACATGCCTGATAATGAAGACTTTGGTGTAGATACGTTAGAGCATTATGGCGTCCTGACCTATATCGATGCAGAAGGTACAATGCATGAGGAAACCGTTAAATCAGTCGATGGTGACTACGGAAGAATTTACGATGACTTGTACCAAGCTATTATAAATGGAAAAGAAAAGACGATTACTGACGAAGAGACATTACTGCAGATGGAGATGCTGGAAAAAGGTGTAGCGTCATTAAGGTGAATGACTGCCTAATGCTTGTGTAGCAACGCAAAAGTCAGCTGTGAGATTTGGATAAAAAAAGAGGTAAAGCCTAGTCTGGCCTTACCTCTTTTCGTCCTATCTACTTAATAATCTCGTTGAATATTTGTCCGCCTTGTAAGTCAATAATCTTTAATCTATTTGTATCTTTTACAAAAATGCTTTTGTATTGTTTATGGCTATCTTCACTGCTTACGAACATCACACGTTTGTGCGGATTGTCTTCAACGATACGTGCACTATCATCATCTGCATTGACTTGTTCTTCTAATATGTCAAATTCGATAAAATCATCAACGTCGGTAGCTGATTCGTTTTCCTCTGATTCATTTTCATCATCATCAGACTCTGGTTGTTCTGCTTGAATGATTTGATTAAAAACTTCTCCGCCTTTTAAGTCAATAATTTTTAGTCTGTTTGTATCTTTCACGAAAATGCTCTTATATTGCTTCTGATTATCTTCGTTGCTTACAAGCATCACGCGTTTGCTTTCGTTATCTTCAACGATTTGCGCATGATCATCATCTGCATTGATTTTTTCTTCTAATGTGTCAAACTCGATAAAATCATCAACATCTACAGTTGATTCATTTTCTTCTTCTTCTTCTGATTCGTTGTCATCATCATCTACTTCTGGAAAATCTGTACCTGTGATCACTTGATTAAAAATTGGTCCTTTGCCGAAATCAATGATTTTCAATCTGTTTGTTTCTTTAATAAAGATACTTTTGAATTGTTGATTATTATTCGTTAACATAATCACACGTTTTCCTTGGTTGTCTTCCACGATTTGTACGTTGTAATCTTCTAGATCGTCAATTTGATCATCGAGTACCTCGTATTCTGTGTATTGCTCTAAGTTGTTTAAAATATTTGTTTGTAGTTTTAGTTGGTCTGTTGTGTTTGTTGCATCAACATTCTCAGCTCCAGCAAATCCTCCTGTGAATAATAATGCACCAGCCATTGTAGTTAATAGTAAAGTTTTCATTGTTTGCCTCCTTGTTTAATTTGTTAATTTCATTGTATCCTTCAAAAATAAGAACATCTTTAGAAGAAAATTAGAATTTGATTAGAATATGTGGAAACGGTAAATTAATTAGTGTGTAATGCTATAATATAAGTAGAATATTTAGGCGTAATGAGAGAGGGGAAGCAGAATGACACGGATATTGATTGTGGAAGATGAAACATCTATCGCACGTGTATTAGCATTAGAATTGAAGCATGAAGGATATGAAGCGGTAACTGCTAAGACAGGTGATGAAGGGCTAATGCGGGCAGAAAGTGAGTCTTGGGATTTACTTTTGCTAGATGTGATGCTTCCAGAACGTAGTGGTATGGATATCTTACGTCGTTTGAGAACAAGCGGTGATTCAACCCCTGTCATTATGTTAACAGCTCGTGATGCGGTATTAGATAAAGTATCGGGACTAGATCAAGGAGCGAATGACTATGTGACGAAACCTTTTGACATGGAAGAACTGTTAGCTCGAGTGCGTGTTTGCTTGCGCCAACGTGATAAAGCAGTTGAATCTGAAGTTTTTACAGTGGCAGATCTATTTGCAAATTTGCAAACGAGACAAGTAACAAGAGCAGGTCATCTAATAGAATTAACACCAAGAGAATTTGATCTATTAATTTACTTATTGCGTAATAAAGATATCGTCTTAACCCGTGATCAACTATTACAAAATGTGTGGGGCTTTGATTATGTGGGAGAGACGAATGTTGTGGATGTATATATACGTTATTTACGACAAAAAATTGACCGAAATTCTAAAGCAACCTTAATTCAAACGGTTCGGGGCGTCGGCTACGTATTGCGTGAGATAACATGAAGTTAAAGACAAGGATTCAACTGTTAACCACAGGCTTACTTGTTGTCGTTCTGTTAGCTGCACATATTGGTATTTACTTTGCATCAGATCATTTATTAGTGAAAACTGTGACAGACCGGTTAGATAACCAATCCGAGGATATTTTACAAGCTTTACAGAAAAGTGACAGCGGGGAGTCCACCGCACAATTAATTAAAGCATCCACCCCTACAAATGGAATGATACGAGTTATTTCCTCAGATGAAAAAGTACTTTCGATAGGCACGCGCCTCCCAGAGCTGCGTGAAGTAGATCCTGTTTATTCTGAAAATCACCAAACTGCTATACGAAAGACCTCCATTGGAAGAACAGCCTCAGTCTTCTATCCATTTATTTGGGGTGATGGACAAGTAGTAACGTTAGAGATTACGGAAAGTTTGGTCCAAGAAGAAGAGACATTAGGGGTATTACGAGGGGTTCTGTTTGTCTCTGCACTATTTATTTTGCTTCCAGTTGTATTTGGTGCTCGTTTACTAGCAAGATTAATTACTAACCCAATTGGAGCATTGATCACAACGATGGATGATATGGAGAGAAGCGGTAGTTTTCAAACCATTTCTCAAAAAAGCCGCACGAATGACGAATTAAGCTTGCTAACTCGAACGTTTAATCGAATGATTGATCGCTTGGAAGGTAATTTTTCTCGTCAACAGCAATTTGTTTCGGATGCTTCTCATGAGCTTAAAACACCACTAACTGTTATTAATAGCTATGCTAGCGTATTGTCTCGGTGGGGAAAGAGTGACCCTTCTGTACGAGATGAAGCGATCGAAGCTATTCATTCTGAAACGATTCGGATGCAGCATTTAGTAAAACAGTTATTAGATTTAGCTCGTGAAGATCAGCAAGGGGCTTTAGATTTAGAACAACATAATATTACACAGTTAAGCAGGCAGGCTGTCCAACGAATGCAGCAGATAACCAATGATGAAATGTCTGTAAATGGTCCAGAATTAACAGTATTAATTGATGCAGAAAAGTATCAACAGTTACTGTTTATCCTGCTTGATAATGCTGTTAAATATGGTGAAGCGCCAATAATTGTTTCATTAGAGAAAAACAAATCAAATATCAAGCTGACTGTTTCAGATCACGGACCAGGTATTGATCCAGCAGAATGGGAGCATGTTTTTGATCGCTTCTTTCGTGTTGATAAATCTCGTAGTCGTAATAAAGGTGGATCAGGGCTTGGTTTGGCGCTCGCTTATGAGATTGCTAAATCACACGGTGGAACCATTCAGGTACAAGCGAACGAGCCACAAGGAACTAAATTCATTGTAGATTTTCCTATAGAAGGAATAGAAAGGAGGAGCGAAACTAATGATTAAGCGTATCAGTATTATTTCAATAGTGAGTGTTCTTGTCATGATTATTGCTGTTTACTTTTGGCCATTTCAGACAGAATCACTATCAGCAGAGACAGCCAGTCAACGTGCGCAGGACCTCTATGGTGGGACGGTTGAAGATACGATCAAAGAGTCTGGCTATTATATTGTTAAGCTTGATAAGGATGGGCGGGTCTATGAAGTTAAAGTGGATGATGTGGATGGTGCAATTATTAACATTGATGCATTGGAAAAGGTTGTCCAATCAGGTAAAGCTGATGAACAAAACCAGACTGAAGATAAAAAAGAGGAACAAACAGCTGACCAGCCAAAGGATGAGAAGCAACCTGGAGTTCAAGAACCTTTGGACGAAAACGATGGATTAATCACAGCTGTCGAAGCGAGTGATATCGTATTAGAACGTATGGATGATAATGATAAGCAGTTAAATATAGAATCTGAGCTTGATGAAGATGACGGTCGATATATCTATGAAGTGAAAATTGAACTGGTTGACGGAGGAGAAGTAGAAGCTGAAGTGGATGCAGTTACAGGTAAAGTTTTGTATTTTTATACCGAAGAAGCGGATGAATAGAATTAGGTTAAATCCGAAAATTCATCAAAACGAAGAATGGTATTTAAGGTGCTCAAAGCAGTTTGCAATTATGTATTGAAAATCTATTCGAAGAGGGTATGACAGTGTTGCGTTAGACGGAAGAGACTACCTAATACATGATTTCAATGATGGCCATACGGCGTAGACTCGTCTTACAGATCTAACGCCAACACATTTACCCCCTTACTTAGATGACTTGATATCATAAACGAGTTCAGGCAGATCCTGCTGGAATAAATGCCCGCTGTTTTCAAGAATTTTAGTCTTCGCGTGTGGAAGTTTATAGGCATAGCACTCAAAATGAACAAAAGGGACTATTTCATCATTGCGGCTTTGATATAGATGGATTTGTGAGATTTCAGGCAGTCTTGAAGCGAAATCATCGGATAGTTGAAATTCTTTAGATGGCCAATCTTCATCCAAGCCCCAGTATGGTGCTCCCATTATAAACAAGCTTGAGATAGATGGCTCACAATTTTCCTCAGAAAGGTATTTTAAAAGGACAGATCCACCTAGTGAATGGCCGATCAGAATAGAGTTATCGTCCAAATTAGAAAGTTCTTCTTTTAGTATGTCCTTCCACTGAGCGTAATTTGGATTTTCAGGAACTGGCATGGTTGGAGAATTAAAATGAAAATTCGAACCAATTTTTTTTGTAAGTAGGCGATTAAGTGACTACTTCCTTGATTCCTTCCCTGGGGTCCTGCACTGTGAATGAACAACACTTGTTTCTTCAAATGATAACCTCCTTAATCAGATTCTATTAAGAAATAGGGATATGAATGTTAATTGTACAATAAGTAGATTCTTCCTACGTTTGTTTATTAAAGTCTCTTCAACATTTATTTGATTTTCTCTGCCAACTCTAAAATAATCCCTTCTGGCCCACGAATATAGCATAACTTATAAGTGTTTTTGTAATTTTGTATTTCACCAAAAAGTTCCGCGCCTTTCATTTTCAACTTGGTAACAATTTCTTCAATATCTTCAACAGAAAATGCAATATGCCGGATACCTAATGTATTTGCAAACGATTCCTTAATCCCTTTTTTATCTAATGGCATATGGAATTTGACTAGCTCTATAGTTGCTTCGCCGTCTGGCGTCCCTAACATTACAACTGTCTCTTTAACGTCACTAAGCCCAATTATCCGTTCTACCCATTCTCCTTCTACTTCCGCTTCCCCTAATACTTCAAGACCAAGGTCAATAAAAAAGTCTTTAGCGGTAGGCAGGTCATTTACGATTACACCGACATGATCTATTTTGTGGACCTTCATATCTCATACCTCCTATGTTTTGAAGTTCTAAAAAACGTATCACCAAAGAGTTCTTATCGATTACTTAAATCATTGATCTTTTATGACATGTACTGTTTGGGTATTATTTTAATCTAGCTTATTTACTTAATTATATCAAAATTTTATATAAATTATAGAAATTAACCCAAATAATTGGTTGTAAATATAGATTTTTGGTAAAACAGATACTTTCTCTGTCATAGTATCTGTTTCATACCATCTACTTTGAAACCAGACCAGAGAATAAGAAAAGTTGACAAATAAAGATGCTATTCTGTCTGAAAGAATAGCATCTTTATTTGTGAACTGTTTTTCTTTATTGGAAAGCTTAAAGTACTGCTGGTCCGCCTTGTTCTTGCTTTACTAATTTACTATCGTACATTTTAATAAATGGTAGCCAAACTAGAAATGCTGCTAAACCACAAATTAATGCAACAACTGGCGCCATGAAATATCCACCTGTACTAATAAATGCTCCTATTCCTATTGGTGTTGGCCAAGGTACTTGTGCAATAACTGGTTGAACAATGTGTAGTTTGATAGCCCAATACCCTATAGTTGCTGAAACCATTGGTGCTAAAAAGAAGGGCACTGCAAGATATGGGTTGTAGACGACTGGTAGACCAAAAATTATCGGTTCATTAATGTTGAATATACCGGGTGCGAGTGCTGCTTTTCCTAAAACATTTAATTGTTTTGATTTAGCTAGAAATGCAATGAAGATACACAAACCTAATGTTGCTCCAGAACCACCCATAACAACGAATGCATTTTGAAACTCGCCAGCAAATGGTATGTTTGCTCCATCGATATTATGTTGCATGTTTGTCAGAGCGATAGGTAATAGAAATCCACCCATAATATTGGCTCCGTGGATTCCCACGATCCACAGTGCATGAATTAAAAAGTAAATAATCATAAGGCCAATCCAGCTATCAGTAAGATTAACAACAAATCCAAAAGGAATAGCAACCAGTTTAAATATGTCAGTACCCACCATTACAAGTACACCATTGATTAGTAGAACAACAATAGCGACGACAAATGCTGGTACTAATGCTGTAAATGCTCTAGAAACACCATCAGGTACTGTATCAGGCATTTTTACAAGCCAATTTCGTTTTACGCAAAGTCTATATAGTTGAACAGCAATAATCCCCATGATAATCGCAGAAAATATTCCTGTAGCTCCTAAACGACTTAATCCGTCTCCAGCAACCTCCCATCCAGAGATAATTGCTGTACCATCACCTGATTTCTCAAATAAAGACATGCTCCCATTTTCTATAACTAGTTGAGGAATAGTCATAAAGAAAGCAAACATTGATAGTAATGCACCATTTAATGGAGAGAGGTTTAATTCCTCTTCTTCTGCAAATATTTTAGTATATTCATAGCCTATCACAAGCCCAAAATATAAAGCTAGTATGCCCATGGTTGCTTTATTAGCCAACATATACAAATCACTAAACTTAAAGAAGGTACCCTCAAAAAAATCTTGCAAAAATGGCATAGCTTGTGGTAACACATTTAACACTAAGAACATCGAACCAACAATAATGAATGGTATTGAGGCTACCCCAGCCCCCATAATTGCACGTACAAAACGCCAAGAAGCAACGACACTCATAGGACCCATCAGATACTTTTCTAACAAACCGAATGCTCTATTTTCCGATTCCATTGAAATACCCCTTTTCTATGATTAATTTATAGCTTCTTCATACGCTTTAATGCGTGTAAAGTGCTTATCTGTATTCTGTTTAATCTTGTATAAACGCAAAAGAATGAGGGTGCTTAACAGTAATCCCAAAGACAAAACAGTTAAAACCATGAATTGAGACTTAACTTGATTAGTGAGAAATGGATATAACTTAGTGAAAATAGGTGAGAAACAAGTTGAAATTATTAAAAGAATATTTGTGAAGAATATAGCCATAAAGCAGTATTTAGTAAGTTTTGGATTATTTGTATGCTTACTAAATATTTTTACTTGTTCAGCAACACTAAATAATATAATAATCATCAATGCTAAAGGAAGAATGTACATGTTCGAACTACTCATTGATAAGGAAATTAACCAGTATAAATTTGTGAAAAAGAATAATGCAGAAACGTATCTTACAAGTAAATATCGATTATAATACATTGATTTTATTGCTAATTTCCTTCTGTTATCTTCTACGCTCTCTTTTTCGATTTTTTTCATAAGACATCCCTCATTTGATCAGCTTTTGTGTTTTTTTATGCAAAGTTAACATTTCTAACGCTATATCTCTCAAAGTCATCGTATTCATTAGATGATCTTGAGCATGAACCATAATGATATCTATTTTAATTTCCTCGCCAGACGAATAACGCTGAAGCAATTTCGTTTGTGCTTTGTGTGCTAATAATAATGCATCTTTTGCTTGATTCAACTTGTTGCTAGAGGATTCAAATTCTCCGTCCTTCATTTCTTGAAATGCTTCATGTATAATTGTTCTCGCTTCGCCACTATGCATTATGATTTTGAAAGCAACACTTTCAATTTGTTCTTGTTCCATCGATGTCTTCCTCTCATTTAAAGTTAGGTTTTATAATTGGAGTTATTTTTATAAAGAAAAGCAATCACTTCAAGTTTTAATTGTTTGGCAGTTCTTGTAGGATTAATTTACCTAACTTTTCTATCCCCATAGGAATAGGTGCATATGCTTGTGGTGGTATATTAACAACTGGCTTTTCGAAACGATCACCTGCTTGTTTTAGTTGTTTATAATACATTTTTGTTTGAGGGCTAACTAGGTATAGATTAAAAAGATCTTGCTTAATTTTTTCGCCACCCTCATTAACAGATACAGCTTCTACTTCAATGTCGTGTCCTCTTTCTTTGAGAAATTCTGTCACTTTCTTTGCCATTAAAGAAGAAGACATACCAGCTGCACAAATAATTAATACTTTTTTCATCTAATACTCCTCCATTCAGAAAAATTATTTCAGCCAAATGTTGTACTATTGTGAACTAATCATAAATTTATTGTTGCTTTTGTTTTTTATGACTGGCTTATGGTGATTGGTGATGTGAGATGATTTCACCTCCTTTATACCACTTAGTACCAAACATGTTGATTTTAAAAAATGCTTTTTATAAAGATAATAGGAGTGATTTATCTTTATGTTTATATCATAAAACGAAAGCGCTATCATTTGTAGATGATCTTTTACCGTTGTCAACGGTAAAAAGTTGACAGTAAAAAAGAATGTAGACCTATTTAGTCTACATTAGATTGTTTTTAGTATTTTGCTATTGTTTTTCTAAAAGTATCATAAGTTTCACATTGAAGTAAATTTTGTAATAAGGTATGATTCTCGAACAACTTCATTAGAACGTCATACATTGGTTTTAAATCATCCATTTTATTATGTTTGCTTATATTTAGTAAATATATAATTTGTACTGGGTTATCTCCCCATTGAATGGGATTACTTAACGTAAGAATGGACCAAAAGGTTTCGTTAGTCTGTGGTTCCATAGCGTGCGGAAAAGCAACTAGATTCCCAAAGCTAGTAGGGGAATATCTTTCTCGTTCAAGAACAGAGTTAATAAAATTATCTTCTACCATGTTTGCCTTAATTAAGTTTTGTCCTAAAAATTCAATTGCTTCTTCCATGGAGTTTATCTCTTGTTTTAAGTATGTGAATTTTTCGCGCATATAATGATTCATAACTTCAAAATCGTTGTGAATTAATTTTTTGATTTTGTTAACATCTTGACTCCGAAGTATTGTACTAACTTCAATGATCGGAATATCTAAGTCTTCTTGAATAGGAATTGTACTTATAATCAAGTCAATGTTGTCCAGTGGTTGTTTAGTTAAATTATAGTATTCTGTAGTACCGATTATTTTGAGCTCATGACTAAATTCATTTTCTAATTTTATTGATAGCAACTGTGCGGTTCCTAAACCAGTTGCACAGACTAGCAAGCAACGTTTTTTATGGTTATTATTTTTTCTTTGTCTCTCCATTGCTGTTTCAAGGTGGAGAGCCATGTATCCTATTTCATTTTCGTCAATCGATATGTCTAATTTATTATTTATAACCTCTGCACCTGTAAGTGCGACCTCAAATGAGAAGGGGTATTTACTTTTTATTTCTTCTAACAGAGGATTTCTTAGATTCATTTGATACATATATCTATTGATTGCAGGTTTTAAATGTAAGCTTAATGCTAATAATAATTCTTTATCATCAGAAATATTTAGAGAATATACACGATCAATCTCATTAACTACTTGTTTTGCCAACTGTTGTATGTCTTGCTCTAAAACAATTTCTGCAGTTTCGATATCGGACTCGGAATGTGTTTTCTTAGACCCTTGTAAATGAATTGCTAAATAGGCTATCTCATTTGTGGAAAAAGAGACATGCAACTTCTGTTCGATTTCTATTACAATTTCTTGTGCAATGGTATATTCGATATTATTTGTGATTTTTGTTAGTTCGTCTTGATATATTTTTACTGCTTGGTTATTTCTTATTCGATTACAGGCAATAGATATATGGGTTATTAGATTAAGTAAACTTATATCACTGATGATTAATTTGTACTTTTTTAATTTATTGAGAATGCTATGTCGAATTACCTTAACCTCACTCTGGGGGAGGATCTCTAATCCACTAATTGTTTCATCTAATTCTTGATACTGTTGATTAAAAAGGTTTTCGGAAATACAGAAGCGAATCTTCATTTCTTCACCAACGACTTTTACACCATAATTTGGTTTATGTATGAGTGATAAGTCAAAATCGCAGAAAATAGTCCGTACCTTTTTTAAGTCTGTTTGTAAGGTTGTTCGACTAATAAATAATTCCTCAGCAAGTTGGTCTATCTTAATATAAGAGGAATGTAACAATAGCCTTTTTATTAAGTATTGTACACGGTCATTATGTTCTGTTGAAACAATGTTATTGCTATCATCAACATTCTGTTGCAGGAAATTCTTAAATTTCTCTTCATTCGTAATATGAAGAGAATAGCCTTTTCCTCGAATCGATTCAATATATGCGATGTCATTGTTTAGTAGAGTGCCTAATTTCTTTATATCATTGCGAATGGTTTTCGGACTAACTTGCAATGCTCTAGCAAGCGTTGTACTCGTTTGCGAATCATTAAGGTTTAGTAACTTTTGTAAAATTTGTTTGAGGCGAGTATTCATTGATTGGCTCCCCTTATAAATAAATAAGATGTAAACGTTATCATTATTTTTGCGTAAAAAAAGTGTCCTTTAAAAATAATTTGATATATATACTAATATGCAAGAAAAAAATAAGTTATGAGAATAGTTGATTAAGATATGCCTGAGGTCTAAATAAGATAGAAAACTTTTAAAAAAATTAATCAAAACCAACGGATGTTTGTTGGTTTTGATTAAATGATCGTCATTTATATTGTTCACTTCAACTCTCTAGCCACTTCATCCTTTACTGTAATACCGGATTTCTCGAGTTCCGCAATTTTCTCTGCAAACTGTGGTAAGTGGTCTTTATGAGCAATTAACAGTTCGTCTAATACTCGTTGTGCTGTTTCGCCGCTTGGAATGAGTGGGTTCATAATAAATGCTTGTAAAGCTGTGCCATAATCACCTGTAACCGCAGCTTCTTCTACACATAATTCCATATTCTTCATTAATTGTAGCCAACCTCTTTCAGCAGGTTGGAATGAACCAAAGGCAATTGGTTTAGCGCCAGATGCACCAACATAAGCCGAAACCTCAATTACATCATCAGGCGCTAGGTCTGGTACTGCACCGTTATTTTTTGTGGATACGACGATATGTGTGTTTTTGTTTGCGTAGATCGAAGCGATCGTTTCGCAAGCTGCTTCTGAATAGTAGGCGCCGCCACGTTCAGCTAATTGTTGTGGCTTATAATTTAAGTTTGGATCTTTATATAGCTCAAACAATTCAGCCTCTGTTTGCTTTACTATTTGTGCACGTGTGCCTTTTGTCGGGTCGTTGTAGTCTTTTAACAGATTATCTAACATTTCTTCATAACGATAATAATAACGGTGATAACCACAAGGAATCATGTTCATTTGCTTTAATTGTTCCTTTAAGAATGGAATGTCATGAATATTCGCTGGAATCCCAGAATCATTGTCATACATTTTATCAATAATATCTGACGTTACATCATTTCCTTTCAAGTCATGCACACGATGCCAATGGAAGTGATTTAACCCTGCAAATGAATAAATTAGTTCATCTGCTGTTTTATCAAGTAGCTTCGGTTCAGCCATCATCGCACCGACTGGAACATTACATAACCCAATTACTTTATCCCATTTACCATAACGAATGACTGCATCAGTTACCATTCCGGCTGGGTTAGTGAAGTTAACTAACCATGCATCTGGACAAAGCTTTTTCATGTCTTCCACAATGTCTAATATAATTGGGATGGTACGGAATGCTTTGAAAATTCCGCCAGCTCCATTGGTTTCTTGGCCAACCATTCCATAAGATAACGGAATTCTTTCATCCTTCACGCGAGCATTTAATAACCCGACTCTGAATTGTGTTGTAACGAAATCAGCACCTTTTAATGCTTCCTTTCGATTTAATGTTGTATGCACTTTTACATCATACGGGGAATTATCCCACATCCGTTGAGCCATTTCAGCTACTATATTTACTTTATCTTTACCTTCTTCTATATCAACAAGCCACATTTCTTTAATAGGTAGTTCCTCATATCTGTTAATAAAGCCTTCCACTAATTCGGGGGTATAACTGCTACCGCCACCAATAGTTACAATCTTTAAACCTTTTGACATGTATGATTCCTCCTTTTTCTTTTATTATATGAAATCTGTAAGCGGAAACAAGGTTATATAGAATATCTCCAACACCGTTCACAATACATTTACAAAAAATCACTCATTTTGTAAATATCATTTACGATAAATATGATATAGTAAGAATAATGGGGTGATCGTGATGTTATTAACCGAGAAAATGAAGCAAGATCTATTCTCTCAAGCAGAGGCAGAAATTATAAAATATATGTTTGAGCAGCGGGAAAATATTGAGGATCAAACAGCCAAGCAAATAGCAGAAAGTACGTACACGCATCCATCTACTTTGATTCGTATTGCTAAAAAGTTAGGGTATAGCGGCTGGATTGAAATGAAAAATATTTTCCTAGAAGAAATTGATTATTTGAATAGTCACTTTCAAGATATTGATGCTAATTATCCGTTTGATGCAAATGATAATGTGATGACTGTTGCTAGTAAAATGGCGACATTAAATCAAATAACGATTAGTGATACATTGTCCTTAATCGACCATAATGAATTACAGCAAGTATCAGCACTCCTTAACCGATCGTCACAGATTAAGATTTTTTCGCAGTATAATAATTTACTTCTTTGCTATGATTTTAAGTCAAAGATGATTAAGATTGGTAAGCAGATAAATTTATGTGTTGGAGATGCATATGATGAGGCGATGAATTGTGATGCTGATACATGCGCAATCGTCATTTCCTATACGGGAGAGACAAATGACGTAACCGGCGTGTTACCAGTGTTAAGGAAACAAAATACTCCGATCATTGCACTAACAAGTATAGGGGAAAATACATTAAGCAGACATGCAGATTATGTGTTTAGAATAACTACACGGGAAAAGTTATATTCAAAAATAGGCAGCTTTACTTCGAGTAATTCAATCACTTACTTATTAGACGTCCTTTATGCAAGTGTTTTTTCTGTTGATTATGAAAAGAATTTAGCCAATAAAATTCGTGTTTCTGAGCATTCAGATCACCGTAAAAGTTCTAATGAAGTAATGGAAGAAGGGAAGGGATCGCCTCTTTCTAGATAATAATAACCCCATATGGTCAGGTATTACTGTCCATATGGGGTTATTATTATTTATTAAGCAAGAGATGGATAAGTGTTTTCTAACTGCATCACTGTTCCATCTGCATACCCTGCTCTACAACCGGAATAAAACGCACTCCCAAGCGATTTTAATCACTTGAGAGTGTTTTTTCTCGCTCGCTAGCTAAAAAGCGCGAGAATGGCTTGTTTTTGCGAGGAGGAAAACTCTCTCCTGAACAAAGAAGTTTTGTTTATATTAGGCTGTACCTTTTGATCCCTTCATCTTATCAATGAGGACTCGATGGAGATTGTTTTGGTAAGCAACGGCGCCAAGAACAATAACAACACCAAGGATTTGCATTGTAGATGGAATTTCACCGAATAGAAGTACGGCGATAATCGCAACTGTAGAAATAGGGCTAAGTAATAATAGACCTGCTACAACTGTAGAGTTCAATGGGGTTGTGCAAGGATTTGGTACACCAGCTTATTCTGTTGCAGACAAACTTCCTTGGTGGAATGAGGATGTTGTTGTAGAAGATGATAGAATGGAAGAAGCAAAGGATATGTTAGATGAAGCTGGTTGGGTAATGAACGATAATGGTGTTAGAGAGAAAGATGGATTACAAGCAGCATTTCAACTTGTTTACCCTGCTGGAGATCAAATTCGTCAATCATTATCTATTTCTTTTGCTGAAATGATCAAGCCACTTGGCATTGATGTAGAAACAAAAGGTTTGAGCTGGAATGAAATAGAGAAAGTGATGTATTCTCAACCTATTATGATGGGCTGGGGAAGTTACACACCGTTAGAGTTATATAATCTGTATAGCAGTAATACGAAAGGTATTGGTTATTACAATGCAAATTATTATTCTAATCCAGTAGTCGATGATTATATGGAGCAAGCATTAAATGCTACATCTCAAGAAGAGGCTTATAGCTATTGGAAAAAAGCACAGTGGGATGGCGAAACAGGATTCTCTGGTAAAGGAGACGTTCCGTGGGTATGGCTTGTTAACCTTGGTCACTTGTATTTTGTTGATGAGGATTTAGAAATTGGCGACCAAAAAATACAACCACATGGACATGGTTGGCCGCTAACAGACTCGATCGAACAGTGGCATTGGAAAGAAGGCTAAAATATTGCGTATCAAACAAATGGGTGTTTATTTGTTTAAAAATGTTTTTAAAATAATATTACTGCTACTGGCTGTAAGTACATTGTCATTTATATTGGTGAGTAATTCACCGATTGACCCGGTGCGGTCTTATATAGGTGCAGACATGACTAGTGTAAGCCCTGAACAAAGAGAAAATATTGCGGAATACTGGGGATTAAACGAGCCTGTTTTGCAACAATTTTTTAACTGGGGTACCCATTTGTTACAAGGAGACATGGGAACGTCACTGATCTATCGTGCTCCCGTGGCTGAAGTAATTGCCGAACGATTTGTTGCTTCATTAGCGCTAATGAGTGTGGCCTGGATGCTTTCAGGCCTCTTCGGCTTTATTTTAGGGATTGTAGCAGGGATGAAGGAAGGAACATGGCTTGATAGAATCATTAAAGGCTATTGTTTCACGCTTGCATCTACTCCTGCCTTTTGGTTGGGCTTATTGTTATTAATGCTATTTGCCGTACAACTTGGATGGTTTCCAGTTGGGCTGAGTACACCAGCTGGCATTCTAGCTGATGACGTCACATTTATAGAACGATTGAGGCACTTCATCTTACCTGCATTAACGTTAAGTGTAGTAGGTGTAGCCAACGTTGCACTGCATACGAGACAAAAATTAATTGATGTGTTGAATAGTGATTATGTTCGTTTTGCAAGAGCAAAAGGTGAATCTGGTTCGAAATTAGTTTGGCGACATGGTTTACGTAACATCTCCTTACCAGCTATTTCCCTTCACTTTTCTTCTTTTGGAGAGTTATTCGGTGGAGCGGTTCTTGCTGAACAGGTTTTCTCTTATCCAGGATTAGGGCAAGCAGTTGTAGAAGCTGGACTTGGTGGAGATGTTCCTTTACTGCTAGGTATCGTTTTATGTAGTACACTTTTTGTGTTCGCTGGAAACTTTATAGCAGATCTTTTATATAAAGTGGTTGATCCGCGGATTCGAAAGGGTGAATTGTGATGTGGCGTCAACGGTTTAATTTAAGTTTAAGGCAACGCACCTTCTATATCATAGTCTTTTCCATTGTAATGTTAATGTTAATGATTTTTTCTGGACTATTTATTAGTGAAGGGCAATTGAAAATTAATCCTGGAGAAATGAATGGTGAACCGTCGCTAGCTCACTTGTTTGGGACGGACTGGCTTGGAAGAGATATGTTAGCACGAACACTTAAAGGGTTAACGCTAAGCTTTGGTGTTGGTATTGTTGCTGCTTTAGCGAGTTCAGTAATCGCATTATTACTTACACTTTTTGCTTCATGGAATAAAACAACCGATCGAATGGTTACGTGGTTGGTTGACTTATTCCTCAGTGTGCCACACCTTGTTTTGTTACTCTTAATTTCTTTCACATTTGGTGGAGGTTTTAAAGGTGTAATCATTGGTCTATCTTTGACACATTGGCCTAGCTTAACCCGCTTATTACGATCAGAAATGCTTCAAATAAAAACAGCTAAATATGTAGGCGTATCTCAGCAACTAGGTAAATCACGTTGGTGGGTAGGGAAGCATCATATTGTTCCACATCTTCTACCACAGTTATTTATAGGATTTACGTTGTTATTTCCGCATGCTATTTTACACGAAGCATCTATTACCTTTTTAGGATTTGGATTGCCTTCTGAGCAACCAGCGATAGGTGTTATTTTATCGGAATCCATGCGCTATTTGTCTACTGGAAAATGGTGGCTTGCTGTATTCCCAGGTCTATCGTTATTAATCATGGTTGGTTTATTTGATTTATTAGGACAAAGTTTATGTAAATGGGTCGATCCGTTTCATGGACAGAAAGGAATGTAAGGTCATTGAGTGTAATGAAAAATGAAACAAACAGAGCTCCTCTTTTAGAAGTAAAAGATTTTGCACTTTCCTTTCGTGTGTATAAAAAAGGACTGCGTGAACAGAAAATGCAGGTCATTAAAAAATTAAATATGACAATAAAACAAGGAGAAGTGGTTGCTGTAATTGGGGCGAGTGGATCGGGAAAAAGCTTGCTTGCTGATGCAGTATTAGGCATCCTTCCTGAAAATGCGATTGCTACGGGAGACGTTTATTACAAAGGGGAACGTCTTACGAGCGAGAAGCAATTGCAGCTTCGAGGTAAAGAGATTTCTTTGATTCCGCAGTCCGTTAATGCATTAGATCCGTTAATGAAAATAGGAAAACAAGTGCAATCTGTTTCTAAAGTGAATAATAGAAAGACAGCACAACAAGAAATTTTCCGAAAAATTAATTTGCGTGATGATGTAGACAAGCACTATCCATTTGAATTATCTGGCGGAATGGCAAGAAGGGTGTTGACTGCGATTACACTAATTGGTAATCCCGATTTAATTATTGCAGATGAGCCCATACCCGGACTAGATGCACGTTCCCTTGCTGATGTAATAAGCTCTATCAGAGGGATGGCGGATGATGGAAAAGGCGTTATGTTTATTACGCATGATATTGATACAGCGTTAAAGGTGGCAGATCGCTTTGTAATTATGAATCAAGGAGAAACCATTGAAGCAGTTGATGCTAAAGCATTTACTGGCGAAGGGGAAGGGTTAGAAAAAGATTATACTAAATCCTTGTGGCATGCACTTCCTCAAAATCATTTTTCTGCTAATCCTTCTGCAAAAGTCGGAGCGCAAAGTCGTGATGCAGAATCCGCTGTAGATCCCGGCGAAAAGCTTTCGATTCAAAATCTAAGCTATAAATTAGATAACGGAACACCACTTTTTGATAACATCTCGTTCGATATTCACCCAGGCGAAATTGTGGGGTTGATGGGTGACAGTGGTGCTGGAAAAACAACGTTAGGAAAAATTATTGCCGGTTATACAAAACCGAATAGCGGAATGGTAACGATCGACAAAACGGCCAAACAAAAGACTCAAGCAAATCCAATTCAAATGGTATGGCAGCACCCTGAACAGGCAATTAACCCGAAATGGACTATGAAAAAGGTACTTCGGGAAAGCGGCGTATTAAACGAAGAGATGCTTTCCAATCTGGGTATTCGTGAAGAATGGTTAACGCGCTGGCCTAGTGAGCTATCAGGTGGCGAGTTACAACGTTTTTCTATTGCTCGTGCTTTTAGTGATGCAACCGAGTATTTGATTCTTGATGAAATCACAACGATGCATGATGCGATTACTCAAGCAGAAATTTGGAATATGCTTTTAAAGGTGATTAAGCAACGAAAAATTGGTGCATTAGTTATTAGCCATGATTATCATTTATTATCACGAGTTAGTCATCGCATCATTGATTTTAATGACATTAAATTTAGATAAAAGTAGTGAAAGACATACAGCATGTTATTTCTATTGTATCAAATAGGAGGTTAGCAGGTGAAGCACTTGCTAACCTCCTTTTTTGTGTGTTGTAACTTACCGTTTTATTCATTTACTGGACGGAACGGTAACTTAGGAGCGTTTTAAGTGACCGTTATCAGTATGAATTGCTTCAAACGGTAACTTAGGAGCGTTTTAAGCGCCCGTTATCAGTATGAATTGCTTCAAATGGTAACATAGGGGCGTTTTAAGTGCCTGTTATCAGTATGAATCGCCTCGAACGGTAACTTAAAGCAGTTCTAAGAACCCGTTATCACCATAAATTCGTCATCTCGGTCACTTAGAATGATAGCAATATAGATTGATAGCTCTATTTAACATTACATATCATTGGCAGGACATTCGTTTTAGAAAAAAACAGCGAACAACTAAATGTGTTATAGACTATATAGAACAGATCTGTTATACTTAATATAGAACAAAAATAAAGTGAAAGATAGAGATAAAAATAAAGTGAAAGATAGAGATAAAAATAAAGATCGGAGGCAGGTAGTTGTGATCTGTTTAAATAGTGAATTGGATATTCCTTTGTATAGGCAATTGAGTACACAGATTATGGAGAGCCTTGTTCGTGGAGAGTTGTCGACAGGGGATACTTTACCGTCCGTTCGAGCGCTAGCGGGGGATCTTGGTGTAAATATGCACACGGTAAATAAAAGCTATCATGATCTCGAAGCAAAAGGGATCATTGAAATTGTAGCTAAAAAAGGTGCTGTCATCAAAGCGCAAGATCAAAAAATAACCACCCAACGCCTTGAACATCTGTCTAGTGAGTTTAAACCAATGGTGGTTGAAGCATTATTAAGTGGTATGGATGAAACAAAAATACACACGTTAATTACAAACATAATTTCTACTGTAAGGGAGGATTAAATGATGGAATTTACTATTTTGTTTATTACCATCCTGTTTATTAGTTTATTTCAGATTGGAATACCATTCTTTGTGAAGCGCACGGTTGTTTTTGGGGTAACCATCCCATATGAGCAAGCACAGCACCCTAAGGTGATGCAGTACAAAAAGGTTTATGCGATTCTAACAGCGCTAGTTGCAATAGCAGCAATTGTTGGCTTTTTCACTTGGGGTCAAACGGGTAGAGTTAGTGAAACTCAACTGGTGCTTATAGGAAGTATTGCTCCGTTTATTATTTTAATAGCGGGTTTGTCCTTTTATTTCTATTTTCATTATAAAATGACTCACTTAAAACAAGAAAAGAATTGGTTTGGTGAGGTAAAGCAAATACGGGTTGCGGACTTAACCGCTCGTTCAAAAGATGAAATGCTACCTTCGTATGTTCATTTAATTCCCGCGGTGATCGCAGTCATGTTGATTATTTTGTCGGGTAATTTATTTGATCAATTACCAAATCAAATTCCGATACATTGGGGTCCAGACGGGATGCCAGATGCATTTACGAATAAAGATTGGTTGTCAGTGTTGAACCTACCAATTATGTTAATCATGTTGCAAGTGATGTTTTTCAGTATTAACCTGTTTACGAAACGATCAGGTATTAAAATAAATGCCAGTAATATTCAATCATCAAAATTACGTCAATTGCGATTACGCAAATACACCAGTTGGTTTTTGTTTGTAACGAATGTGTTAATGACCTTATTGTTTGCATTTTTACAACTAAATCTTTTATACGAAGACTTGTTTAGTAATGGGCTGCTTGTCCTTCTACCAATTGGTTTTATGTTGATTATATTGGCGGGTGCCCTTATCTTAGCTGTTAAAGTAGGGAGAGTGGACTCTGACTTTGAAGGAACTCTGGTACTTGACCATTCATCTCATAATAAAACTGAGAGTGTAGATGATGATCAGTATTGGAAAGGCGGGTTATTTTACTTTAACCGTAACGACCCATCTGTGTTTGTAGAAAAACGATTCGGTATTGGCTGGACATTAAATTTTGCTAATCCAATTGGGTACTTTGTTATTTTTCTTCCGCTTGTAATAATTTTAGTATTCTCTTTTCTAATATAGTCACAGATATAGACGAGATCAATAAGCTGAGATTTTTTAACATTGACAAACCGAAGTAATCTTGAGATAATACGTTCAATTAAATATTGGTACCTTTAATTCAGTCCCGTGAGGCTGACAAGGATAACGGATTTGAGAATAGACGACAGGTGTATCGTTATACATGTGTGTGTCTATTTTCAAAAGCTTCTTGTCGGTCGGGCAGGAAGCTTTTTTTATTGAGAAGAATATACAACGCGTAATCGATTCTATCATCAAAAAACCTGCTCGGCTCTGGTACCAGTAACCAGTCAAGGAGGAAGATAGAATGGATAAAGAATTTTCACTAAAGGCAGTACCTCAATCATATCGAAATGGTTTTTTTAAAATGCTAGTTGTCATGTTAGGCTTCACCTTTTTCTCAGCGAGTATGTTATCTGGAGGAGAATTAGGGCTTGGATTAAGCATGAAACAATTTATTTGGATTGTTTTACTTGGTAATTTAATTCTTGGTTTATATACAGGTGGGCTTGCCTATATGGCAGCGAAAACGGGCTTGTCCACGCATTTACTTGCTAGATATGCATTTGGGGAAAAAGGCTCTTATCTAGCGTCGTTTCTATTAGGTGCAACACAAGTAGGGTGGTTTGGTGTCGGATTGGCGATGTTTGCTGTACCAGTTCATAAGGTTACAGGAATAGATATGTTGACATTAATTATTGTTTCAGGGATTGTGATGACTGGCTCTGCATTCTTTGGTATGAAAGCATTAGCTATCTTAAGTTTTATTGCAGTACCAGCAATTGCAATTCTCGGAAGTGTATCGGTTGGAATTGCGGTTAGTGATTTAGGCGGTATGGCAGAGTTATTCGCTTATCAACCAGAAGCATCGATTGGTCTGGCGGCTGCATTAACGATTTGTGTTGGGTCATTTGCAAGTGGTGGAACATTAACACCAGATTTTGCTCGCTTTGCAAAAACAAAAAGAACGGCTGTCATTACAACGGTTCTTGCTTTCTTTATTGGAAACACGCTTATGTTCTTATTTGGTGCTGTAGGATCTATTTCTACTGGATTAGGCGATATTTCGGAAGTGATGTTTGTCCAAGGATTAATTGTTCCGGCAGTTATTGTTTTAGGCTTAAATATTTGGACAACAAACGATAATGCTTTGTATGCATCTGGCTTAGGATTTTCAAATATAACAAAAATAAAGAAAAGCAAGATGGTGATTTTCAATGGAATAGTTGGAACGATCTTTTCGGTGTGGTTATTTAATAACTTTGTTGGTTGGTTAACATTACTAGGCGGTGCGCTACCACCAATCGGCGCAATTGTTTTAGCAGACTTTTTCATACTAAGAAAAGGGCAATATCCAACATTAGAAGAAATGACATTTCAAGCAATTCGTTGGCCAGCAATCATTGCTTGGGTAGGTGGGTTCGCGGCAGCACAATGGCTACCAGGTATTCCACCGTTAAATGGTATTTTCAGTGCAATTGTATTATTTGTTGGTCTTACATTAGTATTAGAGAAGGTAGTAAATACGGAAAAAGGGTTGGCATTAGGAAAAGAGGTATAAAATTTGATTATAACAAACGCAGCATTACCGAAAAAAGAAGGACATTGGAATATTCATATTAAAGATGGGAAATTTGCTAAAATTGAAGCGGCAAAACCTGTAGAGGATGCAATCAATGTAAAAGGAAAACTAGTAAGTGCGCCATTTATTGAACCGCATGTCCACTTAGATACGACATTAACTGCAGGTGAGCCAAAGTGGAATGAAAGTGGCACCTTGTTTGAAGGCATTGCTACATGGGCGGAACGTAAAAAGTCATTAACCGTTGAAGATGTGAAGGAACGGGCGACAAAAGCGTTGAAGTGGCAAATTGCTCAAGGGATTCAGCATGTCCGTACACATGTTGACGTATGTGACCCATCCCTTACTGCTATGAAAGCATTGTTAGAAGTAAAAGAAGAAATGAAAGACTATGTTGATCTCCAATTAGTTGCTTTCCCGCAAGAAGGGTATCTATCTTATCCAAATGGTAATGGGACAGAATTAGTAGAAGAAGCGTTAAAAATGGGAGCAGATGTAGTTGGAGGTATTCCACACTTTGAGTTCACGCGAGAATACGGTGTTGAATCAATGAAGATTGCCTTTGACTTGGCGGAAAAATATGATCGTTTAGTCGATATTCATTGTGATGAAATTGATGATGAGCAATCTCGATTTGTTGAGGTTGTCGCTTTAGAAGCTTATAAACGTGGCTTAGGAAATAAAGTAACAGCTAGTCATACAACCGCTATGCATTCCTACAATGGTGCATATGTGTCAAAATTAATGAAATTATTAGGGCTGTCCAATATTAATTTTGTAGCAAATCCACTAGTAAATATTCACTTGCAGGGACGTTTTGACGATTATCCAAAACGCCGTGGAATTACACGAGTAAAAGAATTGAACGAAGCTGGTTTAAATGTTTGTTTTGGACATGATGATATTTTTGATCCGTGGTATCCACTTGGAACAGGCAACATGTTACAAGTGTTGCATATGGGAATTCATGTGACTCAATTAATGGGATATCAACAAATTGTAGACTCCTTTGATTTTATTACGGATAATAGTGCGATCACACTAAATATTCAAGATCAGTACGGCATTGAAGTAGGCAAACCAGCAAACTTTATTATTCTAAATGCAACAAATCGTTATGATGCCGTTCGTAAGCAGGCAGAAGTGCTAGCGTCGTATCGTAATGGTAAGAAATTAGCAGAAACAAAGCCAAAAGAAGCAGCTGTATTTTTAGATAAAGAAATAGAAATTGATTTTGAAAGATAAAAGGTCGCATAAGAAATAAATGAAATGAAACTAGCTACTTCTATGATTAGAAGTAGCTAGTTTTTTAAATGGATGTATAGTAAGTCAGAAATCTTTCTTATTCTTTACTTCTTTGATATGATTGATTTTGTCTGTTTGGCGGAACGTCGTTGAGTGGAGTTTTTATTAAAATATAGTTTATCCGAATGGATATTCTATGAATATAAACGGTATGGTAGACAGAATGAGGAGATGACAGGTTTTGAATAAATTGTTAATGAAGCCGCATATAGCAATTGCGATCGCTATTTTTTGTTCAGTTTTATGGGGAAGCGCCTTTCCCGTATTAAAAATAAGTTACAGTGAACTACAAATGGCACCAGATGATGTGATTGCTAAGATGGTGTTTGCTGGTATCCGCTTCTTACTGGCGGGAATCATGGTCCTTGTATGGCTGGCATTTATGGATGCGAAGCGAATCAAAGTGACCAAAAGACAATTGCTCGTCCTAGTTTTATTAGGTGTGATCCAAACAGCACTACAATATTACTTTTTCTATAATGGATTGGCAGTTGTGTCTGGGATGAAAGGCTCAATTCTTTCATCAAGTGGTGTATTTTTCACGGTATTATTAGCACATTTTTATTATAAAAATGATCGGATGAATTGGAGAAAATTAATCGGAATTACAGCAGGATTCCTTGGAATTGTTTTAGCGAACTGGGGAGAGTCTTTTCAGTTAACTTTTGAATGGACTGGTGAAGGATATATGATTATGGCAGGGGTAACGAGTGCTATTGCAACAATTATGGCAAAAGAACTAGCGTCAGGTATTCATCCATTTGCAATAACAGGCTGGCAACTAAGCTTAGGAGCAATCGTGCTGCTTGGAATTGGATTTCCTCAACTGCAAGCGGATGCGATACAGTTTACACCGCTTGGAACGGGATTGTTATTGTATTCAGCCTTCTTATCAGCGGCAGCATTTGCTTTGTGGTATTCACTATTAAAGTATCATCCAGCTAGTAAAATTACGATGTATAAGTTTATTGTACCGGTATCAGGAGTGTTATTATCAACGATATTTATCCCTGGAGAAAAATTAAATGTGATGATTATTGGTGCGATTGTGATGGTTGCGATAGGTATCGTTATCGTTAACTATCGAAAAACGCCGAAGTAGCCATGTGGCTGCCTCGGCGTTTTTTTATATGGTAGAATTGGGATTTAAACCGTTATTGGATTTCTTGTTTAATTTTTTCCATCGCCTCTTCAACATGTTGTGCTTCTATCAATGTTTGTTGGTTGGCTGGATAAGCTGACGCATAATCGTAACGAGGATCATAATAATGTACTAATAGTAATTCTACTGCTGCTTCAAACGCATTGTTTTCCAGATGTTGCTCAATTTCTTTAGCAATTGGTGTATGAATTCGTCGTTTTAAAATACGAAAAGCTTCCGTGAATTTCTCAGGACTTTTCCAAGGTTGATAATCTTCTAAAATATGCTTGATCCGTTGATCGATTGGCAATTCAATAAACAGCTGTCTACTTGCTTCTTTCTTTTGATAGAGCTTTTCTGGTAGTGATACCTTACCAATTCGTTTACTTTCTCCTTCAATTAGAATAAAAGGTTTCTGCTTATAAGCAAGTAAATTTTCTAATAATAAAAAGTCAAATGTCCGTTGATTGGTAGGTTCTAATCCAATTTGCCCAAAAATAGAACCCCTGTGACCAGCCATTTTTTCGAGGTTAATAACGGGATATCCTTCGTCCGCTAGTTTTTCTAGAATAATTGTTTTCCCATTTCCTGTATGTCCGTTTAATACAATAAGCTCCGGTAAGAAGTCTAAAGTATTTAAAAAATCAACTGCCCATTCCCTGTATGCACGGATGCCTCCTGCTAAACGGGTAACCTCCATCCCCATCAGGTCAATCATAGTCGCTGCGGTTTTACTACGCATGCCACCACGCCAACAGAAAACGGTAATTGGTGTATCCAGTTGTTGAAAAGCTGCAATAAAATCTGGCAGTTTTTTCGAAAAAAGGGTAAGCCCTCTTTGTTTTGCTATCTCAGGACTTTCTTGTTTATATACTGTTCCAATTTCTGCGCGCTCCTCATTTGAAAAGAGAGGGATATTGATACTTCCTGGAATGGTTGATTCCTCGAATTCCTTCGGTGAACGAACGTCTACTATCGTATGTTTTTGATTTGTCTTCTTTTGATACAAGTCTTCTGGTTTGATATCTTCAAACATAACTTATTTCACTTCCTATTTTACTTGAATATGACCGGGCTTTCCTTTCGTAATTTCACCAATTTGAGCTGCTTCGATATTGTTTTGATGTAGTTCGTTAAGAAGCGCATCGGCATCCTCTTTAGCTACTGCTAATAGCAATCCGCCAGACGTTACAGCATCTGCAAGCATCCATTGGTCAATTTGGTCGAGTTTTTCTGAAAAAGTAACATTATCCTTTACATGATTTAAATTATTTTTTGTACCACCAGGGATCGCGCCAGCGTCTGCTAACTCGCGAACTCTGGCAAGCATCGGGATATCATTATAATGTAGTGTAATTTCCTTTTTACTTTCCTGCGCCATTTCTGTTGCATGTCCAAGTAATCCAAAGCCAGTGACATCAGTACAAGCATGGACATTGTATTTTTGCATTAATTCCGAAGCATCTTTATTCAATGTAGCCATCACTTTAGTGACCGTTGCTATTTCTTCTTTTGTTAATAGCTCTCTTTTAAGTGATGTGGTGTAAATTCCAACACCAATAGGCTTTGTTAAAATTAATTGATCTCCAACCTGAGCGTTTGCATTGGTTTTGATGTTATCAGGGTGCACAGTTCCAGTGACAGCTAAACCGAATTTTGGTTCTTGATCATCAATCGAATGACCGCCAACTAAAGTAACGCCAGCTTCTTGGAGTTTATCACTTGCCCCTCGTAAAATAGCTGAGAGAATCGATTTGTCTAAATTTGCAATCGGAAATGCAACAATATTTAAAGCGGTAATTGGTGTCCCGCCCATTGCGTATACATCACTAATGGCATTAGCGGCGGCAACCTGTCCAAAATCATAAGGGTCATCTACAATGGGTGTGAAAAAATCAACGGTTTGAACTAAAGCTGTGTTGTTATTTAATTTGTATACACCAGCATCATCCCCTGTTTCAAGCCCGACAATTAGATTAGGATTCTTCTCGGTTGATGGGAGCTGTCGAAGTACTTGATCCAGATCTGCTGGGCCAATTTTACAACCGCAACCTCCCTTTGAAGTTAATGTAGTGAGTTTAATTGTTTCTTCCATGCTCGCTCATCCTTTTTTCATTTAATATAATGCTGTTGTTTTATGAAGTATACTATTAATCTTACCACTAATAGACCCCTATCTAATAGTGCGATATAATTTTGTTTCGAAATTCTATAGAAATAATAAAAAAATCACGCCGTAGGGTGTACGACATGATTTTTCATAGATTATTTTTCTAACCACTGATCAACAGTATCTGGATTTTCTTCCACCCAAGTTTCTGCTAATTCCCTTGGTGTTTTACCTTCGTCAATAGAAATTAACCATTGTTCAACCATGTCAATATCTAAATCCATGTTAGAGAACAGGGTATGTGCAGTTGGTGAATCCTCTTCAAATGAAGGTGTTACACCAATCTCAATATCATCTAATTTCCAAGAATTACGTGGATCTTCTAAAAATTTAATGTCAAATCGAACAAACATCGGGTGTGGACGCCAAGCATTAAAAGCAATTGGCTCCTTATCGTCAATCGAATTTTGTACTTCTGTTAACATTGCTGCAGTTGTACTATTTTTGACCTCAAATTCATCCATTTCGTAATCTTCAATCATTGCGTTTGTTGTTAATGCCATCCCACTACCTGGTTCAATAGCATAAACTTCATTTTCGAATAAATCAGCATTTTTAGCTAAATCTTCAATAGAATTAATATCTTCCATGTACGTCGGAACAGCGATTCCAAGAGGCATATCTGAGAAAATCGTACCTGCTGTTTCGAAGGTATCATCGTATTTTTCTAAATAAGATTCATGTAAATTAGGGCGCCAAACATCAATAAAAGCATCAATTCCTTGTGTCGATAATGCTTCATATAGAATACCAACATCCGCTTCTTCAATCTCTACATTATATCCTTCTTGTTCTAGGATAACCTGAGATAAATACGCAGGTACCGTGGCATAATCATAAGGGTCAAGTCCAATAGATATTTCTGTTACTTCGTCTGTGCTCTGATTGTTTTCTGTTGTATTGTCGTTTTCAGTTGTTCCACAAGCTGAAAGTAACAGTACAAATCCTACTAAGATTAAAATAGTAAATTTGTTTTTGTAGCTCTGTTTTTTAAAAATAATAAATGCTCCTCTGTGGTAAGTTATTTTAAAACAATATAAGAAATTATTATATTAGAAAATTATTATTTAAGCAAATAAGCGAGATGAGCGGACTCATTGGATGTTTTTTTGTGAGAAGGCTATTCTACTTTTTTACTATAGATTCTAATATCCTTTGTCCCTCTGCAGTCAAATATGCATTTTTATTTTCAAGTAATTCTTTGGCTAAGTTTTCAGTCATAGGTTTTGTTGGCATCTTAAACGATCCCTCCTTTTCTTATCTGAATATATTATGTCCCATTTCGCCAAGCTGAAAGAGGAAGGTATATTAAGATAGAGGTGGAATTTTAAGTCCCGGACTTGTCCAAGTTAAAAAATTAAATCGTCAAAGGGAAGGGATATGTTAATTTATGTAGAATAATGTCACTGTAGTAATAGATATTCAACTGAAGAGGTGTTTTCGAACAAAGCGAGTTGAAGAATAAGTGCTAATGACCGAAATAGGTGCTAATTCAAACAAAGTGAGGTGAAAATCCCCCTGCAGTAACCGAAATATCCATTTTTACAAACAAAACATGCTGGAATTCTACTCCAAATGCTCAAAGTCCCATATGTCATCTTACTTAATAAATCTCCTCTTCCAAAATGATCCATTAAATTGAATCTATTATCCATACATTGTATATAGGAGTGAAATAAATGATTGTAAAAGAACGTAAGAAGCCAAAAGAACTTCTTTTATTAGAATTATTGAGTAACCGAAAAATGTTAAGTGCTAGAGATTATAAGAAATATCAAAATTTATCACTCGGTTATGAAGGAGAGTTACGCTTCGATGCTTATACGAAAAAATACGGAGAAAAACTTATCATGTTAAATGATCTGTTATTAAGGCACAACGAACAATATTTTCAAATAGATTCATGTGTTATAACAAATGATGCCATTTATCTTTTTGAAATAAAAAACTATCAGGGACAATATTATTTTGATAAGGATATATTGTATAAAGTTCCTAATAAGGAAATAGAGAATCCTATCCTTCAACGCAATCGGGCCACTTCATTATTTCGGATGTTTTTACAGTCTAAAGGTATTCAATCGCCTCTCAAATCTTATATTATTTTTATTCATCCACAATGTACGATCTATCAAACACCACTTAATCAGCAAATCATTTTCCATTCTAACATCCAATCTTTTCTTACCAAATTAAATGAAAATCAATACAGCAGCAAAAAAAGCCAAAGTATAGTCAAGGTTTTAGAGTCATCTGTTCATCAAGAGTTTTTGCCAGAGAATAGCCTATCGTATACATTTGATGAGTTGCAAAAAGGAATTCCGTGCTGTCAATGTGGTTCTATGAATACGGAGTTAATCAATCGTACTATTAAATGCAGTGATTGTGAAACTGAAGAAGTAGCAAGTGACTCGATCATTCGTTGCATTAATGAATTTCAGGAACTATTTCCAAGTGAGAAGTTAACCTCAGGCATCATTTCAAAATGGTGTGGTAATTCTATTGCACAAGCAAGGTGTAAACGTATGTTGCTCAAGCACTTTTCTAAGAGAGGAGAAACAAAGAATGTACATTATATTAAGGAAGAGGAGGCTCATCCATAAATGAAAAAACACTCCATTACGAAGTGTTTTGAATCATATCTTTATTCACTATCCACAGCTAACTGACCACTGTGTGTAGCCTTCTTCTCTGACTTATCCACTACTGCAGCACCAATGATATCTCCTACGACATTCGACGCGGTACCACCCATTCCTATTAAAGCATCAACGCCTGCGATTAATGCAACAATTTCTAGAGGTAGGTCGAAAAGTGTTAAGACAGCGGCTAAGGTAACGAGTCCCGCTGCTGGAATCCCAGCTGTTCCAATCGATAGAAGGGTCCCTACAATAACAATAGTAACAAGGTCCATCAAAGAAAAGTTAGCGCCTGTAACGTTTGCTGCGAACACGATCGAAGCACCCATCCGAAGTGCGCCTCCATCAGAATTGAAGACAGCGCCTAATGGCAAGCTGAAATTAACAATTTTGTCTGAAATTCCTGCCTTTTTAGCACTTTCCATCGCAACTGGTAAAGTGGCAATACTACTTGATGTGAAAAACGCTGTAGTAAAGGCTTCTCTTGTCTGAGCATAAAAATGTCGAACAGGCACCTTGAAAATTCGTAGTATGCCAGTATAAATAAATGCCCAGAGCAAAATAATTCCAAGATAGAAGACACCAGTAAATTTAAGTAATGAGGTAAATGTACCCCAGCCTTGTGTTCCAAAGGTGGAAGCTGCAATGGCAAAAATCCCAATTGGTGCATAAAGAAGAATTCCGCTTAAAATTTTGAAAAATAATGCGTTACCTGCTTCGAAAAAGTCTTGTAAATAAGTGCCATACTTTTTCATTTTTTCATCGTTTGAAAAAGTCATATTGGAAATCGTGAATCCAACAATAATAGCAATAAATAAAATAGCCATTAAATTACCGCTACTAAAAGCAGTGAATAAATTGCTTGGTACAATATTTAAAAGAACCTCAGAAAAGCTTGGGTTCGCCGGTTCATCTACTGATACACTAGGTAACGTTAAAGATTCACCAGGGTTAATCCATAGTGCTAAGCCAAGACCAATTAAAACTGCAGCAGCTGTTGTTGTCCCATAATATAAGATCAACTTTCCACCTGTTCTTCCTAATTCTTTCGGGTTCATTTTATTTACGGCTAGCACAACGGTCAAAAAGACTACCGGTGTAGCAATCATACTTAATAAATTTATTAAAATGGTACCAAGTGGTTTTATTACCTCAGCCGGTGGACCGACTATAACACCAACAAGAATACCTAAAACGAAACCAATTGTCATTTTTAATATAAAAGATGTATTTTTGTATAAATTCCACAATTTCATTTTGTATTCACCCCTAATGTTTTGTCCTGCTTACTCATTATAAACGAGAGAGGCAGATGAACCAAATTATAGGTCTTTGATGAGGTACTTTATTTAAGTGTGTGCATCGTTGGAGCATAAGGTTGTGATAAAATTAAAGTAAGATTAGTCAAAAATATTAGTAATGAAAATAAAAATTTTAAGTCTTTGATAAAAAACTTGTAAATGGGTGGTTGATCAAATGAATGTTACTGTAAGCAAAGAATGGTTAAGTCAGCAATTGCAAAATGAGCAAGTGAAAATTGTCGATTGTCGTTTTGATTTAGGTAATCAGAGAAAAGGTACTGAGCTATATCATCAAAGTCATATTCCTGGTGCCTTTTATTTTGATTTAGAAAAACAATTATCTGCTCCTGTGAGAGAACACGGAGGGAGGCATCCTCTTCCAGAAGTGGATCAATTTAAACGTGAGGTTGAGAAAATTGGAATAGATCATACAAAAACCGTTGTTGTATATGACAGTGGGGAATGCCAATATGCAAGTCGATTTTGGTGGTTACTGACGTATATCGGACATGAAGAGGTATACATTTTAAATGAAGGATTTACAGGGTGGATTGAGGCAGGATATATGTCAATAAACGAAATTCCTGTATCCGAGCCGTCTACATTTAAAACAAATATTAAGCAGGATATGTTAGCTTCTTATAATGAAGTGAAGGATATAGTTACGGAAAAGAATAAATCTGTTACTTTAATAGATTCGCGAGCGAGGGAAAGATATTTAGGGGAAGTAGAACCAATAGATAGAAGAGCAGGGCATATTCCAGGTGCGATCAATAAATGCTGGGTGGACGCTTTAGACCAAGGAACTTTTAAAAATAAGGAAGAACAAAAAAAGCGTTTCTCAGAATTAGATTCACAACAACCAATTATTGTTTACTGTGGGTCTGGAGTGACCGCTGTCCCTAACTATATTGCTTTAAAAATGGCTGGTTTTCATAATGTGAAGCTTTATGCGGGGAGCTATAGTGACTGGGTCTCTTATGAAGAAAATCCAGTAGTCGCCGGAGAAGAAGTTTAATCTAAAAATTTTTTGTGTCGTGAAATCAACCAACAGTTGTGAATTTTTTACAGATTTAATACGAAGAAAGTAGGATTTACATGGATGCATTACTATTTATTATCATTATTTTGGTAGCTTCGATCCTCCAGACAAGTACAGGGTTTGGCTTTTCTATTTTAGCTACGCCTTTTCTGCTGTTATTATTTGAACCAGCAGAAGCTATTCAAATTAATCTAATATTGTCTCTAATCATATCGATTGCATTAATCATGAAAATTAGAAAAGATATTGATTTTGAAATATTAAAAAGATTTATTGTAGGAAGTATTATTGGTCTTCCAATAGGAACTAGTACATTTTTATTGATTAACATAGACCGATTAAAATTAGGAGTCAGCCTTATTATTATCGTGTTAACGATTATGCTTATCCTTCAGTTTCGAGTGAATCAAAATAAAAAGAGAGATGTATTAGTAGGTGGCCTTTCAGGTTCGCTTACAACTAGTATTGGTATGCCTGGCCCGCCATTATTATTATATTTTTCAGGGACAGATACACAAAAAGCAAAATTAAGAGGGACGACACTTGCTTTCTATTTGTTTATTTACTTTGTTAGTTTAATTATTCAAGTAGTTTTCGTTGGTACGAATCAAACCATTTGGGTTTCAAGTGCATGGGCAATACCTTTAGTATTCATAGGACTGTACCTTGGTCAATTGTTGTTTAAGATGATTAACCAGTCAGTCTTTAGGGTTATTACATATATCATCTTATTGTTTACAGGATTCTATTTATTAATGGAAAGTGCAGGGTTTTTGTAAACAATTTTCATAACTTTTCGGTGTAAAAAATACTAGTATATTCAACTAGTGTTTTTTATTTGTGTTCGCTTTAAACTTTCAATTCTCATGCAAGACAATAACTCAAATAAACAACATTTTTTAATCTATTACTAACGTGATATCCTAAACTCTAATTTTATGGTACTATATACATGTTCTATTATGTTTGTTATTTGTATTAAAAGAACAAAAAGAAACATAATTATATGTCCACTATGATGCAGACTTCATATTATAGTGCAAAATAACCTATCAAAGATTGAATGAAAATAAGACCTTGGAGGATGTAACCATGAATATAAAGGCAATTGCGTTAGATATGGATGGGACTACATTGGATTCTAATAATACGGTAAGCGAAGAGCTGATCGGCACTTTAAAAAATATCCGAGACAAAGATATAAAAATAATACTCTCTACTGGGAGAACGATGAGCGAAATTGGTGATGTGTTACCTGTGGATTTCCCTTATGATGGTGCTGTTACTTCTAACGGGATGGGTTGTTATGCTGATAATCAAGAGGTGTTTCAATATGTTTTAGAGCCGAATCTAGTAAATCAAGTTATTGCAAAAGCTAAAGCGAATGGAATCTACTATGAAATACATACGAAAAAAGGGAATCGTTTTGCGTTGGAAGAAGATAAATCCTTAATGGCACAAGAGGTGTATGGAGATGTCCCACCCACATTAGGTGATAATGAAAGAAATGCACGCTATGACGCATTTGAACGAAAAATCAGTTGGGAGCCGCAATTAATTACTGATGATATTGTAAAAATATATTTTTTTAGTAAACATTTAAACAAAATTAATCTATGGAAACAGTATTTGATAGAGATGAAGAACAATATGCCGTTCACTACATCTTCTTCCTCTGATCATAATGTTGAAATTATGGTTGAAGGAGTTTCAAAAGCGACAGGACTGCACTTATTATTACAACGTTTTAATGTAAAACCTAAAGATCTATTAGTAGTTGGAGACGGAGAAAATGACCTGCCAATGTTTGAAATGGCGGGATACGCAGTTGCTATGAATAATGCTAGCCAACTTGTAAAAGCGAAAGCTAATGAGGTAACAAAAGGTACTAATGATGAAAATGGACTACAACAATATTTGAATAATAAAATATTAGAACAAATACAAGTCTAACAATGTAAAAGTAAATGGTGAGTTAAAGGTCTATCTCTAGCAGATAGACTTTTTTTAATGGTAACATTTCATATCATCAATCCTGCTCTAACGCATATTTAAAAAGGAGATTCTATATGTATGTTTTTTAAAAGATGTTGCAAAATGTGAACAATAATTGAAATTTAAAATTAAGTGTTGCATTAAACGCTTTCATGTTTTAAAATGAACACATAATAACAAAAAGAAACATAATTGAACATTTGGGAGGTGAATAACCTGAAAGAGATTAGACAAAAAAACATTATTAGATTACTTGATAAAAGCAATTTTTTAAAAATATCTGATGTTTCAAGAGAGTTAAATGTAACACCTATGACTATACGCCGAGATATTAATGAGCTTGCAGAACAAGGGTTAGTTGAAAAAATTCACGGTGGTGCAAAGAGGAAGTCTAGTGATGACAAATATATTGAGCTCTCCCATACAGAGAAAAAGGCAATTAATACTGAATCAAAAAAGTATGCAGCAAAGAAAGCGGCTGAATTAATAGAAGATAACGATACCGTTTTTATAGGAGCAGGAACAACAACAGAACTCATATACAAATATATAACGGCTAACAATGTAAAGATAATTACAAATTCTATTACTATTTTTAATCAATTTAAAAATGAAACACAGCACGAGTTGATTTTGATTGGTGGAACGTTAAGAGAAAAGACAGGTACGTTTGTTGGTTATTTCACCCGCAAAGTCATCCAAGATATTAGAGTTCAAAAATGTTTCATTGGTGTAAATGGTATATACGGTGATTTTGTTACTACCGCAGATGAAGAAGAGGGAGTAGTACAACAAATTGTTATTGACAATTCTTATAATCGTTACATTGTTTCTGACAGTAGTAAGTTTGGCGTGGAAGCATTCCAGGTATTGTATGAAACTAAAAAATTAACTGCAATTATTACGGATAACCGAATCGCGAAAGAGTACGAAGATTATTACAAAGATAAATGTAAAATAATCAATTAAGATAGATTGGTTATTTAATGGAATGGGAGGATTACAAATGAAGATTGCTATTGGTAGTGATTCCAAAGGTTTTGAACTAAAGCAACAAATAAAGGAATTACTTGATCGTTTAGGACATGAGGTGTTAGATCAAACCCCAGAAGCAAATTTAGATTTCTTTGATGCAACGACAAAAGTAGTATCTGTTATACAAAAAGAGCAAGCAGATCGAGGAATTATTATTGATGAATATGGTGCAGGGCCATTTATGGTAGCTAACAAACATCAAGGTATCATCTGTGCAAATGTTTTTGATGAGCATTCTGCAAAAATGACTATAGGACATAACAACACTTCTGTTATCGCTATCGGAGCTGGAATTGTTGGTCCTAAATTAGCTGAAAAGATTGTTGAAGCATATCTAGATGCAGCGTATGACGGTGGACGACATCAAATTCGTGTAGATATGTTAAATAAAATGTGTTAAGGGGTGAGACGATGAAGATTTCAATTGGTTGCGACCATATCGTAACAGACGAGAAAAATAATTTAGTTGCTTATTTAGAAGGAAAAGGTCATGAAGTGATTGATAACGGAACGTATGATAAAGAGCGTACCCATTATCCGATTTACGGTAAGAAAACAGCAGAAAAGGTAACCTCTGGAGAAGCCGATTTGGGTATCGTTGTTTGTGGAACAGGTGTTGGAATTTCCGTATCATCTAATAAAGTAAACGGTATTCGATCTGCATTAGTAGGTGATGTCGAAACAGCAAGGTATGCAAAAGAAGTATTAAATGCAAATGTAATCGGCATGGGTGGAAGAATTGTCGGCGAAGGACTGCGAGAAAATATTATTGATGTGTTTTTAGAGTCTGAATATCAGCAATCTGAAGAGAATGACAAAATGATTGAACGAATTGATGCATTGGTTGCAAATGAAGAAGCAAAAAATGATGACCATTATTTTGATGAGTTCCTAGAAAAATGGGATAACGGGGGATACCCTGATAAATAAAGATAGGAGGGTTAGCGATGCCGGTGATGGAAAACCTTTATCAAAAAGATTTAATTCTATCTAGTAATGCAACGACACAAGAAGAAGTATTTTCAGAAATTAGTCAAATTCTTCTTGAAAAGGGGATCGTAAAGGATAGTTTCAAAGATGCAATAGTTGAAAGGGAACTAAATTACCCTACAGGACTTGATTTAAGTCCTGTTGCTGAAGGGTTACCTAACGTAGCGATTCCTCATACAGAAACAGAGCATTGTGATGCTAAAGTTGTGGTGTTTGTTAAACTTACAAACCCAATTGTGTTTCATAGCATGATTGCACCAGATAATGAGTTAAATGTTAATTATTTATTTATGATTATCAACAATGAAAAAACAAACCAAACGAATGTGCTTTCTGAACTGATGGCGTTTATGACTGATGTGGATAATGTAAAAACATTAGAAGCATTAGAAACAAATAAAGAAATTTACGACTTTTTAACAAATAAAAAATAAGGAGTAGATGAAAATGATTAAGATTCTAGCAGCGTGTGGAGCAGGAATTAATTCAAGTCACCAAATTAAAAGTGCACTTGAGGAAGAAATGAAAAAGAGAGGTTATAAAGTTCAAGCAGATGCAGTTGTAATTAAAGACATTACAAAAGAGATGGTAGAAGAATACGATATTTTTGCACCAATATCAAAACCTAAATTTAGCTTTGATATTACAATTCCTGTAGTAGAAGCTGGGCCAATACTATATCGTATCCCTGCAATGTCAGCTCCAGTTTTTGATGAAATTGAAAGCGTTATTAAAAAAATGAATAAATAAAAAGGTACTATTGAGAGGAGTTAGATGAATATGCAAACAATAATAGAATTTGCTAACACTATTTTTTCGCCCCTTATTAACTTAGGGGCTGCTCCAATGATGTTTATCCTTATTACTCTATTTGCACTATTGATGAAGGTTAAATTTAGTAGAGCAGTTGAGGGTGGTTTGAAATTAGCTATTGCACTAACTGGTATTGGGGCAGTTATTGATATTTTAACAGGTAACTTTGCTCCAGCTCTAAAAGATTTTGTTAAATCAACTGGTATTGAATTATCAATTACTGATGTAGGTTGGGCTCCTTTGGCGACAATCACATGGGGATCAGCTTATACACTGTTTTTCTTATTAATTCTTGTAATCATCAATATTGTTATGCTTTTAATGAATAAGACAGACACATTAGATGTTGATATCTTTAACTTCTGGCATCTATCAATTACAGGTTTGCTTGTTATGTACTATTCTAACAACTTATTCCTAGCAACCATTTTAGTTACTGTTTTAGGTGTAATGAAATTTATTAACGCAGATGCTATGAAGCCAACATTCAATGACTTGTTAGATATGCCGGATTCTAACCCGACAACAACAACGCATTTGAATTTCATGTTAAACCCGTTAATTATGTTATTTGATAAAATTTTCCAAAAACTTTTCCCATTTATCGATAAATATGATTTCGATGCGGCTCAATTAAATGAGAAAATAGGTTTCTGGGGAAGTAAATTTGCAATTGGTGTGTATCTGGGTGCGTTTGTTGGTCTTTTAGGACAGCAACCAGTACAAACGATCTTTACTTTAGCCTTCATTGGCGGGGTAGCGCTAGAATTATTCTCTGTCGTAGGTACATGGTTTATTGCAGCGGTTGAACCTTTATCACAAGGGATTACAAACTTCTTAAGTGCAAAATTCCAAGGAAGAAAGTTCAATATTGGTATTGACTGGCCTTTCCTTGCAGCACGTCCAGAAATGTGGGCAGCAGCAAACGTTATTGCTCCAATTATGTTAGTTATCGCTCTTTTCTTGCCTGGTAACGGTATTCTTCCATTAGGTGGTATTATTGCGATTGGTTTAACACCAGCATTGTTGGTTGTTACACGAGGAAAAATTATGCGTATGATTATTATTGGTACAATTATGGTTCCTGTTTTCTTATGGTCAGGTACAGCGATTGCCCCATTCGTAACTGAAACAGCACAATCTGTAGGCGCATTCCCAGCTGGATTAGAAAGTGGAGCATTAATTACTCACTCTACTTTGGAAGGGCCAGTTGAGAAATTCATCGCAATTATTGTTGGTCGTTTAGGTGAAAGCTTTACACTTAAGAATATCCTTATCGCTGTAGGATCACTAACTGCTTATATTGGATTATTCGTATGGTACTTAAAAGAGATGAAGAAACGTAACGCTGAATATGCAAGACAAAAAGAAGATGTAGATGCAGCCTAAAAAATAAAAAATAAAAAAAGAGTAAAAGAGGACATGCGATTTTTGTTTGAAAATCGCGTGTGCCCCTCTTACTCCAAACCACTTGCTCTAATATTTTAACATAGAAAAAGAGATTAAAGAACGTTTCGTCAAGAAAATGCTTTCAATCACGTATAGTAGTGTTTGTAATCTTAACCATGTGAGGGGACATAACTATGATTTTAACCATTACGTTAAATCCATCTGTTGATATACGTTATTCCTTAGAAGATTTTAATATAGATAAGGGGAATAGAGTATCGGATGTTTCTAAAACAGCTGGAGGCAAAGGGCTTAATGTTAGTCGAGTGCTACATCAATTAGATGAAAAAGTTGCAGCGTCTGGGTTTTTAGGTGGAAGTTTAGGCGAATTTATTCGAAAAGAATTAACTAAGTTAGATATGAAAGATTTCTTCTCTTCCATTGATGGTGATACACGAAACTGTATTGCAATTATTAGTGGAGAAGAACAAACGGAAATTTTAGAAGCTGGTCCAGTCATATCTGCTAAAGAACAAAATGACTTTCTTCAAGCATTTTCAAGCTATATAAAGGAAGTTGACATCATTACCATTTCGGGTAGCCTTCCTAAAGGAATACCTACAGATTTTTATAGCAGACTAATTACAATTGCTAAACAGCACGATAAACTAGTATTGCTAGATACCAAGGGAGATCTTTTAAAAGAAACATTAAAGAGTGATGTGAAGCCAGATCTTATAAAACCTAATCATATTGAATTGGGTGACTTATTTGGTGAGTCCTTTACGGATGATGAAAGTATTATACAGGCGCTAACAAAGCCCTCCATTTTAGATAATGTAGAGTGGGTTGTTGTTACGATGGGTAGCAAAGGTGCAATTGTTAAGCATCATGACAAGCTCTATAGAGTTTCTAATCCTAGAGTAGATGCGAAAAATCCAGTCGGTTCAGGTGATTCTGTTATTGCTGGTTTTTCGGCTGGCCTGTCACGTGGTTTGACTGATGAATCTTTAATCAAATTTGGTTTATCCATGGGAGTCTTAAATGTAATGGAAGATCAAACTGGATGTATAGACCCGACCAAAATAGATTGGTGTGTGAGTCAGATGGGTATCGAGTTAATAGAGCATTCGTGATTCGTTTAAATAAAAATCGAAATTAAAACAGGAGGTAATGAAATGCAACTAACACCAGGAAAAAGAAAAGGACTTGAAGCAATTTCTAATGAGAATAATATTGTTTTAGCAACAGCAATGGATCAGCGTGGTTCATTGGGTAAGATAATTACATCATACAATGGAGCAATTTCCTATGAAGAGGGATTAGCTGGTTTCAAAGAGGGAATTAGTGAAGTATTAGGTAATCAATCCTCTTCTTTGTTACTTGATCCGGAATACGGATGGCCAGCTGCTGCTAAATTAAATAAAGATGTCGGTTTAATTATGGCGTATGAAAAGACAGGTTATGACGCGACTGAAAAAGGACGATTACCTAATCTTGTTGATTTTTACTCCATTAGAGACCTGGTTGAAAAAGGTGCTCATGCGGTGAAGTTACTTGTATATTATGATACTGCAGAAGAGGAAAAATATAACGACATTAAGAAAACGTTCATCAAGCGTGTAGGTGATGAATGTCGTCAAAATGACATGTTCTTTATTTTAGAGCCTGTATCTTATGATGCAAGCGGCCTTGATGCAAAAGGTGTTGATTTTGCAAAAAGAAAGCCTGAGATTATTGAATTCTTCATGGAAGAGTTTTCTAAAGAAGTGTATGGCATTGACTTGTTAAAGGTAGAAGTTCCTGTTTCTATTTATCATATTGAAGGGAATGAGCAGTATGATAATTATGCGCCAGTATTTAGCAAAGAAGATGCAGCTGGATTTTATCGCACTTGCTCAGAAAAGAGTAAGCTACCGTTTATTTACTTAAGTGGTGGGGTAACCAATGACCAGTTTGTTGACACACTTTATTTCGCTAAAGAAGCAGGTGCTGCGTTCAATGGTTGTCTATGTGGAAGAGCGATTTGGAAAGACGGTGTAAAAACCTTTGCTGAAGATGGCAAAAAAGCTTTCCAAGATTGGCTTGAAACAACAGGAACAGAGAATCTAAATAAAGTAATCAAAGCAGTAAACGAAACAGCGACACCATGGAAATAAAAAAATGGGACATTGGGGTCAGACCCCAATGTCCCATTTTCCTATTTTATCCTTTAACTGATCCTGCTAGTAATCCTCGTACAAAGTATTTACCTAGTATGATATAAACGAGCAGGGTAGGCATGGCGGCGATTAGTGCACCGGCCATTTGTACGTTCCACTGAACAATTTGACTTCCGGAAAGGTTTTGTAGCGCCACCATTACTGGTTGGCTTCCGGAGTTTGTAATGGTTACAGCGAATAAAAATTCGTTCCATATGTTTGTAAATTGCCAAATCGCAACGACAACAAACCCTGAAATTGAAAGTGGAATAATAATTCGACGAAAGATACTTAAAAAACTAGCCCCGTCTATTTTGGCTGATTCAATCATCGAATCAGGAATGTTCGCATAGAAGTTTCGAAACATGAGTGTCGTAATAGGTAACCCATAAACGACATGAGTAAAGATAAGTCCCGTGATCGAATTATAAAGACCAATCGTCCTCAAAAACTGAATTAGCGGAATAAGTATACTTTGGTATGGGATGAACATACCGAATAACATGACAGTAAAAATAATCTCGGATCCTTTGAAACGCCATTTAGACAGTACATAACCATTCATTGCGCCTAATAAAGCGGAGATCAACGTTGCGGGTATAACTAAATAAATACTATTCATAAAGTTAGGAGCAAGCTCAGTGAAAGCCTGTGTGTAACTTGTGAAATCAATTGTAGATGGCAATGTCCACATTTCAGCTAATGAAACCTCGTCCAAAGGTTTTAAACTAGTGACGATAATGACGTACACAGGTGTTAAAAAGAGAAATGCCATCATTATTAGAAAAGTATATTTTAACACTTTAAATACAGTATTTTTCGCCATTAGCTGTCACCCCTTCGATTCGTTATTAAATAAGGAACAATGAATACTGCAACGAGTAATAGCATGATAATGGCTATTGCAGAACCATTTGCATAATAGTTACCACGGAAAGTTGTTTCAAACATATAAACACCAGGAACGTCTGTTACGAAATTTGCACCTGAACCAGTCATGGCGTAAATTAAGTCGAATATTTTTAAAGAGATGTGTGCCATGATAATAACAACACTTACTGTGATTGGTGTTAACATTGGCAAAATAACTTTTCGATAGATTTGAAATTCAGATGCCCCATCAATACGAGCAGCTTCTCTAAGTTCTTCTGGTATACCACGTAGTCCTGCTAAATACATAGCGAGTGAAAAGCCAGTCATTTGCCAAACTGCTGCAATAACAACAGCAACAATGGCTACAGGTAAACCGAATTCAATCGATCCCCATTCGAATCCTGCTAAAATATTTGTGTCTGTATACCATTTAGGTTGAATGCCAAACACTTCGAGAAATTGATTAAATCCAGTAGAAGGGTTTAGTAACCATTGCCATACGACACCTGTAACGACAAAGGATAATGCCATTGGGAATAAGAAAACATTTCTGAAGAATGTTTCTCCTTTAATTTTTGAATCAATTAATGCAGATAAAAGTAATCCCATTACAATAACTGCGCCAATAAAAAGTATGGTGAAAAAGACTGTGTTTCTAAGGTCTGCTTGGAAGCGATAATCACCAAATAAATAGATGTAGTTTTTCAGTCCAGCAAATGAAAAGTCAGGTACTAACGTATTCCAATTACTTAATGAAACCCATCCAGTCCATCCGATAAAACCATATACAAATATTAAGATTAAAATAAAAGAAGGTAAAAGGAAGCTAACAGCGAGCAAGTGATCCTTCGTTATTCGCTTTTTCTTTTTATGTGGTTTTGTAGCTACTTTTTTATTCATATCAACTTGTTGTTCCATAACTAGATGCCCCTCCTATCAGAAGATAGTTTTTGGTCTGAAAGTGAAAGCCCCGTACCAACCTAGCGATACGGGGCAACCTTATAAAAATTATAGTTCAGAAGCCGCGTTGTTTAATGTATCAATGAATGTATCAACATCTAGTTGTGTAACAAAGATATTCACTGCTTGGTTAACCTTTGTTAGAAAACCTTCTGGAGCTGCAGAACCATGTGCTAGTGTAGGAACTAAAGTTGCTTCAGAAAAGTCTTCCATCGTATCTTTACCATACTGATCATATTTAGAAGGATCAGCATCTAGTCGAGCAGGAATAGAACCTTTCAACGGATTAAACACATCTTGGCCTTCCACAGAACCTAATACAGATAAGAACTGTTTTGTTTCTTCTACATTTTCGATACCTTTAGGTAAACCGAATGTGTCAGTGATAATAACAAATTCTCCATTTGTTTCTGGATTAGGGAAATATCCAAAGTCTTTATTTGTTTCTAAATTCAAGTCATTAGAGAAATAACCCTTTGCCCAGTCACCCATATTAATCATTGCTGCCTCACCGTCTCCAACTAGCTGTGATGCATCTTGCCAGTTACGGGAAGCGTGGTCTTCATTTACATAACCAAGTGTCTTCTTAAAGATTTCAGCAGCCTCAACTACTTTTTCATCAGTAAAAGGAATTTCTCCATTAAATAATGCTGTATAATCATCAGGGCCAAGAACACCTAACAAAATGTTTTCAAAAATTTGTGTCGCTGTCCAAGCTTCCTTATCTCCAAGTGCTAATGGTGTTACTCCTGCTTCTTGAAGCTTATCTGCTACAGCAAAGAATTCATCAAATGTTTTTGGTATTTCAATGTTATGTTCTTCAAACACAGACATGTTATAGAACATCACATTACCACGGTGAATGTTAACAGGAACAGAGTAGATGTTTCCGTCTTTACTAACCATATCAATTAAGTCTTGTGGGAATTTATCCATCCATTCTTGTTCTTCAAAAAAGTCATTTAATGGTTGCATTTTATCAGCTGCTACCCAGCCAGCGTTTAATTCTTCTCCGCCGTGTACTTGGAATGTAGATGGTGGATCATCACCTTGCATACGAGTAGCTAATACTGCTTTGGCGTTTGTTCCTGCTCCACCAGAAATGGCTGCGTTGTCAACTTCTACATCTGGATGCTTTTCTTTAAATAAATCAATTAATGCTAATAAGCCGTCCTCTTCTCCAGCTCCAGTCCACCAACTAAATATTTCAACGGTTTTATTTCCGTCACCACCGTCATCACCACTAGCATCACCACCATCGGAATCTGATGCTGTATCAGAGTTACAAGCAACGAAAATAAGTGCTGTTAGTGCTAACAACAATAAACTAAATAACTTCTTCACACATGTTACCCCCTTGTATTTAATTAATGTTACCGCTTACAATCTTTATTATATATTTTTTACCTGTATGTGATGGACGAAAACTACTGCACTATTTTACGATTTTCTTCACATTTTAATGATGGCTTGTTGATATTGTTTTGGTGAAAGGGCATAGTACTTTTTAAAAACACGACTAAAGTAGTTCGGATCGTTGTATCCAATCATGTAACTAATTTCTTTTAAACTGTGTTGATTGTCTTGTAATAATTGTTTAGCTTTGTTTAAGCGAACATTTGTAATGTAATCAATTACCGTGTATCCGGTTGATTCTTTAAAAAGATTAGAGAAATAAGTAGCGCTCAATTCGTTCATTTGCGCTAACTCTTCTAGACTAATCATTTGATCAAAGTTTTCTTGTATATATTTCTTTGTACGCTCTATTTTATCTTGTGATTGATAATGTTGTTTTACATTGATACAGCAAAGCTTAATAAATGCCATCCAATTTTTTTTAGAAGTTAGTTGTTTATAGTTCAATTCAGGAACAGGAATATCTCTTTGTTCTAATATTTTTCTTATTTTGTAATATAAATTTATTAATTCCTCATGTATGTCTTGAGTATGATGAGCGGTTAATTCCATAAATAAACGAACACTGGATTTATCATTACCCATTTCAATTTCTGCTAAGAGTTGTTCTGTTTTTGTTGAATCATCACGTATCTTGTCTACTTTAAAGCCGTAATTTTTTTGTTTTGCTTTAGATAGGTGAGTAGCTGCTTTTATTGCCTCTGAATAAGAGTGAGAGAGATCAATAAGCGCTTGATAAGGCTTACCTGCACCAATGTAAACATGGTCACCTATTGCGAGTTGTAGTTCTCTAGCCAGTTTCAGAACATCGGCTTTTGTTATTTTCTTCTCACTGATAAATAGTAAGCTATATTGCTGCTCTTCAAGCTTATCTAGCCATATGTATTCCTTATGGCTTAACATCTTTTCTTCTAAAATAGCAGACTCTGATTGGTTAAACGGAACGATCACAAGGAAAAATCCAGTGTGCATGGAAGGGAATAAGTTATTTTGTAAAGCTTGTACCTCATCAGATGCCTCAAATTGCATTAGCTTGTTTATAAACAATTCTTTAGCTATTTTCTTTGATTGTTTCTGATTCTCTACTGCTTTTCTGTCTTGCTCTAACTCATCCTTCACTCGCAATATCGCTTGAATCGTTTCTTCTTTTTTACTAGGTTTCAATATGTATTCTTTAACGCCGAGTTGCATGGCTTGTTTTGCATAATCAAAAGAATCATATGCAGAAACAAGAATAAATTTTATTGCTGGATTTTTTTGAAGAATCTGCTCAATTGCTTCAATCCCATTGATTCCTGGCATTTTTATATCCATCAAAACAAGGTCAGGCTTCAATTCAAGTGTCATTTCAATCGCAACTCTACCATTAACTGCTTCTCCAACCACTTCTATATCTGAAAAATGTTGTTTTATAAATTTACGCATCGCTTTTCTTTCCAACATTTCATCTTCAGCAATCAAAATACGCATCATTTAACCCCTTTCATGAATCATTGGCTTCTTGTGATTGGCTTGCTGTACCGCTTTTCTTAGGTAACAATAATTTTATTGTTGTGCCTTTGCCTACTGTTGAATCAATTTCAAACACATGCTCTTTTTGATAAAACAACTGTAATCTTCTTATTACGTTTCTTAAACCTAATCCGGTGGAATGACCGGTATGTTCTTCATTGACATGCTCTTCTTTTGATAAATTATTTAATTGTTCTTTTGTCATGCCTACACCATCATCTCTTACCTCAACAACAATATTCCTCTCTGTTGCGTAAATGTGTAATAGAATGACACCACCATCTTCTTTTGGCTCTACACCATGTAAACAAGCGTTTTCTATAATAGGTTGTAGAGTTAAACGAGGGATAGGAATATCTAGACACGACTCATCTATTTGTGTTTGAAATGTAATTCTTTCTACAAATCTAGTTTTTTGAATTCGGATATATGCATGAATAATCGCGACCTCATCTTTTAGTTGAACGGTTCGCTTCATATCATCTAAGCTATACCTAAGCATGCTAGCGATAGAATTAATTAAATTAGAGGTTAAATTTGCATCTTCTAAGTAAGCGGTTTTTGAAACAGTATTTAATGTATTAAATAAAAAATGTGGATTAATTTGATTTTGTAAATGCTTTAGCTCTAATTCTTTCATTAGTTTTTCTTGCTCTGATTTTTGTTTGATTTCAGCGATTAAGTTCTGAATACTTGTACGCATTTGATTAAAGGAAGTTGCAAGTATTTTTAATTCTTCAATGGAGTGAATTTTAATTTCTTCACCAGAAAAATCACCAGCTGATATTCGTTTAGAAGCTTGAGACAATACTTGAATAGGTCGACTAATCTCTCTAGAAAAGTGAATAGCTATGAAAATAGTAATGATCACTGTTGTAAGAGTTAGGTATAGAATAAACAGACGAAACGAATCATTCCGTGTTTGTAAATCTTTATATAGTTCTTGATAGCCGGTTAATTCCATATCGATTAATTCTAATGTCGTATTTTGGATGTAGTTAGCTGAACGTTGTGCTTCTTTTAGATGTGCTGTATACCGTTCAATGTCATCTCTCAGAACAAAACCAATCGTGAGTTCAGTTTGATATATAAAAGCGTTAACTAGATTGAGGTAGTTTTTAAGTTGTACACGCATTTGGTTTTGTGCCTGCTGCTCTATGAGGTGCTTTTCTTCTTTTAGTTGGCCTAATGCATCATAATAGTCATCTAGATAACTAGATTCAGGCGACATAACATAGTTTTTGCTGGCTTCATAGAGCTTTGTTGAAGATTGAGAAATAGAGTTTAGAACAAAAAATTCATCAAAGCTAGCATGATAGTCGTTCATTAATTTGTTTGAGCTAAAAAAGACGGAAAAAGATACGAGATTAAATAATAGAATAAAGACGGAAAAATATAAAATTAATTTACTACGAATGGATTTCAATTGGCATCACCTATTAATAAACTTTCGCCATCTTTAATATCGTTTTTTAATAAAACACCAGTATCGGTGAAATTTAATTCATCAATGGTTTGCTGTTTTTTTAAATCAAGCATTAACTCAACTGCTTGTTGACCCATTTGATTGGGGTATTGTACTACTGTCGCAAAAATTTTCTCTTTTTCAATTAGCGAGATGGTTTCAGGTAAGGTATCAAAAGCTATAATTAATGGATACTTATTAGGATTCATTTCCTCCACGCCTTGTACGATGCCAATGCCATCTAATGCACTTAAACCAAATAATGCATTTATTTCTGGATTGTTTTTTAATAGTGCGTAGGTTGCTTGTGCAGCGCCAATTTCACTAATGGCTGATTCATCAATCGAGACAAGATTTATTCTTTCGACAGAGGTGATTGCATCTTTCAAACCCTGTAGGCGAAGTTGCTGGTTTATACTTTCTTTTGATCCGACGACAATACCAACATTTATAGTTCCTGATGTATTCTTAATTAGTGTTTCACCTGCCAATTGTCCGGCCTGATAATTATTTGTACCAACATAAAAATCTCGATTGCTGTCCGGCGTATCAGCATCAATAGTTGCAACTGGTATGTTGTGATCCTTTGCTTTATTTACCAGGTGATTGAAACGTTTATCGGGTAAACCTTGTATAAAAATGCCATCTACTTTTGCAGCAATCATTCGTTCAAACGTGTTTAGATTCTCCGTTAAATCAGCTTGCTCAGGTCCGATATATTCCAAATATACATTGTTTGCTGCTGCTTGCTCACGTGCACCATTTTCAACTAAACGCCAATAATCATTCCCGACCTCTTCTGTAATAAGAACAAAATGATAGTCATAATCCTTTTTGTTATTTATTTGTCCTTCTAGGTAAAATGTCTCTCTTCCATAATGAACCGTTAAGAAAAGACACACTAAAAACAAAACACCACCAAAAACATAAAGAAAGTATCTCCTACCTGTAGTCAACCAATCCTCCCCCTTTAGTTGTAAGCGCTTCAAATAATAGATAACATTAAGATACCCTTTTTTACCCCGTAAAGCAAATGGGACATTGGGGTCAGACCCCTTTGTCCCAAAAAAAGGCCACTGGGGATGCCCCCAATGGCCCATTGCTTATATTACGATGCCGTCTTTCATTTTTATGATGTTATCTACGTATGGTAGCATTTCCTCATCATGTGTGACGACTAATGTTGTAATTCCAAGTGTATTGGTTAATTCGCGAATAAGTTCCATCACTTCTTTAGAGCGCTTGGAATCTAAGTTTGCGGTAGGTTCATCAGCAAAAAGTATTTTAGGCTGATGAATGATTGCGCGTGCGATTGCCACACGTTGTTTTTCTCCACCTGATAGAGAAGAAGGGTAAGCTTTCTTTCTTTGTTCTAAATCTACAATTTTCAAGATTTTATCGATTTCTTTCTTTTGTTCTGGTTTACTTAATGTTGTCTCCGCAACTTCTAGCATTAATAATAGTTGTTCTTCAACAGTAAGAAAAGGAACCAAATGTGATGATTGAAAGACAAATCCAAAATCTTTCGCACGAATTTGACGTATTTGTTCTTGATTTAAGTCAGTCAGATTTTTTCCATCAAATAATAACTGGCCACTCGATGCAGGTTGAAGTCCGGCTGCAATAGTGAGTAGTGTACTTTTACCAGAACCTGAAGCTCCAACTAATGCGGTAACTTCTCCTTTTTGAAGTGGAAGGTTAACTCCTTTTAATATTTCTTCCTCTATTTCACCGTTTTTAAATGATTTACGAACATCTTTTATTTCAAAAATACTCATTTTACACCTCTCCTTGTTGAATCGCTTGTAGTGGACCGACTTTTCGTATTTGTAATCCGGAAAGGGTAGCACCAATAAATCCAATAACAAAGAAAACGATCGCTAACTGTATAGTAGTTACCATTGATAGACTAAATGGCATTCCATCAGGAGCAAAAGAGTTAAAGAGTTGACTTAATGATACGGATAAAATAAGCGATATCGATGTAATAACAAACATTTGTGTCCACATCATTTTGAATAATGTACTAGTTTTTATTCCGATTGCTTTTAAGATACCGTATAAACCGATTTTCTGCACATTCATCATGTAGAAGAAAATTGCAAATAACATACCGCTAATAACAACTAAAAACCAAACAATCATATTTAATGACATTTGTTCTGCGCTAAAGCTAGGGATCGTGTTAAGAAATGCTTTATTCGAGAATGACTCCAATCCGTCAAAAGATAAGGAATCATCAGCATCTGGAATCATAATAAGCTGCATATCTTCTACACGATACATTTGCTGATAATCTTCTGTATTAATGTAGGCGACAGGTGAGTGGCTGTATTTCTTTTGATCGACAAATCCTTTAACAACAAATTCATCATCAAATTGATTATTGGTTAATGTGTCTCCAACTTTAATGCCATCTTCTTTTAACGACTGATCTAATACGATTTCACCTTTTTTAACATTTTCGAAAAAATCAGATTCCGTTGATGTTACAAAAACAACACCGTGCTGTTTGTCCGCATCATCATTTACAAAACCTCTTTGTATTGAGAAGGCGGCAGCATCTTCGTGTTTATTAAGAATTTCTTCTTGTGTCTCACTATCGATACTCGATAAGTTATATGTTTGTTCTGCATCTTCACTCATATAAAATTGACCGTCAGGGAGGTCTTTAATCAGTGAAGCATTATCATCAGATAGGCCATTAGCTAAACCTGAAATGATAAAGGTTAATAAACTAATTAAAAATACAATTGAGCCTAATATTAAAAATTTCGCTTTGTTTTTCTTCATTTCTTTCCATGCTATTTTCATATAATTCCCTCCAAAATTGTTTCACAAGCTAAGTGTAAAACAATAATATGAACGGAATATGAACAGCCCAAAAAATTATTGTAATGGAAGCTCAATAGTAAATGTGGAACCTATATTCTCATTACTCTCTACTTTAATCTCACCGTGGTGCAGTTTCACAATACTAGCGACGATAGATAAACCAAGTCCTGTCCCCTCAATAGTTCTAGTGCGTGATATATCCACGCGGTAAAAACGGTCAAAGATTCTTTTTATATTAGTTTCACTTAAACCAATGCCGGTATCTTCAAAACGAATAGAGACAGTGTTCTCTTTCTGTTCAATCGTGATGTTTATGTTGCCATTTTTACTATTATATTTTATTGCATTTGTAAGTAAGTTATCCCATACCGCATAAAGTAAAGATGGATCACCAGTGAGTTCTGTCTCTGGTAAAGAATAACCAAGCATGATCCCTTTTTCGCTAATTAGCCATTGATAACTTTTAATAAGTTCTTTCAGTTGCGTATCCAAACGAAATTTTTCTTTTTTGACAACATCTTCATTTCGATCTAAAGAGGCAAGCAGTAATAATTGTCGTGTTAATGTCGAAAGTCTTTTTATTTCTCCATTTATAATTGAGATATATTTTTCCTTTTCTACTGGACTTAACGTGTCATCATGCAATAGGTTTGTGTAGCCTTTAATGTTTGATAATGGTGATTGTATGTCATGGGAAACATTGGAAATAAATTCTTTCCGTATATCTTCCGTTTGTTCTAATTTGTTAGCCATATCTGAGAAACTTTTGGAAAGCTCGCCTAGTTCGTCATGACGCTTAATATCCAGTGCTACATTGAAGTTGCCTTGTGACAATGTTTTTGTTGCTTTTGTTAATTTTGTTATTGGTTTGATTAAGTATTTTGTGCTTAAAACAACCATGATAATACTCAATATAATTGCAAAAAGTAGCATCCATGCAAATAACTTACGCATTTCATTAAAAAGTAATTCAATATCTGGCCTAAGGAAAAGTGCATAATTTTGGTCATTGTATGTTAGTGGAACGCCAATTGTATTAGCCAACTCATTAGCAAAAAAACCAGTTACAAAGGTACCCTCAGAAAATTGAAGCATACCATGAAAGATTTCACCATTTAGTACATTTTCTATCGTAGATTTACTTAATGTATTATCTCTAAAAGGTGAGCCAAAAAATTGGTTCTCACCATTCGAGTTGACCAAATAAAGGTGGTAACCAACATGTCCAATATTCTCTAAATATGCTTCTAAATCAATAGAAGGGTTCTCGTTTACAAAAGTTGCAATATCTAATGCAATTTGAGCGTTTTTTTCGTCATTATAAGGTTTTAATTTTATTTGATAATAAGCATTAGATAATAGAAAAGAAATCACACCACTTGCGATCATGATACTGATGGTAATAACAACGAATTTTAAATAAAGTGACTTCATTGTTGCTTTTCCTCTAATAAATAACCAATGCCACGTACAGTTTTAATTTGAAAATCAGCGGTTATTTTTGAAAAACGTTCTCGTAAACGTTTAATATGGACATCTACTGTACGGTCATCTCCTTCATAATCTGCTCCCCAGATTTGTTCGATCAGCTGTTCACGGCTAAATACTTGCATCGGGTGAGAAGCTAAATAATGTAACAACTCAAACTCTTTTAAGGGTAAGAGAGTAGTCTGTTGACCAATTTGTACTTCATAATTCTTTTGATTAATAGTTGTATTTCCTAAACGAATAATTGTTTCATCTTCTTGCTTACCGTATCTTCTTAACAAAGCTTGTATTCTAAATATTAATTCTTTTGGTTCAAACGGTTTAACGACGTAATCATCTGTTCCGGCTTTAAATCCCTCTTCTTTATCCTCGATTTGATTTTTTGCGGTTAAAAGGATAATAGGTATATCATATTTTTTTCGCATTTCCTTTGTTAAATTATATCCATCCATAAAAGGCATCATAATATCAACAACAGCAAGGTCACACTTCTGTTGCTTTAATTTAGCAAGCGCCTCGATGCCGTCCTTCGCTTGCACAACTTGATAGCCAGCCTGAGTTAAATTAATCGTAACAAGATCCAAAATATGAACATCATCATCCACAATCAAAATCGTAGCCATATCCATCCTCCAGTTAGGACATTGGGGTCAGACCCCTTTGTCCCATTTTGCTCTTATTTAGATTGTATATGATTGTTTTGTGGGTTGTCTATGTTTGGGCGGTTTAAGTCCAAATAAATCTATTGTTAAGTTTTTTGGTTAAAAAAGAATTTTTTACCTTGACATTAATTGGCTGTTATTTTAGGATATATGTAACGGGTTACACGAATCTAAACTTAGAAATGTAACCCGTTACATAAAAGGGGAGAGTTTATGACAACGATTAGAGATGTGGCAGAATATGCTCAGGTTTCAGTTGCTACTGTTTCGAGGGTTCTAAATAAGAAAGGTTATGTTCAGTCAGCTACTAAAGAAAAGGTTGAAAAGGCAATAAACGATCTTGATTATAAGCCTAACGATGTTGCTCGATCGCTTTTTAAAGGAAAATCTAAAATGATTGCGTTACTTGTGCCGGACATTACTAATCCTTTCTTTCCAGAACTTGCGAGAGCTGTAGAAGATCTATGCAATCAGAATAGTTATACATTTATTCTCTGTAATACAGATAATTCTTATGAAAAAGAAGCAACATATTTAAACTCATTACAACAGAAGTCAATTGATGGAATGATAATTGTTTCTGATACAATATCTCCAGATTATATAGGGAAAATAAAAGTACCAATTGTGCTGCTAGACCGAGTTTTCGAAAAAGGGGATTACTCTTATGTAAAAGTAAATAATCGTGAAGGAGCGTGTAACGCTACAAATTATTTGAAAGAAATTGGTTGTAAAAAAATTGCTCATATTGCTGGTCCTTCCTCTGTGTTAAACGCAAAGGATAGAATGAAAGGTTATATTGATGCAGTTGCTTATGAATCTTGGTTTTCTAATGATTTAATAATTACATCTGATTACGATATGAAACTCCAAGCATCAACAGAAAATATTAAAGCACTGCTACAAAAGCACCCAGATGTTGATGGAATATTTGCAGCAAATGATTCGATTGCGATTAGGACTATGAAAGTAGCGGAAGAGATGAAAATTAAAATACCTGATGACTTATCCATTATAGGATTTGACGGTATATCTCTTGGAGAAATAACCTCACCGTCTTTAACCACAATGGCTCAACCTATTTATGAAATGGGAAGAAAAGCAGCGAGTATGATTATGGATGAGATAAACGATCCAAGCTTGCCTAAACGGATGGAAAAACTAGAAGTGAACTTTATGAAACGTCAATCTACACGAAAGAAGGGATAGAAATGGGAAAGGTATGTGTGGTTGGGAGTATTAACATGGATCTAACGATAGAAACTGACAAGATGCCTGCTAAAGGCCAGACGGTTTTAGGAAAAAGATTTAATGAGTATCCCGGGGGTAAAGGTGCCAATCAAGCAGTTGCAGCTTCTAGACTTGGTGCAGAAGTTGATTTTATCGGTGCTGTAGGTAAGGATTTGTTTGGAGAAAAATTAAAAAAGCGTCTGCATTTAGAAGGCATTCAGACAAAGGGAATTATTGAAACTGATACTTTAGAAACTGGTGTTGCTAATATTATTCTATCTCAACAAGACAATAGGATTATTGTAGCACCTGGAGCAAACAATGCTGTTACGCCTATTGTTGTGAAGCAATTTGAGGAGATCATCAAGAACGCGGATATCCTATTGCTACAGCTTGAGATACCAATGGAATCAGTGAAATGCGCAGTAGATATTGCGTGGGAGCATCAAGTACCAATTATTTTAAATCCTGCCCCATATCAGAAGTTATCAAAAAGTATGATAGAAAAAATAACGTATCTTACACCAAATGAATTGGAAGCGGCTGAATTGGAAGCTGAAAGAGGCGTGGATATGATTAATTTTTTAAATAAATTAATTATTACAGAAGGAAAAGCAGGAGTTAATTTCTCTTCAAATGGAGAAATGAAACAAGTAAAAGGTTTATCTGTAAATGTAAAAGATACAACCGGCGCTGGTGACACATTCAATGGTGCATTAGCGATGCAGTTGGCGGAAAAGAAGCCACTTGAAGAAGCTGTTTATTTTGCAAACGCAGCTGCTGCATTATCAGTTACAAAGCGAGGCGCACAAGTAGGAATGCCGACTAAGCAACCGGTGATAGATTTCATTGGAAAGGGAGTGAAATAAACATGAAAAAGCAAGGGATTTTAAATAGAGAATTGTCTGCAGTATTTGCAACACTTGGTCATGGTGACACAGTAGTAATTGCAGATTGCGGATTACCAATTCCAACTACAGTAAAATGTGTCGATCTATCTTATACAATTGGAGAGCCTAATTTTCAATCAATTTTTAATTCTGTAAAAGAGGACATGGTATTTGAAAAAGTAACGCTTGCAAATGAAATCAAGGACAACAATCCTCAATTAGAAAGATATATCGAAAAAGAAATCGGAAAAGTAGAAGTTGCATATTTGTCACATCAAAAATTCAAAGAAGACATATCCAAAGCAAAAGTAGTTATTCGTACAGGCGAAGCAACACCATATGCAAATGTGATATTGCAGTCTGGTGTAATATTTTAATGAAAGAGAGTGAGGAACATGTCTGACACACCAATCATTGAAATGGAGCATATTGATAAATCATTTGTAGGAAACCAAGTGCTATCTGACGTTCATTTTGATATCCAAGAGGGAGAGATTCATGCCTTAATGGGTGAGAATGGTGCTGGGAAGTCTACTCTTATAAAGGTGCTGACCGGGATTCATCCAAGAGATAGTGGAATCATTCGATGGAAAGGGGAAGAGGTTAAGTTTTCTAATCCGAAAGAAGCCGAAAAAGAAGGGATAATTGTTATTCATCAGGAGTTAAATATAATTCCATATTTAACAGTTGCTGAGAACATGTTTTTGGGTAAAGAGCTCACCTATGGTAAATCAGGAATTATAAAATCAAATGAAATGAAAGCGCAAACAAAGGGTATATTGGATAAATTAGGTGTGAAAAATATCCAACCCAATGATATTGCAGGAAACTTATCTGTAGGAAAACAGCAAATGGTAGAGATCGCTAGAGCCCTTGCCACTGAAGCTAAGGTTATTATTATGGACGAGCCAACAGCTGCTTTAACAGAGCGTGAGATTCGAAGTCTATTTAATTTAGTTCAAGATTTAAAGAAACAAGGTGTAAGCTTTGTATATATTTCCCACCGTATGGAAGAAATTTTTGAGATATGTGATCGTATAACGGTGTTACGGGATGGCTCTTATGTAGGAACCAGAATGGTGAAAGAAACCAATCTAGAAGCTGTAGTGAAAATGATGGTAGGTCGTGAACTAGGACAACGATTTCCTGAAAAGAATAATTATATAGGTGATGTAATTCTTTCCGTGGAGAACTTTTCCTCACCTGGTTGGTTTGATAATGTAACTTTTGACGTGCGTAAAGGTGAGATATTAGGTGTTTCTGGATTAATGGGTGCAGGACGATCGGAAGTAATGGAGGCACTGTTCGGCTATCGGAAAAGCAGTAATGGACATGTCAAATTAGATGGAAAACCATTGAAAGCAAACCATCCAAAGAATTTAATTAAACAAGGAATTGGCTTTATTACCGAAGATCGTAAAGTAAAAGGGCTTATGTTGGAAGCACCAATTCGTGAAAATATTACGTTAGCTAATTTCAAAAGAGTATCCAAAAATCAAGTAATTCAAACAAAAAAGGAACGTGAGCTTGTTAATCAATTAATAAAACGACTAAACGTGAAAGCGACAAACAGTGAACAACAGGTAAAGTCATTAAGTGGCGGTAACCAACAAAAGGTGGTTGTTGCCAAATGGCTTGGCATTGAACCAAAAGTATTGATTTTAGATGAACCAACACGGGGGGTAGATATCGGAGCGAAGAAAGAGATCTATACAATTATTAACGAACTTGCCGAAAATGGTGTTGCAATCATTATGGTATCTTCTGAATTACAGGAAATACTTGGAGTAAGTGATCGTGTAATGGTTATGCATGAAGGAAAAGTAAAAGGATTCTTTGATCGTAATGAAGCAACACAGGAAAAAATTATGTTAGCAGCTACGGGAGGGGAATAAACTCATGTCCTACATTAAAAAAAATATCTCAATTCTTGGTCCGTTAATTGGTTTGATTTTATTTTCTATTTTTCTTGGAATTATGAATGACAGCTTTTTAACTTTAAACAATATCTTAAATTTACTTCGCCAGATTTCTGTTAATTCATTAATTGCGTTTGGGATGACATTTGTCATTTTAACAGCAGGAATTGATTTATCTGTCGGATCCATATTAGCCTTAGGAAGTGCTTTAACTGCTGGGTTGTTATCCAGTTCAATGGATCCATTGCTTGCAATATTTCTTGGGCTTTTAATCGGGTTTTTACTTGGCGCAATAAATGGAGTCATCATTACAAAGGGAAAAGTTGCGCCATTTATTGCAACGTTGGCAACCATGACAATCTATCGTGGAGCAACACTTGTATACACGGGTGGTCGACCGATTACAGGTCTTTCTGACAGCTTTACATTTGAAATGATAGGAAAAGGTTATGTTTTCGGCATTCCATTCCCTGCGATTCTAATGATAATCATGTTCCTGATTCTATATTTTGTTTTAAATAAAACAGTATTCGGAAGACAAGTATACGCCATTGGTGGAAATGAGGAAGCGTCGATTTTATCAGGTATTAAAGCAGATCGTGTGAAAATTTGGGTTTATTCATTAACCGGGATGTTGTCTGTTCTTGCAGGGATTATTATTACTAGTCGACTCAACTCTGCACAACCAACAGCTGGTGCATCATATGAGCTAGATGCAATCGCTGCTGTAGTAATTGGTGGCACTAGTTTAGCAGGTGGACGTGGTCGTATTATAGGTACGTTAATTGGTGCGCTGATTATTGGCGTCATTGATAATGGATTAAACTTAATGAATGTTTCTTCGTTTTATCAACAAATTGTTAAAGGTGGTATTATACTGCTTGCTGTATTACTTGATCGTAGCTCAAATAAATAGTTAGTTAAGAGTGCACTTGCATCTTTTCTATAAAAAAATATTAGGGAGGAATTCAATATGTTTAAATGGTTAAAAGCAATGGCTATTTTAATTGCTGCAGTACTATTTCTAGCGGCTTGCTCTACAGATGCACCGGGTTCTGGAGATGCTGGTGAAGGTGAAGAAGGAGATGGTGATAATAGTGTGACAGTTGGTTTTTCTGTTTCAACTTTAAATAACCCATTCTTTGTTTCATTACGAGATGGTACAGAACTTGCAGCAAAAGAAGCGGGGTTTGATATCATTACATCTGATGCACAAGACGATCCTACAACACAGTTAAGTGATATCGAGGATATGCTACAACAAAATATTGATGTGCTTTTAATCAATCCAGTTGATTCTGAAGCGGTTGTTTCTGCAGTGGAGCTTGCTAACGAGGCTGGTGTTCCTGTTATAACAGTTGATCGCAGTGCTGATGGTGGAGAAGTTGTGACACATGTTGCATCTGATAACGTTGCGGGTGGTGAAATGGCTGGAGAATACATTGTATCTCAGCTTGAAGAGCAAGGGAAACTAGTAGAAATTGAAGGTGTTCCTGGCGCTTCTGCAACGCGTGAACGTGGAGAAGGATTTCATAATGTAATCGACAAAATGAATGATTTAGAAATGGTTGCCAATCAGACGGCAAACTTTGATAGAACAGAAGGATTAACTGTAATGGAGAATATATTACAAGGTACAGAAAAAATTGATGCTGTATTTGCTCATAATGATGAGATGGCATTAGGTGCTTTGGAAGCTATAGAGTCGGCGGGCTTAAGCGAAGATATCATCGTGGTAGGATTTGATGCAATCGACGATGCGGTAAAAGCAGTAGAAGATGGAACTCTAGACGCGACGATCGCACAACAACCTAAATTAATCGGAGAAGAAGCTGTGAAAGCTGCACAAAAAATCGTGAATGGTGATGAAGTAGAAAGAACAATTCCAGTAGAACTAGAGTTAGTTACAAACAATTAAAACAAATACCCACCCACTTATAATTTACACCCCTAGAACTAAAAATCTAATTCTAGGGGTGTTTTGTTGTCAAGTTATGAATGTTTGAAACATACTCTATCGATTTTAATGGGTTAAGAATTAGCTAGATGAAATGTTTAGGTAAGTCACATCCATTTACATTAAATTCGACAAATGATACTATTCAACTAATTGGTTGAATAGTATCATTTGTGTGTGGGGTGAAAAAGCGATGGACGCTAGAGGCTTTAAAGATTTTGTTTATGGAGAGTTTGCTCGTATTGGTAAGGCGTTATCGAGTCCAAAGCGAATTGAATTGTTAGATTTATTAACACAAGGATCTAAATCGGTAGAATTATTGGCAACTGAAACGAAGATGAGTATAGCTAATACGTCTAAACATTTACAAGCTTTACTTGATGCGAAGCTAGTTGTGTTTGCGAAAGAAAAAAATTATATAATTTATCAACTAGCGAGTAATGAAGTGCGGCATCTATTTCTAGCTTTAAGAAGTACGACTGAGGATCGAACCGATGAAATAAATGATGTTAGAGCTGATTTCATTTCGAAAAACCATCAATTAAATGTACTTCAGCAAAATGATTTTTCAAAAAAAACGAAGGAAGATTCTATTACGTTAATTGATGTTAGACCAAGAGATGAATATATAGTTGATCATCTTCCGGGTGCAACTTCCATCCCTATTTCGGAATTGGAAAAGCGAATTGAACAATTACCGAAAGATAAAGACGTTGTTGTTTATTGTAGAGGTCCATATTGTGTTTATGCAACAGAAGCGGTACAGCTACTACAGTCAAAAGGTTATAAGGCTTCTTTACTTGAAGCGGGAGTAAATGAATGGAGAGAAATGAAGTAATGATCTAAGAAAAAGTCTGTTTTGATTCAGGCTTTTTTCATTTTGGAGGTAAATCAAATGAATCAAGTTAAAATAGGTATAAAAGAAAATCGCATGCAGTTTGTTTTACTTGTTATTACAAACTTATTTGTCGGATCCATGGTTGGGATAGAGCGAACCATTTTGCCAATATTAGGAGAGGAACAGTTCGGATTAGCATCTACTAGTGCAGCCCTATCTTTTATTGTTAGTTTTGGGTTTTCTAAAGCAATCGTAAATTACTTTGCTGGTCAAATAGCTGATCGTTTTGGTAGAAAAAAAGTATTATTGATTGGTTGGATGATCGGTTTATTTGTTCCTGTTTCAATTATTTTTGCCCATGCATGGTGGGTAATCGTTGTTGCTAATATTCTATTAGGTATTAATCAAGGGCTAACGTGGTCAATGACAGTGAATATGAAAATAGATTTGTCAAAACCCAATCAAAGGGGAACAGCGGTCGGTTTGAATGAATTTGCTGGATACTCCGGGGTGGCGTTGTTTGCTGCGATATCAGGTTATGTAGCAACTTTTTATTCCTTAAGGCCTGATCCGTTCTTTATTGGAATTGGCATTGCGATAGTCGGAATCATTCTATCATTTATCGTAAAAGATACCGATCATTTACTAAAAACATATATAAAAGACCACACATCCCCTAAACATAATAATAATTTCTCATCAAAGGAAATCTTTCATTTAACAACGTGGAAAAATAGCAATCTATCAACGATTAGCTTTTCTGGCTTAGCTACGAACTTAAAAGATGGGATGGCTTGGGGGCTTTTCCCGATATTTTTCACTACAGTAGGCCTGAATGTTGATGAAGTTGGTACAATTGTTGCACTGTATCCTGCTTCTTGGGGAGTGTTTCAACTATTCACAGGCGCATTGAGTGACAAGATTGGTAGGAAAAGCTTAATCACTTATGGGATGTGGACACAAGCAATTGCCTTGTGGTTTATTATCGCTGTTAATAGTTATTTTTTATGGATTATTGGAGCGATTTTATTAGGGCTGGGAACGGCAATGGTATATCCAACACTGCAAGCGGCTATTGGAGATGTTGCTGATCCACGTTGGCGCGCTTCTTCAATGGGAGTCTATCGTTTTTGGAGAGATAGTGGTTATGCCTTTGGGGCATTATTAGCAGGATTTATTGCTGATTTGTTAGGTGTAACCTGGGCGATAGGACTAGTGGCGTTAGTGCCCTTTATTGCCGGATTATTATCACGATTTAGAATACATGATCCAATTAAATAGTGTAATAGGAAATGAACTATATTCATTAGTCTTTAAGGTATGTGTTTGATCATATATCAAACACATACCTTTTTCAATTGTTCTAAATCTTTTCAAAATAAAAAATTAATTGTCATGTCTAATTTAGTAGTTGTAGTAATAACTATATAAAGATATAACATAATAATGTTATATTGACTAGGTGAGTAAGCGATGGTATTATTTAGAATGATAGCAAATCTTTTTCCAGTTGCTAACCTAGTTATCAGAAGGAGGAATTAATGGATATACGTGAAGATGCTGTAAGATGCCGCTTTGTTTTTAGTGAGTGAAGAAAGTAGTTTTTAAAGGAGGGTTTTTAGTGAAGTTAAAAAGTTTTTTAACCGTGTTTTTTCTTATGGTTGTAGTAGTGTTTGCGTTATCAGCGTGTAACAGTGAGAAAACAGATACTGATGAGACTGAGAATGAAACAGAAGCTAGTGATGTCAATAAGACGGGTATGCCGATTGTTGAAGATTCCCTTGATTTAAACTTCTTTGCTTATAAACCAGCGCAAAATGAGGACAATGATTGGAACGATATTCTAGTCTGGAATCATTATCGAGATATGACTAATATTAATGTTAATTGGGATTTAGTTAGTCTTGATGCACTTGAGGAGAAAAGAAACCTCGCGCTTGGTGGTGGACAGTTACCAGATGCATTTTACCTTTCACAGGTACCTAACTCAGATTTATTGAGATATGGTCAACAGGGCGTTTTTATTCCTTTAAATGATCTAATAGCTGAATATGCCCCTAATTTAACGAAATTAATGGAAGAAAATCCGACTATAAAGGAAGCGCTTACGTTCCCGGATGGGAATATTTATTCTATGCCATCCCTTATAGAAGAGGATTTCTTATCCTTAAGACTTAGTGCAAGACCATGGGTTAATGAAGCATGGTTAAAGGAATTGAATATGGATATTCCTGAGACAACTGGAGAATATTACGAATACTTAAAGGCGGTGAAGGAACTAGATCCAGTAGGGGGAGGGAAAACCATCCCTTATGGTGGTACGGATATTCAGGAGCTAGTGCAATGGCTGTCAGGTTCCTATGGTGTCATGAACCGAGGACCATCGAACGGAGCAAATATTGATGTAGATCCGAGCGATGAAAGTAAGGTCAGGTTCTATGCAACATCTGATGAATATAAAAAGTTGTTACAATACATCAATAAGCTATATGAAGAACAATTGATTGACCAAAGTATTTTCTCTATTGAGTGGGGGCAATTCCTTGCAAATGCCTCAAATAATTTATATGGAAGTATGATTTTCTATGATCCTATTGAATTATTTGGAGAAGAAATTGGATCACAATATAATAGTTTAGCAGCTTTAGAGGGTGAAGATGGTCACCAGCAATACAACAAAATATCATCACCTGTCTGGGCAACATCTAATCTAGTAATCACAGAAGAGAATCCTAGTCCTGAAGCTACAGTAAGATGGATGGATCACTTCTATAGTGATGAAGGGGCAGAGCTCTATTATATGGGTGTTGAAGGAGAAACATTTGAGAACGTTGATGGAGAGAAGCAATACATGGATCACATTCTTAATCCTGAAGGGGATATGACGTTTGAACAAGCGCTTGCTAAGCAATTAACATGGCTTGGTTCAATCAATGGTATTATCAAAGCTGATTACTTCCAAGGTGGGGAATCTGCACCGCAATCCATGGCTGCTGCAGAAAAAATCGAACCATTTGCCGCAGATGAAATATGGCCTAGATTTACTTTTACCGAAGAAGAGAACAAAGTACTTCAATCAGCAGGTCAAGATATCTCTAAATATACAGAAGAAATGCGTGATAAATTTATCACAGGAAAAGCTGATTTTTCTGAATGGGATCAATATGTAGAGACGATCGAAAGCATGAATTTTGATGAGTTTCTAAATGTTTACCAACAAGCTTATGATAGATACCAGGAAAATTAATTACATTTTCTAAGCCATCTGTCTGCAAAATAAAAAGAGATAACCAACTTGTTAAGCCATCTAAGATATTTGTTTATGTAAAATAATTATCATGGGCATGACAATCAACAAACAATTTAGTGCGCGTTTTCATTCCTCTTAGAAAAGCATGCCCTTTTTATTTTTTGTATGTTACATGTTTTTAGCTAACTATCCTTTAGTAGTCAAACAATTGTAATAAGGGGGTTTAAAAGTATGGCAGTAGTCAAATCAGTAAAAAGAAAAGGAAATTCTAAGATTGCAAAAAGTTTTAAGCAAAATTGGCAATTATACATTTTCCTATTACCAGCTATCACCTACTTCTTTGTTTTTCATTACATCCCTATGTACGGTATTCAAATTGCTTTCAAGGATTATTATGCAAACCTCGGTATGTTCGGAAGTCCTTTAGTAGGGTTTGAACATTTTGAAAGGTTTTTTGATTCCTATTATTTCTGGAGGCTATTAAAAAATACACTTATTTTGAATGCCTACAATCTTCTCTTATTCCCTTTACCTATTATTTTTGCTTTATCATTAAATGAATTAAGAAATGGTGCATTTAAAAAATGGTCTCAGACATTAACGTATGCCCCCCACTTCATTTCCGTAGTAGTTGTTGTCGGAATGTTAGTGGCATTTCTAGATCCTAATACTGGGCTTATTAATCATGTTGTGCGATTGTTTGGAATGGAACCGATCCATTTCCTTACTAGTCCAGAATGGTTTAGGCATATATTCGTTTGGTCGGGGCAATGGCAATCACTTGGTTGGGGTACAATCATATACCTTGCGGCGCTTGCAGGAGTTAATCCTGAACTACACGAAGCAGCTAAAGTGGATGGTGCGACGAGATTTCAGCGCATTATACATATTAATATCCCAACGATTTTACCGACGATTATTATTCTCTTCATTCTAAATATAGGTAATTTTATGCAAATAGGTTTTGAAAAGGTTCTATTAATGCAAAACAATCTGAATTCCGAAACCTCAGATATTATTCAAACGTTTGTTTATGAGACGGGTTTATTGGAAGGGCAGTATAGTTTTGCTGCAGCCATTGGGTTATTTGAATCTTTAATCAATATTGTTCTATTAGTAACTGTTAACCAGATTGCTAGAAAAGTAAGTAATAATAGCTTATGGTAGGAGGTAAAAACATGTCCCGATTCACATTATCAGATAAAGCGTTCGATAGGTTAAATTTAATATTTGTATTATTAGTTACATTAATCATTATTTACCCGCTCATCTTTGTTATTAGTGCTTCGATTAGTGATCCTCAAGCCGTAAATTCTGGTGAAATGTGGTTATGGCCTGTAGATATTACATTTGATGGGTTTGTGCGGGTATTTCAGAACGAAGCTATTTGGACAGGTTACCGCAATACAATTATTTATACAGTGGTTGGGGTGCTCATTCATTTATTTATTCTACTGCCTGCTGCCTATGCATTATCTCGAAAAGAACTAATGGCAAAAAAGGCATTCATGTGGTTTATTTTGTTTACTATGTTATTCAATGGTGGGTTAATTCCCACATATTTAGTTGTAAAAAATTTAGGAATGGTCGATACAATGTGGTCAATCGTAATACCAGGAGTTGTAGGTGCTTGGTCCGTACTCGTGGCACGTACATTCTTTCAGCAAACCATTCCTGATCAGTTAGTTGAAGCTTCTAAAATAGATGGAGCAAGTGATTTCTATTTATTTCTTAAAGTGGTTCTTCCGTTATCCTTGCCGATTATTGCGGTAATGGCATTGTTTCATGCGGTGGCCTTATGGAATCAGTATTTTAATGCGTTAATTTATTTGTCGGACGAAAAACTATTTCCATTACAATTAATTTTAAGACAGATCTTAATCTTGAATGAAGTGAGTGCTGATAGTGCGGCTACAGCAGCAGGGGCGGCTCAGTCATTCTCTGATCAAGTGAAAACAGCCTCTTTAGTAAAATATGCGGTAATTATTGTTTCCGCTTTGCCGTTGTTAATTGTGTATCCATTCTTACAACGCTTTTTTGTTAAAGGTGTTTTGATTGGGTCAGTTAAGGAGTAGTCTAGCGTAATGAAATAATATGGTATAAATACAGGGGGCGGAAACATGGATTCCTTTGTTAGTGGATATTATCGTTTTGCGGTATGGGCGCTTCGATTCGCATATCTAAACGTATGTTGGGTAATATTTAGTGCTTTGGGTTTAATTGTGTTTGGATTTATGCCCGCTACTGCAGCTATGTTTTCTATCGTTAGGAAGTGGATTAATGGTGATGAGGATTTCCCAATACTGCAATCTTACTGGAAGGTGTATAAATCTGAGTTTTTAAAGACAAATAGTGCCGGTTTGCTCTTGTTTCTTGTAGGTTATTTACTCGTAATTGAATTTAATATATTGAGATTACAAGATCATTTTATCTATTTATTTGTTAGCTATACGGTATTAGGGATTTTAATCTTATATGTTATTGTCTGTATTTATTTCTTTCCGATATTTGTTCATTTTAAATTGAAATGGTTAGATTATTTTAAGTGGCCATTTATTATTAGTTTTTCTCATCCTATTCTGACGCTATTCATCCTTGGGGTTCTATGGAGTGTTTATTACATTATTTGGACTTCCATTCCGGCGCTGCTATTCTTTTTTGGAGGAAGTGTCTCCGCTTGGTTTATCATGTGGGCTGTGTCGAAAAGCTTTTCAAAATATGAATATAAAGAAGTGTAATTCGTAATGGTCTAAGTAGCTTACATGTTAAACTATTTGTTAGTATAGTTTAAATAGCAGCTTTTGATCTACTTAATACGAAAGAAGTAAGAATAGGAGTGGAATTCAAATGAAATTAACGTTAAAAAAGGGCCCGTTATATGCACAAGTGCAAGAAATTCTCAGAAATCGCATTGTTAGTGGAAAGTATCCAAAAGGCAGTCTAATACCTTCAGAAGTGGAATTAAAAGAAGAGTTTGATGTGAGTCTGATTACGATACGTAGAGCTGTTGAGCAGCTATCAAATCAAGGATATGTGGAGAAGAAAAGTGGGATCGGAACTACTGTATTAGACAATTATGCGATATCTAAACTGTCTAAAGGTCAGAGATTTTCTCAACACCTTATTGAAGAAGGCTATGAATTGAAAAAAGAATCTGCATCAATTTTAACCGTAGACCTTCTTGAAAATTATCCTGAACTAGTAGATGATTTTGGAGCAACATGTCATTGTGTGGAAAGACTGTATACGTTAGAAGGAAAACCATACATTCATTTTAAGCATTTTATTACAAAAGATATTATGTTACCAAATGATTCTGAAGTGCTGTTAGGATCTTTATATGAAATTATTTCTGAGCAAGGAATAAAGTTCAATCGTTTTAAAGATGAGTTTGGCATTGAAGTTCCTGATGCATCAATTACAGATCAATTACAATTAGAGCAGAAGCCTCTCTTGAAACGAATTCGTTATTCTTATGATATAAATGATCAATTAATTGAATTCTCTGTTGGTTATTATAATACTGACATTCATAAATATGTTGTTAATTTTGATGTTTAATGTTGTAGCTTAGTAAAAGAGTAAGTACTTTTATTTTCCGCATGAAATATTTGGGTTAAAAGTGTAATGGAGGAGAGGTTTTAAATGGTTTCTGAGAAAGATACATTTATTATCTATACGGGCACTTATGGATTGGAAGAGGACTATGCAATACAAGTGCTAGCATTCAATACTACATCACGTTCTTTCAAACAATTGAATTCGGTAAAAGGTATAGCGAATCCTTCCTATCTAGCCGTAAATAGGAAGCAAGACACACTGTATGTCATCAGTGAAGAGAAGCAAGGTAAAGTGGCTTGTTATGATATTATTAAAGATATGTTTCGGTTAGAGGAAAAAGGTAATCTACAGGATGGCGAGATAGTAGGTCCCTGCTATATTACACTTGACGAAAGTGAGCAATATTTATTTGTTGTGAACTATGCAGGAGGGTCTTTGTTGGTCTATCAATTGGCAAGTTATCAGACAATAGAGAAATTGACGGATCAACACGTTTATTTACCTGGCTCTCACCCACATATGATAATACAAATTCCTAATACGTCCAGATATATTGTTACGGACCTGGGATTAGATAAAGTATATTTGTATGAATTAAATAAGGGTAAATTAACGTTAATTAATGAATTTGCAACAACTTCCAAGTCAGGTCCTAGACATGTTGCTGTATTTGGTGAACACAGAAAAATATATATTGTCAATGAATTCAATTCTCAAATAGCTGTTTATAATTATGATGAAACTTGCTCTAAGCTTGAGTTAGTCCAAGAAATAAACGTCCTCAATGAAACATTTAATGGAAAGAATTTTGGTGCTGATATTCATATTGCTTATGAACGGTCATTTTTATATACTTCCAATCGTGGTCACGACAGTATCTCTGTTTTTAAAATTAACAACAATGGTTTGCTGACCTATATTGATAATGTTTCCGCAGAAGGTAAATGGCCAAGGAATTTTGTTATTACTCCAGATGAAACGACTATGCTTGTTGCTAATCAACATACAAACGCTGTAGTGGCAATGGAAATTCAAGCTGAAGGTGTACCTAAATATACTGGAAATCAATTCTCTATTGAAGCACCTGTATGTCTCAAATCATTTGATTTTCCCTCAGAATAAATTGGTTAAATAAATAAAAAAGCGGAGCTAAACGTAAATGTGTTAGCTCCGTTTTTCCATATAAAAATGTACTTATCTTAATTTTGACCACCATAAACATTATAACGTTATCTTGACCAACGCCATTTTAGGTGATAATCTAATTTTAACACAAGAAAAACAAAGCGTTTACAAACAGGCTGTATAAAAGGAATGATGACATGATGGATAGTTTTGTGTTACGAAATGTGAGAACTACGGATGAAAAAGTAATTGATCTTGTAATAGCTAATAATAATATTGTAGAAATTGCACCACCAAATACGGGAAAGGCAGATAGAATCATAGATTTTAATCAAACAGTATATATTTCAAGTGGTTGGATTGATTTACATGTGCATGCATTTCCCGAATTTAACCCATATGGAGACGAAATTGATGAGATTGGTTATAAATTAGGTGTAACAACAATTGTTGATGCAGGAAGTACTGGTGCTGACCGGATACATGACCTGTATACATATTCAAAAACAGCTAAAACAAATGTATTTGCTTTTTTAAATATTTCTAAGATTGGATTACAACGCATTGATGAATTGTCGGATCTGTCTTGGTTAAACGAAGAAGAATTGCTAACAACCGCCAAGAAATATCAAGACTTTATTGTCGGGTTAAAGGCGAGAATTAGTAATAGTGTAGTTGGAGAGAATGGCTTAAAGCCGTTAGAACTAGCAAGGAAATTTTCTAAGTCTACAAAATTACCGTTAATGGTGCATATTGGATCTGGTCCACCAGACATATCTGAGGTTCTTAAACTGCTTAAAGAAAAAGACGTTATTACTCATTATTTGCACGGTAAAAGAAATAATCTATTCAATAACTTTGGAGAACCACTTCCTTGTTTATTAGAAGCAAGGAAGCGAGGAGTTCACTTGGATGTAGGACATGGTAATGCGAGCTTTTCCTTTCGAACAGCAGAGGATGCAAAGAAATATGGCATTCCATTTGATACGATAAGTACAGATATTTATCGAAAAAATCGTCTGCAAGGTCCTGTATATAGCTTGGCTGACACCCTAACTAAGTTTCTCTGTTTGGGTTATTCCTTAAAGGACGTGATTGATGCTGTGACAGTGAATGCAGCAACGTGGTTGGGTAGGCCAGCGCTTGGTAGAATTGCGACCGGAGATCTTGCTAATCTCACCTTGTTTTCTGTTGAAGAAAAACCAATTAAATTAACGGATTCTGAAGGGATAGAGCGATTTTATAATAAACAAATAGAAGTAAAAGGAGTTGTCATTAACGGTGAATTCATTGAATGCTAAATACGGATTGAAGCGGGTAATCAATGCTAGTGGACGAATGAGTATTTTAGGTGTGTCTGCTCCATCTGACACGGTAATGGAAGCAATGAAAACAGGTGGAAAGAATTATGTGGAAATAGCTGATTTGGTTGATAAAGCAGGTGAATATATTGCTAACCTTCTTGAATCAGAAGCAGCAATTGTAGTTAACTCGGCATCGAGTGGTATTGCTTTATCTGTAGCAGCAATTGTTACGGAAGGGAAGCGTCGCAAGAGCGAGAGACTTCATCAAGAAATAATACCTAAAAATGAAATCATCATGCTAAAAGGTCATAATGTTCAATACGGTGCACCGGTTGAAACGATGGTACACCTCGGTGGTGGGGAGCTAGTAGAGGTTGGTTATGCGAACGAGGGAAAAGCAGCACATATTGCAGAAGCGATTAATCATCATACAGCAGCAATATTATATGTAAAGTCTCATCATGCAGTACAAAAGAATATGATTTCTGTTGAAGAGGCTTGGCAGGTAGCGCAAGAAAATCATGTACCACTAATTGTCGATGCAGCTGCTGAAGAAGATTTAAAGAAATATGTCCAAATCTCTGACTTAGCAATCTACAGTGGTTCCAAAGCTATTGAAGGACCGACTTCGGGGATTGTTGCGGGTAAAAAAGAATATATTGACTGGCTGAAAGTTCAAATGCATTGTATAGGTAGAAGTATGAAGGTGGGGAAGGAATCGACCTTTGGTTTGCTTCAAGCATTAGATGAATTTTTTGTTAAACAAGATAAAAGTGAAAAGGAAAAAGAAAGTCTGGAAGTGCTACGAGATCTTAATTCTATTAACGGTGTCGAGATAAAAATTGTTCAAGATGAAGCGGGGAGAGCAATATTCAGAGGTAGAGTATACATTGACGTTGAACAAGCCAATGTAACAGCGACAGAAGTGAATGAAAAACTGAAAAGTGGAGAAATTGCTATTTATACAAGAGATTACGGTGTGCGACAAGGTTTCTTTGATATTGATCCTCGCCCATTGAAAGATGACGAGATTCATATAATTAAAGATAGATTGAAAGCTATTTTATTAGGAGGAGAGTAATCATGAATATAGAAAAGCGTTTTTATCAAAATCGAGTAGCGTTAAACGTTCTAGCAGGAAGTGTTGAAAATGCAAAGCAGGTTTTTGATGCTGCAGAAGGACATGTTTTAGTCGGTGTCTTGTCGAAGGATTATGATACCGTTGATGAAGCTGTTATAGCAATGAAGGAATACGGTGAGGCTATTGATCACGCTGTTTCGATTGGCCTTGGTGCTGGTGACAATAGACAGGCTGCTGTAGTAGCTGAAATTGCTAAGTATTACCCTGGCAGTCATATTAATCAAGTGTTCCCAGCAGTAGGGGCGACACGAGCGAATCTTGATAAACAGAATAGCTGGATTAATTCACTTGTGTCTCCAACAGGTAAAGTAGGCTATGTAAATATCTCGACTGGTCCTGCAAGTGCTGATTCTGAAGAGAAGGCAATTGTACCAATAAAATCAGCTATCGCCCTGGTACGTGATATGGGTGGAGATGCATTGAAGTACTTTCCAATGAAAGGACTAAAGCATGAGGATGAGTTTCGAGCAGTTGCGCAGGCTTGTGCCGAGGAAGGTTTTGCTTTAGAACCTACCGGTGGCATTGATTTAGATAATTTTTCAACTATATTAGAAATTGCTTTAGCAGCAAAAGTACCTAAAATCATTCCGCATGTTTACTCATCAATTATCGACAAAGAAACAGGTAATACAAATGAAGCGGATGTGCGTAACTTATTAGCAATGACAAAAGAGTTGGTTGAGAAATATGCCTAAAAACATCATTGCATTTGGAGAAGTGATGATGCGTATGACAGTTCCTGGTTATGAATTGTTACCGCAAGCAAATACATTACAATATTCTTTTTCTGGAACGGGAGTAAATGTTGCTTCTGCAATGACGAAGCTAGGTTATAACGGATACCTAGTTACAAAAATTCCCGATAATCCATTAGGTGACGCAGCTACCTCCTATTTACAACGGTTAGGAATCCAAAAAGATTTTATTGCTAGGGGCGGTAAATACTTGGGAATGTTCTTTTTGGAGAATGGCTTTGCTCAACGTCCAAGTCGTGTGACCTATACTAACCGTCTAGAAAGTAGCTTTAATACGTCGCAAGCAGCTGACTATGATATGAATAAAATTTCTGAACAAGCGGATGTGATTCATTTTTGTGGCATTACATTAGCGATGACTGATCAAGTCCGTGAGAACATGAAGCAGTTAGCTCAGAAAGTCAAAGAGAGAGGCGGAATTGTTTGTTTCGATTGTAATTATCGTCCTTCTTTATGGGAAGGAAGTTATGACCAAGCCAAGCCTCATTATGAAGATATGTTGGCATTAGCTGATATTGTCATGATGAATGAAAAAGATGCGATGTTTATTCTAGGGATGGAAACGGATAAAGCAAAAAAAGATGAACAATTAATGGAGCTTATTCCGAAAGTAGCGGAAAAGTTTGCGATTAAAACGATAGCAGGTACTCATCGAAAGATTAATAGTGATAATACACATGCTTTAACAGGGTATATGTATAAAAATAACAATTTCTTCTTTTCAGATGATCGCTCTTTTTCAGTTTATGATCGAATAGGATCTGGGGATGCTTTTGCGAGTGGTATTATCCATGGTGAGCTTGCAGGGTTCTCAGAAAAAAACACAGTCGACTTTGCTGTTGCTTCAGGTATGCTAGCTTGTACAATTGCTGGAGATACACCAATGTCAACGGAAACGGAAATCTTATCTGCTATGATAGAAGATGTGGAAGATATTAAACGGTAGGTTAGGAGATTAATAATGGAGATCAAGAGAAATAAAGGGATATTGTATTTACAAGTCAAAGAGATTATCAAGGATCGGATTCTTAATGGTGAATATCCCTTAAATACAAATATTCCTTCTGAACCTCAGCTAGAAGCAGCTTTCAACGTCAGTAAAATTACGGTAAGAAATGCGATTAAAGAATTAGTTCAAGAAGGATATTTGGAGAAAAAAAGTGGGAAGGGTACCAAAGTAATTGCTAATTCTGCTGGCGCTCGACTCTCTAAAGGGAAACGTTTTACCGAGGTGTTGGTAGAAGAGGGACACCAAATAACGAAAGAGGTTTTAGCGATTCAGCGTGCAACACCACCAAAGGATTCCGAGCTTTACACGATCTTTGGTGATCAATGTATTAAAATTGAACGGGTATACTCTTTAAATGGAGAGCCATATATTTACTTTAATCATTTCGTTTTATTACCTTTAAGTGACGAGGAATTAAAACATGTTCAAATTAGCTCATTGTATCGTTTTTTAGAACAATACAACATTCGCTTAGAGACCTTTCGAGATGAGTTTGCTGTAGCAGTTGCCCCATCTCATATTAGTAATTTTTTGAGAATAAAAACGGGAGCACCTATTTTAAAAAGAATACGTCGTTCAAGTGATGAAGATGGTAAGGTCGTTGAATATAGTGAAGGTTATTATCATACCGAAAAGCATAATTACGTTGTAGCCTACAATGACACAAATCATTAAGATAAATAGTAGCAAGACATGACAACGAATGAAGTGCTGATTTTTAGTGATAAAGCGGATCGTTTAGGAAGTGTATGATAAACGACATGTGATTTCAAGATATTACTGTGATTAGCTTATACAGCTGTTGAATTTTCACCTAATTTAGAGAGAAGGATTTGCATGCTATGAAAAAATGGTTTCGCCGTTCTTTAAAAAATCAGCTAACTGTTTTCATTTTAGTCGTTGTTTTAATTCCGGTATGTCTTCTAGGAATGTTCGCCTACATGATGACGATTCAAGTCTCGAAGGAACGAGCCGCTATCTCAGGAGAAAGCTCCATTGATCAGTTGCAGGATACGATTGAGTTTATTGTAAGTGATATAGAGAATATCTCTGTTTTCTTAATTGGCCATCAATCTGTTCAAGATTATTTAAGACAAAAAGAAGATCTTATTGGGCAACAAAGGGAAATCTATGGATTCTTGTCTAATCTAGCCTTTTCGAAAAGATATATTGAGAACATTAAGATCACACCTATAAATGGAAACGAAACCATTTCTACCTCATTAGTTTCGGAAGATATTCAAATCGATACGAATAATCAAACAAAGGGGCAATGGTGGTCTGTAAAAGAAAAAAATCAAACGTTAGATGGAAGAAAAGAAATGATAACCCTTACAAGACCAATTCGTAGCACGCATAACTATAATTTAATTGGTTATTTGTCAATCAGTTTAAGTCAAGAAGTGATAACAGAGTATTTAGACTCCATTGACCTAGAGTGGAGTGGGCTCGTATTAATTATGAATGAGGAGCAATTACTGGCACAAAACACAAATCAAGCTCCAATTGAAATAGATAGGGAAACATTGAGTCAGTCTGTTAAAGATTGGGGAAATAATCAACGTTTTGTTCACACTTTTGGTAACGATAAAGCAACAGTGTTTACAAGAAAGATTTCCTCAGTTAATTGGAAGTTAATAGAAATTATCCCGTTCAAGGAATATAGTTCACAAAATCAATATGTTCTATCGTTGACCACCTATTTTGTTGCTTTAGCAGTTTTACTTATTACTGGTTTAGTCATCTTTTTTATATCAAAAGTATTTAAGCCGCTGACAACATTGACTAAGTCGATTCAAGAATCTAATCCAGGCGATCGTATACAGTCAGTCGTTTCTTATTCGGATAATGAAATAGGTGAATTAATTACAAGTTATAATAATCTAAATCAACGAATTGCCACCTTAATGGACGAAGTGAAAAAGAATGAATCAAACAAACGAACATTAGATTTACAAGCATTGCAATCACAAATCAATCCACACTTCTTGTACAACACGTTAGCGTCTGTTCACTGGATTGCTTTAAGTGCGAAATCATATGACATTGTAAAGGTAGTCTCTCATCTGAGTGAATTTTTACGATTTAGTCTTAACAAAGGTAATGAGTATTGTACGGTAGAACAAGAAGTAGGTAATTTAATTCATTACCTGGAAATTTTAAAAATTAGATATCCAGACAGCTTTGAACTTCATGTAGATATTCCTGACGAGCTAAAGCAACACACAATGTTAAAGCTTGTTCTCCAACCATTGATAGAAAACAGTATTAACCATGGTTTTTTCTCTATCGAGGGACATTACGGTGTGATTGATGTAACAGCAGAAGCGTGTGATGGATCGATCTTTTTTCAAGTGAGTGATAATGGAATTGGAATGTCAGCAGAGAAAGTAGAAGAACTAAATCATCAATTTATTACTGACCAAGACACAGAGGTAGTTGTCGGAAAAAATTATGGACTACGTAATGTGAATCTAAGACTAATGCTACATTTCGGTGAATCGTCCGGGTTGCATATTGAAAGTGAACAGAATAAAGGAACAGTAATCAGTTTTTCTACTCCAATAAAGGGAGGGATCAAATGATGAAGGTTTTAATTGCAGATGATGAAGTGATTATTAGAGATGGAATTTCAAATGTAATACCGTGGAAAGAGTTAGGATTTACGTTGCTAGAACCAGTTGCTTCAGCGGAAGAAGTGATTAAGCAGCTAGACAAAGAGTGTCCCGATATTCTAATTACAGATATTCGCATGAAAGGAATGTCAGGACTTGAGTTGGTTTCATATATTGCAAAAAGTCCACACCAAATCGAATCGATCCTACTCACTGGCTACGACGATTTTGAATATACTCAGGAGGCCATTCGTCAAAATGTTTGTGATTATTTATTAAAAACGAGTTCGCCTAAAGAAATTATTGCTGCTGTTGAAAGAGCGAAAAAACGTCTAGAGCGAGCGAAAGAATATGATCAACTAAAAGAATCTGAAGTAGAAAGATCGGTAGTGGATCAATTAAAAACAGTATTGCGTAAAAACTTAAAAACTTTTAATCAAGAGCATTTAATTGCGTCGATTCCCGTATTGAAGGAAGGTCCGTATCAGTTACTGTTAATCGATGAAGCTACAAATGCACATGACATTCAACTAAATGAGGAAATATGGAACAGTTATATCAATGGGAAATGGTTCAGCTATCAAAATCATACATTAGTTTTGCTCAAACGGGACAAATACTTAAAAGATGATTACCTGATACAAATTGCTTCTAGAAAAATAAAAGAGATTTATGGCAAGCCGATTATTATGAGTTCTGCTGTCAGCTCCCTTAATGAACTAGCTAACCTGTATAAACAGGTGGTTTCATTCATACCATATCAATGGATTTTAACAGACAATCGAATGTTAACGGAGAACGATATTATAGGACGAAAGGGAATTCCTTTTACAGAAAACATGACAGATCACAAAAACGATTTAATTGATTGCGTGAAAGCTAGTGATGAGCAAAAACTTAAACAATGGACGAATCAGTTTGTTGATTGGTTAATCGATCACCCGGAGTCCACCCCTGAATCGATTCAATTTTATGTACAGCACTTATATATGGAAAGTATTCGTTTTATTCATCAATATGGACAAAAGGAAAGTATGGATAATTATGATTCTATCCCTCCATTTCATAGATGGTTTCAACAACCGAAGGAAGCATTGTTTTCATTATTATCTGTAATTTCCAAAAACTTTACAGATTGTTATCAAAAGCGTTCTAATTACGTGGAGGATTCCATCATATACATGCAAAGCCATCTTGGAGAACCCTTATCACTCAAAGAGGTTGCAGAAAAGATTCCAGTGCATCCGAATTATTTAAGTGTTGTCATACGAAGGAAAACTGGCAAGTCTTATGTTGAACTATTAACGGATCTACGTATAAAAAAAGCGGCTGACTATTTATTGCACACATCAATTAATGTGAAGGAAGTTACGAAATTAGTTGGATATAACGATAGTAAATATTTTACAAAAATATTCAAAAAGCATTATAAGATGACACCGACACAGTATCGAGAGCAACATTTACAAAACAAATAATGTACTTCTAAAGGAGATGTGATTACATGCGTAAACTTGGTGTTTCGATTTATCCAGAGAAATCTACATTAGAGCAAGATAAAGCATATTTAACGCTTGCTAAAGAAAATGGCTTTTCTCGTGTATTTACATGTTTACTTTCAGCAGAGCAACCGAAAGAAGAAATTGTACAGACATTTAAAGAAATTATTTTTTATGCAAAAGACTTGGAATTAGAGGTTATTTTAGATGTAGCTCCTGCTGTGTTTGACAAATTAGGTGTTAGTTATGATGACCTAAGTTTTTTCGCAGAGCTAGGTGCAGACGGGATTCGGTTAGATGCAGCTTTTGATGGTAAAGGGGAAGCAGCATTAACTTATAATCCGTACGATTTAAAAATCGAGTTGAATATGAGTAATGATATTGATTATTTAAATAATATTCTTTCTCATCAGCCCAATAAGCATCATTTGATTGGTTGTCACAACTTCTATCCACAAAAATATACAGGGCTTCCTTATGATTTTTTTGTGAAGTGTTCTAAGAGATTTAAGGAGCGTGGCATTCGAACGGCGGCATTTGTGTCATCTTCTAGCGCAACAATAGGACCGTGGGATATTAATGACGGCTTATGCACATTAGAGGAGCATCGTGACTTGCCCATTCAAATACAAGCGAAACATTTATGGGCGACAGACCTGATCGATGATGTCATTATTGGAAATGCTTATGCTAGTGAAGAGGAAATTATTAAGCTAGGAAAGTTAAATAGGTATCTTTTAGAGCTGGAAATAGAGTTTGAAGATAAAATATCTCATGTAGAAAAGCAGATTGTTCTAAATGAGTTACATGTTCGTCGTGGCGATATTAGTGAATATCTAGTACGTTCTACAGAAGTAAGAAAAAAATATGGTCAAAGCGTTATTCCGGCTCTTTCTGTTGAAAAGCAAAAGTTCGGCGATATCGTAATTGGCAATGATTCATTTGGAAAATATAAAGCAGAGCTACAAATCGTATTAAAAGAAATGCCAGAGGATCCGAGGAAGAATCTTGTGGCAAAGGTTATACCCGAAAATCTCTTTCTATTAGATTATATTAAGCCATGGAGTACATTTTCTTTTGCGGAAAAGTGATCGAACGACTTTTTGCTAAGGGATAAAAATAACAGGTTAAGTGATTAGGGAAAAGTAAGTCCGAACCTAGCGACATGTATGAGGTTCGGACTTTTCATATGAGTGTATAATTTATCCACTTTGATTTGTCTCCCTACATCTGTATAATCCCTACCTTATTGGAATGAAAGCGCTATTATATAATAACTGTAGAACATAAAAAAAGGAGTGGTTAATTATGAAAAAGTTGTTAGCTATGATGTTCGTACTTCTTCTTGCCTTAGCTGCCTGTGGAGGCGACGGTGATAATGAAGAAGCAGCAAGTGGTGACAGTGAGAAAGTAAAATTATCTATTTGGCACAACTTCGCTGGAGATGATTTACGTGCAAGATCTGTAAGGGATATGATTGCACAGTTCCAAGAAGATAATCCAGAAATTGAAGTGGATGAACAAGCAATTCCGGTTGATGGTTATCGCCAACGTATAAGTACGGTTGCGGCTGCTGATGAACTTCCAGATATTTTCTTAACGTATGCAGGTAGCTTTACGGATGAATTTCACAAGAGTGACCTTATTCAGCCAATCACGCCTTTATTTGATGATAACCCTGAATGGAAAGATTCGTTTTTAAAAGGTGCATTAGATCCATATAACTATGATGGTGAATTGTATTCTGCGCCTGTTGCAATGTCTGCAACATCGTTTATGTATTACAACAAGCAATTATTTGAGGAAAATAATGTAGAAGTGCCAAAAACATGGGATGAGTTTATTTCAGTAATAGATACGTTTAATAGTAAAGGTATTACACCATTAGCGATGGGGAACAAAGCACCGTGGGTTGCACAATCTACGACATTTGGCGCTATTGCTGATCGAGTAACTGGTACAGAGTGGTTTATGAATGCGGTTAACGAGGATGGCGCATCATTTACCGATCCAGTATTCATTGATGCATTAAACCATTTTAAAGAGCTTGTAGAGCATGACGCTTATCCTGAAGGTGCGAATAGCATGGATAATACACAAGCAGAACAGTATTTTGCACAAGGTAAAGCAGCGATGATGATCAATGGTTCATGGACAATTAGTAGTCTATCAGCTTCTGTATCTGAGGATGTACTAAAAAATATTGGTATTACAACGGTACCTGCAATTGAAGATGGTAAAGGTGCAGGAAACACCATTACAGGTGGTCCTGGTGGTGGCTATTTACTAAGTAGTAAAACAGAAGGCGCTGCAAAAGATGCTGCATTGGACTTAATCTACACATTGAGTAATGAAGAGGCTCAGAACACCATTGCTGAAAGTAATTCCATGGTAATGTATGATCTTGAGCTTGATCAAGAAACAGTAAACCCTCTTTTCTATGAAGCATTTAACCTTGTTAAGAGTGCAGAATTTGCTCCTGTATATGATTTGCATTTAACATCTGCAGGCGGAGAAGCAGTTAATAACGGTCTACAAGAAATTATGTTAGGTGGAGACGTTGAAAAAGTAGCACAAGATATCGAGAAAGCACAAGCAGCAAACAAATAATTAAAGGGCAAAGGGAGGGAAAATTATGCAATCTAGTTCAAAGTTAAGAGGATTGTTAGTAATTACGTTACTTCCAGCCCTTTTGCTTTACAGTTTCTTTGTCATCATACCAATCTTCTGGTCTTCATATTATGGTTTCTTTGAATGGTCGGGATTAGGTGATGCAACATTTATCGGATTTCAAAACTATCTTGAAGTTGTTCAAAGTCCAATATTTTGGAGGTCCTTTAAGAATAACTTAATTATTGTAGGGGCATCCGTTTTAGGGCAAGTACCAATTGCATTAGGGCTTGCACTGTTATTAAGAAAGAGTAATATGTTCCAGAGATTTGTACGATCCGCAGTATTTTTGCCGATGGTTATCTCTACCGTAGTAGTAGGTTTAATCTGGGGCTATATTTTTGACCCTGAGCTAGGTGTTATTAACGCAGTTTTACGCTCTGTTGGTCTAGAGTCATGGACGAGAGCTTGGTTAGCTGATCCAGAGGTGAATATGTATGCAGTAGCGGTTCCGATTATTTGGAACTATATTGGCCCATATTTAATTATTTTTATTGCTGCGATACAAAACATTCCAGGAGAAATTGAAGAAGCAGCTTTACTTGATGGGGCTACTGGGTGGAGAAAACTTGTCTACATTATTTTACCTAATATGTGGGGAACCATTAAAGTAGTAATCATATTGTGTATTTCTGGTAGCTTGAAAGCATTTGATCAAGTATTCGTTATGACTGGAGGGGGACCAGCACAATCAACTGAGATTCTGGCCACCTATATGTACAATAATACCTTTTTGGTTTATAGATATGGATTTGGATCTGCAATATCAACGATGATCATTATTCTAAGTTTAATTCTAATTTTAATAAGCCAAGTTTTAATGAGAAGAAAGGACTAAGGAGGTGTCGATCAGATGAGTACTGAAACATATAAACAGAATTCCTCTTTGGGTTTTTCATTAAAAACAGGATTATTTAAAACCATTAGGGTATTGTTCTTAACCACATTCTCTTTATTAATGGTTTACCCACTATATTGGTTAATTACGAGTGCATTTAAGACGAATGAAGAGTTTTTTACACAACCATATGCATTCCCAACAAGCTTCACGTTTGAAAATTTCCAACGGGCTTGGGAAGTAGCTAATCTTGGTCAGGCAATGATTAACTCAACGATTGTTACTGTTACGGCCACCGTATTGACTATATTCTTAGGTGCGCTAACTGCTTATGTGTTATCACGTTTTACCTTTAAGTTAAAAGGAGTTTTAGTCGTATTCTTTATGCTAGGTATGTTAATCCCAGTTCATAGTACGTTAGTTCCTTTATTTACATTGATGAATGAAGTGGGTCTATTAGATACCTATTGGGCATTGATTCTGCCTTATACTGCATTTGAGCTTCCGATTGCAATATTTTTAACGGTTGCTTATATGAGTACGATCCCTAAGGAATTAGAAGAAGCGGCGGTTATTGATGGAAGTGGTTATTGGGGAATCTTCTTCAAAATTATGCTTCCGTTAAGTGTCCCGGCTTTGTCGACAGTGGCAATTCTAGCATTTTTGAGATATTGGAATGAATTTGTTTTCGCATTAGTGTTTATTAATGATAGTTCATTAAAAACTTTACCACTTAGTCTTGCTATATTCTCAGATGGCTTTAGTACAGATTATGCGTTAACGATGGCAGCAATGACAATTGCAGTCTTGCCAACGATTGTAATGTATTTAATGTTCCAGGAACAAATTATGAAGGGTATGGTAGCTGGTTCGGTGAAAGGATAAAGAATAATAGATAAGGCGGTGTGGCAGTTGAATACAATTCTTTCAAAATACGCTATTGTAATAGAGAAGATATATTGGTTTGCCTATTTACAAGTTCTTTGGGTGTTATTTAGTTTGCTAGGCTTCATTGTGTTTGGAGTTTTTCCTGCCACGCATGCCCTTATTATGGTCTTAAAAGAAAAAGATTTATCCAGTATAGAAGCATTTCGTATATTTCGAAATGCTTTTACCCGTTCTTTTATAAAGTTGAGTGGCGCTGGAATCGTGTTTTTATTCATGTTCGTTCTCTTAATTATCAACGTAATAATTTTTCAAGTGGTATATATGAAAGTCTTAGCATTAGGGATGCTCGGCTTAGTGTTCTTGAGCATGCTTCACTTTTTTCAGTATTTTGAATTGGGAAAACCGATCGTCTATCAGGTGAAACGAGCATTTTCGTTTGTATGGGTATTACCAAAAAACAATGTAGGTTATGTACTTGCGTTTATGGGATTCATACTTTCGATAGCTTTTATACCTGGGATTGCATTCTTTTTTGGAGTGAGTATAACGATGTTCTTTGTTGTGAAAATTGGTAATTCAGAAGAAAGTCAAAGATTACTAACATTGATAGGTGATAAGAACGATGGTGGAGAAAGTTTGAATTGAGCGCGTAGGCGTTAGTTATTAGATGGGGAGGTATAGTAATGGATAAATTTATTGCGTTCGATATTGGTGGCACGTATATAAAGTATGGCCTGATTGATGATGATAGCACTATTCTTGAGCATCAAAAGGTAAAGACACCAACAGAGCTGGAAGACTTACTGACAATTATACAACTTTATGCCGAATTACATAATGATGCAAAAGGAGTAGCGATAAGTATACCGGGTGCTGTGTCAGATGATGGAATTGTTTATGGTGCAAGTGCTATTTCTTATATACATGGTCCAAACATGAAGGAATTAATACAGCAAGGAACGAACTTGCCTGTTTATATGGAAAATGATGCGAATTGTGCGGGTTATGCAGAAGTTTGGGCTGGTGCGGCGAAAGGAAAGCAGGACGTTATCGTCATGGCTATTGGTACCGGAATTGGTGGTGCAATTATTAAGGATGGTAAATTGCATAAAGGAGCAAACCTTCATGGTGGGGAGTTCGGATTTATGCTACTGAATGTAAATAAAGAGATAGCTGGAGACGGTTGGACGCGAATGGATTCAACCGTTTCGATGATAAGAAAAGTTGCAAAAAAGAAAAACCTTCCAGTTGATGCGTTATCAGGTGAAGAGATTTTCAGCTTAGCGGAGGCTGGTGATGAAATTTGTATCGAGGCGATTGATGACTTTTTCCATCTGCTAGCATTGGGTATTTTTAATTTGCAATATGTTTATGATCCCGAGGTAATCTTGTTAAGTGGTGGGATTAGTGCGCGAGAAGACTTAATTGAGCGTATTTATGATAAATTAGATCGATTTTTAAAAACAATGCCTAAAGCGACAGTAAGACCAACTGTCGGTATTTGCAAATTCAAGCAAAATGCTAATTTATTAGGCGCTGTATATGGTCTTAAAAAACAATTAAGCGGGACATAGGGGTCAGACCCTTCTGTCCCATTTTAGTATGAAAAATGAGGCGCTGGTTTAGGGCTAGGAAAAACATCAGTGTGCTCAAAAAAAGTAAAGCAGAAGAGGGGCAAGAAACGTGCAATCGAAAGGTGTTATACGAGAAGATTTTATGTGGGGAGGAGCGGTTACATCGTTCCAAACAGAAGGTGCAGCAGATTTGTATGGAAAAGGCCTATCAATCATTGATGCAAGAGAAATTCCTGAAGGTTACTCCGATTGGACAACAGCGATAGACTTTTATCATCGTTTTAAAGAGGATATTGCACTATTCAAAGAGATGGGTTACAACGCATATCGAACAAGTATTTCTTGGTCAAGAATTTTTCCTAATGGTGATGGGGAAGTAAACGAAGCAGGGCTAAGGTTTTATGATGCGCTTTTTGATGAATTACTTGCAAACGGGATCGAGCCAGTTATTACTTTATACCACTTTGATTTACCTCTCGTTTTGGCTGAGAAGTATAACGGTTTTGCTTCAAGAAAAGTAGTGGATTTGTTCGAAACTTATGCAAAATGTGTATTCAATCGTTATAAGGATAAAGTGAAATACTGGCTTACGTTTAATGAGATCAATGTCGTTTTACTTAACCCGGAATATTGGGGTGTTTTAGATGACGAGCCTTCTAAAGCATTAAAATATCAGCTTTGTCATAATGTGCTAATCGCTCATGCGAAAGCAACAAAGGCTATGCGTGCGATTATTCCGGATGCGAAGATGGGTGGCATGATTTCCTATCTGCTAACTTATCCAGCAACATCACAACCAGAAGATGTGTTGGCTAATGTCGAAGTAAAGCAATTATTAATTGATTGTTATCTTGATATTTTTGTGAATGGAGAATATCCTAGTTACTTCAAAGCTAAATTAGAGCAAAAGGGTATGTTGCCCATAATGGATCGTGATGATTTAGCTTTGCTACAGGAGAATACCGCAGACTACTTATCTATTAGCTATTATCAAAGTAGAGTGGTACAGCATACAGATGATGCTAATCCTGTAGCTGGCATGATGAAAAATCCTCATTTAAAAAAGACTGAATGGGATGCAGCGATCGATCCAATTGGTCTACGAATTGCTTTAAAAGATATTTATGCACGTTATAAATTACCAATCTTTATTACGGAAAATGGTATCGGTGTGAGAGAAAGCTTAAATGAAGACAATAGTGTAGATGATGACTACCGAATTGAATATTTAGAACAGCACATAGAACAAATTAAAATCGCCATGCAAGAAGGTGTCGATGTCATTGGTTACTTGACATGGGGATCAACAGATATTCTAAGCTCAAAAGGCCAAATGTCAAAGCGCTATGGACTGATTTATGTCAATCGCGATGAGCAAGACTTACTCGACCTAAAACGATACAAGAAAAAAAGCTTTTACTGGTTTAAACAAATGATAAATGGGACATAGGGGTCAGGCCCTTTTGTCCCATTTATTTTTTGTAAAAGTATGTTTTTTACATTTATTTTGTTATAATCAGGTGGAGTACTAATTTTTCAAAATTGTTTCAATTGTAGAGAGGAAGTATAGGGGTGGTTAAATATTTTTTAGGTGGATTTATAAGTTTGTTAATAGGTTTACAACTGTTCTATATAGCTAAAGAATTATTTATTACCACTATTCCTGCAGTCTTGTTAATCATCTTCAGTATATTATTAATGCTAGGTTCCTTTATTACATCGGTCAGACAAACAGCAAAAACAGAAGGTAAATAGATTTTGGGACATTGGGGACTGACCCCAATGTCCCATTTTGTAGTTGCTTATGTAAACAGTTTATGATAAGTTCTTTTTGTACATAAAAAAATAAAAGCACCCCATATATTCCTGGAAATATGGTCTGGGAGTCTCTACAGAGTAACCGAGAATTACTCTACTATGGACGGTTAATAGTAGAATAACTAACAAAGATATGCATCGTAATACGTGTGCTTTTTTTGTCATTCATTCTAGTTATCTAGTCGTCTATACTTATAGGCGGCTTTTTCTGTTTTTATTAACAAAAAATCACAGTGGCTAGAATATATTACCGTCAATACATGGTAGCAGTCTATTATATAGAGCTGTGCTATCAAAAGGTTTTCCGATCCAAAGAGATATGGGTGCAATCGGGGGAAACGTATGGAAATAATTAAAGATGTATTAGCAGCATTAAGTGGTGTGTTAAATGGTTTACCGCAAGGCTTACTAGCTTTAGCTTTTGGTTTTGCATCTGTCCCAACTGCATTGGCCTTTGTTGCTGGTGCTGCAGGGAACGCATTAACAAGCTCGGTAGCGGTTATTTCTTTTCAAGCTGAAACAATTACTGTTGCCGGAACGATGGGAAAGAATTTACGCGAAAGATTATCTATGATTTTCTTCGGTGCAGCAATTATGTTTTTTATCGGAGCATTTGGTTTATTGGAAACGATCATAAATATCATTGGCCCTGTTATAACGAGTGGTATGATGGCTGGTGTAGGAATTATGCTATCAAAAGTTGCGTGGGATATGGCGAAAGGGAATAAGCTTGCAGGTATTGTCTCCTTTGCCTCCGGGTTACTGACTTACATCGCTACGAAAGATCTAGTGTATACCATTACTATATCTGTAGTGTTATCTAGTCTTGTTTTCTACTTTTTTAAAAAAGATCAAATCAGTGAAAATAAGAAACCTTTCGTTAAAGAAAAAATAGTTCGACAGTCCCTTATTTTAAATCCAATGGTACTTCGTGGAGCACTAGCGATGGTTTGCTTAAATATTGGTGCGAATATTGCTTTTGGAAATATAAATGGCTCGATTGCTGACCGAGATGTAAATGTAGATATTCTAGCCATGATTAGTAGTGTAGCAGATATGGCTTCATCTTTATTCGGTGGTGGTCCGGTAGAGGTAATTATTTCTGCAACAGCTAGCGCACCGCATCCTGTCTGGTCGGGAGTATTAATGATGGTCATCATGGCGATTATTTTAATTTTCGGTATTCTTCCGAAAATAGGGAAGTATATCCCTACTGCATCTATTTCTGGTTTTTTATTTGTGTTAGGTGCGATTGTTACATTACCAGACAATGCGATTGCAGCATTAACAACTGGTGAAGCCTCTTTCGGCGTTGTTGGTGCTATCACAATGATCGTTACAGCGATAACCGATCCGTTTGTAGGAATGGTTTCAGGAGTCATTATACAATTTTTAATAAATATCTTTGGATTTTAAATGAGGTGAATGATAATGGAGACATTTGAGATAAATATTAAAGGCATAAAAAGAGATTTACCGATTGTCAATGTTTCAGAACATGTACGTATTGCTAGTTTTGATATTTTAGGAGATACAGAGCTGGTCGCATACCTTGCACCGCTATTAGCAGAAGAGTTACCAGCTATTGATTATATTGTTACAGCAGAAGCAAAGGGAATTCCATTAATTCACGAAATCTCAAAAGTACTAGGTATGAGTCAATATATCGTGGCAAGAAAAAGCGTGAAGCCTTATATGCAATCTCCTTTGATCAAACAGGTTACATCTATTACAACACAAAAAGAACAAACACTTTGTTTAGATGGAACAGACGCAGCAGTAATTAAAGGAAAGAAAGTAGCTATTATAGATGATGTTATTAGTACTGGCGAATCGATCAGAGGATTAGAAGTATTATTAGAAGAAGCAGGAGCAGATGTTTTAGCTAAAGCGGCTATTCTCGCAGAAGGAAGCGCAGCAGAACGCGAAGATATTATCTATTTAGAGAAATTACCACTATTTTAAAATGGGATATTGAGGGGTGGGACATTGGGGACTGACCCCAATGTCCCATTTTTATCGTGTAAGGCCTCTTTCAAATGCTGCTAAATGGTTAATAGAGGCATTGCGTAATTGTGTGAATACTACTTGAAGATCAACTGGAATTGCAAGTGTCAAAAATTTGTCATACATAGAAATATTGTCAATTTCACCTTGTACACCAGCTGCATATGCGTCTTTAATCGTTTCTGGAGTAGTAATGAATGATGTTGACTGATCAATTGGAAATGGAACTTGATAGCGATCAAACAACGGAAGAAGTGCATCAATATGTCTTAATTCTGCCGCTTTGATTCTGGCAAATGTTCTAACATTGCCAAAGTTGGCTAGTATATTGTCATATCGAGCTTGAGCCAAGTATTCATCTTGTAGCGCATAAGTGAGCATATCTGCTATAGATAGAGAAGAAGCAGTTAGAGCAGCCGTTGCTCCATAGTCCTCTTTTTGCCTACTGGTATCAGATTGATTGCTATTGTTTAAAAATGAAAGAAACCATACTGCATGCTTTTGTTCATCCGCTGCTGCTCGTTGAAAAGCTTGCTTAATGTCTACATCTTCTGTCATATCTGCAATATTTAAATAGAAATCCACTGTTTCTTGTTCATCTTTAAAGGCAGCAATAACCCCTTCTTTAAAAGTACTTTGACAATTGTCTATAAATTCATAGGTTGCTTGTTTTCCAGTGATCTTTTTGTAAATTGAGTTAAATTCGTTGAAGTGACGTTTTTCATCCTCGCGTATATCAAGTATTCTCTTTCTTTCATCCTGCAAAGGGGAGAGATTGGCTAATTTTTTATAACAAATAATAGCGCTATACTCACCATTGATTGCTTTTTGAATGCTTTTTTGTAAATTAAAGTCAGACGATCTTTGTTCATCACTTGGATCGGTATACAAAATAATCAACCTCCTACTATACTTTTGAGTCCGTTTATCCAGTATGAACACACTGATCAATACTTGAGAAATGTAAGTGTTAGTTTTGGGATAAACCTCTCGTAAAAAGTGAATCTTATAATGGGTAATTATTAGTTGGATAGATTACGCGGGCTTATTGAAATTACTTTATGTTATGCAAGGCATATTAATTTACGTGCCTGGCCTAATTGTGTTTATCTATTCAATCTTGTATAGCTTGTATTATAAAAATAGAGGAGGCGCAGGTTCAATTTCCCTTATGGTATGATAGTATTATTCAGAAAGGACGGAAGCGTTATGAAAAACAAGGATGCTTTTATTCGGCTGTCAGATGTTTCTTATCGATTTGGGGAGCGGGCGGTCATTAATCAGCTAAGCTTATCGCTTGATAAGGGCGTTTCGTATGCGTTGATTGGTCAATCAGGTATTGGCAAATCTACCTTGTTACAATTACTAGCTGGTTTTATTTCACCGGATAGTGGTTCAATTTATATCAATGACAAAAAACTGATCAAACCAAGAGTGAAAACTGGATTTTTATTTCAAGAATTGGGTCTCTTTCCGTGGCAAACAGCTTTTGATTCCATTAAAATGCCGCTACAAATGCATACATCTGTACAAAAAGAATCCCTCAAATCAAGTGTTTTTAAATGGTTAAAAGAGTTGCAAATAGAAGATTGTCATGAAAGATATCCACATGAACTAAGTGGTGGGCAAAAGCAACGAGTAGCTTTAGCAAGAACACTAATTACAGAACCGGACTTTCTTTTAATGGATGAACCGACAACGGCAATTGATGCTATGACAAAAGAATCCATTCAAGCACTTATTTTAGCGCAACATAAAAAACAACAAACAACCATGCTCTTTGTAACACATGATATTGAAGAAGCAGTCTATTTAGGAGAAGTGATTCTAATTATGCGTGAGGGCGGAAAAATAACGCGCATTCCCAATCCGCTTTTTGGAATTGAAAATAATAGAGAAACCTTAGCCTTTTATCAAGCCTGTATTGATGTAAGAAAACATATAAACCTGGAGATGGAGCTAGATGAAGTATTTACGCACAATAAGTAACAATCAACTTTTTATTGGATTCTTAACTACACTTTTGGCTTGGCAAGTAATTTACTTTCTAATTGATACACATACGATTCCAGCTCCAATGGAAACATTAATATATTTATACACAATGAAACTACCTGTTTTGTTACATGTGCTAGCTAGCATGTCTAGGGTATTAGTGGCCGTTGGCATTGCTTTAATAATAGGAGTGCCGATTGGCATATTCGCCGGAATCAATCATTTATTCAATCAATTTTTTTCACCGTTTCTTTATTATATTTATCCCATTCCTAAGGTAGCGTTTTTACCTGTACTAATGCTTTTGTATGGTTTGGGAAATCAATCGAAAGTCATCTTAATTATTTTCATTATAGTGTTTCAGATTATTTTGTCGGTGAGGGATGGAGTAAGGCAAATTCCATCGTCATATTTTACTGTGATGGATAGTTTCGCTTCTTCCACGTTAAGTAAATATCGATATTTAATTATTCCTGCAATTTCACCTCATATATTTTCCGGATTACGTATTAGTATTGGCATTTCATTAGCAACTTTATTTTTTGCTGAAAATTACGCAACAACATATGGGATCGGTTACTATATCCTAAGTGCGTGGACCAAAATGGATTATATTGAAATGTTTAGTGGTATCGTGGCTTTAAGTTTTTTAGGTATTTTAATGTTTAAGGCAATTGATTTATTAGAGGCGAAAACCACCCCTTGGAATAAAAAACCTTTTTGATTTTAATCAAAAAGGTTTTTCAATAATAATGTATTCTATTTGATAAATGAAAAATCTGTTAGCTCATCATAACGATAGGTTTGCGAGATTTGTTCTTTTTCTTTTGTCCAGGTAATGATACTGTCAAATTGATCTTGATCAATACTAGCTGCATGTGTATAAGGCGTTGATTTATTATTAATATAGTTACTCATCGCCTCTGGAAATTGATAATTAGATAAAATATCAGCATATTCATTCGCATCGGTTTCATTCATATAATCAATCGCTTTGTTATAAGCGGTGTAAAAAGCTTGTATATCTTCCGGGTTGTTTTTTACCATTTCTTCTGTAAAGAAAATAGTTCCACCTTTTATACCTGCTTTGCTTGAACTTGCTAATAGATGTGCGCCTTGTTTCACTAACATCCCAGCTTGAGGTTCAGTAAAGACAACACCGTCTATTTGATTAGATAACAGAGCCTCTGATCTACCTGAAAAAGAAGGAATTTCAACAATGTTGTAATTGAAATCATTTGCCTTAGCAATTTCATCCATTATATATTCAAGAATAAAATTAGGTACGAGAGAGACATCCTTTCCATCTAACTCTTGTATATCTATAATGTTAGAATCAGGTGACGATAAAATCTTAAAATCTTCATTAATATCTGATGTAATTTTAAGTTTGATTCCTCTATCAACGAAAGCGGCTGCTGTCATAACATCTCCAATAGCAGCGTCTAATTCATTTGCTTGTAGCGCAACATTTCGATCATTTGGTGAGGTAAATGTTTTAATCGATACATTGACACCATTTTCTTCAAAATAACCATTCTCTTCCGCCAAAATTATCGGAAGTGACGCTTCTGCTGGTAATGTACCAATGGTAAACGCTTCACCACTAGGTTCATTCCCTTTCGTTTGATCTACATCTGTATCATTGCTTGAACAAGCTGCTAGTAAAAAAATACTGGATGCAAGGAATAGGTAGCTTAGTAATTTTAGTTTCATTGTATTTCTCCTTCTTAGTCAACAATTGCTTTAAATTGTTCTATCGTTAAAAAGTATGGTATTACATTTCTTTTTAATAATAATGGATCTGTATGTTTATCATTTTTACCATTTTCACATGTGAATGCTAAACGAAATCCATTTTGTTTTAAAAGGGCAACATTTCTGTCTGTGAATAACCCGAATGGATAGGCGAATACATTTTTAACCGGAACATATTCGTTACACACGGCTAAATCTGCTGCAAATGCCTCGTCTGTGGCTTCCATCATAAGGCTGACAGACTCATCTTTTCTTTGGTGAAACGCATCTGTGTGGTTGGCATATTCAAATACATCTTCCATGTCTTTTAGATCTTGCTTGGAAAGGCAAACTGATTTTTCTGGATTAAAAATTTTTACATCTTCATGAAGCCATCCTGTTACCACAAACGAAACAGCATGAAATCCATGCTTCTTTAACACTGGATAAGCAAATTCTTTTACTGATTGAAAGCAGTCATCAAATGTAAGTAGTATTGATTTTTCAGGGATAGGTGTTTGTTTTATGTAATAATCTTTGACTTCGCTTAATGATAGCGTATGAAAGTGGTTGTCTTTCAAATAAGCCATTTGCTCTTCGAATTGTTCAAGCGTAACAAACAAAGCGGATGGCAATATATCATCATACGCTTGTTTCACATCAATGTGTGAGGGATTGTCTGGATTAAACTCTTCTTCTCTTCTAATTTCATGGTATAGCACAGTTGTAAATGTCATGTGTATTCCTCCCTATTCTAATTGATTATAAAACCAATTGCTGTGCAGTCAATTTCTTTACGAAAGATGTCATAAACTCTTCTTTTTTGATGGAGGCATTTTCGTTCTTTTTTTTCCTTGGCTTTTTGTTAAAATATTCACAAACAATAATAAAAGAATAGCATGAATGCACCTTTGACACAATAACATATTGTTTTTTAGTAGAATGAAAAAATGTAAGATACATATCCACAAGAAGATAAAGGTTCAGTTATTGTTATTATTGCAACCGATTTGCCGCTTTCTCAACCGCAAATAAGGTTCCTCATGACAAACCAAATGCATGCTTGGCATTATCGCAAATCCATGAGCAGGATATCGACGAAGCGACAGAAGAAGCAGTGCTTAACTCTTTAATTACAGCAACATCTGTTGTAGGCAGGGAAGGAAATACAAGACCAGCATTAAAGGATATGGTAAGAGATTATCAGATCAAACTTTAACCTATTCTTGTGTTGATAACTAAATAACCTTTTTTGGTGAATATAAAGTAAAACTCCCCTATCTAAAGTGAACAATAAGATTGGGGAGTTTCTAATTATGGCAATAACACACTATCAATTACGTGGATAACACCATTTGATGCTTCAATATCTGGCTTGACAACAGTTGATTTATTTACACGAACAGGATCTAATTTAATTTTTAATTTTTTTTCTGCCAATGTTTTAATTTTCATTCGATCTTTTAAATCAGTGGACATTATTTTTTCTGGTACGACATGATAAAGTAGAATTTCCTTTAAATCTTTTCTTGCTAGTAGTTCTTCAGCTGAAATGTCTAAATCAGTAAGTAATTTTTCGAATGCTGCGTCTGTTGGGGCAAATACGGTAAAAGGACCATCTCCCTTTAAGGTATCGACTAAATTGGCTTTTTCTAAAGCGGCAATTAAGGTATTGAAATTCCCTGATTCTGTTGCTATGTCGACAATATTTTTCTCTTCCTCTGGATTTTCCATTGCACCTACACTGCTTGCAAACGGAACGGTCATGATAAAGAACAACAAAGCTAGAGCTATTTTTCTTTTTAACATTAGATACATCCTCCTTTTGTTGATATGCTGGACATACTTTCTTCTACTTGGTTTAAGCTAAGCACGTCTTCTTTAAGAGTAGTATTCTAATAATTAATTATTTTATTCGTATTTTTTCTATATAAAGAATGGGACAAAGGGGTGACAAAGGGGTCAGTCCCCTTTGTCCCATTTAATGTGATAAAATAGATAAATCATCTGAGGCATTTATTTGTATTTATGATGATTGGTAGTAAAATCAAGCAGGAGTTGTTATTTTGAATAAATTGAAACAGATTTTATTGCAAGTGAAAATGAAGCAGTGGTTTTTGGCAAGTATTCTTTTTCTTTTATGCCTAGTTTCACTGGTTTTTGTTAATCATAATGCAACATTTTATCATAAACCTATTGCTGAGGTTTCTGAGATAGTAAATGAGGAGCAAGCGAATGTAACAGACAGTAAAGAAAACCATGATGTCGTATATACACAATTGATTCATGCGACTTTAAAAAATGGAGAAGAAAAGGGGAGTCAGATAGAGTTAACAAATGAATATTCTGACTCAAGAGCATATCACCCTAAGCTGTCGGTTGGTGATGAGGTGTTTGTCTCTGTTGAAGAATCAAGCTCAGGGCAATTAGTTGGAAGTATCGCTGATATCAAACGTGACCAAGCTTTACTTGTTGTTGCGTGGCTGTTTATTTTCGTTTTGCTAGCCGTAGGGAGAAAGCAAGGGCTTTTCGCAATGATTAGTTTAGTCGTAAATGCAGTAATCATTGCCTATGCACTTGATTTATATATTGATACAGCTAATGTCAGTTTGTTAGTTATTATGAGCGGTGCCGTTATTGTCATGTCTATCCTATCATTATTATTTGTAAGCGGGTTTAAAGCGCAAACCTATGCAGCAATAATTGCGACCTTGCTAGGGACATTCATGTTGTTGTTTATTACGATGTATGTTTTAGATATAACGAACGAGCAAGGATTGCGTTTCGAAGAGATGTCCTTTTTAAGCCGACCACCACAAGCTATCTTTATGGCAGGTATATTAGTAGGGGCATTAGGTGCTGTAATGGATATCGGTGTATCAATGTCCTCTTCGCTGTTTAGCTTATACGAAAAAAATAATGCTATATCTATAAAAGACTTAAGAGAATCCGGAATTGAAATAGGCAAGGATATTATGGGGACGATGACAAATATTTTGTTTTTTGCCTATGTAAGTGGAACTATTCCATCATTATTACTCTATTTAATGAATGATGCTTCCTTAGGATTTACCCTTTCCATGAACCTTTCATTAGAATTAACGCGTGCACTTGCAGGAGGAATAGGGATTGTGCTTACGATTCCTATTGGCTTGTACGTTACCATTCTATTTATTCTTTGGAAGCAGGTGAAATCATGAATGCATTAGTTGTACTAGCTGGAGTATTGTTTCTACTTATGGCCATTATTGGTGGTAAAAAAGGGATACGCTCCTTTATCGCGTTATTTGTAAACTTTTTTGTGTTGCTTGTAGCTGTTTTAATTATGACAGATCCTAATGCAGATCCAATTCTTCTGACTTTAGTTGCTTGTGCACTGATCAGTTGTGTCACTTTATTTTTTATTAATGAAGTAAATAGTAAAACGAAAACAGCTTTTATCTCGACATTACTAACTACTGCTCTCATGCTATTATTTATTTTTATAGTGACAGAGCAGTCCATGATACATGGCTTTGGAGAAGAAGAGGTAGAAGAGCAAACGATTTATTCTTATTACCTTGGAATTGACTTTGTTAAAATTGCTGCATCCGTAATTATTATGAGTACGATCGGTGCGATAACAGATGAAGCTATTGCAGTAAGTTCACCAATGTTTGAAATTCGTAAACATCATCCTACAATTAGTCGAAGAGAACTGTTTATGGCTGGAATGCGAATTGGTAAAGACCTTCTAGGTACGAATGCCAATACACTATTTTTCGCATTTTTTGGTGGATATCTTGCATTACTCATTCGGTATATCGATTTAGAGTATACGTTTGGAGAGATTATTAATAATAAAATTTTTAGTGCTGAAATGATGACAATTCTTTGTGGTGGGATCGGTGTTGCATTAATAATTCCAGTAACCGCATGGATTACAGCATATGTGTTAACGAGGACGCCCAAACAAGCGGACTAAGTGGATTAAGGTGTGACGTTAAAAAAATCCACTTAGTCAACTATGTGAAAATAATGTATTCAGAAAAGACATTAGTGGATGTACCCACTAATGTCTCTTTTAGTATAATTATTTAACTTTGAATACAGATGCATCATAAATGGAATTCACTGCTTTTCTTAATTCCTCATCAAATGCTTCATCTGTTTGATTTGCATTTAAATCCTGACTCAATGCTCTAGAGAAACTGGCGATGATTCCATCGTTTTCTTTCAGCTTACTATTTGCTTCCTCACGGGAATAGCCGCCTGATAAAGCTACAACGCGAACCACTTGGGGATGATCCACTAATTCTTTATATAAATTAGGTTTTGTAGGGATTGATAGTTTTAACATTACCTGTTCTTCCGATGACAGCTTATCTAGATGTTTCAATATTTCTGTTTTTAACATCTCTTCAGCTAGTTCCTTTTCAGGGCTATGAATATCTACTTCAGGCTCAATAATTGGTACCAAACCAGCATGAATAATCTGTTTGCCAATTTCAAATTGTTGATCTACGACTTCTTTAATCGCTAACTGATTTGCTTTTTTAATTACGGAGCGCATTTTTGTACCAAAAATACCACGTTCATTTGCTCGCTTTAATAATGCGTCAAGGTTAGGAATTGGCTTCATAACTTGTACACCATTTTCTTCATCGGCCAACCCTTTATCCACTTTTAGAAAAGGAACAATTCCTTTTACATTGGCTAAGTAATCAGCTGTATAGCGATTGTCGATCTTGCTGTCCATTGTTTGTTCAAATAAAATCGCACCTAAGATCTGGTCTGAATTAAAAGCTGGAGAAGTGATGATACGTGTACGCATTTCATGTACAAGCTCAAACATTTCCTCGTCTGTACTATAACTATCTTTACTGATACCATAATCCGCTAATGCTTTAGGTGTACTGCCACCACTTTGATCTAGTGCTGCAATAAATCCATTTCCGTTTTTCATCGTTTCTAGTTGACTTTCTAGCATGTGATCCACTCCTTTGTTTATCGTTATTGCTAGATTGTACTACTGAAAGATTTTTAACATCTTAAATTCACTATATCATTTTTGGGCGGTGTAATTACAGTGAAGCGCTCAGCGTTTCAATTGCTTGCTTTGATATTTTCCTGTTTTTCTAGCTTGTGTAATGCATGCTTTGTACCCCATTCGTGCATTGCCTCTAATATTGGCTCCAATGTTTTTCCGTACGATGTTATGGAGTATTCTACTTTAGGTGGTACCTGCGGATAAACAACACGAGCAATAATATCTTCTTCTTCTAATTCTCGTAATTGCTTGGTTAACATTTTTTGTGTGATACCTGGCATCGCTCGTTTAAGTTCATTAAATCGTTTCGTTCCATGTTGCAGAAGATGTAATATAATAATCGGCTTCCATTTCCCCACTAAAATACCTAAAGCGTTCTCTACTCGACAGTTGCTTGGCACTCGTTCCATCTGAAAGTCTCCCTTAGTATCTTTTTGTATACTATACCACTTTTAAGTGCGTACTTACAAAAAAGAATGTTATTTAATAGAATATACATAGTAAGGAAGAGTAGGGAGTGAAAAAAATGAAACAATATCGTATTGATCCGAGTGACGGGTTAGAATTTGGTATATATACATTAGGTGATCATTTACCTGATCCAACGACAGGTAACCGCATAGCCGCACAGCAACGACTCAAGGAAATTGTTGAATACGCAAAATTAGCTGACCAAGCAGGTCTTGATTTTTTTAGTGTTGGAGAAAGTCACCAAGCGTATTTTGCAACACAAGCACACACCGTTGTATTATCCGCGATAGCACAAGCAACGGAAAATATTAAGATAGCAAGTTCTTCCACTATTATTAGTACATCAGATCCTGTACGTGTATACGAGGATTTTTCGACAATTGATCTTTTATCTGGAGGACGAACGGAAATTGTGGCAGGTCGGGCATCAAGAGTCGGCTTGTTCGATTTGCTAGGGTATAACGTTAGGGACTATGAAGCATTATTTGAAGAAAAGTTTGATTTGTTAAGACAAATAAATGAAAATGAAGTGGTCAATTGGAAGGGGCAGTTCCGTCAACCTTTAACAGATGCTGAAGTGATTCCTCGTCCAAAAGAAGGGAAGTTGCCAATTTGGCGTGCGGTAGGTGGAACTCCAGCGAGTGCAATTAAGGCTGGTTATCAAGGTGTGCCGATGTTTATGGCTCATTTGGGTGGGCCTGTCTCGGTATTCAAACGTACAATAGATGCTTATCGAAATGCTGCAAAGGAAGTAGGTCATGATCCTAGCGAATTGCCAGTTGCAACAGCTGGTTTCTTCTATGCAGCAGAGACGTCACAACAAGCGTTACGTGATATGTATCCGCATATTAACGAAGGGATGAAGCGCACGAATGGCCAAGGGTTTCCTAAGCAACTTTTTGCACAAGGTGTGGATTCACGCCATGTAATGAATATTGGTAGTCCACAAGAGATTATTGAAAAAATATTGTATCAACATGAAGTATTTGGCCACCAGCGATATATTGCACAAATTGACTTTGGAGGTGTTCCTTTTGAGCGCTTAGAAAAGAACATTGAATTAATTGCTACAGAAATTTTGCCCGCGGTAAAAAAATATACTAAGAAGAAATAGGAGGTGTTCTAGCAGTGAATATTGTTGCCATATCAGGTTCAATCATTGGTTCGAAAACAAGAATAGCTATGACTCATACCGTAGATAAAATCAAACAAACATACCCTGAAGCAGAAGTAACTCTATTAGATTTAGCGAATTATGATCTCCCGTTTAGTGATGGGCGTCATTATTTGGATTACACTGGTGATCCAAGCTATGTTCTTCAAACTATTATGCATGCAGATGCAATTATTATTGGGACACCAATTTTTCAAGCATCTATACCAGCTACATTGAAAAATGTTTTCGATCTGTTGCCGGTTAATGCTCTGAGGGATAAAGTGGTGAGTATCATCGTCACAGCTGGTTCAGCTAAACACTACTTAATTGCAGAGCAACAAATAAAACCGATTTTAGCTTATATGAAAGCGCACTTAGTGCAAAGTTATGTTTTTATAGAAGAGCAGGATTTTCTTAACAAAGAAATAATTAATGATGATGTGTTCTTTCGTATCGATCGATTAATCGAGGATACGATCATGTTGGCAGATACGATGAGAAGCATACGCGAAGAAAAAGAGGCATCTTATGATTTCTAACGCCTTGTTAATTTCTAATCTATAACAAATTCAGAGCAATTAAGCTTAATTGGGGGAATAATTAAAAAAGTAATAGTTTCACCTAGTTATGTATCGTTCTTTGTTCTTTATCGCTGTATGTTAAAAAATAGGCTTGCTTATCCTGTTTTCATTCTTTTGATTGCTGTGGTACAATTTTTAACAGCATAAAGAAATGAAGAAAACAGACAATCAGGAGGAGATTACGATCTCATTTGAAATGGCGCCGAAATGTGACACGTGCAGATTAGTAGCGACGGTGAAAGATGATGAAGATGTCCAATTAACAATTCTTCATCAAGAAGAAGGGTTTATATATTTTCCATTATCAATGGTAGACGAACAAAGAGAAGATGTCAGAAAGTATATTACAAGTATTCAACCTAAGATTGAATCGGGTGCATATCAAATAGAATTGGTGAAAATGACATCGGATGAAGCGTGCTGTTAGAAGAATTTATGAACGGTGAGGCCACTAGAAGGTAGTGGCCTTATTTTTATTTGGAAATTGATGCTTCTATCTGGCTAATAATCTGTTCGCAAATATCGTGAGTGAGTAAGGAATCATTAATTGATGGTTCTGGAGTTTTATTTTGCTTAACACAATCAATAAAATGGTCTGCAATTTGATAAAATCCTCGTTTGTATAAAGTAGGTTCCCAGTCTCCGAAGCTTTGAGTATTCTTCTCGCGATTATGGTAATGTGTCATAGTTACTAAGCCGTCAATCACATATTTGTGTTGTTCTGTTGTATATTCAATGATTTCTTCTGTTACCCCACTATTTCTATTCATTATTCCGATAGCAGTAGTGCCGTCTCCAATCAATTGAAGAACAACATGCTGAAGTAAGTCGTCTTTGTATGAAAAATCAACTTTTACATCAATCACTTCTGTTTGCATTAAAAATCTTAATGTGTCTACTACGTGGATAAAGTCTTCAACAACAAATTGTCTTGGCACACCAGGTAAAGCAAAACGGTTCTTTTGAATAAGAACAAGGTTTGGCTTACCTTTTCCTATTAAGTCACTGATCATAGGAGCAAACCTACGATTAAATCCGACCATTGCGATTGCATTCTGTTCCTGTGCTTTGTCAACAATTTGTTTTGTCTCGTTAAAATGAAAAGAAATAGGTTTGTCGATGTACGTGTGAATGCCGTGTTCTAGCAATTCGTTTGCAATTTCAATATGTGCTTTAGTTGCAGTACTGATAAAAGCTGCATCGATATTCTCAGCAATTAACTGATCTACTGTTTCAACATAAGTAGAAATGCGGTATTTATCTGCTAATTGCTGCAATGTTTTTCGATTGCGTGTGCAAAGGATCAACTCGATATCCTCTTTATTTGCTAACACAGGAAGGTATGCTTTCTTAGCAATATCACCTAAACCGATTAATCCAATTTTCATATTGCCACCTCGCTTCTTTATTACTGAATTATTCTTAGCTAAAGTATACTACGTTCGTATCTTTCAAGCGAATGGTAGTATTTTATAATATACAAAAAAGAAACATAGAAATACTATGCTTCGTTTTGTTTCGGTCTATTTTGTAAGTAATAAGGTAGATCTGCGCTGTTTCCTGAAATAATATCGTCAGCAATAATACGGGCTAATAATTGACTATACACTGTTCCATTATCTCCGTAGCCATATAAAAAGTAACTGTGGGGCGATGCTTCGTATTGACCAATAATAGGAAGCCCGTCTCTAGTTCCACCATAATGAGCAGCTAAATAGTAAGCTGGTTTAACAGAGATGTCTGGAAAAAGCTTATTAAATCCTTGTATTAGTTTATCTTTTTTATGTGCAAGCTTACTATCGCGATCTTCTGGATAGATCGTATTATCATCTAATCCCCCAATAATAATTCGGTTATCAGCAGTCGTTCGAATATATAAGTAAGGCCTTGCAGTCTCCCATATTAACGTGCGATTATGCCAAGTCGAGAAATCATTCACCGGTTCTGTTGTAACAGTATATGTACTGACAAATGAAGCCTGTTTTTCATTTTTTAACTCAACATTTTCATATCCTGCGCAATAGATAACTTTTTTGGCATGGATCTTATGCTTTGTATCGGTATAGATAGTAACACCGTCATCATGATAAACATGACCAATCATTTTTGTATTTTCAAAAATCTTTACATCATGTTCCAATGCATATTCGATTAAACCGTGCGTGAAAATAAACGGATTGACTTCTGCATCATTTTTAAAGTAAATCGCTGCTTCTTTTGAAAAAGGATAGATAGATGCAATCTCATCTCTTGTTAAAAACTGAAGCGGGAATTGTGCTTCTTTTAAAAGTTGATATTCTTTTTTCAGTTTCTCCACATCTTCATGATGGCTGGCGAAGTATAACGTGTCTCTTCTTGTGAAAGAACAATCACGGTTCATTTGTTTAGCTGCTTTTTCAATATCATCAATTGCTTGTCTGCATAATGACAGGTGCTTGGATATATAGGCCTCTCCAAATGTGTTTTGTAAGTTAATAAACATTTTTTCGCCAGCGTATTGAATCAGTGCTGTATTTGCGCTAGTGCTACCGCTCCCTAGCGTGTTTTTTTCAATCAATACGACGTTTAAATCAGTTTCAGCTAAATAGTAGGCGCATTGTGCACCTGAACTTCCGCCGCCTATTATTAATACATCACAATTGATATCTTCGGTTACTTGTGGATAAGTTGGAGTGTTCATTAGTGTAGTTGGCCAGTAATAAGTACCTGATTGTATATTCATTAAATGGGCCCCTTTATCGTAAATTTTCTCAACTTAGGATACCCATGTTTACTACATTTACACTTATATGGACTAAAAATTAAAAAGACCCAAAAGTAAATATTTCTTTACTTTTGGATCTTCACAAAAATTTCTTAAGCTTTGTTGTCACAGCCGACTAATCTAATTTTTTCTTTTACAAGTGCTTTAGCTGCATCTTTTGCTTTAGTTAAATATGCTCTTGGGTCTAAACCGCTTGGATCTTCCTCGAAATGCTTCTGAATAGCTTTAGAATAAGCATGTTTTAATTCGGTTGATACATTCATTTTAGCCATGCCCAAAGCAATACATTTCTTAACATCCTCGTTTGGAATTGCAGATCCTCCATGCAATACAAGCGGTACATCTACTAATGACGCGATTTCTTTTATTCGATTAAAATCAATGTCAGGGTCACCTGTGTAAATCCCGTGAGCAGTACCTATCGCTGGAGCTAATGTAGTAACATTGGTTTGTTCTACAAAAGTAACGCATTCACTAGGAATAGCTTTTTGTGCATCTTGTTCGTCAACAACGATATCATCCTCAACGCCGCCAACTTTGCCAAGTTCTGCTTCAACATTAATTGATAAGTGTTTTGCTATTTCCATTACTTTGTTTGTTTGAGTGACATTTTCCTCAAATGAATGCATAGATGCATCAATCATGATGGAGGTATAGCCAGCTCGAATACATTGAACAATTAGACCGTAATCAGTACAATGGTCAAGATGGAGCGCAACTGGTATGCCATAAGTATCAGCTGCTGCTGTAGCTGCGGCAACGATATTATCTGGACCTAATGATCGAACTGTCCCCATTGTTGTTTGTAAAATAACTGGAGCATTTAAATCGGCTGCAGCTTCTGTTACTGCATAAATCATATCTAATGAATGGACATTAAACGCGCCAACTCCATATTTTCCTTTTTGTGCTTTCTCTAACATTGGTGTTGATGAAACAAGTGCCATTTTTATTTCCCCCTAGTAGTTAGTTTACGAAATCTTGTAGAAGTTGATATATATCACTTGCCTTCGTACTGTTTTTAAGACTTTCTCTATTATTGCTATGAATTAGCATTTTAGATACTGCTGATAATGCTTGTATATGTGTAGATCCTGCTTGATCTTTTGGGATTAATAAAACAATGAAAAAGTTAGCAGGCTTTCCATCCATGGAGTTCCATTCCAATTCATTTTTAGTGGTAATTACCAAAATGGATGGATGCGCAATCGTATTTAGTTGTGTATGTGGGATAGCAAACCCATCTTGAAACCCAGTTGTGCTTTCACTTTCACGTTTTTTTAAACCTGCAATGATATCTGCTTTATTTGTAGCTATGTTTTGTTCAATAGCCAAGTTAGCGACAGCTTCAAATAACTCATCCTGAGAATGGATATCTTGCTCTAGTTTAATGTAATTTTCATTAATTAGATTGTTTCCCATTGCTATTCCTTCTCTCTATTATTTATTGTTCGCTCTTTTTTTATAATACCCGTATAAGAATGCTCCTACAAGTGATCCTACTAAAATTGCAAAAACCCATTGGAATGCGCCAGTCACAACTGGAAGTACTAAAAATCCGCCGTGTGGTGCAGGTACTTGCACTTTCATCATGTAAGTTAAAATTGCAGATATAGATGAACCAATCATCAGTATAGGAATAACAACAATTGGGTTTTTAGCTGCAAATGGGATTGCTCCTTCTGTAATATGTGTCGCACCAAGGATAAAGTTAACCCCTCCAGCATTTCTTTCTGCTTGATTAAAATGCTTTTTAAAGAATACAGTTGCGAATGCAGTTATTAATGGTGGTGTAATACATGCGGCAGAAACACCAGCCATAAAGAAGTAGTTCCCCTCACCAAGTAAAGCGGTTCCTGTAACATATGCTGCCTTATTTACAGGGCCACCCATATCAAATGCACTCATCGCACCAACGATCAATCCTAAGACGATTGGATTAGAGTCTTGGAAGTTACCTAAAAATGTTTTCATTCCTTCATTAATCGCTGTCATTGGTTCTACAAGTAAAGTCATAATAACCCCAATAAGGAAGATACCAATTACAGGGTATAAGAAGATGGACTTTAAACCATTAAGTGATTTAGGCATACCTTCTAATAATTTCATTAATAAAACGATGATGTAACCAGCGATAAAACCAGCTGCGATACCACCTAAAAATCCAGCACCACCATCATTAGCGATTAAACCACCGATAAACCCAACAACCATCCCTGGTCTTTTGGCAATCGAATCAGCGATAAATGCAGCCAGGACAGGTACCATTAGTGAAAAACCTAATCCCCCGACATTCTTTAATAATGCTGCAAATTCATTGTATGAGCTGTGTTCAGGGTCAGCTGAGTGAATTCCAAATAAAAAGGAGATTGCGATTAATACACCTCCACCTACTACGAATGGTAGCATGTGTGAAACACCATTCATTAGGTGTGTATAAATGCTGTGCAAAAATTTGTTTTTTCCTGATGTAGCGTTTTCATCTTCATCATTATTTGATACATCACTCTTTTTTGCTTTGTATACAGTCGCTTTTCCATCAATAATTTGCTGAATTAACTTCTCCGCTTCATGAATACCTTTTGCAACAGATACTTGGATGGTAGGTTTACCTTGGAAACGGCTAGGATTAACATCTTTGTCAGCTGCAAGGATAACGCCGTCAGCTTCTATAATATCTTGCTTCGTTAACTCATTTTCAACACCTACTTGACCGTGTGTTTCGACTTTAATATCCACACCTAGATTTTTTGCTGCTACTTTTAACGCTTCTTCTGCCATAAATGTGTGAGCGATTCCGGTTGGGCAACCAGTCGCTGCAATGATTTTAACCTTTGACATTGTTTAACTCCTCCTTTAATGAATGAATAGATATTTGTTTTATTAGTGCATTAATATCTGAAAGGTCACTTAAACCTTTACTAAAAGCGGTTGATGATCCAACAGCTGAGGCTAGAACTAGTGCTTGTTCAATGGATTCTCCTTTTATTTCTTGAGATGCAAATGTAGCAAGTAAGGAGTCGCCAGCACAGGCTGTGTTTACAACCTCGCCTTTAGGTGCTGTTACTTTTATTGCATCAGAATCAGTTACATAGATTGCGCCTTTTTCTCCTCTAGAAACTAGAACGTGTTGTGCACCAAGTTGTACTAATTTATTAGCATAGAAAATAATCTTACTATCAGTTAATTCCTCTGTATCAATATTAAAAAAGCTGGCTAACTCATCGTCATTAGGTTTTATTAGATACGGTTGGTATGCTAAACAGTCTAGTAGAATAGGAGAACTAATATCTAAGATTAATTTGATCTTTCTATCTTTACAAATTTTTGCTGTTTCTAAATAAAACTTATCATCTAAACCTTTTGGTAGACTGCCAGATAAAAATAATGTGCTTTGTTCTGGTAGCTCTTTAAGTAGTTTTTTCATTTCATTAAGCTTATCTTTCGGTATCTCAGGTCCTTGGTTAACAATTTTATACTCTTTGTCAGCGTTAACAAATACGTTTATTCTTGTTGTTCCCTCTACGCGAACAAAATTTGTTTGAATACCTTGCTTTTGCAGTTCTTCTTCTATAAATCTTCCGCTAAATCCACCAATGAATCCTAGAGCTGTATTAGGTAAACCAAAACGTTGTAGCATCACAGAAATATTAACTGCTTTTCCATTTGCTTGATAATCTTCTTCGTTTGTTCGATTAACCGTATTAGGAAGCAATTGATCCATTCCTATATATAAATCAATGGCTGGATTTGGTGTAAGTGTGTAAAGCAATTGATCACCTTCCATCTGTCTTTTTATTTAATTTTATTATTGCACAGGATTCGATGAAAATGTTTTCAAGTTATGTAAACGTTTTAATGAGATGTAATAAAAAAAGAATGCTCCTTGTTTAGAGCATTCTAATCGCATAGGCATCTAATAAAATTCTAGCAATAACATTAAGGGGGAGTCTCGAACGAACTTCATAGTCGGGAATGTAGGAGTGACTTCCCTTAAATCCAATAAACGTCATTTCGGACATTGAGCTTAAAGTAGAATCAACTCGTGTTGTTAAGGTGATGGTTGTTAGTTGTCTAATAGTTAAGTTTTTACATGCTTCAACTAATTCAGTTGTTTCCCCATTTAAGGATATGAAGATAGCTAATTCGTTACCTTCGATGCTTTTAGATTTAATTCGAATAATATTTGGATCGTCATGTACTTCACAGTTTTTTCCCATTAGCTGGAGTTTGATTCCCATTTCTTTTGCAATCATTTCAGAAAAACCACGTGCGAATATATAGATTTTATCAGCGTTATAAATTTTCTGAACAGCATCTTCTATCTTCCCAATACTTTGAAGTTGGATTGTTTTTTGAACTTCGTGTTCGTTTTTCTGAATTGCTTGAGAAATTTTTGAGTTTATATCATGCATCTCATTATTTTCATCAGAAAAATTAACTTTTTCTTTTAAACTATATTTGAATGAAGTATACCCGTCATATCCGATTTTCTTCATTAAGCGGACAATTGTCGCTGTAGAAACATTTGCATTTTCACTTAGCTTGACAATCGACATGTTAGAAATTTCTTCAATGTGTTGCTGAATATATTCAAGTAAATATTTATCTGTTTCACTTAGTTGTATAAAAACATTTGGTTCAATATCAAACAGTATATTATTCACAGAATCACTCCTACTAAGCATGTTATTTTTATAAAAAATATCAATATTGTTGAAGTAGTTTAAATAAATCCCCTGGGTGTTGCACCTCAAAGTCTGGTGATATTCTTGTGTTCGGTACTTTTCTTCTACGATGATTCATCCAGATAGCTTTCCAACCGACTTGTTTTGCCCCTATTATATCGTGGTCAAAAGAATCTCCGATGTAAAAGGTTTGTGCTTTATCTAAAGTCAGCTGTTGTTCAATGTGAGTGAAGACTTGTTTACTTGGCTTAGCCATACCTAAAGCCCCTGAAATAAATAAGTGTTCTTCTGGAATCCAGCGCTCTAACTGCAATTGTTTTATTTTCATCATCTGATGTGCTTGTTCGCCATTTGTTAGAACAGCTAATTGTACGTTTTGTTCATGTAAATAGTTAATTAATTGCTTTATTTCAGGGAATAAGTGTATGTTGTGTTGCTCAAGTAAATATTTTTCTTGAAATAAGAGTGCTTCTGTGGGACTAAGTGTAATGCCAAATAGCTTGGCTGCCTCTGTAATGCGATAAATATGTAATTGTTCCAAAGGTATCTCACCAGCTGCGCTCTGGTGAAATAATTCATCACTAAATTTCCGGTTGCTAATATAAAATTGGTTTAATTCTTCATTAGTAAAACTTCTATCAAAAAAAGACTGAACTGCTTTTTTGAATGGTAGTATTTGGTCATATAGTGTATCGTCTACATCAAAAATTACTGTTTTCACAAAAACATCTCCTAAACGAATAATCAATTGTCCTTATAATAACATGAATGATAGAAGCAATGAACAGAATTAGAAAGGTTAAAAATTCAGATAATTGACACAATTTTTAGAAAATTATTTATTGAAACTAAGCTGCAATATTGATAGAATAATCACAAAGATGAAAGGGAAGCATACATATTTTTTTATTTACTTAGAGGAAATTAGAAGGATTGTAGATTACCAAATCCTTCTCTTTTTTTATAAAATTTTAGATAGGTGTGAGGAAATGAATAGGGTATATAATTTTTCAGCTGGTCCTTCTATGCTGCCTTTACCGGTTTTAGAAAAGGCGCAAAAGGAGTTATTAAACTTTCAGGAATCTGGAATGTCTGTCATGGAACTTAGCCACCGTTCCTCGTTTTTTACCAATATTATTACAGAAGCAGAGAGCTTGTTACGACAATTAATGTCTATTCCGGATAATTATAAGGTGTTGTTTTTACAAGGTGGTGCGTCCCAGCAATTTGCTATGGTTCCAATGAATTTGCTAATAAAGAATAAAAAAGCTGACTTCGTGCATACAGGTTCTTGGTCAAAGAAAGCAATTGCTGAAGCAAAAAAGTTTGGTGAAGTTAGAACAATTGCTTCATCAGAGGACGAGAATTTTTCTTGCATTCCTAAAGTCCATTCAAGCTTGATCGATCAGGAAGCAGATTATCTTCATATCACAATGAATAACACGATAGAAGGAACTGTCTTTCAAGATATACCTGATGCTGGATCTGTTCCAATTGTAACAGACATGTCATCCAATATTCTATCGGAGGAAATAGATGTATCAAAATTTGGATTGATTTATGCAGGAGCACAGAAAAACATCGGTCCAGCGGGATTAACCGTTGTCATTATTCGAGAAGATTTAATCGGTCATGCACCATCTCAAACCCCGACGATGTTGAATTATGAAACACATAGAGATAGTGGATCACTGTATAATACGCCGCCTACTTTTGCAATATATATGGCGAAACTAGTGTTTGAGTGGATTCAAGATCTTGGTGGTCTGAAGGTAATGGAAAAAATGAATCGTGAGAAGGCAGCGTTGCTTTATCAATGTATTGATGAATCAATACTATTTACATCTCCTGTTGCACCAGAAGATCGCTCATTGATGAATATACCTTTTGTTGCGGCAAATGGAGATAAAGATTTAGAAGCTAAATTTATTAATGAGGCAAAAAAAGAAGGGTTAGAAACGTTAAAAGGCCATCGCTCTGTAGGAGGTATGCGTGCTAGTATTTATAATGCCATGCCAAAAGAGGGAGTCGAAAAATTAGTTGCGTTTATTCGTAAGTTTGAACAAGAACATATTTAGTACTAGATAATTAAAATATTGATGAAGCTGCCTTTTAATTAAAGAGGCGGCTTTTTGTTTGAAGAAAAAATGTTCGATTGTGAAATTAAAGCGTTCCTTGTGTTATATATTTTAATCTTTCATTATTATTACAGTTTATAGAAGTATTGATATTAAGCGGTATAACTGTTATATTTATTTCGAATAAAAAATTAAAATAGGGGGATGTTTTTGTGAAAAAAATTATTTGTTTGTTCTTTTTAATATCTATTCTCACAGCCTGTGGACAAAGTGAAGAGGGGAAAGAGTCTGCAGGAGAAAAATGGTCGGAAATTCAACAATCAGGGAAAATTGTTGTAGCTACTGCGGGCACTTTGTATCCAGCATCTTATTATCCGGAGGGATCAGATCGTTTAACTGGATACGATGTTGAGGTTATACGTGAATTGGCTAATCGGCTAGGTCTAGAAGTAGAGTTTGAGATTATGGCTTTTGATGCAATGTTAGCAGCCTTGCAATCTGGTCGAGTGGATCTAATTACAGCTGGGCCAAGAGAAGAAAGTAAAGATAAATTTATTTTTAGTGAACCAATAAAATACTCCTATTCTACAATGATTGTTCGTTCCGAAGATCTTTCAGGAATAAATACTTTGGAAGATTTGAAAGGTAAAAAAGCTGGAGGCGCTGCAACAACAGTTTATAGTGATATTGCGCGTAAATACGGAGCAGAGGTAATTACTTATGGGAATGCGACAAATGATGTTTATTTAAGAGATGTAGATAACGGAAGAACAGACGTTGTAATTAACGACTACTACCTACAGTCATTAGCGTTAGAAGCATTTCCAGAGATGGATATCACATTACATCCAGAACTGAAGTTTCACCCGCAAACAGTGAATGTTGTTACACAGAAAGAAGCAACTGTTTTTTCTGAAAAAATTGATGGTGTCCTTGAGGGAATGAGAGAAGACGGAGCTCTAACAAATATTTCGAAACAATTTTTCGGTGGACAAGATGTCTCTAAAAAATTAGATTCAGATATAAAAGAAATAGAAGGTGTAGAATAATATAACCTATATATATTTCTTTTGCGTTTTTTATATTAAAATTAAACGACCATGATCCGATAGTAATAGCAAAAGATTTACACTACAGAAACGGAAGTGCCTACGATGTTTAATCACCCAGATTCCAATTATTCTATTGTTTTAGAAGGACAGTATAACTGGGCAATTGTTTTATTGTCTCTTATGATTGCTTGTCTTGGGTCTTATGTAGCCATCTCATTAAATAAACGTGTTCGGATGAATAGTTTTTTTCATAGAGATGTTTGGTTGTTTTTTGCTTCTATAGCAATGGGAATTGGGATATGGGCAATGCACTTTATTGGTATGAGTGCTTATCACCTTCCAATCCCGATGAAATATAATCATATTATAACGATTTTGTCTATTTTTCCGGCTGTTGGGGCTTCGTTTATCGCTTTTCATCTAGTTAATCGATTAAAGCAATCTTTACGAAATAACATTATGGCTAGTATATTGATGGGCTTGGGGATTGTTTTAATGCATTACTTGGGTATGTATTCCATGCTTATTGATGCGCAAATTGTTTACCAGATTGAAATCTTTATTTTTTCTATTATTATAGCTGTGGCTGTGTCATTCTTTGCTCTATATGCCATTTCGGCATTTAATAAAAAATTTGAACATCGAGGATTTAAAATCCTTGTTTCGTTGATGCTTGCTTCTGCGGTTTCTATGATGCATTACGTAGGGATGTTCGGAACAACCTTTTACGTTTCTGACGGTTATCACAATATAGATAGTGAGATGGGTCAAGCCGGGAAAGCATTATTGATTGCTATGGTGGCTGTCAGTGTTAGTGTGCTGCTTTTATTGTTAATGGTTTCTATTTATTTAGATCGGTATATTGATTATCGAATTAGATTTTTTGATACACAGACTAATTTACCTAATGGACGTTATTATGAAAAAGAGATACAAAAAAATAATAATCAGCTTGTTTTGGCGGTATGGCAGATTAATAGTTTAAAAGATGTGAACTATGCTTATAGCTACAATGATGGTGATAAATTAGTAAACTATATTGCGAACACATTAAAAGCTGTACACTTACCAAACACGATGCTGTATCGTATGGAAGAGGATCGATTTGCATACTTAATGTATAGAACAGATCGTTTACCTTTACTAGAAAGGAAAATGCAAGAGATAGCACGGATTTGGGATGATGCTAGGTATCAAGGCAAGCCATTTTATTTAAAAGCTTCCTGTGCCGTTGTTTCTGTTGAACAAAGTAAAAAGGTGAAGTATTTATATAACGATGCACAAACTGTGTTCAACCATCCATCTACACTTTTTCAACAAGAAGTAGCTGTGTATCAACCAAGCTTTCACCGTTACTCCTTTGAGAAGAAGATACTAGCGGATTTAGATCAAGCAATGGAGAAAAATGAGCTGTTTCTTGTTTATCAACCCAAAATACACTCAGATTTAGAGCGGATTGCTGGAATGGAGGCGCTTGTGCGTTGGAACCACCCAGAACATGGATTCTTGAGCCCGGCAACATTTATCCCTATCATTGAAAAGACAGAAAGAATTACCGATTTGACTGACTGGGTAATTGAGAATGCTTGCAAGCAATTAAGTGATTGGCAACAACAAATAGGAGCTGACTGGACAATCGCAATAAATATTCCGGGAGATTATGTTAGTTCTACTAGATTGGTGAAAAAGCTAAAAAAAATGCAAGATAAGTATCAGATTGAACCTAGATCAATAGAATTGGAGCTAACAGAAACAAGGTTTGTTCAATCGATTGAAGAGGCAAACCATTCGATAGCTAAATTTCGTTCTTTAGGTTTTTCTGTGGCGCTTGATGATTTTGGTACGGGACTATCCTCTTTGTCTTATTTAAAGAAAATGGAAATATCAACGTTGAAAATGGATAAATCTTTCGTTGATCACGTTCCACATTCACCGAAAGATTCCGCCATATTAAAAGCAATGATAGATTTAGGACAATCATTAGGGTTGGAAATTGTTATTGAGGGGATTGAAACCGAGGATCAAGTTACTTACCTACGACAAGTAGCCTCATCACTGTTATTTCAAGGTTTTCACTTTGCAAAACCGATGAAGGCAGCAGAGCTATTAGAATGGTCAAAAAAGCATTATCTCCATTAGTGGAGATAATGCTTTTAAAATACACGTCTATTTCATTTTGATTACTATTTTTCCTTTGGCGTGATGTGTTGCACTTAAGTCGTGTGCTTCTTTGATACCGGAAGCGGAAAAAGAGAATGTATGGTTCACTTGAGGTTTAATAATTTCTTTATCCAACAAATCAGCCATTTCTTGCAATTGCTTTCCATTTGGCTCAAGCCAATAACTATATGCTTTCACTTGATATTGATCTGCCAATGCTTGATTCGGTTGTCCGGCAATGGTAACAATTCGCCCGCCAGGCTTTAAAACAGTAATTCCGCGATCTAAAATTTCTCCGCCCATCATGTCAAAGACAACATCAAAATCTTTTACTATATTCTCAAAATCCTCTGTTTTATAGTTAATAAATAAGTCTGCACCTAATGCTTTCACATAATCTTCGTTTTCTTTACTTGCTGTAGTTGCTACATAAGCTCCAACATGTTTCGCTATTTGGATCGCTAAGCTACCGACACCACCAGCTCCAGCCTGTATAAGCACTTTTTCTCCTTCTTGAAGTTTAGCGACATCTAGCAAGCTCTGCCATGCGGTTAATCCAGCTAATGGAATAGAAGCGGCTTCTTCAAATGTAATAGTTGTTGGTTTCTTAGCTAAAAGATCCTCATCTACTAGTGTATATTCAGCATAGGTTCCTTTGTTTGTATTGGCTGGTCTAGCGAATACTTCATCACCAACTTGGTAGTTTTTTACCTTATCACCAACTGCAACAATTTTTCCTGCTACATCCCATCCCAAAATGATAGGAAATTCAAATGGGATGACTTCTTTCATGTATCCTTCTCGTACTTTCCAATCAATAGGGTTTATCGATGTAGCGAATACCTCCACTAATACTTGATTAGGTTCAGGTGTGGGTTTAGTTATCTCTGTATCCTCTAGCACATCACTGTTGCCATAATGGTTAATAACTACTGCTTTCATTAAAAAGCCCCTTTCTATACTGGTATTATTACCAATTATAGGGTGATAATTATCGTTATGCAAAAGAAACGCTTGTGTACCAAAACATCTAGTTAAATACGATAAAATTCTAAATTTTTGCAATAATTGTTTTTATCTTTTCATATAATAAAAAATGTGATATATTTTGACAACGTGTATTAATATTCATTAAATTGTTAGAAAATTCATGTTTTGATCAAAGGAGTAGATGGACGTGTCAAAGAGAAAGAAAGGGCTTTTTCAAAAAAGCCTAGACAGGATAGAAATCATTGGGAATAAACTACCGCATCCTGTCACCTTATTTGCGTTGCTTGCATTACTTGTTTTAGTAGTGTCTGCGCTTGTTTCAGCAACAGGAATTTCTGTGGAACATCCTGGACAAGCGGGAGAAATGATTACTGTAAAGAATCTCTTGAATGCAGAAGGGATTGCTTATATTTTCACAAGTATGGTGGACAATTTTATTAATTTTGCTCCATTAGGTGTTGTGCTTGCTACAATGCTTGGAATTGGATTAGCAGAACGTACAGGGCTTATTAGTGCATGCTTGCGTGGTTTTGTCTTAGCTATTCCAAAAAGCTTGATTACAGCAGGACTTGTGTTTGCTGGTATTATGTCTAGTGTAGCGACTGATGCTGGTTATGTTGTTCTACCACCATTAGGTGCCGTTATTTTTGCTGCGTTAGGACGTCATCCACTTGCTGGTTTAGCGGCTGCATTTGCTGGGGTTTCAGCAGGTTTTAGTGCGAATTTATTATTGTCTTCGCTTGAACCACTATTAGGAAATATGACAATTGAAGCAGCGGCTATTGTTAATCCGGATTATGCAGCGGATATGAACATAGCGATGAACTATTACTTTATTATTGTTTCAGTATTCTTGCTAACAATTGTTGGGGCTTTTGTTACGGAGAAATTAGTTGAGCCTAGGTTGGGTTCCTATAAAGGGGAATTCAATGAAAATTTAACTGGTTTAAGTAAGATTGAGAAGAAAGGCTTAACTTATGCAGGTTTAAGCTTGCTAGTAACCATTATTGTGGCAGCATTTTTGATTGTGCCTGAGGGTGCTCCATTACGAGGTGAAGATGGAGGGATTATTCAATCTCCATTCATGCAATCATTAGTTGTTATTATTATCTTTGCATTCTTCATTCCAGGTTTAGTTTATGGGATTGTAACGAAAGAAATTAAAAGTGATAAAGACGTTGCAAATAAACTGACAGATACAATGGCTTCTATGGGTATGTTCATTGTTCTAGCATTTACTGCTGGACAATTTGTTGCATACTTTAATGAATCTAATTTAGGGCTAGTTATTGGTGTTTATGGTGCGGAATTCTTGCAAAGTATTCAATTAGAGGGTATTCCGTTAATTATATTATTTATTCTAATTGCTGGATTTATTAATATCTTCATTGGAAGTGCTACAGCAAAGTGGGCAATGATGGCTCCTGTGTTTATTCCGATTATGATGGAAATGGGGTATTCACCTGAATTAACGCAAATGGCTTATCGTATTGCTGATTCAGCTACAAATATAATTTCGCCATTAATGACTTATTTCGCAGTAGTTATTGCTTTCGCGCAAAAATATGATAAGAAAATGGGGATTGGAACACTGATTTCTACGATGTTCCCGTACACGATCTTCTTCATGCTAGCATGGACATTAATGCTCGTTGTATGGATGTTGTTAGGTATCGATCTAGGACCGGGTTCACCGATTTACTATCAAGTCTAATAAAAAAAGTCAAGGTAACATTATGAAGTGACCCCTTAAAGTTAGACACGGTTATTTCATTAGGCAGCTTGTTCAAAATGAGTTCGGTATTGTACCGGACTCATTTTAAATTTCGCCTTTATCCGTTTCATATTATAGTATTCTATATA
>NZ_JACEFA010000031.1 GCF_014083865.1 Paraliobacillus salinarum | reverse complement strand
CAAGATGGAAAATTGGGTTATGATATATTAGCAAGGAAGCACGGTATGAAAAGCAGTTCACCATTAAAAAGATGGGTAAAGGTATTTGAGAAATTTGGAGTGGAGGGATTAATGAGGAAAAAACATAATGAAACTTATTCTGTTCAATTCAAGCTAGATGTATTAAGCTTTATGAAGAGAACAGGTTCTTCAGAAGTGGAAACTGCCCTTCAATTTGGGTTAACAAACCCTCCGATTATAGCATCATGGAAGAAAGCTTTTCTTGAAGGTGGTGCTGAAGCCCTGGATAAACCGAAAGGACGGCCTCCCATGTCTGATAAAGCTAAGAATAGAAAAAACAAACATACGGAAGAAAATGAAATGACGAACGAAAAAAAATTGGAAAGAGAAAATGAGCTTCTTCGTTTGGAGGTAGAATATTTAAAAAAGTTGCGAGCTTTTCAGATGGATCCGGAAGCCTATCTCGAAAAGCACAAGCAGCGTTATCATTCGAACTCAAAGAAACATTCCAATTAAAAGATGTTTTACAAGTAGTTAGCATTCCTGAATCCTCTTATCATTATCATATAAAGAGAATGAAGAAAAAGAATCCGGATCAAGAGTTAGAAGAACGCATTCAATCGATATTCGACGAAAATAACGGAAATTACGGATATCGTCGTGTTTACTTGGAATTGAAGAACAATCAAGGTTTTAAGGTGAATCATAAGAAGGTTCAGCGTATCATGAAAAAACTTGGACTAAAAGGAAACAAGTTCAGACGTAAATCACGCAAGTATAGTTCTTACAAAGGTACTGTTGGAAAGATTGGGAAGAACCGTATTCATCGTCGTTTTAACACAAGTGTGTGCCATCAAAAATTAACTACAGATATCACGGAATTTAAGTGTTCAGGCGGTGTGAAATTATACCTGAATCCAATCATGGATATGTTTAATGGAGAAATTCTTTCGTATGGGATCAATATAAGCCCCACCTTAGATCTGGTGCTCAAGCCCCTCGAGGAAGCTATTGAAATTGTAAAAGACTCAAAGTACAGAACAACTATTCATTCTGATCAAGGCTGGCATTATCAACATAAAAAGTGGGTAAAAACACTTAAGAAAAACAAGATATTCCAAAGTATGTCGCGAAAAGGAAACTGTTTAGATAATTCGCCCATGGAGAACTTTTTTGGTTTACTAAAACAAGAGATGTATTACGGAGAGGCACTGTGCTCGTTTGAAGAATTAAAAAATAAAATTAAGGAACATATCAATTATTATAATAATAAGCG
>NZ_JACEFA010000030.1 GCF_014083865.1 Paraliobacillus salinarum | reverse complement strand
AAGCGTGGTGACACGTGCAGCTGACGAATACTAATCGATCGAGGACTTAACTATATTTAAAAATATGAATACTTGTCTGTCTTATCTAGTTTTGAAGGTACATCCTTTAAACAAAAGGTACATTATAAAAAAATATTAAAAAAACACTTGCTTTTCTTAATAAAAGTTAATATAATATACCTTGTCCTTGAAATTATGAATAAACAAACAAATGTCTGGTGACAATAGCGAAGAGGTCACACCTGTTCCCATGCCGAACACAGTAGTTAAGCTCTTCAGCGCCGATGGTAGTTGGGGCCTTGCCCCTGTGAGAGTAGGACGTCGCCAGGCAATGTTGGAGGATTAGCTCAGCTGGGAGAGCACCTGCCTTACAAGCAGGGGGTCGCAGGTTCGAGCCCTGCATCCTCCACCATACGCCGGCCTAGCTCAATTGGTAGAGCAACTGACTTGTAATCAGTAGGTTGGGGGTTCAAGTCCTCTGGCCGGCACCAGTTTTGTTTATTGCAATGAGGAGCCATTAGCTCAGTTGGTAGAGCATCTGACTTTTAATCAGAGGGTCGGAGGTTCGAATCCTCCATGGCTCACCATTAGCGGGTGTGGCGGAATTGGCAGACGCGCTAGACTTAGGATCTAGTGTCTTACGACGTGGGGGTTCAAGTCCCTCCACCCGCATTTTGCGAAAGTAGTTCAGTGGTAGAACACCACCTTGCCAAGGTGGGGGTCGCGGGTTCGAATCCCGTCTTTCGCTCCATAAGCCAAGCCGGGGTGGCGGAATTGGCAGACGCACAGGACTTAAAATCCTGCGGTAGGTTTCTACCGTGCCGGTTCGAGTCCGGCCCTCGGCACCATTTAGCGCCCGTAGCTCAATTGGATAGAGCGTTTGACTACGGATCAAGAGGTTAGGGGTTCGACTCCTCTCGGGCGCGCCATTACGGGAAGTAGCTCAGCTTGGTAGAGCACTTGGTTTGGGACCAAGGGGTCGCAGGTTCAAATCCTGTCTTCCCGACCATTTGTTTTTTTGGGGCCTTAGCTCAGCTGGGAGAGCGCCTGCTTTGCACGCAGGAGGTCAGCGGTTCGATCCCGCTAGGCTCCACCATTTATTTGATCTTTGAAAACTGAACAAAACAACCAATATGTTAAGAAGTAACATGCTAGTCAAGTAATGAGTGAGCATTAAGCGCACTTCATATTTTATGGAGAGTTTGATCTTGGCTCAGGACGAACGCTGGCGGCGTGCCTAATACATGCAAGTCGAGCGCGGGAAGCAAACAATCACCCTTCGGGGTGTGCGTTTGTGGAACGAGCGGCGGACGGG
>NZ_JACEFA010000003.1 GCF_014083865.1 Paraliobacillus salinarum | reverse complement strand
AAGGAAACTGTTACGATAATTCGGTGATAGAGAATTTCTTTGGAATTATGAAATCAGAATTTCTTTATTATAAGGAATTCGAAAGTGTAGAGCACTTTAAACAAGAACTTGAAAAATATATAGAATACTATAATATGAAACGGATAAAGGCGAAATTTAAAATGAGTCCGGTACAATACCGAACTCATTTTGAACAAGCTGCCTAATGAAATAACCGTGTCTAACTTTAAGGGGTCACTTCATTGGAGCGGCTTTTTTTCTGGACATAATGAGGATATGCTAATTTCATAATAATAAAAATTATATTTTTTTATTTTTGACGAAAATGTGAAATGTTGAACTTTTATATAGACTTTCCAGTATAAAAAGGACTATAATACTAATTGTGAAATGATGCACATTATAAGAAAAAAAGGGGAAGATAATGATGAAAAGAAAACATTGGATGTTAGTAGCGTTAACTGCACTTATTTCAATTTTACTATTGGCTGGATGTAATAGTGAAACAGAAGAAGCAGATGCGCCAGCAGATAATGGCTCTGAAGAAGGTACTGAAACAGAAGGTAAGTACGAAGATGGTGTTTACCACGCTGAAGAAGCTGATTTTAGTGAAGAGTCTGGCTGGAAATACACTGTAGATTTAACTGTAGAAAATGGTGAAATTGTTTCAGCTGATTGGAATGGTGTTCATAAAGATGGTGGAGATGACAAAGACACCGTATCTGCTAATGGTGAATATGGAATGGTAGAAAAAGGTGGCGCGCAAGCAGAATGGCATGAGCAAGCTGAAAAAGTTGAAGCATACTTATTAGAAACACAAGATCCAACAGATATTGAATATACAAATGATGAAGGTGCAACAGATGCAATTTCTGGTGTAAGTATTAAAGTAGCTACGTTCTTTACATTAGCTGAAGAGGCTTTAGCTAATGGTCCAGTAGAACAAGGGGCTTATAAAGATGGTACGTATCACGCTGAGGAAGCTGATTTCAGTGAAGAATCTGGTTGGAAGTACACAGTAGATTTAACTGTAGAAAATGGTGAAATTGTTTCAGCTGATTGGAATGGTGTTCATAAAGATGGTGGAGACGATAAAGATACAGTTTCTAAAAACGGTGAGTACGGCATGGTAGAAAAAGCAGGTGCACAAGCTGAATGGCACGAACAAGCTGAAAAGGTCGAAGCGCACTTATTAGAAACACAAGATCCAACAGATATTGAGTATACAAATGATGAAGGTGCAACAGACGCAATTTCTGGTGTAAGTATTAAAGTAGCTACATTCTTTACATTAGCTGAAGAAGCTCTAGCTGACGCAAAATAATACTGACTATACTATAAAAAATCCTTAGAGAAGATTCTCTAAGGATTTTCTTATGCTCTCGTGCTTGTTTGTTCCTCTAATTCTTTTAAACGCTCTTCAATTTGTTCTAAATAGTTTTGAATATTTTTTTGATGAGGCTCAATTGTATTCTTCCAAGTTTCAATGGAGCTTTTCACATCAACAGATAATTCTTTTATTAATGTCACACCTTCTTTAGATGTGTTTGCAATTTGTTCTGTTAACTGCTTTCCCTCTTCTTTGATTTTGTCGAAAGACTGTGCGATCTCTTCTCCACGGGACTTAACGTTATAACGCAGATCTTTACCAGACTGTGGTGTACTAAGTAAGGTAGCTGCAGCACTAACTACTCCCCCTGCTAAAAAACCTAGAAATAAAGCTTTTCCGTTTGCCATTACGAACACTCCTTTCCCTTATATTATACTATGTTCTCTTTTTTCATACTTACCAAACATTGTTTTTAAAAATATTTTATGTCAATTTCTTGGTGTTTAAATTAAATAATGAAATTGTTGCGGTGTTTCTTAAAGTGAACAAAAAGAGGCTGTATTGCAGCCCCCTTTTTTTTATTCGTGTTATGCCATTGAAACCTGCGAGCGTTTCATAATTGTTTGTAGAATTGGATATAAAATAATGGTGAATATAACGTTGAAAAGCATTGCTGGTAAAACAACACCAAGAAACATAGGTGCAAATGATCCAGGAAGTAGACCGACAACGTATAATGCCATTATTAAAAATATTGATCCGCTTACTGCAGTTCCTATTGCAACAAGAATTGGTGCTTTAATCTTTTCATCTAATGCTTTTGGGATAACGTAGAGTAAACCAAAAAAGATTAGTGCTGTAAGTGGTTTATCTACTAAATTAGAAATTTGACCACCTGGTGCAGTGGTAGTTAACGCTGAAATAATCCCAGTCGAAAAAGATAAAAGCAACACATATTCGAACTTAGGAAAAAGTAAAATTCCTACAAACATCATTGGTAGCATAATGTCAGGCTTCATGCCGAATAAAATAGGTGGTGCAATAATGTGGAGCACAGCCCCGATCCCAATAAATAAAGCTAATAAAACTAAAATCTTTGTCTTCATAACTAACTCTCCTCTACTAACTAACTATTTTTCTTCCATACGTGCACTCGTTGCCGTATGCGAAGTGGTTACATTATAACAGATAAATAGTGAAATGAATAGTTAAAAAACTAGGTTGATTATCGTGTGTGCTTACCATTACAAGCTATTTTATCAATCTATTTGTTGATAAATTTTATCAGAAATGGATTGTAGTAATTCTGGTGTGTATTCTTCTTCATGTGTTTCCCAGACAGGTCTAAATCCATCTTTCTTCCCATAACGAGGAATGAGGTGGATGTGCAAATGGAAAACGGATTGTCCAGCTGCCTCACCAGTATTACTTAGTATGTTGATTCCCTCTGGTTGAAAAGCTTTTTCAATCGCGTTAGCTATTTTCGGAATACGTGCAAACAACTTGCTTGCTATTTGTTCAGGTGTCTCATAAATATCTTTTACATGTGTTTTTGGAATGACTAATGTGTGTCCTTTAGTCACTTGGCTAATATCCAGAAAAGCAAACACATCATCATCTTCATATACTTTTGCTGAAGGGATATCCCCGTTTATAATTTTACAAAAAATGCAATCCTCATGTGTTACCATTAGATCACTCCTGTTTTGTTTTTCTTCATTTTAGCATGTGTATTTGAATTAGTAAAAACAAGTGAGTCAGTCTGAAACAACATAATCACAAAGATATGTTTAATCCAGACGACTCACTTGCTAAAGGAGAAGGATAGAATATATATTGTTTGCTGAACCAAGCAATTGATTCATTAACATTTTATGGCCAGACTAGTAAATACCGTTTGTCAACACCTCATGTCTTCAGTCGGTTTTTTCCTTCACATAAAAAGGTTAGTACAAGCATAAACTGTCTTTCACAAACACCTCATTTCGAAAGTTTACATACCATGCATTGTGGTTTGAAAGCTTATCCTAACTCCTTCAGTTATAGTGTGGCCGGTTTTTTGACGATTATGCAATGTTTTTTTGGCTTTATAAAAAAGAAAATGGTAAAATCTGAATAGAATTACTTTAATGAGCGGAGGAATAGATTGTGGATGCGTTATTACATATTGATCAATTAGAGGGTGGATATACCCATAAAAATGTATTGCATGGTATTTCATTTGATGTTTATCCAAATGAAATTGTTGGATTGATTGGTTTAAATGGGGCTGGGAAAAGTACAACGATTAAACATATAATTGGTTTAATGCATCCTAAAAAAGGTGAAATTAAAATTAATCAACAATCTTTTCAGGATTCACCTGAGGAATATCGTAAGCAATTTTCCTACATTCCTGAGATGCCTTTATTATATGATGAGTTAACACTGTATGAACATTTACGCTTAACCGCAATGGCATATCAAATTGATGAGGCAACATTTGAGTTAAGATTACCTCGATTATTGAAAGCATTCCGGTTAGAAAAACAACTTAAATGGTTTCCGATTCATTTTTCTAAAGGGATGAAGCAAAAAGTAATGATTATGTGCGCCTTTTTAGTAGAACCACCATTGTATATTGTGGACGAGCCATTCGTTGGGCTAGATCCACTTGGTATTCAATCCTATTTAGAATGGATGGAAGAACAAAAGGAACGTGGCGCAGGAGTACTAATGTCCACCCATATATTAGCTACTGCTGAACGTTATTGTGATCGATTTGTTATTTTACATGATGGTAAAATTAAAGCATATGGTACATTAAATGATTTGCGTCAGGAATTTGCTATGCCTACTGCAACGCTGGATGATATTTATATTCAATTAACAAAGGAAGCCGATTCCCATGTTTAATGCCCACGAATTATTTATGAACCGTTTTAGAGGTTTTGTTAAAGAAACAAGTCGCTATTTACAATATGTTTTTAATGGACATACTGCTATAGCAATCCTCTTTTTGATCTCTGCGGGTGCATATTATTATCAACAACTACTGAGTGATTTGCCAGCTGATTTTCCTAGTGTTTGGATTATTGCTATTTTCTTTAGTTTAGTCGTTACCTATAGTCCAGTTCATACATTATTGAAAGAAGCAGATGTCATGTTTCTTTTACCTGCTGAACAAAAAATGCAGCGTTATTTTTTTAATGCTATCGTTTTTAGTTATTTGATGCAGTTATATTTAGTGATCCTTACCTTAGCCGTTTTTGCACCACTGTATCAAGCGACTTTTGGTACTTATAAAGGCTACTGGTTTTCAGCTGTTATATTATTGTTATTAAAGGCTTGGAACCTTATGGCTAATTGGTGGATGCTTAAAATACGTGATAAAAATAGTCGGATGGCTGACTTTATCTGTCGATTTGTTCTACAGTTTGCTTTATTTTACTTTTTTATTAATGGTTTAGCTATATTTGCTGGAATTACGACTGTATTGTTATTTGTTGTTTTTTTGTATGCATACTATTTGTCATCTCGTCAGAAGTCGATTGCTTGGGATGTATTAGTTGCAAAAGACCATACACGCATGAGAAGTTTTTATCGATTAGTTAGTATGTTTACTGACGTACCACATTTAAAGTCGGTAGTTAAAAAGAGGCATTGGCTTGTCAATTTGTTAATTAGCTCTCTTTCGTTTCATACAAAGAACACATACAAGTACTTATATCGAATTACATTAGTTAGAAGTGCAGACTATTTAGGAATATATGTCCGTTTGGTATTGATTGGTATGCTCGCTATTTTCTATATCCCACAACAAGGCATTGCTGTTGTAATTGGATTATTATTTATTTATTTAACTGCGATTCAATTAATGACACTTTGGCATCATCATCGCACAGTTTTATGGATAGATTTGTATCCAATTTCTCTCGCTTTTCGTCAACAAGCTGTGTTGAGCTTACTTCAACAGTTATTACTTGTTCAAACTGCATTATTTGTTGGTGTGTTTATTTTGCAACAAAATTTCAGTGGAGCAGTAATAATGGCAGCAGGTGGGATACTTTGGATTATCTTATTGATCCGTGGTTATATAAAAAAGAAGCTACTATAAATAGCTGCATAATAATAAATAAACAAACCGGAGCTCACAAGCTCTGGTTTGTTATTGATAACTTTTAATGATTTGAACAAAAGTTTTCGCTGTAAGCAGCATTGCTCGTTCGTCAATATCAAATGCTGGATGATGGTGTGGTTGGAAATTACCTTCTTGTTGTGCACCAACAAAGAAGAAAGCACCTGGTTTTTCAAGCAAATAATAAGAGAAATCTTCACCTGTCATTGATGGTTCTACAAATGTAGCTTTTTTTACACCATCTACTTTATTTGCAGCTTCAATGACGAGTTTAGCTTCTTTTGGATGGTTAATTACAGGTGGATAACCTTTTTCATAATCCAATGTGTAAGAAGCATCATATCCAACACAAGTACCTGAAATAATATCCTCCATTTCATGCATGATCTGTGTTTGAACAGCCGTGTCAAACGTTCGAACGGTACCAGTAATAGTCGCTGTATCTGCTATAATATTAAAAGTAGTTCCTGCATGGAATGTTCCGATTGATAAGACAGCCGTGCTTAATGGATTAATTCGTCGACTAATAATTTGTTGTAAATTACTAACGACTTGAGAGCCAATAACAACTGCATCTTTTGTTTGGTGAGGAATGGCTCCGTGACCGCCTTTTCCTTGAATTGTAATGGAAAATTTGTCTGCACCTGCCATAAATTCTTTTTCGGCAGTTTCTATTTCGCCATAAGGCGTATTGGTCCATAGATGTGCACCAAATACAAAATCTACATCCTTCAACACCCCGCTACTAATGATAGGTTTTGCACCACCAGGTGTTAATTCTTCTGCATGCTGGTGAATAAAAACAACTGTACCAGCTAATTCAGATTGTACTTGTTTTAATACTTTGGCTGTAGTAAGTAATGTTGCGGTGTGACCATCATGTCCACAAGCATGCATAACACCATCTACCTTTGACTTATAAGGGACGTCCTTTTCATCTTGAATGGGTAATGCATCGAAATCTGCTCGTAAAGCAATTGTTTTTCCGGGTTTATTTCCTTTTAAGGTGGCAATAACACCATTCCCACCGACATTTTGTTGATACGGAATATCCAGTTTTTTATATGTATTTGTTATATAGTGTGCAGTATTTTTTTCTTGGAATGATAATTCAGGGTGTTGATGCAGATACCTGCGAATTTCCACCATCTCATCAAACGATTGATCTAGCATGGAATTCAGTTCTTCCCACATGAGTGCTGTTTCCTCCTAATAACTATTTTCAAACAGTATAACATACATCTAAAAACACGTGACCAACTCCTGCCTAGAGTTAGTCACGTGTTGATTCTTTATTTAGAAAATGAAGCGTCTCGTAATAATCGCATTGCTTCTTCTTTATGTCCTGTTTCATCGTCAATCATATCATCTAGGTGATTCGCCAATTCAGTTAACCCTAGATTTTCTGCTTGTTCTTTTCGTTCTTGATAACGTTTAATAGTATCTTCTTCTGCTTTCAATGTATCTTCTAGCATATCTTTTGGATCCGTATATTGGCTTACTTTAGCTGGCGTTGTTGTTGGTGTGCCACCTAGGATTTTAATTTTGTTTGATAGATAGAGTGCGTGTCCCATTTCATCAGCAATTTCTTCTTCAAAAAAAGGTTTAAGAAGTGGACGATATAACCCTTCCAAGACAGATGCATTGTAAGTGTACATAATTGAAGCAGCATACTCATTTGCTAAATCTTCATTTAAACCATCAATTAATTTTTCTAGCTCATCATTATTTTTCATGTGTCTTACGTTATTTACCATCAACAAACATCCTTTCTTTTTTTGTGCTTATTAATACAATTCCCGAAAAAGATTGGTGTAAACATGTAATTTGAGAATCAGAGAATACATAATGTTGAAGTATAACCGATTTCATTTACAATGGAGAAAAGAAAGGTGATATGCATGTTTAAAAAGAAAAAAATAGAATTAACTATTCTTTTGGTGACAATAGCTTTAAGTATAGTAACAATAAAAGTTATTATGGGTGTAGAACCGTATATCGATCAATGGTCGAATAAATATGTACAAGTATGGAACGATACCATTTTGTTTCACATTTTTCGTTGGGTAACAGAGTTAGGTTCTGGTTCATTTATTACACCGTTTGTCCTTGTTTTTGTTGTCGTCTATTATTGGTTGTTTAGAAAAATGGCTGCTGGAATATGGATTGCGGTGGGGGCTTTGCTAGGATATCGTCTGAACCATTGGATTAAAATTCTTGTTCAACGTGAACGTCCTAGTATTTTTGAAGCAGCAGAAGGTGTCGGTTACAGCTTCCCGTCAGGTCATGCAATGGGTGCAATGATTACGTATGGATTGATTATATATTTTCTAAGTAAAGAAATGAAAAAAGGAAAACTACGATTAGGTATTCAAATCATTGGTGTTTCACTTATTTTGTTGATTGGGTTTAGTCGATATATTATTAACGTACATTATTTATCTGATGTACTAGCAGGCTTTGGATATGGCTATCTATTTTTAATATTGTGGATTTGTCTTTTTAATTATTTTTCGAAAAGATTTAGGAAATAACACTAATGATTGTGTATATCGTAACAGTTATCGCATCTCCGTCTTAGGTCTGAGATAAAACCAATCTGTTGATTGTATTCGATCAACAGATTTTTTTATATACTTATAATCAAAGTAGTGTATAAACAATCATTTTGCTACAATGTAAACAATTAGGAATATACTTATTTTTAAAAATTTATATGAGGATGACAAACTAAATGAAAAATAATTTGTTTCGAAATATCATAGCTCTTCTTATTATTTTGCTTGGGATAAGTCTAATTTTATCTAATATTGGTCTTGTCGACTGGGGTTTTTCGGAAGCATGGTATTTTATTTACCCTATATTCTTTCTGCTGTTGGGCTTAAAGTGGTGTTTTGATGCTTTGAGAGGTAAAGGTGGATGGATTTCAGGGTCCTTTTTCGTTATCTTTGGTAGTTTGTTACTTGCGGATCGCTTTCAATATATTGATTTTAAAGTTTGGGATATTTATAAGCTATGGCCATTACTCATTATATATATTGGATTTAGCTTTTTAACACCAGGCGATAAACGAAATAGTAAATTTAAGATCATTTTTGATTCAGATGACTTTCCTAATAGTGAAACTATGTATGGAAAACATAAGAAATTTGTAATAGGTGATCATAAGTTTAATACTCCTAATTGGAAAGTTGAGCCAATGGAACTGTGGAATGCTGTTGGGGATTACCACATTGATTTCACGAAAGCATTTATTCCTGATAAACACATCCCAATTAGAATTCATGGATGGGCTGGAGATATTCAAATTTTAATGCCTGAAAATATAGCGTTTGCTGTAAAAGCAGAAGTGAAAGCTGGAGAAATTAATGTGTTTGAACAAGAGTCGGAAGGTGTGCAACGTAGCCTAATCTATCAAACAAATGATTATGAGCAAGCAACAAGAAAATTAACATTAGACTTGAAACTGAAAGCAGGTTCTATTCGAATCAATAAAGTTTAGAGAGGGAGCGGTCATTTGATGCAGAGGCTAAGTTCTATTCGCTATACGTATATACGTTCACACTTATATATACTCTTTTTAACAATGCTCACACTGCTTACTTTTCTATTAACACTTAATGTTTTATTTTCTCCTTCATGGTTAACAGGGGTAAGTATAGTTGTGTTCCTCCTATCGTATTTTATTATATCTGTTATTTTTTCTTTTTATATTGGTTTTAAAGCCAGTGGTAAGTTAAAAGCAAGGATCGATTACTTATCTGTTTTAATCGCGCAATTATCAAGAGGAAATTATACTGTGAAAAAGGATGATAATGGTGATGATGAGGTCGGTCGAATTGCAGAAGAATTAAATGAATTAGGTAATAAAATGCAAGGGCAAGTTAAATCATTACAACGCTTAGCTGATGAAAAGTCAGATTATGCAAAGACCGCACATAAAGCAGCAACAATAGAAGAGAGGCAGCGATTGGCAAGAGATCTCCATGATGCAGTGAGTCAACAATTATTTGCTTTAACGATGATGTCTCAAGCAACCGTTCGTCTCATAGAAAAAAATCCAGAAAAAGCAATCGTGCAAATGAAAGAAATTGCAGCGACTGCCTTACAAGCACAAACAGAAATGCGAGCGTTATTGTTACATTTGCGACCAGTACATTTATCTGGTGACTCGTTACCGGTTGGAATTAAACAGCTTGTGCAAGAATTGGAACAGAAATCTTGTATTGACTTTAAAGTACATATGGATCCATTTACACGATTATCAGAAACAACAGAAGAGCATGTGTTTCGAATTGTACAAGAAGCATTATCTAATACATTGAGACATGCTGAAGCAACAGAAGTTTTAATAGAAGTTAAAGTACATAGTAAAGAACTTTTTATACATATTTCAGATAATGGAAAAGGATTTGAACTGAGTTCTCAACAAAAAATGGCTTCTTATGGACTAAAAACAATGAAAGAGCGTAGTGAAGAAATAGGTGGTACCTTCGCGATTCGATCAAAAGAGGGGGAGGGTACACATATCGATATCCGAATTCCGTTGCAAGTGAGAGAGGATGAATCTGATGATTAGAGTAGTAGTGATTGATGATCATGAGGTAGTAAGAAAAGGTGTTATCGCATATTTAGATACAGAAGATGACTTAGAAATCGTTGGCGAAGCATCAAGTGGTGAGATGGGTGTGCAAGTTGTATTAAATGAAAAGCCTGATGTAGTGTTAATGGATTTAATAATGGAAAACGGGAATGGCATTGATGCAACAAAAGAGATTATGACCAATCTGCCAAGCTGTAAAATTATTATTCTAACAAGCTATTATGATGATCAACAGGTTTTTCCTGCTTTAAAGGCAGGTGCGTTTAGTTATCTTTTGAAAACTTCTTCTGCTGAAGAGATTAGTGAAGCAATACAAAAAGCCTACCAGGGGGATACGGTAATAGAGCCAAAGGTTGCCAATAAAATGATGAATCGTTTTCGGGTGCAGGACAACAAACCACATGAAGAGCTTACAGAACGAGAATTAGAAGTGTTAATGTGTATTGGAGAAGGGTTAACAAACCAAGAAATTGGAGAGCGACTGTTTATAGGGATAAAAACGGTAAAAACACATGTTAGTAATGTTCTAAGTAAACTTGACGTGAAGGATCGTACGCAAGCAGCCGTATACGCTCACCGTAATGGATTGTTTAAAGCCTGATTAATTAATTTAATGAAATAGTTTATATATAAAGGTAAGGGCTGTCTAGGCGATTAGATAGCCCTTGCCTTTAACTATGTTCATTATCAGTTGTCTCACTTTCTTCCATCTCTAAGGCTTCCCAATCGACCATACTATATGTCGTCGTGAATGCTTTTCCTGCGCGGTAATTAGTAGTGACCTGCTCGTTGCTTAAGTGTGTAATTTCCCACTGTCTAAATGAGTCCTCATCGTCCCACTGCATAAAAACAATGTAGGCATTTCCGTGAATAGGTTTCAAAATACGGTAAGCCTTTATCCCTTTGTAGGATTGCAACAAATTATCTTTATGCCTCCATTCATTTTCAAAAACAGGTTTTCCATCATCTGTTAAAGGGATATGTCGCATAGATATAAAACCATCTTCTTGTATTTTACCTTGGATCACTAGTATTTCATAAACACGCGCTTGCTGAAAAAGGGATAGTTTGTTTGTTATTTCGTAATAAGCAAGTCCAGTATTTTTATTGTGCATGATGAATATGTCTAGGGTTGGGTGTTGTTCGGATATATGATCAAGGTAATCGATCGTTCCATTAGTCATGTAAGCTCTCATATTATCTCTCCTCAAAGTTAACGTTACTTTGTATCTTTCCAACATTTAGATTAATCAAACATACTCATCAAAATTGACATCGCTTTTTACTTTATCAATAGTAAAAACTGGCGTATAATATTCCGTTGATAGATGGATTATGTCGATTATTGTTGTAAAATCATAATGATATACAAAGCATAAGCTTTATAACATGATATGAAGTACAAAAGGGGAATAAGATGAAAAATTTAACTGAATTGCAAGATTACAATTGGTTTCCTTGGATGAAATGGGGCGGAATTGTTTTAAGTGCAATACTTTTATTAGGGATTATCGGTTTTACTTTTATTATATATGGTGGTGGCTTAATTGTTAATGAAGAAAATTTAATTTTACCAGCTACTACCAAAGTTGAAACGAAAGATGGAGAATTAGTAGGAAAAATATATAAGGAAAATAGAGAGTTAGTTACAATTGATCAAGTCCCAGAACATGTAAAAAATGCATTTGTAGCAATAGAAGATGTACGCTTTTACGATCATGCAGGTGTTGATTTTAAATCTGTTGTTCGGGCAGTATATAGAGATATTGTTGCCATGGAAAAAGTAGAAGGGGCAAGTACAATTACACAGCAATTGGCAAAGAACCTATTCTTAGACAATGACAAAACGTGGATGCGTAAAACAAAAGAAGTAATGGCTTCGCTTTATCTTGAACGTCATTTTAGTAAAGACAAATTATTAGAAATGTACATGAATGAAGTGTATTTTGCGCATGGTGTCTATGGAATTGGTGCTGCGTCATCTTACTATTTTGATAAACCTGTTGAAGACTTGACGATTGAAGAAGGTGCTTTACTTGCAGGTTTGGTTAAGGGACCTAACAACTATTCGCCTTATATAGATATAGAACAAGCAAAAGCCCGTAGAAATACAGTTCTGTCTCAAATGGAAAAGGCGGATATGCTAGAAACAGAAGAGATGCTTTCTTTACAAGGAAAAACAGTGAATGTCGTCAAGCAAACTGATTCCGATCAACCATGGTTAGATGATTATTTGGATGCAGTCATTAAAGAAGCTGCAGCAACTTATCAATTAACTACAGAGGAGTTAAAACGCGGTGGATACCATATAACGGTTTATATGAATGATGTTGCACAGAAAATTGCTTATCAAGAATTGAAAAAAGACACTTATTTTGAAGGGGCAAAATCTAACGCTGAAGCATCATTTGTCATGATGAATCAATCATCAGGGCAATTAGAAGCGGTCATTGGAGGTAGAGATTTCAAAATTGGCGAACATAATCGAGCTTTTGTTCAACGTCAACCAGGCTCTGTCATGAAACCTATCGCTGTCTATGGACCTGCTTTAATGAGTGATTATGGCTCGTATTCATTGTTAAAAGATGAGGCGCAATCATATGGGGATTACCAAGTGTCAAATGCTGATGGTGAATATGCAGGAGATATTTCGATGTATGAAGCGGTAGAACAATCAAAGAATGCTGCAGCTGTTTGGTTGCTCGATCAAATTGGTATTGATTACAGTAAAACATATTTAGAAAAGATGAACATTCATATACCTGATAATGGATTAGCTATTGCTTTAGGTGGGCTAGAAAACGGTTTAACACCCATTCAGATTGCCGAAGCTTACCGTACATTTGTCCATAATGGAGAGTGGGTTCAGGCACACGCGATTGCCGAGATACGTGATCGAAATGGAGAAGTTATTGGAAAATCATCTCCTGAAACAGCTGAAGTTTTTTCTGAACAAGCTGCATGGAGTATGTTGCGTATGTTAGAAAATGTAGTCGAAAATGGAACAGCATCTAAAGGAGATTATCAGAAGGCACTAGCAGGGAAAACAGGTACAACACAGCATCCACAGGCAGCAGGGAAAGTAAAAGACGCATGGTTTGCTGGAATAACACCGGAGTATACTACTGCGCTTTGGATGGGATATGATCAAAGTGATGCATCACATTATTTAACACAAGGAAGTAGTGCAGCAACAACAGCAACTAAAGAAATACTGCAACGGATTGATCAACAACAAACATTAAAAAGTGCTTTTGAAATGCCAACAGGTGTAGACGATGTTGAGCAGCCTATATCCTTACCGACAATCAATGATGTAACTGCCTCATACAAGCTAGGAGGTTGGTCGATTGTGCAAGGCGAGTTAACATGGACACCTAGTGAAGATGACCGTGTGATCTATCATGTGTATCAAGTGACAGACAATGGAAGTAAACGGATTGGGGAAGTACAAGGGAAAGGAAAATTCACTTTAACTGACGTATCGTTATTTCGATCGTCGAGCTACTATGTGATACCATACAATCACTTAACAAAACAACAAGGTGAGAAATCAAACCAAATTACTTTATCACTAAGCAATTAATTAGTATAATTAGAAAAGGTATCTCATTATAATAATTACAATTTAGTGACAATCTGATCAAATATCTATACAAAATGTATGTTGTTCGTTATGTTAAAAAACATAGAAATAATTAACTGAAGGGTGACAGTTGTGGAAAAACAGTTTAATGATACCATTTTAAAAGCTTTTAGAGGAGAACAGACTGCCTATACACCAGTTTGGTTTATGAGACAGGCGGGTAGATCACAACCAGAATACCGTAATTTAAAAGAAAAATACTCGTTGTTTGAAATTACACATGAACCTGAACTGTGCGCTTATGTCACACGATTGCCAGTCGAGCAGTATGGGGTAGATGCGGCAATCTTATATAAAGATATTATGTCACCATTGCCTGCTATAGGTGTGGATGTAGAAATTAAGTCTGGGATTGGTCCCGTTATTGACCAACCTATTCGTACATTTTCGGATGTTGATCGATTAGGCACGATTTCACCAGAACAGGATGTACCTTATGTATTAGATACCATTCGTTTATTAACATCTGAACAATTGAAAGTACCATTAATTGGTTTTAGTGGTGCTCCGTTTACACTTGCAAGCTATATGATTGAAGGTGGTCCTTCTAAAAACTATCATCAAACCAAAGCAATGATGTACAAGGATCAAGCAACATGGTTTGCACTGATGGATAAACTTGCAACCATGACAATCACATACGCACAAGCTCAAGTTCGAGCTGGTGCGCAAGCGATTCAGATTTTTGATTCATGGGTAGGTGCTTTGTCTGTTAGTGATTACCGCACATTTATAAAACCCGTTATGAATCGAATTTTTACGACATTACAACAGGAAGGCGTCCCACTCATTTTATTTGGTGTAGGAGCAAGCCACTTGATTCACGAATGGAATGATTTACCGGTTGATGTGATTGGTTTAGATTGGCGAATGTCGATTAACGAAGCAAGGGGAATGGGAATATCAAAAACGTTACAAGGAAATCTAGACCCAGCAATCTTGTTATCCGATTGGAATACGATTGAAACAAGAACAAAATCAATTATTGATCAAGGAAAACAACACCCAAGTCATGTATTTAATTTAGGACATGGCGTAACACCAGAGATTATGCCAGAAACGCTAAAAAGATTGACACAATTAATCCACTCGTACTCAGCAAAATAATAGATAGGGAAGGTGTTTTTATAATGAAGAAAAAAGTAGGACTACTTGTTATGGCATATGGTACACCGTATGAAGAAGCAGATATTGAGCGCTATTATACTGACATTCGTCATGGTAAAAAACCAACTCCAGAGATGTTGCAAGATTTAACGGATAGATACCGTGCAATTGGTGGTATTTCTCCATTGGCTAGGATTACAGAGGAACAAAAAAATGCATTAGCACAAACATTAAATAATGTTCAAGATGAAGTGGAATTTATCCCTTATTTAGGCTTGAAGCATATTGAGCCATTTATTGAAGATGCAGTAAAGCAAATGGCTGATGATGGAATTGAAGAAGCAGTGTCTATTGTTTTGGCACCACATTATTCTACATTTAGTGTGAAATCATATAATGGTCGTGCCCAAAAAGAAGCAGAGAAGCATGGAAAGCCGGCTATTCGTTCCGTGGAAAGTTGGTATGATGCGCCTGGTTTTATTAATTATTGGGCTAATGTTATTCAAGGTGAGTATAATAAAATGACGGAATCTGAACAAGATAAAGCTGTATTAGTTGTTTCAGCACATAGTTTACCAGAAAAAATAATTCAAAATGGTGATCCATACCCAGAACAACTAGCGACAACAGCGAAATTAATTTCAGAATCTACTGGTATTACTAATTATGCAATTGGGTGGCAAAGTGAAGGGAACACTCCTGATCCATGGCTCGGCCCTGATGTACAAGATTTAACTAGAGAATTGTATGAAGAACAAGGCTATCGCACGTTTGTTTATGCACCTGTAGGTTTTGTTGCGGATCACTTAGAAGTACTTTACGATAACGATTACGAATGTAAGGTAGTTTGTGATGAGTTAGGTGCATCTTACTATCGTCCTCCAATGCCAAATGCATCTTCAGATTTTATTCGAACATTAGCGGACGTCGTATGGGGAAAGTATAAAAGTGAGGCATAAGCATGTTAGAAACTAAACAAATTGCAATAGTAGGCGGCGGTATTACTGGTTTAACTGCCGCCTACTATTTACAACACGTGATTAAAGAAAAGCAATTACCTTATAAAGTAATCTTAATAGAAACCGCGAACAAACTTGGTGGTAAAATTGAAACTTACAAGAAGAATGGGTTTACCATTGAACGAGGCCCGGATTCCTTTTTGATTCGTAAAGAAGCTGGTGCTCGACTAGTTCAGCATGTTGGGCTAGAAGATGAATTAGTGAAAAACGACACTGGAAAATCATTTGTTTTAGTTAACGATCAATTACATGAAATGCCAAAAGGTTCGTTAATGGGGATACCAACACAAATATCTCCATTTTTATTTTCTAATATGTTTTCACTAAGAGGAAAAATTCGTATGTTAGAGGACTTTCTTTTACCTAAAAGGGAATGCAAGACCGATCAATCGGTAGGAGAATTTTTTCGTTACCGTTTAGGTAACGAACTACTCGAAAACTTAATCGAGCCTTTATTATCTGGGATATATGCTGGTGATATTGATAAGCTGAGTCTAATGGCTACTTTTCCACAATTTTATGAAATGGAACAAGCGCACCGTAGTTTAATTCTAGGTGCACGACAAACATTGGGAAGTAAAACGAAGCAAGTCGCGAAAAAAACAAGTAAATTTTATTCCTTGAAACATGGGTTACAATCGCTCATAGATCAAATCGAAAAAAAATTGGATCCATCTGTTGTACAAGTTATGCTAGATACGAAAGTAAGACAAATTGATAAAAAAGCAACGAAGTATCATCTTTTGTTAGATAGTGATGAGGTGTATATTGCAAATAGCTTAGCACTAACTACTTCGGTTCCTCAAGCAAAAGATATGTTTCCTTCATATGATTTCTGGGATGATTTTGGAGAAGCCAAAGCAACCTCTGTTGCTAATGTTGCGATGGCATTTGATCAGGAAGCTATCCCAAAAGATATAGATGGAACAGGTTTTGTTGTATCACGTAATGGGGATTATCGCATTACTGCATGTACGTGGACACATAAAAAATGGCCGCAAACAACACCGGAAAATAAAGCATTATTACGATGTTATGTTGGACAGCCAGGAGACGAAGCTGTTGTTGATTTAAGTGATGAAGAGATAGCCGTTATCGCTTTACACGATTTAAAGAGAATTATGGGAATTACTGCTCAGCCTGAGTTTTATGTTGTAACACGATGGAAAGATGCCATGCCGCAATATGAAGTGGGTCATTTGCAACGTCTTAATAAACTAACTGAAGCAATGACAGAACAATTGCCAGGGGTATTTGTTGCGGGTAACAATTATAAAGGAATTGGTATTCCAGATTGCATTAATCAAGGAGAACAAGTGGTAGAAGATATACTTAAATTTTTAGAGACATAAGCGGGTTTTTAGAAAAATATGAAATAGATGAGGTGAATGAATGCTACTTACTGTTGTTGGTTTCTGGGGAGCTTATCCTGAGATAGATAGTGCTACATCTTGTTACTTACTAGAAAAAGACGACTATAAGATATTGTTAGACTGTGGTAGTGGTGCATTAGCGCAATTACCAAAGTACACAGATGTTTTCGGTTTAGACGCTTTATTCATCTCTCATTACCATCAAGATCATATAGCAGATCTTGGTGTGTTACAATACCACTTTCTTGTTCAAAATGCTATTCATCAAACGAATAAAACTTTACCGATATATGGTCATAATGAAGATGAACAAGCATTCTCAAAACTTAATCATCAAGCGACAAACGCGATAGCATACGGTCCTAATGATTTAGTTAAGGTTGGTCCTTTTACAATTACTTACTTAAAAACAAAGCATCCTGTACCGTGTTATGCAATGCGTATTACCGATGGCGAATCCGTTATCGTTTATACTGCGGACTCCAGTTACCTAGATGCTTTTATTCCTTTTGCAAAAGATGCTGATTTACTTATCACAGATTGCAGCTTTTATGAAGGCCAAGACGGAACAGGACCAGGACACATGACAAGTGAAGAGTCGGCAATCATAGCAAAAGAAGCTCATGTCAGTCATCTGCTTTTAAGTCATCACCCTCATTTTGGCAATAGGAAGCAATTAAAAAAAGAAGCAGAAAAAATATATCGCGGTAGAATAGACTTAGCCAAGGCAGGATTTCATTGGAGTACTTCATCTCATTAAAACGCTATTATTTAAACCAAATAAAATAGAAATTGCCTTTCTTTCTTGTTTGTTTTACACTTGTACTAACGTAAACTAAAGGAGGTTTATCGGATTAATGAAGTTTATTGATAATCAAGGGATAACAGATCCTCAAATTAACCTAGCCATTGAAGAGTATGTGTTAAAAAATTTTGGAGCAGAAGATACATATTTATTATTTTATATTAACCAGCCCTCCATTATTGTTGGTAAAAACCAAAACACAATTGAAGAGATAAATACAAAGTATGTCGAAGAACAAGGCATTAAGGTTGTCCGTCGTCTCTCTGGTGGTGGCGCGGTTTATCATGACGAAGGGAATTTGAATTTTAGTTTTATTACGAAAGATGATGGAGACAGTTTTCACAATTTTGCAAAATTCACGCAACCAGTTGTTGAAGCACTTCAGCAATTAGGAGTTCCTGCAGAATTAAAAGGACGTAATGATTTACTTGCAAATGGAAGAAAAATCTCTGGAAATGCGCAATTCACGACGCGTGGCCGTATGTTTAGTCATGGTACATTAATGTATGATTCAGAAATTGAACATGTCGTTTCTGCGTTAAACGTGAATGCAGAAAAGATTAAATCAAAAGGGATTAAATCAATTCGTAGTCGTGTTGCTAATATTTCAGAATTTATGGACCGAAAATTATCAATGGATGCGTTTAAAGAGCATATTTTAAAATATATTTTTGATGTAGAAGATGTTGCTAATGTTCCACAATATAAATTAACCGAACAAGATTGGAGAAATATTTATCAATTATCTGAAAAACGCTATCAACAATGGGACTGGAATTATGGGAAATCACCGGCTTTTGATATTCAAAAATCTCATAAATTCGAATCAGGATTAGTTGACGTTCGATTAGATGTTTCAAAAGGTTTAATTAAGAATTGTAAAATTTACGGTGATTTCTTCGGTATCGGGGATGTTTCTGTTATCGAAGAAAGCTTAGTTGGAACAAAGTATCAGCGCCAAGCATTAGAAGAAGCTTTGGCAGATATTGATGTACCACATTACTTAGGCAAAATTACGAAAGAACAACTAATAGATTTAATTTATTAAATCGTGGCGACATGCTAAAATATGATTTTAATTTAATCGTGCTCCTTTTCTTCCTGGAATTAGATTGGTGACAGAGAGAAAAGAAGCTCGATTTTTTGTTTTGCATGATTGTTTATTTATGGTTTTTTATTTGTAATTAGATATTCTTCATCAGTAATATAAAATTCCTGGTGTGGTCTATAGTTTAATAAGTTTAATTTCTCTAATTTATGATAACTGACTCGCTTATACGGATCACCGTGTATGACAGGGAGCTCTTTTGTTTGCTGAATATAGCTGTCTACCGCACGTTGTACATTATCAAAATCGACCGCAAGATGTTTTTCTTCTTCTTCAAATATTTCATATGTTTCTTTTGACATATAATACGTTTTATTCGGTATTCCTTTTATAGTAGGAGCTAGAAGATTGTAATCAATGGTTAAGTCATCTGTTACAATTACACTTAAAGGAACTTCATTAGGAAGTTGCATACCATATTCATGAATAGCTCGCTTTAAGTCTTCTAATGATATATCAATGATGGGATACTCCTTTTGTTCTTTTTCTATTTTTTGTTCTTTTTCTTTTTTAAAAGGATTCCACATATATACCGCCCCCTTTGTATTTATAGTTATATTCTATTATATCCACAGTTTACCACAAAAGCGCTTTCAATGTTTAAATGTGACAAATTTAGGTATTTTACACCAATATAGTACCAGATATTACAATTTCATAGTATATTATATACATGTTTTGAATTTATTATAATTCAAAAATATAAAATAAGGAGCTGATCAATTGAAGAAAGACAAAATGAGTAACGATTATGAGATTAACCCTGTAACTGTAGCTATTATTGCAGAAAAGGTGGACGGTTACTACATATCTTATGTGCTTGAAAGTAATGGAACCACTAATTATGTAAAGCAACCTCCAGTAAGTTTGATCGACCATGCTTGTAGATACTTTGGTAGCAGCTTAAAAGGAAGACAAGAAGGTGCTCGAATGATTTTAAATGTGAAGCATAAAGTACCGATTTCAATTGATCCCTCGAGCGGTATGTATTTTTTTCCTCCAATGGAACCTTTAACGATTGATACAACAAGCTTTTGCAAAAGCGTGATACTGTAAGTGATACTATTTTATTAATTTAATCACTTCAGCAGGCTTAAAATCATTTTCCATGTGTTTGATTGCGTCATCTTCTTTGTTGGGATACAAGTGAGCGTATTTATCGTAAGTGGTGGATATTTTGGTGTGTCCTAAACGTTTGCTTACTATTTGAATGTCATAGCCACTGTTGATTAAATAGCTTGCGTGAGAGTGTCTAAAATCATGTACACGTATACGACGAAGATCATCATTATTAATAAATATTCTATTATAATAATCTTTTGCCGCATTATGAGATAAAGGGCTATAAAATTGACCAAAAACATAATAGTCATTTTTAGGATTAACTTGTAGTTTTAATTGTCTTAACAAATTCATTGTGTGATTGGGCATTTTAATGTTTCTTACACTCGATTTTGTTTTTGGTGTTGTTATTTTCCCCATACTATATGTTTTTTCTATTATCAATGCGTTATTATCAAAGTCTAGATCTTGCCACTCTAAAGCTAACAACTCGCCTATTCTTGCACCGCTATAAAACAGACACATAAATAGAGCTTTATATTTCAAATTATCTACATTCTTAATAAACGCTTTAAACTCATCCAACACCCAATAGTCCATTTTTGTATTATTACTGGATTGTATATTGCCTGTTTCTTTAGCGATATTTATATTTACATATTCCATTTTGATAGCAAAATTAAATATAGCAGACAAGAAGCCGTGCACATTTTTAGATGTGGTGATTGATAAACTATCTAACAAAAAGTCATGGAACTTCATCACGTCGCGTTTATTTATATTTTGAATATGTTTATTGCCGAAAAAAGGCTCGATGTAAAGACGGCATTCTTTTTTAAGGCGATGTAATGATGATGCTTTTCTTCTTTTCTCATACCAAGAGATATATTCCGCTATAACATCTTTAAAAATTGGATTGTCTGGATTATCAATTGTAGAATTAAATACAATTTCAGATTCCGCTTTTTTGGCTTCTTTTCTTGTTTTAAATCCGCGTTTTAATACACGCTTTCGATCGCCATTTTTCAATTCGACATACACACTTATATAATATGTTCCCCGTTTTTTATCTTTATAAATAGTCATATTCTCACTCCTTTTTAAAAAGATAGGCAGGAGATCAGCCTGCCTTATTAAATTATTTAGCGCTAAGTAATTTAAAATTGTGTGATTGCCTTTTTAAGTTTTCCAATAATCTTTATATTAGAATCTGTGTTGGGATTAAAATGTATAGGCTTGTAATTTGGGTTTTCACTTACCAAAGTAAAAGAACCGTTATCTCTATAAACACGTTTTAAAACACATTCATTATCAATAGCTACAGCAGCTATCTCTCCATTTTCCACTTCTTCTTGTCTTTGAATTAGAAGTAAGTCACCTTCATGTATTTTTGCACCTACCATGCTATCCCCTTTGGCAGTCAAGTAGAAAAAAAGTCCGTGGTTCACCCAACTCTTTGGAGATGTCACGTAAGTTTCTCTTTCTTCAAAAATAACATTACCGCCACCACATGATATATTCCCATATAGAGGAACATCCACAACTTCACTAGATACGCTTTCTCCATATAATAGAGCAACGTCAATCCCTAATACACTAGAAATCTTTTCTAGTCTATCGTGAGATATTTTAATCATGCCGTTTTCGTACTTTCTGACTGTTGATTTACCTACGCCTATAAGCTCGCCTATTTGTTCTAAAGTCATACCTGCTTGTTTTCTATAATGCTTAATTCGTAATCCTAATTCTTTATAAAAATCATTCAATTTGTTCACCTCCTATATGATCACAATATAATAATATACCTTTTAAGACACTTTTTCAATACGGATAACAAAAAAAGTTTCTTTTTAGTATTGACTAAAACCGTTAAAGCTTGTATATTTGAAGTGTCCTAAAAAGACACAAAGTGAGGTGAAACGACATGAATATAAAAATTACTCCAAAAGGACTAAGAGTATCAAATGATTTAACTCAGGAAGAAGTTGCAGAAAAATTAGGAATATCTTTAACACAATACAGGAGAAAAGAAAACGGTAAAGTTAGATTTTATGCTGATGAAATATATAAATTGTCCCAATTGTATAGTGTACCAGTAACTATTTTTTTTGATAAAGAAGTGTCTTTATAAGACACATAAATATTTACTGCACCCCGTAGTCAGTTTTGAAAAGAGCGAAGCAGGCCATGATCTACCATTAGAGATAAGAATCCGCAGCAATAGCCAACGCCAAGACATTCAAAGTTGATTAGGGGGTGTGGAACAAGGGAGGTAAAACAGTGAACCATCAACTTTACATCGCCAGAAGAGAAAAAAGAATGAAGCAAGCGGATGTAGCAAAGTTATTACACATAAACAAGCAAACGTATCACTTAAAAGAGACAGGAAAGTTAGAGTTTAAAATATCTGAAGCAAAACGATTAGCGCGAATATTCGGTTGCTCTTTAAACGATTTATTTTGGGAGGATGAAACGAATGCAAGAATCAGGAATGTTTAATCATCTTAATGGTAGTGAGTGAAAAAAAGGAGGGTGAAAGTATGAAAAGTTACCATGTTCCAACACAAATAGAGAATCCAAAAACTTTTGTTTTGATTGAGGGTTATGAAATTAAAAATAAAACAACATTCAATACGTCAGAATCAAACCCTGGAGAAGGAAGGATGATTATAGACCTAACCTTCACCAGTAATGATTATTCACCAAGAAAATACACAAAATTTATGGATGATTTTATAAAATTCCTTAAAACAAAAGAATATCAGTGATATCAATCACCTTAAGCCTGTCTGTTGCATTAAGTATTCATTGGCTAATTTTGAAAGTACGGTCACTGAAATGCTAGAAAAATTCTTAGTTGCTTCTTTGGTTTTTGACCATATTTTATTATCTCGTATGTTATCTAAAAAAACATGACCTTCCCAAGTTAAAGAAGCTATTCCTAAATTGTGCAGCTTGTTGGAAGCAAATTGTGGTTTTCCGTTTATATAACCAACCTCTATAAGTTTTAGTATTGCATAAATCGATTGATTTTCACCAAATTCTTTAAACGTATTATATTCCTTTAAATCATGGAGATATACATGGTCCATTAAAGTTAGCTTCTCTTCGAGTTCTAAAAGAATTGAGCGAACACAGTCTTGGTTAAGTTGCAAATATCTCACCTCCATTCTTAAAGCAATATTCGACATTGAGGTACTAAATTCCTACAAAGGAGGAAAAATCATGACAACTGAACAAACAAATCATTTAAATGAAATGAAAGAACGATTCAAGGAAGTTAAGCAAATACAAGATAGCGATCTTAAAAATAAAAGATTATCCGCTTTAACTACAGATTTAGAAAAGGTGTTTGACATACCACCAACTGGAATTTTGAGACGTACAGCATTCAACCAGGCTTATCCTGATGTTGCAAAACTTCATAGAGAAGTAAGAGCGGAAGGAGGTTTTTAGATGGTAACAGCAACAGTAATCGTATTAATAACTTTATCAATTGTAGCATCTGCAGCTAATGTAGCAATCATTTTTAAAGCTAGAAAAATAGCAAACTATCAAAAATCTGATCGAGGTGACTTTTAATTGACATTCGAAAATAACTACTTAGCTGAAGACCACAGGAAACTAAACAACTTAATTGGCGCTATGCATGGTAACGCATTGCAAGCAATTAATTTATCTTTAGAAGGACGTAACGATGAAGCGGATCTATGTGCTTACAAAATGATCCACTGTTTAAAAGAAGTTAAGAAGTTGAACCACAAAAAGATTGAAAAGGACAAGCAAGATGATCATGCGATGTATATAAGAAGAACTTTTTTTAAAAGGATGTGAAGAATTGGAAGAACGTACAGTCTACCGAGTAAATGACAAAGATATATATGGTACCGACTTCTTTGGCAATGAGATTTTTTATGGCGATGATATTTACTTTCACAATGACGAGTTTTGGTTAATTGAAGATTTAGAAGCTAGCGAGATAGCTTTGCTTGAACACTTTGGGGCAAAGAAATCTATTGCAAAAGAAAAACCCACTGATAATAATCAGTGAGCCCTATCTGTGCTACCAACACAGACTCATAAAACGCTATACAGATTTATTATATCACGAAAGGTGGAAAGAAAAAATGACAAGCATAGTTGACTTAAATGCTTTTGCAGATGGTGCATTAGCGGAACAGTTTAATGCTGAACTTTACAAGGTTTTAGAAAACATTGCGGATCCAAATACAGATGGGACCACCGGAGTGAAATTGCACACCAGATGGACCCAAAAAGGACGTCTTTTTATTCACGAGGTATTAAAAACTCGCGGGATTTATCCATTACTAGATAGATCCGCTTAAAAAAACGTAGGATGGTGCTGCAACATCATCCTACACCTATTATACAACATATAAGAAAAGGTGGTCTATATGGCTAAATTCAGAATGATACAAACAGATTTTTGGAGCGACCCTAAGATTGTGGAAGAGTTTACTCCTGAAGATAAATTCTTCTTTTTATATTTATTAACCAACCCAAAAACAACTCAGATCGGTATTTATGTAATTACTAAGAAACATATTTCTTTTGACACAGGTTACACAATTGAAGCCGTTAATGCAATAATGGACCGTTTTATCAATCATCATGAAGTTATATCTTACAATACTGAAACACGTGAACTAGCTATAAAGAATTGGGGGAGATACAACCTTAACAAAGGTGGAAAGCCTATTGAGGATTGTGTCCGCTCTGAATTAAAAGAAGTGAAAGATATAAGTTTGATTAATTATGTTGGAGAACGAATTCAAAAAAAGGAAATAAAAGCTTTGTACGATTCGTATAACGTATCGTCGCACGATACGGATAACGATACGTCTAGCGAACCGTCACACGATACGCACAACGATTCGAAACGTAGTGAAAATGAAGAAGCCAGTCATATCAATACTTCTGACGATACGTCGGACGACTCGTCAACGATAAGTGGACAAGATAAAGAAGAAGAAGAAGAAAAAGAAGAATATAAAGAAAAACAACAACAACAAGAACTAGATAAAACATTAGATAGTGGTGGTAGTGGTGTTGATGATCCTGGTTTTAAAGAAATACTTGATTTTTACCGCGATAATTTACAAAAAGCCATTACAGAGACGCCATTCAACTATGAGTTACTCGGTAAATTTTATGATGAATGGGGCAAGGATTTGATGTTAGCAGCATTAAAGTTAGCGGCTAAAAAAGAAGCTAAAGGCATTTCATTTATCGAAGCGGTTTTCAATAACTGGCGAACATATGGTGTAAAAACATTAGAAGATGCTCGACGTTATAACGAACGCATGCTTAAAAGCAGAAAAGGTTATTCCAATCATAAAGTCGAGGATGTACCAAGTTGGTATCGAGAACAGAAAGAGAAGAACGAAGAGATAGAAAAACAAGCAACTGAATCACCTCAATCACAAGAAGAACAAGCAGATGTTAGTCAGCTATTAAAGCAATATAACAGCAAAAAAAGTCCAAAAAGCAAAACATCTTAAACAAATAAGCGGGAGTGAGTCACTTGGAAGATTTATTTACTGATGTAGAACAAACCGCAATATTTATTCGGAACGCTGTTCGTGATGTGCCTGATCGATTGAATACTAATAATGCGCAATTGACTAAAATCAATCAAGAAATTCAAGACTTAATGCATGTTGTAGAGTTTTCTAGCTTTAACGCAAGTGATGGTTACCGCTTAGCTAAAGATTTAAAAATAGCACGCAAGAAGCGAAGAGAACTTAAGAATGAATTAGAGTTGCTTGAACCGCTTGTAAGTGTATTAAAAAAGTTTAGAAATAACTTGCAAGAAATGGACAAGGCTGTTGGTGAAATTCGCAAAGTCAAAGCATTACAACAATCAAGAACTTATAAATGCAGAGTGCGCGAAGATCTACAAATAAAACTATAAGAAGGTGCTGCAAGTGAATAAATGTGTCGAGTGTCAAAAAGAATCAGCACACCATTGGAATAGTCATTTATGTTGGGATTGCTATAAAAAACTGTTTAAAGAAAACGTTGAGGAAGTTAAGCATGACGGTAAATCTACGCAATGAATTTAATCCTTACCCAAAGTCCAAACAACTTGGATTAAAAACAAAGAAGAAGCGGAAAAGTCCTAAGAATAAAAACTTTACTCAAGCTATTAAACTAGCAATCTTTAAACGTGATGAACATCGATGCGTTAAGTGTGGCAGTCACAAAATAGAGAATGTACCACATCACGTTATTTATAAATCGCAAGGTGGTTTAGGTACAAAACAAAATGGAGCTACTGTTTGCAGACTTTGCCATGACTGGGCACACCATAAAAGAAAAGGACCTAATGGCGAGCCATCAAGCGAAGGAAGGCAATGGTTTGTAGATTGGTGTAATCGATGTTTAGACGAAAATGGTGATCGTAAGGAGGGAGCGCGTGAAGAGGTATACACCTGAAGAAGTAAATTACTTAGAGCAAAGCGTTGGAAAAGTCAAATTAGATACGATGGCCAAGAATCTAAACCGAACAACAACAGCTATTCTTATGAAGCTTAAGCGGATGGGCATATATAATACAACGCTTGAAAGCGGGAAAATTACAATTTCTGAATTGTCTAGAGCATTAAACGTAGATAGAAGTACAGTTAAGCGCTGGACGTTTAAGAAAGGCTTAAAAGTTACTAAACAAATAACACGTTTAAAAAAAACGGTATTTCTTATTTCTGTGAGTGACTTTTGGGAATGGGCAGAAGGAAATAAGGAACTTGTCAATTTTTTTAAAGTGGAACGACAGGCGCTATTGCCTGAACCAAAGTGGTTAGAAGAAGCGCGTGCACATGATTTTTATAATAAGTCTCACAAACAATTTCACAAGTGGACAGCTAAAGAAGATCAAAGGCTGCTAACCATGATTAAACAAGGTTACACCTACAAGGATATAGCTGATTGCCTAAATAGAGGTGAGAGAGCAGTTGAACGAAGATTTTCAAGAATACGTTCTAGAATGTTTGTGAAAGCATCATGAAAATATATGTACTTGATCAAGTTGTTTTTAACAAAGACGGAGATCCAATGCAATTAGTTAAAACATTCAAATCAAAGCCACATAGATATAGTTATATTATTTTTATTTAGTCAGGAGTGCGAAAAATGATAAACAGAACAGTATTAGTCGGGCGATTAACAAAGGATCCTAATTTACGCTACACACCTAATGGAGTAGCGGTTGCAAACTTTACGATAGCTGTTAATAGACCATTTACAAACCAGCAAGGCGATCAAGAAGCGGATTTTGTTAATTGCGTGATTTGGAGAGCGCCAGCTGAAAATCTAGCAAAGTATATGACAAAAGGAAGCTTGATTGGTGTAGATGGACGTATTCAAACGCGTAACTTTGAAGGACAAGATGGGAAGACAGTATTTGTTACTGAAGTTCTTGCAGGTTCTGTACAGTTTTTAGAATCGAAAAATAAATCATCCGCTTCAAATCAAAAACAAGAGTCACCTTCAGATACTAATCCGCTTGAAGGCCATGGAGAACCTATTGATATTAGCGATGATGATTTACCTTTTTAGGGGGTGTTTTCAATAAAACAACTTGATTTATTTAGAGAAATTATAGTTGATAACTTTGCTGGTGGGGGAGGAGCTAGTACAGGGATTGAATTAGCTACAGGTTTAAATGTTGATATAGCAATCAATCACGATCCAGCTGCTATTGCAATGCACAAAGCGAATCATCCAGAAACAGAGCATTATTGTGAAAGTGTGTGGGATATAGATCCGATTGAAGTTGTTAAAGGTCGCAAGGTTGGTCTATGTTGGCTATCTCCAGATTGCAAGCATTTCAGCAAGGCAAAAGGCGGTAAACCAGTTAGTCAGAAGGTTAGAGGTCTTGCTTGGATAGCTGTTAATTGGGCGATAAAGGTTAGACCAAGAGTGATCATGTTAGAGAATGTAGAAGAATTTAGAACATGGGGACCACTTAAGCAAAATGATAAAGGTGATTATGTTCCAGATCCTAATAAAAAAGGTATGACATTTTTATCTTTTAAAAAGTCACTTCAAGCACTAGGTTACCAAGTTGATACCAAAGAATTAAAAGCTTGCGATTACGGAGCACCAACCACAAGAAAAAGGCTCTTTTTAATTGCTAGGTCTGACGGAAAGTGTATTACATGGCCAGATCAAACACATGGCGATCCAAGTGAATTTAAAGTACAACTAGGATTAATGAAACCATACCGCATAGCTGCAGAAGTTATTGATTGGTCAATCCCAGCGCCTAGCATCTGTCAACGAAAAAAACCTTTAAGTAAAAACACTATGATACGCATTGAAAGAGGAATAAGGAAATTTGTTTTAAACGATCCTTACATCATCGATAACAAAGCAATGTTTATTCAACATTACTATACACATCAAGGGAAAGAAACACGAGCGAGTGGACTGAATGAGCCTTTAGCAACTATACCTACAGCGAATCGATTCGGTTTAGTAGCTGCATTCTTAACTAAATATTACGGTCAAGGTGTTGGTCAAAGTCTAGAAGAACCATTGCATACGATACCGACTAAAGATCGATTTGGATTAGTAACTGTCAAAGGGGAAAATTACAAGATTGTAGATATTGGTATGAGAATGTTGCAACCACATGAATTATTTAAAGCGCAAGGGTTTCCAAACGAATACATTATTGATCGTGATTTTGAAGGAAATAAATATCCTAAAACACAACAAGTAGCAAGGTGCGGTAATTCGGTACCACCAGTGTTTACAGAAGCGTTAGTAAGAGCGAATTTACCAGAGATGTGCGTAAAAAAATACAAATACAAAGCTGCTAATTAGGAGGTATCGGAATGAACAATAGAGAGATTGATAGATTAATAGCTGAAAAGGTTATGGATTGGGACATAGAAGAATTTAGAAATATCGGAATTGTACGTGCTTATGCAGAAGATGAAGTTATTACTATACCGGATAATTTTTGTCCTAGCGAGAGTATTGAGGATGCTTGGGAAGTGGTTGGAGAACTGCGAAAATTCAGGGGATTCAGTATTCATGATGCGTGGGATGAAGAAGATAACTTAATTTACTCAGCTTGTTTTCTTTACAACGATGGGGCGCACGCAATTGATTATCAAGCATATGCAAAAACAGCGCCACTAGCTATATGTAAAGCAGCATTAAAATCTGTAGGTGTGGAGGTATCAGAATGAAAACAGTATCAGTAATAGCATTCAAAAACAAAGATAAAGACAATCGGTTTTTATCTAACGGTATGGATGCAGGCGATTGGTCAGATGAAGATCTAGATGTTCATATTGACAACATTGAAAATGCGTTTATGATTTGGCGAAAAGACTTCAGCAAGCCAACTGAGAACGATGTTGATGATCTACTAAAACAATCACAAGCGCACAAAAAACTCATGATTAAAAGATTCGGTGATGACGCCATTATTAATTTTGATGTAGAAAATTGGCTAATACAGTATGAACCTATCAACCTAGAGATAACAAAAGAACAATTCCAATTACATTTAGAATGGTTAGACACCATGTAAAGTAGGTGTGATAAATGAAAGGCATCGATCGCGAATCTATCATACAAGAACTATCACTCATTAAAGGGTACAGTGCTGAAGTATTTGAAAAGTTGACAGATGAACAACTTCTAAAAGAATTAAACAACGTATACAAAGCGGGTGATTAAATGCAATTGATTGTTACAAACATAAATAGATTGATAGGCACTACAGAACTTCATGGTGATGGAGAAATTGTAAAAGTAGAAATGCATCCTAAAGGAAAATATGATGTGACATTTAATTTAATGATCAGTAGCGGAGAGTATATTACATCTACGTGTACTTTAAAACATGATGAAGATTTATCTTTTGCAACCGCAGAGAAGAAGTTAATTGAAAAGTTAAAAGTGGGTCTTGAATTATGAACAAGGTAGATGAAAATCTTGCTGAAGTAGTTCGATACCAAAGAGAAATCAAAAAACTAACTGAAGAAGATAAAGTAGACAAGATTTATTTATTGTCAAAGCAATTGATATTTATCGGTAGGCTGTCTGCAATATACGCTGAACACTATAAACAGTTATATGTCTATCGCAAGCAATTGTATAACGAGGAATACTTAAAAGCGAAAAAGCATAAAGCAGCTACTGCAGAAATCGCGGTTGTTGAAGTTAGAAAACAAGAAGCGGAAGCATACGGTAATTACAAACGATGGAACGTCGCATTTATAACCACAAGAGAAGAAATCAATGCATTGAAATATAAGGTGCGAATTGATTTAGCGGACGGTTCTAGTAGTAATACATTTTAAATTAAAAGGAGACCTCTAACCAGGTCTCCAAAACAAACAAGAACAAACGTTCCCTTTTTCAATCATTATTTTACTACAGAAAAGGGGAAAAAGAAATGAATATCAAGTACAACACGATCTATAACATGGACTGCATAACAGGAATGAAGACGATACCGGATAAATCAGTAGACATGATATTATGCGATTTACCATACGGTACAACTAACTGTAGGTGGGATGAAATTATTCCATTTAATCAACTATGGGAACAGTATAAGCGGATTATTAAAGACAATGGAGCTATTGTTTTAACAGCAAGTCAACCATTCACAACAAAACTAATCGCAAGTAATATGAGCTGGTTCCGTTATGAGTGGATCTGGAAGAAAGGCAAACACACTACAGGATTTCAAAACGCCAAGCGAATGCCGCTTAAAAACCACGAAAACATTTGTGTGTTTTATAAAAAGCTACCAACTTATCATCCGCAAGGGTTAATTCCGCTTGTTAAAGTTCGTAAAGGACAACGTAAGAAAACAGGTGGAATATTTAAAGAAAACGATACGAGTTTGTTAAAAGAATATACAACTACACATACAAATTATCCGAAGTCTATATTGGATTTTTCAAGAGACAGTAAAACATTCCATCCAACACAAAAACCATTAGTTTTATTTGAGTATTTAATCAAAACGTACACAAACCGTGGAGACGTTGTACTAGATAATTGTATGGGTTCATTTACTACTGCAGTAGCAGCAGATAATACAAAAAGAAAATGGATAGGATTCGAACTGGAGAAGGATTACTGTACACAAGGAATGGAAAGAGTCAATGACAACCGAGAGAAATTAGGGCTGCCTAAAGTAGATATCATCAGCTAGGGGGAGTTACATGGCCACAGCCATTAAAGTAAAGAAGACCACATTTAAACATATTGAAGCGGAATGGTATAACTATCATGCAACACTAAAAGAGATAGCTAATTTACGAGAAGAGATTATGTATCCCATGCAAGAGCATGAAGACATCAACATTGTCAAAGGTTCTAATTCTGTTAGACAACCAGGTGATCCTACTCAACGTATAGCAACTAGGTTAACAACAAATAAAAGAATTAAATATCTACAAGAGATGGTAGAGGCTGTAGAAACAGTTTATAATGCTTTACCTGATGAATATAAAAACTTAGTTCGCATTAAATATTGGAGTAAAAGTAGATTAACTTGGGAAGGCGTTGCTTTAGAACTTAATGTTAGTAAAAGGCAAGCCATGCGTTGGAGAGATGGAATTATTCAAGCTACTGCTGAAGTGATTGGATGGAGATGAAGTTAAGTTTTAAAAAGCTAAGTTAAAATAATTTGTTGATTTTGCAGGAAAACAATGATTATTGTAGAATTTGTTAAAGTAATGACTAAATCATTTTATATTTTAACAACAAATTATGAGGAGTTTGGATACTTCATGTACAAAATAAGAATTCCAACAATAAACGATGAAATAGAAGATTTCATAAAACTATTTAATATATATAATGAATCTATAAATTTATCACATTCTGAGGTGCTATTAGATTTTAGCTTTTGTAGATTTCTCAGACAAAATGCAGTGGCTTTTTTAGGAGGGGTAATAAGAAATCTACAAAAAAATAATATTACTGTATACCTTAATTTGAATATTTTAGAGAAAAAAGTATATACTAATTTAGAACAAAATGGTTTTATATCGCATTTTTTTGATGAAACAGGACCTTGGACGGGTAATTCAATTCCGTATTTAGAATCTTATAATGAAGATGGTATAAACAATTATTTAGAAGAAAAGTGGCTTGGAAGAGGATGGATTAACATTAGTGAAGATTTAAAAAATGCAATTGTCGGAAAAGTATATGAAATATTCGCAAATGCGTACGAGCATAGTAAATCTGAAATAGGTGTTTTTAGTTGTGGACAGCATTATCCATCTGGTAATGAGTTAAAGTTAACAGTTGTTGACTTTGGTGTAAGTATTCCTAAAAACGTAAGAAATTTTCTGGGAGATGTCTCTTTATCATCGTACGAGGCTATAAGGTGGGCTTTAGCTGACAAAAATACTACAAGGATTTCTGAAGACTATATAGGCGGATTAGGGTTAGGGGTATTAAAAGATTTTATAGAAATAAACAGAGGTAAGCTTGAAATATATTCTGATGATGGTTGCTGTGTTATAAGCAAAAATGGTGTCCAGTATTATTCGTTAAACACTACATTTTTAGGAACAGCAATAAATATTTCTTTAAATTGTGATGAAAATAAGTATAGCTTTAAAGAAGAACAAATTGATGATGATTTCTTTCTATTTTAAGGAGGATGAAAATGCTAATTAAGGTATTTGATCTTATAGGTGATAAAAACGCTCTCTCAATGGATAAAGGAGAGAAAGTGTATAAAGCAATAAGAGAATCAATTGATAACGAAAAAAATGTAGAAGTTGATTTTGAAGGAGTGCAAATTTTTGCAACACTTTTTTTTAATACTGCAATAGGAAAGTTGCTAAAAGACTACCACGCAGAAGACTTAAATGATAAAATAAAATTTATCAATCTAACAGATAATGGGAAAAATCTTGTGAGAAAATCAATTAAAAATTCTGCTGAATATTACAATAATACTGATCTTAAGAACGCAGTTGATAAAGTTATAAATGAGGAGAATTAGTATGATCATTAATGCAAAGGGAATAATCGATATAAATAATGATACTCCATTAGAACAAGATGAATTCTTTGTAGATACAAATGTTTGGTTTTGGTTAACTTATCATCGGGCAAACCAAAACGGAAATAAGTACCAATTGACTGATTATCCTAATTATATAGAAGCGGCACTAGTTTTAGGGACAAAGCTTTTTAGATCAGGCTTATCATTGTCAGAATTAGCTCATCAAATTGAAAAAGTAGAACGAGAGATTTACAAGATCACTACTAACAACAAGGGGTTAAAGCCTAAAGATTATAGAATTAATCAATCAGAAAGAGCGAAAGTGGTGGAAGAAGTTGAAACTTCCTGGGAACAAGTAAAAACTTTCGGAAGACCACTAGAACATGAATATATAAATGAAGTTACTACAGATTTAGCATTAAATAAAATGGGAAAACAAGCGTTGGATGGTTATGATTTGTTTTTAATGGAGTTCGTTGAACGAGCTGGAATAAACAAGGTTATATCAGACGATAAAGATTTAGCATCTGTCCCTAATATTTATTTATTTACTGCAAATAAAAATTTAATTTCAGAAGCAGAATCTCAAGGAAAACTTATAGTTAGAAAAATCTAGTCATTTTAATGTCACTTTTAACGTTATAAAACGTGTTATTATGCTAGTATAGGATTTTTATATTAAAAAGGCATTCACTATAATTATAGTTGAGTGCCTTTTTTCGCTACCAATCATTCATGGCATCCCAATTAATGAATGAATCTAAAACATCCTTTGCTGATTGTTGATCTAAGTTAGCAATCCAGCCTAGAATTAGTAAAGCAAATGCTACTCCAAGTAATCCAGATAAGTATCTTTTCAATATAAAGCCTCCTTTACATAACAATTCGACATATGATTAAATTTACCTGCTAAACTTGCAGGATTTTACTTATTTTTGTCGAAAATGTTTTATTAAGGAGGAAGATTAATATGGATAAGAAAGAAGAGAAAGGTCAAAAATATTTAGTTTCCGATTTAATATATCTATTTAAAAAGAACCAAAAGTGGATTTATTTTTTCTTGTTAATAACTATACTTCCACCAATCATATTTAATTATATAATTTCAAAAAGTGTTCCTAACATACACGTTGTCCAAGATAATAATTGGATTGGTTTTTTTGGAAGTTATCTAGGGTCTATAATTGGTGGTGTTTTGACATTATTAGGGGTTAGATTAACTATAACTTCAAGCGAGAATCAAAGGTTTGTAAATAAAGCTCCTATTGATTTTAGAAAAATTGATTTCATTTTAATTGAAATAAAAGAATTGTTAGATTTGTTAATGACACAAAAAAAAGATGAAAGAACACTTGTAATGTTTGATAAATATCGTGTTGATGAAAAAATTAAAACATTAATGTATGATGCTAGTGAAATAGATGGTACTGTATATCTATATATAAAAAATATAAAGACCGATATAAATTTGTTTTTTAATGAAAATTGGAAATATGTAAAGACTGATGGTTGGGGTAATAATTTGGTGATTGAAAATAAAGAAATTGAGTTTATAAAAAAACTACTAGAGTTGCATGAAAATATAGACTGGAGCCGAAAACAAATCGCAAATCATAAAAGGAAAATTAGTGAAAGATATTATAAATTAATGAAGCCTTAACTATTTAGGAATCTCGATATAAACGGAGATTCCTTTTTCTTCTGGAAAAACAATCCAATAACTGATAAAATTCTATGTAATGATACATGGAAAGGATTGGTTTAGATGAGCAATAATTTTTATAGTAAGCTAGGAATATTTATCGTTGCATTAGGTTTTATTGGAGCAATAGGAATTATCTCTTCTTTTGATTGGGAAACATGGAGTGAAGTAAAAGAGTATCCAGATGAATATATGGGTACTTTTATGGCACTGAAATCTCAATTAACCAGTGTATGGACAACGGCTATTACATCATTCGTAGGTAGTTTAGCTGTCGGGGCTGTATTAATGGCGCTTGGTAGGATTGTTGAATTGTTAGAAGATATTAGAGGTACGAAGCCTGGCAACAGAGAAAAGAATAACATACATAAACCTAAAAAAGTTCCAGAACCAGATAACACACCACGTATTAACTGGTGATGAACATTTATAAATTTTCGATAAGACATCTCACACAAAGAGATGTCTTTTTATTATGCATAAAAGTAGGTGAGGAAGATTGCTGAATACAAAACTAAGCAACAAAAGCGTAAGTTCTATGACAGTAGACCATGGAAGCTATTACGGGAAGATATTAAGGAACGTGACAATTACGAATGCCAGGAGTGTAAACGACAAGGCGGATTAACGATTGATACCAATGAGTACAGTGAGTCTGCAAAGCGCAAGAAGATCGTGCTGGTAGTGGACCATATCAAAGAGATAGAAGACTATCCGGAGCTTGCACTTGATGAGGACAATCTACAAACGTTATGTGTTAACTGTCATAACAAGAAACATGGGAGATATGTTGATTATTCTTTATGGAGAAAGAAACCTAAGTGGGATGATGAATGGTGGTGATGTTAGTTGAGGATTGGAATTGATTTTGCAAACGGGGATGATTATACATTAAGTGATAGAGTGTTAGCTTGCGTTAAGGAAGTTAAATCAAGAATGGTGTATGGAGAAACAACAGAACAATCATTCAACAATGCCATTTATATTTACGAACTAAGCGAGAGCGAAAAAAGATATTTAGATAATTATTTTGTTAGAACACCCCCCACCTAAAAAGTTTCGCGATTTTAACCATCGGGGGCACCGGTAAAGGGGGAGTCAACTCGGCGGTTGCAACATGAAATGATACCCCCTCCCTACCCGTAGTCCATACAGAAAGAAGGTGATTAATTTGGATAAGCAAAAAGTTGGTTTTCGAATGAAGGAAAAACGAAAAGAGAAAAAGTTGACACAAGCTGATTTTTCTAAGGAAGCAGGGATTTCAACGAACTATTATGCAAGTCTTGAACAAGGTAAAAATTCTCCTAGTTTAGAACTCTTGGCTAAAATTGCAGAAGCGTTAGGCGTATCTGTACTTTATTTATTAAACGACAGAATTGATGACATGGAGGGTCGAGTAGAGTTAGAAGTTAAAAGACTGAAGAGTCTTTTTAAAAACATCCCTAAAAACCAACTGGACGTTGCAGAAGGATTAATCACTCAGGCTGCTCGACTACGAATTTTATTAGATGATAACTGGAAAGACATCTTAGAAAACGGGGAGTATGAAAAGTTTTCGCAAAGTGAGAACCAGGTGCCGTATGATCGCAAGCGACCTATAGTTGAAAACTATGACAATCGAGATAAAACCTATCAGACGATTATTAAACAATTAACCGATCTATTGCCACAACCTAAAAATGATGGGAAATCGAAATTATTAGGTCGTAGATAGCTTATGATGTATAACAAGTATGTTGAAGATTATATAAAGAACTGGAAATGTGGCAAACTATTACTTAACAAAAAAAGAATACAGCTAATCTGTTTAATTGAGAAACATATATTACCGCGTGATGATCTTTATTATTTCGATGAAGAGCAAATTGAAAATTATATAGATTTCAGTGAAACCTGGTATTTCGAATTAGATGAATGGGAGAAATTTATAACCCCATTCATTTTTTTGTTCCGTAAAGAAGATGATGAACCTATATTTGATGAGTTTGTCATTAACATGGGGCGCGGTGGTGGTAAGAATGGTTTCATCTCTACCCTTGCTAATTACTTCATCAGTCCTTTACACGGGATTGACTACTATGATGTCTCTATTGTTGCTAACTCTGAAAAGCAGGCAAAGAGAAGTTTCTTAGAATGTTTTCGGGTTATAAATAAAAACGGCAATGAGGATCTACTAGAAGAATTTGAAGCCTTTAAAAGTAGCATTACTGGTACAGAAACACAAAGCGTTTTCGAGTATAAAACAAGTAATGCTAGCTCGCAAGATGGTGGGCGTGAAGGTGCAGTAATCTATGATGAGTATCATGAAATGGAAGATACAGAAATCGTTGACGTATTTTCTGGTGGTCTTGGTAAGGTTGATTGCGGTAGACAATTTTTCATCGGAACAAAAGGCTATGTTCGAGAAGGGTATTTCGATATTAAATATCGTGAATGCGAAGATGTGCTTAATGGATTAATTGAGTTCTCAGGTGTTTTTCCATACATCTGTGAGTTAGATGATTTAAAAGAAATGGATGATCCAAATAATTGGGCGAAAGCTAATCCCGCACTTCAAGAACCTTTGAATAAACGTGGTAAACGCTTATTCAACAAGGTTAAAAAGGAATATGACAAGTTAGCTTATAATCCGTCTGGACGTGCTGCGTTTGTTACTAAACGAATGAATTTCATAGAAGACAATATGGAAAACTCTGTTGCTTCCCGTGAAGAAATAATGGCAACTAATCGACCATTTTTCAAACTCGATACAAAGCCTATTGGGTCGTTAGATTTTGGTAGTGTGCGAGATTTTACTACATGCGGACTGCTATTTAAGAAAAAAGACGAATACGCATTTAAATCATTTACATTTGCTATTAAACATTTTTGCGATGTGCATTATGGGTACTCAAATACGAATAACAATTTTGGTACTGAGAAAAAAGCGCCAATAAAGAAGTGGGAAAAAGATGGATTGATGAAGGTTGTGGATGAACCTTCTTTAAATCCTATGCACGCAGTTGACTGGTTTGTTGAAATGCGCGAGATATATGGTGTGGAAAAAATTATTGCTGATAATTATAAGTTGGATATTTTAAGACCTCTACTTGAAGCAGAAGGTTTTGAAGTGGAAGGGATAAGACGACCTTCAAGCATTCATCCATTACTAGCGCCACGTGTAGAAGATGGATTTGCAAATCATAAATTTATTTTTGATGATAACCCATTAATGCGTTGGTTTACCAATAATGTTTATGTAAAAGAAACTCAAGCAGGAAAGCAGTTTTTAAAGAAAGAAGAAGTCAAGCGTAAAACAGATGGGTTCCAGGCATTCGTCCACGCGTTGTATCGTGCTAGTGAGTTGGAAGATGAAACTGACCTTAATGACTCATTAGATGCACTAGAAGCTTTGAACTACTAAAGGAGGTGAATAAAAAAGGTGGGATGGTTGGATAAAGTTTTACGACGAAATAGTGAACTCGAATCTTTATTTGATTTAGATTTAATTGACGAAACAAATCACAGATATTATTTAAAGCAAATTGCTCTGGAAACCAATATCAATTTTATAGGACGTACAATAAGTCAATCTGATTTCAGGATTATGAAAGATCAAAAACGACAGTATAACGATTGGCATTATTTATTAAATGTTCGTCCAAATACAGATCAGACAGCTGCGAACTTTTGGCAAGACTTTATCTATAAATTAATTTATGAAAATGAAGTTTTAGTAATTTTGACAGATAATAACGATTTGCTGATAGTTGATGACTTTGAAAGAATCGAATATGCAGTTTATCCCGATAAATTTGTTGATGTTACTGTAAAAGATTATACCTTCGGGCGTTCTTTTCAAATGGATGAAGTTATTTATTTGACCTTTAACAATGAAAAGCTAACAAAGTTTATGGATGGAATGTTTAGAGATTTTGGTAATTTGTTCAGTCGTATGGTTGAAATTAGTATGCGTAACCAGCAAATACGAGGAACTGTTGGATTGGATACCGCACAGAAATTAGATAAAGAAACCCAAGGGAAGTTACAAGAGTTTATTGACAAGCTATTTGCATCTTTTAAAAAAAATACGGTCGCTCTGGTTCCGAAGCTAAAAGGGTTTACTTATGAAGAAGTTTCAAAAGGTGATGGTAAAGGGCAATCTATTGAGGAAATTACAAAACTTAAAAGAACTCTAACTGATGATGTGGCTGATATTTTAGGAATACCAAATGCATTAGTGCATGGAGATTTATCAGATTATGAAACAAGTATTAAGGCATACATTAAGTTTTGTGTTGGACCATTAGTGAAGAAAATATCAGATGAACTAAATGCAAAATTGATTGAAAAATACGACCATTTAAAAGGTGAGCGAATCGATGTTAAGGGCATTACAGAAAAGAGCGCAATTGAAAATGCAAATAATGCAGACAAAATGGTTGCCAGTGGAGCATGGAGCAGGAATGATGTTAGAGAAAAGTTTGGTGATGAGCGTGTTGATGATCCACGAATGGATGAATATGTTATCACGAAAAATTATCAAACATTAGATGAACTTGAAGGAGGTGAGAATTGATGCCAAAGAGAATTAATGTAAAAGGTCCTATCGTGTCTAGCGATATTTCATGGATATATGACTTGTTTGACATAGAACATACGTCACCGCAAGGGGTTGCTAAGCAAATCGAAGAAGCTGATGGTGATAGTTTAGAAGTCATTATCAATAGTGGAGGCGGTGAAGTATATGCCGCATCTGAAATATACACGGAGTTAAAGTCTTATGCTGCAAGTGTTGAAACACGAATAGTAGGATTAGCTGCATCTGCAGCAAGTGTAATCGCAATGGCCGGTGATAGAGTATTGATCGCTCCAACAGGAGAAATGATGATTCACAATTCCAAAATGGGTTATTTGGGAGACCACCGGGACATGAGCAAAGCATCTGAAATGCTACAAAATACGGATAAGACGATTGCTAATGCCTATCGCTTAAAGACCGGTATGAATGAGAAAGAATTACTGGATCTCATGGGTGAAGAAACATGGCTAACTCCGCAGGATGCTCTTGAAAAAGGTCTAGTTGATGAAATCATGTTTGAAAATGAAATTAAACTTACAGCCAACGCTGGTGTTTTAAATTTAATACCTCAAGAAGTCATTGATGGTATTAGACAAGGGAAGTTAAACAAAGTGCCAGGTAAATCTGAACAGACATTAGATAAAGAAACTGTAAAGAATATGTTTGCTGATTTTAAGGAAGAAATTTTAAATGAATTAAAAGAAAATAACAATAATCAAAATGAACCTTCAACAGCTGCAGCAACGCAGCCAAAAAGAAAAGGGTTCATTTTTTAATTTAAAAATATTGGAGGAATGAGAAATGACAATTAAATTAAAAGGGAAGATGGATAATTTTAAAGCTAAAAAAGAAGCATATATGGATTTAGTGAAAGCGGAAGAACAAGACCAGGAGAAGCTTGCAACTGCATGGGATGAGATGCAGACAGCTCTTGCTGAAGATTTAACTGAAAAGATTACTGCAGAAGTACGCACGCAACAGATGGATGCACAGATTCTATCGGCACGTGGTCAAAACGTTCTCACTTCAGAAGAGAAGAAGTTCTTTAATGCAGTTGTGACATCTGGTGGATTTGAAGAAGACTCTATTTTGCCAGAAACTACTCAAGAAAGAGTATTCGAGGATCTAGCAGAAGCTCATCCATTACTGCAAGCAATTGGTCTACGAGATCTAGGGGCAGTGACGCGTTTTATTAAATCTGATCCGACAAAAGCTTATGCATGGGGTAAATTGTTTGGAGATATTAAAGGACAAGTTAGCTCAGCGTTTAGCGAAGAGCAAATCACGCAATTGAAACTTACTGCATTCGCTGTAATACCAAAGGACATGTTGGAACTAGGCCCTGTGTGGGTAGAACGTTATGTTCGTAATCTATTAGTTGAATCGTACTCCGTAGGATTAGAATATGGACTAGTAAATGGTCGTGGACCAACAAAAAATGAACCAATAGGATTAATGAAAAACGTTAATTCTGAAAACGGAGCTGTTACAGAAAAAACGTCATCTGGTACTCTAACATTTGCACCATCAGATAAAGGGCAAGTCGTAGTTGGTGAATTACATGATGTTATTCAAGCTTTGTCAACCGATGAAAAAGATAAAGCTAGAAAAGTGTTAAATAAAATTGTAATGGTAGTCAATCCAATCGATGCTATTAGTGTGCAAGCTAGAAACACAATTCAAACAGCTAATGGACAATGGGTAACGGCTTTACCATACAACATTAAAGTTGTTGAATCAGAAGAAATTCCTTCAAAGAAAGCATTATTCTTTGTACAAGGAAAATATCTTGCAGCACTAGCGGGAGGATACAAGACAAACAAGTTTGATCAAACATTAGCGATTGAAGATGCAATGCTTTACACAATTAAGCAGTTTGCTAATGGTAAGCCAGAGGATAATAAAACAGCTTTGCTATATGACTTGAATATCCAGTTCAATACTAGTGATAATACGACAACTACAACAAGCACTAGCACAACAACTACAACGACTGGCGCATAACGGGGTGATGTGATTGGCAGAGATCACGAAAACAATTGTAGATGAATTTAAAGACAGGATGCATATTTCTCATGATGAGGACAGCAATTTAAAACGATTGTTGTCCTTTTCTGTGTCAGCAATAAAAAGCAGTTGCGGTGAATTTAATATTAACGGTACAACGGATATTGATAATCGAGCTAAAGAATTGGTGTTTGAGCGTACGCGATATGCTTACAATGATGCGGTTGAATACTTTGATGACAACTTCTTGAGTGACATTCTCAGCCTGGGCTTAGATATGGAGTTTGCAAAAGATGATACAACAACTACTACCACAACAATAGGGGGTGTCTAAATTGCGGAAATTCGAATATAAACCACCTCGATTGCATTCTGGCCAATTACGGACACCTACTACATTTTATGAATACGCACCTAATCCTGGTCCAGAACCAGGTGAGCAAGAAAAGAAACCTCTATATGAATGTATGGCCAAGATTGACGAAGTGTGGTTAAAGGATGTAGAGCGAGCTAAGTCAAACGGTACTTTATCTGATATCACCATTGTAATAAGAGATCCATTACAAGATTTTATTCCAACGGATAAGCACTATATAGCTATTGATCATCCGCAATATATAGGGAAACGTTACAATGTGAAACATGTCCAACCGGATCCACAAAATAGTCGTTTTATTAATGTTATTGCGGAGTTGGTCAAATGAGTGTGGAAGTAAAAGGTTTAAAAAAACTGCAAAATGAGCTTGAGAAAAAACTCGGACAACAAGCAATGCAATGTATTAGTGACAAGGCTTTGCTAGATGCAGCTAATGAATTTGTTAAGGTTTTAAAACAAGAATTTGAAAGTTTTAAAGACACAGGGGCAAGTATCGATGAAATAACTATAACGGGGCCTGTTTGGGAGAATGGCGTTCGCACAATTAAGATACATTGGCGTGGTCCTAATGGTCGATACCGCATAATCCATTTAAACGAATGGGGAACAATTAATAATCCTAATCCAGCTGGTAAGGGTGCTATAGCAAGAGCATTAAAGAATAGCGAGAAAGTATACCGTGATGCTGTTCGAAAAGCATTGAAAGGTGGTCTGTGATGGATATATTAGACATGATCTATGATGCATTAATTGCAGATGACTATATAAATACCAACGCTGCTGGTTGCATTAAGTTTTATGAGTACCCTGAAACAGGTGATATGACAGGTGCTTATATTGTTATAGATCCAATGGATACACCGACAACAATTGTTTTTGCAGATGATACATGGACAAGGTTGGATTTTTTACTGCAGATCGATGTATGGAGTAAAGACAGAAAATTGACGGATAAACTAGCTGATAAAGTACGTGATTTGATATGGGAGCATTTTGGCTTTAGACAAACAGCAGGACCAAAAGAATATGACAAAGGTGTGTTCCGTGATGCTAGGAGGTATCGCGGTTCTTTGTATCGAGAAGATTTTAATAATTTATAGGAGTGATAGATATGGTATTTAAGGAATACAAAAATCCAGAAGAGACTAATTGGCGTGGATGGTTAGAAAATGGGAATGGTGATGTTATTGGTTTTGTAAAGCTTGATGGAAAAATTTCATTTGAATAGTAATCAAACAATGAGGAGTGAATCGAAATGAACGAAGAAAAAACAAAGTTATTAAAATTAGATTTGCAACATTTTGCTACAGGCGAAAAAAACTATAGAGCATCTACTGGAGTAGATGAATTTTATTACGGCATTGTTGACGATGGTTTAACGGCTGCACAGTTAGAGCGAGTGAAATTTTTGCAGAACATTACGGTAGATATGCCACAAGAAGTGGTTCGTGCGTATGGTGACAACGAAACAGCAGAAATGGCGGTGTCGAGTGGGGATGTAAGTGTAAACTCTGCTTTTCATAAAATACCTATAGAAGATAAGCAAAAGCTATTAGGTTGGGAAGTAGTAGAAGGTTTAACTGCAGCGGGTAATAATGACAACCCTCCGTATGTAGGTGTTATATTTACGAAAACTTATGAAGACGGTTCAAAGGAATATGTTGGTTTGCCTAAAGGAATATTCACCAGACCATCTATAACAGGTAATACAAAGGGTCAAAATACAGAGTTCTCTAATGAAGAGATTTCTGCTCAATTCATGGATAGAGAAGTAACTGGTTTTTCAAAGAAAAAATCAGTTATCTTTGCGCGTGATGCTAAAGATTCTACAACCAATCGCGATGCATTATTCCAGAAAATCTTTGGCATTGCACATCCATCGACAACTACGACCACTACTACAACTGGAGCTTAATAATGTATGAAGTACATTTTATGTCAACCAGCAATCAAACGATTTGAATGGGAATTAGAAGTCTGTATAACAAGACTTCAAAAACTAGGCATCCGTGATATTGTTTTGCTTTTTACAAAGCAGGATGACCGGGTGCCTTTATATTTACAAGAAACTTATGATGTGGAAACGCATGTATATAGCGATGATCGACACGATAAATCTTATATTCCATCTGTAAAACCATACTTATGGATGAGGTATTTACAAGAGAATCCATCGAGGGAAAACGAAACCTATTTTTATTTGGATAGTGACGTACTTTTAAGAGAAATACCAAAAGTTAAACCAACTAAAAATAAATGGATTGCATCTGCTTGTGAGAGTTATTTAAGTGTGGCTTACATTGATAGCAAAGATACAAGCTTGCTAGAGGATATGTGCAACGTTATAGGTGTTGATCCGGAATTAATACGCAATAACAATCCGATAGGTGGAGCGCAATGGGCAATCAAACATCCAAGCTATGAATATTGGAAAAAGGTTTATCATGACTCTATCACATTATATAAGTTGCTCGATAAGTCAAACACAGATATTCAAAAGTGGACAGCTGAGATGTGGGCACAATTGTGGAACGTTTATCACTTTGGTAATGATGTGAAGGTGCCTGAAGAAATGAGTTTTTCTTGGCCAACGGATCCAATTGAAAAATATGATGAAACTAAAATCTTTCATAATGCTGGTGTCGTTGACGATCATCAGAATCTATTTTTTAAAGGGAAGTATGTTAATCATACACCTTTTAATGATTCGCTTGAACATGTTAACCAAGACAGAGCATCATATGAATACGTAAAAGCGATAAAGGAGGTAAAAAATATGGCGAAAAGTGCAAAGTATTTGTCAAATGAAAACTGGCGTGATTTAGATGACGACAAAGAATATGAAAAAGATAAGCCATGGCCACGTCCGGTAAACAAGAAAGTTAGCCAAGAGCGTATTGATGAACTATTGTCGGACAAAAACAAAGCTGGACGCCCAATGATTAGAAAAGTGGAAGAGCAGGGATAAAACCTTGCTCTTTTTAATTTAGGAGGAATTGTTAATATGGCAAATTTAAAAAGAAACATGTTAGAGCTAGTTAAGAATCCAGAAGGTGTGCTAAAAGGTGACGAACCAGAAGTTGAAAAGGTATGGACACCTGCTTTTATACCTTTAAGAGTTGCTCGTGATGCTATCGAAGTGTGGCATGAAGTAGAAGCCAACACAGAAATGACTGAGGCAGATAAGTTTGATAAGATTGCAGATTTTGTGGCCAATGAAGTGTTTGCTGGAAAGATTACACCAGATGATATTTATAATCGTCTACACGCACCTGGTGGTCAAGATGTGTTGAAACAACAATTAATTTTTGTCGCGCAAGGGCAACAAAGCAATGAAACAAAAAACTTTTTGGCGAAGAAGAATTAACGGATGAGGATTTTTCTATCGCCAAGCAAGCGGAATACTTAGATAAACTCATCCTTAAATTGATGGACAACGGCAAGGACATTAACGAGATACTCGATATGCCAATTCATTATATTGTGCAGCTAATGGAAGATAAAAATAAACCAAAAGAAGAAAAATCACTTATTGCTGCTTTTGGTGGTTAAGAAGGGAGGATAAATGATGGCTGAAAGAATTGAAGGTCTATCGATTGAGCTTGACCTGGATGCAATGAAAATCAATTCAGGTCTAAAAGATTTAAAATCCCAATTGACCACTGTAAACAGCGAAATGAAAGCTAACATGTCTGCGTTTGATCGTAGCGATAAATCTATTGCTAAATATGAAACCAGGCTAAAAGGATTGAACAAGAAGTTAGAAGTACAACAGGCCGTTACAGACAGTGCTAGAAAAAGCTATGAGAAGATGGTTAAAGAACATGGTGAAGGTTCCGCGGAAGCACAAAAGGCTGCTAAAGAATATAACAACCAAGTTGCTTCTTTGAATAATTTAAGTCGGTATGTTGAACGTGTAGAAAAGGATCTATCTCAGTTAAGAGAAGAACAACGCATTGCTAATTCCAATTGGACGAAGATGGGTAACAAAATCGACAGTGCAGGAAGCAAAATGAAAACTTTTGGTAACAAAGCAACAGGTGTCGGAAACGCCATGTCTACGACTGTTACACCAGCTGTAATTGGAATGGGAACAGCGATGGGTTTCGTTGCTTCTTCTTATGAAGACTCTGCGGTAAAAATACAAAATTCTTTAGGTCTAACTGCAGAAGAAGCTAAGGAATTAACCGATATATCTCGTAATATTTATAACGATGGCTTTGGTGAAAGTGCTGACCAAATTGACCAGGCTTTATTACAAGTAAAGCAGAACATTAGAGGATTGAACAATGAAGATCTAGATCGTATCACAGAGAAAGCTTTTCTTTTAGCCGAAACGTTTGAATCAGACGTAAACGAGGTTACACGAGCAGGAAACAACGTCATGAAAGGCTTTGGTATTGAAGCGGATGAAGCCTTTGATTTAATGGCTAGGGGCGCACAAAAGGGACTTAATTTTAGCAATGAGATGTTCGATAACTTAAGCGAATATTCGACCTTGTTTGCAAGCATGGGCTTTTCTGCTGAAGAGTATTTCGAACTATTACTGAAAGGTACAGAAGCAGGCGTTTATAACCTTGACTATATCAATGACGTAATGAAAGAATTTCAGGTTCGTGTAAAAGATGGTAGTAAAACGACCTCTGATTCAATGAATAAATTATCAGACTCTACCCAAAAAGTTTGGAAACAATATGAAAACGGCGAGAAAACTGTAAAAGATGTGTCTAATGCAGTTTTAAAAGAATTGAAAGGCATGGATAACCAGGTAGAAGCTAACCAAATTGGAGTGGACCTTTATGGCACAAAATTTGAGGATTTAGAATCTGATGCAGTTTATTCATTAGGTGGTATTGGCGAAGGTATAGAAGATGTCGATGGAACAATGGACGATATGACCAAAAATACCGAGCAATCTATATCAAAGCAATGGAAATCTACTTGGCGTGAAGCTAAAGAAGTATTACTTCCAGTTGGAGAAACACTTCTTGATTTTACAAGAGAAGTATTACCTGATGTCAAAGATGGCATTGAGGATGTAACTGAGTGGTTCGAAGAATTAGACGATGAGGGAAAAAGAAACATTGTAATGCTTGGCGGGATTGCTGCAGCTGCTGGTCCTGTAATATCTGTGTTTGGTGGTTTAAGTTCTGGGATTGGATCTGTAGTTAAGGTAGGCGGTAGTTTATTTAACACGCTAGGAAAAGTCGGAGGAAAAGGGTTAATTGGTCGCATAGGTACAATGGCTTTAGGTGCAGGTCCTGTCGGTTTAGCTGTAGCTGGTGTAGGTGCTTTGGGTCTGAAATTATATGATTTGACCAAGGACAGTAAAGAAGCTGAAGAAGCTACTCTAGACGTTGCAAAGTCATTAAATGATCAAGCAGTGGAATTAGAAAATAGCGCTGAAACATTTGATAAGCTTTCAGAAAAAGCAAAGATAAGTAATGAACAATTAGCTGAACTCAACGACTTAAATATAAGAATTTCAAAGTCTAGCAATCCTGGTGAAATAGAACAATTGCAAAAACAATATGATAATCTTGCAACGAAGTCAGGACTTTCAAAAGATGAGCTTAAGAGATTATTTAAAGCAAACGAAAATATTATTGATCAAACCCCTGATGTAGAAGCAAACATTTCAAAACAGGGGAATGCATTTGCTAAAAACACGGAAGCGGTAAATGAATATATAGCTTCTCTCTATGATGCGACACGCATCGAATTAGAGGGAGAAAGAATAAAAAATCTTGAAAAAGAAAAAGAAACAAGAGAAGAGATTAATAAACTCAACAAAGAGCATGAGCAATATCAGGAGAGAATAACTAAGCTTGTAGAAGCTAAACAAATGTCTGAGGAAGAACGCGGAAAGAGAATTAGAGAAATCGCAGTTGATTTAGAAAAAGAAAATCTCTCGACTGCAGAATTCAATAGATTAAATGATGAGCGTAATGATTTATTGGAAATTCAAAAAGGGAAATATAGTGATATTTTCGAAACGCTGACCGAAAGTGCAAAAGAAACACGTGAGAAGATCGCAAATGAAGAAGAAAGCTTAGAAAAGTTACAAGCCTTTGATGATCAATATCAAAACATTATTTTAAAGCAAGCCGGAATTAATGAAGAAGGTCAGAAAGGTCTTGAACAGTTAGATAAAGCTATAGCAAAGAACGACGAAGAGATAGCAAAACTTGAAGAAAAAAGAGCGAAGAATGGTCAACTTAATCAGGAAGAACAAGAACGATTAAACAAATTGATCGAAACTAACAAGAAGCAACAAGAAGCAAAAATTTATATATCTGAAGAACTTGGACTCTACAACAATATCAATTCTTTGCTTGAGACAAAACTGGCCAAGCTATCACAGGAAGAGCAACAAAAAATAATCAACCTTGCCAAAACAACGGAAATTAAAGTTGAGGAAGGTAATATTGTTGGTCAAATTCAAAAGAAAAATGAACAGTTAGTTATTGAGCGTCAAAACCTTGAAGAGAATAGGAAAAAGCAAGGTGCAAATAAAGTAGAAATCGATAAACAAATAGCAGCTATTGATATGAAACTTGGAAGAAACAATCAAGTTATTGAAGACATCCTTCGCGAAGCGGGTCTTTGGGATCAAGTTAAGAATGAAATTAACTTAGGTAAACAAGCATTAGAAAGTCAAGGAACTCAAATTGATAGCAACAACACTAAAACGCAAATAGGTATAGGCTTAGAACGGGACAGAACAAGAGAAGCAGGTAAAGATGTTAACAAAAATATATTGCTAGGTGATATAGATAGCAGAATTAGTGGTGTTAATTCAGCTTTAGAAAAAAGCGTAGATAAGAATGTTAACGTCAAAACTAGCCCTAGAATAAGTGATTTAGATAGTAAATTATCGGCTCCGTTAAAAAGAACGTTAACAATTAGCCAAAACTTCAAAAGATTTAATAGCATTACAAGTGGCGTTGGTAGTAACGCTGATGGTACCGATTATTTTAATCATCCAAGTGGTTTATCTTGGTTAGGAGAAGAAGGTCCTGAATTAGTTAGACATGGTAACAAATGGTCAATGGCTGACTTCGGATTATATAGTGTTCCAAAAGGCGCTCAAGTTTTTACTAATGACGAGACAAACAGCATAGTAAATGCTCTGTGGAATATACCAAAGCTCGCTACTGGAATTAGTCCAACAGGCGAAGCGGATAGAATAGTGAATACGTTAAGAAATAATCCATTTAACAAATTATTAGCTTTAATAGGAAAGCAAACCACTACACCAAACCATTCTACCAGATCAACATCAGTCGCTGATTATACGAAAGAGTTGTTGAGCGCTACGTTAAAGCAAAACGAAATCTTGATGCAATTGTTGGCTAAAGATAACAGCCCAATCATAGATGCTAGATCACTAGGTAAAGGATTGGAGCCTGTAATAACAGAAACGCAAAATCGGAAGCAGAAGGTGAGGGAGAAATTTGGCGTATGAATCCATAACGTTTAATGGTATAAGAAAAGATTGGCTATATATCGAACGTGGACGAAGCAAACCTCCCTTCGCTGCTAGAAGACGTAATTTAATAACAGTACCAGGTTATCCGGGTGGACACTTACAATCTACAGAGGTGGATCCATTAACAATCAGTCAACCGGTTGGTTTTCGCATTAAAGATGATGCTGACGCATTAGTAAAACAAGACGAATTAGCAGAATGGCTTTTGACTGATGAACCTGTTCCTTTAGAGTTTGATGATGAGCCTGGTCGCATTTATTATGCTGTAGTCCAAAATACTTTAGAAGATTTTGAGAAGATGTCTCTTTTAAGGAGTGGGACCATACAGTTTATTTGTCCTGATCCGTATGCTTATGGCCAAGAAAAAGCACACGGCCTAACTGGTCAAGGAACCGTAATAAATGTAGCCGGCACAGCTGAAGCAAAGCCTGTGTTTGAACTTGAGGTACTAGAGCCAGTTACGTTTGCAATGATCTCAAATGGCGATGAATATAACCTGGTAGGGCGTCCGGCATCAGCATCAGATCAGACATTTGTTAGAGAAGAACTAGTAATGCATGATGATTGCACATCGCTCGCTGGTTGGATTACTGCAGATAAGGTTGACAATGGGAAGATAACAGGAGCAATGAAGTCTGTAAATGGTGCATTTGTCGTAGACTCTGTTGGTACGCCTGTATCACCTGCAGTATGGCAAGGACCATCTATAAAACGAGATATAGGTGCTACTTTAGAAAATTTCAGAATGGCTACTAAGGTTAGTTTAAATAATCTAGTTGGCCAAACAGGAATGATAGAGATTTATCTCTTAGATGCTTTTGGAGAGATTGTTGCGAAGATAGGTATCGAGGACGTGTGGCGAGGTCTGAAAAAGGTACAAGGTAAATTTCAAATGGGCGAGATAGGTAATCGAGAAGCGTATTATCGTGAAGCTGACTATGCACCAGCGTGGAATAACTTTGACGGTATCTTACAAATATTTAGAGATAACGGTAAGTTAAGACCTTATTTTGCTTTGATTGATAACAAAGGTAAGCACGTTTGGGTATCATCTGAATACAGCTACAATGATGTTAACAATAACTATCATACACCTATTACACAAATACAGATCGCGTTTAGAATGTGGCCAGGAACAGAAATGTCTGAAGCAGAGATTAAAGATATAAAATTTTGGAGATATAAAAAAGAGCCAGATAAAGTACCTTATATTGCTCAACCTGGTGATATTATCACGTTTGATCATACAAGTGATAGTGTCTATTTAAATGGCCAAAATTTTATGAAAGAACATGCGATTGGTGGTACCTTCTTCAAATTGAAAAAAGGCGATAATACATTAGCTATGCTTCCAGACGGGGCATTTAACGGCAGTTTAATATATCGCACGCGTTATAAGTAGGAGGTGATGAGTATATGCTGCATATCATAGATGGGCAAGATGGTCGTAAGTTAGATGTGTTACCGTTTGATTATGTAATAGATGATGACCATCATAAGTCACTTGAAAATACGCTTGAAACGTATTATTTTAAAACATTTGCAGATAAACGGTTTAGTCCATACCTTAGTAAACGTAATCGTGTGTTAGTACCAGACGAGGACGGAACATATGTTGAGTTTATTATCTTTGAAACAGATAAGTATCATAACCAAGATGGGCATTTGTCTGAGGTGTATGCGAGTGCTAGTTATATTAATTTGCGTAATGCCGAACCAATTAGGCCACAATCATTTACATCAATGCCTGCTGCACAAATGGTTACCAAAGCAACAAACAAAACAATTTGGAAAATGGGCATTATTGAAGGAAAAGGTACACGCACGATAAGCATTGAAAAGCACACAAATCCTTATGCTTTGCTAAAAAGAATTGCAACAGAATTTGATCTTGAATTACGATTTAGAGCAGAACATAACGAACAAGGAATAACAGATCGCTATGTTGATTTATTGGAACGTGTTGGTGAAGCACGAGGACGTACTGCCCAATTTGGTGTTGATCTACAAGGTATTAGACGTATTGAAAACACTGAAGATGTTGTAACGGCTCTTGTAGGAATTGGTCCTGAACGTGATGATGGAACAAGAATAGAAGTCATCGTTACCGATGATGAAGCATTACAGCGATGGGGCGAAAATGGCGAACACATTTGGGATACGCATGAGGTGCAAACGTCTGATTTAGATATAACTATGGAAGACGTGCGCAGATACACGCGTGCGGCATTAGACAAGCGTATAAAATCATCAGTTAAATATGAAACAACTATTGTTGATTTAGAACATGTGCCAGGATTGGAAAATAAGAAGATCCGTTTTGGTGATACGATTAAAATTAAAGATACAAAATTCAATCCACCGTTATACCTTGAAGCACGCGTATTTGATCAACATCGATCAGCTAAGCTAAAAGGTAACAAAAAAGTAATACTTGGTGACTACGTTGAGTATACGCAAGAAGAAGTAGATGCTATTTGGAATCTGCTAAAAAAACAAATGCGAGAAAAAATTAGTGCTGCAGAAATGCTTGAGTACACATATGACAAGCTGACGATAGATGATAAAGACGAATTTGTGTTCACAGACGGTAAAACATTTGCTCAACTTAAAGCAGACGAAGCACAAGCAGCAGCTGAAGCAGTTGCGATTGCTGAAGCGAACCTGGCTGAAACACAAGCGAAAGCACACGCTGATAATAAAGTATCAGCTGAAGAAGCAAGAGCGATACAAGATGCGAAAGATAAACTTGCTGAAGCCAAAGCGGATGCACTCGCAAAAGCCAATGCTGCAGAAAGTGCAGCTAAGACACATGCTGATACACAAGCTAACATTGCTGAAACAAACTCTAAAGATCATGCTGACATTGTATCTGGTCAAGCCTTAATCGATGCAAAAAATTACGCAGTAGCACAACAAGTCTATGACAATAAAATGACTGAAATAGCAACGGACTTAGCGAATAAAACAGATATTGAATATGTTGATGGTCAGTTGGTTAGCAAAGCCAACAAAAATGATGTATACACTATATCCGAGGTCGATAATCGACTTCTTAATTATGTAGGTGTCATAGAGTATCAAACGGATATAGATGGCATTGTGCAAAATATAAGTTCTAACAGTACATTGATTGGTCAAAATCAAACAGCTATTGCTTTAAAAGCTGATCAAACTGAAGTTAATACATTAAGTGGTACAGTATCAGATAACAGCGCACAATTAAGCGTACAAGCTAATCAGATTAGTAGTAAAGTGGATGCTAGTTATGTTGATGGTGCGATTGCTGGGTTTGTTGGTAGGAATTTACTTATAGGCACTAAGGATTTTGTAGACTCCCTTAATAATAAAGTTACGCATAATGGTGTTGTTTATAGTTTATATGGTTATAATTGGGGCTTTTTATTTAACATGAACTTAAAAAAAGGCGAAACGTACACCGTGAGTGTCCCAGTATTTAATCCTAGCGAGACTGACACATCAAAAGCAAGAATATGGGTAGGTCATTTAGGTAATATGTATACAAATCTACAGCCATTAGAGGCAAGGAAGGTGAAACATACTTTTACTGCTACCCAAGATGAAGATAATGCTATTATTCGATTTTTAACAGCTGACGGCAATGTTCCAACTGTAGGTTGGATTTATCCTAAAACAGAAAAAGGCAACAAAGCCACAGACTGGACACCAGCACCAGAAGACACACAAGCAGATATAGATTTTGTTTACAATTATGCTGAATCCGAAATCACACAATTAGCAGGCAGAGTTGATACTAAAGCAGAATCGACAGTGGTAGATAATTTAGGTGTTAGAGTAACGACAGCTGAGCAGAGTATCAATGCGCTTGATGGTGCGATAAGTCAAAAAGTATCGCAAACAGATTACAATGGCAACACGATCACATCAATGATTAATCAAAGTGCTACAACGATTGATATACAAGCTAATCGTATAAATTTTGATGGCCATGTATTTGGTACAAATGCTACGTTTTCGGGTGAAATTAATGTAGAAGGAAAGGTAATTACTGATCCTAATGTCCAATACACTAACTATATATCTGATCTTACCGTTAACGGAATGGGTTTTAGCGCAAGTTTATATAACGGTGTATATGGTAATGATTTCGGCTTTGCTCCTGGAAGAGTTTATGCAGATAATCAAGGCGGTACTAGTTTTGGTGGGTTTGATATTTATAACGCTGGAAATAAGACAACTATTGCATCGTTGCATGATAAAGACCTTATTTTAGGTATTAAACCTGACGGAAAAAATTCAGTATTTAATGATTTACTAACTCTTAAAGCAAGCACAGGTAACGTAGAAGCTAAAAATAATTTATATATGGGTGGCGCCATCGTTGCTACAAGGTCATGGGCAACTGCAAACTTAGCAAACAAAAATCATAACCATGACAACAGATATTCAAGAGTGGTAGGCTCTACTGATATTTGGTTTGAAAAAACATCAAGTGGCAATCTAAACGTTTATTATAACGGTGCATATGCAGGTACAATTGCAGTATAAGGAGAGATTAAATGACAGTATCAATTTCGGGTACAGATTATCAATACGATCAAAATGAACAGTTAGAAAAGGTGTATGTTAGATTTACTTATCGCACAGCTGGCACACAGTTGCATGGTGATATAGAGTTGTCTGCAACAGAATATAATGCAACAGCTGATATACCAGCACTAGAATCCACAATATTAAATAGATTACAAGCTGAGTTTGCTGTTTAAGGAGAGGTGATAGCGTGCAAGATGCAAACAAGATTATTGATAACTTAAATAGAGAATGGACAAGCGATATGGCTATTATTAAAAAGCGTATCGCTATTTTATTGGAAGAAAACGAAAGACTTAAAACGGAGAATGAACAATTGAAATCAGAAAGGCAGGACGATGAAAATGCAAATTAATATTACAAATGTATCTATGAGTTACAATAACGATGCGATTGATAAGGTTAGAGTTAATTTTCAAGGTTATGACAGCGAACGATCTATTAATGTTAACGGAAATATACCTCTTACTGCAGAACAGTACAAAGGCAATGAGTCACTCACAGCATTAGAGGGCATTGTTAGGCAAGAAGTATCTACAAAGATTTTGGATGATGGTACCGCCGTATAATTGTAATTTATGAAGGAATTTCCTCTTTTTTGTCGAAAATGATTATAGAGGAGGGATTAGTATTGTTAGAAGTTGAATCTGAAATTAATAAATTGGAGATGCAAATTGAAAAGATCTTAAAAAAATCCAAAGATTTCAAATCGGAAAAAATAAAAGGTGAAAATATTTTTAAGTTAGAGCTATTAAAATTAAAAATAATTTCCTCCAGTGAATCGTCTAAGCACAATCATTTTTTTATATTGGTAATGGGTGTGCTTTTTACTCTAGGAGTAACAACAATAACTGGTTCGATTACAAATTATAAGGAATTAAATGTGAATTTTGGAATCATAGTAATAACTTCTTCTTTGTTGTTTTTATTGGATCCATTAATTAAAAAACGAGTAGCAGATTACACTTATGTTATAGGTTTAATGGATATGCTGATCGAAAGAAAAAAAAGTTATGATGCACCTCAATAGGGGGTGCTTTTTATTATGCAGTTAGGGGGTCGAGAATGTCAGTTGAACTAGGTTTATTAATATCAGTAACATCTATGGTCATAGCGTACTTGGGCTATCAGCTTAACAAGCAAAAACAACAAACCAAACATCAAGAGAACATAAAAAATGATGCAACAAGAGAAGCTGTTATAGAGACAAAGCTTGATAACATAAGTAACGGAGTAGACAATATCAGAATTGATATGAGAGCAAATGAACAACGTATTGGAGAATTAAATGAAAGAGTTACTAGAGTAGAAGAATCAAGCAAACAAGCGCATAAGAGAATTGATAATATCAGTCCAGAAAAGGGCGGATTTTTTAATGTGCTTTTTGAGAGGAGGTGAAAATATTTTGGATAAAAAATTAGTTGGACATGTCAAACTAAAAAACGCTGAAGAACTTCAACAATTAATTATAAGAGCTAGCGATCTTAATAATCAACTATTAAAAACTCTTCAGCAAATAAGTGGTTTTAAATTAGAAACCTAACCTTTTAACAGCGTATTCTTGAGTAGCTGAACCAAGCATATCTTGCCAATTTTCGAAGTTTGTAGTTTTAGCAACATGTTCATCAAGTTCTGATTCAGGGATAGCATCAAAGTCTTCTTCGGAAGTAATTTCAAATCCACCAGATTGAAGAAGATCATCAAATGAACTGAATTGTGTATTTTCTTCCATAAAGCTTTTATTGAATAGTTTACCAAAAGGAACTTCTTCTCCTTTTTCCATTTCACTAGCAGCTTTTTGCATCTTTTTCAGTTCTTTATTTAAATCATCAAAACCGTTACTTTTAAATTTCATTTACTTCACCTCCCTTCTTTGTCATTATTCGACAGAAAGGGAGGTATTTCCTTTTAAAGGAGGTGATACACATGGAACAAGTATTAATCTTTGCAACAGTGTTATTGCCAATCGTTACTGCAGTAGTTGAGTTAGTTAAACGTACCGTATCTTTGCCAAAGAACATTATTCCTTTGATTAGCTTAGTGATTGGATTAGTGGTGGGTGCAGCAGGTTATCCGTTTTCTGACCTTGAATTGATTTTAAGATTATGGGCAGGTGGATTCGCAGGCTTAGCAGGAACAGGATTATTTGAGTTAGCAGTAAATAAAAGAGAAGGAAGAACGAAGGATGCTGCATAACGCAGTTTCCTTTTTATTTTGAAAGGAGATGTTATTGTGGGATATGCATTTGAAAGATTACCACAGTTGATTGATAAACGAGAAGGATTAAAAGAAGATGGAGAGTATTCTAAACGTATAAAGTCAATCACTACTCGCGTTTGGCATCATAGTTTAACAAAGAAAAAATTAGGTGGGTCTGATGCTGCAGGTTTTGCTAGGTATCATGTTAGTCTTGGATGGCCAGGGATTGGCTATACTTTTGTGATTGAGCCTAAAAACATAGTAGACACACCAAATGGTAAACGTGCTCGTATTGTCTATTGTCATGATATTGACAAACGCACTTATCACTCTGGTAACAGTAATCAGTTTGCTTTAGGCATTTGTGTAGCTGGTGATTATCGATATGACAAGTTAGATGATGCAACTAAAGCGACAATTGACGAGTTGCAAGAAGCGCTAGTTAAAGATGGTATTGGCAGCAAAGATAAATCGCACAACCAAATGCCTGGTTACAGTTGGAAAGCATGTTGTGTTTATAATTATAAAGAAGCCTTTAAATTTTTAGATGCGAAAAAACCTGATGCTATTCCTGATCAATATAAGATACAAGAGGGTGACACATTCTGGGGAATTGCAAATAATCTTGCTGGTATAAGCGTTAATGATTTAATTGTTGCTAATCCTAATGTAGATCCAAAACGTTTAAAGATTGGCCAAGTTATTAATTTAGGAAAAGCACAAAATTCTTACACGAAGCCAGATGAACCGAAAAAACCACAGTCATCTTATAAGTATCCACTTCCAGGTGGCGTATGGAAGCATTATAAAAAAGGTGGTAAACGTGGCTCGTTTGAAGATGTAGAAGATATTCAACGAGCGCTAAATGCTATTTACTTTAAAGTTGGAAAAGTTGACGGATGGTATGGAAATAAAACAGAAGATGCTGTTACTCGTTTCCAGAAGGTCTATCTTCCGTACGATGTGGACGGTATTTATGGACCACAAACACGGAGAAAAATAAAGGCTGTTCTTAAGTCTAAAGGATATTAAAATAAAAAGGAGCACTTAGTTGTGCTCCTTTAATTAATGGAAATATCCGATTTTCGTGCTTTATCAATTAGATAATTACAAAATGCTGAACACGAAACAAGCATAAATTTCGCATCTTCAAATTCAACATTATTATTATCTTTTAAAGCGTGTCGAATTCCTCCAGAATCACTAGTATAATGATAAATTTTCTTAAACCCTTCTTTTAAGTCTTTATGAAGTTGGATAGTTCCATTTTCCTCTATTTTATTTAGAGCTTTCCCTAAAGTTGTGTTCTGATCACCAACTATTGCTTTAGTTACTGTTTCAACGGCACTAATGGATTCTTTTATAGAATTTCTATAGTCGGGTTGTTGTCTGTCTGATAAAAAAGATAAGGCTTGATTAATATGTTTTTTAACAAGTTGATTTGTACAAGGGTTAGTAATTGCATCTTCTATTTCTTGTATCTCTTCTGGTTGAGTAAGTTGGGTTATACGACCACTTACAAAGCGATATGCAGATACCTCTTTCTCTAGTACATTATTGCAGTAACCTTCAAACTGTCCACTAAGATATTCATCTGGATGATTTTGAGCTATAAATTCTATCAGATCATAAACTTCGTACCATTTAACTGTGTTAAAAAAGTAATCTTTAATTTCAGAAACAAAATATAATGGTCTTGTATCCGTTTCATCAATTGGTTTTTTAAAATAATTGATTTGTATATTTTTCATAAGCGTTCTAAGCGAACTATTATATATATATATTTCATCGTTCTGTTCAAAAAACAAATTATAAAAAACATTCCATAAACCGTTACGTAGATCATCATCTACAGAATCTATTTGTATAGCATTTTTAACAGGTTTTAATCCCACTCTTTCAGAAAATAACATCATTTAACACCTCTCTTAATTTCATAATGCATCTAATCAATATACAAAACTAAACCATCATCACTAACAGCTCCGTTTACACCTGTACCACCATTAAATCGTTTCATAAAATAATTAAGTTCCTGCTCATCTTTAGTTGTTATTCTGTGTTGCTTTTCTTTGTGATGTACGTTGAAAGAAGTTCCGTCATAATCAACTGTATACGTTTTAAAATTCCACGCTTGCATCAGATCAGCTCCTTATGAATTTATTTATCTACAATATTCGATATTAGAAATATATCTCCTTTAAATTTATTTGAAGGATAAAGTTATTTTTTGTCGAAATATTATTTTGAAGGAGGGATAATGTGGATTGGAAAGTTCTTTTACTAATAATAATACCATCTATTTTCGGGATAATTAATTTTAATTCTACATATAGATCTAATACACTTATTCAAATGCATAAGTCTGAACTCAATAAATCTAGAAGCAAATCTTTTAGTATAACCATGATTTCTATATACTTTAGTGCTTTTGTTATTGCCTTTTTACCAATTTTTGTGCTCAGTGATCTTATAAATTCCAGTATAGATGTTTCGAGAATGATTATAACAATATTTTCGGGCACATATAATGAAGGGGTAAAAACAATTATTGACATGTATTTGATGGAAAATATTAATTTTTCTCAAATTGCATTATGGATAATTGTTTTATACATCTCTTCAAGTTTGGCATTTTTTATTATTATGACGAAAAAAATTAATAAGAAATTAAAAGAAAAAACAAATCAGATTTTTAATAAAAAAAACATTTACAATCCTGATCTCAAGAAATATTCAGAATTAGATAAATGGACTTATTTATATATTAATTTATCGGGATTTCTTAATGGGATGTTTTTTTTCACATTATTAAGTGGGCAGAATATTAACGATTTTAAGAATCTATTTTTGTTGTGTATAATACTTTCTCTATATCAATTGGTACAAGCCTCAAATTTATTTGGCCTCATGGCTACCTATGCGTTTACACATAATCTAAAAAAATACAATTTCGTTAAAAACACTAATGAATCACTATGTGGTTATTTAATCGGAGAAGATAGAGATTACTTAATAATTAAACCAGATAATGATACAGTAACTTACTTAAAAAAAGATCTAATTGACATTTATAAAGAGTTTGAGACAAATGTCTCATAATATAACAATTTTGTATTTTATGGAAAGGAAAAAGTGATCACATCTCATGCTTACTTATCGGAGTAAGTTTATTTGGCTTCATTTTACCCGTGATTAATTTTTAAAAAGAATAATATAAAACTATTATAGGAGAATCTTAAAGTGAAAAAGAAATTAAACTATTTAATCTTAATTTTAATGGCCATCTTCTTTATAACTGGTTGTACCAGCGCAGAAGATGCACCTACAGAGGAAGAAACTACTCCACAAGAAGTAAGTGAAGAAGAAACTAACGCTGCGATTGTTGATGACCCAGAGGAGATGGAAGCGAGTGAAGAATTAACTTATACATATAAAGATTTTAAAGGAACATATGTTAATTTTGAAGGAGAGCCGTATGAATCTCCTATAGGAATGTCACACATCATAGTGTTAGGAGACGATTTTTTCCAAAGTTTTAATCGATGGGATTTTGATATGACATCAACTATTTTGGATAAAACTGTAGAAGGAAATGTTTTAACACTTGATTTAGATAGTGACAAAGATGAACAGTGGGGGTTTCATAGCGAAAGTGGAACAGAACAATTCAAGCTACGTTATGAAGATGATAAAAAAATTATGCATTCAATTGCAAATGGACAATCACTTTATTCTATGTCTAGTCAGGATTTACAAACTCACTATAATCAATCAGAAATTGATTATGCACGAATTATTTTGACAATAAATGGTGCGCCGAGTTTAGATCAATGGCTTTTGTGGGAAGATCCTGTTGTTAACATAAACCATAGTTCAGCTGGTGACCCAGTCCTTCAAATTGATGATGATATTGTGTATCCAGAAGAGGTAACGCATTTATCTAGCACTGTTACGGATTCCAATCACATTAGCTACACATCCAATAGAGACGGATATATCACGATTTATCCTAATCCGTCTCATTATCAAGCTGCACAATCAGAAGAAGAGAATCGTCAACTTGCTCAAGAAGTTTTAGATAATGCTTATACAATATATGTAGAGCCATTTGATCCTTACACTGTGGCAGATTTTATTGGACGTGTTGAATTTATAGATGAATAATAATGAAATTGAGTAGGATGTTTAAATCGCCTACTTATATCTCTTTAATTCTTCCCAAACCAAAAGACTTAACTATTTAAAACTTGGCGTATGTGATGTTCGGTGTAAATGAAAAAAGCACCTGCTAATTAAAGTAGGTGCTTTTGCTTGTGATACTGTAAATGATACATTTTTAATCAAAATATCGTTTTATTCATTTCTAAGTAAAATTGCTAAAACGTTGTGTTGTAGGTGTTTTATTATACTTTTAAAACTATATTTTTGTAGTGTTAGGCATGTATTTTTTTCCAACTGTTTCTCCTCAACAACCATTTTGTTCTTGGATATCACACTCCTATGTTCATACAATACGTCGAACACCTAAAAACGAGACAGAGTTTATTTTTAAAAATGGAAAGTCTGTTATTTTAGATGTTTCTTATGGCTCCATGCTTAATCAACTTCAGCGAACTGCTCAATTCCGTTATCTGTTAGAAGAGAGAATGAAATTTAAAAAACGAAACACATCTAATAAAAATAATGAAGGAGAGGATGATGATTTTTTTATCTTTAACTGAAGATAGTATTACCTTTATAACCATATAATAATTTATCCCCTTATTTATAATAAGGGGATAAATTATTTGTAAGGGGATTTGATTGTAGGGAGAGCTTGATGCATTAATTCATAGATAATCGAGGCTACTTTTGTTCGAATAGTGGGGTTAAAGTAATTCCGTTGCTCTTCTCTGCCATTGCAAACATATAAATACGAAGAGAAAGTTTCCGTTTTTTCCAAACGAGTGACATGCAATCGTTGTTTCCTCATATATTTTTTTAATTGTTGTCTTTCAGCAATAGCGCGGTTTTCCATCGTAGTTAATAATGCTGTATAAGGTTCTTTTATTTTAATATCATTCCCTTTCTCAAAAGAGGCTAGGTCGTTTTGGATAACGATAATAGCCATCGAAAGAAAGAGAAAGCGGGATCCAAGTGCATATTCAGAATCTGTTAAGTAACACATTTAATCCCCTCCTCTGTAAAAAAACTAAGCTGTATAATAGAACGTACGTTCTATTATACTGTATTTTATGTTATTTGAAAACGAAATATACTAAAATAGTTATGAAGCGGAAAAAATAACAAAAGTTAAATAGGAAACGATAGGCAAACAGAAAGGTTTACATTAAAATAAAAAGTGTAATACTATTAATAAAAGCGAAAACACCTGTTCAGCAACGTATGGACTGGACGGCACCGTAGGAGATAAAGGAAACACGACGAAGGAAATGAGTCGATGTTGACTTATCGTACAGAGGTGAAGGAAGTACACTAGTTGCTAGGTGTTTGAGCTAGATAATAAAAGCGAAAACACCTGTTCAGCAACGTATGGACTGGACGGCACCGTAGGAGATAAAGGAAACACGACGAAGGAAATGAGTCGATGTTGACTTATTGCACCTAACTTGAACATCGAAAGAGAAAGAAAGCTGCGTAGGCGGAGGAGAAAATGTAATATGTATGTACTAGGTAACAATGCAACCACATTAAATGAAATACAACAATTAATTGAAGCAGATCAATATGACATGGTTTTAAAGCAACTATTAAGAACATACGAAAGTTTTGGCCCGTTACCAGGGTTTTTACTCCCTTTCATTGAAGCATTTCTACCATTTTTACCATTAGTTGTTTTTGTCCTTACTAACTCTGCTGCATATGGATTATGGGAAGGTTTCATCTTATCTTGGGCAGGTGCAAGCACTGGTGCAATGGCTGTGTTTTTATTAATTAGAAAACTTGGTAACAAGCGTCTTTTTATTTGGATACGCCGTAATAAACAGGTGGAACGAGTAACGAATTGGCTTGAGCGTCACGGATTTGGACCACTATTTATATTAATGTGCTTTCCTTTTTCGCCGTCCGCAATCATCAACACTGTTGCGGGTTTATCTAAAATAAATATATATCAGTTTGGACTAGCAGTATTGTTAGGGAAAACAGTGATGATTTTTTCTATTGCATATGTAGGTAGTAGTATCGCTTCTTTTGCTCAAAATCCTGTAAAAACAATTGTAGTTGGAGTGAGTATATCTCTGTTTTGGATATTGGGTAAAATAATTGAGAAATGGCTGCGAAAAAGGGATAAAATCACACAAATAAAAGAAGATAGTGAATAAAAATAGTAGAATAGGATGTTTCTATTCTACTATTTTTTTATATAAAGGAGCAGTGTTCTTATCATGTAATCATGTTAAAATGGAAGGAGCGAACAGACAATCGATTGAAGTATGTGAGGAGAGAAAAGAAATGAGTGTCCGTTTTTTAATAGGTAATGCCGCGGTATCGAAAAGTAACCAATGCCTAACAGAAATAAAAGAGGAATTAAAACAAGATCCAAGAGGAAACGCAATTATTTATTTAGTACCGGACCAAATGACTTTCCAACAAGAATATGCATTATTACAAGATGAAATAAATGGAAGTATACGAGCGCAGGTACTTAGTTTCTCACGATTAGCTTGGCGGGTTTTACAAGAAACTGGCGGGGCAACAAAACAGTTTATCAGCTCAACAGGTTTACAAATGATGCTTCGAAAAATCATCGAAGAGCGAGCAAGCGATTGGCAAATGTTCCAAAAATCTATAGAGAAGCACGGTTTTATTGAACAAATTGAATCGATCATTACCGAATTTAAACGTTATCGTATTACACCGGAACTTCTAGCTATGCAAATAGAAGAAATGGACCAGTTTAAGCATTTAACACCTAATGAAAAAGGGCTAAAACAAAAATTAGAGGATTTATATTATCTGTACGAAAGACTGGTAAGTGTATTAGACGGAAAATACATTGATCAAGAAGATCAGCTTAATTTATTAATAGACAAAATGTCACAAGTAACTTTTTTAAAAAATGCAACGATTTATATTGATGGTTTCCACCGGTTTACACCACAAGAGCAAGAGGTAATCGGTATGTTAATGAAGCAAGCGAAACATACTACAATTACACTCACTTTAAATCAAATACCACAAGAACCAACAGAGTCATTTGATATTTTCTCTCAAACGAAAGAAACCTATCAAACTTTAAATGAGCTAGCAGATGAATTAGGACTTGAATCGAAAACAGAGGTTCTAGTTGAAGAGAAAGATAGACTAGCTCCGGCATTTATTCATTTAGAGAAATTTTTTGATACTAGACCAGCTCCAAGTTATCAACATGAAGCACCAATCCAACTAGCACAAGCAGTACATCCGCGGGCAGAGGTAGAAGGAGCGGCGCAAGAGATTTTGCGTCTAGTTAGAGAAGAGGGATTTCGTTACCAAGACATTGCTGTTTTAGCAAGAGAACCGGATGTATATCATGATCTCATTGCAACAATTTTTAAAGATTATCATATTCCTGCCTTTATTGATGAAAAAAGAACGATGCTACATCATCCATTAGTAGAATTAATTCGTTCAGCTTTGGATGTTGTTGTTGGCAACTGGCGTTATGACACACTTTTCCGTGTCTTAAAAACAGGACTAATACCAACAAGTAATCAAAAAGATCCATTAGATATGGATGCAATCGATACATTAGAAAATTATGTACTTGAATACGGTATTCGCGGAAGAAAACAATGGTTAAGTGATAAACCGTGGATTTTTCAACGTTTTAAGGGTTTTGAACAAGCCGGTCAAACAGATTACGAGAAAGAAAAACAGGAAAGAATCAATTGTTATCGTGATCAAGTTGTACAAGCACTTGAACCGTTAGATAGGAAATTGCGAGCAGCAGAAACGATTGAGGAAAAAGCTGCTGCACTATATGAATGGTTGGAGCATTTGGGAGTACCTGACCAACTGGAATATCTTCGTGATCAATTCGAACAAGAAGGTGCATTGGAGGTTGCTAAGGAACAAGAACAAGTTTGGGACGCAGTATTACAACTTTTAGATGAAATGGTTGAATTAACTGGTTCTGAAACGATTTCATTACAGCTGTTTCAACAAAGTTTAGAAGCGGGGCTAGATACGTTAACCTTTGCACATGTTCCACCAAGCATCGATCATGTAGTAGTAGGGACAATTGACAGATCTCGAATGACTGGAATAAAGGCATCACTACTTTTAGGAGTGAATGAAGGAACTTGGCCAATGAAGCCGAAGATAGATGGTGTATTGTCAGAAGAAGATAGAGTACTACTAGGGACCCACGGATTGCAATTAGCAGATGGGGAAAAACAACAATTGATTGATGATTGGTTTTATGTTTATTTAGCATTTACCCTTGCTACAGAAAAATTATGGATTAGCTATCCGCTTAGTGATACAGAGGGAAAAGCAAAGATAGCTTCTCCATTAATTAAGCGCATATATGATTTATTCCCGAGAACAAAGGAAACGGTTATTTTATTACAAGATCCAGAAGAGATGGAAGAAGCAGATCGATTTGTAACGACACCAAACAAAACGCGATCCGCTTTGACGGCACAGTTAGCAAAGCACCAAAGAAACTACCCTATTGATCCGATTTGGTGGAGTGTGTTTAATTGGTTTGTTAATCATCAAGAAAAGCATGGGAAAACGCATGCCATCTTGCAAAGCTTACTTTATCAAAATAAACCAGTGAATTTAGAAAAAGATACAGTTGAACAGTTATATCCAAAGCAAATTAAAGCAAGTATATCAAGGCTAGAAACCTATTACCGTTGTTCTTATCAACATTTTGCTAGATATAGTCTGGGATTAACCGAGCGTCAAACATATAAGCTAGATGCACCTGATATCGGACAATTATTTCATGAAGCCTTAAAGCAAATTACAGAATGGATTCAAGCAGAGGACAAAAGCTTTCATCATGTTTATCAAGAACAAGCAACTACTTATGCAAAGCGTGCTGTTGAGAAATTAGCACCTATTTTGCAACATCAAATTTTGCATAGTTCAAATCGGTTTTACTATATGAAAACCAAATTAGAGCGAATTATCGCAAGAGCAACATTTGTATTGAGTGAACAATCAAGAAAGAGTAATTTTTCACCTGTTGGTTTAGAACTTGGGTTCGGTTTATCTAATAGCCCATTAGATCCATTACGTTTATCATTGCCGAACGGATATGAATTATTATTAAGAGGGAGAATTGATCGAGTAGACCAAGCGAATGAAGTGGATCCTTTATATTTACGAATTGTTGATTATAAATCAAGTGCAAAAGGGCTAAATCTAGTAGAAGTATATTATGGGTTATCCTTGCAAATGTTAGCATACTTGGATGTCATTTTAACGAACGCAGAGAAATGGTTAGGACTTCAGGCTTTACCTGCCGGTGTTCTTTATTTTCATGTGCATAACCCGATGTTGTCAGAAAACAGTGCATTAAATGAACAGACCATTGAAGAGAAATTATTTAAAAAATTTAAAATGCAAGGTTTGTTATTAGAGGATGAATCCATTGTGAAAATGATGGATACGAGCTTGGATAGCGGAATGAGCACAGTGATTCCAGCAGGTCTGAAAAAAGACGGAAATTTCAGAAGTGGTTCCAACACAGCAACTTCTGAAACGTTTGAATCGCTACAGACTTATGTGCGTCAATTAATGATTGAAGCAGGTGTAGATATAAGTAATGGTGGTGTTTCGCTAAATCCATACCAGCAAAAGCAACAAGTAGCTTGTACGTATTGTCCTTTTCGATCTGTCTGTCAATTTGACACGACATTACCAGAGAATAATTATCGTCGCTTAAAAGAATTAAAAGACGAAGAAATAGTAGAAAAAATTAAGCAAAAGGAGGAGAGGTAATGCCGCAGTGGACGAAAGAACAAGAACAAGCAATATATACAAGTGGTACAGATACATTAGTAGCGGCTGCGGCTGGGTCTGGTAAGACAGCAGTATTAGTTGAACGAATTATTCAGAAACTTATCGATAAACAAAATCCAGTAGCGATTGACAGCCTGTTAGTTGTAACGTTTACGAACGCTGCAGCACAGGAAATGCGTAATAGGGTAGCAGAAGCACTAGAGTCGGCTTTAGAAGTTTCCCCACAATCGAATCATTTGAAAAAACAACTGGCATTATTACAGCAAGCATCCATTTCTACATTACATGCTTTTTGTATGGATTTGATTCGTCGAAATGCTTACTTATTAGATATTGATCCTAGCTTTAGAATTGCTGATACAATCGAAGCGGATATGCTGAGACAAGAAGTGATGGATGATTTATTTGAAACGTGGTATGGAAAAGAAACAAATGAGCAACAAGCTTTTTTTACTGTAGTAGATAGCTTTTCTAGTGACCGTAGTGATGTGGAAGTAGAAGAATTGATTTTAAAGCTATATGATTTCGCTATGCAGAATCCTTGGCCAGAAGAGTGGCTGGATCAAATAGTGGAAATGTATGCAATTGCACTAGAAGCTGATGAAGCGGATCTACCATGGTTAACTATATTAAAAGAAGATGTGCACAGACAGCTTAATGCTATGCAAAGTGAGGCAGAGCAGGCTTTAGAAAAAACAAGAGAAAGTGATGGGCCTTATCATTATGCAGAAGCTATTGATGCTGATTTAGTCATGATTCAAGAAGGGAAAGCAAAATTAGCATTCAGTTGGGAAGACACGCGTACTCATTTTATGGAAGCTAAGTTTGCAGCTTTATCAAGAAAAAAAGTGGAATGCAATGAAGAAACCAAAGAAAAAGTGAAATCCATACGTAATAAATATAAAAAACGTTGGAATGAACTTTCCGACAATTGGTTCTCGAGAAAGCTAACTGATTATTTAGCTGACATGCAAGCACTATATCCATTAATGAAAGAGTTAGTCACATTAGTTAAAGCTTTTAAAGCAAGTTACACAGCTATAAAAAAGGAAAAAGCACTTGTTGATTTTTCCGACTTAGAGCATTATTGTTTACAACTTTTATTAGCAGATGATGCAACATCAGATCAGATTTTGCCTTCTAAAGTTGCTCAAGCGATGCAAGCTAAATTTACAGAGGTTTTAGTAGATGAATATCAGGATACCAATCTAGTTCAAGAGACAATTCTATCCTTAGTAACAAGAAAAGATCTTGGAAATATGTTCATGGTAGGCGATGTAAAGCAAAGTATTTACCGTTTTCGACATGCGGAACCGTCATTATTTATTAACAAGTATAAACGATTTGCAGAGTCTTCAAATGATGAAAAAAGAATTGATCTTGCCCGAAATTTCAGAAGTAGGCAAGAAGTATTAACAGCAACGAATTACATCTTTCGTCAATTGTTAGACGAAGAAGTAGGTGAAATTGCTTATGATCAAGATGCTGAATTAATTTATGGCAACCTATCTTATGATGAATTGCCGTTAGAAAACCCGAATACTGAAGTAGTTATCATTGATCGAGATACAAAAGAAACAGAAGCAGAAACAGAGGAAGAAACTCTGGAAGATTTGGAGAAAGCACAAATTGAGGCAAGAGCTTACGCAAAACGAATACAAAGCTGGATCGGAAATCCAGATCGACCTGCAATGCAAGTAATGGACAAAGCGACAGGTCAAAAACGTTCGATACAATACCGTGATATCGTCATTTTAATGCGTTCCATGACATGGGCACCTACAATTATGGAGGAGCTTAAAAAGCAAGGAATTCCAGTATATGCGGAGATAGCAAGCGGCTATTTAGAAGCAATTGAAATTAAAGTCATGATTAACTTATTAAGAGTGATAGATAATCCTCAGCAAGATATTCCACTTGCAAGTGTATTACGGTCACCAATAGTAGGTTTGGATGAGAATGATCTAGCAGAAATCCGTTTAGCTAAAAAGCGCGTAAGCTATTATGAGGCATTATTGGCATATCAAAGTATAATGTCTGACCGAATCAAACAGAAGCAGTTATCTACTTTTTTAACAAACTTAGAATCATGGCGAACACAAGCAAGACAAGGATCACTCGCAGAACTTATATGGCAAGTGTATCGTGACACAGGGTATTATGATTTCGTTGGTGGCATTCCTGGAGGTAGACAAAGACAAGCTAACTTGCGAGCGTTATATGATCGAGCTCGTTCCTATGAATCCACTTCATTTAGAGGTTTATTTCGTTTCTTACGCTTAATTGATCGCATGGAGGAAAAAGGAGATGACCTTGGTGCAGCAAGAGCATTAGGTGAATCAGAAGATGTTGTGCGAATCATGACGATTCACAAAAGTAAAGGATTAGAATTCCCAGTAGTGATCTTGGGTGCGATGGATAAACAGTTTAATCAGCAGGATCTAAAACAGAAATATTTACTACACAAGGACCTTGGTTTCGGTAGTAAATACATTGATCCAGAAAAAAGAATTATGTATCCAACACTTATTTATCACGCATTGAAGCAACAAATGAAACAAGAAAGCTGGGCAGAAGAGATGCGTGTACTATATGTTGCGCTTACCCGTGCAAAAGAGAAATTAGTCATGATTGGATCTGTTGCATCTTTAGACAAGAAATTGAGCAAATGGCAAGAAGTTATCGATCATCCAGACTGGGTGTTACCTGCTCATTACCGTTTAGAAACGAACACTTATTTAGATTGGGTTGGTTCTAGTCTGATTCGTCATCAACAAGCAACTCCATTACGAGAGAAAGATTCCGCCCAAGCTCCAATTACGATTGCTGAAGATCATTCTAAATGGGATATTCAATTGGAACATGCCAACATGTATCGTGTACAAACATCTGAATTAGAACATACAAAGATGCATGTGGAACAGAAGATAAGTGAGTGGCAACCAATTTTAGACACGGATGAGTCCTTAGATAAGAAAGTACAAGAACGGTTAACATTTTCCTATCCGTATGAGCAAGCTGCGAATTATCGAGCAAAGCAAACAGTTACTAAATTAAAAAGACAACACGAAGTAAAAGATATATACAGTGATACGCAGTTAATTAAAGATTTTAAAGCGCCTATCACAAAACGACCTGCTTTCATGCAGAAAGAACAAAAGCTACGTGCATCAGAAATTGGAACAGCAATGCATACAGTCATGCAGCAATTACCATTTACAAAAGTGTGGAAAGAAGAAGAAGTTTTAGAGGCTGTTCAAGAGATGGTAACGAAAGAGATATTAACTCAAAACCAAGCAGATGCAATTGATGCCAATGCGATTGCAGCTTTCTTTAAGACAGATATTGCCGCAAATATGTTACAAATGAAAAATGAAGAAATCTATCGAGAAGTTCCGTTTAGTCTAACCTTAAGTGCAAAAGAGGTCTATCCTAATTGGTCTTCAGATGAAGAAGAGCGGGTGTTCATTCAAGGGGTAATTGATTTAATTGTACCAGCATCAGATGGCTGGATTTTAATCGATTACAAAACGGATCGTATCCAGGAAGGTACAGAAGAAAGTCATTTAGCTGAACGATATCGTATACAATTAAACTTGTATGCAAAAGCATTAGAAGAGATATGGAAACAACCAGTAGTTAAGAAATATTTATATTTCTTTTCAACTAGTAAGTTAATCGAAATATAAGGATAGTGTAAAAAGATGATTAGATTTAAATCTAATCATCTTTTTATGTAAAAGTGGGAGGACCCACTTTATGCGTTTGCACTCATGACTTGATCAACGGCATCTGGATCAAGTGTGTTTGTTGCATTTAAACCACTATTCGTATTAATAAAATCGCCAGTATTGAAAGCACCTGATCCTGCAGATGTTTTTGATGAACTCTTTGGTGATAAATAAAAACTATCTCCAAAATTAACCACTCCGCCACCAACTGAAACAATTTTAATTGGTCCGACTATCGCTGGCATATCATCCACCTTCTTTAATCGTTCTTCTTAGTTATCATATGAACTTGTTCGTCTGACTGTTCATCCGATTGCAAAATTCGAATATGCTTAAGCCTTGATTCAGCGTCAATGGTATTTACATTTCCAAGCTGTACAACAGAAGCGGCTGTTACACCTGTTATATCAATCGCATTAACATGAATATTGTTATTATGATTAAATGTAGCTTTTTGTATTATTGTTTTTGGTAAAGGGGCAAATTTTTTGCTAAAAAGAGGATAATTGCTAAATGAATATCCTTCATCAGATTTTATACCACCTTCTTTTTGTATGGCAATGACATTTGCTTTTGGCTTTAGAATGGTAGCATCACCAATTTCAAAGATGCAAGAGTTAATCATGTTATTTACTCGAACTAATTTAATTGTTGATGTCCGAGACATTGGTTATACTCTCACCGTCCTCTCGACTTAATGGAACAAGGGAGCCAACGATATAAGATTCTGGAGGTGTATCGTAGTAAGATTGTAATTGCATACAATCATTATCCCCTACAAGAAAAACAGATGAAGAAGCTATTGCAGTAATATCTATTCCACCAACATTTAATCCCCAATTATGCACTTCAAAATACATATGCTTCACTCCTACTGTTTAAAATATTCTCGTAACCCATAATCAATTTCTTCTTTAATTTTATTGAAAATAAATTTTTCTCTACTATTTTTTTGTTGTATCTGTTGTTTATCTGCTTCTTTACTATAGAAAGATATACGTTCAGCTAACTGCTTACGTATATCTTGAATAATAAGGTTTTTCTTAGTTTCATCAATCGGACGATTTGCTTCTCTTGCCATTTGATCAAGCAAGGTAGGGCCAACTTGATAAATATATGCATCCAATTGAGCAAGTAAAGGTTGAGGTTGATTTAATTGCTTCTCTCGCTGCTGTAATGGAACAGAGAAGTCTTCTACATTTGCAAGATCTTCAGGAGAAAAACCAATGTGTAATGTTCCATCCATACGCTCAATCTTTAATTGGTCAAAGTGGTATTCTAATTTTTCAATCGTAGTATTTGAAGGGACATTTTTCTGTTCTGATTCTAGTTGGTTTACTCGAATGGATAAGTCATGAATTCTTTTATCTTGTTTTTTAATGTGTGCATGCAGCTGCTCGATATAATGATACCATGTGTCATTATTCATCCTATCCCTCCTGTAATACATGTCGATCTTACTAAAAGCACTTATCTAATTAACTAAAGGCCGCCAATGGAACTAAAGGTGCTTCTGGTTTACTCTGTTGTAATTCAGCAGGAGCAGCTAGTTCTTCGTATTCTCCTGTATTATATAAATCAGCTGAAGATTGGATTGAACCAGCACTTCCGATTTGCAGAACTGAAGAATTGGAAATACTACCTATCTTTAACATCTGAATAGTAATTGTTTGATGAACGGTCCAGTGCATCGTTATCACTCCACTCCTAAACATTAAAAGCTTGTTATAGTTTGATCAATTTTATCCTGATCATTTATTTGTGTGTTTGCTTCATTTATATGAATGGAAAGTCCATTACCTGTATTAAAAGAGCCACCACCAGCAAATGTTTTTAAATCGGAATAAGGTTGCATGATGTATACATCTCCAATATGAAAGATGCTTGAAGCACCAATTGAATTAACTTTTACGGCTCCCACAATCGCAGGCATATTGCTTCCTCCTTTATCTTAGTTTATGAGTAAATATCCCAATTGTGCTTTTTGAAGAAAAATTCAATTGTACTATTCTTATATTTTTAACGTTTAATTTTCGTGTAACTTGGTTATAAACTAGTAGATTGTTTCATTCTCCGAAACAGGCGAGTAAAGAAAATGGAAAAATGTTTGAATTAAAGTTAAAATGTATTTTAGTATGATAAGTAAATAAAATTGAAGTATACTTTGTCATGTGGAAAAATTATAAAAATATACAGGAGGAATAATATGATTCATTTACACATCACATCATGGGTATTAGCGCTCATTCTGTTTGCAATGTCTTATTACTATTATAAGGTGGATAAACAAAAAACAGCTAAAATAACACATATGATTACTAGATTATCGTACTTACTAATTCTTTACTCTGGAGGAGACTTATTGGTAGGTTACATTCAATCAGGCACATTTAATTCTTTTGCGGCTGAAACGATCATTAAAGTTGCTGCTGGATTATGGGTAATTGCTTGTATTGAATTGTTACTTGTACGTTTTGCTAAAGGTAAACCAGTAAAAGGATTCTTCGTCCAATTAGCTGTTGCATTAGTTATTGTAATTGCCCTAGGATTTGGACGTCTACCTTGGGGATTGCTCCCAGTATAATGACCTTTTAAATAAAGCATATTGCTCTTTTTTGAGTGATATGCTTTTTTTGTTTTAGACACAACTCTTACCTGTTAATCATATAAATAAAAAATGATACCTGTTTAATAGCGTGAAAGGGCGTGTCGAATAAAGATGTGTGGAATTACAGGCTGGCTTGATTTTCAACGAGATTTATCCAAACAATCAGGACAAATTACGACTATGATGGATACATTAAACCACCGAGGACCAGATGAACAGAATCAATGGACTTCAACACATGTAGCATTTGGACATAACCGATTAATTGTCGTTGATCCGGATGGTGGTAAGCAACCAATGCATTGCTTGGTAGAAGGGAATGACTATGTACTTGTATATAATGGTGAATTATACAATACAGAAGATATAAAAAAGGAATTAATAAAAAGAGGCTGGACTTTTGCGTCTCATTCGGATACAGAGGTTATATTAAAGAGTTATATCGAATGGGAAGAAGCGTGTGTTGATTATTTTAATGGCATATTTGCTTTTGGAATATGGGACCCAGTCAAAGAACAACTATTCCTTGCTCGTGATCGATTAGGGGTAAAGCCATTATTTTATGCAGAAAAAAATAGTTCATTTATCTTTGCATCTGAACTTAAGGCGATTCTCGCACATAGAGCCATTACACCTATTCTTGATAGTGAAGGGATTAGTGAATTACTTGCGCTAGGACCTTCAAGAACACCGGGAAATGCTCTGTTTAAAGGAATTTCTGAGCTGCGTGCAGCTCATATAGGCATTGTTGATAAAAATGGCTTTCGCACCAGAAGATATTGGAACGTGAAAAGTGAACCACATAAAGATAATTTAATTGAAACAGCAGAAAAAGTGCGCTTTTTATTGACAGATGCCGTAGAAAGACAATTAGTATCTGATGTGCCACTAGGCACTTTCTTATCTGGTGGAGTTGATTCTAGTGCAATTACTGCCATTGCTGCTAATTACTTAAAAAGAGAAAAAGGTATGACGCTATCTACATTCTCTATTGATTATGAGGAAAACGATAGGTATTTTAAAAAAAATAGTTTTCAACCTAATAGTGATGCTGATTTTATAGGGGGAATTGTTGATGCGCATCAAACAAAGCAATATACTTTTGAAATCAATAACAATGTGTTAGCCGATTTGTTGAAAGAAGCGACAATTTTTCGAGATTTTCCTGGAATGGCTGATGTAGATAGTTCATTATTGTGGTTTTGTCAACAAACTAAAAAAAATGTAACTGTTGCACTATCAGGTGAATGTGCAGATGAAATATTTGGTGGTTATCCTTGGTTTTATCGAGAAGATGATTTGAATAGAGAAGTTTTTCCTTGGATTCGTTCGTCCGAAATACGTAGTAGCTTATTAGTAAAACAGTTTAAAAAGGATTTATCTTTAGATGACTATATGCGTGAACGTTTTGAAGAAACTATGGAGGAAACACCACTCCTAGATGGTGAAGATGCTCTATCAAGCAAGCGTAGACAATTATTTTATTTAAATATGCATTGGTTTATGCCAACATTATTAGATCGAAAAGATCGTATGAGTATGGGAGCCAGTTTCGAGGCTCGTGTCCCGTTCAGTGACCATCGCTTAGTTGAATATGTTTGGAATATCCCTTGGGAAATGAAAACATATCAAGATAGAGAAAAAGGAATTCTTCGTAAAGCTTTAGAAGGTCTACTTCCTAATGAAATACTTTATCGAAAGAAAAGTCCATACCCAAAAACACATCATCCTGACTATACAGAAGCAGTGATAAATTGGATGAATGCGATTATTACGAATAAAGATGCTCGATTATTTGAATTATTTGATCGAGATGAAGTTGTTAAATTAGTCAATAGTAAAGGAGAAGAAATAGATACACCGTGGTTTGGTCAATTAATGAAGGGACCTCAACTTCTAGCATATTTAGGACAGATTGACCATTGGTTAACCTATTACAATATTAAAATAGAGCAATAAAAAAAACAAACAACAGTTTAGTCTGCTGTTTGTTCCTTTTGAACGTACGCCTTACGAATCCACACTTTTGACCGCCAGCGCTTGAGCATGAGCATTCCTCTAAGCCATTCGTCGGCAATAAATCCGATCCATATACCAACAAGTCCCATACCAAGGAATATGCCAAAGAACCAAGCAAAAGTAACACTAACTCCCCACATAGATAAAATACCAACGAAGACGGGGAACTTCACGTCTCCTGTAGCACGTAATGCATTAATAACCACTAAATTAAATGCTCGGCCAGGTTCTAAAATGACAGTAATAAGTAATAATAATGCTCCCTCTTCAAGTATGGTTTGATTATTAGTAAATATCCCTAATAAAAAATCACTTGAGAAATAGACAACTACTGCAGCAAAGGTACTAATGAGTATAGCAATTTTTAAGCTTTTTATTCCACGTTTATAGGCGGAATCGATATCCCCAGCACCGATCATATGTCCGATTAAAATCTGTGAACCTTGTCCAATAGCGATCGAAAACAATAATATAAACATCATAATATTTTGAACATAAACTTTTGTTGTAATAGCAACCGTTCCTAATTGAGCAATGAAATAAGTAATAACCATCTGGCTGGCATTATAGGATAATTGTTCACCGGCAGACGGAACCCCTATGTTAAGTAGATCTAAAACATTTTGTTTCTCATATCGATAAAAAGAGCGGAATGGCAATGTTCCTTTGTTGCGTTTAATTAAAATAATCAATAAAGTGATAAATCCTAAGAATCGACTAATCATTGTAGAATAAGCAACACCAATAACTCCTAATACTGGGAATCCAAATGGTCCAAAGATAACAAAAAAGTTACCAATAATATTTATAATATTCATACCGATAGTAACGTACATCGTATCTTTGGTATATCCATAGCTTCGTAAAATAGCGGAAACAGTCATAATAAGTGCTTGAACAAATATAAAGCCACCGACTATATTCATATAAGCATCTGCTTCACCCATTAATTCGTGCGGTAAATCCATTAGATTCAATAATGTTGTACTAAAAAAGGTAAGAAATAAACTTAAAAGTAATGAGAATATTAAATTTAGACTTATCGATGTCACCGCAATTTTACCGGCAACTAATGGTCGGTTAGCTCCCAGATTTTGCGCAACTAGAATAGAAGCACCAGCTGCCACGAAGCCAAACATTACAATTACAACGGATAAAATTTGATTAGAAACGCCAACTGCTGCAACAGCATTATCTGAATATTGACTAAGCATAAGTGTATCAGCATTACCCATGAGCATATGAAGTAATATTTCAACAAAAATAGGCCAAGTCAAAGCAAATAAGGTTAACTTTTTTGTTTTATTTACATCTGTCAAAGATAGTAACTCCTTCCATATCTAGTGATGTTCACTGACGTTTCACTTATCTTAATGTAGAAAAGAAGTGAAGACATGATTATAACTTTACGACTATTCCTTATAGATAGCAATAGCTATTTTATTATCTTTACACAGAAGACCTCTCCCGACAATTACTAAATAATCATTTCTCATAAAAAAACAAACTATGCATGCATAGTTTGTTTTTAAAATAAATAGAAATTGCTTAAAAGTTATTCTCTTTTAGTTAAGTATATATATTAGTACAGTTTAAATTATTGATACGTATCATTTAAGAAAAATAATGCAATTGTTCCTGGTCCAGCATGTGCTCCTATACTTGAACCAATCATATTAATTTTAATATCTTTTACTCCGAATGTTGATTGGATCATCTCTGCTAATTGATTTGCGGTATCGAGTGCGTCCCCGTGACTAATTCCAATTCGCTGATCTTTTAAATCTACACCACGTTCTTCCATAATTTCTAACATACGCTTCCATACTTTTTTGGAGCCGCGAATTTTCTCAAGCGGAATAAGTTTTCCATCCTCTACATGAAGAAGTGGCTTAATTTTGAGTAACGTACCAACAAAAGCAGCCGATTTGCTGACTCTTCCACCACGATATAAATATTCTAAATCGTCAACAGTAAAAATGTGCTCCATATGTGCAGCATAATAACTGCTAATTCGCTCAATTTCTTGTAGAGAAGCTCCTTGTTTAGCTAATTCAGCTGCGCGAATGACAACTAAGCCGTATCCTATCGAGGCACACTTTGTATCAATGATCGTCAATTCCCAATCAGGATACGCTTCCTTTATATCCTCTTCTGCAATTTTTGCTGACTGATAAGTACCTGACAATTCAGACGAAAATGCGAGATAAAGACAGGATTTATTTTGCTTTGCATAAGTTTCAAATAAGGCTTGAAAAGCAGCAGGAGAAACTTGTGAGGTTTTAGGTGTTTCACCATCACGCATCGCATCGTACACTGTTTTTGCAGAAATGGTTTTTCCATCCTCATAATCTTTGCCTTTTAATTGTACAGTTAAAGAAACGCAATGAACCCCATATGTTTCCATATCTTCTTGTGATAAATCACACGCGGAATCCGCTAGTATTTGTACCGCCATTTTAATATCCCCCCTATATAATTTTATTAAAAAATTAAAATAAAGCCATTGCATAAGTAATACTTCTAGTTTATAGTTAGCAAGGGTATTCGTCAAAGTAAAAAATCTTGATCATACTCCTTGATTAAAGAACATACAGGTTGGGTATGTTTAATATAAATGTAAAATACTTAAATAGGTAAGTGTGCGATTTTGATTGGGGGTTTACTATATGTTTTTATTTGAAGCGAAAAGAATTGCGATTGTTGTTTTAGGTGCTTTACTTAATGCCATTGCGCTAAACTTTTTCTTAATTGGCGCAGATGTTTACGCTAGTGGTTTTACGGGGATGGCACAACTTTTATCAACTGTATTCTCAGATTATTTAAACATCGACTTTATTAGTACGGGTATTTGGCTATTATTATTAAATATTCCTGTTGCTATTCTGGGCTGGTTAAAAGTTGGAAGACATTTCACAGTTTATAGTTTCTTATCTGTTGCAATTACAACGGTGTGTTTGGAAATATTACCTGTCCTTAGCTTTTCAGGAGATATTATGTTAAATGCCGTATTTGGTGGTGTAATTGGTGGTGTCGGTATAGGGATCACACTGAAATGGGGTGCTTCTACCGGTGGTTCAGATATAGTTGCAATGTTCCTTTCTCGTAAAAAGGATCGACCTATTGGAAGTTATCTTATGATTATTAATGGAATCATTATTCTATTAGCAGGTATCTTAAATGAACCAGAAAACGCATTGTATACTTTACTTACTTTGTATGTGACAACGCGTGTAATTGACGCCTTGCATACACGTCATGAGAAGTTAACAGCAATGATTGTTACGAAAAAAGCGGATGAGTTACAACAAGCGATACATGATACGATGGTGCGCGGTATAACGATATTACCTGCTAGAGGGGCGTACTCAAAAGAAGATAAAGCAATGCTTGTATTAGTCATTACGAGGTATGAACTATATGATTTAGAACGAATTATTCATGAAGTGGATCCGAATGCTTTTACAAATGTTGTCCAAACGACAGGAATCTTCGGTTTCTTTAGAAAAAATGATTAAAAAAATGTACGAGGCGATATCGCCTTGTACATTTTTTTGCTAACTTATATTAATAACCGTACTGATTAATAATCGCTTCTACTTTAGGAATGATTTGATCCCAGTCAGCATCAATTAATTTATTCACAGTAATGAAGTGCTGAAAACCAAATACATTGTCAACGCCATCTAATTGCATTAAATCATTCATAATAGCATGTTCACTCGTTTGACCTGGCATGACAGATATACTATTATCACCTTGAAAAATCATGGAATCAGTACTAAATTTCATTGCGTTCGGGTTCGGTGTTGATTCGACTAAAACACTCATGTTATTTCCTCCTAGACGTAACATATTCTTTTGTTTAGTTTAGCAAAAATATCTTGAAGATTAAAGTCAAAAAGCATTGATAAACGTCTAAACTTGTTTTACGCTAATAGAAGTAGATATTCATATTGATTCGATCGTTTGGAATCAATGTAATGAGAATTTGGAGTGAACGCTTAATGGATACATACAAGCAAATGTATATCGAACGTCACAAAAAAATAATAGACACATTGGATCAGCAAAAAACGATTTCTAGAGATGATCTATATGAAATATTAACTAATATTAGCAAAACAGCTAGTTATGTAGGTTTAGATAAATTTAGCCAAGTATCATCGAGTTTATTAGAACGATTAAACATGACAGATAAGATCGATTGGACTAATGCTGAATGGAGTAATTTTATTCAACCATTAATGGAGCTTTTTTACGAAGAAACAAAAAAACTGGAAAACCGAAAACGTATCCTACTAATAGATAAGAATGAGAACTCATTAAACCAAACAAAAGAGGCATTAGAAGATAAAAAATATGAAGTTTTATTAGCAACGAATAGAAATAGGGCGGTTCAGTTCTTTTATGACTTTCATCCTGATGTTCTTATTCTTCATCTTTGTAATGATGAACAGATGGTTTTCGATATTATCCATCGCTTGAAAAAGCGTGCAAATGAATCTGGTATGATTATGATGGTTGTTGGTAAACAAGGTGACGCGCATTTAAAGATGAAAGCTTATGACGCGGATGTCACTGACTATATTGAAAAGCCAATCCAATATGATGTATTAGAACACATATTGCAAAACCGAATTCGTCAACAGCATTTCTTTAGAGAGAGCATATTAATTGATGAATTAACACAGGCCTATAATCGTACTTTTCTAAATACTATTTGGAAAGGACTAATGAAAAAGTACAAGCAATCGGATAGAGTCTTTTGCATTGCAATTTTAGACTTGGATTTCTTTAAGCGGACTAATGATCAATATGGTCATGGTGTAGGGGACGACGTGTTAAAATACTTCTCTGCTTTTATTCTTCGTAATAAACAAAACAAAGACTACTTCATTCGTTATGGTGGAGAGGAATTTATTTTAATTATTAATGAATTAGATCAAGCGGCAGCTGCTGAATATATGCAACAACTATTAGACGGTTTACTGAAGACGCCATTTAATCTGGATGGTAAGGACTTACCCATAAGCTTTACTGCCGGTGTTTCACAGATGGATATACAAATTGAGCAAATAGAAACGTTGATTGAACAAGCTGATCGCGCACTAAACTATGGTAAGAAGCACGGGCGTAAACGAATTGTGAAGTATAACGGATTAGTAGATCAAGAACAATTGTCAGACCAAAGGGAAATATTGAAGTTAGCAATAGTGGATGATGATCGTTTTGTTCGGCACATGTTGAAAGATAAATTGACTAAGTTAGAAATTAACCCTTATCAAATCGAAGTAGAAAGTTTTTCAGATGGAGAAGGTTTTATTTCCTCTGATTGGTACAAAGGAAGAGATAAAAAAATTCTTTTGTTAGATGGTGTTTTGCCAAAAATGGACGGTTTGGACATTTTGCAAAAACTTAGAGAAATTGTAAATGAAGAAGAATTGGGGATAATTATGTTGACTGGTAGGCAAAAAAATAGTGATATGGTCCAAGCATTAGAGCTTGGTGCAGATGATTATATTACAAAGCCATTTAATGTTAAACAATTAGAAGCTAGGATAAAACGATTGGTTCAGCGATTATTTAAAAAATAATTTTATGTTATGCACCCTATAGACTAAATCAAATAAAAGTCTATAGGGTGTTTTTTATATCTTAGCTGAGCGTCAGCTTGTGATTATTCTGGAGTGTGACAATATATGTTGCAGTCTTATTGTAATTCTTGATTTTCTCTTAATTGCTGCTCTAATTGCTGAAGCTCTTCTTGTTCTTGAGGTGTAGCCTTTGAATATGCTGATTGAATAGCGTTGCTAGCGGCTTGTTTATCTTTATCAGACATTGAATGGCCGTTAGTTAAACGTTGTATTGCTTGCTTAGCTTGTTGCATAAAATGATTTTCCATGCCAGGCCCTCCTAAACATTCGATTTGTTTTGGTCTAAATCTGCTAATCGTTCTTTATAAGGAAAACGCTCATCATGTTTTCTTACTGAATCAGCACCTTGTGCGGTAAAACGTTTTGATTTACTTTTTTTTGTCATACGTAAACCTCCTACAGTAATGAAACACACGCAGATGTTATTACAAACAAAAAGCTTGTAATCCATAAATGAACTACAAGCTTAATTTAAACAAAAAATCATTTTTTATACGACGGACTAGACAGTTTTAGTTGATAAATCTAAGTATTTTTCTAAAAATAACCCAATTCCATCTGCTTCGTTAGTTTCTGTTACGTGATTAGAAATATCTTTTAATTCTTCAATAGCATTTCCCATTGCCACACCTACACCTGCATATTCAATCATCTCTAAATCGTTGTCTTCATCACCAAACGCAATAACATTTTCTTGAGGAATATGGTAATAGTGCGCAATTCGCTTTAATCCGACTGACTTGTTCATCCCTTTTCGAACGACTTCAATAACATTCCATGGAGCACCCCATTTACGATGTTCAATAACAGTTGAATGCTCAGTGTCTAATCGTTCTCTTAAAGTCGTAATATGTGATTCATGTGGATGAATCAACAGCGAAGTGGGATCCACATTCAGTTGATTTTTTAATGAGCCGATAGTAATTGGACTTTCTTCTTTATCAGTGAAGAGAATTTCCATGAGTTCTTCGTCATAACGGTCAAGGTATACATCATCAGAGACCTCAGCCATAACATTCTTCACTCCAAGATCATAACACGTTTGAATAATTGCTTTTGCTGTTCGTACAGGAAGTGGGCTATGTAAAGCTTTCCACTTTGTATCAGTAGGATGATGAATGAGTGCACCATTGAAGTTGACCATCGGCGTTTCTAGTCCTAATTCATGATAGTAATCAATACTTGCTCGATGTGGTCTACCTGTTGCAATTACAACGATATGTCCTTCTTTCATTGCTTGAAGTACGGTTCGTTTTGTTTTTTCACTGATGACCTTTTTATCTGTCAGCAGTGTGCCATCTAGATCTAAAGCAATCAGATGTCGATTATTTGTCATGTAAAATCACCTCATATTAGTAAGTATAGTGTAAAGAAGAAAAGTCTCACTGTAAAGGAATAAATGTTTTATGGCTAATTTTTGCATCTAGAGCTTGTAGAATATATGATAATACTATAAATACAATATATAAAGATAGAAAGGGACTTTATTAAATGATACATATTAATAAACAATACTGGGCAGACATACCTATTCTAATTGTAGAAGAGGAAACACACGTAAATAAGCCATTACCTGTAATTACTTACATGCACGGATTTACTAGTGCAAAAGAACATAATTTACCATTGGCATATATGTTGGCTGAAAAAGGTTATCGTGTTATTTTACCTGATTGTTTACTTCATGGAGAAAGAGAAGGAGAAGTTTCTCAAGAGGAGAGACAGTTGAAGTTTTTTGAAATTGTTCAGAAAAATGTGGAAGAAATTAAACAAATAAAATATTTTTTAGATGAGAAGGGGTTAATTGCTGACGGAAGATTTGGACTTGCTGGCACGAGTATGGGTGGAATGACGACAGCTGCTGCGTTGACGCAATATCCTTGGATTAAAACAGCAGCGATTCTAATGGGAACACCGAAATTAACTTCGTATATGGAAGGGTTAATAAGTATTTTAGAAGAACAAGGACTACAAGATTTTTTTGAAAAGAATGATATAACTACAATATTAGATAAATCAAAAGAATTGGATCTGTCTTTGCAACCTGAAGTGTTGGCTGGAAGACCATTATTTTTCTGGCATGGTGAAGCAGATTCAGTTGTTCCATTTGATCATGCTTATAATTTTCATGAAGCTGTTGTGCCATTATATAAGAATCCAGAAAATATTCGTTTCTTACGTGAAGTAGGTGCAGGGCATAAAGTAAGTCGATTTGCGATGATCGAGACTGCAAATTGGTTTGAGTTACAATTGTAAAATGTGATTTAGATCATTTAATTTTTCAAAATTTATGTTTATAATATATAGTAAGTATGTGAACAGGAGGAATGTTAAAATGGAAGAAGCATTACAGGAAAATTTAATGGGTGCTTTGGAAAATGTAATTGATCCAGAGCTTGGTATAGATATTGTTAATTTGGGTCTTATTTATGGTGTTGATCTGGAAGACGATGGAACAGCAGTAGTAACCATGACATTAACAGCTATGGGTTGTCCATTGGCGGCACATATTGAAGAAGATGTAAAACGCTGTTTAGAAGACATTCCAGAAGTGAAAAGCACACAAGTAAATATTGTCTGGAGCCCACCTTGGAGCAAAGACCGTATGTCAAGATACGCGAAAATTGCATTAGGAATTCCAGATTAAAAAATAAAATCCAACCGTCCAACTGTATGCATTCGGACGGTTGGATTTTAAGCTTTCATTGACCTACTCAATGAAGAACAATTGATACAGTTTTTCCGGTTGAATAGATAAGTAGCCAGTGCTTTCTTTTTTTATTGCGTCTTTTTTCTTTAGCTGTGACATTGTTCTGCTTATCGTTTCCCGACTTGCTCCAATCATATTTGCCATTTCTTGATTCGAAAAGAACTGGTTTAAAGTAATCCAATGATTGTCCGATGCTACGCCATGTTTTTCAGAGAGACGTAACAATAGCATAAGAATCTGTTCAAAACTATTATGTAAAATCTGCTCCTCCAATCGATTTTGTAGATCGACAATCAAATTTCCGAGCATGTAAATTAACTTCACACTCAATGACGGCTGCTCAAGAAGCAATGCTTCAAAGGACTGTATCGGTAGAGAGAGCAATTTCGTTTGCTCCATTGCTACTGCATTTGCAGGGTAGTAACTACGCTGAAAGAAACCTTGATGCGGAAACATCTCTCCTTTAGTCAAAACATTAACAATTTGTTCTTTACCGTTGATATCATTTTTATAAATTTTCACATTACCATGTTCAATGAAATAAATACATTTTAGTGGCTCTTCATGAAAAAAAACATGCTCTCCCTTTTTATATGTATTCATGCGTAATAACGTTTTAATAGATACCAGCTCTGAATCTGTTAAATCTTTAAATAGTGGAAAATCTCTCAACATATTTATTATATCGTTAGCCACATTAACACTTCCTTTTAAAGAGAACCTATTCAACTTGTTGAATAGGTTCTCTAATTAATCAATTGTACATAAAACAATTGGGCAATTTTCGCAATTAATTTCTTCTTTCAAAAATTCTAAATCAAAAATAGTTATTTTTCCTTTTTCGATCTTAATGATGTTATTTCTACGCAGATCGTTTAATAAACGATTCACACTTTCTCGTGAGGTACCACAGAAGTTAGCTAATTCTTGATTTGTCAAACTAATGTTAATTAAGATTCCGTCGGGTACTTTTTTTCCATAACTATTTGTTAAACGTATAAGTGTGGAGTATAAAGCCCCTTTTTTACCATGAAGCACAAGATCTCTGAATTTGGTTTGATCTTTTCGATAAGTGAGATTCATTATTTTTAAAAATTCCATAGTCAAGTTTGGATCAACTAATAATTTCTCTTCTAATGTTTGTTTCTTAATTACTCCAACCTCGCCATCCTCCATAACTTTTGCATTAAGGATGTATTTCGGTTGTTCTTCTTCAAAAGCCAGCTCACCGACTATATCATGTTTTGCGCATATACGTAGAGTTAACTCACGTCCATCTGGAGAGATTTTTCCTATTTGTACTCTCCCAGAATAGATAATGTATAGTTCAGAAACCTCTTCACCTTGTTGAAATAAGAAAGTATTCTTTTTAATGGGTATGCGATGATCAACTGCTGATAATACAGCTGAAAGGTCTTTAGACATCCCTTTTAGCTGTCTTTTTTCATCCATGAATATCAGCTCCTAGCAAAATAGGTGTATTCCTCTTAGTTTAGAACGATTTATAGTAAAAGAAAAGCAAAAAAACCGACGATGAAACAATAGAAGGCAAAATATTTCAAATTTCCTTTAGCCATAATGTTCATAAACCAACGCAATGAATAATATGTAGCAACGATTGCTGTGATAAAGGCTAATAAATAAGGTATCCACATTGTTTTTAGCTCAGGTGTAAACAAATCATCTAATGAAAGAATCATGGTCCCTAAACTAATTGGGATATAAAGTAAGAATGAGAATCGCAATGCAGTCTCTTGTTTTGTTCCTAGTAACATAGCAGCTACAATGGTAGCACCAGAACGACTAATACCAGGGATTAAAGCAACTGATTGTGCTAGCCCAATAATAATTGCATCTTTCAAAGTTAATGCGCCATCGTTTTTTCGGCCGCGAATATTTCTAATAATCCATAGTGCGATTCCTGTGACAATAAGTGTAATACCGATAATTTTATTAACACTAAAAATTTCTCCGATTTGGTCTTCAAACAATAATCCGATTACACCAGCAGGAATTGTCGCTACTATAAGATACAAGATGAAATTAAAATCTGTTTTTGCTTCTAACTCTCGATTGACAATGTATTTGAAACCATTCTGGATTAGGCGAATGATATCTTTCCGATAAATCATTAATACAGCAATCAATGAGCCGAAATTAACTAAAATTTCAAAAGATAAATTTTCTAATTTTAAATTAAATAAGTTTTGTACAATAACTAAATGCCCACTAGACGAAATGGGGATAGGCTCCGTGAAACCTTGAATGAATCCAAAGAAAATATATTTTAACAATATAGCAAGTGAATCTGAATATTCCATTTTAACTCTCCTAATCTAATAGTTTATCTTACTGTTTACAATCAATTGTGTGTTTGTCACATGCCCTATCTCAGTTGCATAAAATACCGATGAAGAGAGGAGAGGGTTAGATGAAGAATCCACAATATCAAGTACCACAAATGTATGATTTATGTAAGAATCATATGTATCATTATGTATTAATAGAAACGTCAGATGGAACAGCGATTGATGGTATCATAACAGATGTTGATGAACAATCTGTGCACCTCGCAATTCCAAATACAATGCAAACAATGCCGGAAGCAGAAAATAGTCGTCAATACTATCCGAGTTATGGGTACGGTGGGTATCCTTATGGAGGTGGTTATCCATATGGTCCAAGACCACCATATGGCCCATATCCAGGTTATGGACGTTTTAGACGATTAGTATTGCCATTGGCCGCGTTAACTGCATTAAGTGTCTTACCATGGTTTTAAGGTTAAAAATACCCCCTTACCAATAGGTATGGCAAGGGGGTATTTACCTAACTATTCGACTGTTTCATTGGTATCATTCTTAGTTATAATACCATCCCCAACTATTGAGACTACAACAGTAAGTCCTACTGTTAAAGCAAGAACTGGTCCTATACTAAATTGTTCTCCAGCCATGCTTAATAATATATAGCCTACAGCAGAGCTGATTGCAAATGACCAAATTAATAAGCCAAGGTAACGCATAGTTCTCACCTCTATTAAAAACATTCTTTATATATCTTACCAAATAAAATCATGAAAATAAAGCTAATCTTTTTTTTATAAAATAATTATTTATTTTAATTCGTCTCGATAAAGAAAGGTGATTTATATGTATGTCATTGTAGGCGCGTTTAATTGGATCGGTTATCACATCGTTGAACAGCTTTTATCAGATGGAGAAAAGGTTGTTGGTGTAGATAAATTAGATTCAGAATTAAAAACGCACTTTTTACTTTCAATAGGAAGAAATGCGAACTTTACATTTATGGATGAAACCTCAGAAACGTATCATAAAATTCAACAACAGTCCGTCGAACATATTCTTTTAATTAACCGCTCAGATCAAAACTATATAAATTTAACAAAAGAAGTAGATGTTTATTCGCTTCATACGAATGTGCTAACAGATAGAAATGATTTAGTGACCTACATTCGCATGCCACTTATCTATGGTGTTTGGATGCCAAGAGATAGCTTTTTTCTAAGGTGGAATAAGGAGAAAATATCTTTCAACTCAGAATTATTTAAACAGAGTGCTGTAGCTATAGAGGATTTTATTTTTGTTGTATTACAAATTATCGGAGCTAGCTTAAAACCGAATGTTATACAATTATGCATGAAGAAAAACGAAGGAAACCAGCATGATATATCTAATTTATATATGATAGAACAAAGAAATTTTAAAAATAAACTCACAGAATTGGAGTCGCATTATCAGCAATTCAAAGCAATATATGAACATCACGATATCTAATTCGTGTTTTTCCGTTTACTGTTTTATTAGGAAAAGGTAAAATAAAATAGTAATCATAGCTGTATGAGGATGTGCATAAATTGAAGAACATCATTATTATACTTTATTTTACAACAATTTTTGTAGCACTTGTTTCTTTAACTGGTTGTAATTCTGGCGGTAAGATCAATAAAGTGGGGATGCTTGTAGAACATTCCATCAACGACCAAACATGGGGAGAAAAAGGGTATAATGGTTTATTGCAAATAAAAGATAAATACAATGTGGATGTGTTTTTTAAAGAAGAAGTAAAAACACAAGAGGAAGTTAATAAAGCAGTTGGCGAGTTTACTACACAAGGTGTGAATTTAATATTTGGTCATAGTAGTATTTATGGTAAATATTTCAATAACATTAAAGAAAACTATCCCGACATTCAATTTGTGTATTTTAACGGCGCTTACAAAGGAGATAATCTAACAAGTTTACATTTTAACTCGAATGCCATGGGTTTCTTTGCCGGTATGATTGCTGGTAAAATGACAGAAACAAATCAAGTCGGTATTATCGGAGCTTATGAATGGCAGCCAGAGATAGAAGGATTTTATGAAGGGGTGAGTTATCAAAATCCGGATGCCACCATCTCTATGAATTTTGTTAATGACTGGGATAATACGGAGCGTGCAATAGAGATTTTTTCTGAAATGAATAATAACCATGTGGATGTCTTTTATCCAGCAGGAGATTCTTTTAGTAAAGAAATTATTGATCGTGTTCGTCAACAAAATAAATATGCTATTGGCTTTGTGAGTGATCAATCTGAGTTAGGGAGACACACGGTTTTAACAAGTACTGTTCAACATGTAGACAAGCTTTATTTATTAGCTGCGGAGAAATTTGATAAAGGCAATTTAGATGGAGGTATATTTACTTACGATTTTGAGGATGAAGTAATTTCGCTGGGCACATTTAGTCCAGAAATGCCAAATGTATTTAAGCGATATATTGAGGACGAAATTGAAAAATATACAGAAACAGGCTTATTACCAAACGAAAGATAAACTGATACTTCAGTTCTTTCGTTTTTTCTTTTGTATACTAATGTGAGTGTTTTTTAAGTATCAAAACTTGATAAATTAATAAAATTATCGTATATTAGTACCAAGTCTTAATATTTGATGTTAAAAATATAAATTGAATATTTTTTGAGAGGGTTGAAGTATATGAACGCAGGTATAACTGGAGTAGGTAAATACGTTCCAGAAAATATAGTAACGAATCATGATCTAGAAAAAATAGTTGATACAAATGATGAATGGATTCGTACGAGAACAGGTATAGAAGAACGAAGAATTGCAAGTGATGACATAGATACATCTGATATGGCTTATTATGCGTCAGAGCAAGCAATAAGAGACGCGGGAATTAGCCCAACAGATATTGATCTAATATTAATTGCAACAGTTACCCCAGATAAGCCATTTCCAACTGTAGCTTGTATGTTACAGGAGCGTTTGGGTGCAACAAAAGCTGCGGCAATGGATATTAGTGCCGCATGTGCAGGGTTTATGTATGGAGTCATAACAGCAAAACAATTTATAGATACAGGTGTTTATAAACACGTATTAGTTGTGGGAGCAGAGAAACTTTCTAAAATTACTGATTGGACGGATCGAAATACATGTGTATTATTTGGAGACGGGGCTGGAGCAGCTATTATTGGTAATGTGAGTGAGGAGCGAGGAATTAAATCGTTTGAATTAGGAGCTGACGGTGGCGGTGGTAAATACCTTCAGCAAGAAGAGAAATTTATTCAAATGAATGGCAGAGAGGTATTTAAATTTGCTGTAAGACAAATGCCGGAATCGTCTTTGAACGTTGTTAAACAAGCGGGTCTAAATAAAGAAGATGTTGATTACCTCATTCCACACCAAGCGAATATTCGAATCATGGAAGCTGCAAGAAACAAGTTAGATATTCCAGTTGAAAAGATGAATACATCCGTAAAGAAATATGGAAATACATCATCGGCATCTATAGCGATCGCATTAGCAGAAGCAGTTCAAAATGGAGATGTAAAAGATGATGATTTCATCGTATTAGTAGGATTTGGGGGAGGACTCACTTGGGGTGCAGTCGGTTTAAGATGGGGAAAATAAATGATAAAATCTATCATATGTAACAAAATAAATTATTAGATTATCTATATAGGAGGAAATAGGTATGACCAAGAAACGTGTGGTAATAACAGGGATGGGAACTGTGAGCCCATTAGGAAATACAATTGATCAATTATGGTCAAACTTAATAGAAGGAAATTCGGGGATTGATTATTTTACTAAAGTAAATAAAGATGATTTTCCTGCCAAAGTTGGGGCAGAAGTGAAAAATTGGGATCCGACACAATACATGGATAAAAAAGATGTAAAAAGAATGGACTTATTTACCCAATATGCAGTAGCTGCAGCAAAAATGGCCGTGGAAGACGCAAATTTAGAGATTAATGATGAAAATGCATCACGAGTAGGTGTTTGGGTAGGTTCGGGTATTGGAGGTATGACAACTTTTGAGGAACAATATCAAAAGTTCAACGAAAAAGGTTACCGCCGTGTAAGTCCTTTTTTTGTACCGATGTTAATACCTGATATGGCAGCTGGTCAAATTTCCATTCAACTAGGAGCAAAAGGAATTAATTCTTGTACGGTAACGGCATGTGCTACAGGAACAAATTCAATCGGTGATGCTTTTAAAGTAATCGAACGAGGCGATGCCGACTATATGATTACTGGTGGAGCCGAAGCGCCAATAACGGGTATGGCAGTAGCTGGGTTCTCAACTGCTAAAGCTTTATCTTTTAATGATGATCCCAAAACAGCAAGTCGTCCATTCGATAAAAATCGTGATGGATTTGTTATGGGAGAAGGAGCTGGCATTTTAGTGTTAGAATCATTAGAAGCAGCTGAAGCCAGAGGAGCAACTATTTATGCAGAAATTGTTGGATATGGTTCTGCAGCAGATGCTTACCATATTACAGCGCCTGCGCCAGAAGGAGAAGGTGCTGCAAGATCGATGCGTCAGGCTATAGAAGATGCTGAAATTGATGTAACAGCAATAAATTATATTAATGCGCATGGAACAAGCACAGCAATGAACGATTCATTTGAAACGAAATCAGTGAAAACTGTATTTGGTGAACATGCATATCAGCTTGACATGTCATCCACTAAGTCGATGACTGGACATTTATTAGGTGCAGCTGGAGCTGTTGAAGCGATTGCATGTATTAAAGCAATCACAGATAGCATTATTCCACCTACAATAAATTATGAAACAGAAGATCCGGAATGTGATTTGAATTACGTTCCGAATAAAGCAAAAAAGGCTAACGTTTCTTATGCATTAAGTAATTCATTAGGATTTGGTGGACATAATGCAACATTAATCTTCAAAAAATACGAATAGAAAAAGAGCTGTCTAATTGTAGGCAGCTTTTTCTATTCGTATTTTTAATATTGTTTATCATGAAGTCGATGGTATTCTTTTTGATCTGACTCATACAATCTAAACAAAGGACAAGCTAAAAAAAGGAGAATGGTGATGATTTATTTATGCATTTTTTTAATTGGGTTTGGATTTACTGTAGCAGGTAGTGTCACCATGATTCTATATTTGAATTTGATTCCAGCAGGTTTAACATGGATGGAATACTTTAAATTCATAATATCAAGAAGTGAATGTTATCTAGTATTAATCGGAATTATAATAATTTCTGTCACAATACCAAAGCTAGCGCATATAGTAAAATGAATAAATTTTTTTTAGTTGGCCATACTGAATGCTAAATAAAATACAATCCTCTTAATCAAATCATATAGATAAAATTAAATTTGATGAATGGAAGCGAGGGCATACATATGCAATATTTACATGATGTATGGGTGAATTGGTTTGAAGGAGAAGAAAATGGTTACAATGTTTGTGAATTCCATGAATGGCGTAAGTATGATGGAATAGAAATATTGGATCAAGTGCCTATCACTTATGTAGACTCCAAATTATTTCAGCAAATTGAAAACGATTTAACTGACCTTCCTGATATGTTATTAAAGAAAATAAGAAATGCATCGTATCTCCGTAAAAACCAAGACAGAATCCCAATTGAATATGCAACAATTGTAACAAATGGACAATCGGCTTTAGCAATTGATACGATGGGTTATCAAATCCCAATTAGAAAAAGTCGCTTAATCCCTAGACAAGAAAGACTTGTTTTTGAAGCGGTAAAATCATATAAATCATACCAATTTGTTTTAGAAAACAACAACTATGAAAAAACATATCATATTCTCTCTTTACCACCTAAAGCTATGATTGGCTTAACCCGAAGAGAAAGACACTTAAAACAATTGTTAATGATGGTATTAGATCAGTTAAAACAAACAAAAAATACGCAAGAAGTACATTACTGGTTAACAGAGTGGATGCCGAATGAGTATCAATCAATTCAAAAATTGACGTCTTTCGAAGCATGGAACAAACTCTATACTTCGCTTGTTGAAGGATGGTCAAAACAACACGAATTGATCTGTAAAAAAATGGTCAAAGGCCAACCGTTCTTTGAACAATTATGGGAACTAGAACAGAATATGAGAAATAAGCATAAGTATAAGAGAATATTATAAAAAAGTCATTCCTAGCTAAGTAGCTGTGTGGAATGACTTTTCACTTTATTATTTTTTCTTTTTTACTCTCCCTAATCCCATTGCTTTTTTTGCTTTTGCTAATGTTTTGTTTGCTTTATAAGCAGCTTTATCTGCACCAAGATCTAAAATTTCATCAAGTTCTGATGAAACAATTAGTTCGTGATAACGTTTCTGAATCGGCTCTAACAATCCAATCAAAACATCAGCTGTATCTTGCTTAAATACACCATAACCAGCATGTTCATATTTTTTCTCTAATGTTTCAATACTTTCTCCAGTGCAACTTGCATGAATCGTTAGTAAGTTACTTATTCCAGGCTTATTCTCTTTATCAAATCGCACAATACCTTCTGAATCTGTAACTGCACTCTTGATCTTTTTCTCAATTTGTTTTGGATCATCTAGCATAAATATGGAAGCTTTCTGATTTTCGTCAGACTTACTCATTTTCTTTGTCGGTTCTTGTAATGACATAATTCGTGCACCGACTTTCGGAACACTTATTTCGGGAATCGTAAATATATCATTATATTTGTTATTGAATCGTTGCGCCAAAGTCTTAGTTAACTCTAAATGCTGCTTTTGATCTTCTCCTACAGGCACAATATCTGTGTTATAAAGTAGTATGTCTGATACCATAAGCGGAGGGTAAGTTAACAATGCAGAAGATACGGCTTCTTTTCCTGCTGATTTATCTTTAAATTGTGTCATTCGTTCCAATTCACCAATATAACTAATCGTTTGCATCATCCAGCCTAACTGTGTATGCGCACTTACTTCAGATTGAATAAATAATGTTGATTTTTCTGGATCAATACCTACCGCTAAATATAATGCGGCAAGAGAACGAATGTTATCGCGTAACTTCAAGCGATCTTGCGGAACTGTAATTGCGTGTTCGTCAACAATACAAAAATAACAGTCATGATCATCTTGAAGATCAACGAAATGTTTTAAAGCTCCTAAATAGTTTCCTAGTGTTAGTGCACCACTAGGTTGTATACCTGAAAAAATTGTTTTCATTGTTTATCATCCTTTACCTATTCTTTTTATAGCATGGCTCGAAAAAAACCTCTTGAAAATAAAAAAACATATTCCATAGAAAGGGACGATCGAATCGTGGTGCCACCCTTTTTACCTCAGGAATATGAGATCACTCAAATCAGTTAACGCCTGCGTTACGGTTGTTATTACACAACGATGACTCCTGAGTCCCAATTTCATTATTCCGTAGTGTCTGTTCTCAGCTAATCAGACTCTCTGTTATCTAGTGGGAATAAATCCTATACTCAATCGACGTCCAATTTAAATATTAATATAAATTATAATAAAATCATAAAGTAGATGCAACTACATATAATAAAAAACTAACAGTATAGACATGATACATCCAAGCCCAATAGCTTGAAACCGAAATATAGAAACAAGTTTTTCATTAACACGCTTTGATGGTAACGGTTTTTCGTCCCATTCCATTGAGTAGTTTTTTTTGAAAATACTACCACTCGCTTTTCTGAAACCATATGTTACACCGTCGAAAAAACCACCATGAATTGTCATAAATGTTAGCCAAAGTAGTAAGTACCCAACAAAGAAATAAAATATTGTGTTAATTAAATATAGTAATTCAATGGTTCCATCCTTTATAATTGAAATAGTCATAATAACAAATAGGTTAATAAGAAGTATTAAAATGGTTGAATTCATCTTTTTAAAACGTTGCAAGTGTCCACCTCCGTAAAATAATACTAAAAAATAGTATAGCATAAACTCAAAATATTGAGAGTGAAATATGCTAGAAACAAAAGTGTATAAAAAATAAGGAAAATAATTACAACGTTAATAGGTAAAAATAACTATATGTTAATTTTAAATTACTTAAAATTAGGTAAAAATACCTGTTTATTTAAAACAAATGTAAAAAAATAATGCAAAATTGTTTGAAAACTTGTATAATTCATTTTGTGGATATTATCATCTGCAAAATATTTAGAAAATTAAAACTTAGGGGAGGTCATTATTACAATGAGAAAGTCAAATTGGCTATTACTAGTTTTCGGACTAGTACTAACAGTATTCCTTGCGGCTTGTAGTGGTGGTGATGATACATCATCAGATGGCGGTGAAGGAACAGAAGATAGTGCACCAGAACAAGTATTAAACATACTAGAATCGGCACAAATTCCAACAATGGACTCTGCGCAAGCTACTGATGCAGTAGCATTTCAATTCTTAGGTGAAACAATGGAAGGTCTATATCGCCTAGATGAGAATGCGCAACCAATACCTGCTATTGCAGCTGGTGAACCTGAAATCAGTGAAGATGGTACAGAGTGGACAATTCAATTACGAGATGATGCGGTTTGGTCAAACGGAGAACCCGTTGTAGCTGCTGATTTTGTTTTTGCATGGAGACGTGCTGTTGATCCACAAACTGGTTCAGAATATGGTCCGTTTATGATGAACGGTGTACTTAAAAATGCAGAAGCAGTTAATAAGGGAGAAGTTCCAGTAGAAGAATTAGGAGTAGAAGCTGTAAGTGATACAGAATTAAAAATTACACTTGAAAAACCAGTTCCTTACTTCCATAGTTTATTAACTTTCGGAACTTACTTACCACTTAATGAGGCATTTGTTACCGAAAAAGGCGAAGATTATGCATTAAATTCTGATAATTTACTTTATAACGGTCCATTTAAATTAACAGAGTGGGATCCAACTGGTGAAAACCCTGAGCAATGGACACTTGTTAAAAATGCTGATTATTGGGATGCAGAATCAGTAAAATTAGAAAAAATTAATGTAAGTGTTGTAAAAGAAACAAGTACAGCAGTTAACTTATATAACACAGACGAAGTAGACCGTGCAGGTTTATCAGCTGAATATGTAGAAAAGTACGCTGGGTCAGAAGATTACAAATCACTTCCTGAGCCAACATTATTCTACCTAAAGCTTAACCAATCAAATGAAGCGCTTGCAAACCAAAACATTCGTAAAGCAATTGCAATGTCAATTGGTAAACAAGATCTAGTTGATGTTATTTTAGCTAACGGTTCAATTCCTGCTACTGGTGCTGTTCCAAAAGATTTTACAACTCACCCTGAAACAGGTGAAGATTTCCGTGAAATTAATGGTGACTTAATCACTGAAGATAAAGAGGCTGCTAAAGACTTCTGGGCTAAAGGTTTAGAAGAGCTTGGTGTAGACTCTGTAGAGTTGGGTTACCTTGGTGGTGACAGTGATGTAGCATTAGAAATGGATGCTTACATCAAGGATCAGTTAGAAGAAAACTTAGAAGGCCTAACTGTTGAAGTTGTATCTGTCCCATTTGAAGAGCGTATTTCACGTAATGAAAAAGGTGAATATGATATTCAAAACTCTGGTTGGGGTCCTGACTACCTTGATCCTAATACATGGTTAGAAATGTGGACATCTACTTCACCATATATGACAAACAACTATAATAATGAAGAGTATGATTCTTTAATTGCTGAAGCTAACAATGAGCTTTTGACAGATCCAGTAAAACGTTATGAAAACTTCTTAGAGGCAGAGAAAGTATTGATGGAAGATGCTGCTATCGCTCCATTGTACCAACGTTCTCGTGCATATCTATGGAGACCGTCTGTAAAAGGTGTTATCTTCAACCCAATGGGTGCTGACTTCACGTATAAACATGCGTACATTGAAGAGTAAAGAAAAGCAAATTGGGACCAAGATTTAATCTTGGTAAGAGAGTGTACTGCCTTAGCTGGCATATGCTCTCTTTTTCCATTTGTGTGTGTTTTTAGAATTGTTTGAACATTCTTGTCGAATGTTGAAACCTTTATGAACAGGAGGGTTATTATTATGGGTAAATATATTTTAAAGCGGATTGGATACATGCTTATCACGTTATTTATCATTGCCACATTTTCATTTATCCTCATGAAAATGCTTCCCGGATCTCCTCTAACAGCTGAAGAAAAAGTAACAGAAGCTCAGCGAGAAATTATATTAGAAAAATATGGATTGAATGATCCGATTCCGGTCCAATATGTTAGATATCTAGGGAATTTAGCGCAAGGAGATTTAGGTGTTTCATTTCAAATGAAAAACCAACCTGTAACAGATATACTTATGAGTAGAGCACCTATCTCTGCAGAATTAGGTTTTTGGGCTCTAATAGTAGGAACCACATTTGGTATGTTGCTCGGATTAATTGCAGCGATAAGACAGAACTCTTGGATGGATTATGGTTCTAATATAATTTCAGTAATAGGCATATCGATTCCATCGTTTATCTTTGCAGGTTTGCTTCAATATTATATTGGTGTTCAACTAGGATGGCTACCAATTGCGTTCTGGGGAACTCCACAACAAGCAATTATGCCTGTTATCGCTCTAGCCATTTTCCCAATGGCAATATCTGCTCGTTTTCTACGTACAGAAATGATTGAAGTGTTAGGTTCAGATTATATTGTAACTGCGAAAGCAAAAGGTGTATCAAAATTCGCGATTATTTTCAAACACGGTTTACGAAATGCCTTAATACCTTTAATTACTGTAATGGGACCAATGGCAGTAAGCTTAATGACTGGTACGTTAGTTATTGAAAAAATATTTTCTATTCCAGGAATCGGAGAACAGTTTGTTAATTCTGTAACTACAAATGATTTTTCAATCATAATGGGTACAACATTGTTCTTTGCATTTTTGTTCATTGTGATTATTCTAATTATCGATATCTTATACGGTATTATTGATCCAAGGATTCGATTAGCGGGAGGGAAAGACTAATGGATAAAGACAATCTGAATAAAGATCTGTTTGTTCCAGCACAGAAAGATGAAGAAAAAAGCGAGCAAATAAATAGACCAAGTCTTTCCTTCTGGCAAGATGCGTGGATTCGCTTACGTAAGAATGGTGGAGCAATATTTGGTATGGTCGCATTGGTGATCTTAACTTCACTTTCTATTTTTGCTCCAATGTTAACAAGTCATGGCTTAGATGATCAGGACTTAGGCTTATCACGTATGCCTCCTAAAGTACAAGGATTAGAAAATATTGAATGGCTTGGGTTAAATGGTAAGAAATCAGAGACTTTTGAAGCGGATACGGTAGATGCTGCAAAAGACTTAGCACTTGCTCGTTTTTCGCAAGAAGATTTTTCTTATATTGATTTTGATGTGAAAGCTGAAGGAGATGGCTCCGACAATTCTGCGAAAGTAAAAGCAATGTATGATCCATATGCAGATAAACAAGTAGAAGAATACTTCTGGTTTGGTACCGACACATTAGGACGTGATTTATTCACTCGTGTGTGGATGGGTACACGTATTTCGTTATTAATTGCACTAATTGCGGCCTTCATTGATATGGTAGTTGGTGTCGCATATGGCGGTATTTCCGGTTATTTCGGTGGACGAGTTGATAATATTATGCAACGTATTATCGAGATATTAGTAGGTATTCCAAACTTAGTTGTTGTTATTCTGATGATTATGATATTAGATCCGGGTATAACAGCTATAATTATCGCATTAACAATTACCGGGTGGACAGGTATGGCTCGGATTGTGCGTGGGCAAGTATTGAAATTAAAGAATCAAGAGTTTGTACTTGCTTCACAAACACTTGGCTCATCACATACTAGGATTTTAACGAAACATCTGATTCCGAATACAATTGGAATGATTATCATCAACACGATGTTTACCATTCCAAATGCAATATTTTTTGAGGCCTTTTTAAGTTTTATTGGATTAGGGCTACAAGCACCTGATGCATCTTTGGGTACATTAATTAACGATGGATTTAAAGCTTTACAAATTAATCCACATATTATGATATTCCCTGCAATTGTTATGTCACTAATTATGATTGGATTTAACATTCTAGCAGACGGACTTCGTGATGCATTAGATCCGAAAATGCGCGAATAGGAGGTAATAATGAGATGGAAAACATTTTAGAAGTAAATAATTTACATGTTTCCTTTGATACGTATGGAGGAGAAGTGAAAGCTGTTCGCGGTGTTTCTTTTGACTTGAAAAAAGGAGAAACACTAGCAATTGTTGGTGAATCTGGCTCTGGTAAGTCTGTTACAACTAGAGCTATAGCACGTCTTATTCCATCCCCTCCTGGGCGTATTAAAGAAGGCGAAATACTATTTGATGGAAAAGATTTAGCTAAATTAAGTGATAAACAAATGCAAGCAGTCAGAGGAAAAGATATTTCAACAATCTTTCAAGATCCAATGACATCATTAAACCCAACCATGAAGATTGGTACTCAAATAATGGAAGGTTTAATTAAACACCAAAAAATGAGCAAATCTCAAGCGAAAGAACGAACCATTGAGCTTTTAGAGTTAGTAGGACTTCCGAGTGCAAGTGAGCGAGTAAATCAATATCCACACCAGTTCTCAGGTGGACAACGCCAGCGTATAGTAATTGCAATCGCATTGGCATGTAATCCTAAGATACTCATTGCGGACGAACCAACAACAGCTTTAGATGTTACGATTCAAGCGCAAATTTTGGAGTTAATGAAAGATATTCAGAAGAAAACAGAAAGCTCAATCATATTTATTACACATGATCTTGGTGTAGTGGCAAACGTAGCAGATCGTGTAGCTGTTATGTATGCTGGTAAAATTGTTGAAATTGGAACTGCAGATGAAATTTTCTATAATCCTAAACATCCATATACATGGGGCCTTATAGGTTCTATGCCAACTTTGGATAGTACAGAGGAAAGCTTAGTAGCTATCCCAGGATCGCCACCAGATATGCTTAATCCACCAAAAGGAGATGCATTTGCACCTCGTAATGATTTTGCATTAGAGATTGACAAAGAATTGGAACCACCTATGTTTAAAGTATCTGATACACATTATGCTGCTACATGGTTATTGCATGAATATGCACCGGATGTGGAGCCTCCAGAAGCGGTAAAACGTCGAATGAAGGGATTCGCTAACACAGGTGCTGCTTCAAGTGGGGAAGGTGATCAAGCATGAGCCAGGAAAAGTTATTAGAAGTAAAAAATCTTAAACAGCATTTTAAAACAGGTAGACATAGTGTTGTTAAAGCTGTAGATGGTATTTCCTTTGATATTTATAAAGGTGAAACATTTGGCTTAGTAGGTGAATCTGGTTGTGGTAAATCAACTACTGGACGTAGTATCATTCGTCTTTACAATGCAACGGATGGCCAAGTAACTTTTGGTGGTGAAGATGTTCATGGGAAGAAATCAAAAGCTAAATTGAAAGAATTTAATCAAAAGATGCAAATGATTTTCCAAGACCCATATGCTTCATTAAACCCGCGCATGACCGTAATGGACATTATCGCAGAAGGATTAGATATACACGGACTAGTTAACAATCAACAGGAGCGTAAAGCACGTGTCCATGATTTATTAGAACGTGTCGGATTAAACAAAGAGCATGCTAGTCGTTATCCACATGAATTTAGTGGTGGGCAGCGCCAACGTATAGGTATAGCTCGCGCATTAGCTGTAGATCCTGAGTTTATTATTGCAGACGAACCAATTTCTGCTTTAGATGTGTCCATCCAAGCTCAAGTAGTAAACTTATTGAAAGATTTGCAGAAGGAACATGGTTATACGTATTTATTCATTGCCCACGATCTTTCTATGGTGAAGTATATTAGTGATCGAATCGGTGTAATGTACTTCGGAAAAATGGTTGAATTGGCAGATAGTGAAGAATTATATAAAAATCCACTTCATCCATATACAAAATCGTTACTTTCAGCGATTCCATTACCAGATCCTGATTATGAGCGAAATCGTGTGCGTACGGAATATAATCCAGCTGATCATGATACAAGTGAAACTCCTGAATTTAGAGAAATTCGTCCGAATCACTGGGTATTGTGTACAACAAAAGAATTTGAAGCTTACAAAAAAGAAATTAAGAACTAGAAAGAATAAAAGCTTTCCATCGAAGGATGGGAAGTTTTTTTCTTTTTATAATAATTTAGAAATAAAATTGAAACATAAAAAAATGTAAAACCGCGTATGAATTTGTCACTATTTCCTATATAATATAAATTATGAAATAAGTTTTATTAAAAGTAGGGGAGTATGATTACATGAGCAAACAGCAACTTAAGATTACAATGATAATAAGCATTTTATTGGCTGTAGTAATTTTTCCATTATCGATCTCAGCCGATGAAGATCAAGAAACGCTTATAGCAAAAAACCATAGTAGCAACCAAATTAAGTTAACCACCTACGATACAAAACAGCAATTTGCTCGCTTTGTCTATGACTCGGGCTTAACCTTCAATTATCCTGATGCTGTACGTGGTATTTATGTGACCGGACATTCAGCAGGTGGTAGTAGATTTGAGCAATTAATTAAACTAATTAATAATTCAGAGTTGAACACAATGGTTATTGATATTAAAGATGACCATGGTAATTTAACTTTTAAGCCTGACAAAGACTCTCCTTATTATGACATTGCGAAAAACTTTATTAAAGATCCACGTAAAATGCTTGAAGTATTAGAGAAGCATCAGATTTATCCTATAGCTAGAATTGTAGTCTTTAAAGATACAGTTTTAGCGGAAAAACGACCAGATTTATCGTTTACTGATAACGGAAAGGTTTGGGCAAATGGTAAAAACGAATCATTTGTTAGTCCTTTTCAGAAAGAAGTATGGGAATATAACGTTGAAATAGCTAAAATGGCAGTTGAATTAGGATTTCAAGATATTCAATTCGATTATGTAAGGTTCCCTGAAGGCTTTGAGAAGAGAGATAAGGAATTAACTTACACATTAGGTGACTATAAAGATTCAGATATGAACAATATTAAGAAACGTGTACAAGCAGTTACAGATTTCGTAAGTTACGCAAAGGAATCATTACATACGTATGGTGTGGATGTCTCAGTTGATATATTTGGATATGCGGCAACGATTGAAGAAACACCGGGAATTGGACAGAATTTCTCGAAAATTTCTTCCAATGTTGATGTCATCTCATCGATGATCTATCCAAGCCATTGGACACCATACTTTGGAATCAACTTTCCTGATAAAGAGCCGTATAAGTTAGTTTCCGCTTATAGTAAATTAGAAAATGAAGTCTTAGGTGCATTAGACAATCCACCTATCTCAAGACCTTGGATCCAAGACTTTGAGGCGCCTTGGCTGTATAGTGGAGCAACAAAACAGTATGGAGTAGCAGAGGTGGAAGCGCAAATAAGAGCATTAAACGAAAACAATATTAATGAGTTTCTATTATGGAATGCAGGAAATTCTTATACAGAAGGTGTAGACTATACACCTTTAGATTAGTTGAAAAACCTCTCTTTCGTGTGTGATAGAGAGGTTTTCTAACTATATACGCATAATATTGTTTTAATTAAGCATTATAAGGGTATATGAATGCAGAAACAATTTAAAGGAAGTTAACAAATAAAAGTAGATTAGCTATACTAGTTAAGGGAAGCATATTTGTAATTTAGACAAAAAAACTAAAGGGAGAAGAAACATGAATTGGTATGAAAAATTGAATGAGTATTTTCCAATTGAAGAAATGAAGTCTCAAGAGCATATGGAGATACTTTTAAAAGAAAAAAGCGATGTGTATTATAAAGATGAAGGGCCTTATCATGTCATGATGTATGCTGAATTTAATACATTCCTTTTCATTGATTACCTATATGTATCGGCTCAATCAAGAGGACAAGGTTTAGGTCACAAGTTATTAGATAAGTTAAAACAAAAACAAAAACCGATTATTTTAGAAGTAGAACCAATCGATTATGAGGATACCGATTCTCAGAAACGATTGCGTTTCTATCACAGAGAAGGATTTTTACATGCACAATCCATTGGCTTTAGTCGCCGTTCTTTTGCAACAAATGAACAAAGTCAATTAGAGATTCTTTATTGGTCACCAAATAATGAAGATGAAGAAACAATCTACAAACAAATGTGCAAGATTTATGAGAATATTCATACGTATAAAGATGAAGAAGTATATGGCCAATCATATGAAACTACTGAAGAAGCTTTAACGTATGATAAAGACCGTGGCATGGATGATATATTTGTTACGTTAAAAGACAAAGCATAAGGATGAAAAACCATGTTGATATACAGCATGGTTTTTTATGTTAATGTATAAAAAAATAAAAAAAATTTAATAAAAAGGTTTAGCCTTGATTTTGTGGTGGAATACAGTAAATGTGTTACTTAAGATGAAATGTGTAATTTCTAAGTAAATTTGATTGACGATATATCGAAATATTGACAATTGTAGTATACTAAATATAGATTATTTATTTAAAGTGATTTTAATTTAATAATCTTTAAATTAAAGGTAAAAATAAATATATTGAGGAGTGAAGTAACATGGTAACACTTTATACCTCACCAAGCTGTACATCTTGTCGGAAAGCTAAAGCGTGGTTGGAAACTCATGATATTCCCTTCGTTGAAAGAAATATTTTCTCCGATACACTGACTTTGGATGAGATTAAAGAAATTTTTAGAATGACAGAAGACGGAACAGAAGAAATTATTTCAACAAGATCAAAAGTTTTTCAAAAGCTAAGTGTTGACTTCGACCAAATGCCATTAAAAGATTTATTTGATTTAATCAAAGATAACCCTGCTATACTAAGACGTCCAATCATTATTGATGAAAAGCGTCTACAAGTTGGTTATAATGAGGATGAAATAAGAAGATTTCTACCAAGAAAAGTTCGTACATTATACTTACGTGAAGCACAGCGTATGGTTAATTAATATGAAAACACGCAGATCCTTTAAAATGGTCTGCGTTTTTCTGTGTATGATTTATGCTTGAAAATAAATAATTTTATTTTTTTAGGCATTTCTATTTTCAATTATATCTGATTTATCATAAAATAGAGTATAGTTAATAATTTATCCTAATATGATTAAATGTTATTTCAAGCGGGTAAGGTATAATAGGTGAAGTAATCCCTTCCACCTAATATATTTTAGAAGGGAGAGGTGAAAAATGGAAATAGAAAGAATAAATGAGAATACGGTTAAATTCTACATTTCATATATGGATATTGAGAATAGAGGATTTGATCGTGAAGAAATTTGGTACAATCGAAAAAGAAGTGAACAGCTTTTTTGGCAGGTAATGGATGAAGTGAATTATACAGAAGAAGAATTTAATATAGATGGACCTTTATGGATTCAAGTACAAGCTTTAGATAAAGGGTTGGAAATAGTGGTAACAAAAGCTAAATTATCTAAGGATGGACAGAACTTAGAGTTACCAACTGACGCGAATAGTTCACTTGATATGCCATTTGATGAGAAAATTGAATCCATACTTGATGAGAAGTTTGGAAATGACACAGAACAAGAGCAAGAAGATATGCTTCATCCTATTGATGAGGATTTAATAAAAATTATTCAGTTTGAAGACTTTGAAGATGTTATTCAATTAAGTCATCAACATATTCAAATGGATGGAGTAAGAGATGTCTTATATTTCTATCAAGGAAAGTATATACTCTTCCTTCAGTTTGATGATTTGTATTTAGATGAGGATCAACAAGAAAATATCGAAAGTCAACTGTTAGAGTTTGGTCAAGAATCAAGGAAAACGGTACATTTATTAGAAGAATACGCAAAAGTTATTTTTGAACAAGATGTATTTCAACAAATACGTCATTACTTCCCAAAATAATAAAATGTTATATGATCGAGAAGTTGTCATAGAAGACAGCTTCTTTTTATTTTTTATAAAAAGGAATTATTGTTTTACTGTCGAATAAATAAGTATAGAATAAAGGATGGTGAGGCAATGCTCAAAGCTGTTTCAAAAGATGGCACGACGACGATTCTTGCATTATTATCAAAGGAGAGGATCATTCAGTTAAGACTAACAGAAATATTTTTTTGCCCAAGCTGTAAAGAAAAAGTTATTATTAGAGTAGGAGACAAAAGAATTGCTCATTTTGCTCATCAACGCAAAAGTCAATGTGTACTTTCAGCAGGAGAAGGGGAGTACCATGAGCAAGGAAAATTGGACTTATACCATTGGCTTAAAAATCAAGGATATTACGTCGAATTAGAAACTTACTTACCTCAAATTAAACAACGACCAGATCTTTTGCTATTCCACAAAAACAAAAAAGTTGCGATTGAATATCAATGTGCAACTATTCCCACAAAGCAATTTGTTTCCCGAACGATTGGCTATAAAAAATTAGGCATCACTCCTATCTGGATTTTAGGTGGAAATCGCTTTAAACGCGACAAACAACAGCAGATATCTATTACACCAACTGATCAACACTTTATTCATCAATTGAATTCTAGATTACCCATTTCTTATTTATATTACTGTTCTAATACGAAAGAGTTTGCCATTAGTTATAATGGATGGCTAAGTGGAAGAAGAACAGTGATTGGCAATTTAATAATACGCCCTATCAGATCATTAAAATTCGTTGACCTCTTCAACATTTCTTCCAACAATGATACAGAAAAAGTAAAACTGTGGTTATATGAAAAGAAACGTTTTCGTTTTAAAAATCAAATACATCCAAGCAAAGATGAGAAACAGTGGCGACAGTGGTTATACTTACATCGTAGTCATCCATCTACCCTTCCTGCTATGATTTATCTACCAGTTTTGAGCCAATGGAAAATGACTGTTCCACCTTGGAATTGGCAAAGTAGGTTATGGTTTGATTTAATTATCAAGAAGAAACGTGTGACTTTAAGTGATTGTCAATATTTATGTCGAAACTACATCTCCCCAGATTTTTATTTTCCACTTGTATCTCCAAAACATGAACCAATCAATGAATATCTCACACTATTAACTCATCTTGGTTATATTAAAAAAGTATCAAAGCAAACATTTGAATTACAAAAAGAATTGATTTCATATAAGTCATTGGATCAAGCATTAGAACATGATAAGTTAATAATGAACCATTTTACTTCAATTAGAAAATCTTCTAACACATGAAAAAGAAGGAATAAGTTATAATAATATGTAAAAGGTTTAAAGATCATTATCTTTTTAGAAATGGAATGGAGGCTAAATGATGTCAACTGACAATCAAAAATTACAAACTAGGGATCAGGTTGCCAATGAAAAAACATGGCGACTAGAAGATATTTTTGCAACAGATGAGGTATGGGAAGAGGAGCTATCAGAATTAAAGAAAGAAATTAAAAGATTTCAGGGTTATCAAGGAAAACTAGCCGATCAATCATCAAATCTTTATGATTTGCTAGTACTTCAAGATAAAGTTTCTGAACGCCTAGGCAAACTGTATACTTATGCTCACATGCGTTACGATCAAGATACAACAAACTCTTTTTATCAAGCGTTAAATGCTAAAGCAGAGAATTTATTAACACAGGCAGCAAGTGCTATGAGTTATATTGTTCCAGAAATATTACAAATTGAAGATGCTAAGCTTGAACAGTTTTTCAATGCAGTGCCTGAGTTAGAGCACTATCGTCATGCTTTAGCAGAAATTACACGTAGACGTGAACATGTTTTATCTGAAAAAGAAGAGGAACTATTAGCTGAAGTTTCTGAGGTAACAGATAATGCATCACAGACGTTTGGGATGCTAAATAATGCTGACCTAAGTTTTCCAACAATTGAAGATGAAAATGGTAAGGAAATAGAACTGACACACGGGCGTTATATTAACTTTCTAGAGTCAGATGATCAATCTGTTCGTGAAACTGCTTTTAAAGCAATGTATGATACGTATGGTAGCTTTATCAATACGTTTTCATCCACATTGTCTGGAGCGATTAAAAAGCATAACTTTAATGCCAAAGTGAGAAAATACAATTCTGCTAGAGAAGCAGCATTGGACAACAACAAAATTCCTGAGAAGGTGTATGATAATTTAGTTGAAGCGATTAATGAACGGTTAGATTTACTCCAACGTTATGTTGCATTGCGAAAAAGAGTGTTAAACTTGGACGAATTGCATATGTATGATTTGTACACACCATTAGTAAAAGATGTTTCCATGACATACACGTATGAACAAGCACAAACACATATTTTAAAAGGGTTGGCTCCTTTAGGTGAAGAATATGTTTCTAGATTAAAAGAAGGTTTTGAAAATCGTTGGATTGATGTTGAGGAGAATAAAGGAAAGCGTAGTGGTGCATATTCATCGGGCACTTATGGAACAAACCCTTATATTCTGATGAATTGGCAAGATAATCTAAACAATCTATTTACGCTTGCCCATGAATTAGGACACTCTCTACACAGCTATTATACGAGAGAAAATCAGGCGTTTCGTTATGGAGACTACTCTATTTTCGTTGCTGAAGTAGCTTCGACATGTAATGAAGCATTATTAAATGAGTATTTATTGGAGCAAACAACAGATGAGAAAGAGAAATTATATTTACTAAATAATTTCCTTGAAGGATTTAGAGGAACTGTTTTTCGTCAGACAATGTTTGCAGAATTTGAACATGTCATTCATAAGCAAGCACAAGAGGGTGAAGCTTTAACACCTGATAAACTAACAAAAGAATATTATGACTTAAACAAAAAATACTTTGGTGAAGACATTACGATTGATAAAGAAATTGGATTAGAATGGGCAAGAATTCCTCATTTTTATTACAATTATTATGTTTATCAGTATGCAACGGGTTATGCTGCTGCACAATCACTTGCATCTCAAATCTTAACAGAGAAGCAACCTGCAGTTGATCGCTATTTAGGCTTTCTAAAAGCAGGTAGTAGTGATTATCCAATTGAAGTCTTAAAACAAGCGGGTGTTGATATGACGGAGAAGACACCTATTATGCAAGCATTAGATGTATTTGAGGAAAAACTTGATGAAATGGAAAAATTGTTAGATAAAATGGAGTAATAAATTAAAAACGTAGTTGTCTAAAAGGCAACTACGTTTTTAACGACCACGGAAAATGTGGCGATGGGAAAAAGTAAACAGTGTTATGTAGATACAAAAAAATAAAAGTGGCAACGTAATAAATTTAGAAATTAGCTCCATTAAACCAAGTAAATTGATAACAAAAGCAATACATGTTAATAAGAGAAAAAACCAAGGTATATACTGTCGCAAGTTGATTCCCTCCAAGTAATTAGTCCTGATTCACTAAAGTAATTAGTATATAGTATGTTAGAATAATCTTTGTTAGAACTTTGACATTTTTGTGAAACTATAAGCTAAATTATTGCACAATAGATAAATACTTGGTATAGTCTAAATGTGAGATGTTTAACAAACAAAACCCCTTTGTTTGACCTGAAACTTTCTCCCATCCCCCCTTGTCTATAAATAGACTAGGTGAAGAGAGTGTACCACCCTGTACACTCTCTTTTTTTGTACAAAAAATTAAAATAGAGGATACTGATTAGTCAGTTCCTCTATTTTAATTTCTATATTCCCAAAACGATCCATACTTTACTGGGAATTCATATACAATTTGTTTTAGCTTTAATTTCTTTAATTCTCTCACTGTACGTTCTAATGACCAATCATAAACGACAGCCACTTCTTTTGTAGCAACAAAGCCATAATAAGCGATAAACTCTTCTAATGATGGCCGTTCAACTGGCTTCACTTCTTTTTCTAACATTTGTTTCAATACTTTGACATAGATCTCATAAGGATAAACACCAGATAGTTTTAGTCCATCATCATCTACAGATTGATTGAAAAAAACAATCGAAGGAGTATAATCTATTTCCATTTCTTTTACTAATTTGAGATCACATTGCAATGCTTTTTTAGCAGAATTAGAATAGAGATCTTTTTTAAATTCAACAATATCTAAATTTGCTTCGTATGCACAGGTAATTAAATTGTTTTCAATTGAAATGTCGCGTTTATTCAAGAACACACACTCTTGTATTTTTCTTAAATATCTCTTGCCTGCTTTTTTACCTTGTAATTCGGCTGCTTTAATTGCAAGTGGAAGCATGGAAGGGTAGTTAACCGGATTTTCCTTCCATAGATCACCATCACAACACATTCCAGTCAAGCTACTTGTTCTCTCCCATTGTTGTTTCAAGTAATCATTATTTCCCTTTTCTTGATTAAAAGAGGATAGACGACTACTTATAATCGGACGAATAGTGAAAAAACGTCCATATTCTAACATTAATTTTTTTAACAATGGTTCCAATGACCAACTTTCTGGACAAAGTGGGTCGATAAACAAATAAATCTCGATCGGTTTTCTAAGAAGATCAAAGTAGCCAAGCTGTGCCGTAGCGTAATTAGATGGCCCAGATTGATTCCAGCTCACATCGATTCTCCTTTCTCATTATCAAGTGTTTTCATATAAGATGTACTTATTCGCACTTTAAACGTTATCTTTTTTTATGTTAGGTTGCCCATTTGAGCTAGGCAAATTACTTAATAGTAAAATGTTTTGACACTACTTAACTTTGTCATAGATTATTCTAACAGGCAGACTTGAGGTTGGGCAACTTATCTGTTTGGAAGGCAACCCAAAAAGAAAGTTATTGTGACAAACTATTGAAAAAACGTTCGATTTTATTCGGGGTGTTTTTTATCGTAATCCCATTACTTTCAATTAATTCTTCCATTAATTTTTCGCTATTTCTCATTGAAGAGGATTCAATTTCTAATTCATAGTCAACACAATTGTTATACTTACTTTTATCGAGGACAACTAGCCCGTTTTTATAAGGTAATTCTAATCGATGTGTTTCTAGTGTGCCTTTAAATTGAATGAAATGATTATCAATCTTTAGTTCTGATAATTGTTTGGCTACATCTGTTTTTACAATTAATTGATTTGAAATAGACTGAATGGCTTCTGCTTCTGTCAACTGATCATGTGTTTCTAATAAGCCATCTTTATAGGGTTGTTTTAAAGTTAACACCCAAACATTGTTTTTCTCTCTAATACGTAATGCACAACCGTTTTGTTTTAAAAGAAAATCTGGTGTTTCAAAGTAATAATTCACTTGTTTTTTTGCCTCATCTATTGATAGATTTAAGTGTTCCAATAAGTTTTCATATTCTTGCTTCGTCAATAAGTTCTTGCTTTCCATTTCCACTTCTTGTGTCATAGATTACAACTCCTGTTCGTTTTTCCCTTTTTTATCTATTAGTATAGAGGAAGTAGAAGAAGAATGTCGAATGATTTACGTTGAAGCGAGTTTCTAAAGGTATTATAATGATTTTGGTTCAACATATGATACAATGATTGTAAATAAAGAACTTTAAATGTGGAGGCGATGGCCGGTTTGAATTGGGAAACATTTCTTGCACCTTACATACAAGTAGTTGAAGAATTAAAAATAAAATTAAAGGGGATAAGAGCACAATACGAACATGAGTCAATGCATTCCCCGATTGAATTTGTTACTGCGAGAGTGAAACCTATATCAAGTATTATAGATAAAGCAAATAGAAAAAACATCTCATATGAAACATTAGAAAATGATATGCAAGACATTGCGGGTGTTCGTGTTGTATGTCAATTTGTTGATGACATCTATACTATTGTTGAGATGTTACGTTCAAGAAATGATTTTAAGATTATAGAAGAAAAAGACTATATTAGAGATAAGAAGGAAAGTGGTTACCGTTCTTATCACATGATTATCTGCTATCCGGTCGCTACAATTAGAGGGGAAAAACAAGTTATTGCAGAAATTCAGATTAGGACTCTTGCAATGAATTTCTGGGCAACCAATGAGCATTCCTTGAATTACAAATATGAAGGTCAAATTCCTTCTCATGTTCAAAACAAATTAAAACGAGCAGCAGAAGCGGCTTTTCAGTTAGATGAAGAAATGTCAATGATTAAAGACGAAGTTCAAGAAGCGCAACGGATTTTTAATCAATATAAATCTACCCATAAGCATAAAGGAGGAGGGCGATCGTAACTTATGAAATTCTCCATTACATCAAAAGGTGATCATAAGTCTGAGAGTATTAAAGCACTAATATATCAATATTTAACTGATTTTGATTTAGAATATAATGAAACAGAGCCTGACTTAGCCATATCAGTTGGTGGAGATGGAACATTTTTAAAGTCATTTCATCACTATAGCCATCGATTGAATCAAACAGCTTTCATTGGGGTACATACAGGGCACTTAGGTTTTTATGCAGATTGGGTTCCAGAAGAAATAGAAAAATTAGTTATTGATATTGCGAAAAATCCATTTCAAGTAGTGGAATACCCATTATTAGCGATGACTATTCACACAAAAGATAAAAAGTCCAAACGATATCTTGCTTTGAATGAATCATCCATTAAAAAAGTGGAAGGCTCTGTTGTATTAGATGTAGATATTAAAGGGGAACACTTTGAACGATTTAGAGGCGATGGTTTGTGTATTTCGACTCCATCTGGAAGTACAGCCTATAATAAAGCACTTGGAGGAGCAATTATTCATCCTTCACTGGCAACATTACAAATCACAGAAATGTCCTCCATCAATAATCGAGTTTATCGTACAATTGGATCACCATTGATTCTGCCGAAGCATCATATTTGTGAATTTAAACCAGTTGAGGAGAACCAAAGCTTTTTATTAACTATTGATCATATCACGAAAAGTGTTGTTGATATTAAATCCATTGAATATCAAGTAGCAGAAGAAAAAATACGTTTCGCTAGGTTTCGCTCCTTTCCGTTTTGGAAGCGGGTTCGTGATTCCTTTATATCTGATGAACGATAAGAAAGACGAAAAGGTGAAGTTACATTGAAATGGCAAGTGACTAAAGAAGAAAGTGGCTTAATGCTAAGAGAGTATTTAAAAGAAAGAAAAGGCTTCTCGAGACGAATAATTAAAGCAGTCAAGTTTGAACCTGGCTGCTTGATGGTAAATAATGAGTTTGCAACTGTTCGAAAAGTAATCCAAACAGGCGATACCGTAGAAGTTAAGTTTCCTAAAGAACACCGTGGCACATTTATGAAAGCAGAACCATTGGATTTGGATATTGTTTATGAAGATAACGATATTCTGGTTATTAACAAACCAGCAGGCATAGCTTCCATTCCCTCGATTCATCATAAAACAGGAACACTTGCCAATGGTATATTACATCATTATGAAAAAAAACAATTAGATTTCACGGTGCATATTGTTACTAGACTGGATCGTGACACCTCTGGATTGATTTTAATATCGAAACATCGTTTGAGTCATTCCATCCTTGCAATAGAACAAAAGAAAGGTGCAATTGAGCGTCGCTATCAAGCGATTGTGTCAGGGCACTTAACAGAAAAAAACGGAACAATTGTTGCGCCAATAGCTAGGAATCCAAACTCTATTATAGAGCGAATGGTAGCCCCTGAGGGTAAACGATCGGTCACACACTATCAAGTACTCAAGGAAACAACTACTGACTCACTAGTACATATTAAATTGGAAACGGGAAGAACACATCAAATTCGTGTACACTTTGCTTATCTCGGTCATCCGTTACTAGGGGATGAACTATATGGAGGCGAAGTAGAGAGAATAAAACGCCAAGCGCTACATTGTGTTTCTTTATCGTTTACACATCCGATTACCAAAAAGCACTATACATTTACATCCGATTTATCTCCAGATATGAAAAAAATACTCCAAACGAAATGAGATATAAATTTCGTTCGGAGTATTTTTTAGGTTGTGCAATAGGGGAGGCATCAATTTTAATCAAAATAACGGAACTTCTCTTCCAAATAAGGTTGTTTCGAAGGTACACTAATTGTTGTTTCTTCTGGTAAACGAAAAGCAGTAAGTTTATTCCCGAACACACAGCCTGTATCGATGTTAATCGTCTTATGCACGATACGAGGTTCTTTAACTGGAGTATGACCATAAACAATCCAATTGTTTCCTTGATAATTTTGAGCCCAATCTCGCCTGATTGGACGTCCATCCTCGTGTGTCTCACCAGTAATATCACCGTAAAAAACAAAGGTGGCTACTTTTTTATCGTTACGGCCGATTAATTCTTCTTTAATTCCTGCATGCGCCACAACAGCTTGATATTCTGGAAGCACTAAATATAATGGTGCATTCTCATATAATTGGATAAACTTATCTTTTATTTTATGCTGTTTAGTGGTTGAAAGGTTATTATATTCTGCAACGGTTGTTTCTAGACCGTGCTTCACTTTTACGTTATTTCCGAGGAAATAACGATATAGCTTGTTGCAATGATTACCTGGAATATACGCAGCAATTTTCTTTTCTACGACCATTTCATACACCAGTTCAATCATTTTAATTGAATATGGCCCTCGATCGGTAATATCACCTAAAAATATTGCTGTTCGTCCATCTGGATGAATAGGAATATTTTTATCATTCAAATAGCCGAGCTCTTTGAATAAATCAAGTAACTCCTCATAACAACCGTGTACATCACCAATAATATCTATACCCATATAGTAACCTCCGTGGTGTTTAAATTATGAATCAAACATATATACTTTGGTTCGATAATGAATATTTAATACAATTCCGATTGCAATTAAATAGGTTAACGTTGAACTACCACCATATCCAATGAACGGAAGAGGAAGACCTGTAATCGGTAATAAGTTAATGGACATACCGATGTTTTGAAATATTTGATAAGTAAACATTCCTACCATACCGGTAACAAGATAACTTCCGAAAGGATCATTACTTTGTAAACCTATATGAATTAATCTGTAAATCAGTAAGAAAAATAGTATTAATAGAGCACTAGATCCGATAAATCCAAACTGCTCCGCTATTGCAGAAAAAATAAAATCGGTTTGACGTTCAGGGATGTGGGAAACTTCGAATTCTCCAATTCCTTTTCCTGAGAGTTGCCCAGATCCAATTGCGCGCATCGCACGAATTAATTGATATGAATCTCCCTGTGTGTTATTAGCGGGATCCAACCATGCATTAAATCGTCGTTCCACATGTTCAAACCCATAATCTTCGGCTAACTGATCAATTTTTTCCGGAAATGACACAAACAAAAATATTAACAATCCGACCGATACAACAGCGGTTCCGATTAAGGATAGAATAATACGCCATTGAATACCCGAAACAAGAATCATTGACAGGATAATCGCAACGAGCACTAAGAATCCACCTAAATCAGGCTGTAAGGCAATAAAACCCATAGGAGGAAGCGAAACAAATGCCATTTTAGCAAGCAACCATAAATCATTTTTGATTGTATCCATCTTAAATTTTTCTTTGTGCATAACAATGAGATGTGCTAGGGCAATAATTAGTATTACTTTCATAAACTCTGCAGGTTGTATAGAAATAGGACCTATTTTAAACCAACCCCAAGCTCCTCCAGCTCTATGCGCTATCCCTGGAGGGAAATGAAAATGAAGCATGACTAACATTAGCATACCGAAGCCATAAAGAATCCATGCAATTTGGTGTAATCGATCGTAATCAACAAACATAATTGCAACAATCACCATTGATCCAACGATATACCAAACGAGTTGTTTAATGTGAAAAGCTTCATTTATATATGGTTCCAATGTGTATAGAGTAAATATACTAATAATCGCTAATAAAATAACAATTGAAATTAACGTATAATCTATTTTAGGGGAAGTATTCTTTTCCATTGTTGATCAAACTCTTTTCTATAATAATAATTTAAACTCTATTGCTTAGTTTACCTTAAATTGTTTTATTTTTTAAGTATTGTTTTTTATAATTGAAATCAAGTGTAGCAAAAAAACAAAATATATGCTAAATTCTGCTTAGCTAACATTTCTTTTTCATTGACAAATTTATTGTTGGCGATTACTATAGTACGGTCTGGGCGATGAAGGAGGGGACTTTCCAATGGAACATTTAGAACAACAAGAAAGAGAGCGGTTATGGAACAAAATTCAGGATGCACTTATTCATGAACAAATTGATCAATTTCGTGCTGAATTTTTAGAAATACATCCATATGACCAAGCGAAGATATTCGAAGAACAAACAGAAGACATTCGTTTTTTAATTTATACCTATTTGTCGCCTAAAGAAGTTGCAGATGTAATGGAACACGTAGATGAAGAATTAACTGAACAATTTATCATTGAGATGAATCCAACATTTGCTGCACAAATATTAGCGGAAATGGCTACGGATGATGCCGTTGATATATTAAATGATTTAGATAAGAATAAAGTCGCAAGTTTTTTGACGATGATGGAAAAGGAAGCTGCTGAAGAAATTAAAGCACTTCTACATTATGAAGAGAAGACTGCCGGTAGTATTATGACAACAGAGTTTGTTGTCATCCATACAGAGCAAACGGTCAAGGAAGCTATGCGACATTTAAGAAAAGAAGCACCTGAAGCGGAAACGATTTACTATCTCTATGTAATAGACAAAGACAAGAGATTAGTTGGTGTTATCTCCTTACGTGATTTAATTATAGCAGAAGGAGATTGGCTAATCGCTGATGTAATGAGTGAACGTGTTGTTTCCGTTCCCGTCGGAGAAGACCAAGAAGATATTGCACAAATGATGCGTGACTATGATTTTCTTGCCTTACCGGTAGTGGATTTTCAAGATCATCTGCTAGGTATTATCACAGTCGATGATATTATGGACGTTATGGATCAAGAAGCAAATGATGACTATTCTAAATTAGCAGGGGTCTCCGATATGGAGCGCTCTGGTGATAATGCATTTGTTTCCGCTCGAAAAAGATTACCATGGCTTATTATCCTCTTGTTCTTGGGTTTATTTACAGCAAGTATTATTGGAAGATTTGAAGAGACTTTAGATAAGGTTGCAATTCTTGCGATATTTATCCCTTTAATTGCGGGGATGGCAGGTAATACAGGGACACAAGCATTAGCTGTAGCTGTGCGTGGGATAGCTACAGGTGAAATTGAAAAACAAGGGAAATGGAAAATTATTATGCGTGAAGCGATGACTGGTTTAATTACCGGTATCACTTGTGGTGTTGTTATTACTATCGTCGTGTATGTATGGCAAGGTTCGGTATTTCTTGGCATGTTAGTAGGAATATCTATTGCAGCAACTTTAATTGTAGCAACAATTGCAGGCGCATTAGTTCCCTTAGTAATGGATCGCTTTAATATCGATCCTGCTGTTGCCTCAGGACCGTTTATTACAACAATTAACGATATTATATCGGTTATGATTTATTTCGGTTTAGCAACTGCATTTATGAATCTATTATTATAAAAAATAAAAAGGGAGGCTGACCACATTGGAGGCACATCCTGAATCAGTTAGTTCACTTGTTATTGTAATTATCGCTGCATTTATCACACCGATTCTTATGCATCGATTACGTTTAAATGTAATTCCGGTTGTAGTGGCTGAAATAATTGTAGGCTTAATCATAGGACAAAGTGGATTTAATCTAGTAGAAGAAAGTAATTGGTTAGAAACATTATCAACACTTGGATTTATATTTTTGATGTTTTTAAGTGGACTTGAAATTGATTTCTCTCTATTTTCTAAGAAAAAGAAAAAGAGAAACGATGCTAGCGAAACGAGTATGAATCCGGTCGTCGTTGCGACTATAGTTTTTATCGGAATTCTTTTACTGTCACTAGGCTTATCTTATTTATTTGTTTTAGCTGGATTTATTGACAATATATTCTTAATGACATTAATCATCTCAACTATCTCATTAGGTGTTGTTGTACCAACATTGAAGGAATCCCAAGCAATGAAAACGCCGATTGGGCAAACAATTCTACTAATTGCTGTTATTGCAGACTTAGTGACAATGATTCTGTTGGCAGTTTTTGTTTCTATTTATGGAGATGGATCAGGAAACATGTGGCTGTTGCTAATTCTCTTTGCTGTTGGTATTGTACTTTATTTTGTTGGAAGGCATTTTAAAAATCAGTCCTTTCTCGAAGCAATGTCAAAAGGAACCATTCAAATTGGTACTAGAGCTGTATTTACATTGATCATCTTTTTAGTAGCAGTATCAGAGTCTGTTGGTGCCGAAAATATTTTAGGTGCTTTTATCGCAGGGGCACTTGTATCATTACTGGCACCGAACCAGGATTTAGTCCAAAAGTTGGATAGTTTTGGCTATGGATTTTTAATTCCTATCTTCTTTGTAATGATAGGTGTAGAGATTAATATTTGGACATTATTTGGTGATCCGATGGTGTTAATGCTGATTCCATTATTATTGCTTGCTTTATTGGTATCTAAACTACTTCCAGTGTTGTTTTTGAAAAAATGGTATGATACACGAACAGTATTTGGAGCAGGCATGATTTTAACCTCAACACTATCGTTAGTTATTGCTGCAGCTGCAATTGGCGAAAGAATTGGAGTAATTGATACTCAAATGGAAAGTGCACTAATTCTTGTTGCTGTGTTAACTTGTATTATTACACCGCCTATTTTCAAGAAGTTATATGTGCATCATGAAGAGGCTATCCCTAAACAAATTGTAACTTTTATCGGATCGAACCAAGCGACACTTCCTGTTGTTCGAGAGTTGGATCAAGAATTATTTGAATCACATTTGTATCACACTCGTTTAGATAAATTAGACGATAAAATTACTAAATCTGTTTTTGATATTAAAGAAGTAGAATCGTATGACATCAATGAACTACAACAGTTAGGTGTGTTTGACTCTAACATTGTTGTTGTTTCAACGGGAAATGAAGAAATAAATAAAGAAATTGCATGCTATGCGAAACATAATGGTGTGGAGCGTGTTATTGCTAGAGCAGAAACCTCACACATTGACAAACAATTAAAAGAGAATGGTGTGGAAGTATTTTCTTTCTTATTGTCAACGAAGACATTGTTAAAAGCGATGATCGAGGCACCGAATGTAGTGGACATCTTAACGAATCAAGAAAGTGCCTTGTACGAAATTCAAATGAATAATTCTGTTTATGATGGTATTATGCTGCGTGAATTTCCTTTTACAGGTGATGTGATAATGGTTCGTATTTTTAGAGACAATGACTCAATTGTTCCACATGGTGACACACAATTACGCTTAGGAGATAATTTAGTTGTTACTGGATCAACTGAGTATGTGGAAGAACTACAAGAATTATTAGAGTTTAGTTAATAAAGATCAGATCTACCTCAAGGGAGAATGGGGTAGATCTTTTTTTGGACAATAATAATTGAGTTTTTAGTATAATTAGGATAAAATAGTATCAGGTACTAATAACAACCTATAATTCCGTTGGGAGGATGTCAAATGAATTTTTCTTTAGAAGGTCGTACATATGTAATTATGGGGGTTGCGAATAAGCGGAGTATTGCATGGGGAATTGCTCGTTCATTACATCAAGCAGGAGCAAAATTAATTTTCACTTATGCAAATGAAAGATTTAAGAAACCAGTAGAAGACTTAGTTGCTACACTCGATGGTCAAGATGCTTTATTTTATGAGTGTGACGTAACAAATGATGACGCAGTAAAACAAACGTTTGATGAGATAAAGCAAGATGTTGGGGTAATACACGGACTCGCACATTGTATTGCTTTTGCACAAAAAGAAGATCTAAAAGGTGAATTTGTTGAAACAAGCCGTGATGGTTATTTACTTGCACACAATATCAGTGCCTATTCATTAGTTGCTGTTGCTAGAGCAGCACAGCCATTAATGACAGAAGGCGGCGGGATTGTAACAATGACCTATCTTGGTGGTGAGCGCGTTGTACAAAATTATAATGTAATGGGAGTTGCTAAAGCAAGTCTTGATGCGAGCATGAAGTATTTAGCTAATGATCTTGGTAAATACGGTGTACGCGTGAATGCAATCTCAGCTGGCCCGATCCGTACGTTATCAGCTAAAGGGATCGGTGATTTCAACTCTGTGCTTAAAGATATTGAAGATAAAGCACCATTACGTCGTACAGTGACACAAGAAGAAGTGGGAGATACTGCTTACTATCTACTAAGTGATCTATCACGCGGAGTGACCGGTGAAATCATTCATGTCGATTCAGGATATAACATTTTAGGTTTGTCATAACAGGAATGGGACATTGGGGTCAGACCCTAGTGTCCCATTTTTGGGCACACAAATTTCCTTGTTTTCATATATTAACGTGGAGAATGTTTTTAAGGAGGAATGTTTTGTGTCTAGAAGAGGAAAGTCTACTAAGAGACGCCCGATGTTATATATTGATCAGCCTGATTTACAAGCCCCAACCCCTAATATGCAGGAGAATTATCATTCGCCTAAGCCCGAAAAATTATCTACAACCACTGTTTCTCAACCAACTAAACGCCCTAAATCTAGAAAAAGCTCAAAATCGAATGAACTAAAACAGACGGATAAACTCGATATACATGAAAATGAATCACCAGAAAATCACAATCTAGAAAATGATTCGATTGAAGAACCAATAGAACAAGAGGAAATACTTGAAAAAGCTGATGAAGAGAAAGATGAGGAAGAAGAAGAAAATGAAGCTAAAACGGTGAATCAATCACAGGAGAAAGTACCTTTTGCTGAAATGTCACTTATTGAGCAAGTGGATTATTTAGCTGCATCTCCAGGCTTTATGCCAAAAATTAAATGTGAGGTTATAACTGAAGATGAACGATTTAAAGGTATTATAAGAGAGAGGAAAGAAGAAACAGTTTATATTGAAACCTTTAAAAGACCAAGATATCACCAAATTTTATTACATGAAATTGCTTCTATTCGTTTGTTAGGATTTTAATAAAGTAGATAAAATGAAAAAGGCCTGATGTCAAAAATAACATCAAGCCTTTATTCATTTAAAATGCGCTAATTGCTGGTAGACAAGTAATGTGACAGAAACAATCTAAATCAACAGTAATACATACTCCTGTTACTTCTAAATCACTAGTATGTTGCTCGACAGGAGAGCGTGGATCTTTTTTAGGATCATTTTCTTCACGAAGTAGTTCTAATACAGCGCAGTTATCTTTGTCAACACTTTTCACTCTAAAGTAAAAGCTAGCAAAAGCATCTCCTAGATCATCTGCCGGAACGCCGTAGCCTTTAAAAGGTTTACAAGTTCCTTTGCAATATAAAATAACAGGTACAGTGTCTAGACCGTTAGAAGGACTTGTGTCGCCTAACAAATCTGCAATAGATTGCTCACAACTTGTTACGCAATCATTTAGTAAATCAGACTGCGCATCAGCAATTTCGCGAAGAATATCTGATACACAATTTCCTGAATCGTATTTACCTCCACATGTCATAACGATGAACTCCTTTCGATAAAATTAATGACTCATTCGTCACTTATAGCTTATGTACAGTTACAATGTTTGTGTAGGCATTCATCTGCTTACAAGTAAAAATAAGTAATTTATAAAAAACGGGCGTATGTCACAAACAAACTGAACCTAGTTACATAGACTAATAGCGACTAAGTCTTTAGTGAAAAGGAGTGAACTATTGTGTCAGAATCAAAAAAAGTGATACACGTGAAGGATTTAATCATAAAAGCAGATAATGTACATTTTGAACCTACCCAACAACGTACTGAGCGTGAGCGTCCACGACCATTTGATGCTTTCTTTGGCGTGAGAAGACGAGCAGATGAACATGTTGAGCCTGAACAAAAACTAGAAGCAGAAGAAGCAGAAGAAGTGGAAGAAGAAACTGATGAAAAAGAAGAACCAAGATCAGAGCGACGTCCATTTTCTTGGCTATAATACAGGAGAGATAGTACCACAAATGGGCTATCTCTTTTTTTATCGTATTAGAGAAGGGAGTTGAAGTTGTGTGAATAGCAAACGTTTATTAAATAATGTAGCTATTGTAGCGAAACATTTAGAGAAAAATGAAAGGTATTTTCGATATCCCGAAAAAAAGGTATTACCAATTATTAAAGAAACAGAAGAACACATGCGTTCGTTTGAAAAACAAATGTCTTCCTGGTCTAAATATTTTTCGTGAAATTAGGAATGTTATTTAGAAAATTGGGTATATAATTACTAAGGAGGAGTAGCTTATGGGTTATATACTACCAGTAACTAATTATCAATATAGTAATTATCATGCACGTGTGACACAGCCAAAGCGTGATCCATATCCAATTGAACAGTTATACCCCATTCAATTAGATATGGATTATCAGAAAAACATAGAGGATCAAGCAACAGACATTTCTGAATTAAGCACGAAGCATAAAAGACATAACGCAAAATCAGCATTAGCATCCGCGCATACAGCAGTGACAGAACAGACATATACAGACTTAACCGGAACAGGAAAGTTTGTTAATCAAGTCATATAAAAAGGAGAGAACTTACATCGTTTGAATAAGTAAGTTCTCTCCTTTTGTATATTCCGCATAAAATACGTCCTTATATGAATATACTTCTTGCTTCTTCAATTCTTCTATTAACCACTCTTTATTTTGTTTAATTTCCTTCAGGTTATCTTCAATGATTTCTCCGTCATTAATTAACATTCTAGATAATGTGACTTTCTCTGCAGGTAAATTTAGATCCAATCGTGTGGCTTGTTGAGCATATGTTTTTTTCAATACTGATACTGTTCCATCCGTTTCTAAAATGGCATATTGTACTTCACGAATAGAGAATGCATCTTTTGATCGCAACAGATGAAGTAATTGGTTCATGTCAAGCTTGCTTTTTGCCATTACTTCTCGATTAAGTTTTCCCTCATGAATGACAATAGAAGGTCTACCTTCCAGTAAGGAACGACTTTTTTTGAATTTTTGGGTTGCAATTTCCGTGACGTATAATAGTACACCCCATAATAATATTGCAAAACCAATACCAACAAGTCCAACATTGTCATCATATAAAGCATTACCAACTAATTCTCCCAAAATTAATGCGGAAATAAAGTCAAACGCAGTGAGTTGACGGATTTGTGTTTTTCCAAGTGCCTTTGTTAAAATAAACAATCCAACAAATCCAAATAATGATTCTACAAAAATATCTGGTACAAGTTGCATGATAATCCTCCCCAATTGACATTGCTAACTATTAGCATGGACAGCGAAGAATTATTTTATGCGACTTTTAGTTGAATAGCTGTTTTTCCATCATAACGTGTGGCATGTCTGCATCAAGAAACACACTAGATGCGGTTTGGTATCCAAGTTTAAGATAGAATAACTCCGCATGGGTTTGTGCACCTAGTTTGACTTTTCCAACGCCTTTTTGCAGCAGTGATTTTTCTATATGTAAAATAAGTTCTTTGCCTAATGATTGACCTCGAAATGCTTTGACCACACAAATCCGTTCTAGCTTAGCGTAATCTAATTCGATTCTGTAACGAGCGGCAGCAACAGGTTTATTATCTATGTACCCAACAAAATGTGTAGCTTGTTGATCTAAGCTATCTTTTTCGATCGCTTCTGGCACTTGTTGTTCATGAACAAATACATTCGTTCGAACCGAAAAAGCATCCTTTAATTGTTTTTTATTTTGTACCTCTACAATTTCCATGTAAGAATCCCCTTTTGCAGTAATATTGTTCCTTAGTATAACATGAGATCTTTTACTAAAAGAAATAAAAAGTGGAAAGCTAATTTAAATGAAACAATAATAAAAAAAACTCATTAGCACCATGGAAGAACGCCAATACGACGCTTAATTGTATTGGCGTTCAACAGATTAATGAGCTTTATTAATATTATTTTGCAAAGCGGTGATTACCAATCGTAGTCGTTACTTCTCTTGATAAAATCCAGTCACTTTTAGCAGTTCTCGGATTGTAAAAGTAAATCGATCCTTTTCCTTGCCCACGAAATGCAAGTGATTCTTGTACAGCACGTTTAGCAGAACTGTCAGCAGGTTGATTGATTGCACCATTTTTAACCGGTGTAAAAGCATAGTATCCGCCTGGTGAGCGTTCGTAAACGACTCCTTTTATCGTATTAGGAAAATCACGATGATCGACTCGATTTAGTACAACAGTTGCCACGGCAACCTTCCCAGCATAAGGTTCTCCTTTTGCTTCTGCATGAACAAGACGAGCTAATAAATCTACTTCTTGATTAGAAATACTAGTTGGCAACGTTAGTTTTTGTCCTGGATAAATCATCGTTCCTTTTAAATGATTTGTTTGTTGCAGTGCAGTTAAAGAAACACCATAGTAATTTGATATTTTCCATAGTGAATCCCCACTTTGAACAGTATGTGTAGCTGCACTTGCAATAGATGGTGTTAAAAATATTGTGAAAGATAGACCAATAGTTAATATGATTTTTTTAATGTTTTTCATGATAGCCTCCTTGTAATCTATGACTCTACTTCAAGGCTATCAGTTGTAACATACCCTTTCACTATCTAAAAAATGGAAGAATGCTAGAAGGATAGAATCCACAATGGATATCGAAAATACTGGTAATATATTCTGCAAGAAAAAATTGGTTACATACACAAGTTTAGCTATGCTTATAACAGCCAGATGACAAATTGTTTACAAACACTATTGACAACAGTTTGATACATGATTATGATAATAGTGCTACGGAATTAATAACGTGTCTCGTTAGCTCAGCGGGAGAGCACTTGCTTGACAGGCAAGGGGTCACTGGTTCAATCCCAGTACGAGACATTGTGAAAAACGACATTAAAAAGAAAAACATTCCCCATAAGCAGGTATAGGGAATGTTTTTTTGTCTACTCTGTTTTGTTGTAAACGTACAGGATAGAATTTAATCATTGTTTTTTATTTTCCAAGGTGGATCACCGTATTTGTGTAAATTTTGATTTATTTTATAAACAAAGTATGGAACAAAGTAAGATAAAATAACACATATAATAGCTAGATTTGATGGTAGACGCTCGACAACAGCATTCCACATGTTATCCCCCCTCTTTTTCAGAATTGTATAGTGTATTTCCAGAATGTTCTATTGTGACATCAACATCTACACTAATATCGCTTTGTCTAAAGTAGTTCTCGCCTGTATCCCAATTCTCTTTTATTGATTCCCAAAGTGTATAATGATGGTTACGAAGGTAAACATTTATTTTAAAAATATCAGTTTGTAATTCATTTTGAGCTTTCTCTATCGTTTGTTTAATTAAAGAGCTAATTTTTTTTACTAATTCCTCCTCGTATGCTTCTGAATTAGTAAATGGGTTATTCTTATCAGCTGTCTCTGATATAATCCCAGTCACTTCTACCTCTAATTGAAATTTTAGATTATTCTTTTTTTCATTGACTAAATTTATTTTACTTTTATTATCTATAAGCTCGGCAGTGAATTTGGTATCATCAGCTGAAATGGATATTGTGCCAGAATTAGCGTCACCTGTAATTATATTTCTTCCTTTTGTTAAAGTACCATTCAAAATGCCAACAATTCCCCCTTTTTTACCATTAAATACAGCGACACCATCATTTTCAATGCTTTCATCATCTAAAATATATAAGTAAGGCATAACAAAACTTAATTCCATTAATAAGTACTCGTTTAAATCACCAAGTCTTAGTGGATAAGATACTTCAGCACTTCGTTGATTTTCTAGTAATGTGCTTATGTACTCTGAGGGGAGTTTAACGTCTTCAGGTACTATTTCCAGTAAAGCATTTGCTTTTCCTTTTGATATAGCGACTTTAATACCTCGACGCATATCTTGTGTTCGAGTAAACACATCCAGAGATTTTTTAAACAAGTCTGGTTGCATGACGACTTCCTCTGAGAAAATAATTACTTCTAAATGTTCAGCAAACATGGTGCGATTTTCTTGTTTGGAGATTTTATTATTAATATCGAACAAATTGTCACCAGATTTTGATAAATTACGGTAAGCTTTTTGATTAGTAACTCCTTCTGAGGTAGTATTGATACCACTAGGTACAACAAGCTGATCAGTTAATCTCAACTGATAATCATTTTTTGTACTGTCATTAGCTAAATCAACAGCAACTCCATAAATGAAAGCTCGCTCCTCTAATTCAACACTATCCCAACAGCCAGTTAGTAACAGCAAGCTTAAAATATACAGAGTAATAAGGGGAGCATTTTGAATATGCATGTTATTTCACCCCTCTAATCATACGTAACAAGAACAAAAGAAGTGTTACACCTATTGACAAACCTAAACCTAAATAACCAATTACTCTTCCTGATAATCCAGTTTCATATGAATTTTTAGGTAAGCTACTAATAAAGTAAATGATAGGTGATAGTATAAAGACTATTTTTAGTTTAGTTACTTTTTTGAATAGCGACTGTAAAGCAAGCACTGCTACATCAAATGACATTGCACTTGTATTAAAAATGGCCATTATCCATATTGCAAAAAATAAAGAATCAAAACGATTAAAAAATTCACCCGGTAATTCGATATCTCTTGCCAATTCGATTACAGGAAATATTAAATTTGATGTTGCGATATTACCGAATACTAAAATGGTAATTATCAAAACAATTAAATGAGAAGCAATTACCCATAACACACCAATAATAGAAGCCTTAGATGTCTGTGTTGGTGATTTTATTAACGGAACATAAAACAATAGATATCCGAGCACACCAAAGCCACTAATTGTTAACATACTACGATAAGTAGTAACAAAATATCCATCTAGATTTGTTTGAAAAACAGGGAGCGCATTATTTATCTCTGTAAATCTAAAACTTAATAAAGCTAGTGCTATGATGGCAACAATAATAAATGGTAAGAATAAGGCATTAAGACGAAAAATGGCCGCTCGAGAACCAGATACGGCATATACAACTGCTAACAAAAAAACAAAACTAATAATTTCTATAGGTGTCTTATCAAATAGATATAAGTGTGAGATATTAGAAATTGCGCGTATTTCAAAAGAAGTAATAAATATGCCATGAAGAACAAAAAGTAGAGTTATGCCAATAGCAACAGGTTTGGATGCTAGTTTTGAAGCATATGTAATAAATGATTGACCTGGAAATTTAGAAGCTAATCGTACTGTTAACCATGTGAATAGGATAATAATGATGCCTCCTAATAATATAGATAAGACAGCATCAAGTCCAATAGTTGGTTGTGCCAACTTTCTAGGCATATATAGAATTCCTATAGCAATTGCCATAGAAGGTATTGCAATTAAGATATCACGGTCATGAATGGCTTCATAGCTAAGTTCTAACTTATTCATTTTGTTTGTCTCCTCTTCCTCTTATCCGTTACTTTCAAATAATTAGGGCGATTCATTAGCATCATTAAAGGAGATCGGATAACTAATCCTTTCCAATCTTTTATAAATAAAGGTGCAAAGGGTAAAGAATATGGAACACCAATGCTTTTTAAATTAACGATGTGAATGTTAATTACAATATAAACGAGAATAACTCCATACAGTCCAAACACAGCTGCTGCAATCATAAAGCAGAATCGCAATAAACGTAAGCTGATTGCCATACTATATTGTGGAGTTGTAAAAGATGCGATTGCTGTAAGGGCAGTAATAATAACCATAATTGGACTTACGATTCCTGCACTTACGGCTGATTCACCAATTACTAGACCGCCAACAATACCAATCGTTGACCCAATAATTTTAGGAAGTCTTATTCCAGCTTCATGTAAAATTTCAAAAGTTATCGCCATAATGACTACTTCTACGAAAGCTGGAAAAGGCACACCTTCACGTGAAGCTGCAATTGAGAATATTAATTTTGCAGGAAGCATTTCTGGGTGATAGGTTACAAGGGCAATATACAGACTAGGCAAAAAAATTGCGATAAAAGCTGTTAGATAACGTAATAATCTTAACGATGTCCCATTTAGCCATCGTTGATTGTCATCTTCTAATGAGTGAAAGGTTTCGACTAATGTTATTGGTGCAATAAGAACAAACGGTGTACCTTCTAATAAAATAACTACTTTTCCTTTTAACAGTGATTGAATTGCTCGATCCGGTCTTTCTGTATCACCTATTTGAGGAAAAGGTGATAAGAAGCTGTCTTGTATCCATTGTTCTACTTCACCTGAACTAAAGGCATAATCAGTATCAATACTCTTTAAACGTCGGTTAACCTCATTGACAATGTTCATATTTACAATTCCAGCTATAAAACTAACGACTATCTTTTGTTTCGATCGTCTGCCAATGTGGTGTGTTTCAAAACGTAAGTTAGGATCTTTGATATCTTGACGTATTAAAGATATATTCGTATTGATATCTTCTATAAATCCTGCTTTTGGACCTCGGATTAACCTTTCTGACTGCGGCTCTTCTATTGACCTATGCTCACCACTTGCAGTTCCCATTAATAGTACTGTGTCTGTTTCATTGATATATAGCGCTGTATTGCCAGATAAAATTCCAAAGGAAACATCATCTAATGTTTTTACTTTACTTATATCTGTAATCGCAATTATTTTTTGGTAAAGATAATCTAATAGATCTGTCTTTGTTTCAGTTTGATTAGATAGTATTTCTTTAAGAACATTATTTTGAACAAGTTGATTATCAATAAGTCCATTTATGTAGATGATGGCTGCCTTTTTACGCTGATTGCCCAATGTTAATTCTCGAATAATTAGATCACTTGGATTACCTAACATTTTTTTAATAATATTTATATTGTCTTCTAGATAATGACTAATCTCGATTGGGAATGAAGAGTTATCTTGAGATAATTCTTCATTTTTCTTATGATTAATTTTCGATTGCCTTTTCATAAAATCCCCTCTAAGATAAAAAAAGTATTAGTACATTTATTTCCTATCAACTATTTTTTATACTGATGGTTTTATAAAACGAACAATTAACTTATAAGCAATAAATTATATGGTGAATATTGCATTAAAGTTATAAAGCTATAAATAAATTTGGAATATTAGGATGAAGCAAGTGGTTGAAGAGTATTGGAATTGCTTTTGGAAGAACAAAGTGAAGATTAATCTGAGTGAATGTGTTAGTTGATAATTCGCGGATAAACCTGATTACCTGGTTGAATCAGTAATAAATGGATTGATCTGAAACTAATCTTATTAATTATATAGTCATAACTCAGTTGAATAAAATTTTACGAGTAAGTCAATCCGTTTCGATCTTATATCTTAAGAGAAAAGAAGGGAAAATGTTGAATAATAGTAATAACCAACAAACGCTAAGTATAGATCTAATCAAAATACCGAATGGTAAACTATTTAAAAGCAATATGGATACAACTAGAACCCATGCAAAAAACTACGCTTCCACGGGTTGCTTTTAACGTAGCACTACAATTCGGGCAGGTTATTTCAAACCTATTTTTCTTTTGTGATTTCAATTTAGTTTTATAGTCAATTTTTTCTGAGCAGTTATCGCAAGTCGTCATATTACCACTCCTTTGCAATATCGTACAAATATCTTGTATATAGTATATAGAGTGTGTAATTTTAGAACAACCATATTTATTATTTTTTACAAAAAGGTGGAACTGTATAATGAACAACGTTGAAACATCTGCTCTTAAAAAGGTAGTATTATCGTTGCTTGCAGTATTGGCGGTAATTATGACCGTAATAATCGTTAGAGATATTATCGTATATAATAGTCCGCTAATTTTATCAATATGGACATCTATTTTACTAATAATCAGTAATGCAGTATTGCTACTATTTTTTATTAAACGTAGAATGCTGTTTTTTGTGATATATCCGATTTGTGCGATTATTATTATTCTGGTAAGTTTAATGATTGATATCGTAACCTAAAATAAATGAATGTAAGCAGCTATATTCAGAAAAGTGGTTATAGCTGCTTTCTTTTTTAGTAATAAAGTAGATTCATTTTATATATACTTACTAAAAAAGCTTACATATTACCGTTACGCTACCATTAATGTGGTATAGCGCCGGATAATAGGTAAGCAATTTACTTTATTCTATCGGATGAAACGCGTTTCATAGCAAGCTAGAATTAAAAATCATTGTTTTTATTTTATTTTGTTCGGAAATTCAGATAGAATGACCTTGGAGAATCTAATCATCCAAAGGAGAACTACGATGTATATTTATATTTTTGATAAAAAGTCTACTTGCAAAATAGATGAACCAATCTTATGTTTGGTACAGCAAAGTAAAAAAGTGTACATGCTAGAAACAGAAGAAGCGATGCTTGATCAAAGCTTATCTAAAGACACGATAAAATATAAGGTGATTGACGGTGAATTACCTATAGATTATGATAAGGAAATGTATGTTGTGTTTAACCACATTCCAGTTTCCGAAGAAGGAAGAGAACAATTTGAAGTACGTTTCTTAAATCGTGCACGTAAGATTGAAGAGGAAGCAGGTTTTTTGGCTATTCGAGTTTGTCGTCCGGTAAACTTTGACACATATGTGATTATGACCTTTTGGAAATCTGAAAAAGCGTTTACCGATTGGCAACATTCGAAAGCATATAAGCAAGCACACAAAAAAAGAAGAACGGATGATGGAATCGATCAAAAGCGTCCAGATATTTTTCCTAGGCGTTCTTATCTAAACACCTATCATGTACAAAAAGAATAAAGATGCATATACTGTTTCATTAAAAAAGACGAGGAGGGAATCTCTGCATGGATGAAGTTAATCAATCCATCGAAGCATTTATCGACCATGCTGGATGGCTTGCGCCGGCCTTATTTGTGGTGCTGCACATTATTCGACCTATTTTATTCATTCCCGTAATCGTTATTTGTGTAGTGGGCGGAGTGGTTTTTGGCTTTGTGCAAGGTGCAATTCTTTCATTAATCGGATTATCGTTAATGAGCCTGATCTCATACAAAATTGTGTTTCGTCTTCCCAAACTGCACAGAAAGATCGCTGATTTAAAAGAGAAAATGTTTCAAGATCGAACAATCACCGTATCACAGGTAATGGTGTTGCGAGTGATGCCATTTGTTCATTTTCATTTGTTATCCTTTTATTTAATGGAGATGACCAAGAATATTAGGGAATATATGTATTATTCCATTTTAGGATTAATCGCACCCGCTATCATTTATACTGCATTTGGAGAAGCAATCTCTGCATTTCCGTGGTATATTACAATTTGTTTCTTTTTAATTTTAATCCTTATTTATTTCTTTATTGATAGAAGAAACAAAGTAAGAATGCACTTAAATTAATCAAAAGATAAGCGCCTTTACCCTTGTAATGGCGCTTTTTACATAGCATAATGAAGTTAATAAAAGAGATGACGGAGTGAAAATCATACATGACAAAGAAACGAAGTAAAGATCAATATATTTTTCAAGTCAAAGAAGAGAGTGAGTTATTACAATTTCTATTACAAAACCTCGATCAAGGTAGAAACCGGACAAAATCTATGTTGGCAAGAGGTCAAGTGCTTGTAGGTGAGAAAGCAGAAACACAATTTAATCGCAACCTTGTTCCAGGAGATACAGTTACGATTTTAAAGCATGCTGTTCCTACTAATAAGAATAAAGGAATTACTATACTACACGAAGATGACGATGTGATTGTTATCAACAAAGAGGCGGGATTATTATCTATTGCCTCATCAAAAGAAAAACAACAAACAGCATATCATCAGTTGATGGAACATGTGAAAATGCAGCATCCAAAGAATAGAATTTTTATTGTGCATCGTCTAGATCGAGAAACATCTGGTGTAATGGTATTTGCTAAGACAGAAAAGGTGAAAAGAAGCTTACAGGATCATTGGAAGCAAGTCGTCAAAAAAAGGACGTATGTTGCAGTTGTTGAAGGCCGTATATCCGAGCAACAGCAAACGCTTGTATCCTGGTTGAAAGAAACAAAGACACATAAAATGTATGCTTCAGCAAAGGATAATGGTGGACAAAAGGCAATCACACATGTTAAAAAGTTAGCTGCAAACAAAAAACACACCTTACTAGAGCTAGAACTAGACACAGGTAGGAAAAACCAGATTCGTGTACAGATGGAACAAATAAAGACACCGATTGTTGGCGACAAAAAATATGGTGCAGCAACAAACCCAATTGGACGTTTAGTTTTACACGCAAATGTGCTTTCATTTAAACATCCAATAACGAATAAAACATTGGAATTTAAAGTAGAAGTTCCAAGCGCGTTTTATCAACTTGTGAAGGAATGATATGTATGTATTTAACGATAAGTGAAGCGGCAGAATATATAGGTGTAACTGAAAAAGAGGTTAGGCAGTTAATTTTTCAACAGCGTATTCGTACGATTCATGATGGAGAGAATTATTTAATTAATAAAGAACAGTTTAATGAACACTTCAAACAGATGGAGCGGTATAAACAACAGATGCAGGAATTTTTAAGTGAGCCGATTCCAGAAGATATAGATGTTAAGGATGAAGATTAACGAAAATCTTAATTCATTTTCGATAGTTGTTAGATGAAAATAGATAGGAGCCCTATAACCTTTATTGGCTGTAGGGCTCTTTACTTTATGTTATTTCAGATAAATTGTTAAAGCCGGGTCTTCAAAACTAGGATCGTAATCAAAAGACTCTTTTTGGAAAATAAATGTCCAAGGCATACTTGTTTTTTCTTTAATCATTAATTGTGGAAAAGAAAAACATTGTTTAGCAATTACCTGTTCTTTTTCCACGTAATATACAGTTGTATTTGAAAACGTGAAAGTGACGTCTGAAAAATTATGGATTAATGCCATAATTAAATATTCACCTTTATGATTAACGGCTGTTCGAAACACACTAAAATGTATTTGATCTATACTGTTTTCACAAGTTTGATTAAATGTTGCATGAATTAATTGTTTGTCTTTATCACTAATCGTACGATTCCAAGCATCCTCAAAATGGAGTTCTTGCATCATTACAGCCTACTTTCTAATCTGAGCGTTAGTACAAGTATATCAAGAATGATAGAAAAAGTAGAATATTCTTATATGATTGGAGGGAAAACTAAAATAATTCAGGAGGTTATAATTGATATGCGCGCATTGTTAAGTTGTTAAAGGTTGTTGATAAGGAGTCTAATAACGTTAGATAGATTAATCCATTTCCTTCAAATCTCGTATCAAAACCAAGAGGAAGTGTACGTCTAATTAACTGAGCATATAATTCAATTTCTGTTAATTTACGATCAAACTGTTTACTAGTTATGTTTTTTATTAATGCTAATGCGCCTGATACGTGAGGGGCTGCCATAGATGTGCCACTTAATACAGCGTATCCACCATTTATATAGGTAGATGTAATATCTTCTCCAGGAGCTACTAGGTCAACTTTACTGTTTGAATTGGTAAAGCGCGAGGATTGGTGGTCCGAATCAATAGCACCAACACTGATGACTTCATTATAATAAGCGGGATAAGATAACTCATTGGTCTGGGTTTTTCCATCCCCTTCATTACCGGCAGCACAAACAATTGGAATATCGTGTTGCAATACAGCTTTTTTGATAACTTTGTGTAGTGCAGGTAAGTCTTCAACTCCTCCTAAGGACATCGATATAATGTCTACTTGTTGTGCAATAGCATATTTAATTCCTTTAATTGTCCAATCATATTCACCCTCACCGTTTTTATCTAGTACTTTAACGATCAATAAATTTACTTTAGGTGCAACGCCAACGACTCCGCGGTGATTCAAGCTAGCTGCTATCGTACCAGCCACGTGTGTACCATGTCCGTTATAGTCCTCGAAAATATGTTGGTTCCCACCATCATCTGTTGTAAAATTTCTTCCACCGATGATTCTGTTTGATAGTTCAATATGTTTTGTATCACATCCAGTGTCTAGTACTGCTATCGTAACTCCTTCACCTTTAGTCTCTGCCCAAATTTGTGGTGCTTGTATCATCTTCACACCTTTTGGAATTTCATTCGTTTTTTTCATTTGTTTGACAACTTTGAAATTAGCAAGATGCAATTTGTTATCCACGGACCATCCTCCTAATGAATCTTTATTTTTAATAACTTTATCGTAGCAAGAAAGAAGTAAATGCAGTAGAGGCATGTATAACAGATCAATGTAGGTTTCTGCCCGAATTTTAGATATGGAGATAGTTGTCGCTAGTTGAAAATAACGATAAGATAGACAGATAGATAAATACATTCCTAAAAAAGAAAAAAGAGGAGAATGCTTGATGTCAAAAACACAGGATATTAAAGAAACCGTACAACTAATTAAAGACTTAGTATCAATCCCAAGTCCATCTGGAAATACAAACAAAGTGATTCAATTTGTTAAAGATAAGTTAGTTCAATTGGGAGTACAAACTATCAAAAATAGAAAAGGTGGATTAATTGCAACCATACCTGGTGAAGACAATACAAAGCACCGTGTGTTGACTGCTCATGTAGACACATTAGGTGCAATGGTTAAAGAAATTAAATCAAACGGGCGTTTGAAATTAGATTTAATTGGTGGGTTTGCTTATCATTCAATGGAAGGTGAATATTGTGAGGTTGAAACATCCAATGGCACTGTAATTACAGGTACTATTTTGATGCATCAAACATCTGTGCACGTATATAAAGATGCCGGTTCAGCTGAAAGAAATCAAGCGAATATGGAAGTACGTATAGATGCAAAGGTGAAGGATGAGAAGCAAGTACGTGCGCTTGGGATAGAAGTTGGAGATTTTGTTTCGTTCGATCTACGTGTACAAGTTACTGAGAAGGGCTTTATTAAATCAAGACATCTAGATGATAAAGCGAGTGTTGCGATGATCCTTCAATTAATAAAAAGAATTAAACAAGAAAATATTTCATTGCCTTACACAACGCATTTTCTTATTTCAAATAATGAAGAAATAGGTTATGGAGGTAATTCGAACATCACACAGGAGACCGTGGAATATTTGGCAGTAGATATGGGAGCAATAGGTGATGGACAGCAAACAGATGAATATACTGTTTCTATTTGTGCAAAGGATTCAAGCGGACCTTATCATTATGGACTTAGAAAACATTTAGTTCAATTATGTACAGCACATCAAATCAATTATAAAATAGATATCTATCCATACTACGGATCCGATGCTTCTGCTGCTATAAAAGCGGGGCATGACATCGTGCATGGTTTAATCGGACCAGGAATAGATGCTTCACATGCATACGAACGTACACATGAAGATGCACTAATCGAAACGGAGAAGTTACTTTATCATTACGTTCAATCTCAATTAGTCGATTATGAATCTTGAATTAGAAATAACCATGCAGTTATCAAAAGCGATAACTGCATGGTTATTTAGACAGCTTTTTTGATAATGGATAAATACCGAAACTTTGGATAACTAACGAGAGCAAAACAACTGCAAATGAAATGGAGACGATGGAATCAATCTCTGGATTACTTGTTTGTTTGCTAAATAAACTTAAGATTAGAAAGATTGACATGGTACCTTTCAAACCTGCCCAAGATACGATGAAAGCCATTCGCCAGTTCGTATGTCTCCAATTTGAAAACAGTCTTGATGCACCTAAGATTATAATATATCTTATTCCAATTGTGATAAGAAAAGTAATGATCGCAAATAACCAATAGTCAAAAATTAAGTAATGTGTCATTTCTATTCCAATTAATAAAAATAGAAGAGATGTAATACTTAGCTCAACGATTTCCCAAAAGCTATTGAGAGATGTCTTGAATTTTGATTCATTTGTTGATTTTGCATATTCAAAACTTAACATAATACCAGCTGAGACCGTGGCTAATACGCCTGAGACATGGAAGAACTCGGCCAAATGAAAGCTTCCAAAAGCTAAAACAATGCTGAGCATAATTTGATAATCTCTGTGGTGTGTGTAATGAACGCCTTTACTCATTAGCCAACCTAAAATTATACCTAACCCTGCTCCTCCAACGGATACATACAAAAACTCTTCTAAGAAATCAAAAATATTAGGTGATGTTTGGTTAATAAACATACTACTTAGAACAGTAAAGACCACAATGCTTGTTCCATCATTCAACATAGATTCACCATCGACAACGGAGGCAATCCGCTCATCGTCTGTTGACTTTTTTAATATGGAAACGACAGACACTGGATCGGTTGGTGTTAGCATAGCTGCTATGACAAAACTACCTAACAAAGATAATGACGCTAGTGTATGACCAAACGCAAATATTGCACCACCTAACAATGCTACAGTTACAAGTAACCCAACTGTCGCTAAAAAAATGATTAAACCGAAATTACGTTTAAGAGACTTCGGTGAGAATTGATAAGCAGACACAAATAATAATGGTGGGAGGAATACATTGTAGATCATATCGCTCGTAATTTCGACAGAAGAGAAATAAGGGATAAATGATAAAACGATCCCTGTTAGTAATAGTACAGTCGGAACAGGGAAATTCTCTTGTTTTTTATCTAATGTAAAAATAATAAATCCAATTAATAGTAGCCAAATAAGATGCCCAATCTCCATTGTGTTCCCCTCCTAAACGTATAATACCTTCTTTCTTGAAAAGTTAAACGTAGCAAACAAATAAAAGCAATAAACAATATTTTACATATGAAGATTTTTGAATGGGATAAAAATGAGCACAGCAACAAAAAAAGAATTTTCGAAAAATAGAACTTGCAATACATTTACTTATATGGCAAAGTGAAGAGTGTAGACAATTAAATAGGTTGTTTCATGTGGGGGGACCGGTGTTGCCGGTTGAGATTGTATCCAAAAGATACTGACCCTTGGAACCTGATCTGGCTGAGACCAGCGTAGGGAACATATCTAAACACACGTAAATCATCATTGATATGATTAGATATGCACGCTATAGCTCTCGCTAAGCGTGCTTTTTTATTTCGTGTTGTATTATATGTTCCTCTAAAAATTTTAAAAGGGGGAATTTTTTATGTTAAGAAAGTTTAGTTTGTTAGCTTTTATCGTTTTGCTTTTCGTTACGGCCTGTGCAAATGAGGGCGATCAAGAAACAGAAACAGATGGTTCACTAGAAAAGGTGAAAATGGTTTTGGATTGGACACCAAATACGAATCATACTGGTTTCTACGTTGCACAGGAAAAAGGTTATTTTGAAAAAGAAGGCTTGGATGTTGAAATTACCTTACCAGGTGAATCTGGTGCAAATCAAGTAGTTGCTTCAGGAAAAGCAGCATTTGGTATTAGTGCACAAGAACAAATAACAGAAGCGAGAATACAAGATATCCCGATTGTGTCCATCGCCGCAATTATTCAGCATAACACATCTGGATTCGCTTCCCCAGCTGATAAGGATATAACATCACCAGCTGATTATGCTGGAAAAACCTATGGTGGTTGGGGTGCACCAGTAGAAATAGCGGTACTTGATTCATTGATGAAACAAGAGAATGCTAGTGTTGAGGACGTAAATATTATTAATGTGGGCAATACAGATTTCTTTACTTCGGTAAAACGTGATATCGATTTTTCATGGATATATTACGGTTGGACTGGTGTAGAAGCTGAATTACGTGGAATGGAATTAAATATGCAATACTTGACGGATTATTCGGACAAGCTAGATTACTATACGCCGGTAATCACAACGAATGAAACATTGATAGAAGAAGATCCAAAAAAGATTGAGAAATTTATGCGTGCCGTTTCAAAAGGATATCAATTTGCGATTGATTATCCTGAAGAGTCAGCTGATATTTTAATAGAAGCTGTACCTGACTTAGATGCTGAGTTAGTAAAAGCAAGTCAAAACTGGTTATCTCCAAAGTATCAAGCAGATGCAGAAAAATGGGGCGTGCAAGATGTAAAGGTTTGGCAGGATTATGCATCATGGATGTATAAGAATGATTTGTTAGATAAAGAGTTAGACGCTGAATCAGCATTCACTAATCAATTTTTACCTGAAATAAAATAATGATATAAAGAGAGGAATGAGCATTATGGCAAATGCATTAGTTAGTATTCAAATAATTCCAAAGCTAAAGGATGGAGGAGATACGATTCCACTTGTTGATGCAGCAATTGCTGTGATCGATACATCTGGTGTGAAGTATAAGGTGAATCCATTAGAAACAACCATGGAAGGGGATTTGACTAAATTATTCTCTATCATCGAACAAATGAATAAAAAAATGATTGAGTTAGGAAGCTTGAGTGTGATTTCGCAGGTGAAAGTGTTTTACAAGCCTGATGGCGCATCGATGGATCATTTAACAGAAAAGTATCGTTAAGATTGGAGGAGTGGCGATTTTGTTTCAGCTTTTGATACAGAATCGCCTTTCATTTATGAAAAAAATAGTAAGACACTATAGTTCGGTAATCGTTATTATCGCAATTTTATTTATTTGGCAATGGAGTAGTAAATTATTATCTATTCCTAAATGGCTGTTGCCAGCACCAACAGATATTTTGAATGAAGCAGTTAATGGTTGGAATACGTACACGCACCACCTTGTATCAACGACTTATTTGTCTATTGGTGGTTTTGTAATTGGAGTAAGTGTTGGTCTGCTTGTTGCTGTGATTTTGCACTTATTACCAATAGTTAGACAAGCTGTTTATCCATTATTAATTTTGTCTCAGAACATTCCTATCATTGTATTAGCACCTTTACTTGTTATTTGGTTTGGTTTTGGGGTCTTACCCAAACTTATCATTATAACACTCGTTTGTTTTTTTCCTATTGTTGTAGCAACATTGGATGGGTTTCGCCAAACATCACCTGAACTCCTACATTATATGCAGATGGCAGGTGCAACAAAAGGTCAACTCTTTCGAAAGTTAGAGTTCCCACATGCGTTGCCTGCGATCTTTTCTGGAGTGAAAATAGCTGCAACCTATAGTGTGATGGGAGCAGTTATATCTGAATGGCTTGGTGCGAACAAAGGTATCGGTGTGTATATGACGTTAGCACAATCATCGTTTCGGACTGATCGTGTTTTTGTGGCGATTGGTTTTATTATGGTATTGTGCTTGATCTTTTTCGCGATAATACTGACACTCGAGAAAGTCTTGTTAAAAGGAAGGATGCATACAAATGGGTGAATTGGTCGCAACAAATATTACAAAATCATTTGATAGTAAAAAGATATTAGATCGCCTTTTTTTTACTGTGAAAGAAGGAGAGTTCGTTACGATCTTAGGTCCTTCTGGAAGTGGTAAAAGTACGCTTTTTCACTTAATTGGCGGTATGCTTCAACCAGATGATGGAACCTTTACACTTAATCAAGAAGAGATTACCGGCAGGCGTGGTGCGATAAGCTATACTCCACAATCTCCATCATTACTTCCTTGGCGTACAGTGCTTAAAAATGTAGTGTTAGGATCAGAAATTAAGGGTGAGGTAGATTTCAACCAAGCGAAACATATGCTTGAAAAAGCAGGGTTAAGCGGATATGAAGATGCATACCCCCATCAGTTATCTGGAGGAATGCGTCAACGTGTCGCTTTTGTTAGGGCGTTACTTAGTCCACAAGATTTTATCTGTTTAGACGAGCCTTTTTCAGCGCTTGATGAATTCACCCGATTAGAAATGCAACAATGGCTGTTAAAGATTTGGGAAGAGCATAGAAAGTCAATCCTGTTCGTCACGCACAATATTGAAGAGGCATTATATTTATCTGATCGAATTCTAATTTTGTCAAAAAAACCAGCAACGATTGTAGAAGAATATACATTACCATTCGCTAGGCCACGTGATCAGGATTTATTTTTGACAGATGAATTTTTACAATGGAAGCGGGAGATTTATCAAGCATTACAAGGAAATCTAAATTAATAAGACTAGTGACATGCTTTGAAAACAAAAAGTCTAAAGCTGTAATAGCTTTAGACATCACATGAATCATCTGTGCAAAATCCAGTATCGGATGAAGAAAGGTCCTCAAAAGCTGGCTTTTCTTCTTCCCATACTTTTTCTAATGCAGAGGTAAATGTTTCGATCGGTTGTGCACCTGAAATCGCATATTTTGAATTAATAATAAAGAAAGGTACACCTGTCACGCCATACTGTTTGGCTAAAGCTTCATCGGTGCGCACTTCTTTTGCATATACTTGTTCATCCTGTAAGGTTTCTAATGCTTCGTTGCGGTCTAAACCAATATTTTCAGCGATGTTTGCTAGTGTGTCATGATCGTTTAGATCGATATTCTCTGTGAAATAACCATGTAATAACGCTTCTGTTAATGCATGCTCCTTATTGCACTTCTTCGCAAATTTAACTAAGCGGTGAGCTGAAAAAGTATTAGTAGGCTTCATGTTGTCAAAATGATAGGTTAATCCTACCGTCTCTGCTTGCTTACCAATGTTTTCATTTGTTTCTTTTGCCTGCTCTAGTGACATATTGTATTTTTCTGCAATTGCTTCGTGAATGTTTTTATCACTATTTATTGGAGAGTTAGGATCCAATTCATAGCTTTTATACTCTACTTCAACATGATCACGATAGTCAAATTTATCTAATGCTTCTTCTAATCTTCGTTTCCCAATATAGCAAAATGGACAAACAAAATCAGACCATACTTCTATTTTCATAACAACAAAACCCCCATTTTTTGATTCGCATGAATTGTAGTGTAATAAGTGACTTTCCCTAATCACTAAAATATAAGTTCGTAATGATGCGCAATCAATATTTACTTTCTATCATGCCATAAAATTTGTAAGAAATAAAAATATATGCTCATGTTTTTCTTGCATGTAATATATTTGAAATGCATAATGTACGTTAAGTGCTTGTATTAGTAGAAGAAACCGTGAATGAAATCCCTTGTCAAAATAATATGCTCCACTTGTATAAAGAGGAAAATAGTAAAGATAGGATGAAATGTAATGCAAGATTGGCTGCTTGAAATAATAAATAGTTACGGTTATATCGGTATAGTCTTTTTAATAGCAGTAGAAAATATTTTTCCACCAATACCGTCCGAGGTTATTTTAACATTTGGAGGCTTCTTAACGACAACGACATCTTTATCAATCATTGGTGTTATTGTTGCATCGACACTCGGTTCTGTATTTGGTGCAGTGGTACTCTACCTGATAGGAGCTTCAATATCAACAACTTCACTTAAGAGGTTTATAGCTAAACGTGGACATTATTTACGTTTAGAACAAAATGATGTTGACCGAGCTATTCTTTGGTTTAATAAATACGGCGGTTGGAGTGTGTTTATTTGTCGCTTTATCCCACTTATAAGAAGCTTAATTTCTGTACCAGCTGGATTAGCAAAAATGCGATTTTTCCCATTTTTATTGTTAACCATGATTGGGACATTGATCTGGAATACAGTATTAGTTGGACTAGGAGCGTATGTTGGAGAGTCTTGGAATGAGATCGTTACTTATATGAATACCTATTCCAATATTCTTTATGCTGTCCTTGGCTTAGCTTTTATCGTGGTGCTTGGTGTTTACTTTTATAAGAGAAAATAATTTTGTTCACGTGAACGCATTATGCTATCCTTGTAAGAAGTATTGAAAGAGGAGAAATATTATGGACATACCAATATTGTACGAAGATAATCATTTATTAAAGGTAGAAAAACCAGTAAATATTCCTGTTCAGGAGGATCAATCTGGGGATCTTGATTTATTAACGATGTTAAAGCAAGATATAAAAATTCGATATGATAAGCCTGGAAATGTATATTTGGCATTATTACATCGTCTAGATCGCCCGGTAGGTGGAGCGATGGTGTTCGCGAAAACATCTAAAGCTGCATCTCGTATGGCAGATAAAATAAGGAAGCATGAAATAAAAAAACAATATTTAGCTGTAGTAAGAGGGGAAATAGAGCAAAAAGCAGGAGAATGGCAAGACTATTTAGTAAAAGATCACCAGAAGAATCAAGTGCGTGTTGCAAGAAAAACAGATAAAGGTGCAAAGAAGGCTATCTTAGATTATCACGTTTTAGCGACAGCAAATGGGCTGAGCTTAGTAAAGGTGAATTTACAAACAGGGAGACCACATCAAATTAGGGTGCAATTTGCATCAAGAGGTTACCCACTGTATGGCGATCAAAAATATGGTGCAAAAGTAAATAAAGTAGGACAGCAAATTGCTTTATGGTCACATCAATTGGGCTTTGATCATCCAGTTAAAGGTGATGAAGTTGTACATATATCAACTCCACCAAATACGCATCCTTGGAATATGTGGGATAAGCGTCTAATAAACTAATTCACTCTGTTTGATCATTAACGTTTTAACAGCCAAATGAACGATTACTTTGGCTGTTTTTTAAATGGAGTGATCGCAAAAAACAATATGCTATACTAAATGCAAATAGCTACAGGAGGATTTTTATGAACAAGCAAACATTCTTTCAACAATTCAATGAAGCATTAATGCAAGGGGATATAACATATATACTGGAAAGTGTCACACCTGATGTGACATGGGAAATGATCGGTAATGATACGATTTATGGAAGGAATACACTAGCTGAAGTGCTTGCAGGCATGGATCAAACAATGGAATACAAATTAACAATTGAACACATTATTATAAACGAGACTAAAGCAGTAGTGAATGGAATCATTGAGGTGACTACGAGATTAAATGAACTTAAAACGTATGGTTTTTGTGATATTTATCAACTAGCTGCGAACGAAATAGATAAAATAAACAAAATAACTAGCTATGTCATTCAGAAATAGTTGAATTTTTAACATTTGGAGGGCGGAAAAATGAGAGAAGAAAAGCAGGCTGAAAACAAAGAACAATTGCTATTGCAAGCTGTAAAAACACAGCGTTCTATTCTTCAATTACTAGATCATACGCTATACGATACATATCAATCAGAAAAAAACAGACCAACAGAAGAACAGAATAAGGATTTACTTCATTTAGCTCAGCAAGTTCGAACAATTATTGGTAAGAAACCGAAATTGAAAGAAGTATATCGTAAATTACAAGAAGAGCACGACATAGAATTTTAACCAGAGGGGGCATTCAAATGAAACGTTGTGATTGGGTGAATGATGATCCCTTATATATCAATTATCATGATTATGAGTGGGGTGTACCTGAATATAATGATCAAAAGTTATTTGAATTACTCATTCTAGAAGGTGCTCAAGCTGGACTTAGCTGGTATACAGTGTTGAAGAAACGAGCGCATTATCAAGAAGTTTTTGATCATTTTGATCCAACTGAAATAGCTAAATATTCCGAACAAAAAGTAGAGCAATTACTTCAGGATCCTGGAATTATTCGAAACAAGTTGAAGATCAGATCTACGATTACCAATGCCCAAGCTTTTTTAGCTATTAAAGAGGAATTTGGTTCGTTCTCCTCTTATATATGGCAGTTTGTAGATGAGGAACCAATTATCAATCATTGGAGAACAATTGATGAAGTTCCTGCAACAACGGTTACTAGTGACCGAATGAGTAAAGATTTAAAAAAACGAGGCTTCAAATTTGTTGGATCGACAATCTGTTATGCATTTATGCAAGCAAGTGGAATGGTTGATGACCATATTGAGTCATGTATTTGTAGGAAAAAGGGATAGATGATTATTTGAAAATGCCTTTAATAAAGCTCAACCGAAAAATGTTATTCGGCTGAGCTTTTTCTTTGATCACGCCATAACTGTTCCAGAAGAATGACTAAACCAGTTCCTACTAATAAGCCGTTACTCATAATATTTTGTATAATAGACGGTAATCCGTTAAATACGCCAGCAGGTAAAAACATTGTCCCCATACCAACAAGATATGCAATTCCCACAATCGTCATTTTCCTTTGATCTAACTTTTCCAGTGTTATATTATTAATTGCTAATCCAACCAGCTGAACAAACGATGCCATTAATGCAGCATTTGCAACAGGCACAGGGATTGTTGCGATAAAAGTAACCACTGGAGGGAAGAAGGCAATGATAATTAGAATAATTGTAGCGTACACAAAGGGCATCTTTCTTTTTTGTCCTGTTAATGCAATAAATCCGGATGACGTTGCTAATGGAACATTGGCAATAGTAGAGAAAAGGCCAGCTATCCCATGGTTGATACCAGAGAGTGTTGTACCATTACTCACACGCACGTCCTGGTTAGTTTCTTTCAATCCAATTGTTTGAGTTGTTGCTACAACAGAGGCTACAACATTAGATATGGAAATAATTGCAGTTATAAAAGCAATAGGGATGACACTTAGATCAAACGCAGGTAAACCAAATGCTAACCATTCTGGAAGTGCGAACAACGGTATATCTTCTGTCACGCCTTGCCCACCAACAATGACGGCAAATGTTACCCAGCCAATTAAAATACCCATGAAAACAGCATAGTTACTTAGCCATCCTTTTGCAAAAACAGATAAACCTAGCACGATAAAAAAGGTAATAAAAGCAATGGTCGCTTCTTTTATTTGTATCGTTTGTGTACTTCCTTGTAAACCAAGCATTCCTTCTAAGAAAGTTCCGCTTAATTGAACAGTCAACAAGAAGAAAAATGTTCCTGTTACTAGAGGTGTGAAAATTGGCAACATGCGTTGGGCTAATTTTGTAATACCTAATAAAAACATAAATAGCCCAGTAACAATCATCATTGATTGCAATGTTTGCAACGTTCCTGTTAACGATGAACCAGTTGCAGCCATTACGGTAAAAATACTTACCCATATGCCAGCAGGACCTTCCATAATTGGCAGGCGATATCCGATTAGAGCTTGTAATAATGAAGCGATTCCGACTGTGAAAAATGTGCGTTGCATTAGTCCTGTTATTTCGGTTGCATCAAGGTGAAAAACAGCACCAATAACAATGGGCATCGCCACAGAACTAGCTAATAAAAATAGGAGCCATTGGAACGTCTCCATCGTTGTAGTAGTAAATCGTGTTGAATTCAATGAAAACACTCCTAATCAATCATTTTTATTTTTTATTTGTATGTTTAATTTCAGGGAAGAAAAGACTTAAAATAAATGCAAGCAGTCCAAGAATAAATAAACCAATAAAAACAGCGTCCATTGCTTGTGCTAGTGTTTCTTGCATAGTTGCTAAAACATTTGGCTCTAACCGATTTCTAGCTGTTTCATCTAATAGCATGTCCGTATTGGCTAGTGTTAATGATTCACCTTTATTAACTAATAGCTGATTCATTCGCTGATTTAATACACCGCCAAGGATTGCTGCTCCTGTAGCACTGCCAATGATTCGCATAAACATATTTAAAGATGTAGCGGATCCTCGTGTTTTCCAATCCACACTATTTTGAATGGCCACTATGAATGTCGTACTTGTTAGTCCCATACCTACACCAACAACAAAAGAACTAAAACCGACATAAATTGGTCCGTGAGTTGGTTCTAAAAACATAAACAATGTTCCACCTAAAAAAAGTGCAATACCACCCAATATTGCGGTAGGACGAAATCCGATTTTCAGTACTAAATGTCCGGCTGTAGTAGAAGATATAGGCCAGCCAATCGACATGGTGCTTAATGTGAATCCAGCAATAATAGGTGAATACCCCATCACGCCTTGCACATAAGTAGGTAAAAAACTAGATAGGCCAAGAATAATCATTCCTGAAACTAATGTGATTAGATTAGCTGTTGTCATTAATTTATTTTTCCATAAATGTAATGGCATCATTGGTGCAGCTGTTCTAGACTCTTGCCATAAAAAAAATCCAAACCCTACAATAAATATAGTAATCAAACCAATGATCGGAGCAGAAGCCCAATCCCACGCGGTTCCACCTTGAACTAAAACAATAATTAAAGCGGAAATAGAGACAAAGAATAGGCTAGTTCCGGCATAATCAATAGATTTTTTCTCTTTTGAAATTTCCTCATGAAAGAAAAGGGTAACTCCCACTAGTCCAAGAATACCTATCGGAACATTGATCCAAAAAATCCATGACCAATCGACAAACTTAACAATGATTCCTCCGAAAAGAGGACCAATAACGGAAGAAATACCCCAGACACTTGCTAGATAGCCCTGTACTTTTGCACGTTCTTCCATGGTATACATGTCTCCAACCATCGTTGCGACAACCGGCTGCACCGCTCCAGCACCGATACCTTGAATGATACGAAAGATAACTAATAGTGTCATCGTAGGTGCTAACCCACAAAGGATGGAGCCAGTTAAAAAAATTACAACGCCAGAAACATATATAGGTTTTCTACCATATAAATCAGATAATTTTCCGAAAATTAATGTAGTGACTGCCTGCATTAATAAAAAAGCGGAGAACACCCAACTGTACATCGAAAACCCACCTAAATCGGCAACAATATTAGGCATAGCTGTAGCGACAATCGTTCCTTCAATTGCCGCCATAAACATAGATAGAATTAAAGCTATAAGCACAAGTGGACGTTTCGTTTGTTTTTTCTTATGTAAAGCTAAATTTGCCTGCATTATTTATAACCTCATTTCAAAAAACCTACTTATACTACTTTAACGGAATTCCTTGAAAAATCAATTAGCATTTGTCATATGTTTATGATAATTGAGATATGAAGAATGAATGGAATAACAAAGGAGATATAGAATGAGCTTGCTTGATATAGGTAATAGGAATGGTGTAATCTTGACGTAACTCGTTTTATTTGTATTATCGTGAATTTGTTAAAACGAATGGATTAAAAAATTATCAAGGAGTGAAAAAATGGTCAAACGTTTATTAAGTGCAACCGCATCAGAAGTGGCAAAGTTTTCTCCAGAGGAATTAAAACAAAGTATAAAAGCTAATGAAGGAAGAACAGTATTGAGTGAAAATATTGTTGCGTGTGAGCCATTGCTTCCTGGTATTACAAACGCAGAAATTTCACGTTCGTTTGGAGCGGATCTTATTTTGTTAAATGTATTTGATGTCTTTCACCCTGTAGTATTAGGGATGTATGATGTTAACAATATGGCTGCAGCAACTCCAAATGATAATGTTATTTATGATTTAAAGAAATATGTTGGTAGACCAATTGGCATCAATCTAGAACCGGTAAGTGATTCGGCTGATATGGCAGAGGATAAACAAAACATCTCCAATGGAAGAGTGGCATCTAAAGAAACATTAGAAAGAGCAAATGAGTTAGGGTTTGATTTTATCTGTTTAACAGGAAATCCCGGAACCGGTGTAACAAACGCAGAAATCACAAAAGCGATCAAGCTCGCGAAAAAGTACTTCGATGGTATAGTGATTGCAGGTAAAATGCACGGATCGGGTGTGAATGAAGCCGTTGTTGATTTGAAAACCGTTGAAGAATTTTTAGAAGCAGGAACAGATATCCTTCTCGTTCCCGCAGTCGGTACGGTGTGGGGACTTGGCGATGATGAAGTGCGTCAAGCAGTTAAACGAGCACATGAAAAAGGTACATTAGTAATGAGTGCAATAGGAACGAGTCAAGAAAGTGCGCAACCAGAGACCGTTCGTGAAATAGCCATCCGCAACAAGATATTAGGCGTTGACATACAGCATATTGGCGATGGTAGCTATGCTGGAGTAGCCCCTGTTGAAAATATCTTTGCAATGAGCAAAGCAATCCGAGGAGAACGCCACACCGTAGCAATGATGGCAAGATCCATCTACAGATAAGAATGGGACATTGGGGTCAGTCCCCTTTGTCCCATTCTGCTCACAATAGTTCATTATTTTGTTATGAAGTTTTCGGTATAAAAGGGTTGGTTCTCATTATTAAATGCGACGCCGACTGTTAATAATTCGAACTCTTTCTTGAGAATGTTTTTTCGATGTCCTAATGAATTCATTAATCCTTCATGTGCATAAATACTACTTGATTGCCCCGTAGCTAAATTTTCACCTGCTATTCGAAACGCAACCCCGTCTTCTTGTAATCGATCAAAAGGAGACTGTTGATCTAAATTGGTATGTCCGAAATAATTGTTTTCAGCCATATCCTGGCTATGATCACGAACTGTCGACAATGCAGATTCTTCCCATGTTAAAGGCTTCAAGTCATTCTCAACCCGAGCAGCATTTGTGAGATCAAATAACTGGTACTCTAAACCTTTCTTTAATTCTTTGCTAGGCTCAGCAAAATAAGCAGGTTTTTGCATTTCCAACTGTTTGTTTATAATTTGAACAGCCGTAATTGTATGGTTTTCATGGACATCATAAAAAATAGTTACATAATTATTATCAATTAAAAAAGTATCATACTCCTCTTTTCCTTCAATTAAGTAATTTATTGATCCTTTTTTTATTCCGGATACAGGCTGATCTAATGTATTAAGCACCTCTTCCATTGTATTATCGAATGAAAGTTCTTCGGTTGAACTTAATAGAGGCTGATTGGTATATAATCCTGCAACTTTATCGTTTTTGTCATAGGCTATCATCATAAAATTATGGTAATTCTTATGATATGCCATCCACTCCACACCGTATTCATTTTTACTAGCACGTTGCGGCTTCCCAAGCTGTGATTCAACAGTTTTTCGTTCATCTCCAATTTCAATGTTGTAAATCGAAAAGGTTTGTTCAACGGGTTTATTTAGGTTTGGTTTTTCTATTTTAACTTCATTAGAGGGAGCAGTACTATCTATTTTATCGGTAAATAAATCTGTAACAAACTCATATCCTTGTTTTATTGAGTTAACTGTATTAGTTACAAAAGCACTTTCTTTAAAGCTAACAATATCCTCGCGCACTTCATGAACAGTAGCTTCTAAACCATCTTCTTTAAAACTGTCACCATAAAAATGCCAAAAAACTACAGCGAAAAGGATGATAAAAATAATCCCTTTTAATTTAGCCAAAAACTCACCTCGAATTCATAAATCGGATACTCTATTTTAGCAATTATCTCCCGTATAAACAATATTGGGACATTTGGGTCTGACCCCAATGTCCCATCAAACACCAATATCCTGAATGGAATAATGTTTATTTTATTTGATATGGGGGTAATTGACTGGTACTTACAATCTTTAACTATTTTAGGAGGAAGAAAAAATGAAAAAACACAGACATCGAAGTTTAATTGACTATTCCATTTTTATACCTTCGATCATTATTTTGATATTAATAAGTATTCCATTCTCTATGTATGAATCTAAATCTTTGGAAGTACTAAACCGGATATTTGATTCTGTTGTAAGCACGTTTTCTTGGGGGTATATTTGGTATGCAATCATCCTAGTTGGAGCAGGATTATATTTATCTTTTTCAAAATATGGAAATGTAGTTTTAGGAGATCCAAATGAAAAACCACGTTTCAATTTATTTGAATATGCATCAATCTTAATTGCGATGGGACTCGGTTCCACCATTATGCGAACGGGAATGGTAGAATGGGCAAATGTGACACTTGATCCCCCTTTTGGTGTAGAGGCAGGCTCTAGCGAAGCGCTCTTGTGGGGAAATTCATATGGTATGTTTATGTGGAGTTTTCAAGTATTTGCGATTTTCGTAATGGCTGCACCTGCATTAGGTTACATCCTACACGTTCGCAAAAAACCTTTTATGCGAATATCAGAAGCTTGCCGAGTATTATTTGGAGATAAATTTACAGACGGCATTGGTGGAAAAATTTTAGATATTATCTTTCTAGTAAGTATATTAGCTGGAGCAGCTGTAACTTTAGGTTTAGGAGCGCCGATTATTACATATAATTTAGCGGAATTGCTCCAAATTGAACAATCCTTTACATTAACACTAATTGTTACAATTATATGGGTAACCTTATTTTCTATTAGTGCTTATTTAGGTGTAGAAAAAGGCATCAAACGATTAAGTACATTTAATATGTATTTAGCAGGTGCTTTTGCTTTATTTATTATGATCGCAGGACCTGGAATTTTTATTTTAAACTATTTTACGGATAGTGTTGGATTTTTACTGTCAAATTACTTTAATATGTCGTTTCATACAAATGCAGTGAATTTAGGTGGAAAAACATATATAGAAAGTCAAACGATTTTTTGGTTTGCTTACAGTGCCACATGGGCAATGCTCCACAGTGTATTCGCTGCGAAAATATCTAGAGGAAGAACAATCAGAGAAATGATTTTAACCTATTTATTAGCACCGACAGCTATTTCATGGGTTGCGACCGGCGTATTAGGTGGACTAGGTGTTGATCGTTTCATGAGTGGAGCTGTAGATGTTTTATCTATTGTGCAGGAAGATGCTATGGCAGCTATACCAGCTATTCTCCGCACACTTCCATTGTCATCTATAGCAATCATTATATTTATTGTTGTAGCAATGATATTCTTAACGACAACATTAGACTCAACAACTTATACGATTGCTTCTTACACAGGGACCAAAGACATGAGTGAAAACGAGCCATCAAAGAAACTTCGAATCATTATTGCAGCCGTTATTACCATCACAGCACTTATTTTAATGCAGATCGGTGGACTCGCGCCATTAGAAGTATTATCTGGAATTATGGGTATCCCGATTATAGTTATTCAATTCTTGACAATTGCCGCTGCTAAAAAGATGATGGATCAGGATAAAGCATGGTTGCACAATGTCCGTAAAAAATAGTTGAAAAAGCTTTACTATTTGATAGCGATCGTGCTATAGTAAATGAGCGATGAGCTATTTTGCGTAAGACGAAAGATATGCTTTACTGCTAAACGTTACGTGGACTTAACGGTCTTTCGCCGCAAAACGTACATGATACTTGCAATAAGCAAGTAAAAGTCGATACCTATAATGGTGTCGACTTTTTTGATGGACTGATCTCTGTTTCTAGAGGAATTACCATAGCATACAATACAAGCGCTGATCGATTAATTTAGTATCGTTTATAATCCCTTGCTAACTAAATAAGTCTTAATATATATGATTGTTTGTAGTGATAAGTGTTGTTCAATGGAATATATTTTTTTGTAGTCAAAAACATGCTAAACTATTGCTAAATTAATCAATTTGAAAGAAGGACCAATAATGTTTAAAAAAGTGATTAGTTACGCGGGACTTGCTACCATAATAGCTGGAAGTCTCAAGGTACTATATGATACAAATATATTTAAAGTAAATTATGTAAAAATTGAGACAGATAAACTGCATCCTCAAACAGCGTTGACGATCTTGCATTTAACAGATATTCACAATAAAAATTTCGGGGAAAATAATCAGCAGCTTATTAAGAAAATTAAACAATTAAATCCAGATGTAATTGTTATTACAGGTGATCTGATTGATCGAAAAACAACAGATTTTTCAGGTATGTTTTACTTAGTTGAACAATTAAAGTCAATTTGCGAAAAATTGTATTTTGTTTCAGGTAATCACGAATGGGGTCACGAACATACAAAAGATCTTTTTAAAGGCTTAGAAGCAAGAAAAATTTATATCCTTGATAATACTAACCAAACTGTAGCTATAAATGAAAATATAATTAATATAGCAGGTGTCGCTGATTATGCAACATGCCATGAAGATATAAATGCAGCATTGAATCAAGTACAGCAGGATGAAAAATATACAATTCTGCTTTCGCATGCACCTGATATTATCAATGAAATAAGTAATGAGCCAATTGATTTGATTTTGTCAGGTCATACACACGGAGGGCAAATCAGATTACCATTTATCGGTGCACTTGTTGCTCCAGATCAAGGGCGATTTCCAACTTTGGATAAGGGCTTATTTGTACGAGGAGAAGACAAATATTTATACATTGATAGTGGGCTAGGTACAACAAAGATGCCAATCCGATTCTTTAACCAAAGTCAGTTATCTTTAATTACAATTGTAGGGAAATAAATAGTAATATTTACTTTTTAAACTATGACAGCTAAATAGAAGGAGTTTTAGTACTCTATGTTTTTAGGTAGTAATTAAATTTTTAACTAAGATAGCAATAATCTACAATTAATCACCTTTATACAATTTTAATTTACAAATTATCACCCTATTAGGATTAACAATCTGGAAAACGGGTATCTATACTTTGTAATAAGTTGTAAAAGGTGGTTGTTTTTATGGAGCAAATGTTGATTGGTATTATCTGTGCACCAGAATTACCTAGAAAAATTACAGAAAACATTATAGATGATTTATCAACAACTTTTTCTCAATCCATTACTGACAATGTTGAATGGAAGATTGAATATCAAGAGGATTTACTAACAGGTGCTGCAGAGAAGGTAGATGAAATCTTTGAAGCGGCTGAAAGAATTAAACAAAATAACAATTGGCAATACGTGATATGCTTAACTGATTTACCTATATACTCAACAGCTGGTGACATCGTTTTAGCCGACTTGAATATAGAACGAGGGATTGCTCAAATATCTCTCCCTGCATTTGGCTTTCCGCCGATGCAGGCAAGACTAAAAAAAGTGATATTACAGATGATGGTAGAGCTTTATAAAGATGAAAGTTTTGATAAAAAAGAATATAAACAAAATTTAAAAACAATTACAAGAAGCTTTCCGCTTTCTCCAGTTCGTCGAATAAAGCCTAAAGAAAAAGAGGGAAAAGTTGACTCGCGATATATTGTACATCCACGTGTAAATGGTGAAATTCGACTTATCTCAGGAATGACTATTGCGAATAGACCATGGTTGCTGATTACTTCTTTTAAACCGATCATTGCGGTTGCTTTTGCAACTGGCGCTTATTCTATAATCTTCACAACGTTATGGAAGTTGAGTGTGCATTTTTCTTTGATACGTTTAATCAGTTTAATGCTCGTGTCTATTGCGAGTATGGTTCTTTGGATTACGTTATCTCACAATTTGTGGGAAACATCGACAACCAAAGGGGATAAAAAAATCAAGCATTTATATAACATGGCAACAATAACTACATTGACTATTGGGGTAGTAACCTTTTACTCTTTACTATTCATCATTTTTTCTATTGCAATTCTTATTTTTGTGCCACCAGACATGTTTCAATCTGTGACTAGTATAAAAGAAGAAGTGGATGCTTTAATCTTACTACGCTTATCTTGGTTAGGTACTTCTGTAGCTATTCTAGCAGGTGCTATTGGTGCTGGTGTAGAAAACCCAGAGCTTGTTCGTAATATTGCTTATGGTTACAGACAGAAACAAAGATATAATGAAATTGAGAATTTATGAATTTTTAGAAAGTATTTCTTTTATATGTCGTTCGCGAGTGAAAGCTTGTGAACGTCATTTTTTTGTTCTAAAGATCTTGTTATTAATCATCGATCTATTATCTATCAAAATATATATTTCTAACATAAACACAATTTTAACAAACATAAACACATTAATTTTTTATTAAGAAAACGCTATCATATAATTGTAAGATTAAATACTTTACTTATAAATAAGGGAGAGTATCACATGAGTAAAACAATAGCATTAGCAGGTACATTTGATTCAAAAGGAAAAGAGTTTTTGTTCGTAAAAGATTTAATTGAATCATTAGGTTTTCAAACACTCACTATTCATACAGGTGTATTTGAAGCAGCATTTCAAGCAGATATATCGAATGCGCAAGTAGTAGAAGCAGCAGGCTATAAAATTGAAAAGATCGTTGCAGATAAAGACCGGGCTATAGCAACCGAAGCCTTAGCAAAGGGAATGGAGTTTTTACTTCCTAAATTGTATGAAGAAGGGAAGTTTGATGGTGTCTTGTCATTTGGTGGTACTGGCGGAACCTCCATTGTTACACCAGGAATGAGAGCATTGCCTATCGGTGTCCCAAAAGTAATGGTTTCAACGGTGGCTTCAGGAAATACACAGCCATATATAGGTACCAGTGATATTATTATGATGCCTTCGATTGTAGATGTAGCTGGTTTAAATGAAATATCGACGACAATTTTTAGTAATGCTGTATTTGCTATAACGGGCATGCTGGATTTTAAAGATAAAACAAAAAATGACCAAAGTGAGCATAGAAAGCCTTTAATTGCAGCATCTATGTTTGGGGTTACAACACCATGTATCAATCACGCTAAAAGTTATTTAGAAGATAGAGGTTATGAAGTTTTAATATTCCATGCTACTGGAATTGGTGGCCAAACAATGGAAAATTTAATATTAGAAGGATTTTTCGATGGAGTTCTTGATATAACCACAACAGAATGGGTAGACGAAATTGTAGGTGGTGTACTAAATGCTGGACCTCATCGGCTAGAGGCTGCAGCTACTTCTAGAACACCTCAAGTAGTTTCTGTAGGTGCACTTGACATGGTCAATTTTGGCCCATATAGCTCTGTTCCAGATGAATTTTATGATCGGAAATTTTATAAACATAATCCTACTGTAACTTTAATGAGAACGACACCAGAAGAGAACAGAAAAGTGGCAGAAGTAATTGCAACGAAGTTAAATCAAGCACAAGAAAGCACTGCTTTATTATTACCTTTAAAAGGTGTGTCAGGTTTAGATGCTGAAGGACAAGATTTCTATGGTCCTGAAGAAGATCAAGTTCTATTTGATACATTAAGAGAAAATATTAATCCCAATAATGTGCAACTATTAGAGTTAGATATGAATATAAATGACCCACAATTTGCGGAAGCTGCTGCAGAGAAGTTAATACAATTAATCGAACAAAAAAAAGGAGAGAAGTAATATGCTTTCAAGAAAAGAAATTTTAGATCGATTTAAAAAAGAAGTATCACAAGGTAATATATTATTAGGTGTTGGTGCAGGGACAGGTATTACGGCAAAGAGTAGTGAAGCTGGTGGTGCAGACATGTTAATCATCTACAATTCTGGACGATATCGCATGGCTGGTCGTGGTTCACTAGCTGGATTACTTTCATACGGCGATGCTAATGAAATTGTTATGGAAATGGGAAGAGAAGTTTTACCTGTAGTCGAAAACACCCCTGTTTTGGCTGGGGTGAATGGTACCGATCCGTTTAGAGTAATGGATGTTTTTCTTAAACAATTAAAAGAGCAAGGTTTTACTGGTGTGCAGAATTTTCCTACAGTTGGTTTAATAGATGGTGTGTTCCGACAAAATTTAGAAGAAACAGGAATGGGATATGGCTTAGAAGTGGAGATGATTCGTAAAGCACATGATTTAGATATGCTTACAACGCCGTATGTTTTTGATGAAGAACAAGCAACAGCTATGGCGGAAGCTGGTGCAGATATATTGGTTGCGCATATGGGCTTAACTACGAAAGGAACGATTGGCGCTCAAACTGCATTAACTCTTGATGATTGTGTAGAGCGTATTCAAAAAATAGTAGAGGCTGGAAAAGCGGTTAACCCTGATATTTTAGTCATTTGTCATGGCGGTCCAATTGCTGATCCAGAAGATGCTGATTATGTTATCCAGCGAGTAGAAGGAATAGTAGGTTTCTTTGGTGCATCAAGTATTGAGCGGTTCGCTGCTGAAAAAGGTATTAGAGAACAGTCAGAGGCATTTAAACAAATTAAAAAGTAATGTTTAGAAGATTCTAGATAATAATAATATGAAAAAAGCGGAACATAACCATGTATAATAGTACAGTTATGTTCTTTTTTTACATTTAATAAATCTTGCTAACATCACAATTATCATATTCATGTATAATAAAAATACAGATAAAAATTATTAAATGGAGTTTGATTACTATGACCTCAGCACAATCTGAAATCATAACAAGATTAAAAAAACAAATAAAAACAGATCGACACATTATTGGTGTTGCTGCAGGGTCGGGACTAACTGCAAGATACGCGGAAGCAGGAGGAGCTGATTTTATATTAGCTTTAAGTTCTGGTTATTTTCGACAAAGAGGTGTAAGTTCACTTGCTGGTTATTTAGCTATAGCAAATAGTAATCAAATCGTTATGGACTTCGCTAGGAAAGAGATCATACCTGCAATAAAAGAGATTCCTACTATATTTGGATTATCCGCAACGGATCCTATGATTCATTTAGAAAGTTATATTAAAGAGATTAAAGAGAATGGTTTCGCTGGAATTAATAATTATCCAACAATTGGACTTTTCGATGGAGAATTCCGCAAAGGATTAGAGTCACAAGGAATTACTTTTGACCGAGAAGTACAAGCGATTGAAATAGCAAGTAAGCAAGGACTTCTCACGGTTGCATTTGTGTTTAATACAGAGCAGGCAATTAAAATGCTGCATGCAGGTGCAGACATTATTTGTGTTCATTTGGGTTTGACATCTGGTGGAATCTTAGGTGGAAAGCAAATTAAATCTTTGCAAGCAGCAAAAAAATTAGCGGTTTCTATTTTTGATGCATGTAATAAAATAAATCCGGAAGTTATTAAAATGGTATATGGTGGGCCTCTTAATAAACCGATTGATGTACAATTTATGTATGATGATACCGAAATAAATGGCTATGTTGGTGGATCTGCTTTTGAAAGAATACCAGCAGAGCAAGCTATCTTAAGAGTTACTGAATCGTTCAAGTCTACTTTGGATATTCATTATGACGGATTAATACAAAAGATAATTGACGGGATTGGTTCTAATGAAGATTATGTAGATTTTGTTAAGGAATATATTCAATTACATTATAATCAAGAAATAACTTTAAATGAATTAGCAGAGATTTTGAACTTAAATCGATCTTATTTAAGTACGCTCTTCAAAAATAAAGTTGGTGTATCTTTTCAATCGTATCTCATTCAATTCCGCATGAATAGAGCATGTGAAATAATAGAAGAAGAAAAGGTATTATTAAAAAATGTAGCAGATATGGTAGGTTACACAGATTATGTACATTTCAGCAAAATATTTAAAAAAACAAAAGGAATGTCTCCGAAAAACTATGCGAATAAATATAAAGTAAGTAATCCTTATGAGTGAATAAAAAAGTTAATCTTTACTAGGTGAATATTTTGTAAACGTTTTAATACTTTGACAATTATTTAATCCAACAGTATATACTTATTGAGAAGCAATTGTTATGATGTGAATATATATTGTGAAAAGATTAACAATTGCTTGTTAGCATTTTTTCTTTTGGGTGAGAAGGCTTCTAGCCCCTAAATTAACACGTTGAAAAATCAATCTAATAGGCGATTGTAAAGGAAAATTAAGGAGGACTAAAAATGAAAAATGTTTTTATTTTAGGTGGAACAGGTTTACTTGGTTATCACACAGTTAGAGAGTTATTAAGGAGAGGTTACAAAGTATCTACCGTTTCTTTACCACCCATGCCTACAGAAGATTTATTACCAAAAGAGGTTACATGTCAATTAGGTGATATTAATGATATGACTGATGAAGAAGTTCTTGCTTTACTGAAAGGAAAAGATATATTTATTTATGCGGCTGGTGCTGATGAAAGAATGGTTCCAGAGATTCCAGGGGTCAAGTTTTACTATGATGCAAATGTTGTTCCTACACAAAGAATGGCGCGCTTAGCCAGAATATCTGGTGTGAAGAAGTTTGTTATTTATGGCTCTTATTTTTCTCACTTTGCAGAACAATGGACCGATTTAGAATTAGATAAACAACCTTATCCGAGAACTCGACTATTACAAGAAGAAGTTGCAATTTTAGAAGGAGAGGGTGAAATGGATGTTATGTCCATCCGTTTACCGTATATTTTCGGCACTATGCCAGGTAGGACGCCTCTCTGGTCTATGTTCTTGCCCGAGATTCAAGGGAAAGATGTAGTTCCAGTCTTAAGTGGTGGGACAGCAATGGTTACCGTTCAACAAGTAGCAGATGCAACGATCGGAGCATTGGAATTTGGTGAACATGGAGGAAAGTATGCTATTGGTGGTACAAATATGAAACACCAAGAGTTTTATCAGATTATTGCAGATTTATTAGGGCAAAAGGATACGCTGATTAAAGTGGTTCCGAAAGATCATATTAAACCTACTTTAGTGGAATATGATAAGAAACTAGCAGCTGAGGGAAAAGAACATGGAATACATCTAGGTTTAACAGCTGATATTAAAGACCGTGATGCATACCTAGATTCGAATGATACGATGACTATTTTAAAATATAATCAAGACGATGTAATTGCATCTATAAAAGAAACAATTAAAGTTTGTATCGATAATTCTAATTAAACATTTAGATGAAGTTTTTCCTTGCAAATTTGAAAGATTTTATCAATGCATTGTTATAAAATAGAGTACAAGCCTACACCTAAAACGGTGAGGCTTTCTTTTTTGTGTAGTTAATCAATCAATTGCAAAATGATTTTGCAATTTGCAACCAAGTGATTGCAAGATAACACGCAAGTATTTGGTCTTGGTGGTACATGAAAAGATTACTTATAATAAATGTGAGGTGAAGATAGATGAACAATCGCGCGCGAGATCTTGCTTTACTATTAACAGAGAATGACCTTTTGTTTACCATTAAAGAGCTAACTAAGCACTTTTCTGTTAGTCAACGTACCATCTATAATGACTTAATGGAAGTAGATGATTTTTTAAATAAAAATAAACTTCCTATGTTACAACGTCAAAAAGGAAAAGGTGTATCGTTGCAGCTTACGAAGAATGAGCTACAACATTTAAAATCGCTTCTTGATCAAGAAGAATTTATTTTTCATACACCAGAAGAAAGAAAATACTCTGCCTTACATTTCTTATTAATTCAACAGGGCTATGTAACGATTGACCAAATCTCAAATTTTCTTAAAGTATCAAGGAATACAGTCATTAGTGATATGAAGTATTGGAAACAGTGGTTTCAAGAACATGAATTATCACTAATGTCCTATCCTTACAAAGGCTTGAGAGTAGAAGGAAGAGAGTTATCTATAAGAAAAGCATTGCTGGCAGTTTTTCGAGAGGAAAAAAGAAACCGTATTCACATGACCAACACCGAGCAGTCTATCTTAAATGAATTTCTTTCCATTCAAGAAATCAATCACCTTGTACGTATAGTCGGAATGGCAGAACATAAATTACACATTATTATTTCAGATCACTCGTATTTCAGAGTTATTCTTCATCTTGGTTTAGCGATCAATCGAGTGAAACAGAGACGAATGTTAGGAAGGGATGCAATCTCAGATCGGGTTTTAGCAACGCGAGAATATGAGATAGCATGTATAGTTAAAAAAGAAATTAATCGTGCATTTGGGATTAGTTTTCCGGAAAATGAAGTGATGTATTTTGCTTCGCAGCTAGTTAGTAGTAGTTTGCAGGATACGAATCAATATGGTAATACAAATGAACAGTGGCTTCCATTACAAATGGTAACCCGGACGTTTATTGAAGAGCTTGAATCTATTTTTCATGTTTCATTTATAGAGGATGAACAGTTGTTCAATGGATTAATGGCTCATCTTAGACCTGCAATATACCGACTTAGTAATGGAACATCCATTGATAATCCTGTGTTGGATGCAATAAAGCAAAATTATCATTATGTTCATAATCATGTCATGCGAACAATTCCTATAATAGAAGCTCAATTAGGTGTTGGCTTTAATGAAGATGAAGCTTCTTTTATAACGATGTATGTTACAGCTGCGTTAGAAAGGCAAAAGAAACGAACGAGAAGAAAACCAGTTGTCATTATTGTTTGCGACACAGGAATGAGTACATCACAAATGTTAGCCACACAATTAAAAAATTTGTTTCGGATAAGAGTACTTGGGGCATTTCCAGCTAGACAAGCTTCAGAAATCGTTAAAGAACAAATAGTTGATTTAGTGATCACAACAGTCCCATTAACATTGCAGGAGATAAAAGTAGTCAATGTAAATCCTGTTTTGTTAAAAGAAGATATTAAGAAATTAACTTTGCTATTAGAAAAGTTTGAGGGGCAAGAATTGCTTGTGTTCGACATTTTGAAAATTATAGAACCTTACTGTACGATTCATGATCCGAAAGTACTTCAGGAAAAATTACAACAATATTTTCAAAGTGAAAAAACAAAGTTACCAAATCCGGAGAGGAGATCACATCCTGTGTTAATTGAAGTTTTAAATGAAAATCTAATAGAAACACAAGCAGAAGTAAAAGACAGAGATAGTGCAGTTAAATTAAGTGGTGAATTACTTCTAAAGAACAATCTTATTGAAGAAAAATATATTCAAGCAATGCTTGATAATGTAAAAGAAAACGGTACGTATATTGTTATTGCGCCAGGTATAGCGATGCCGCATGCCAGACCAGAATATGGTGCGAAAGATATTGGCTTTAGTATTGTTACATTAAAAGAACCAATTGTATTCGGGCATCGTACAAATGATCCTGTGAGAATTGTCATTGGATTATGTGCAATTGATCATGAGACTCACCTAACGGCTTTATCGGAATTAGTAGGTGTCTTAAATCAAGAAGAGAAATTGGAAGAAATACTAAATGCTAAAACAGCAGAAGATATCATGCGAATTTTTAAGGGGGATAAGTAAATGTATAAAATAGTGACAGTTTGTGGAGCCGGCGTAGGGAGTAGTATGATGCTTAAAGTATTCGCTCAACAAATTTTATCAAATGAAGGTGTAGAGGCAACTGTAGATGCATCTGATATTGGGTCTGTTAGTGCTGATGATTATGATATTGTAATTACCACATCTGATTTTGCGGACATTTTAAGAAACTCAAAAGCCAAGGTTGTTAGAATAGATAACATGATGGATAAAGAATTTTTAAGAACAGAATTATTGAAAGTAATCAATTAATCGTGTTTGTAAATATTTGATGTCCCGTAATGCTAACTTATGCTTATGGGACAGGATAACTATTGTCTATGAGCATATTATGTATCTATGACTTTAGTCAATTACTATTGCAGTGCGATAAAAAAGGAGAGAGCAGCTAATGGATTTTCTTATGTATCTCATTAACAATATATTCAGTCAAGCAGTATTTGTAATTGGAGCTGTTGTGCTAGTAGGTCTATTAATACAACGAAAGAGCTTTGACTCATTAGTTTCGTCTACAGTTAAAACAATGATAGGTTTTTTACTTATTAATACTGGTGCACAATCACTAGGAGTTTCCTTGCTCCCATTACAACCAATGCTCAGTAAAGTATTTCAGTTAAATGCGGAGATTCCTACACTTGAAGAAGCACAAATGGAAAGTTTTGTAGAGATAGGAACGGAAATGGCGTTAATTTTCGCATTAGGATTTATTATTCATATTTTATTTGCACGTATAACACCATTTAAATATGTGCATTTATCTGCACATGTATCTTTTTTCTATGCAGGATTAATTGCAGCTCTACTTAAATTTGGTACAAACATGGGATTCATTCCGCTTGTATTAACAGGTTCTCTTATTCTAGGTTTTTATTTAACATTTACTTGTTCATATGTGGCACCTTTAATGAAAAATATAAAAGGTGGCGAAGGATTTACTTTAGGTCACTCAAGTTCCAGTGGTGTTTGGATCGCAGCGAAACTTGGAGGTTTACTAGGTAATAAGAAAAACGATTTAGAAGATATTAAAATACCAAAAAGCTTAAACTTCCTACGAGAAATGACTATTGCATTAACAGTTATTATGACGCTATTATTTTTAGTTGTATCACTTATTTCTAATCCAGCTTGGGTAGCAGATAATATTAGTGGAGGAAGAGATATTGTTACTTTCTCTTTACTAAATGGTTTACAGTTTGGTTTATGGATTACCATTATTTTATCTGGGGTAAGGATGTTGTTGGCTGAAATCATCCCAGCATTCCATGGTATTGCAGATAAATTAATTCCGAATGCCAAGCCAGGTTTGGATGTACCGTTATTATTCCCAAATTATCCAACTTCAGTAATCGTAGGTTTCTTAACTAGTTTAGTAGCTGGATTTGTAGGGATGTTCATTTTAGCTATAGTTGATTATCCGATAGCAGTTTTTCCAGCGTTAATACCAACGTTTTTTACAGGTGCAGTAACTGCCATTTTCGGTAATTCGACAGGTGGAATTAGAGGCGCGTTAATTGGTTCATTCACGAATGGTTTAATCCTAATTATAGGACAAGCATTATTGCTTCAGCATATAGGTTCTTATGGTTCTATCATGCGTATTCTTAGTGAAACAGACTATGCTCTATACGGGCCATTAATGGGTATGCTGTTGAAGCTGATAGGAGGGTAATGGTTTATGAAACAACTCGCCCTTTATCTACCATGTTGCTATCCTAATGAAGATCGTTTTTTTGAAATATTAGACATAATGGATTTACACAAGGTAGATGTATTAGAGCTTGGCATTCCGGTAACAGACCCCCACATGGATGGTGCGGTTATTAAAGAAAGTCATCAGCAGGTATTAGTCCAAGGATTTGATAGAACGTATTTAAATCAAATCCTCATGAAGATTAAAGAAAAATACACATTTAAAGTTGTTCTTATGACATATAAAGAAGGAGTGGATAATTATGATCTATTCACTATCGATAGTCAGTTAATAGATGGTATATTGTGCGTAGATCAAGAAATTACGTTAGAAGATTATCCAATGCCTATCCAACTGTATAATGAAACGATGTCAGATCAATTATTAGAAGAACAGCTGAAGAATAATCGCGTATTTGCCTATTGTATGAGTGGTGCTGGAAAAACGGGGAGCTTTAACCAAGTACCTACAAATTACATTGAAACAATAGAACGAATTAGAAAGTATAGCAATCTACCCATTTTTGTTGGGTTTGGGATCAAAGACGAACAAGATGTTGCTAGTGTGTATTATAATGGTGCAGATGGCGTAATTATTGGATCTTTTTTTGTGAAAATGATTGCAAGCGAATCCTTAGAAACTGTCACTTCGTATTTAAAAAGTTTAAAAAATGTTTCATTGTAACTATATAAAAGTAAGTGAAGAAAGGTGGGGAATAAGATCCCTGCCTTTCTTCATATAGTTAAAAGGTGTTGTGATTGGATTATCTCCTTCTATAAATAACTTTAAAGTAATTATTTCATAAAATTCATACTATAAATTAAAAAATACATTTATTGAAAAAATAATTCTTTTGAACTATGAAAAGGGAAAATTAATCGTTTTTTAATGATTTTTTATATTTTGAAGTTTAAAAAGTCGATAAAAAGAAATTATAATCAGTAATTATATACTACTTAATTTACAATTTAATGTAATGGTAATTTGTACTAGGTAAACAGTAGTGTATTTCACTAAAAAAAAGAAATTAATTACCGATATTAAAAATGATCTTAGAAATGACATCAAGAATATGTGCTTGTTAATTTTTTAGTTTTTGGTGGATATTTCATATGAAAAATATGAAGGTAGAAGGTGTATAAAAATGGGGAAGTTGTTTCGTTTTAACAGTATTAGGAAGAAAATCTTGTTTGGTTTTTCAATTGTAATTTTTTTAGTGGTTGCGTTAGGTGTATATAATGTATTGGCTATAAAGAAATTAAATGATAATACAACGGAAATGGTTGACGTTTATCAGCCATTCTTAAATCTAGTTGATGAAATTGCATTAGATATGACAGACAGAACTTCTTTAATTCGGGGTTACCTACTTTATGAAGATGAGGAATTTAGAGATGAATTTGTTAATAAAACAGAAGAAAGTATAGCATTAGAAAATCAGTTATTGAAATCCCCTTTTGCGGAAAGTATTGAAGGTACAATAGAACGAAAGGTAGTATGGGGCGAGACAACAAACCTTGTGCTTGAAAAATACGATGCTGGTAACAAAGATGCTGCTATGAAGATTATGCGTGAGCAGGTAAAACCCCTTGAAGAGGAAATAACCTCAGAGTTAAAAGCAGTTGTAGATAAAGGCGACAAGATGTTGGGCGAGAAATCCAACGATAATCAACTTTTTGGTAAAGTTTCTTTAATTATTGATCTAGCATTAATACTTATTATTATTGCTATGGCTGTTATAGTTGCCTTAAGAACTGCAAGTATTATTTCTAAACCAATTGTTAAAGTAAAAGATAGAATGAAGACTATTGCGGATGGTGACTTTACTCAAGGTACTTTAGAGATAAAAGCAAATGATGAAATTGGTGAGCTTGTCCGTTCTACTAATGAAATGACAGATAATACGCGAGAACTGTTAAATAGAATTAATGCGGTTTCTGAAACAGTAACGATTCAAGGTGAGAAACTTACGAATGCGGCTAATGAAGTGAAACTGGGTACTGAACAAGTTGCAGTTACAATGGAAGAGTTAGCTACAGGTGCAGAAACTCAAGCAAATAGTACAAGTGACTTAGCGAATCTTATGGGAATGTTTACGAATAAAGTAGAAGATGTAAATAAAAACGGTGAGAATATTGAATCTAATTCCTCTAATGTTCTAGAGATGACAAATAGAGGAAGTCAATCGATGCAAACATCTACAGAACAAATGACGAAGATTAATCACATTGTTAAAGATTCAGTAGATAAGATGAAAAAGTTAGACGACCAAACTCAAGAAATTTCGAAACTTGTTTTAGTTATTAAAGATATCGCTGACCAAACAAACTTATTAGCTTTAAATGCTGCAATTGAAGCTGCAAGAGCAGGTGAGCACGGAAAAGGATTCGCTGTTGTAGCAGATGAAGTAAGAAAGTTAGCGGAACAAGTTGCATTATCGGTAAATGATATTACTAAAATAGTTACTTCCATCCAATCTGAATCAGATGTTGTTTCAACAGCATTAAAAGATGGATATAATGAGGTTGAACAAGGGACGGTTCAAATTAAAGCGACAGATGAGATTTTTGATCAAATTACTGATTCAGTGAAAGAAATGGTAACAAGCATTCATGCAACATCACAAAGTCTGTTAGAAGTTTCTACTAAGACACAGGAAATGAATAAGTCAGTAGAAGAAATTGCTTCCGTATCTGAGGAAGCGGCGGCTGGAGTAGAAGAAACTGCTGCCTCAACACAACAAGCAAGTAGTTCTATGGATGAGGTTGCTGACAGTTCACAGCACCTTTCAGGATTAGCAGAAGAATTAAATGAATTAATTAATCGTTTCAAAGTTTAATATCTATTAAGGAATTAATAAAAGCTGTATGCGTTAGTAAGTCTAACGCATACAGCTTTTTTATAATTTGCGAATTATATTAGGATTTTTCTATTGTATAATAGTGTAAAGATAAAAAGAAATAAATGATTGGGAAGTGATAAAAAGATGGAACATGTATTCAACCAAACACCGTTATACAAGTTTTTAAGCTATTGTAACCATGAAGGTTTAGAACGGAGTGTTTTGGATTGCGGGGCAGGGGGACCCTTTCCTCCACTTGCTCTTTTTAAGCAATTTGACTATCAAACATATGGGATTGAGTTAAACGATGGTCAAATAAAAAAAGCCAGCATCTTTGCTATCAACCACAATTTAGCATTAAATATTAGAAAAGGCGATATAAGAAACCTTCCATTTAATGATCATTCAATTAGCTATATCTACTCTTATAATACCATTTTTCATATGAAAAAAGATGATATCGTCATGGCTATAAATGAAATGAAAAGGGTTTTGAAAACAGGTGGTTTATGTTTTATTAATTTTTTGTCTATACATGACGAAGGTTTTGGAGAAGGGGAAATTTAGAAAAAAGATCATTTTTACAATTGGAAGATGGACAGCAAGTCGTTCATACGTATTATCAAATAGATGAGGCAGAAGATCATTTTAGGAACATGAACATTATATATAAAGAGAATCGAATTGTTGAGAGGCTATATGAGGGTAAAAAAATAAAATAAGACTATATTGATTATATCTTTAAGAAGTAATGTGTTTATTAGTCCAATGCTATGCTTATGCTCAAAGAAATTTGTCGAAAACGTTATAAAAATCCATAGATTTTGTCAAAATGTAATGGTATTCTTTATTGGATACCATTACATTTGAGAGGCGTGAAATTGTGTTTAAATCAGTCAAAGCAAAGTTGTTTTTATCCTTGTTATTAGTAGCTATTATTCCTTTAATTGTAATTAGTTCGATTCTTTATTTTAAAACTAACCAAGGATTTGAAAACATCTTACATAAAAATTTGGATGCTTCAACAGAAACTGTTTCAGAGCAGTTAGATCGTGTTTCAGAAGATTTATTATCAATTACTCAATCATACGCAGAAAATGGAGAAATGTTAGAAGCTTTTAAAAATCGTGATCGTGAACAATTGATAGAAGTTATTACACCAATATTTAAAAGACTTGAATCGGAACACCAGTTCGATGTTTTTGAACTAGGTGATAAAAATGGAACGGTTTTTCTAAGAGGGCATAACCCTGAAAAATTTGGTGATGACAAGAGTGATATTTCTTCTATTCAAGCTGCTCTTGATAATGAAGGGATTTCAGGATTTGAATTTGGAAATAGTGGGCTATCTGTCAGAGCTTTCGTTCCACTTGTTTATAATAATGAAGTGATAGGAACGTTGCAAACGGGCTTAAATGGTCAAGTAATTCAAACGATTACAGATACATTAAAAGGCGTTCAACTAAATATTTTGAACACGGAAGGGAAAGTATTGGTCACTTCCAATCAAGCTGAAGCAGGTAGTATGTTTGATGATCAATCGACATTAGAGCAGGTTGTTGCGGGAGAAGAGATTTCGCAGGAGTCAGATACAAGTATGGAATATTATATGCCGTTGTATGATCCAACACACTCAGAAGCAATTGGTGTGATGGAGATTAAACAAGATGCAACTGACGTTTTAAATATAAATAAAGAGCTTATGTTTTATATTTTAGAAATTGCCTTAATAACGATCGTGCTCGTGGTAATTATTGCACTCTTCTTAAGTAGATTTTTTTCTAAGCCAATACAACAAATAACGCTTGTTATGGATCAAATTGCAAAGGGTGACTTAACAAATTATCTGCAAGCGCAAGGCAGACAAGATGAATTTGGGCAATTAGCTAGGTCTGTTATAAGTACGCAAGCTAAGTTAAAGGATATGCTAGAGAAAATTACAAACCTTTCTGGAGTAGTGAGGGAACAGTCAACTTTAGTTAAGCAATCAAGTAATGAAATATATGATGGAAGCAATCAAGTAGCCTCAACTATGCAGGAACTTGCCTCTGGTACAGATCAACAAGCAGATGCAGCTTCTGACTTAGCTGAACAAATGAGCGATTTATCCAATCGAATTACTGAGGCTTCTGAGAACGGTGCAATGGTACAAGAATCATCGAATGGAGTATTGAACATTGCAAAAAGTAGTAATGAAATGATGAATCAATCTGTTGTACAAATGAACACCATTTACAGCTTAGTAAAGGAATCTGTCGAGAAAGTGGGAACATTAGATGAGCAGACTAAAAAAATATCATCTTTAATTAATGTGATTCAAGACATCTCGGAACAAACCAATCTGCTCGCTTTAAATGCAGCTATAGAAGCGGCTCGCGCTGGAGAAGAAGGGAATGGATTTGCAGTTGTTGCTGAAGAGGTTAGAAAATTATCTGAACAAGTATCAGAATCGGTTCTAGAAATAACAGATATTGTCGGTAATATTCAAGTTGAATCAAGTAATGTTGTTACTTCATTAACAAAGGGTTACAACCAAGTGGATGAAGGCGCAAAACAAATTCAATTAACTGGACAAGAATTCAAAAAAATTGACCAATCCGTTGTAGAAATGGATAATAATATTTCTACAATTAATGCTCACTTTAAGCGAATTTCTGAAAATAGTACAAAGATTAATGATTCTATTGAAAATATCGCATCAGTTTCAGAGGAGTCAGCGGCTGGTGTGGAAGAAACGTCAGCTTCTATTGCTGAAATTAGTAATTTAATTGGTGGAATTACAACTAATACGAATTCTTTAGAGGAGTTATCTGAAAAATTAGATGAAATGGTTAAACAATTTAAGCTTAATTAACTACATGCACTTGTGGAATTTATTTGTTACTGGATTTGAAGTCTACATGCATCGTTTATAAAAAACAAGGCCTAATCTAATTCGGCCTTGTTTTTTATGAGATTTAATATACTTTATCGCCATTAAAGATCGAGTTTTTTACTACAACATAATCAACGGTACGAATTGCTTCTAAACGATTTCCTCCTGCATAAGAAATAGAGGATTGTAAGTCTTGTTTCATTTCAGTAAGGGTGTCGATGAGTGCGCCTTTATGCTCTACATACATTTTCTTACCCTCAACATTCTTCTTCTCGCCTTTTTGGAACTCTGAGGCTGATCCGAAGTATTCTTTATAAAGTTTACCGTCTTTTTCAATCGTTTCACCTGGTGATTCCTCATGTCCTGCAAATAAAGAACCGATCATAACCATCGATGCGCCGAAGCGAATTGATTTTGCAATATCACCGTGTGTTCTGATTCCACCATCAGCAATAATTGGTTTGCTTGCTGCTTTAGCACACCATTTTAAAGCCGCTAATTGCCAACCACCTGTACCAAATCCAGTCTTAATTTTTGTAATACATACTTTTCCGGGACCTATACCAACTTTTGTTGCGTCAGCTCCTGCATTTTCAAGTTCTCTTACTGCCTCTGGTGTTCCGACATTTCCGGCGATAACAAATGTATCAGGTAAATAATATTTAATGTGCTGAATCATTTCAATAACAGCAGTAGAATGCCCATGTGCAATATCGATCGTAATATAATCAGGAATTAACTGTTGATCTGATAACTGTTTGATAAAATCGTATTCTTCGTATTTCACACCAACACTAATGGATGCAATTAATTGTTGCGCATGCATATCTTTTATAAAAGCGATTCGTTTCTCTGGCTCAAATCGGTGCATAACATAAAAGAAATTGTTTTTTGCTAGAAACAGTGCAATATTTTCATCGATAATTGTTTGCATGTTTGCAGGTACGACAGGTAGATCAAAAGTGTGTTTCCCTAAAGTTATACTCGTGTCACACTGGGATCGGCTGTCCACAATACATTTTGCGGGAATTAGTTGAATATCTTCGTAATCAAATACATTTTCCATTAATAACACTCCTAAAAACGAATAATTTTATCTTTATTTGTTTAAACGTTCGTACTTTTATAATTTAACCTATTTTCTCCTTCTTGTCAAAATGGGACATTGGGGACTGACCCCAATGTCCCAAAGTCGTTTATCTTGAATTCAAGATAATATTTTGGTATGATTTATTTAGAAATCGAGATAATAAGTGTGAATCTACTCGATTTGGGTATTTAGATAAGTATAGAATAAATAAAAAAGGAGAGATGACAAATGGTAAAAGTAGCAGTTGTATATTACAGCTCAACAGGAATTAATTATCAACTAGCAAATTGGGCAAAAGAAGCGGTTGAAGAAACTGGTGCAGAGGTTCGGTTAGTTCGTGCACCTGAAAATGCTCCGGAAGCGGCTGTAGCATCTAATGAAGCGTGGAAAGCACATATTGAAGCAACGAAAGATGTACCAGAAGTTACTTCAGATGACTTTGAATGGGCTGATGGAATTATCTTTAGCGTACCAACTAGGTTTGGTGCTGTCCCTTCCCAAATGAAATCAGTGATTGATTCTCAAGGAGGACTATGGGGATCCGGTAAGACTGTTAATAAGGTAGTGACAGCGATGACTTCAGCGTCAAATCCGCATGGTGGTCAGGAAGCAACATTGCTTAATTTATATACGTCAATGATGCATTGGGGAGCAATTATTGTTCCTCCAGGTTACTCTGATCAATCTGTGTTTAGTGCAGGTGGTAATCCATACGGAACAAGTGTGACTCAAGGACAAGATGGTAAAATGATAGAAGATGTGCAAGCGGCTGTTAAGCATCAAGCTAAAAGATTAGTCGAAACTACAACGAAAATTGTAAATGGATAATCTCATTAAAAAAAGGAATCGGTCTCAAGATCGGTTCTTTTTTGCTTTCAGACCAATAATTTCCTCGTCAAAATAAATGACATATCTCTAATCATTAGACAACTTTATTCCGATAGTTATAAGTAGAGTGAAATCACATCGAAGTGTAACAAGTAAAGGAGAGAGTAATTTGAAAATTACTGGGAAATTAATTGGTACAACCTTATCTATTGTTTTAATTATGATTGTAATGGGATTATTATCTGTAACAGCTTTATCAAACATCAATCAAAACGGAAAAGAAATGTATTTTGACAAAATTGTACCAATGGAAGATTTAAATCAGATTGTACGTCTAGTCGAAAATACACAAGTGAATCTTTTAACAGCTGCATTATACGAAGACGAAAGATATGCGACTATGGTGGAAGATAACACAGAAGAAATCACTCAATACATTGATCGTCTAAACGAGGCTCCACTTACAACAAATGAGCAAGAATTATTTCAGCTATTTAAAGCGGACTGGTCTGAATTAGTTAATGGAGTTTCAAGCAATATTGCTCATATTAGAAGTAACGAGTATGACAAGGCGTTAGATGGTATTAGCAAAGATTCAAATAAATTTAACAATATAAGTAGCAATTTAAATGAGCTACTACAAATTAATCAAAAAAACATTCAAGAATTTAACTTGAGAAACAAGGGTCAATTTGAGAAAAGTAGATTTAATGTATTATTCTTAATTCTTATAGCAACTGTTGCTGCTGTAATAATTGGTGTGGTTATGGGTCGTAGTATAGGGACACCGTTAAGAAAGGTTGCCCGACGTATGGATGATGTAGCTAACGGTGTTCTTACAAATGAGCCTTTAAACATAAAACGAAAAGACGAAATCGGGATGTTAGTTTTAGCTACAAACAAGATGCAAGAGAACTTACAACAAGTACTGCAACAAATCAAGCAAGCTACTGCAAATGTTACTACACAAAGTGAAGAATTAACACAGTCTGCTAATGAAGTACAAGAAGGAAGTAAACAAATAGCAACAACAATGGAAGAATTATCAGATGGAGCAGAGTCGCAAGCCAATAGTGCGACGATGTTAACAGAATCCATGGATCAATTATTAAATAAAATTGATCTTGCAAATAAAGAAAACGTCACGACAGTAAAAGAAGCAAAGCGAATTTTAACGCAAACAAAACAGGGTAGTGAATCCATGGATCAATCTGTAGAAATGATTCAATCTATTCGTGATACGGTTCATCAATCTGTAGATAAAGTGAAGCAATTAAATGAAGAATCACAAGAGATTTCGAAGCTGGTTCAGTTTATTCAAGACATTGCCGAACAAACTAATTTACTGGCTTTAAATGCTGCAATTGAAGCGGCTAGAGCAGGAGAGCATGGTAAAGGTTTTGCTGTTGTTGCCGATGAGGTTAGGAAATTAGCTGAACAAGTTACCCAATCTGTACAAGGTATTACGACTATTGTAACTCGGATCCAAAATCATTCAGACGAAGCAACAGCTGTTTTAAGTAATGGGTACACAACAGTAGAAGAAGGGTCAAAACAAATTAAACAAACCGGAGAAGTGTTTGAAAAAATTGATGAATCTTATACAACGTTAGTCAGTAGACTACAAAATGTTGCTTCACACTTAGAGAACATTGTACAAAATAGCTCGAAAATTGATACGGCCATTCAAGATGTTGCTGCTGTATCACAGGAATCCGCAGCTGGAGTTGAGGAAACGGCAGCGTCTTCCCAACAATCATTAAGTGCTATGGAAGAAGTATCCTATACCGCTGAGGAGTTAGCGCGTTTAGCAGAGCAATTGGAGAAAGAAGTTGCTCGTTTTCAAATTTAATCACACGCGAAAAAGATCGGAAATACTACTATCCGATCTTTTTTTAATTGCAAAGCTTATTTTTGTCTTCTTATTTGGTAGAATAAATAGTATGAAAAGGAGTGGTTGCAATGAAGAATGCAGATCGATTTGTAATTGCATTTAATAAAATAGAGAAGTTTTTTGATAAGGAAATTAAAGAGAAAAAATATATTCCTTTTTATCGTGCTGTTCAACGATTGAGCCATACCAATCCAGTAGTTCAAAGATATCAGGATGATCTATTAGAGTTCTCTGAATTACGGAATGCAATTATTCACGAAAGAACTGAGCCGCATTACGCGATTGCAGAACCGCATGATCAAATTGTTAATCAAATTGAAAAGATTGCCGAAGAACTTACTGCTCCTAAGTTAGTTATTCCAACATTTGCCAAAAAGTTACACACGTTAGATGGAAATAACACATTTAAGCAAGTACTATACAGTATTAAGAAAAGTGGCTATTCCCAATTTCCTATTTATAGAAACAAGCAATTTGTTGGTTTACTTACAGACAAACATATAACGCAATGGTTAGCAAGAAACATAGATACATCCTTTGATCATTTATTAGAAACTAGAATTTTAAAGATCATACAAGACGATCAAATGGCGAGAAATTATCTGTTCATCAACAAACAAATGACGATTTATGAAGCAGAAGATATATTCCTCAGACAATTAAAACAACAAAAAAGATTAGATGCTTTGCTAATTACGGAAAGTGGTAAGCAAACCGAACAATTGCTAGGTATGGTAACAACAAATGATCTTATTCATATTCCTTAAGGATCCTTGTTAGATATGCGCTACTCATAGTAACCGTCATATATTTGTTTGATTTTTTCTTCAAAAGGCTCTAATGGTATGATTCTAGCGCCACGATAATATTCTTTACCCTCAACAAATACTAGTACGACTGGAACTGTGAAGATTGAAAAAGCACCCGCAACTTCAGGAACTATATCAGCACTAACTTGAGTGGTTTCGATCTTCGGGTATTTCTCCATGATTGATTCTATTTGTGGAAGTAAACCATGACACACGCTACATTGTTCTCTTGAAATATAAACAAGTGAGACGTCATTAGATTTAATGAATGTGTCTAATTGTTCCATTGATTCCGTTTTTGGAAAAGCAGTCATAATAATTCACCTCATAATAATTTCAATAAACTTATTAAAGCATATTCAATATGTAATTCCTAATAATTTGACCTAAAGTACCATTAATATTTGTCGATTATAGTCGATATAGAAAGTAGGTACGAAATTTAACGGTAAGGGGATACATACATGAAAAAACTTTTTCAATTCAAGTCTTTACGTACGAAAATATTAGTTGGTTTTTTGTTGTTGGTTCTACTTATTTTTGCATATAGCACATTTACAATTCTTACAAATTATCAGTTAAAATCAAGTTTCGAAAATATAACAGAGGAAGATCTGAACACATTGCTAACGGATGAGACGCTAGTATTTAATATTAGTGAGCGTATTGGGTTAGCTAGAGGGTATGTATTATATGGTGATGCGAGTTACTTAGAAAGATTTGATGAGATTACAGAAAAAAGTAAGAAGCTTGAAGAAGAAATTGCCGATGAATCAAGCTTTGCAGAAATTAGAAAGCTAGCAGAAGACTCAGCTAAATGGCAAGAACAATTAGAGAGAAATGTGTTTGCAGAATATAGAAGAGGTAACGAAGAAGAAGCTGCATCATATTTAAAAAACACGGCAGAGCCAGTAGCTCAACGAATCATTGCTGATTTCAAGACACTCGTTGAAAAAAGAGAAGAACATATAATGGAAGATTCCGATAGAATTGTAACTAACTTTGAATATGTTAACTTGTATGGATTTATCGCTGCAATAATTATATTTTTTGTTGCTATAGCAACAGGTTTATACGTAGCGCGTATTATTACACAGCCGATTAAAAAAGTGAAAGAGCGGATGGTAACAATCGCATCCGGTGATTTACAAGAAGAGCCGCTCGAAATAAACACAAGAGATGAAGTTGCAGATTTGGTGCATGCAATGAATACAATGCAAGCGAATTTAAAAGAGATAGTTAATGAGATTCAAACGGTATCAAGTACTGTCTCTCACCAAAGTGAACAGTTAACACAATCATCTGACCAGGTGAAAGAAGCGAGTGAGCAAGTTGCTGTGACAATGGAGGAACTTTCAAGAGGTTCAGAATCTCAAGCGAATACAACGAGTGATATCTCTGCTTCAATGAGTGATTTCGCTCAAAAAATTACTGAGGCAAATATAAAAGGGGAGAATATATATAACTCTTCTAGAACAATGACTGATCTTGTTTCGAGTGGTAAGCAAGAAATGGATAGCTCTATTCAGCAGATGGCACAGATTTTCCAAGTTGTTTCGGATGCTGTAACCCAAGTGAAAGGATTAGACGAGCAATCGAAAGAAATCACGAAGCTAGTAAATGTAATTAAAGATGTTGCAGAACAGACGAATTTACTAGCATTAAACGCAGCGATTGAAGCAGCGCGTGCCGGAGAACACGGTAAAGGCTTTGCTGTTGTTGCAGACGAAGTTAGAAAGTTAGCAGAACAAGTAGCTCAATCTGTTACAGACATCACTCGAATTGTGACAAGCGTCCAAACTGAAACAGACCAAGTGGCTACAGCGTTAGAAGGTGGTCATAAAGAAGTAGAAACAGGAATGAACCAAGTGGTAAACACGGGTAGTATTTTTGAACAAATTGATTCAGAATTAAATACTTTAGCATCTGAAATTAAAGATATCTCAAATAATTTGTCTACTATTAATAGCAACAGTGAACGAATGAGTAGTGGATTAGAGGATATCGCTTCTGTTTCGGAAGAATCAGCTGCAGGAATAGAACAAACAGCAGCATCAATTCAGGAAACGAGTAGTTCAATGGAAGAGGTTGCAAATAATTCTGGTCAATTAGCAAAATTGGCTGATCACTTAAAAGTATTAGTTCGTAAATTTAAGCTGTAATTATGTAAGTAAAATCCGATCAATTGGTCGGATTTTACTTATGATCATAAACTTAATCCGAATGATTAAAAACAAAGTGTCATAAAAAATTTAAAAATATATTTTTTCTGCTTTTCTTCCTATATGAATATTAGGAGAAAAAGAGTGTTTAGCGATTGTAGCCATAATTGCTACTAAAAATTAATTCATGTATAATTTCATTATGTTTGTATGTTACTTGTAATAAAACATTGCGTGTAGTGTATAAAGATAAAATTTAGTTTTGAATTTTGAGGAGGTATGGGCTCTTGTCATTATTACATATAGCAATAATAGCCCCTTTTTTATTTGCACTAACAGTCCCGTTTTTTTATAAGAAAATATCATCTATTCATACGGGATGGTTTGTGCTTGTATTACCGGCAGTATTATTTGTTTACTTGTTGACGTTTATTCCAACTATGGCTAGTGGTGAAGTAATTACACACATGCTTAATTGGGTTCCATCTTTAGGAATTAATTTTAATATTCATTTAGATGGATTAGCATTGCTATTTGCATTATTAATTACAGGTATAGGTACATTGGTTGTTTTGTATTCTATCTTCTATTTAGATAAAAACAAAGAATCACTACATAACTTTTACTTTTATTTATTAATGTTTATGGGTGCGATGTTAGGTGTTGTTCTTTCTGGAAACTTGATGGTTCTATATGTATTCTGGGAATTAACTAGCCTATCTTCTGCATTGCTGATTGGTTATTGGTACAACAGAGAGAAATCTCGATATGGTGCACAAAAATCAATGTTAATTACCGTTTCAGGTGGTTTTGCAATGCTTGCAGGCTTCTCATTACTTTATGTAATGACAGGCACATTTACTATTACTGAAATTATTGCTCAAGCAGATGTCATCGCCCAAAGTAGTTTATTTATTCCAGCGATGTTATTAGTTTTAGCTGGTGCATTTACTAAATCTGCACAGTTTCCGTTTCATATTTGGTTACCAGATGCGATGGAAGCTCCAACACCAGTAAGTGCATATTTACACTCAGCCACAATGGTAAAAGCAGGTATTTATTTAGTTGCTCGTTTAAGCCCTGTTTTTTCAGGCTCGTCTGAATGGTTTTGGCTAGTTTCCGGTTTTGGTCTATTTACATTACTATGGGGATCGTTTAATGCGGTTCGACAAACAGACTTGAAATCAATTTTAGCTTACTCAACGATCAGTCAGCTTGGTATGATTATGAGCATGCTTGGTGTAGGTTCTGCTGCGGCCTTTTATGGGTACAAAGCTGGATTTACTGCAGCTACAATAGCTGCTATTTTTCATTTAATTAATCACTCTACGTTTAAAGGTAGCTTGTTCATGGTCGCTGGTATTGTTGATCACGAGACAGGCACAAGAGATATTCGTAAACTAGGTGGGCTAATGACAATTATGCCGATTACCTTTACTATCTCTGTGATTGGTGCTTTCTCTATGGCCGGTATTTATCCATTTAACGGGTTCTTGAGTAAAGAGTTGTTTTTAGAAAGTATGTTACATGCAACAGATATTACTAGTTTTAATATGCAATCGTTAGGTATCTTATTCCCAGTCGTTGCTTGGGTTGCAAGTGTATTCACATTTGTTTATAGTATGATCCTTGTTTTCAAAACATTTAGAGGAAAATATCAACCCGAAAAATTGGAGAAAAAACCGCATGAAGCACCAATTGGTATGTTAATACCGCCAATCGTGTTAGCTAGTTTAGTTGTGTTTTTTGGCTTTTTCCCAAATGTATTATCAAATACGATTATTGAGCCAGCAGTCAAAGCAATTTATCCGGCTTCCTTAACTGGAATAGAGAGTTTTGATATTCATTTTTCAGCATGGCATGGATTTAACTACCCGCCATTGTACATGACACTTACTATCATTGCGGTAGGAATCCTAATGTATTTAACTTTAGCAAAATGGCAAAAAATCTATGCGTTTTTACGCTTGCATAAAAAAGATCCAATCAATTATATATATGACGGTTTCTTAGATAAATTAGTTTCAGGTTCAGCTAAAGTAACTAATCTTCAAATGACAGGGTTACTTCGTGATTACTTTGTCTATATGAATGTTTTCTTAATTGCTCTAGCATTCTATACGTTATATCATTTCAATGCTTTTGCGATTGATACAACGAATGTAGCGCCAATACCAATTTATGTATGGATACTTGTTGGAATCGTTGCCGCAGCTGCACTTGCAGTTCCATTCATTAACAATCGTGTTGCAGCGATTATCTCAGTTGGGTTTGTAGGCTTTCTCGTTGCTTTATTCTTCGTTATGTTCCGAGCTCCGGATTTGGCATTAACACAGTTGCTTGTTGAAACAGTTACAACAGCATTGTTCTTGTTATGTTTCTATCATTTACCGGAATTACGAAAAGAGAAATCAAAGCCAACATTCAAATGGGTTAACCTATTTATTTCTTTAGGTGTAGGATCATTAGTAACAACGATGGCACTTAGTGCAATGGCATTCGGTAACAAGAAACCATTTGAGTCTATTTCAAATTATTTCATCGAAAATTCACATGATTTAGGTGGCGGTGACAACGTTGTTAATGTTATTCTAGTTGATTTCCGTGGAATGGATACAATGTTAGAAATTCTAGTGTTAGGAATTGCTGCTTTAGGTGTAGTTACTTTAATCAAGTTAAGAATGAACGGAAAGGAAGATGTATAAATGAAAAATAACTTATCATTGCATACGATCACTCGAATCGCAGTATTCATCATTCTTTCCTTTTCTTTGTATTTATTATTTGCTGGACATAACAATCCAGGTGGAGGGTTCATTGGAGCTTTAATGGCTGCGTCAGCTATCGTTTTGTTATATGTAAGTTTCGATTTAAAAACGATTAAGTCGGTGCTTCCATTTTATTATCCCTATTTTATAGCGACTGGCTTAATTTTAGCGATGGGTACTGGTGTTAGTAGTGTATTATTCGGTTATCCATTTTTAACTCAGTTTTTCAAGTATGCAACTTTACCAATCTTAGGAGAGGTTGAGTTAACGACTGCATTGGTATTTGATATTGGTGTATTCATCGTCGTAATTGGAGTTGCGTTACTAATTATTACAACGATTGCGGAGGATGATGCGTAATGGAGATTTTGATAGCTATTCTAATTGGTGTATTGTTCTCAGTTGCGACGTACCTCATATTAACAAAGAGTTTATTCAGAGTTGTGCTAGGAACAGTTCTATTGTCTCACGGTGCTCATTTACTTATTTTGACGATGGGTGGTTTAGGTGGTAAATCTGCACCATTACTAGGTGAAGAGGCTGCAAATTATACCGATCCTTTACCTCAGGCGTTAATATTAACCGCTATTGTTATTAGCTTTGGTATGACCGCTTTATTACTAGTGATGACGTATAGAACATATAAAGTACACCAAACAGATGATTTAGATCAATTAAGGGGAAGATCAGATGAGTAATTTTTTAACGCTACCAATATTATTACCGATGTTTATCGGAACTATATTGATTTTTCTAGCAAAAAAACATAGGATTCAACGAGTAATAGCAGGAATAAGCAGTATTGCCTTGCTGATAGTCGCTATCTACTTAGCCTATGCTGTATATCAATCACCAGATCAGATCATTACTTTAGAAGTTGGAGATTGGTCAGCACCATTTGGTATTGTGTTAGTTGCAGATATGTTTGCAACCATGATGGTTATTTTATCAAGTATCGTTGGTGCGGTTTGTTTATTTTTTGCTTTCAAGACAATTCATAGTGACCGTGAAAAATTCTATTTCTATCCATTCTACTTTTACTTGCTTACTGGTGTGAATGGGGCATTTTTAACAGGAGATATATTTAACTTATTTGTATTCTTTGAAGTAATGTTGATTTCTTCTTATGTATTGATTGTCCATGGTGGAACTGGATATCAATTAAGAGAATCGTTTAAGTATGTAGTCATGAATATGGTTGCCTCAGCGTTTTTCCTTGTAGCTTTAGCGTATCTATATGCAACAACCGGAACGTTAAACATGGCGCATTTAGGTGAACGTGTTGCAGAACTTGGGCAGGAAGGGATTCTAAATGGTGTTGCAATCATTTTCCTATTTGTTTTTGGTGCAAAAGGTGCTCTGTTCCCATTGTACTTTTGGTTACCAAAATCATACTATGGTCCTCCAGCAGCAATTTCTGCATTATTTGGTGGTTTATTAACCAAAGTAGGTATTTATGCGATTATACGAACATTCACCCTAATCTTTGTTCATAATCCATCATTTACACATACGATTATTTTATACTTAGCTGCCGGTACGATGTTCTTTGGTGTACTTGGAGCCGTCTCGCAATTTGATTTTAAACGTATCTTATCTTTTCATATTATTAGTCAGGTGGGATACATGGCAATGGGATTGGGGGTATTTTCTCCATTAGCTATTGCAGGTGCGATTTATTACATCGCCCACCACATTATTGTAAAATCAGCTCTATTCCTTTTCGCTGGTGCAACAGAAAAGATTACTGGCACAACGGATTTAAAGAAAATGGGTGGCTTATTAAAAACACATCCTTGGCTAGGTTGGCTATTCTTTATATCAGCTATGTCATTAGCGGGGATACCGCCTTTAAGTGGTTTCTTTAGTAAATTTGCGTTAATCTTATCGGCAGTACAAGAGCAGGAATACTTCATTGTGGCTGTAGCGCTTATTGTAGGTGTGTTAACACTATTTTCTATGATGAAAATATTTATGTACGCTTTCTGGCGTGAACCAACAATAAAAGAAGAGGATATTAATAAAAAAGAAATGTTTGGATTATTAAGACCGATTATACCTTTAGTAGTATTGACAATTGGTTTAGGTTTTCTTGCAGAACCGATCTTTACTTATTCTCTAGGTGTTGCTGATCAAATTCTAGATCCAACAAACTATATCCAAGCTGTTCTAGGCAAATAAGTAAATTATTTATCAAAATTTTGCAATACAAAAAGCTTCGTGTTTATTTTGTACTAGAATACTTAGCTTTTCTAATAAAGGGGTAGTGCTATGGCTTTACAAATTTTATTAAACTTGAGTTTAGCTCTTATTTGGATGTTGTTATCTAATGATTACTCATTTGGAACATTCATTGTAGGTTATTTTCTTGGGGTAATTTTATTATATCTATTCAGAAGCTTTCTAAAAGCGGATATTTATTTCTCCAAGGTAGTGGCTTTTGCTAAATTAGTAGTAATTTTTATTAAAGAAATGATTATTGCGAATTTAAATGTAGCTAAAATTGTCTTGTCTCCAAAAATGACTGCTAAACCTGGTATTATCGCATATCCAACAGAATTAAAATCTGGAATTGAAGTAACCTTACTTGCCAGTCTAATTACGTTGACACCAGGTACACTCGTCATGTCATTTTCAGATGATCAGAAGACATTGTATATTCACACATTAGACATTGATAATAAGGAAGCTGTAATAGCTGGAATTAAAGAAACATTTGAAAAAGGCATCTTGGAGGTGACTGATTAATGCTTGATACAGTGGCATGGATTGTCTTAGTTATTTTATCGGTTGCAATTCTCCTTTGCTTTATTCGAATGATTAAAGGGCCAACTATGTTTGATCGCATCGTGGCATTAGATTTGTTGGGAATAACGATGATTGGATTCGTTGGTATGCTAATGATTATTCAAGATACTTTGGTCTATACGGAAATTTTACTTGTTTTAGGGATTTTATCTTTCTTTGGGACAGTAGCATTATCTAAATATATGGAAGGAGGGGTTATCATTGATAGAGATAGTGATTAGTTTTTTTGTTTTAGTTGGTGCATTATTCACATTGCTAGGTGCTGTAGCGATTATTCGTTTACCAGATACTTATACAAGAATAAATGCTGCAACAAAAGCATCAACATTTGGTGTCATTGGTTCAATGATCGGCCTCTTCATCTTCTATGCTGCTACACATGGTCAAGTAAGTGGTAAGCTGATCCTTACCATTGTTTTTGTGTTTATTACTGCACCTATTGGCGGATTTATGATGGCGAGATCTGCTTATCATGCAGGTGTTCGAATTTGGGATAATAGTGTTCGAGATGACCTTAAAGAAGATATGAAAAAACAAATAAATGAATCAAATTAATGGAAATGGCTGTTTAAATGGTTAATGAAACTTTTTAGGCAGTCTTTTCTATATTCATTAAAGCAATAAATGTATAGACTATTTATTTGTTTTTTATAAATTTTTTGACTAAACCGTACAAAAAAGTGGTAGTGATAACTAAGTATTTAAAAGAAACTTATAACAATCGATATATTTTCTCTAGTTTATTTAACATAATTTGCATGCTTTAAGGAGTGAACGATTGTGAAGTCTGCTTTAAAGGTGAGCATTATTTATCTTATTTTTGGTTTAGCTTGGGTCGTGTCCTCAGATCATATATTGAATATAATAACAGATGATTCGCAAAGTCTGGCTCAGCTGCAAACCATCAAAGGGTTTTTATTTGTTTTATTTACAATGATATTAATCTATTTTATGGTTCGTGTCTTAGTGAAACAGCATGATGACCAAGTGAAGCGTCGACTTGCTAAAGAGAAGAAACTATTAGAAGTGATTAATGAGAATAAAGTTTTCCAGCACTTATTTGAACAATCATCATCAGGGATGTTAATTACTGATCCAAAACAAAATGATAATCCTATTGTGTATGTAAATGAAGGGTTTGAACAAATAACTGGTTATCAGCGTGAAGAAATTATAGGAGAGAATTGTCGTTTTCTACAGGGTGAAGATACAAGAAATACAGATAAGATTAGACAAGCAATTGAGAATGAACAACCGATTCAAATAGAACTTAAAAATTATCGTAAGGATGGGACACCTTTTTGGAATTCGCTTAGAATTAACCCAATTTATGATGAAAGCGGACGACTAACATCTTTTATAGGCATCCAAGAGGATATCACGAAAAAACGAACTCAGGAAATATTTATGGAAAATCAGTTTAGGATGGTAAAGAAAATAATTTCTTCAAATGACATCTTTAAAACGATTACTGACTCTTGCCAAATGATAGAAGACCACTTAGACATAGGCTGTATCATTTTACGTTTAGATGATGAACAAAAAATTATTCAATGCTTTGGCTCTACTTTAGTACCCGATCAATTAAAGAGTGATTTGGATGGTTTAACGTTTAATGATTCTCGAAAGAATTATATTGATATGATTCTTAATGATAATCAAAAAATAATTAAAGAAATGGTAACAGATGATTCTTTCGGTTTTTATTGGAATTTGTTAATTCAAGCAGATTTTCATCACTTTTGTATCACTCCTATAGTTAGTGAGGATCAGCAAATACTTGGCGTATTCTTTGGGTTCTCTAAAGAAGAAGAACCGTTAGATGCCATTCTATTAGATACTATAAGAAATTATGCTTCCATACTAAGTTTTTCATTGAAAAGCATAGAGTATTTAGAACGTATTAAAAAGAATGAGAGAAGATATCGTTTAATAGCAAATAATTCTACCGATTTCATATTAGTTGTTACAAAGGATTTAAAGGTGGAGTATATGTCACCTTCACATAAAAGATTAATAGGTGAGAAGTATGACTTTTCATCCATTATAGATGCTTTAGTAGATGATTCTAAGCATAAATTGTTAGCTTTAGTTGATCAATTAAAAAATGGTGTCGAGTTTGATAGAGTAGAGGTTGAGTTAAAGGATTTACAAGGTGTGACTCATTATGTCGATGTTGATGGTAAACAATTTCTAGATGATGAGGAAAATCAGTATAAGATCCTTCTCGTAGCGAAAGATGTGACAGAACGTAAGAAATTCGAAAGTTCTTTAAATCATGTGTTGTATTATGATGGACTAACTCAATTGCCAAATAGGTATCATTTTAAAAAATTATTAGATAAACACTTGAATTTTACAGATAACCAAGCATTATTTGTATTAGATTTTGATCAAATGAAAGAGATAAGTAATACATTTGGTCAAGGTGCTGACGAATATGTCCTAACGAATGTAGTGGATCTGATAAAAGAAGTCTTTCCAGAGGCAGTTATTGGTCGAACGGGTGAAGATGAGTTTTCTATTTTAATTAATGATATAGAAAACAATCGAATATTAGAAGAAGCGCTCAAAAAGCTATTAAATCGTTTGGATATTTCGTGGTATTATCAATCAAAAGAATTTGTCGCAACAGTAAGTATTGGTGCAACTTTATTTAATAAGCAATCAACAGAAGGTGTTATACTCGAAGCAGAATTAGCTTTAAAAGAAGCAAGAAGAAAAGGAAAGCAACAGTATCATATTTATAGTGAAGGAATGGAAGAAGGGGCGATTGATTCATTTACGCTTCAAAATGAGTTATATCATGCTTTGAATAAAGAGGAATTTGAAGTGTGGTATCAACCGCAAATTGATACGAAAACAAATGATGTAGTAAGTGTTGAAGCTTTGATTCGTTGGAGGCATGAGGAATTAGGAATCATTTCACCAAATCAATTTATACCTATTGCGGAAGAAACAAAATGGATTGTTCCGATTGGGACATGGGTCTTGCAAGAAGTATGTCAAGATGTTGTGAAATGGCGCCATCAAGGTAATTCAATCAAAGCATCAATAAATATTAGTTATGCACAATTAGAAGAACCGACCTTTATTTCAATAGTTGAGAAAATATTAAATGAGACAGGATGCCCTGCTAACCAAATTATTTTTGAAATTACAGAAAGTATGCTTATGCATGATTTATCACTATCCATAAGAATTTTACAGCAAATAAAAGAGTTAGGTATTCAAGTTGCTGTAGATGATTTTGGTGTAGGCTATTCTTCTTTATCCTATTTAAAACAATTTCAACTAGACTATTTAAAAATAGACCGTGCGTTTATTACTAATATACACGAGGATAATAATGACTTTGCGATTGTACAAGCAATTATGGAAATGGCACGCACATTAGGGTTAGAGGTAATTGTAGAAGGAACGGAAACAAAGCAACATGTGGAATTGTTAAAAAAATTAGGCTGCTACTATTTCCAAGGATATTGGTACAGTAAGCCTGTTCCTAAAAATCTATTATTCAGCACAATTGATAGTATTTATTCAAATAAATTAGCCATGAATAATATTTGATTAATGAGCTAATTTATGATTTTTTGAAGCGGGGATCGGGTATATCATATATAGGTTTTCGATGATAAAGGGATGCAATATCACTGTTAGCCTTTATCATCGAATCTTATCTGATAGAAGTTAGTTAGTCACTAGTTGTTTTAATAATTAATTAAACAAGGAAAGGATGATACGTGTGATGCATGGTACAAATTGGTATGGGAATGGTATGTTTGGATTTAGTTTTTTTGGGTTAATCATATTAATAGGATTAGTCATTTTAGTTGTATGGGTTGTTAAAAATGGTTCATCTGAAAAAAGTAATCAAGCAAACAATGCTTTAGATATATTAAAATATAGGTTAGCAAAAGGTGAAATTTCAGAGGAAGAATATGATCGGTTGAAGAACAAAATAAATGAATAAGGTCATCTGCGTCCTTCAAGAACTTTTTCTGTACTATAATAATGGTGTTCATTTTAGAATTAAAAAAAGTACATTATTTTCTCTTGACATTATACCTAAGGGGGTATATATTAAGAGTAAGCAATTTAATTGCACTATATTTTTTTCGCTGTTAATATACCCTTATAGGTATTTAGAAACTTTTAAAAATGGAGGATTAACAAATGAGTCAAATGAAAGTGTACACAACGACATCTTGTCCTTATTGTGTCATGTTGAAAAATTATTTAACAGATCAAAACATTCCTTTTGAAGAAGTGAATGTAGAAGAGAAGCCAGATGCAATGCGCTATGTTGTAGAATCAACAGGTCAAATGGGGGTTCCTCAAACTGAAGTTAATGGCAAATGGATTGTTGGATTTGATCCAAATCAAATTATGGCTGCATTAGAAAAATAAATCATTAGGTGCTCGTACTATTATTTAGTACATGCGCCTACTTTTATGGCTAAATAGTAAACAAAAGAGTATAAAAAGTATAAAATTGGAGGATTTATTATGACGATGAAAGCAATGACGCCAGGTCAAGTAGCGAAGAAAGTAATTAACAATGAAAAACTATTTATTTTAGATGTGAGAAATCAAGATGCTTTTGAAGATTGGAAGGTAGAAGGACATCAATTCGACTATTTAAATATCCCGTACTTTGAGTTGATTGATGGTGTAGAAAGCATTTTAGATAAGCTACCTAAAGACAAAGATATTTTAGTTGTTTGTGCGAAAGAAGGTTCATCTGTAATGGTAGCTGAAATGTTATCAGAAGCTGGACTAGATGTTTCTTATCTTGAAGGTGGAATGAAGGCTTGGAGTGAACATTTAGAGCCGGTAAGAGTAGGAGAATTGAATGGTGGCGGGGAATTATATCAATTCGTTCGTATAGGAAAAGGTTGCCTATCTTATATGGTAGTCTCAGGTGAGGAAGCAGCTGTAATTGATCCGGTTAGAATGACAGATGTATTTGTTAACTTTGCTAAAGAAAAAAATGTAACAATTAAACATGCGTTAGATACACACTTGCATGCTGACCACATTTCTGGTGGACGCTTAATAGCACAAGAAACAGGTGCATCATACTGGTTACCACCAAAAGATGCGACAGAAGTAACATTTTCTTATAATCCTTTAAAAGATGGTCAGTTAATTCAAGTTGGTGCATCAACGATTGATATTAATGCATTATACACACCAGGTCATACTATCGGATCAACATCTTTTATTATTGATGATTCGTACCTGTTAACTGGAGATATACTTTTTATCGATTCAATCGGTAGACCGGATCTTGCAGGAAAAGCAGAAGATTGGGTAGGAGACTTAAGAAATAGCTTATATTCAAAATATAAACAGCTTTCTGATGAACTAGTTGTTCTACCAGCCCACTTTATGATTGTAGATGAATTAAATGAAGATGGAACAGTAGGTAAAAAGCTTGGAGATTTATTTAAAGAAAATCATGGCTTAAATGTGGATGATGAAACAACCTTCCGCCAAATGGTAACAGAGAACCTACCACCACAACCGAATGCTTATCAAGAAATTAGAGAAACAAACATGGGGAAAATTGAACCAGATTCTGAGAAGCAACGTGAAATGGAAATTGGTCCTAACCGTTGTGCAGTAAGATAATAATTTAACTGTATGAGAGAAGAGGAATATTCCTCTTCTCTCACCTTAAGATAACGGTATAGGAGTGGATTGAATATGGAGATCACAATCAGTTTTGTAGTTATTGTATTTTTAATCGGGTTTATAGGGTCATTTCTTTCGGGTATGCTAGGAATAGGTGGATCAATTATAAAATATCCGATGCTATTGTATATTCCACCATTGTTTGGTTTGGCAGCTTTTTCAGCGCATGAAGTATCAGGAATTAGCGCGGTCCAAGTCTTTTTTGCTACGATAGGTGGAGTATGGGCTTACCGAAAAGGTGGCTATCTTAACAAATCACTAATTTTGTATATGGGTGTTTCAATCCTATTAGGAAGTTTGATTGGTGGATATGGTTCGAAATTTATGCCTGAAGCATCGATTAATTTTGTTTATGGAGTACTTGCATTGCTGGCAGCGGGTATGATGTTTATCCCTAAAAAAGGGGTAGATGATATCCCGTTAGATCAAGTGTCATTTAATAAACCAATTGCTGCGAGTTTAGCTTTTGTTGTTGGAATTGGAGCAGGTATTGTTGGTGCAGCCGGTGCATTTTTATTAGTTCCAATTATGCTCGTTGTATTAAAAATTCCAACTAGGATGACAATTGCATCTTCACTAGCGATTACATTTATATCTTCAATCGGTTCTACAATTGGGAAGATAACAACAGGTCAAGTTGCCTATATCCCGGCAATTATTATGATTGTAGCAAGCCTTATTGCTTCGCCTTTAGGAGCGCAAGCCGGTAAGAAAATTAATACGAAGATACTTCAAACGACATTAGCCGTATTGATTGCTCTTACAGCAGTGAAGATATGGATGGATATTTTAAGTTGAAAAAACAAACTAAATACCTTTACGGGTATGTGTATATTGTGTATAATGTAACATGTAGGAGGAATGAATATGGCAGAAAAGAAAAAAACAACGATCGTTTTATTTAGTGGTGACTATGACAAAGCAATGGCTGCATATATCATTGCAAACGGTGCGGCAGCTTATGATCATGAAGTAACAATCTTCCATACGTTTTGGGGATTAAATGCGTTACGAAAAGATAATCATCAACCAGTGAAGAAAGGTTTACTTGAGTCAATGTTTGGTAAAATGATGCCTCAAGGCCCAGAAAAAATGGGGTTATCAAAAATGAACTTCTTTGGTTTGGGTAAAGTAATGATCAACAAAGTGATGAAAAAGCATAATGCGATGAATTTGACTACTTTAGTAGATATGGCAAAAGAACAAGATGTGAAGTTTATTGCTTGTACAATGACAATGGATCTATTAGGATTACAAAAAGATGAATTGTTAGATGAAATAGAATATGGTGGCGTTGCAGCATATATTGGTGACGCTGAAGATGGTAATGTAAATCTATTTATTTAATATTGGAGGGGTTAAAAATGAAACAGATTAGTGCAGATGCATTAGCAGAAAAATTACAAAACAAAGAAAATGTAAACATTATTGATGTGCGTGAAGATTTTGAAGTAGCTGAGGGTAAGATTCCTGAAGCAATTCACATTCCATTGGGAGAAATCGAAAAACGTGTAAACGAATTAGACAAAAATGAACATTATTACTTAGTTTGTCGTTCAGGTGGAAGAAGTGGTAATGCATGTGGTTTCTTAGATTCACAAGGTTTTGATGTAACAAACATGACTGGTGGAATGCTAGCATGGAATGGTGAAGTTAAGTAAAAAAATATTTATTATAAAATGGAGGATTTTGAAATGGAAGCAACTAAAGTATTAGACGCAAAAGGATTAGCATGTCCAATGCCAATCGTTAGAACAAAGAAGGCAATCGCTGAATTACAAACAGGTGATATTTTAGAAATTCATACAACTGATCAAGGCTCAAAAAGTGATTTAACTGCATGGGCAAAATCAGGTGGTCATGAAATTCTAAAAGATGTTGAAGAAGATGGAGTTATTAAGTTTTGGGTTAAAAAAGGCGAATAAATTTAAATCTTATAGTTAGGAGTTGTTAAAATGTTTCATTATACAGTAACTTCTGATAAAACGATTGAAGCAGTGGTCCATTCTTTAGAGGAAAATCTAAAAGAGGAGAAATTCGGTGTCTTATGGAAATTCGATGTGAAAGACACATTGAATAACAAAGGATTTGATTTTGATCAGCCGTATCTCATCTTAGAGGTTTGTAATCCTAAAGAGGCGCATGATATGTTACATGAAAATCAAATGGTTGGATATTTTTTACCTTGTAAGCTAGTAGTTTATAAGGACGGAGATCAAACTAAATTAGGCATGCCAAGACCAACAGAATTAATTCAACTTGTAAGCGACCCGTCACTAAATGACAAGGCAAAAGAAATAGAAGATCGTTTAATAAACGTTCTGAATAAAAGTAAATAATTAATTCTAAGGCTACTTTGGTTATTAAGACTAAAGTAGCCTTTTTAATAGACATACTGCGTTATGATTGACTTGATACCTCCAGTGGTATAAAGTGTGGGTAGTTATGAGGAGGGGGAGTATTTAATGGATCATCTAAACAAACGATTTAACCTGGATCACGTCAATAAACTTATGTCAAATGAACGTTATGAATTACTTCAGCCAGAGAAATTAATTGATAATTTATCTATAAATGAAAACGATGTCGTTGCTGACCTAGGAGCAGGTGCTGGATTTTTTACTATACCTGCTGCAACACAAACGAATAACGCTGTTTATGCAATTGATATTGAACCCAGCATGATTCAACTATTGGAGGAAGCTGCATCAAAGCAGTCCATATCTAATATAAATACAATAGTAAGTAATTTAAATGTTATTCCTTTAGCAGACCAAATACTAGATAAAGTAATTTCTGCATTTGTTTTGCACGAAGTAGACCACCTAGATACAACTATAAAAGAAATAGCGCGAGTAACAAAGCATGGTGGAAGAATAATGTTGATTGATTTTAAAGCGATTCATACAGAGGCAGGGCCACCATTAGAAATTAGAATCCCATCTTCTAAATTAGTGACACTATTAAAAGACCACCACTTTAACAATATTATTACAAAAGAAATCAATGATAGCAATTACATGATAATTGCTGAACGTAATTAGTAAAGGAGTTCTTCGTATGCCAGAAGCAATTATGATAGGGTCATTAGTGCTGAAAACATCATTACTTCTATTAGTCGCAAGTTTTGTTATTGGTATTTTATTTTTTTGGTTAACAAGCCCAATGGAGAAAAAAGAAAAAAATAATTACATAGATAACGTTACGAGTATGCTGCTTACTTTTATTTTAATACTAATAGGTAGCAAAATTGCATTAAATTTGTCGCTTTTCATCGACGATCCGATAGCGGTTTTAGCTTTTCCAAGTGAATCCACATCGTTTTATATTGCCTTTGTTGGTTTGTTGTTATATGTAGGATATTTAATTAAACTAAAAAGCAAATCAATAGTTAATATGTCTCTAAGCTTTTTTATTGTGTTTCTAATGTCTTCTTTTAGTTTTTTGATTGGACAGCTTTTAGTAATGAAAACGGAAGTGTCCATCATAGAATTGAGTGTACATTTCCTATTACTTATCTTATGGCTGTTATTGCAAACTAAATTGCGAAATCAATACTTAGTAGGTATGATGATCATGGTTTTTGGAGGAACGAAGCTTGTATTATCCTTCTTTAAAACGATGTTTGTATTTACGTTTCCATTACATAGCTGGTTCTATTTATTACTTATAGTTCTAGGATTAGCTTTAATTTTAATGAAAAAGGAGGGTGACAACTTTGGAACCAATAGCTGATATTACAATATGGTTGGCATTATTTGCAGGTGTGCTTTCCTTCTTATCTCCATGTACATTACCAATATTCCCTGTCTATTTATCTTACATAACCGGGATTAGTGTGAAGGATATTCAAGGAGAAAAGCAAAGAAAAGTACAAATGCGATTATTGATTCATTCTATATTTTTCTTGTTAGGTGTTTCTCTCGTTTTTCTTGGCTTAGGCATCGGTGTTTCCTTTCTGGGTCAATGGATTCAAGGTCTGTTATCTGGTGAATCTGGTTTGTTTATTCAACGTATAGCAGGTATTTTTGTTCTCTTTATGGGATTTGTTATCGGTGGATGGCTTAAAGTTCCGGCATTAATGCAAGAAAAAAGATTCAAAACAAAACGTAAACCTATGGGATTAGTGGGGACCTTTTTTGTTGGAATGGGTTTTGCTGCAGGGTGGACACCTTGTATTGGTCCTATTTTTGCATCTATTTTAGTAATTGCAGGGACAAACCCTTCTGAGGGAGCGGTTTATACGATCTTTTACATTATCGGATTCGCTTTACCTTTCCTAATTTTAACTTTCTTCTTAGGTTATGCAAAATGGTTAGTTAAGTATAGTAATAAGATCATGAAAATTGGTGGAGCGATTATGATCGTATTCGGTGTCCTGTTGTTTACTGGTCAAATAGCTAAATTATCAAATTTATTATTGCGAGCGGTGCAAGGCACTTGGTTTTCGAATTTAGGATAGGCGGTGAGTGAGTTGAAAAAAGCGATTATTGTATTAGTAATAACAGGAATGTTTGGTTGGGCGATTTTTGATTTGGTTTATGATGGAGATAAAGAACAAAACGAAGAAATAACAGAGGAAGAACAAAATTATCAAGCAACAGATGAAACAGAATTAATTGAAAACGAAGAATCGGCTAACAATGATCAATCTTCAGCGAACGAGATTGGTTTAAATGTTGGCAATACAGCCCCTGATTTTACATTAGAGACTTTATCTGGAGATCAAGTTTCATTGTCAGATTATCGTGGAAAAAAAGTAATGTTAAATTTTTGGGCAACCTGGTGCCCGCCTTGTCGTGCTGAAATGCCAGCAATGCAGAATTTTTACACAGACAATGATGTAGAAGTTTTAGCGGTGAACTTGATCAGTACAGAGACAGCGAAACAAGATGTTGTTGATTTCGTTGATTCATTTGGTTTAACTTTCTCTATTTTATTAGATGAAGGGAACCAAGTGGCACTAGCTTATGGTATTCGCCCAATCCCAACCACATATATGATTGATACAAATGGAGTAATACAGAAGAAATCATTTGGTCCAATGAATCAAGAACAAATGGAACAAGCACTAACAAGTATGAATTAAATTATTTAATAGCATGTTCTTACTTAACCTACAATTATTTAATTGTAGGTCTTTCTATATCTAAAATATGATCTATAATAAACATATAACTAAATCGATAGGATGTATAACATAATGGCTAAAAAACTATACTATGACTACTTAACTCAAGATAATCAATCCTACTTCTTAATAGCAACTGAAAAAGGGCTATGTTTTCTTGGTTGTGTTGATATGGATGAACAATATTGGGGAAAATGGAAACAGAAGTATTACGGTGAATTTACAGTAATACATTCATCAAAAGCTTTAGAGTCTTACGTTACAGAATTGTCTACCTATTTGGATAAAAAGAAAAAGTGTCCGTCGATATCAATAGATCTTGAAGGAACTGCTTTTCAGAGAGAAGTTTGGCATGCGCTTCAAACCATACCTTATGGTGAAGTAAGCACATATAGTTCAATTGCTACACAAATAAATCGTCCTAAGGCAGTTCGAGCCGTCGCCAACGCTATATCTGCTAACCCTTTATTAATTTTCATTCCGTGTCACCGTGTTATTGGGAAGAACGGTGGTTTAACTGGCTTCAGATCGGGAATAGATGTAAAGAAAAAGTTATTAGAACTTGAGTCAAGAAGGTAGACAAAACACCTTTATTACTTTATAATAATTATAAAGTAATAATTATTAAAATAGGAGTGGATATAATGACAACATCAAACGAAGCATTGAAAAATCATCTAAATCAATTGGTAGCTACACATGGTATGTTTTTCACCAAGTTACATCAGTATCATTGGTATGTTAAAGGAACAAATTTCTTTGTATTACATGAAAAATTTGAAGAGTTATATGGTGATGTGAACGCAAAATTTGATGAATTTGCAGAACGTTTATTAACTATTGGCGGAGAGCCATATTCCACACTTTCAGAATTTATTGAGCATTCAAGCCTCAGTGAAACACCATATAAAAAGGAAATTCCATCAGATAAGATGGTTGAATTGGTTGTAGATGATTATAAGATAATTCAGTCTGATTTAGAAAAAGGAATTGAATTAGCCGGCGCAGCAGATGATAATGTTACAGAAGATCTGTATATTGGCTATAAAACAGAAATAGAAAAGACTCTATGGATGTTAACCGCTTATTTAGGAAAGTAAAATGTAACTATAAAGAAATTACAAAAGCTCCAGCCGTTAGAAAAAACTAATTGCTGGGGCTTTTGTTTGCTTTTCTAATACAACTTCACATAGTATAAAGATAGCTATTAATTACTTTTAATAATCTTTCAATCTACCACTACATCGCAAAAGGAGATACTATATGAAAATAGAAGGAGTTATACCAGCTATTCGTAATATGAAAGATTTTGAGCGTATTATCGAAAGCGACCATCAAATTATGGTCATGCTAGAAACTAGAATTTCACAATTACCTCAACTCGTTCGACATGCAAAGAAACATCATAAAAAAGTACTTGTTCATGCCGATTTAATTAATGGATTAAAAGTCGATGCCTATGGTATGGAATTTTTGGTGCGTCTTGTCAAAGTCGATGGTGTCATATCTACAAGGACAAGTGTTATTGCGTTAGCGAAAAAGTATAACATATTAGCTATTCAACGATGCTTCGCTATCGATAGCTCAGCGATAGCAAACAATATTAAATTGATTGAGAAATCCCAACCAGACTATATAGAAGTCTTACCAGGCATTATGCCAACAGTTATTAGTGAATTTATTGATCGTACAAAAGTTCCTGTTATTGCTGGAGGATTAATCAAAAATAAAGATCAAGTCAATCAAGCGCTTCAAGTTGGAGCTGTTGCAATTACTACTTCACATAAACAATTGCTTTAAAAAGTAATTATAATAACTATTTCGTATTTATTTTCACATATGATAGATTTAATAAATTAATCTTTTAAAAAATATGCAAACCTATTGACACCGCTTTCAAGTTATTATACTATTTAAACCAACAAGTTAAAAAAGTGCGGGAGATATGGAGTCCACACAGTTTGTAGCATGCTTTCCTAGGAAGCGGTGTGCTATAGCTATGTGGACTTTTTTATGGTCTCTCAAATAAAATTAGCTTGGGTGCTTCATTACCTTGAAAATGGGGTAAAGTCAAAATAAACTGAGGGGTGAGCTAAATGTCGGAGTTTATTGCTGAATTAATTGGAACGATGATACTTATTATTTTTGGTGGCGGTGTTGTAGGTGGCGTAGTTTTAAAGAAATCTAAAGCGGAAGGTGCAGGTTGGGTACTCATAACTATTGGATGGGGCTTAGCTGTTGCGATGGGAGTTTATGCTGTCGGAAATGTTTCCGGTGCGCATATTAATCCCGCAGTAACTTTAGGATTCGCTGCTATTGGTGAATTCCCATGGGAAAAAGTTCCGATGTATATTAGCGCTCAAGTAATTGGTGGTTTCATCGGTGGAGTAATTGTGTTTTTTCAATATTTACCACATTGGAGAGAAACAGAGGATAAAGGCGCAAAGCTAGCCGTATTTTCTACTGATCCAGCTATAAAAAGTACACCATCCAATTTTGTTAGTGAAATGATAGGTACATTCGTATTAGTGATGGGGTTGCTATTCATTGGAGCTAATCAGTTTACGGAAGGTCTAAACCCAGCAATTGTCGGCTTACTTATTATAGCAATTGGAATGTCTCTCGGAGGAACCACTGGTTATGCAATTAACCCTGCCAGAGATTTAGGTCCAAGAATTGCCCACGCTGTTCTTCCGATATTCGGTAAAGGTTCATCAAATTGGGGATACGCATGGATACCTGTATTCGGTCCAATTGTAGGCGGCGTATATGGTGCTGTTTTCTATAATGCAATTTTTATGGGAGAAATATCTATGCTATTTTGGATAATGTCAGCTGTGGTATTAATTATACTAGGATTAGCTTTAGCTAAAGAGTTAAATAATAATAAGTCAACTGCAAAATCAGTTACAATATCTTCAGAAGAAGAAGCAGTATAAATTAATAAATTTATTTTGGGGAGGAAGTATCATGGAAAAGTATATGTTATCAATTGATCAGGGGACAACTAGTTCAAGAGCGATAATCTTCAATAAAGACGGTGAGATTGTTGGAATAGGTCAAAGAGAGTTTGAACAATTTTTTCCACAAGCTGGTTGGGTTGAACATGATGCAAATGAAATCTGGACATCTGTATTAGCTTGTATTGCTGAAGCACTAAGAAAAGCAGATATTGAACCGAAGCAAATTGCTGGTATTGGTATTACGAACCAACGTGAAACAACAGTTGTTTGGGATAAAGAAACAGGTAAGCCAATATATCAAGCGATTGTGTGGCAATCTAGACAAACAGAAGAAATCTGCCGTGAATTGCGAGAAGCAGGTTACCAAGATACTTTTCGTAATAAAACAGGCTTGTTAATTGATCCTTACTTCTCAGGTACAAAAGTAAAATGGATATTAGACAATGTAGAAGGTGCTCGTAAAAAAGCAGAACAAGGAAAACTGCTATTCGGTACGATCGATACTTGGTTGATTTATAAATTAACAGGAAATAAAGAACATGTTACCGATTACACTAACGCATCAAGAACACTTATGTATAACATCTACAATTTAGAATGGGATCAAGAACTCTTAGATATCTTAGGCGTTCCCAAAAGCATGTTACCAGAAGTGAAATCGTCTTCTGAAATTTATGGTGAGACAGTTGGATATCATTTCTATGGTGAGAATGTACCTATTGCTGGAGCGGCTGGAGATCAGCAAGCAGCATTATTTGGTCAAGCGTGCTTTGAAAAAGGAATGGTGAAAAATACTTATGGTACTGGTTGCTTTATGCTTATGCACACAGGGAACGAACCAGTAAAATCTGATCATGGTTTACTTACTACGTTAGCATGTAGTTTAGATGGCGAAGTAAACTATGCTGTAGAAGGTAGTATTTTTGTTGCAGGTTCTGCGGTGAAGTGGTTAGTGGATGGACTGCGAATGTTTAATAAAGCTAGTGAATCAGAAAGTTACGCAACACATGTCCAATCAACAGAAGGGGTATATTTCGTTCCAGCATTTGTTGGATTAGGAACACCTTACTGGGATAGTGACGCTCGTGGAGCAGTATTCGGCTTAACAAGAGGTACTACAAAAGAACATTTCGTTCGTGGAACATTAGAATCGATTGCATATCAAACGAAAGATGTTTTGCTTGCGATGGTTGAAGATTCTGGTATAGATGTAAAAACGCTACGTGTAGACGGCGGGATGGTTGCAAATGACTTCCTAATGCAATTCCAAAGTGATGTATTAGATGTTCCGGTTGAACGACCTAAGGTAACTGAAACAACAGCTTTAGGTGCAGCATATTTAGCTGGTTTAGCAGTAGGTTATTGGGATAACAAAGATAATATAACCGAGCAGTGGCAAGTCGATCATAAGTTTGATAGTAAAATGGCAGGAGAAGAACGAGCAAAACTATATAATGGTTGGAAAAAAGCAGTAAAAGCAACTAGAGAATTTAAGTAATTACAGATGTTCATAAGGGGGACAACAAAATGACCTTCTCAAGTTTACAAGAAGATCGTCAACAAATGTACCAACAAATGCAGTCGAATAAATTAGATTTAATTGTTATTGGTGGTGGCATTACAGGCGCGGGTATCGCGCTTGATGCTGTTACTAGAGGGTTGAGGGTAGGACTATTAGAAATGCAGGATTTTGCTGCAGGAACTTCTAGTCGTTCTACTAAGCTTGTCCATGGAGGGCTACGTTATCTAAAACAGTTTGAAGTGAAGATGGTAGCTGAGGTCGGAAAGGAACGAGCAATTGTTTATGAAAATGGGCCACATGTAACAACACCCGAATGGATGATGCTACCTTTCTATAAGGGCGGTACGTTCGGACCGTTATCAACAAATGTTGGTTTGCGTGTCTATGACTTTTTAGCAGGTGTAAAAAAATCAGAACGAAGAAAAATGCTAAGTCGGGAACAAACAATTAATTATGAACCTACGTTAAAAGAAGATGGCTTAAAAGGTGCGGGATATTATGTAGAATATCGAACAGATGATGCTCGACTAACAATAGAAGTAATGAAGAAAGCTGTAGAGAAAGGGGCACTTGCATTAAATTATGCAAAAGTGTCTAATCTATTGTATCAAGATGGGCGTGTAGGTGGAGTAGCTGTTGTTGATCAATTAACTGGTGAAACATATGACATTAAAGCAAGCCATGTTGTTAATGCTGCTGGTCCATGGGTAGATGATATTCGAGAAAAAAACAAATCGAAAAAAGGAAAAACATTGCGTTTAACGAAAGGGATTCATCTTGTCTTTGATCAATCACGTTTTCCGCTAAAGCAAGCTATTTATTTTGACACTCCAGATGGTCGGATGGTGTTTGCTATCCCAAGGGAAGGTAAAGTATACGTAGGTACGACAGATACGGTTTATGAAGGTGATATTTCCCATCCAACAGTAACGAAATCTGATCGTGATTATGTGTTGAATTCTATTGCATTTATGTTTCCGGATCAGAAAATTTCTGTCGATGATATTGAATCTAGTTGGGCCGGCTTACGTCCGTTAATTGCTGAGGAAGGTAAGGACCCCTCCGAGATATCTCGAAAAGATGAAATTTTCGAATCAGATACTGGACTTGTTTCTATTGCAGGTGGAAAATTAACAGGTTATCGCAAAATGGCAGAAGATGTGGTAGAAGTAATTTGCGATAAAATAGTGAAAGAAAACGGAATTATGTATGATAAAAGTAATACGAAACACCTGCCTATATCTGGTGGTGACGTAAACGGATCTGAAGGATTTGAAAAATATAAACAGGAACAGATATTAAAAGGAGAAGAACTTGGCCTAACGAATGATCACGCTGCTATGCTTGTTCAACGATACGGTTCAAATGTACCAGTGTTCTTAGATTATTACCAGCGTGCATTGGCACAAAAGGATATTTTAGATCCTGTGACTTCTGCGATGCTACAATATAGTATTATGCACGAAGCGACCTGTAAACCAGTCGATTTCTTTATTCGTAGAACAGGCGCATTGTTCTTTGATATCAATTGGGTCAAAGAGAAAAAAGAAGCGGTTATTAATAAAATGAGTGATACATTCAGTTGGTCTAATCAAGCGAAAGAACAATACACACAGGAATTAGACCAGTTATTATATGAAGCAGACCATGCAGTTTAAATCCACAAAGTTGTATGTGGTAATCGAGTAAATAGAAAAAGTGGCAAAAAGAAATAAATTTTCTTTTTGCCACTTTTGCTTAATTGATTTTAATAAAAAGATGCACCGACAATGATTAACAAAATAAATAAAACTACAATTAACGCAAATCCACCACCAGCACCATAACCATAACCTTGTTGTGGAGGGCAGCAACCGCCATAGTAACCCATATTTTTTCACCACCTTACTGTCTTGACTACTATAATCTATGTAAGGTATCCGTTTGTGTTGCGGGCGTATGTCTATATTTATGGAATTACTGTTCTTGAATTGATCAGTCTTGATAAATATGTGTTACTTGCTAAAAAAAGATCGTATGAAAGCTTATGTTACTCATAAACATGTTACATTGTTGAATTAATAAAAGTTAGGATAATCGTTTCTCAATTGCTATAGCGACACCATCTTCACTATTTTTCGCTGTAATTGTTTTACAAGCATTCTTAATTGCTTGGTCTGCATTTCCCATTGCTACACTGTGTCCTGCGACTTCTAGCATGGAAAGGTCATTGAAATTGTCTCCAATGGCCATTACATCTTTCATATCAATATTTTTCTCTTCCGCATATAATGATAAAGCAATACCTTTTTGCGCGTCCGGATGATTGAACTCAAGGTTGTCATGCCCTGAAGAAGTTATAACAATATTATCTTTCTCAGTAAATGTCGCTCTAATTTGATCTAGAATGTCTGCTTCTAATGAAAAAGCTAAAGCCTTATAGATATCGATAGACTCGTCATCAATGACCGATTGGAAATCAGTAACTACACTAAAATCTTCTTCCTGAAAACGTAATTCTGCACGCTTTTCTATTTCTTCTTGTGACATGGTCGGATTGGCTGATAGCATAATATTAACCATCACTTCAACAAATTGTGAGCGATCAGGTGAAAGTACACCTTTATTTGTATATAATTCAAAATATATTTCGTTGGATTGACATTGCTCTACAACTTTACGACTTGAGTGTTTGGAAAGTGAAATACTTTTTAAATTTTCCCCAAGTACATTGTACATGCTTGCTCCGTTTAAGCTTATGATTGGAAGGTTTAATCCTACTGCTTGAATTGCTTTGTTTGCTGATTGATAGGATCTACCTGTTGCTACAACAACTTGAACGCCTTGTGTCATAGCTGTCTTTAATGCTTGTGCGTTTCTTTCGCTGACCTCGCCATTTTCATTTAATAATGTTCCATCTAAATCTGTAGCAATTAATTTCATGTATGATATGACTCCTTATGTAATAATTTCTATTTATTTTAAGCATACACAAGAAGTAATGCACTTGCAATTATTGCATGCGTCCTTGTGTATGCACATTTTTAAGATTGGCGAGGAAATGCTATTCTTTCTTATTCAAATCAATCGTTGAACCAAGCATATCAGACAACCAAGCTGATTTATTTTCATCATTCATTACATCTTTCATCAAGTCCATCGCGTTATTTGAGAAGTCTGGATTACTAAGCATTTGTTCCATCATCTGTTTTGTTTCCTTTTGCTCCAATAACTTTTTCAAAAAATCATTGACTTGTGAATCTGTCATTTTGCTACATACTCCTTTCAGTGGGTCACTTGTAATAAAACCTTTTACTTTCTTTAGAATAGCTTGCATCTTTTCTTGAACTGCTGGTTGTTTCAGCGCATTGAGAATCGCTTCAAATTTATCAATTTCGGACGTATTTAACCCTTTTTTATTCCATTCATTGCGTAATTCCTCAATAAATATGGCTGAATGATTTTTGTTTCTATTAATAGATTGATCCGTTGTTTTATTAGAAGATGGTTTAATTTGCTCGAACTTTCCTTTGCTTATTTTTTTTAAATGAATTACTTGGTGTTGCAAGAGAATACACCTACCTTCTTTGATTTACTTTATATATACGAAGATTTTATAAAATAGTAAGTGTACTAGTCTATAAGTGATGCAATATATGCTTTTACCTATACTTTAATAGTTTCAACTGTGTACTTATATTAATTTTAAAAGATACTTTATGTTGGTCTATACTTTCTAAAAACAATTTCATAAATTATTATTGTGAGGCCGCACAAATTCGCTTTGGTTTGGGGGGATCGCAATGGCAATTATTGCTGCTTTAGCTTTGTTTTTCTTTTGGTTCTTTATCTTTACACCAATCATTTTAATAATCGCCGTACTAGCTTTATTAGGAATTTAATCTAGTTAAAAAGGGTGCTGATAGAACAGTACCCTTTTTCTATGGTTGAGCGTGCTAGTTAATTATTCTACTGCTTTACGATATAATAGATAGAAGAAAAATTGTATAGTCTCATTTTCAATTAAGGTATTTTACCTTATTCAATCTATAAATTTTATTATATTAAAAAAGGAAGGGATACATGTTCACACAAATTGTTCAAACTGATGCGTTTATATTATTTATTGCTATACTATTTATTGCGGGGGTGATTACAACAAAGCTCTCTGCAAGGTTAGGCGTTCCTGCGCTTGTATTGTTTATCGGGATAGGTATGTTGGTAGGTAGCGATATACTAGGGATTATCTATTTCGATAATGCTCAAATCGCCCAAGCTATCGGTATATTTGCTTTAATTGTTATATTATTTGAAGGTGGTTTACAAACGAATTGGAGTAATTTAAAACCTGTGATTAAACCAGCTTTGTCATTAGCGACATTAGGTGTTCTCATCACTAGCGTATTAGTTTCTATTGCCGCAAAATACATACTATCTGTTGATTGGGAAATTGCTTTATTATTTGGTGCTATTGTTGGATCAACAGATGCTGCTGCTGTGTTCGCTGTTTTAAAGGATCAACCAATTCAAAAAAGATTAGGTTCCACGCTTGAGGCTGAATCTGGTTCAAATGATCCAATGGCAGTATTTTTAACTGTTGCTCTAATCGAGTGGATTACTAATGCAAATACAAATATTTTACTATTGTCACTAACGTTCTTCCTTCAAATGGGATTGGGGCTATTATTTGGTGTAATATTAGGAAAAACTTCTGTTGCTGCTATCAATCGAATTAATTTAGATTCTAGTGGGTTGTATCCTATTTTTGCAATATCATTCGCCTTATTGACTTACGGGATTACCTCATTCTTCAATGGAAGTGGATTATTAGCTGTTTATATTCTTGCTATTATTATTGGTAATGCGGATATCGCATATCGTTATTCCGTATTTCGTTTTTCTGAAGGTTTTGCGTGGGTAATGCAAATATTAATGTTTGTTATACTAGGATTACTTGTTTTTCCTTCCGACCTATTCACGCTTGAAGTGATTTTACAAGGTGTAATTATTTCTGCTATTTTAATGATTGTAGCACGTCCAGTTGCGGTGTTTATATCTACATTTAACATGGGATACAAGATTAGTGAACGAATTTTTTTATCATGGGCTGGGTTAAAAGGAGCTGTTCCAATTATTTTAGCCACGTTTCCTATGCTTGCTAATGTAGAAGGAAGCCAGCAAATTTTCAATGTTGTCTTTTTTGTTGTATTAACTAGTTGTCTGATTCAAGGAACAACAATTACTGTCTTAGCTGATAAATTAGAGCTTTTCGGTCCGAAGAAATCGATGCCAATTCATACATTAGAGCTTATCGCATTAGGAAAGGCTAAGGCTGAAATGATTGAGTATGAAATGGAAGAAGAAGCAATCATTAATGGAAAGACATTAAATGAGATTTCATTCCCTGAGCATACTTTAGTTAATGCGATTATTCGAGACCAAAGCTTGATCACGCCTTCAGGTGATACTGTAATTCAATCAGGGGATTTTTTGTATATTTTGACATCACGAGATAATAAAAAAGCGTTACAAAGGTTATTGAATAAGAAAAAACAGTAAAAATGGTAAAAAAAAATACCAGTCAAGAGACTGGTATTTCTTATTTAAAAGCTGTTATTAGTTTTTTTCAACGTTAGCAGCTTGTGGTCCGCGGTTACCTTCTTCGATATCGAATGTTACGCTTTGACCTTCTTCAAGTGTTTTAAAGCCTTCGCCTTGGATTGCAGAGAAGTGTACGAATACATCGTCTTGTCCTTCAACTTCGATAAATCCAAATCCTTTGTCTGCGTTAAACCATTTAACTGTACCTTGTGCCATATTACTTTTCCTCCTCGTGTGGTCGATCCACACAATGTATTACTATTCTTGCTCATGCATCAAAACGAAACCTTTCACGTTGCAAGTTACTTGAAGTGTTTTGTCGAACAAAATAGCTACGTTCATTATAACAACTTGATTTAAATAAAGCAAACTTTTATTTAAAAATTTTTTTTAGTATTGCGAGAATATTAACTAATTACGGAATAACACTTGATAGATCAATGGATTCTAGGTACTATAGGAAAGGAAATTATTTAAAAAATTTTAATTTAACTGAGTGAGGGTTCATCATGATTGAAAAGATTTCTATTTACGGTTTGACAAAGCCACAATTAACACAATGGCTTGAGGATAATGGACAAAAAAAGTTTCGAGCAAAGCAAGTTTGGGACTGGTTATACAAAAAGAGAGTAAGAACATTTGATGCAATGCATAATTTAAATCAAGAGTGTACCGATCTTTTGAAAAATAATTTTTATATTGAAACTTTAGATGAAGAGATCAAACAAGAATCAAAAGATGGAACCATTAAATTTTTATTTAAGCTAGCAGATGGTAACTTAATTGAAACTGTACTAATGCGTTTTTCTTATGGATTATCTGTATGTGTAACAACACAAGTAGGTTGTAATATTGGTTGTACATTTTGTGCTAGTGGGTTATTGACTAAAAATCGTGATTTAACAAGTGGGGAAATTGTTGAGCAAATTATGAAAGTTCAACACCATCTAGATGACAAGGGAAAAGAAGAGCGAGTTAGTCATATTGTTGTCATGGGAATAGGAGAACCGTTTGATAATTATGATCATACAATGAATTTCTTGCGAGTCGTTAATGATCAAGACGGACTTTCTATTGGCGCACGTCATATTACGGTCTCTACTAGTGGTTTAGCTCATAAAATTCGTCAATTTGCAGATGAGAATATTCAAGTAAACTTAGCAGTATCACTACACGCTCCGAATGATGAGCTAAGAACGAGAATTATGAAAATTAATAAAGCATTCCCAATTAAAAAGTTAATGGATGCAATTGATTATTATTTAGAGAAAACAAACCGTCGTATAACATTTGAATACATTTTGTTAGATGATGTAAATGACCATAAAGAGGAAGCGTTAGAACTTGCAAAGCTGTTAAAGGATAAACGTCATTTATCGTATGTTAATTTAATACCTTATAACCCGGTTGAAGAGCATAATCAATACAATCGTAGTCAAAAGAACGCTATTCTAGGTTTTTATGAAACATTACTAAAAGAAGGAATAAATTGTGGTGTCCGCGTTGAACAAGGCTCTGATATTGATGCAGCTTGTGGGCAATTGCGAAGTAAACAAATGAAGAAGTAAATAATCTGTTTGTTCATACAGGTGTTGGTGAAAATTTTTGATGAGTGAATGTTAGCTTATTGGGAAGATATTCACCAGCACCATTTTTTGTAGATAAGTTAACTATGTATTACATAGGGATATGAATAGATATTAAATACGAAAGGGGTGATTGAATGGAAACGTTCGGGAGAGGCTGTTTGTATATTATTATTGGTATGGGGGTGTTGTTTTTCCTTGCCATAATTACGAGCAGTCATATTAATATTCCTTTTATTATTTTCATACCACTTGTTGTATTAGCTTTTTATATCGCTAAAAAGAAAACAGATGAAAAAAACAAGTGAAATATAGAACGCGATATGGTTTAAATAAATATCAATAAGTAACAGATAGATAAAGGTCATTTGACGATCTTTATCTATTTTTGTGCAATCGATTGCGTCATTGTTTAAAAATGATCTTAACCTTTTTGAGGTTAGGGTATATTTTAGATTGAATATAAATGCTCTCTGTGCTAAACTTTAATCAAGTTTAGTGCAAACGGTTTCCTAAAATAAAATGATGCCGTTAACAATGGAGGTGCATAGGATGGAATGGTGGAAAGAAGCGGTTGTTTATCAAATATATCCTAGAAGCTTTAATGATAGTAATGGGGATGGCATTGGTGATTTGATAGGAATTACTCAAAAATTGGATTATTTAAAAAAATTAGGAGTAAATGTGTTGTGGATATCACCTGTCTATCAATCTCCAAATGACGATAATGGTTATGATATAAGTGATTATTGCGAAATAATGGAAGAGTTCGGGACGATGTCAGATTTTGATCAGATGCTAAAAGAGGCGCATAAGCGTGACATTAAAATTATGATGGACCTCGTTGTAAATCATACATCAGATGAACATCAATGGTTTGTTGAGTCTCGATCATCAAAAGAAAATCCATATAGAGATTATTATATTTGGAAGAAACCTAATGAAGATGGCACACCTCCCACGAATTGGGGAGCTGCATTTGGTGGAAGTGCTTGGCAGCTTGACGAGGGAACTGGTGAATATTATTTACACTTGTTTAGCAAAAAACAGCCTGATTTAAACTGGGAAAATGAAAGCGTGCGACAAGACATATATAAGATGATGTTGTATTGGTTAGACAAAGGTGTAGACGGCTTTAGAATGGATGTCATTAATATGATTTCAAAAGACCAACGTTTTCCTGAAGGGGAAGATCACGGTGGAACATATGGAGATGGCTCCCCTTATTATATGAATGGACCACGTGTTCATACTTTTCTTCAAGAAATGAATCAACAAGTATTAAGTAAGTATGATGCAATTACAGTTGGAGAAATGCCTGGTGTTGACGTAGAACAAGCAAAACGATATACAGGAAATGATCGAAACGAGTTAAACATGGTTTTCCATTTCGATCATGTTGATATAGGAAATGGAAAGTTCGGAAAATGGACACCTGAGCGATGGAATTTAACAGAACTAAAGCGTATTTTTTCTAAATGGCAAAAAGGGCTTGAACATGATGGATGGAATAGTTTGTATTGGAGTAATCATGACCAACCAAGAGCAATCTCAAGATTTGGTGATGACTCCTCATTGTATAGAGAAGCATCAGGGAAAATGCTTGCAACTTGTTTGCACATGATGAAAGGAACACCATACATTTATCAAGGGGAAGAAATAGGAATGATAAATGCAGCATTTAATAAAATAGATGATTATCGTGATATTGAAACATTGCATGCCTTTTCTGATTTTCAAGAAAATGGACTATTATCAAAAGAACAATTAATGTTTGCCATCCATAAAAGAAGCCGGGATAATGCCCGAACACCGATGCAATGGTCAAACACCAAAAATGCAGGCTTTACGACTGCAGTTCCATGGATACCAGTTAATCCTAATTTTCAAGAAATAAATGCAGAAAAAGCATTAAACAATAATGATTCTATTTTTTATTATTACCAAAAATTGATTCAATTAAGAAAACAATACCGTGTTATTGTGAATGGATCTTATGAATTAATTCTTGAAGATGATGAACAAATTTATGCATATACTAGAAAGTTAAATGAACAGCTACTTCTTGTGATATGTAATTTTTCTAAAGAAAAGGCATTGTTTCAGTTACCAAAGAAAATTCAATACACGAATAGCGAGTTAATCATTGCAAATATGGATATAGATGTGGATGCGTGTATTGAAGAAATTAAATTAAAGGCTTATGAAGCTCGTGTATATCATCTCAATGTATTGGAGGAGCAAGCATGACAAAACAGTGGTGGAAAGAAGCGGTGGCATATCAAATATATCCAAGAAGCTTCATGGATTCGAACGGTGACGGAATTGGAGATATTAAGGGGATTATTTCTAAATTAGATTATTTGAAAGATCTTGGAATTGATGTCATTTGGATTAGTCCCATTTATCAATCGCCAAATGATGATAATGGTTATGATATTAGTGATTATCAAGCGATAAGTCCTGAATATGGAACTATGGATGATTTTGATGATTTACTTCAGTTAGCGCATCAAAAAGACATGAAAATTATTATGGATCTCGTTATTAATCATACATCAGATGAGCATCCTTGGTTTATTGAATCAAGATCATCAAAAGAGAGTCCGTATCGTGATTACTATATTTGGCGTGAGGGAAAGAACGATAAAGAACCAAGTAATTGGGAATCTATTTTTGGTGGGTCAGCTTGGGAATACGATGAACATACGAAGGAATATTTTTTGCATGTATTTTCGCGAAAGCAGCCTGATTTAAATTGGGAAAATCCACAAGTTCGTGCAGACTTATATAAGATGGTAAATTGGTGGTTAGATAAAGGTATTGATGGTTTTCGTGTAGATGCAATTTCTCACATTAAAAAAGCAGAAGGATTTCCAGATATGCCAAATCCGAATAATCTTGACTATGTGCCTTCGTTTGATGGACATATGAATCAACCTGGTATAGATAAATTTTTAAGCGAATTTGTTGATAAGACCATACGGAATTATGATGTGATGACAGTCGGTGAAGCGAATGGTGTTGAGTTGGAAGCTGCCGAACAATGGGTAGGTGAAGAAAATGGATATTTCAATATGATTTTTCAATTCGATCATTTGGATTTATGGGGTAAAAGTACTGCTGGAAAATTAGACATTCAGAAATTGAAAGAAGTATTAACCAAATGGCAAAAAGGATTGGAGAATGTTGGGTGGAATGCGCTGTTTTTAGAAAATCACGATCAACCACGTTCAGTATCTACATGGGGAAATGACAAAGCATTAAGGAAGACTTCTGCAAAAGCATTAGCGACCCTGTACTTTCTAATGAAAGGTACCCCATTTATTTATCAAGGGCAAGAAATTGGTATGACTAATGTTAAGTTTGAAAGTATAGATGATTACAATGATGTAGCAATAAAGAATTTATACAAGCAAGAAAGAAGAGCAGGTAAAACGCATGATGAAATAATGAAAGTAATATGGAAAAATGGTCGTGATAACTCAAGAACACCAATGCAATGGTCGAATAAGGAATATGCTGGTTTCACTACACACAATCCATGGATGAAAGTTAACCCGAATTATGGTGATGTTAATGTAGCTGATAATTTGTCTGATCCAAATTCCATCTATCATTATTACAAAAAATTAATTGCATTACGTAAATCATCAGAAACACTTATTAATGGACAGTATGATTTGGTGTTAGAAGATCATCCAAACGTATATGCTTATATTAGATTCGACGAGAACCATAAATATTTAATACTAGTTAATATGTTTGAAAAAAATACCACTATTCAATTAGACCAAGATATAAAAATGGTAGATGCTATGTTAATTCTGTCTAATTACACTGTTTCTACTTGTGCGAATGAAATGATTTTACGTCCATATGAAGCGAGAGTTTATCAAATTCGCTAAAAAGCTATAAAAAACCATCATTCATAAAGCATGAATGATGGTTTAAAATAAAGTTTGGTTATTCCCACTTAAACGGTGTTTCTTGATATACATAGTAATTTAACCAATTCGAGAATATGAGATAAGCTTGTGATCGCCAACGGTTAATTGGTGCATGATTAGGGTTATCTTCTGGAAAGTAGCCTGTAGGTAAATGACTATCTAAGCCACGATTTAAATCACGATTGTATTCCTCGGCCAATGTATCCGCATCATATTCAATGTGACCAGTAATCATAATATGTTTTTCATCTTTGGATACAATTAAAAAAGGTCCGGCTTCCTCTGAGTAATCTAATGCTACTAAATCAGGATGTCCAGTAACATCATCGAGTCTTATATTTGTATTTCTTGAATGTGGTGCTAAGAATTGGTCATTTATCCCCCGGACTAACTTAAGGGTTGGCTCTGTTAATTCATGATTAAAAATACCACTAAGCTTTTGAGAACGTTCATTTTTATCAATGCCATAATGGTAATATAAGGCCGCTTGAGCTCCCCAACAAATATGCAATGAAGAAGTAACATGTTTTTTTGACCACTCCATAATTTCAGAGATCTCTTGCCAATAGTCGACCTCTTCAAACGATAAATGTTCTACAGGAGCACCAGTAATAATCATACCGTCATATCGTTTTGTTTTTATATCATCAAACGTTTTGTAAAATTGTTTGAGATGTGAGTCGGTGACGTTTTTTGATTGATAGCTTTGCGTATGAATAAAATCAACATGCACTTGTAGTGGTGAATTACTTAGTAAGCGTAACAACTGTGTTTCTGTGCGTTCTTTTTCAGGCATGAGATTTAGAATAACGATATTTAATGGACGGATGTCCTGTGTCGTCGCTCGTTCGGAATCCATTAAGAAAATATTCTCTTTCTCTAATATACTTCTAGCTGGTAATTGTTTTGGAACATTAATAGGCATATGATGAACCTCCATTACTTTTCGAGACTTTGTATTATTATAGCTATGATCAGAAAGAAGAGCAACTATTCTAACTATTTAAATAAATAATAATAAAAACGCTATTTTCAATTAGGAGGAAGAAAATAGCGTTTTCACTTATTTAAGTCTTTCTGGTAAGGATAATATTGATTCAATTAAAGTGTTTAATTTGTTTTCAATTCTGTGTAATAAATAGAAAGTTACAGCAACAGGAAATCCAATATCAGTTATAATTGATATCCAAGTATCCTCCATAAAAAAACTCCTCTCTAACAATAATGGAAAGAAAGGAGCGTATTTCAGCTCCCTTATAGATTAAATGTTAATATCTGTTACATGGCGCTCTACGATTCTTGCACCCTTTTTGCTTACAAGATTGCCATTGGATGAATAGATTGCTTGTTGCGCAAGGATTTGATCCATTGCATTATTTATAGCTACAGCATCAACTGGTTCTTTTGGTGAATCGAGCGCAATCGTTACTGTTTTGTCCTGTTCATCAATGAATTTCAATTCAAGACGTTTCATTTGTACCCTCCTTTCTTTTTACTGAAGGCGATTTTACACTTCAGAAATTAATTCTGTGTCATTACGCTTCACCATAAGTAATGGTAAAGTTTGCAATGGAACAAGCGCACTTGAAATTGCTAGCAGCTGTTCAGCTGTTGCGGTGGTTTTAATATTATTAAAACTCTTTGTTTTTGTTAGTGCCTTTCCACTAATTTCATCTACCCCATTGTCGAATACAAGTTGCAGGCGAGTATCAGTTCTTTCTACTAATGCCATAAAAAATCACCTCCTTTCACTTCTATAATCGTTTATAGAAGGAAAAAAGGTGTATAAGACTTTTTAAATATTAAGGCTTGCGTTTAGGCATCCATTTTCTATCTTTATTCGTTGTTTCGGGAAATTTTTCGCCAGCAGTTAATTTGACGGATTTTGGATTATTTACCGTACTTCCCGTCTCGCCAATCTCCACGTAGATGCCGTTGTTTGGCGCCTTTTGTCCTGGTTCAAATTGATGATTCATCCCCATTTAAACACCTCCTTTTTTGAATAGAATGCCCAAATTGTTTATAATTAATGAATGCATCGTTGACATGAAACGCGTTTCATAAACTAATCTAACTAAGGGAGCAGGTAAAACCTGTTGAAAGAGGTGAGTGTATGGCTAACATTCATGATATCGCAAAGATGGCAGATGTATCAGTGACCACCGTTTCACGTGTGCTTAATCATCATCCATATGTTAGTGATGCAAAGCGTGAAGCGGTGTGGAAAGCTGTTAAAGAAAGTAATTATTATAAAAATATAAATGCGGTTAACTTAAGCACAGGAAAGACGTATTTAATTGGTGTCGTCTTGCCATATTCTGATCACCCATACTTTAGTAAATTATTGCATGCAATTAGTAATCAAGCATTAGCGAATCAGTATAAGTTAGTTCTTTTTCAAACAAATTATCAAAAAGAAAAGGAATTAGAAGCATTAGAAATGTTAAAACAAAAGCAGATCGATGGATTAGTCATCTGTTCACGTGCAAATGAGTGGAATACAGTGGAAAAATATGCGATCTATGGACGAATCGCTTTATTGGAAAATTCTTCATCTAAATTTATTTCAACGACATCTATCAATCATTTTGACACGTTTTTAAAAGCATTAGAATTTTTGTATCAACATAACCATCGTAAAATAGGCTATTGTATTAATCGGAAAACAGGTGTAAGTAGTCAAGAGAGAGAGGCTGCATATATAGGATTTTTAAAGCAGAAAGACCTTACTTTTCATTCTGATTACGTGTTTGATCAATGTTTACATTATCAAGACGGAGAGAAGGTTTACCAACAATTGCTTGAGATGAAGGATCCGCCTACTGCGTTGGTTATTACGAGTGATCAAGTTGCTGCCTGTTTAGTGACATGTTGTCAGCGAGGTGGAATAGATATACCGAATGATTTGGCTCTAATTAGTTATGATAATCATCCTATGGCAAAGTACATGGAGTTGACTACGATGGAAATTCCATTTGATGTGATCGGAAAAAAATTATTTGAACAAGCGATTGAACCAGATTCTGTTACCCATCATCAACTTGAGGTACGGTTAATAAAGAGGAATACCGTTTGATTTAGAAAGACATGCTATACTAAACTTTATAAGAAATGATGTATTAAAGGAGATATAAAATGGCTAAACGAAATGTAATATTTTTCGATATTGATGGGACACTGCTAGATCATGAAAAGCACCTACCAGAGAATACGAAAAAAGCAATTAAACAGTTGCAAGATAATGGTGAAATCGTAGCAATAGCAACAGGTCGAGCACCTTTTATGTATGAGGATTTAAGAAAAGAGTTAGATATTGACACATTTGTTAGTTTCAATGGTCAATATGTCGTGGTAAATGGCGAAGAAGTTTATAAAAACCCGTTGAATATATCAGCTTTATTAAAGTTATCAGAAATGGGTCTCAATCATAATCATCCAATTGTTTATATGGATCATAAGGATATGAAAGCTAATGTACCAAGTCATGATTATATTAACCAAAGTATTGATACGTTAAAAATCAACAATTTTCCAACACATGATCCTTTATATTATGAAGGCAGAGAAATTCTTCAATCACTATTTTTCTGTTCAGAAGGAGAAGAGGTCGCATATGAGAAACATTTTCCGGATTTTGACTTTATTCGTTGGCATCCACTATCTGTAGATATTCTTCCTAAAGGCGGTTCTAAAGCGAACGGAATTCAAAAAGCAGTCGAAGCATTGGGCGTTTCAAATGAAAATGTTTATGCTTTTGGTGATGGATTAAATGATATCGAGATGCTATCTACTGTAGTAAATAGTGTAGCAATGGGGAATGCAGAAGATGAAGTGAAACGTGTGGCAAAATTTGTTACAAAAAGCGTTGATCAAAACGGGATCTTACATGGGTTAAAAATGGTTGGATTACTCTAAATTTATCGAAAATATAGTTTAATAGAAAGAAAAGAAAAATCTATTGTAAAAATGAGCCATTAAGTTAGACGTTCCTATTTGTTTTTGTTAAAATAAAGTTGTGATCGCTTTTATATGGGGATGAAGCGAGAAATAAGTTTCTGTGCTTGGTATTTTCTACATATTTTATAGAATGAGTAAAAGAAATACCGGCAACAAAATTTTTTTGTAATTAGGAGGGGTTGTAAGTCTATGGGTAAACCAAGAATAGTTGTTTTAGGTGCAGGTTATGCCGGCATGATGACAACAAAAAGATTAGTACAACAATTATCGAAAGAAGAAGCTGAAATTGTTTTAGTGAATAAACACAATTATCACTATCAAACAACATGGCTACACGAAGTTGCAGCCGGAACAATTGATCCGAATCAGTCAAGAATTATGATTTCTGATGTAATTAATTCGAATCGCGTATCTATTGTTCAAGACACAGTGGAAAAAATATTCCCTGATCAGAAGAAAGTTAAGCTGGAAAATGGAGAGTTGGATTATGATTATCTAGTAATCGGTCTAGGGTTCGAAAAAGCAACATTCGGAATCCCGGGTATGGCTGAACATGCGTTATCTATCCAAAGCGTTGATAAGAGTCGTTATATTCGAAATCATATTGAGCATCAATTTGCTCGTTATCACAATGGAGAAAGTGATAAAGAAGAACTTCTTACATTTGTAGTTGGTGGTAGTGGATTTACAGGAATCGAGTTTGTGGGTGAACTAGCTGAACGTATACCACAACTTTGCAAAAAATATGATATTGATCCTAGCAAACCAAGAATTATCAATATCGAAGCAGCACCTACTATTTTGCCTGGATTTGATGAAGAATTAATTAATTACGGTAAGAAATCATTAGAAGACCGTGGTGTTGAATTCAGGTTAGGTACAATGATTAAAGAATGTAAAGAAGATGCTGTTATTGTTGGTGAAGATCATGAAGAAATTAAAGCTGGTACAATTGTTTGGACTGGTGGAGTACAAGCAAATGCTGTTATTGGCGAATCAGGATTTGAGCTAACTAAAGGAAAAGTGAATGTTGATTCAGACTTGCGTTCACCTGATCATGATGATGTATTCATCTTAGGTGATTGTGCTTGGGTAATGAACAAAGAAGCTGGAAGACCATACCCTCCAACTGCACAAATTGCTATTCAAGAAGCAGATGTATGTGCTGCTAATATTGCAGCGCTTATTCGTGGTGGTGCATTAAAAGAATTTGTTTTTGATAACAAAGGGACTGTAGCGTCTCTAGGTGGACGTCATGCAATGGGTACTATCTTTGATGGTAAAAAATTATTCGGATTCTCTGCAAAAGTGATGAAGAATGTGATTGATGATCGTTATTTATTCATGTTAGGTGGCCCAGGATTAGTGCTCAAAAAAGGTAAATTTAAACCTTTCTAAGAAATATTAAAGTTAGATCTTTTAAAAAATATAATGAAAAGCAAGCTAAGATTGTAATGATTGAAGGAGGATTCCGTTCATGAAAAATACGTTGCTTGTCACACTTTTTACACTGCTATCAACTGTGGTGTATGTTGTATGCTCAAGAGAAGCAGAACATAAAAGAGAGTTTCATTAATAAATTAGCCTAGCAGATTCTGCTAGGCTAATTTTATGTATAAATGTATGAATCAACTATCGTTATTCACAAAACTGTACTCGTTTTATCTTCTTTATTAGAAATCAGCTTAACATTTATCCATTTTAAGGTATAATAATGTTATGCTTAAGTTATAGTTTTGCGTGTAATTCGTATTTAATAGAAAGTGAGAGGATCCAATTGGGACGAAAATGGAACAATATTAAGGAAAAAAAAGCTTCAAAAGATGCAAATACAAGTCGCATCTATGCAAAATTTGGTAGGGAAATTTACGTTGCGGCAAAACAAGGGGAGCCAGATCCAGAATCGAATCAAAACTTAAAGTTCGTTTTAGAACGTGCAAAAACGTATAGTGTACCAAAACATATCATTGATCGTGCTATTGAAAAAGCAAAAGGCGGAGCAGATGAAAATTATGATGAGTTACGGTATGAAGGGTTTGGGCCAAGCGGATCCATGTTAATTGTTGATACATTAACGAATAATGTTAATCGAACTGCTGCTGATGTACGCGCAGCATTCAATAAAAATGGTGGAAATATGGGAGTTAATGGTTCTGTTGCATATATGTTTGATGCAACAGCAGTAATTGGATTCGAAGGGCAAACTGCCGATGAAGTATTCGAATGGTTAATGGAAGCAGATATTGATGTTAGAGATATTTCAGAGGAAGATAATGCTATCATCATTTATGCTGACCCAGATCAATTTCATCACGTGCAAGAAGAATTGAAAAAGCAAGGGGTTACAGATTTTACGGTGGCTGAATTAACGATGTTAGCTCAATCAGAAGTGCAGCTATCAACAGAAGATCAAGTACAATTTGAAAAACTAGTTGATGCTTTAGATGATCTTGAAGATGTACAACAAATTTATCATAATGTAGACCTACAAGATGAATAATTTAAAAAACTGGACAGATGTTCAGTTTTTTTTAGTTTTGGTGGAGAAATTATTGTGGTGAGATAAACAGTATGCGGTTTTTTAAAAAGTGAAATCTTAAAGTCTTCCGCTTTAGTTCAAAACAATAGTTTGATAAAATAGAAACAATTATTTAATCAATTCAGGAGTTGATAACGTTGGATTTTGTTGCAATAGATTTTGAAACAGCAAATAGGTATCGAAATAGTGCTTGTGCAGTAGGTGTTGTTGTTGGGAATGAAAATGGCGTTATTGACAAATATTATAGTTTAATTAATCCACAAAGTCCGTTTGAAATGCAAAATATACGCGTGCATGGCATTACAGAGGCAGACATTCAAGAAGCTCCAACCTTTCGTGATATATGGCCAACAATAAAAAGTTATATTAACAATCAAGTCGTTGTTGCTCATAATGCTAGCTTTGATATGAGTGTATTGCGCGCATCGTTAGACCAATATCGTTTATACTACCCGACATTGCAGTATTTGTGTTCTGTCATGTTATCGCGTCAAGTTTGGCCTAACTTACCGAATTATAAACTCAACACCTTGGCTGATGTGCATGGCATTATTCTTGATCACCACCATGCCTTAGCAGATTCACGAGCAGTGGTTGACTTGTTAGTTAAAGCAATGAGTGATACTCGTGCGTCTGATTTAAATCAATTATTACAGGATCAATCCATTGTTTATGGACAAGTATTTGAGCGTAATTATCGAACACCGAGGCGAAACAAGAAATTGGTACAAAAAGTAACGAAAGGTTCTTCGACAAAATAATATTTTAAAACAAGATTATTGTAAAAATAATTCGATTATATTATATTTATACAAAGTAATGAATATGCATTCGTTATCGCGATTAAGGAGAGATGAATATGGAACAATTACATACGATAGTGGATCAAATAAAGACGAAATTATGGGAAATTAGTGATGATTTATTTGAACATCCAGAGTTAGGAGATCAAGAATACCGCTCAATGGATGTTTTAGTAGACTTTTTAAAAGAACATCATTTTGAAGTAGAAACAGGTCTTGTGAATCGTGAAACATCATTTAGAGCAACATATGATAGTGGAAAACCGGGACCTGCGATAGGGTTTATGGCAGAATATGATGCACTACCAGGTGTAGGCCATGGTTGTGGACATAATATGATTGCAACAATGGGGACTGGTGCAGGAGTCTCATTAAGTAAAGTTTTAGATCAAATTGGCGGCAAAGTTGTTGTTTTTGGAACACCTGCAGAAGAGACAAATGGGGCAAAGGTTCCAATGGCGGAAGCAGGATTATTTGATGGTATAGATGTGGCGATGATGGTTCATCCTGGAGATGTATCGACAGAAAGTGGAGCATCACTGGCAATGGATGCGATTCAATTTGATTATTCAGGTAAAACGAGTCATGCAGCTGCAGCACCTGAAGAAGGAATTAATGCATTAGATAGTGTGATTCAATTATTCAATGGGATTAACGCATTGCGTCAGCATGTTAAATCAGATGTTAGAATTCATGGTGTCATAAAAGAGGGCGGTCTTGCAGCGAATGTTGTTCCAGATAAAGCTGTTGCACAATTTTATGTGCGAGCAAAAGATCGTACTTATTTAAATAAAGTCGTTGCACAAGTGAAGGAAATTGCTCATGGTGCTGCATCAATGACAGGGGCAACACTTGAAATTAGTAATTATGAATTAAGTTATGATGATATGCGCACAAATAAAGTATTATCAGATCAGTTCACAAAAAATTTATACAAATCAGGTGAAACAACGGTTTTACCACAAAAAATATCCTATGGCTCTATTGATATGGGGAATGTAAGTCAAGTTTGTCCAGCTATACATCCATATATCGGTTTTGATCAGCCTGGAATCGTTCCTCATACGACAGAATTTGCAAACATGACAGTTACTGAAACTGGTCATACAGTTATTGCACGAGGAGCATTGGCTTTGGCACTTACAGGTGCTGATGTTATTCAGCAACCAGATTTACTGAAAAGTATTAAGGAAGCATTTAATAAGCAACAAAAATAAAAATAAATTCAACTTTGCTCTTCCCAAATGTATAATTATTTGTTAAAATACATAATTATGAATAAATATACGTTTTGAAAAAGAAAAGAGACAAGGGAAGGGAAGAAAAAGAATGAAAAAACAAATTTTTTTACTTGTAGCATTTATTAGTACGTTATCTTTACTGTTAGCAGGGTGTGGAACAGCCAGTGAGGATAATTCAAGCGGATCAGATGGTCAGGATAAAAAAGTATTAGAAATGGCTACATCAGCTGACTTTGCACCATTTGAATCACGTGATGCATCTGGAGAAATTGTTGGCTTTGATGTTGATTTAGCGAAATATGTCGCAGAAGAGCTTGGATATGAGCTTGAAATTAAGGATATGAAATTTGACGGTCTTGTTGGAGCGTTACAAAGTGGTCGTGTAGATATGGTATTAGCTGGTATGTCAGCTACGGAAAATCGTAGTGAAAATGTTGACTTCTCAACGGCATACAATCACTCTGGAGAAATGTTTGTAACATTAAAGGATTCAAACGTTAAAAAACTTGAGGATATCGAAGGCAAAAAAATCGGTGTTCAATTAGGAACCATTCAACAAGAAGGTGCTGAAACGCTTCAAGAAGATTATGACTTCGAATTAAAAACAGTGGATGATGGAACTACACTTATTCAAGAGTTGATTTCTAACCGTATAGATGTGGCATACATGGATAAATCGGTTGCTACTGGATACATTGAAGAACAAGGATTAGCAGGTTTTGATGATCCAACTACAAGCTCTCCGGGAATGGCTATTGCTTTTCCAAAGGGAAGTGATTTAGTAGAAGATGTAAATGAAGTCTTAGCTAAAGCTGAAGAAAATGGCAAGCTTCAAGAATTAAAAGATAAATGGTTAAATGAAGAACAGTAAAATTATAAAGAAAGAAATGAGGTGTAAGGCATGAATTTGGATTTTACTCAAATTGTGCCTTATATTCCTTTTATGTTAGAAGGAATATGGGTTACTTTAAGATTTGTATTTTTTGCAATCTTATTTGGTTTTATTATTGGAACAGTCTTAGCACTATTTAAAATAGGTAGTATACGTCCTTTACGCTGGTTTGCCGATGCGTATACGTCCATATTTAGAGGAACGCCGTTAATATTACAATTAATGATAATTTACTTTGCCGTACCACAATTAAGCGGCTATGATATATCACCATTTTTATCAGCAATTTTAGCTTTTGGGTTAAACTCATCTGCGTATGTATCTGAAATTATACGTGCTGGTATTCAAGCGGTTGATAAAGGACAAACAGAAGCTGCATTAGCATTAGGTGTCCCTTATCGCCAAATGATGACAGATATCATCTTACCGCAGGCAATGAAAAATATATTACCAGCATTAATGAATGAATTTATTACATTAACAAAAGAATCTGCTCTAGTTTCAACGATTGGATATTTAGATTTAATGCGACGTGCACAAGTTGTAGGAGCTGATCTATATCGAAACTTTGAACCATTACTATTTGTTGGTGTATTATACTGGTCAATGGTTATGGGTCTTACGTTAATTGGAAGATTTGTGGAACGGAGGCTGAGAGTAAGTGATTAAGGTAGAAAATTTAACGAAGAAGTTTGGGAATAATGAAGTATTATCTAATATTTCTACAGAAATTAAAAAAGGTGAGGTTGTTTCTATTATTGGCCCTTCAGGTTCAGGGAAATCTACTTTCTTACGTTGTATGAATCTTTTAGAAAAGCCTACTAATGGGAAAATTTATATTAATGATAAGGATTTAACTGATCCAAAAACAAATATTATGCAGGTGAGAGAACAAATCGGTATGGTATTTCAGCACTTTCATTTATTTCCTCACTTGTCTGTTTTAGATAATTTAACGTATGCGCCAATGAAGGTGAAAAAAATGTCTAAAGCGGCCGCTCAAGAGAAGGCTTTAGATTTACTTGAGAAAGTTGGCCTTTCTGATAAAGCTGATGCTTACCCAAACAGTTTATCTGGAGGGCAGAAGCAACGTGTCGCTATCGCACGTGCGTTAGCAATGGAGCCTGAATTAATGCTATTTGATGAGCCAACATCAGCATTAGACCCAGAAATGGTAAAAGAGGTACTTGATGTAATGAAAGACCTTGCTCATTCTGGTATGACAATGGCTGTAGTTACGCATGAGATGGGATTTGCACGTGAAGTAGCAGATCGTGTCTTGTTTTTAGATCACGGTGTACTTGTAGAAGATGGAGAGCCAAATAGCTTCTTTGATGCTCCAAAAACAGAGCGTGCAGCAACATTTTTAGAAAAGATTTTATAAGAAAAAAAGTTCTTCCGCTCAATGCAGAAGAACTTTTTTTGTTAAGCTATTTATAACAGTCTGTAAAGGATAAAATGGTTCAGAACTATTATAATAGTATTTCAAATGATAGGGTAAAATCATCAAATTTACATCTGTATTTATCTAATTGATCTTGACCACATGAATTACTACCAAGTCCGTTTTGTTGTTTATCAATGTGCAATACTAAATAGTCTCTAGGATTTAAGTCAATTGTATGCTTTGCCTTTTCAAGATCACTATCTTCGTAGCGAGAAACGCTAAAATTAAAAGATTGATCTGTTTGGCATCTCAAGTTGTAGTCTTTGTTGTTACTTAAATTCACCCAATCACAGTCCAAATGATTCCCATTTTCTTGCGGCATGACGTAATTTACAAATAGGTCATCAACATTTTTATGAAAAACACCCGGATAACTCGACTGACAAGAATCAGCATAATTTTCATGAGGTCCTAAACCACGCCAAGATACCTGTTCAAGATTTTCATTTACATGCATACTTACACCTAATCGTGGTAACATAGATGGTGCATTTTCCTTTCGTCCAGAAGCAATTCCATTTAATTTCACACTTATTTTCCCTTCTGGGCAGATAATATAGGTATAGGTTAAATCATAATACCAAGAACTATTCGTTGTACCATAGAATGTGTTTACCTTCCAATAGAATGTACGATCTTCCATGCCATAGCTTACATCACGAACCATTTCATGATCCAGTTGCATAAAGTATTTATTTTGATAATCCTCTAGTATATACATATCATTGTCGATTGGCGCACGCCAAAAAGTGAACGCTGGCCCTTGCTCGATAAGTTGTTTTTGATGAGAATCTGCAGTTAATAACTGTCCTCGTACTTTGTCAAACACGACTTTAAAATCATCACCAAACACAGTAACAAGATGATTTTCTTCTTTAAAATTTAATTCTTTCTTGTTTACAGGAGGTGTAACTATAGCAGGTTCTTTATGGTATTCAAACACACTTCTAGTAATTTCAAAATCTTTATCAGCCCAAAGTGTTGCTTTTTTTAATTGATAAACAAAATGTACCGTATAGTTTGCACCAGGTTTGTATCCTTTTAATGCTGGATAATTAATAGTAATTTGTGTTGATGCGTGTCCGGAGATGTGTGGAATAGTTACTTCCTTCGAATCTATTAATTTATCATCTTCGTAAAACTGGCAAATAAGTTTGGATGCATCTAGCGTGTTAAAATCAAGTCGGTTTGTTAGTTGGTAGATGCCTGCTTGCGTATTAATTGCATCTGTTTGAACAGGCTCAATTACTTTTTTATATTCTATGAGACTAGTAGAAGGTGTACGGTCAGGCATTAGTAGTCCATCAATACAGAAATTTCCGTTTGTTGGAACATCACCGAAATCGCCACCATATCGATAATATACTTGACCATCATCAGTTACTGTCTCTATTCCATGATCAAACCATTCCCAAATAAATCCACCTTGCATATGTTCATGTTTATAAAAAATATCTTGATATTCTTTCAGATTACCAGGTCCATTCCCCATCGCGTGACCATACTCACATAAAATATGTGGTTTTTTCGTTGTTGTAATAATATCATCCATTGTTGATATCTCATTACTTTCTAGCCATGTATACATTGTTGTATATACATCACTGACTTCTGCTTCGAAATCACCCTCATAATGAACGAGACGAGTTGGATCTGTATTTTTTACGTAGTCCGCCATTTTTCTAAAATTGTAACCGAAAGCAGACTCATTTCCTAACGACCACATAATGATGGAAGGGTGGTTCTTATCACGCATTAGTGTGCGTTTCATTCGATTAACAAATGCATCTTCCCAATCAGGGTTATCTGTAATCCATTTATAGTCTTCTGTTAGTTCAAAACCATGGCACTCTAAATCCGCTTCCGCAATAACATACAAGCCATAGCGATCGCATAATTCGTAAAGAGCAGGTTCATTTGGATAGTGTGCTGTACGTAATGCATTGATATTATGTTGTTTCATTAATTTAATATCATCTTCTATACTTTCTCTTGTTGTCACACGACCATTTTTTGGACTATAATCATGTCGATTAACACCTTTTAGTTTAATAGGCACGCCATTAACTAAAAAGGTTCTTCCGCTTATTTCTATTTGTCTAAAGCCAACGGTTTGATCAATAACTTCAATTTCTTCTTGTTTCGATCTAACTGTTAACGTTAACGTATATAAATATGGATCTTCTGCAGACCATTTCTTTGGATTGCTTACTTGTTTGATTAAACTATCGTTACCGTTAAGTTCTTGTTTAAAAACCGTCTCGCCTTGTTGATCTTTTAAATGATAATCTATTTGTTGATCTTGATAGAACTCAAATATAGGATTTACTACTAATGTAGCATTTTCGTATTTGTCATCCAAATATGTTTCTACCTTGTAATCATACAATCCGTTTTTGGGACGAGCGAATAATTCTACATCACGGAAGATACCACTTAACCACCACATATCCTGATCCTCTAAATACGTACCGTCTGACCATTGAAACACACGAACCGTTAATGTGTTTGTACCTTTAATAAGATAATTGCTTAAATCAAATTCACTTTGGATACGAGCTCCTTTACTGTAGCCTACAAAGGAATCATTCGCGTATACTTCGAATGCTGAATCGACACCTTGAAATCTTAAAATGTATTGATGCACATCTTCCAATTCCTCTATTTCAAATGTTCTTCTATAGATTCCAGTAGGATTCTCCGTAGGTACATAAGGAGGAATGATAGGGAAATTATACCATAAATCAGAATAATGCATCTTTCCATATCCACGCATTTGCCAATTACTTGGAACATCTATCGTATCCCATTGTGTATCATCAAATGTTGATTTATAAAAATTTTCTGGGCTATATTCAGGGGCATCTAGAAATAAGAATGCCCATTGCCCATTTAAATTCAAATGAAAATGTTCTTTTTCTGTATTTGTAGGCTTCGTGCTAATATAGTGTGCACGAGGTTCCATTCTATTTATTCCGTCTAGTTGTTGATTTTCCCAACGTTTTTTGTTACTTATCATTTTTTATTCTCCTGTTCTTGTTTTTTTTCATATCGTTTATAGCAAATAAGAGCAATACCAAGAAAGACGACAATTCCTAATACATTGTAGAACAAGCTAAATAATGGATTCATTGCACCTTCTAATACAACACCTGATTCAAGATATTCCATCAATGCATATGGAGATGGGAATGTTGAAACAAAGAAAGCAAATAAAAAGAAAATAAGTAACATGACACCAAGTATCATCCCTGTCATTCGATTTCCTACTCTAAAGCTTCTAGGAATATGATCTTTCTTTGCTCGAAAGACAATGTAGGCAATCAATAAAAACAACACTGGTATTAACGAAGTTGCTGCAGTCATGTTGATTAATGTTTTTAGTAAAGAATTCATCGAACCGATTCCTAATGCAGGAATAATTAATAAAACGGTTACAACAATTGCTTGTAATGTTAGTGCATTGGTAGGATTTCCCTCATTATTAGTTTTAGCAACCCATTTACCAAAAATACCATCTGGAATCTCTGAGAATAGAATTTTTACAGGTGCTGCTGTCCAAATAACAAGTGATCCAACCGCACTTAATAACATAATTAAGCCAACAAAATGCGTAATACCTTCACCAATACCGAAATGAGCACCTAAAATAGCGAATGCTTCAAATAACGCATCGGAATAGTTGTTTTGTAAAGCTTCTTCAGGCATAATCAAGCCAACTGCAACCGATCCTAGTGCATACATAATCCCGATGGAAAAGGCTGCAATAACAATTGTTTTGATAAAAGTCTTGTTTCCACCTTTCAAGTCTTTTACATACACACCAATCGCTTCTGCACCACCAACAGCTTGTAAGATCCAAGCTAATGTAGCAAAATAGTTCCAATTGTTAAATGAAGGGGTCACAGTAGAACTATTAAAAGGCTGTGCGGATGGTTCTTTTAATATGAAATAGACAGCGAGTGCAAATACGATAAACCCAACACCCATAAGTATTCTTGCAATACCTGAAGCATCTGTTACTTTAGAGATCCATGTTACCCCTTTAATGGATATGAACGTTGCCATCCAAAATAAGAAGATAGAAAGAATTGCAATCGTTATTGTTGCACTAGAACCACCAAATGCATTCCTACCTAAAAAAGTATAAGAAGCATAAATTAGTATTTGTGGTAATAGGGCGGTGAAATAAAATAAATTAACAAAAAAGTATGACCAGGACCCAAGAAAAGCCCATTTTTCACCTAATGATGTTTTTATCCAGCTATAAACACCAGATTCCGATTGTGTGTTAGCTGAAGAGAACTCACCAATCATTAAACTAAAAGGTATAAAATAAAAAGCTGTAGCAAATAAAAAAGTAAATACTGCTGATAGACCGATACTTGCTGTTGCATTTATGATGTTATTAAATGCAAATACTGCTGTAAAAGCCATCAATAAAAATGATACGGAATTGATTCTCTTTCTGTTGTCAGTCATGATTTTCACTCCTCTTTTGTCTTTTGAAATGCGCATCTCAATATAATTTGAGAATAAAAAAATATTTTTTATTCGTGATCACGCTTTCATTATAAAAGTAATCCTGTTATTATTTAATTAACTTACGTTGTTTGTTTTTGACATTTTGTTGCATAGAGGGGGGAGAAGTGAGTTGTCTCAATCGATCGGCACTTTTCAAACAGAAGAAGCACTAAATCAAGAATTTTATGTATATGAATGTGGTTACGAAGATGTTAAACCTAGAGATCCCTATCAGTATGAGCCAATTGATTATTATTTGATTCATTATATTGAAGAGGGGGAAGGATTATTTTTTATTAATGATGAGGTGCATCACCTTGGTGAAAAAGAAGGTTTTATTATTCCTCCAAATACAAAAAATAATTATTACCCGCTAGTCGGTAACCCTTGGAGCTATAGATGGATCGGATTTAAGGGCACACGTTGCCAGGAGCTTTTTCAGAAATGTGGTTTTTTAAAGAATTCTAATACAGGGACAGGTAATTATATTTATCGTTTTGATGATATAGAAAAACTAAGCACGATTTTTAAAAATGTCTATGAGTATTCTGATAATCAAATGCCTTATGCAGCTCTAGGTGAATCGTATCATTTGATAAATGTATTGATCGAACAACATGAAGCAGATTTACGCTATAAAGTAACCAATGCTGAAAATTACATTCAACAGGCAATTGATATCACCATAAAACGTTTCAATGATCCTAACTTTTCAATAGAAGTACTCACTAGTGAATTACAAATTGAGCGTTCTTATTTATTTCGTTTATTTAAGAAATATTTAAATATAAGTCCCAAAAATTATTTAATTCAAGCAAGAATTAAAAAATCTACTGAACTATTAAGGAGAAGTAGTTCTTCAGTAGAGGAAATTGCATATCTTGTAGGTTTTAATAATCCATCTCATTTTTCAAGACAGTTTTCAAAATATAAAGGGATTTCCCCTTCAAAATATCGTTCGCAATTTAAGACCATTCGAACGTTGTAATATATTTTGACGCACATATCCTTAACAGGCAGAACAATTGACGCTAGAGGGTTCTAGGGATATAATAGATACAAATAGAATATTATTTCCTTAAGGGGAGTAGCTTTTACAATAAAGTCGTCAATACAGAATGAACACACCGTCATTCTCGGCTTTGTTGGCAACCAATGTTGTTAGCAAGACCTTACCAGTGTATATGGGGAGGTCTTTTTTCATACGATGGAATAGTACAGGAATTAACCTATAAAATAAAAAGGAGAGGTGAAGAGATGAATCCTTTATTATTTGATAATATGCCGCCTTTTATTAAGAGAGAGATGGAAAAGATTACACAGCAAATTCAACCTTTAATGAAAAAGAATTCTAAATACGTTATGTTTGCTTTTCCGCTCATGCTTGTTGGTGGATTTAATTTGATTGTTATGTTTTTCCAAGGGGCATATAGTTTTGACATGTTGCCTATGACTGGACTATACGCCTTAATTACTGCCATTGGGATTGCTTTGTTTAAAGAATCTAAATTTATGAATAGAAAAATTCATCAGGTGGGTAAAGATCAAATTATTGAAAGAATTCAAATGAGTCGAATTCTTGGGGAAGAAAAAAAGAACGCATATATTGAAATGGTGAAGAACCAATCAAAAATGAGTCTTCAAGTTTTCTTTAACTTTTTAACTGAAGAGAACAAAGAGAAGCAAAATATGTATTCATAAAATGATAGGTTCACATAATAATAGATGGAAGACTAATGCAAAAGTAAGGATTAGTCTTCCATTTTTTTATTATTAAATAGTTGTTTCTTTTTTTAAAATACTATAATATAGTTTTGTACTAATCCCGTGTCAAAGAGGTGATAAGTTTGCTAGAAGTTATGAGCTTACCAGTAAGCAATCTATTAGGTATGTTTATATATCTCCTAATTTTTGTTGGTCTTTCAGCTACAATTACTAATGTTATTTTATATTTTATACCAAGAAAATTCAATTTTTCCTTTCATAGTACGATTACTGGCATAGTAGTCTTCATATCCATTTTGTTATGGTGGTTTATTATTGTCCGCTAACATCCATCTAGTTAATTACATACATTGTCTAATATATATATAAATAGTTTAGATAAGTGAGCGGAGTATTACGCATGGTTATGCGTGATACTCCGCTTATATTTATTTTTATTGATTATTCATTTCTATATTCTAAAATATCAGCTGGTTGACAATCTAAGCTCTCACATATTTTTTCCAAAGTTGAAAATCTTATTGCTTTCGCTTTCCCTGTTTTTAAATTTGATAAGTTAGCTTGTGTTATATTCACTTTTTCTGAAAGCTCATTTAAGCTAATTTTTCTCTTTGCCATCATGACATCTAAATTCACTATTATCGCCAATTGTATCACCTACACCGTTAAATCATTTTCTTCCTTTAAGTTTAATCCTTCTTTAAAAACTTCTACCATCGCTATAATGATTATGATAATAGACAAAATAGCTATGATAAATACGGAAAAATTTAAACTAATTCCTGAAAAATCAAGTGCTCCGTTTCGTATGCTCCATCTAGAAAATTCAATGGAAAACTCATTACTAGTTGATATTCCTAATATTGCTAAAAAAGCAAAGACAACTAACGCTCGTACTATTCTTTGCATAAGTTTAATGTTCTCACCATTAAATATCTTATCTTTTTCCAAGTTTTTAATTAAACGAATCATTAAATACAGTGGGTATAAAATTGAAGCTGACGTTAGTAATAATAATATCATTACTTTTATTTGAAGTGCTCCACTCATTACAACCATTTCATTATTATGATTGAATGTAGGATTATCAACGACTCTCCACAACGTGGCAACTGTGAAACCAACCATTAAAATAATGTGAAACAATAAAATGCTTATCAAACCTTTTCTTTTAATACTCATTTTAATAACCTCCCTTTATAATCCCTTTCTTAATTATTAATTATAAATGTATTTTTATTGATAATCAATAAAAAATAAAAATATATGGAAAATAACTATTTACAATTTAATTTTTCAAGCGTATAGTATTAACTGTACTATGATTAATAATACAGTTAATACAGTTGAAAGGGAGGTTAGATATGTTTGATCTAGATTTGCGCAGCCGAAAGCCAATATATGAACAATTAGTTGATAAGTTTAAAGAATTCATTATCAATGATGTAATGCAGACAGATGAAAAGCTTCCATCTGTACGAATATTAGCCCAACAATTAACTGTTAATCCAAATACAATTCAAAAAGCGTACCGTGAATTAGAAGTGCAAGGTTTTATCTATTCTGTAAAAGGAAAGGGAAGCTTTGTTGATGGATCAGCAAAAAAAGTTAGTTCGGATGAGGTGAAAAGAATTAAATCAGATTTAGAGAAACTTTTAGCCGAAGCCTTTTTTGTAGGAATAACAAAGAATGAAATAAATGAATTGATTGATTTAACGTATGAACAAATTGGAGGTGGCAATGGTAATGATTAAATTAACAAACGTCTCAAAGCAATTTGATAAAGAAATGGTCTTAGACAATGTTTCTTTTGAAGTAAATAAAGGGTCGATTTACGGTTTGTTAGGTTCCAACGGCGCTGGAAAGACGACACTATTAAAAATGATAGCAGGGATACTTAAACAAAATCATGGGGAAATAACAATAAACACACATCCAATATACGAAAATCCTGCATTAAAACAAACAGTTATGTTTATTCCTGATTTGCCATTTACCTTTCCACAATATACCGTGAAACAAATGGCTGAATTTTATGCAAATGTATATGATACATGGGATCAAGAACGATTTCACAAGCTACATGACCTACTAGGCTTAGATGTAAATCGAAAAGTTGCTCGTTTTTCTAAAGGGATGCAAAGACAGGTAGCCTTTTGGTTAACTTTATGTACGATGCCGGATGTATTAATTTTAGATGAACCATTTGATGGGTTAGATGCGGTTGTACGTCAAAAAATTAAGAATTTGATCATTCAAGATGTTGCTGACAGAGAAATGACGGTAATGATATCATCACACAATCTCAGGGAAATTGAAGACATTTGTGATCACATTGGCATTCTGCATCACGGATCATTCATATTAGAAAAAGACTTGGATGACTTGAAATCGGACATTCATAAAATACAAATTGCTTTGAAAACAGAAAGCGATGAATTATTCGATCAGCTAGAAATTGTCCATCAAGAAAAAAGGGGCAGTGTTCATTTGCTGATTGTAAGAGGTGGTCGAGAGGATATTGACCAAATCATAAAATCCTTTAACCCTGTTGTATATGATTTATTACCGCTGACATTAGAAGAGATATTTGTTTATGAAATGGGAGGTGTGGGTTATGCAATCGAAAACATCTTGGTTTAAGAAGGAGCTAGTAAAACAAGACTTTCGCCAAGTTGGTTGGATCAGTCTTGTGTACACAGTTATATTGTTTATTGTAATGCCATTAAATATCGCCATGTATTTAAGTCAAGATAATATGTATACTTATATAACCGATAATACGTACAATAATTTATTTGAATTTGCACCTCCTATTCAATTATTAACTATATTTGTTGCACCAGTAATATTAGCTATAGCATTATTTCGTTATATGCAAGTAAATCACTCCGCTGATTATATGCATAGTTTACCGATGAAAAGGCAAACCATTTTTTATCATAAATTTGGTTTAGGGATGTTTTTATTAGTAGCTACTGACCTGTTTATTAGTTTAGTTTTAGTTGTCATTAGCTTTACTTTCGATGTATCACATTTTTATACATTCAGTGATATTGGAATATGGTTTAGTCTAAGGTTGCTGTTACAATCCTTGGTATTCTCCATCACTGTATTTGTTGGTATGTTAACTGGACTATCTACTATTCAAGGAATTTTCACTTATATATTTATGTTTTTCCCTGTTGGTATAACAATGCTGATCATGTTCAATTTGGATCAGATTCTAATTGGATTTCCAACAAATTATTTGCTAGAAGACCAAATTTATCGTTATTCACCAATAACTTATAGTTGGGAATTACTTTATGAGATGAATGGTACGATCGTTGATATCATGAGTTATATTCTATTCACTTTGTTTTTCACTGGGATTAGTTTGTGGTTATACACGAAAAGACGGACAGAAGCAGCTTCTCAAACAGTTGCGTTTGCACCATTACGCCCAATATTTAAATATAGTTTTACTTTTTGTATGACATTAGTAGGGGGCTCTTATTTTGGTGGGTTACAAAACCAATATGGATGGTTGATTTTTGGTTACGTATTTGGTTCGATCATTGGTTATGTTATAGCACAAATGATCTTGAAAAAGACATGGAGAGTATTTTCAGATTGGAAAAGTTATTTTTATTATGTACTGGCTTGTAGTATTTTATTTGTTCTAATTTCGTTAGATATAACGGGATATGAAAGTCGTGTACCTAATTTAGATGACATTGAACAAGTATATCTAATGGAACAAGAAACAGTGAATTGGCAAGAGGGAGCTAATGATGAGCAATATGAAGGGATTAAATCACAATCGTTGATTAATGAAGTGAGAGATATACATCAAAAGCTAATCGCTTCATCAGAGCGTTCGAATTTGGATCGATATTATTCAAATACAATCGAATTAAAATATGATTTAAAGAGTGGTCGTCAAGTAGTAAGAAAATATAATGTTCCTGATACTGTTTCATTGGATGAACAATTAAAACCAATTTATGAATCAAAAGCATACAAAAAAATGAACTATCCAATACTTTCGATAGATCAAAGTAAGATCAAAGAAATTGAAATATTTCAGCACATAAATTCGTTTGAAACCGTATATATTGGTTCGAATGACAAACGTATTGAATCTTTAATTCAAGCTTTACAACAGGATGTTATAAATAGAACATTTGATGATATACGGTATCCTACTAATTCGTTTGTAGATGTAATGGTTCATTTGAAAAACAATGATACCGCAATAAACATAAGGGTTCAACCCACGGATGCATTCTTTATGAATTGGTTGAAAAATGAAGGTCTATATGATGAAGTGATGGTTACAACTGATCAAGTAGATGCCATTTATTTAAAAGAATTTAATCGAAATAGTCATGATCTATATAATGACAAATCGTATTTGAATAATAAAGACGCGATTAAAATTACAAACGATAAAGAGATTAGCGAATTGTTACATTCAATTAGCCAGCGAGGAGCTTATGAGCAAGAAAGAGTCTATGGTATAGCGATTGATATAAAAGGTGTAAACCATATGATTGTTGAATTATTAGAACCAACTAAGCTTCCTGATTTTGTCTCCAAAAAGATGGATTAAGTTGAGGTGAAGCTACAATGCCAATGGTGGAAGTAAATAGAGAAAAGCACCTTACCTTTGATGCGTGCTTTCAAATTTACTATCAAGAAATGCTTGCAATAGCAACACGCATAACTAGAGACAGCTATTTAGCAGAAGATGTTGTACAAGAATCTTTTATCAAGGCTTACTCTCATCAACATAATATTGAAGACAAATCGAAATGGAAAGCTTGGTTAAAAACAATTGTCAAACGCACTGCTATTGATATGTTACGTAAACAACAGAAAATACAAATGATTCCTGCTGATGATTGGACTCAAAATAGCTGTCTTCTTGAACATAAAAGCTGTTCTTTTGTAGAAGAAGCAATAGAGAAAAATTTTGAGTATGAACAAATTACTAAAGCGATTGAAGCACTTAATTCTAATTTGCGTGATGTAATGTATTTGAAATGGAACTTTGATTTATCTGATAAGGAAATTGCTAAAAAATTAATGATTTCGATATCAGCTGTTAAAACTCGCTTATATCGAGCAAGATTTAAACTGCGAGAGGTTCTGATAGGCGAGATAGACATGAACGTTCAAGTATGGTTTCATGCATCTTGATTGAATGAAAATATCCTGTTAAATATTTCTTGTAGTAAAACCACGTGTTATGGAAATAGTATTAACAGGAGGTGAGAAAGCATGAAAAACAAAAACATGATACTTCCTATTTTAGCATCAATCGGTGTTGGAGCAGCAACATATTACAGTATGAGAAATAAAGACATGGGTAATATGATGTCAAATATGACAAAAACGATGAACCAACATCAGTAATAAGTATATTAAAAACAAAGCAGGCGAATCAAGCTATTCGTCTGCTTTTCTAATTCATAGCTTCTCTTTCGTTGTTTTGTTATAATGGACAAAAGTATTTAAAAGGGAGTGGAGTTCAAATGGGAAATCAATTTATTGGTTATGTTGGAACATACACAAAGCAAGATAGTGAAGGGGTGTATAAATTTGTACTCGATACAAAAAAATCAATGATTACAAGTGTAACACCTGCTGCAAAGCTTGATAACCCTACATATCTTACCGTATCAAATGACAATCAGTATTTTTACGCGGTGTCTAAAGACGGTGAGAATGGTGGCGTAACTTCATTTACGATTGACAATCAAACAGGGGAGCTTACTAAATTAAACAGCCAATCTTCAGCTGGTTCACCTCCTTGTCATGTGAGTATAAAAAGTGATAACTCTAACGTAGTTACAGCTAATTATCATACTAAAAAGGTTGAATCTTACCTAACTAACTCAGATGGTTCTTTACAGCCCACTACAGATGTTGCTGAACATGATGGTTCGGGTCCTCATGAACGTCAAGAAAAGCCACATATGCACTTTGCTGGTTTTACTCCAGACGAAAAATTCGTAATTGCAATTGATTTAGGTAGTGATAATATCATTACTTATAAAGCGGAAGCAGGTAAGTTAACAAGGGTACAAACATTTGAGACAAAGCCTGGTAGTGGGCCACGACACATTGCTTTTCATCCTAATGCTTCTATTGCTTATGTTATGACTGAGCTGAGCTCTGAAGTGATTGTATTATCCTATAATGAAGCAGACGGTTCGTTTACAGAAAAACAAACAATCAAAGCAATACCTTCTGATTTTGAAGATACGAATGATGGAAGTGCGATACACATTTCAAAAGATGGTAAGTTTGTTTATGTAGCGAATAGAGGGCACAATAGTATTGCAGTATTTGCAGTTGATGAAGCGAATGGTGAACTTACTTTAATTGAGTGGGTATCAACAGAAGGGAATTGGCCAAGAGACTTTGTACTGGATCCAACAGAAAAGTTCTTAGTTGCATCAAATCAAAAATCAGGCACATTAACACTTTTTCAAAGAGATGAACAAACAGGGAGATTAACAGCATTGCAAACAGATGTAGCTGCTCCAGAAGCAGTATGTGTGAAATTCTTGAATTACTAATAAATAAAAAAAGAGTTGCTCTGAGCAACTCTTTTTTCTTAATTTAATGCACGGTATGTTTAGTTTCGAATGCATCGATTTTACTTGAGTGGGATAGTGTAACTGAAATTTCATCCCAACCATTCAATAGCATTTCTCTTGGATATTCAGCTAAGTCGAAGTCTGCTTCAAAACCAGTAGAATCAAACACTATTTTCTCCTCTAAATCAACAGTCAAATAATAATCATCTGCTTCCGCATTTGCAATGAGCTGTTGTACTTCCTCATCTGTTAATTTAACCGGTAATATACCATTTTTCGTGCAGTTATTATAAAAAATATCAGCAAAGCTAGGGGCGATAATAACTTTGAAACCGAAATCTTGTAACGCCCATGGCGCATGTTCTCTGGAAGAGCCGCAACCAAAGTTATCACCAGCCACCAGAATGGATGCATCCGTATATTTAGGATCATTTAATGAAAAATCAGGTTTAAGCTGATCTTTTTCATCGAATCTCCAATTATAAAAAAGAAATTGACCAAATCCTTGCCGCGAGATACGTTTTAAGAACTGTTTAGGTATGATTTGATCTGTATCCACATTTGCTCGATTAAGTGGATAGACTAAACCAGTGTGTTTTTTTAATGGCTCCATTTGAACAACCTCCTTTGATTCATTGTTAAGCAGTAGGGATAGGTAGGCTTCTTACATCGACAAATTTACCTTCGATTGCTGCAGCTGCAGCCATTTCAGGACTTACTAAGTGCGTACGAGCGCCAGCACCCTGTCGACCTTCAAAGTTTCGGTTTGATGTAGAAGCACAGCGTTCGCCTGGAGGAACAATATCTCCATTCATCGCTAAACACATACTACAACCTGCACCTCGCCATTCAAAACCAGCGTCTTTAAAGATAATATCTAATCCATTTTCTTCAGCTTCTGTTTTAACTGATTGTGATCCAGGAACAACAATCGCTCTGACTGAAGGATGAACCGTTCTTCCTTTTATAATACTTGCAGCACGTTCAAGATCAGCTAATCGTGAGTTGGTGCATGAGCCGATAAACACATGCTCAATAGGAACTGTCGATATTGGTTGATCAGCTTCAAGGCCCATATAAGCTAAAGCATGATTGATTTCATTACGATCACTTTCTGTTTCAGCGTTATCTGGATTCGGTATGTTGCCACTAATCGGAATACACATGCTTGGATTCGTTCCCCATGTGACTTGAGGTTCGATTTCATTCGCATTGATTTCAACCGTTGCATCATAGACTGCGCCTTCATCTGTGGCTAAATCTAACCATTCACTTGCAACTTGATCAAAATCCTCTTCTTTTGGAGCGTATTTTCTGCCTCTTAAAAACTCAACCGTCTTTTCATCGGGGCTAACTAGTCCTGCTCTAGCACCAGCTTCAATGGACATATTACATATTGTCATTCGTCCTTCCATGGACAAATCTCTAATCGCCTCGCCAGTGTACTCTATCACATAACCGGTTCCAAACTTGACTCCAAATTTACCAATAATAGCTAGAATAAGGTCTTTTGCAGTTACACCTGTACCTAGTTTACCATCCACTTTAACATTTAAAGTTTTTGGTTCTGATTGCCATATCGTTTGTGTTGCCAAAACATGTTCTACTTCACTTGTTCCGATACCGAATGCCAATGCACCAAAAGCTCCGTGGGTAGAGGTATGGCTGTCACCACAAACAATCGTTTTTCCGGGTTGTGTAAGTCCTAGCTCTGGTCCAATAACATGCACAATTCCTTGATGTTTATGATGAATGTCTGCTAGTGGAATTCCAAACTCATCACAGTTTTTTTGTAGTTGGTCCATTTGCTTTTTTGATACCTCGTCTTTGATGACATTACGATGGATGGTAGGAACATTGTGATCCATCGTAGCAAACGTTAGATGAGGTTGTCGTACACGACGCTTCTTCATTCGAAGGCCTTCAAACGCTTGGGGAGAAGTTACTTCATGGACTAAATGAAGATCGATATATAAGAGGTCTGGTCTACCAGCTTCATGATGAACGACATGTTTATCCCAAATCTTCTCTATGACCGTTTTAGGCTTACCCATGATTGTTTCACTCCTTTGTTTTATAAGTTTAAATATATTCTTTAATGATTTCTGTTAATTCCTTTGTACCTAAACACTTTCCATTCTCGAGCTTTAAATCAGCTGTATGGTAACCTGCTGCGATCGTTTTGTCTATCGCTTTTTCGATGGCTTCAGCTTCCCTTTCCATATTGAAAGAATAGCGTAATAGAAGGGCCGCAGATAAAATGGTTGCAATTGGATTAGCAATACCTTTTCCTGCAATATCAGGTGCCGATCCATGAGCAGGTTCGTATAATCCAACACCATTTTCTGCAAGACTTGCAGAGGGCAGCATACCTAAAGAACCGGTTAGTACAGATGCTTCATCACTTAAAATATCACCAAACATATTTTCAGTAACAATCACATCGAAGTCAGTAGGGTTGGTTATTAATTTCATAGCAGCAGCGTCTACTAACTCATGATGGACTTCTACATCTGGATAGTCTAATTTCTTTTCTTCGACAATCTCTCGCCATAACTTACTTGATTCCAATACGTTTGCCTTATCTACTGAGGTTAATTTTTTTCTGCGAATTTGCGCACTTTGAAATGCTTTCTCAATAATACGTTCCATTTCATAACGTTTGTAATACAGTGTGTCTACAACAGCGTTTCCACTTTCAACTCGTTCACTTGGTGTACCAAAATATAATCCACCTGTCAATTCACGAACAATTAATAAATCACTGCCCTTAATGATATCTTCTTTCAGTGGGGAAGCACTGACTAAAGCAGGAAAGCCTTTAACTGGACGTAAGTTTGCGTATAAATCAAGTGCCTTACGAATGCCCAATAACCCTTTTTCTGGTCGTAAATGGGAAGGGTTCTTATCCCATTTTGGTCCGCCGACTGCACCTAATAGGACTGCATCCGCTACTTTACAAGCCTCTACAGTTTGATCAGGAAGGGGAGTGCCATATAAATCAATTGCACTTCCTCCAATATCCTGTTTTTCAAAAGTGAAGGTATGGTTGAATTTATTTGATAAATGAATGAGTACATCTTGGGTGGCATCAATGATTTCTGGACCGATTCCATCTCCAGGAAGTAAAACAACATGCTTTGACATTTATAAGTCTACCTCCAATCTAAGCCTTCGTATCTATAACTGTTGATTCAAGATTTTTATTGATAAAAATTCGATTAATTGCATTTAAATAGGCATGAGCAGCAGCTTCTAATACGTCCTGTGCATTGCCTCTTCCACTAACAGGTGTTTGATTTACATTCATGCTCACGTGTACTTCAGCTAATGCATCTTTTCCTTTACCAATAGAGCTTAGATTAAAGTCGGTTAATTGAATTTCTTCTTTAATTAATGATTCAATTGTATTGTAAAGTGCTTCTACACTACCTTGACCAGTTTTTGAATTGCTGACCTCTTTGTCTTCTGGTGTATGAAGAGACACCGTTGCTTTTGGTAAATTATTCGAATCGTATTGGACTTGAAACGATATTAGTTTATATCGCTTTATATTTTGAATGTCTGTTTGGATATCTGTTAAGATAACAAACAAATCATCGTCAGTTACTTCTTTTTTGCGATCTGTTAATTGTTTAAATGCCTTAAATGCCTCTGATACTTTATCTTCGTCAAGTTTAAAACCTAATTGTTCAATTTTATCTTTAAAAGCATGACGTCCGGAGTGTTTTCCTAATACTAGATTATTAGAATGAATGCCAACGAGCTCAGGCGTGATGATTTCATATGTTTCTGTATGCTTTAACACACCGTCTTGGTGAATACCTGATTCGTGTGCGAAGGCGTTTCTACCAACTATTGCCTTATTTCCTGGGACGGCCATCCCAGTTAATTTACTAACTAAGTCGCTTGTGCGTTTAATTTCTTTTAACACCATGTTCGTAGTAAATGGATAAAAATCTTCTCTTATTTTTAAAGCCACCGCAATTTCTTCTAACGCTGCATTGCCTGCGCGTTCTCCTATCCCATTAATTGCACCTTCAATTTGTGTTGCTCCATTCTGTATCGCGGCAATAGAATTTGCAATTGCCATACCTAGATCATCATGGCAATGACAAGAAAGGTCTACCTTTTCAATATTAGGGACATTCTTTTTTACATAGCTAAACATTTCGCCATATTCTTTAGGGGTTGTATATCCAACCGTATCAGGTAGGTTAATGACAGTTGCACCTGCTTCAATTACTTTTTCAATAATTTTCGCTAGAAATGGTAATTCTGTACGCGAGGCATCTTCTGCTGACCATTCAATGTCTTCACATTTTTGTTTCGCATATTTTACCATCGAAACTGCGATGTCAATGACTTCTTCAGGTGTCTTTTTTAATTTGTATTCCATATGAATAGGGGAGGTAGCGATAAATACATGTATTCTAGGTTTTTCCGCACCTTTAATCGCTTCCCATGCTGCATCAATATCTTTTTTATTTGCTCTGGCCAAAGCAGCTACAGTAACTGAATTAATGGTATTTGCAATCCTTTGTACTGCTTGAAAATCACCAGTGGAGGAAGCAGGAAAACCTGCTTCCATGACATCCACACCTAATCGTTCTAATTGCTTGGCGATTTCTAGCTTTTCTAATTGGTTTAAGTTTACACCTGGAGATTGCTCACCATCTCGAAGTGTTGTATCAAAAATCTTAATTTGTGCCATCCGAGCTCACTTCTTTCTTTGCATTTGCTTTTTGTTTTACAAATGGCATTAATTCACGCAGCTCTCTACCTACTTTCTCAATTAAATGATTATTTTCTTTCGCATTTGTCGCATTGAACTGTGGGCGATTTGCTTGGTTTTCCAAAATCCATCCTTTAGCGAATACACCTGTTTGAATATCTGTTAAAACGTCTTTCATACGAGCTTTCGTATCTTCGTTAACGACTCTAGGTCCTGAAACAAAATCACCCCATTGTGCTGTATCAGAAATAGAGTAACGCATGCCTTCAAGTCCACCCTCATACATAAGATCTACAATCAGTTTTAGCTCGTGTAAACATTCGAAATAAGCAACTTCTGGTTGGTATCCTGCTTCTGTTAATGTTTCAAAACCAGCTTTAACAAGGCTAGTTAATCCACCACACAGTACTGCTTGCTCACCGAATAAGTCAGTTTCTGTTTCTTCTTGGAAGGTGGTTTCTAGTATTCCAGCACGCCCTGCACCAATTCCTTTTGCATAAGCAAGAGCTGTTTCTTTCGCATTTCCTGTATGATCTTGATAAATACCATATAGTGCAGGAACTCCTGCGCCTTCCTCATACGTACGACGAACAAGGTGGCCAGGACCTTTTGGCGCAACTAGAAATACGTCTACGTTTTCGGGTGGTACAATTTGATTAAAATGAACATTAAAACCATGTGCGAATACGAGTGCATTTCCGTCTTCTAGATTTGGTTCGATACTTTCTTTATAAATAGCTGGCTGATATTCATCTGGTAATAGCACCATAACAACTTCTGCTTCCTTCGTTGCTTCTGCTACTGTTTTAACTTCAACGCCATCTTCAACTGCTTTGTCCCATGATTTACCTTGACGTAAACCCACAACAACATCAAATCCACTTTCTTTTAAATTCAATGCGTGCGCATGACCTTGTGATCCATATCCGATGATTGCGATTTTCTTATTTTTTAATACCTCTTCTTGAATATCATTGTGATAAAGTACTTTTGCCATTTGTTCTACATCCTCTCAGTTATAATTTTTTATAGTAAATGATTGATTCATTTAACTTCTTAATGTAATAAAGAAAATGGTATATTTTCTTGTGATTGCTGTGGCTGTTGCCCTCTTAAAAATGCGGTAACACCAGTTCTAGCTAATTCCTTAATCCCATAAGGGCGTAATAAGTCGATTAATGCCTCGACTTTATCTGATTTTCCAGTAACCTGGACAGACAAGGTGTCTTTACTTACATCAATAACAGTTGCTCTAAATGGTTCAATAATTCCTTGTATTTCTGATCGAAGCTGACTGTTGCTAACGATTTTTATTAGCGCCAGCTCGCGCGCGACAATTGCTTTATCTGTAATATCAGATACCTTTAAAACATCAATTTGCTTGTTTAATTGTTTTGTTACTTGCTCTAATTTTTGATTGTCTTCAATTTCTACAACAAAAGTCATCTTAGAAATTCCTTCGACTTCAGTACGACCGACAGAAATGCTTTCAATATTGAATTGCCGTTTTTGAAGTAATCCGGTGATACGATTGAGTACACCACTTCGATTTTGCACGGTTGCGGTTATGATGCGTTTCATGGTTTCACTCCTATCATTTCATGAATTCCTTTACCAGGTGCAATCATTGGATAAACATTTTCTTGTTGCAACACACGGGCATCAATAAGAGCAGGTCCTTCATCTGCAAGAAGGGAAGGGAGTTGCTCTATTAGTTCTTGCTCTGTTTCAAACTTGGCTCCTTTGATGTCATATGCTTCAGCTAGCTTTACAAAGTCTGGTTGTATTGAAAAAATAGACTCAGAATAACGCTCTTCGTAAAATGTTTCTTGCCATTGTCTAACCATGCCTAATGCAGCGTTATTGACGATAATAACTTTAACTGGTAGCTTTCTTTCCTGGAGAATAGAGAGCTCTTGCAATGTCATTTGAAAACCACCATCACCAACAATAGCTACAACTTTATCGTTTGGTGCTGCTAACTGTGCACCAATAGCAGCTGGGAAACCAAACCCCATCGTTCCTAGTCCACCAGATGTAAGCCAACGATTTGGTCTATTAAACTTGTAGTATTGAGCCGCCCACATTTGGTGCTGTCCAACATCAGTTGCAACAATTGCTTCTCCTTTTGTAGCTTTGTAAACTTGTTCGATAACCCATTGACCAATCATGCCTTCTTTCGGTTGTTTGTACCACAATGGATATTCTTTTTTATTTTCCTGTACGTATGTTAGCCATTCGTGATAATCACCTGAACTGTTGATTTGCTTAAGCATTAAGGTTAGAGCATTTTTTGAATCCGAAACAACAGGTATATGCGTGGTAATGTTCTTACCAATTTCAGCGGGATCAATATCCACGTGAGCAACAATTGCTGATGGGGCAAAGTGATCTAAGTTTCCTGTTAATCGATCATCAAACCTTGCTCCAATGTTGATTAAAAGATCACATTCATATAGCGCATTATTGGATGTGTAAGTTCCGTGCATACCCGCCATCCCTAAAAATAACTCATGTGTTCCAGGAAAGGCTCCCAAACCAAGTAGGGTTGAAGTAACAGGAATTTGGTGTTGTTCTGCAAACTTAAATAATTCGTTTGTCGCTTTTCCAATAATTACACCGGCACCTGCAAGTATGATAGGTTTTTTTGCTGTTTGAAGTGCATCAGCTAGTTTTTTTATTTGCATTGGATTTGGCTTCGTTGTTGGTTGATAACCTGGTAAGTAAAAATCTGTATCATATTGATCGCTGCAAGGGTTTGCGGCAAGATCTTTTGGAATATCAACCACAACTGGACCTGGTCGGCCTGTAGAAGCAATATGAAACGCTTCTTTAATTACTCTAGGCAAATCACTAATTGAACGGACTTGATAATTATGCTTTGTAATGGGTGTTGTAATCCCCATTACATCTGCTTCTTGAAAGGCATCTGTTCCAATAACGTTTTGTGCTACCTGTCCAGTGAATACAACTAGTGGGATAGAATCCATCATTGCATCAGCTATTCCGGTAACTAAGTTAGTAGCTCCGGGTCCAGAAGTAGCGATAACAACACCAGGTTTACCGGAAACACGAGCGTATCCTTCAGCAGCATGAATAGATCCTTGTTCGTGACGAGCCAACACTTGGTTAAAAGATTTTTTGGCTTTATATAATGCATCAAAGATTGGCAGTACTGCTCCTCCCGGATAACCAAATAAAGTATCTACATTAGCTTCAATAAGCGATTCAACTAATAAGTCGGCTCCCGTTTTTGGTGCATGATGTGAAGTAGTAACTTTTTTCTCTTGCATGTTTTTTGTTTGTACCATTTTATCCCTCCTAAGAGTATTAAATTACCTTTTTCTAACCTGTTATAATTAAAAAAGACCTTTCTCTCCTAATAAAGCCGATATATTCAGCATTACAAGGGAGAAAAGGTCTAACTTTTCACGGTACCACCCTGATTTACAGTACCTTTACAGATACTGTCTTAGGAAGCTATTTGGTTAAGCAAATAGCTTCGATTTTTAATAACGAGTGTTTTCAATACACCCGGTTAAATATACTTAGTTTCACCTGTTCCATTTAACACTCCGAGACGATGTCAGAATAATTTGTATTTCCGGGCTTCCAGCAACCCCGGCTCTCTGTGAATACAAAACTTTTATTCCTTTTTTCTCATCAATGATTTAAATCCTATTTAGTTTTAAAGTTTAAAAATAGTTTACTCTAAACAAAATTTTTATAGTTGGAAAAATTCTGATTATTAATTGTTTAACAATTACGAATAAATTATTTATTTGGTTGTCGACAATCATACAATTAATTTTAAAGAAGGTCAACAGGTTTAGTGAAAATTTTCTGATATTTTTAAAAAATGGGCAAAAAAATAAAAACAAGCTATCAAGAGTGGTAGCTTGTCTTGTTATCCAGTATAGATATTTCCTTTTGGATAGCGGATATTTGTTTGATGCGGTTTGGCTAATAAAAAGGCAAAAGTTAATGGTCCGAGCCTACCAATAAACATTAATAGTATAATTAATAGCTTTCCAGTCACAGATAAGCTTCCAGTTAATCCAGTAGACAGTCCAACCGTACCAAACGCAGATATAACTTCAAAAAGGATAGATAAGAAAGGTGCATTTTCCGAAATGGTTAACAAAAAAGTAAAGGTGAAAACAATTACTATTCCTATACTAACAATCGATAGAGAGCGAGTAATAACTTCTCTAGAAATGCTTCGTTCAAAAATGACAGGTTCTTCTTTAGTAGTTAAGAAAGAATAGGTAGCTAAAATAACTACAATGACAGTAGTTAGTTTAACTCCACTTGCTGTTGAACCTGTACCGCCACCAATAAACATTAATAGCATGGTATACATTAAAGAAGCGTCTTCCATTGATGCAATGTCGATTGTATTAAATCCAGCAGTTCGAGGTGCAACGGCTTGAAAATAAGAAGCAATTAATTTATTAAAGTCGTTAAAGGGTCCAATTGTATTTGGATTGCTGTATTCAAGTGAAAATAAGACAAGAACAGATATTACATTAATGACTAAAGTACCTGATAACATCAGTTTTGTATGTAATGACAATGCTCGCCAGTTTTTATTTAATCTTAAATCAGCAATTACCGTAAAACCTAGACCACCTAAAATAAACAAAGCTGTGATAACAAGATTAATAATTGGGTCGTGCACATGATCGATAAGATTGTTCGTCCAAGTTGAAAAACCTGCATTATTAAATGCTGAGATTGTATGAAATAGGCTGTGAAATAAGCCATCCCCAAAGCCGTATTTAGGGATCCATACGATGGAGAGAATAAAAAAGGCTGTCAATTCTACAATAAAAACAAATAACATCAATAATTTTATTAAACGAATAATTCCACCTGGATGATCTTGATTAAAACTTTCTGATAAAAACAGTCGTTGCTTCAGTGATATTTTACGACCAATTATCAATAAAGTGAAAAAAGCAAAGGTCATTAAGCCAATCCCGCCTAATTGGATCATAATCATTATAAATATTTGACCAATTCTAGTAAAAGAGGTCGCTGTATCTACAACAATTAATCCGGTAACCGTAGTAGCCGACGTAGCGGTAAATAATGCATCCAACCAGCTTAAGGGTTCTGTAGTTGATATTGGTAATTTTAACAGTAATGTACCTGTTGCTATAATAACCAAAAAACTAATTGCTAAGATTTTTGGTGGTGAAATAGTAAAAAAAACTTTTTTTAGTTTATCCATAGTATACTTCCTGCTTTTGTTATTTTATTTATTATTATAAAACAATGAATAAATTATGCAATTCTTTTATAGATAGACACTTTATTGTTTAGATGTTTCTATCATAAGAGTAGCTGAGATTGATAGATGCCGTGCCATTTTTTGATAAAAAAACTATAAATATTGTAGTGCATCGATGCAACTTTTAAATATAGAGGAGGGAGTATATGAACAAAGGCACGGTCATTCGAACAACATTACTTGTATTGGCATTAGCTAACCAAATGCTTGTTTTGTTTGGGAAATCACCACTTCCTTTTTCTGAAGAATTGGTAGAGCAAGTAATATCAACGATCTTTACTATTGTATCATCGGTCTATGCTTGGTATGGCAATAACTATGTAAGCAAAAAGGGTAAAAAACAATTAGATGTTCTAAGGAAAAATGGTTTATCGAAGTAGAATGGTAGATGTATATAACTAACAGACAAAGGAGCGATCACTATAATAATAATTGATCCTGGCCATGGTGGAAAAGATAACGGTGGTGGTAGCAATTCAATATGGATAGAAAAGGAATTTGTTTTGAGAATTTCATTATATCAATATGCGCGTTTGCAAGAGTTGGGTATTCCTGTAGAAATGACTAGGTATTCAGATAAATATCTTGCTAGTGAAGAACGGGTAAATCGCGTTATATTTAGTAAAGCGACATATTGTATTTCTAACCACATTAATTCAGGTGGTGGCATCGGTGCAGAGTTGATTCATTCCATTCATACAGATGGGAATCGTGCAAGAGTTTTAGCTAAGAAAATTAAAGAAGCAAATCAAAATGTTAGAAGAGTATTTACTCGAAGTCTTTCTAACAATGAAAAAAGAGATTATTACTTTATGCATCGAGAAACAGGGCAGGTAGAGACAATTATTATTGAATATGGATTTGCTGATTCAATTCAAGATCAAAAGAAATTGAGTAAAGATTGGATCAAGCTAGCAGAAGCAGTCGTTGAAGGGATCTGTTTACTAACGAACACACCATATAAAGAAAAGACCAATATATCAGGTGAAGGAGAGCAGCCAACTGCATGGTATATCGGGAGGCGTGTCGAAAGCATTGTTGATGAATTACGTTATTATCGTCAACCGGGCTGGGGAGATCAATACTTGGTTAACACAATCAACAAAGGGATCGGTTTTCCAAAGATTGTAGATAAAATAAAAGTAGAAAATGGTGAACAATACAAAGTGAAAAATTCGAAAGGTGATATTTATTATATAACTGCAAATGATAAATATGTCATTGTAAAATAGTTAGAAGCAAACTATTAGAAATGACATAACTCTATGCATGTTTGATTTGTTTAAATGATTGCACAAAAGCATTTGGATTTTCTTTTGTTTGAAATGCAGTTACTCCTTTATTCGTATGGAGATATAGAAAGTAATTAATATTGACTTTTCGATAGGTCATATCATATACATGGTCAATATTGTATTGTTGGCTGTAACTTTCTATGCAATGATTATGCAAGGTGAGTGTGTACTCATCTTGCGTGATACATTGTTGATTTTCTTTAATTTTACGATCAACGATTATATATGTATGTGTCGCTAACTTTGACAAGTTATTCATCCTCTTCTAGTATTGATATTATTAGTATGACAAAATTAAATCATGAAATCAAAAATAGTGATTTGGAGTGTTAATATGATTAAAGCGTTTGTGCATGAGGAAGAAAGTATTCTAATAAGGAAAATACCAGAACCTACACTTAAAGATAATGAGGTGAAAATTGCTATTAAGGTAGCTGGTTTGAACCATCGCGATTTACATATTCCAGAAAGAAGAGGAAATGTTTCTACTCCATTAGTTTTAGGTTCAGATGGCGCTGGAGTGATTGAACAGGTCGGAAAAAATGTGACAAACTTTGCTCCGGGCGATGAAGTAATCGTAAATCCTGGTCTAGGCTGGTTACATCAATCAGACGCGCCACCAAAGTCATTTGAAATTGTAGGTATGCCAAATGATGGAACATTTGCTGAAAAATATGTGGTTGATCAAAACTATGTTGAGAGAAAGCCAAGTTATTTAAGTTGGGAAGAAGCTGGTGTTTTAGTATTATCTGCCTTAACTGGGTATCGAGCATTGTTTACAAAAGGGAATGTTAGTGCGAACTCAACCGTATTTATACCTGGTGCTGGGAGTGGTGTCGCAACGTATATCATTCAGTTTGCGAAAGCGATTGGCGCTAGAGTAATTGTTACTTCTCGATCTCCAGAAAAAAGAGCAAAAGCGATTGCTTTGGGGGCGGATCTAGCAATTGATACAGAAGCAGATTGGAATGCAGAGCTCAAAGACGAATCCATTGATTTAGTTATAGATAGTATAGGAAGAGCAACGTTTAATCGTTCCTTATCCGTACTTAAACGGGGAGGAAAAATCGTTACTTTCGGTGCGACAACAGAAGATCAGGTAACCATTGATATCCGTAAATTTTTCTATGGACAATATCAATTGCTTGGTTCAACAATGGGGAATAGAGAAGAGTTACGCGATCTATTGCAATTTATTGAGAAGCATCAAATTCACCCTATAGTAGACAGTGTTTTTGTACTGGAAGAAACAAAAGAAGCATTTCAATATCTACAAAAAGCACAACAATTCGGTAAGATAGCGATACAAGTTGCTCAGAATGACTAGAAGTAATTTTAACTTCTAGTCATCCTTTTGGTTTAAAAAATATTGCTCCAATCATCCCAAAAATAATTGCGGCTGTAATTCCAGAACTAGTTACTTCAAACATACCAGTAACTACACCTATTAATCCGTGTTTCTCTGCTTCTTGTAATGCACCATGCACTAGAGAGTTACCAAAGCTAGTGATCGGAACAGTTGCACCAGCTCCAGCAAAATCAATTAAAGGTTCATATAAACCAAAACCATTCAAGATCGCACCTGCAACTACTAGTATGCTTAAGGTATGTCCAGGCGTCAATTTCAAAACATCAAACATGAGTTGTCCAATAACACAGATCATCCCACCGACTATAAAAGACCATAAAAAAACCATCGCTTATCGACCTCCGTTCTCGATTGAAACTGCATGTGCAATACAAGGAATAGATTGTTTTTGTTGTACAGTTAAAGGTGATAATAGGGCACCTGTTGCAACTACTAAAATTTTGTTTAACTTTTTATCATTTAATTGATTGATTAAATGACCATAAGTTACTACAGCAGAGCAACCAGACCCGCTTGCACCTGCGAACACTTGTTGATCCTTCTTATAAAGCATTAAACCGCAATCCAAAAAAGTATCCGTGTTTAATAGGATATTTTTTTGTTTGGCCAACTCTAGTGCAATGGATCTACCTATTTCTGCTAAATCACCAGTAATAATACAATCATAATACGAAGCATCAATCCCGCGATCCATTAGGTGTGTAGCTATTGTATCAATTGCAGCTGGAGCCATTGCCTCTCCCATATTAAAGGGATCTGTCATTCCCATATCAACCACTTTTCCGATGGTTGCACTTGTAACTTTTGGTCCGTCCCCTTTATTTGCTAATAACCCTACACCCGCTCCTGTAACTGTCCATTGAGCTGTAGGTGGCTTTTGACCACCATATTCTGTTGGATATCTAAATTGTTTTTCTACTGCAGCGTTATGGCTACTTGATCCTGTTAACACGTAATTAGCATTGTTTGAATTTATTAAGTTGGCGGCCAGTGCTAGTGATTCCATTGACGTTGCGCAAGCACTAAATGTACCTATATATGGGATTTGATAAGTTCTAGCGGTGAAGCTTGTAGGAGTAATTTGATTAATTAAATCCCCTGCAATTAAAAATTGAACCGCTTCTTTGGTTATATTACTTTTTCTAAGTGCGTGTTGACATGCTGATTCAAGGAGTAATTGATGAGCTTGTTCAAAAGAATTTTGTTCTAATCGTAAATCATTATACAACTGATCAAATGTGGCTGTTAAGTTACCTTTTGCTTCGAATGGACCTCCTGTAATCCCAGTTGAAATAATAGTTGGACGATTTTCGAACTCCCAAGTTTGTTTACCACGTAACATTATATGACGCCCCATTCTAATAAGATTGTTTTTATTAATGCTACAACAAACGCAGAAAATACTCCGAATAAAATAACAGACCCGGCTAATTTAAACATATTTCCTCCAACACCTTGAACAAAGCCTTCTGATCGATGTTCAATAGCTGCCGAAATTACAGCATTACCGAAACCCGTTACCGGAACTGCTGTACCCGCTCCAGCAAACTGAGCTATGTGATCATAGACTCCAAAACCTGTTAATAACATGGTGATGAAGATTAACGTTGCGGTTGTAGGATTACCTACTGTTTGTTCAGTGAAATCAAAAAAATACATGTAAAAAGTAGAGATACCTTGTCCGATTGTACAAATTAATCCGCCAAAGAAGAAAGCGTATATGCAATTCTTTAAAATAGGACGTTTACGTTCTTGTTGTTGTGCTATTTTTTGATATGATTTTTTTGTTGTGGAAGGTGAGTTGTCCATATATGTAAACCTTCTTTCTATGCGTTATCTTTTAATAATTTTTTGATATGATTAAATTTCTTTTCTAAGTTTTCGGGAGATTGATGTATTTTATTTATCTCAATAAATATTTTTTGATCGGAAGAGACGTTAATTTCTTTAAAATTAAATTGTTCTTCTAAACTTTTCTTCACTTTTTTTTCGATAGATTGTTCATTGATTTGTTGAAAAGTAGTTGCTTTTATCGCAACAATTAATTCCTTGTCATAAACAATTGCTTTTACATCTGAAACGGAATCAAATTTTTTTCGAATATAGTATGTTACATCTGAATTGGTTGTTTGTTGGTAATTAATTTTCTCGACATTATCTAGTTGATTTGTTGATTCATTATTTTGGTTACATCCAAACAAACTAGTTAGCAGAAGTAAAGCGGAAAAAAAAGTCAATAGTTTGTATTTCATGTCATCACCTATATTCTTGAATTTTTTTCTTAATTTATATAAGAAAAGGTGTAGTTAGTTTGGTTTAAATCAATGTAATTATGCAAGGTATAAAAAAAACGTAAAGAATTTAGTGAATTGGACAAATTATTATTTTTTTACATAATTGTGAAACTTTTTAGAAGATTAATACGTCTTATATATTGAATAGAAAATAGTTGAAGGGAGGGTGTTTGGTGATTAGGCGATTAGCAATCATGTCTTTTATACTTATATTGATAGGCTCTGGAACAGTACTCTGGTTAAGAGCTAGTTCAACAACAGCATTAGCTGAGCCAGTTGTGATACATAAACAAGAAGGCGATTTCATTTTACATATGAGGATGGAGAATGGTGCAGAAGGATTAAGGATTTTACATTCGTTGGAGTATGTGGGAGAAGAGCCAGTAACACTAAAGCATCGAACACCATTAACTTACCTTTCATTTGGAGCGAATAAAAGTAATTTCACTGGAAGTCCTATCAGTAAAACGATCCAACCTGGTGATATTTATCGAACGACTCCAACTAGAAAAATATTTCATCCTCTTGAAAACGGATCAAATGCTTTATATGTTCACACACAGTTTTATGTAGAGGACGAAGTTGTAAATATCAAAATTGAAAAAAATATAGAAATAAAATAAAAAAAGCTAATTTCTACAGTGAAAGTTAGCTTTTTTTATATCTTTCATTTGTTATTGATAGAAAGTTCAACTTGTTTTATTGGTTGTCCTGTGTTGAACCAATTTGTTAGTTCTTGTTCTGTTGGCTGCTCGACATTAGGTATAGAAGCTTGAATGGTTGTATCATCTATCCAGTCTACAGAAGAAATTGGTGTATTAAATTGGCTTAAATCTACATCAATAACTTCTTCCTGATAAGTTAGTTTCTTGTTTCCCCAACTTTGCAAGTCCAATACCATTATTTTATTTAAATTCCAAGGTTTATCATTTACTGTACGTTCAAAGTAAAACATTAATTTGTTTTTATCCGGTGATGGTAAAACTTCGATGAATTTTGCGCGATCTGTTAATAAAAATGAATGTCCTTCGTCGGTAGGATCTAATAACAAATAGGAATAAAGATCATTTGCTTTAGCGAATCCTAGTAAATAAATAGATTCTGTTGACTGGATATCAAGTTTATTGATTTCCATTTGCTCAATTTCTTTTTTTCTGTCACTTATTTGAGCTAAGTAATTTTTTAGAATTGGAATTTTATTTAAGTTAATCGTTAATTGTTCTTCCTCTAACATAAATTCAATTGTCATTTGCGTCTCTTCTGTATCTTTTTTATCTGTTTCCTCAACTAAAGTTGCGCCTTCTTCAACTGGACTTGTCATTTCCTCCTTGACAATTGCAGGATCACTATCGGAAGAGCAAGCAGCAAAAATCATACTAAGACTTAATATGGCAAAAAAAGCTAATTTATTTTTCATGTTTCCAGCTCCTAGAATTGTAATAAATATAGACTGTTAAGGTTTTTATTTTTTTGAAAATGGGTATATTAATAACAATCACAGTTTTTCAGGTTTTGCTATGCGCTTGGTAATGTTTGAAAAAACTAAATGTATTCTAACCATTTATTTTTAAGGAGGAGTCTCGATTTGAATAAATTTGAAGCTAGAAAGACATTAAGTCAAATAGAAACAATTCGAAAAAGAATGATCGAGATTGCCCTTATTAAAGGGTTTACTAGCAAAGAATCAATCCTTTTAAGCCAAGAGCTAGATTTATTATTAAACAAGTATGAAATAAACAAAAGTCTTCAATAAGTTATTATTGTTTTTTTGAAAAGGCTTCCAATCGATTCAACCCATCTTCTAATGTTTCTATGCTATAGGCGTATGACAAGCGTAAATATCCCTCTCCATAATTACTAAAAGCACTACCGGGTACTAATGCTAGACCAACATCTTCAACTAAATCTAATGCGAAATCAAAAGAAGATAAATTTGTATCAATTTTTATAAAAAAATAAAATGCACCGTCTGGTTTAACGACGTCTAATCCCATATCAGTCAAACGATTATACACGTAATCCCTTCTGGAATGATATGACTGTTTCATTGTGACTGGATCTTGTTTCCCATTGGTCAAAGCTTCAATAGCAGCGTACTGACTGATTGATGTCGCACAAGAAACATTGTACTGATGAACTTTAAGCATATGTTGTGTGAGCCAAGAAGGGGCTAATGTATAACCGATACGCCAACCTGTCATTGCATGTGATTTGGATAGCCCGTTTATCACAATTGTTTTCTGTTTCATTTGTTCGTTAATGCTAGCAATTGAATAATGAGGTATATCGTAAGTAAGCTGACTATAAATCTCATCAGCTATGACAAATATATTCTCGTGCTCAATTACTTTTGCGATTTCTTCTAACTCTTTTTTCATTAACGTGACCCCGGTTGGATTAGATGGATAAGGAAGAATGACACATTTCGTTTTACTTGTAATGTGTTTTTTTAATTTTTCAGGCGTTATTTTAAAGTTTGAGTCTGTTGTGTCAATATATATTGGTTTACCACCAGAAAGTTTAATTAATGGTTCATATCCTGGATAAACTGGACCGGGAAGTAAAACTTCATCACCTACTTCGATGATTGTTCGTAATGCAATATCAATTGCTTGCGATGCACCAACCGTAACAATTATTTCATTATTTGGATTGTATTCTAACTGATAATCTGCGTGAACCGCATTTGCAATCTCTTCCCGTAGTTGCAGTAGTCCAGCGTTGTGGGTATAAGTAGTTTTGTTCATATCAATTGCATGTTTAGCTGCTTCTTTAATGTGATCTGGCGTGTAGAAGTCTGGCTGTCCAATGGTTAAAGAAAGCGTGTCTTTTTTATCGCTTACCATATTGAAAAACTTCCTAATTCCAGATATTTCAATTTCCTTTACGTTTTTATTTAGTAAATGCTCCATAGTTAAAGCTCCTTTAGACAAATAAATGAATTAGCACAACCGAATATAAATTTATGATAAGGTTGTGATATAAACAATGGAAATAGTTCGTATTACAATACAAAAGTATAAAACACATGTAATTCGATCATACCATAAGTAAATAACATGCACCAAAAAAATTGAATAGCCGAGCTGTGAAATGACAAAATAGATAATTAAAAAAGGAAGAAGGTAAAACAAATGCAGGAAATTGGTTTGATTTTAGAAGGTGGAGCAATGAGGGGAGTCTATACTGCTGGGGTTTTAGATTATTTTCACGATAAACAAATAGACTTTCCATTTGTCGCTGGTGCATCAGTTGGCGCTTGTGTTGCCACATCTTATGTTGCAAATCAAAGAGGGCGAAACTATAAAGTATTTGTAGATTACAGTAGTCACCCGGAATATTTATCATTTAAGCGTTTATTAACAAAAAAACCATTATTCGGAATGGATTTTATCTTTGATACACTTCCCAATCAATTAGTTCCATTCGATTATGAGTCATTTTTAAAAAATAACAAAAAGTTAGTTGTTGCTACAACTGATATATATACGGGTGAACCTGTATATTACGATTCATTTGAAAGTAAAGAAGAATTATTTAAAATAGTACGAGCATCAAGCTCATTACCGTTCGTATCTGAAAGTGTTTTGCATAAAGGGGTTGAGCTAATGGATGGTGGAGTGAGCGACCCAATCCCAATCAATGCTTCCATTCAAAACGGTAACAAGAAGCACGTTGTCATTTTAACTAGGAATCAAGGTTATATAAAAAAGAAGCTGAAATTCAACAGAGTAGTAAAGCATACATATAAAAAGTATCCAGAGTTAGTACGTATATTGGAGCAAAGGCATGAGAAGTACAATCAAACAATTGAAAATCTGGAAAATATGGAGAAGAATGGAGAAGTGTTTATTATTCAACCAGAACAACCATTAAAGGTTAGTAGAGTAGAAAGGAACAAGGATAAGCTACATCATTTATATATGGACGGATATCGACAAGCAGAGCAGATTAGCGATGCATTACTAAATTTTATAAACGAAAGTTAATAATCAAGAATAAATGCCAATTTACTAGTGAATACTATAATCATAATAATGATATAGTAAGGAGAAGTAGTAATGATTTCTATTAAAATGCCTTTCTACTTGTTGGCCAGTTGGATTGACAAGCTAAACACGACATTTCTTTTGATGGAGAAAGAACAGCTTTGGTTTATTATATTTGTAGTACTTCTTATAACATTATATTTCATCATTAAACCAGTCATTCGACTGCTTCAGCGATTAGGTTGGAATTACTTCACAACTTATGTAATAACTATTTTGCTGTTCTTAAATATCATGTTAACGATGCAAAACCAACAGCATATAGATGTAATTCCTAGTTCCATTTCTATCATGCTATTGTCTATTGTTTCACTTGGTATTATTGTTATGATTATACGTGTCACACAGTTGTTGTTAGTCTATTTAAAACGAAGGTAGCATTATCTTTTTCGTCTTTTCTTAAAATAAGATGTGTTCCAACTACCTAAAGAAGAAGGAGTGTAATAGGAAGAATAAGTTCTTTTTTGCTTAGGTATATCAATTTTTAAATAACAACATATAATTTTTTTCGCCTGTGTTAGAGACATTTTTGTTTTTGGGTTTCTATAGTTTTTATCTGTTTTCCCTAAATGTTTAACTTCTTTAAAATCCTGTTTGTTAGGTAGTATGTGGAAATAATAGCTACCCACCTTGACAAGAAGAGTGGAGTGCTGGTGGCTTAATTTTGGATGATCAGAATAATGTAATCCAATTTTTTGTGCGTCACCATTTTTAAGTAATTCAATAATTGCGCGTTTTTTTAAATTATATAGTTCTCTTGGATTAAGTGCTGTTTTAGCATGACGATTAATAACAAATAAAGCCTTGGCGATTTGATCCAAGTCTTCCTCACTTGCAATATTCATTAATGAAACCTCCCTTCCTTTTAAACGATGTTTCCAGACTGCTCAATATAGTTAATAAACACTAATTCATATGTATTTAAAAAAGCAAGTTTTTCTAATTGACCATTATTCTAACATTTTCTAGTTGAAAAAACTATATAAGTAAGAGAGAATTTTCTCCGCTTTCCAAATGTATAGAAAAAAGATGTTATTCTCATATGCCGAAAGTTGGTTTAAGTTACATAAATATGCTAAAATATTATTGTATGTGTGATTCTGATGAATGATCAGTATGAAGAACTCCTTCAGCTGTTAGTAAAGGGAGTGAAAGGTATGAATAATATACAAGAATTAACTTTATTAGATTTGAAAGCAGAACACTTAATGATAGCTTCTGAGAAAGTAGCTCACGTTCAAATGAATAATCCCCTTGAGCATGCATTGTTGATCCTTGTCAAATCGGGATATTCAGCTGTTCCAGTGTTAGATACATCCTATAAATTTAAAGGCACAATTGGAAAGAACGTCATTTTAAATCGAATCCTTGGTTTGGAAAGGTTCGAAATGGAGAAACTAAGTGAGATTGAAGTCCACGAGGTAATGAACAAGACTATTCCATGTTTAAATAGAGAAGACGACTTCTTCACATGCTTAAAAACAGTCATTGATTATCCATTTGTCTGTGTTGTGGATGATGAAGGGTATTTTGATGGGATTTTAACAAGAAGAGCAATTTTAAAGCAACTAAATAAATATTTGCATCTTAATAAAGCTTTATTTCAACTAAATGATAAATGAAATAACTTGTCAATGCTTATGTTATTCTGATAGAGTTGTAAAAAAAGAAACGTATGTTGGAGGTATGTATAATGAACATGATGGATGCAAAGGAAATAATTTCTTTTATTTCTAATAGTACAAAGTCTACACCAGTAAAAGTATATGTGAAGGGTGAAAACTTAGATCAAATAGATTTTGATCAAGAAATTCAGGCTTTTGTTCAATCAAATACAGGCGTGCTTTTTGGCGAATGGAAAGTAATAAATAATGCTTTAAATACTTATAAAGAACAAATTCAGGATTACGTGTTAGAAAATGATCGTAGAAACTCTGCTATTCCTTTATTAGATCTAAAAGGAATTAATGCTAGAATTGAACCAGGTGCTGTTATTCGCGACCAAGTGGAAATTGGAGATGGAGCAGTGATCATGATGGGTGCGATGATCAACATTGGTTCTGTTATCGGTGAAGGAACAATGATTGATATGAATGCTACGCTTGGTGGAAGAGCTACAGTGGGTAAGAATTGCCATGTTGGAGCAGGTGCTGTTCTAGCTGGAGTAATTGAACCACCTTCAGCAAAACCGGTTGTCATTGAAGATGGTGTTGTAATTGGGGCAAATGCAGTAGTTCTTGAAGGAGTAACCGTTGGAGAAGGAGCAGTAGTTGCTGCGGGCGCAATCGTCACATCAGATGTTGAGCCTCACACAGTAGTTGCTGGCACACCTGCAAGAATGATAAAGAAAATTGATGATCAAACGAAAGCAAAAACAGAAGTTATGCAAGCATTACGTAAGCTTGATGAAGAATAATGTAAGGTAGATGATAATTGAGCAGGAGATAATATTCTCCTGCTTTTATCATATCTAATATTAGATTATGAATGAGGTTGAGCATATGAACATAGAACAATTAAAGCAAATTAGGCGAGAGTTACATCAAATTCCTGAATTAGGATTTAAGGAATTTAAAACACAAGCATATTTATTAGCTGAAATTAAAAACTTTAATCAACAAAATTTAGAAATTACTATTTGGAAAACAGGAATTTTAGTAAAAGTTTCGGGTAGAAATCCATCAAAGGTAATTGGTTATCGAGCTGATATAGATGGATTACCGATTAAAGAAGAAACTAATTTAGATTTTGCTTCTCAGCATCGAGGTCAAATGCATGCGTGTGGACATGATTTTCATATGACCATCGCTTTAGCGGCTTTAGAACGATTAGCTAATGATCCAATCGATGACGATGTATTATTTATTTTTCAACCAGCAGAAGAAGGTCCTGGTGGTGCATTACCAATGTTACAGTCTAAGGAGTTTCAAGCAGTAAAGCCTGATGTTATTTTTGGACTGCATATTGCACCGGAGCTGCCAGTTGGAACCGTATCAACAAGACCGGGATTGCTTTTTGCTAATACGAGTGAGCTTTTCATAGATTTTACCGGCAAAGGTGGTCATGCTGCTTATCCGCATCTAACACATGATATGGTAGTTGCTGCAAGTACATTTGTGATACAGCTACAGCACATCGTAGCAAGACAGGTGAACCCTATAGATAGTAGTGTTATCACAATTGGAAAGATTACTGGTGGAACGGTGCAAAATGTAATTGCCGAAAAAGCACGTCTTGAAGGGACCATTCGTACAGGAGAACCATCAGCGATCAGTGACGTGAAAAAGGCAATTGAACGACTAACGAAAGGATTTGAACAGAGTCATCATTGTAGTATACAAATTGACTATGGATCTAATTATTATCAAGTGTTTAATAATGAAAGTTATGTTTCGAAGTTTGAAGAAATTGTAAATAACTCTGACTTAACTTATCAAGAAGCAAATCCAGCAATGACTGGAGAAGATTTTGGCTACTTTTTGCGAGATATTCCTGGGTTTATGTTTTGGTTAGGGGTAGAATCTAAATATGGTTTGCATCATAGTAAATTAGAACCTAATGAAGCGGCACTAATTAAAGGTGTAGCTATTGTTGAATCAACTATCCGCCAATTGTAACTATCTGTTTCATTTCTATTTTGAATAGAATGTATTAGTGAAGCTTAAACTAAGCTTGATTTAAAATAGAAATGGAGGGATGAATTTGAAGCGTGTTGGAGTTGAAGGTACACTAACGGATGTAAAGGATGCATTACAACAAAAAGGATATGAGGTTGTTGATTTAAAACAAGAAGCAGATGTCAATGGATGCGATTGTTGTGTTATTTCAGGTCAAGATAAGAATGTAATGGGTATGCAAGATACGGGATACAAAGGTGCGGTCATTAATGCGAATGGAATGACTGCTGATGCTGTTTGTCAACAAGTTGACTCTCGATTCTAATGAAAAAGTGGTTTCTGAAATCAGAAACCACTTTTATTTTTTAATTAAGCTTGTTTTGTTATGTTAACTTGATGTGGGAATGGAATTTCAATACCATTTGCATCAAATTCCTCTTTAATACGTTTTCTAATGTCACGTTCTGCAGCCCATTGTTCCATATTGACTGTTTTCCCTAATACGCGTAGCACAACATCAGAAGAACCAAAGCTTTGAACGCCTAACACATCTGGCCCCTCAACAAAGCGCTCATCCTGTTGAAATTCATCACAAACTTTTTGAAGCACACCCATTGCGTGATCAATATTATCATCATAACTGATACCGATATCTACAAGTGCACGCATCGTTCCGCGTGAGTGGTTACTTACCCCTTCCATGAAACGATTTGGAATAAAATTCAATGTTCCATCGAAGCTCCGAATTTTTGTTGTACGTAAGCCTACTTCTTCAACAATGCCACTATACCCTGCTGTACTTACATATTCATCTACTTCAATTTGTTTTTCTAACAAAATGAAAAAACCGGTAACAATATCACTTACTAATCCTTGAGCTCCAAATCCAATCGCAAGCCCTAATACACCAGCTGTTGCTAGAAGTGGTCCTAAATCTAAGTCGAAGATTCCAAACAACATTGTAATAAAGATAAAAATTAATATATATGAATATATATTGATGAGTAGCTTCTCTAACGTTTTTATTCTTCCTTCAGAGATTCGATCTTTCTTCATTGTTCTTCTTAATGTTTTTGATATTACTTTCTTACCTAGTGGGTTAATAATTGCATATGCTATGATCAAAATCAGTATTTTAATAGCTATAGCCATGTATGTGTCCACAAAATTGCTTAAATCTACTCCAAAAACTGTCATGTACAATCTCCCTTTCTGTTGTCATAAATAAAAATTCCCCGTTGATAATTTACTATATTACGATGCGATATTCAACCTATACCCATTTTGGAAAACGTTTATTCATGAAAAAATTTACAATTAGTTAAAAATTTATCAGTCTTAAGGCTGATTTTTAAAAAAATCAGAAAAATTAGAGCAGATGGGTAGATATTTATTTCGGAACTCGATATATTTGTAATTACAAAATAAAAAAAAGAGGAGGGTAAGAGATTGGAAACCTTCAAAAAACTAAAGCAATTTTATTGGCCTTATAAGAAATATTTTTTTGCTTCATTATTTTTCGTTATTTTAGTTACAGCGATCACTGTTGTTTATCCAATAATATTACAAATTACGATAGATGATGTTGTATTAAAAGAGCAGTACAGTTTAATACCATACTTAGCAATAGGTTTTATTTTAATTATGGTTATAAAAGGTATTTCGAATTTTACACAGCAGTATCTAGGAGACTTGTTTGGAGTATCATCAGTTTATAGCTTAAGAGATGGATTATATAAAAAGCTACAACGACTTTCTTTTACTTATTATGATAATGCGCGAACAGGAGATTTAATGTCTCGTTTAACAATGGACGTAGAAGGATTCAAATTCTTTTTAGCAGCTGGTTTAAAAGAACTAATTCGGATTGTATTACTAATCGTAATTAGCTTGTCTGTCATGTTCTTTTACTCTGTTCCTTTAGCGTTAGTGACAATGGCAGCTATGCCATTTTTAGCGGTTGTTGTTTATAAGTTCGATCAGAAAGTACATCCAGCGTTTCGTACAGTCAGAAAGTCATTAGGTAAATTAAATACCCGTATACAAGAAAATGTTAGTGGGATGAATACGGTTAAATCCTTATCTAAGGAAGATTTTGAAATTGATCGTTTTACTGTAAATAATGAAAATTATCGTGAAGTGAATATAAAGACATCTAATATTTGGGCGAAATACTTCCCGTTTATGGAGTTTATTGGTAACGTTTCAATGGTTGCATTACTTATTTATGGTGGATTTTTAGTAATGAATGGTGATTTATCATTAGGTAAGCTAATCGCCTTTTTCAGTTTAGTGAATTATATATTAGGTCCACTTGTCCAACTAGGATTTATTGTAAACCAATTTTCCCAAGCAAAAGCAGCAGGAGAAAGGTTGTTAGAAATATTAGAAGCAGAAGAAGATACACAGGAAAAAGAAGATGCGATTTCATCTGGTGAAATCAAAGGACATGTAAGGTTTGATCATGTCACATTAAAGTATGTCGATGAAGATGATAAAGCTCTAAAGGATATTTCATTTGACGCCCCTCCAGGAAAAGTAATGGGCTTAATTGGTGCAACCGGTGCTGGAAAAACAAGTATTACACAATTAATGACTAGATTTTATGATCCAGTAAAAGGAAATGTCTATATTGATGAGCAGTCAACGAAAAACTATAGTTTGAAATTTTTAAGAAAGCAAATTGGCTTTGTTTTACAAGAATCGTTCTTGTTTTCAACAACGATTAAAGAGAATATTGCATATGGAAATCCTGAAGCGAAAATGGAAGATATAATTGCGGCAGCGAAACGCGCGCAAGCTCATGATTTTATTATGGAAATGCCAAATGGATATGAGACGATGCTCGGCGAAAGAGGAATGGGTCTTTCTGGGGGGCAAAAACAACGTATCGCTATTGCCAGAGCGATTTTAATTGATCCAAAAATTTTAATCTTGGATGATGCGACTTCGGCTGTAGATATGGAAACAGAATTTAAAATTCAAAAAGCTCTAAAAGAAGTTATGCAGGGTAGAACGACATTTATCATTGCGCACCGCATCTCATCTTTAAAGCATGCAGATGAAATATTGGTGCTAGAGGAAGGGCAAATAATTGAACAGGGTAAACATGAAGAATTAGTTGAAAATAATGGCCCATATCAACGAATCTATGACATTCAATATCAAGATAAAGAAGAGATAATGAATATATCGGGTTAAAAAGGAGGGAAGCAATTGGTAGAACAACAAACAAACAGAGAGAAAAGCACACATTTAAAACGTTTTTATTATCCGTTAGATCAAGCAGTCGAAAAACCTTTCAACTGGAGGCAGATGACAAGGCTGCTTGCATATGTTAAACCATATGCCAAAAATATTTTACCGCTAGCTATGTTAGCAATGCTTGTTTCTACGCTTGTAAGGTTAGCTGTACCTATTTTAATTGGTAAGGTAGTTATTGATGAAGCAATAGCTAATAAAGATACTACGCTATTGTCTTACTTAGTAATTATTATTTCTGTTCTATATTTAATTAGTTATGTTGGAAATCGTTATCGAATAAAGCTAGTCAATATATTAGGACAAAAAGTAATACATGATTTAAGAAAGCAACTCTTTTCACATGTCCAGCGTTTGTCTCATAATTTTTTTGATAAACGATCAGCAGGCTCGATTTTAGTTCGTATTCTAAATGATGTAAACTCGCTTCAAGAATTATTTACTAATGGTATTATCAACTTATTAACAGACATCATCATGCTAGTAGGGATAATTATTATTTTATTCTCATTGAGTCCACAACTAGCTATTGCTGTATTAGTTATCTTGCCAATCATGTTTTATATTTCAACGAAGCTACGAAGAAATATTCGACGTTCATGGCAAGATGTACGCATACAGAAGTCTCGTTTAAATTCACATTTAAATGAGAGTTTACAAGGGATTCGAATTACCCAGTCTTTTTCACAAGAGAAAGAGAATACAGAGTTTTTTAATGGAGTAAACTCTGATAACTTTGAGAAAGAACGTCTAGCAATGAAAAAAAGTGCCTATTTTGGTCCCTTTGTTGAAATGAGTAATGCCATAGGTACAGTAATCTTGATATCATATGGTGCGCATCTAATAATTAATGGAACGATAGAAATAGGTGATTTTGTTTCGTTTGCATTCTTCTTAGGAATGTTTTGGGAGCCTATTTCAAGGCTAGGTCAAATTTATAATCAGTTGCTTGTTGCAATGGCGTCATCTGAACGAATATTTGAATTTTTAGATGAACAACCAAATGTGGAAGAAAAACCAGATGCACGAGAGTTCTCAGACATGATGGGGCATATTGAATTTGATCATGTTCAATTTTCTTATGATGATGATCGAATTGCATTACATGAAATTTCAGTGGACATGAAAGCAGGGGAGACGATTGCACTTGTAGGTCACACTGGATCAGGGAAATCAACTATCGCCAACTTAATTAGTCGTTTTTATGACCCGACAAAGGGAAGTGTCAAAATCGACGGCAATGATCTGAGAGATATGAAATTAGATAGTCTTAGAAAAAATATTAGTGTTGTTCTTCAGGATACATTTATTTTTAGTGGTACAATTATGGATAACATCCGTTTTGGTAGACCAGAAGCAACAGATAAAGAAGTGATGGATGCAGCGAAGGTTGTTGGTGCTCATAACTTTATCATGCGTTTAGCGGAAGGGTATGACACAGAGGTTGAGGAGAGAGGTAGTATTTTATCAGCTGGTGAAAGACAATTATTATCTTTTGCAAGAGCGTTGCTAGCTAATCCGAAAATTCTTATTTTAGATGAAGCAACGGCAAGTATTGATACAGAAACAGAAATGAGAATTCAACAAGCCCTCAAAAAATTGTTGCATGGTAGAACGGCTATAATGATTGCTCACCGACTGTCTACTATTAGAGAGGCAGACAAAATAATTGTACTGGAACACGGTAAAGTGCTGGAACAAGGTAATCATGATGAGTTAATGCATTATCAAGGCGAATATTTTGATTTAGTTAAATCACAATTCGATATGTTAGATGCATTGTAAAATAGAAGAGCTGCTTTTATGTACTGCACCCCAAAAGTTAGAGTGAAAATCTAACTTTTGGGGTGTATTTTTATGGCTAAATATAGTGAACAATTTAAATTAATGCTAGTAAAAGAATATCAAGATGGAAAATTGGGTTATGATATATTAGCAAGGAAGCACGGTATGAAAAGCAGTTCACCATTAAAAAGATGGGTAAAGGTATTTGAGAAATTTGGAGTGGAGGGATTAATGAGGAAAAAACATA
>NZ_JACEFA010000029.1 GCF_014083865.1 Paraliobacillus salinarum | reverse complement strand
CCGAGAACATCGTACGGAAATAACCCGCACCATCAATTCCTGCTGCTTCCTCAAAATCAGAAGGCAGCGTTTGGAAGTAACTTGATAATAAAAAGATCGTAAATGGTAAGGCCGTCGATGCATAAATCACCGCTAAAATAAAGCGATTATTTAAAAAGAACGGATCCCCGATGATCATTTTGATCGCTCCATCCCAATCTAGTAACATCAAAAAGATCGGTACAGCAATATAACTGACGTTAATAAACAAACCTGCTTTTACAACGCCGTTTAAGAACTTGCTTCCTCTAAACTGAAAACGGGATAATACATAGGCTGCTGGTAACGCAACGACTAACAGAATAGCTAACGCTAATGCCGTTACAATCACAGAGTTTAATAAGTAGTCCCCCATTTGTGCTTCGACAAATGCTTCGGCAAAGTTTTGAAAATAAAAACCGTCTGGTAATGCCCATGGGTTGTCATAGAATTCCGCGTTTTGTTTAATGGAAGCTAAGAACACCCAACCAACAGGGACAAGTATCGTAACCGCTAACGTTATTAAAGCGACGTAATTAAATAGTTTAAAAAGTGTGTCTGTGCTTAAACCTTTTGTTTTTTTCATCTCTGTTTTACCTCCTTAGTACTCTAGCACATCGCGTTTAGTAATTCTGCTGACGATAGCAGCGAGGGCAAATGAAAAAGTAAAGACGACAACGCCAATCGCCATACCGTAACCAAATGTGGAGTTTGTATATGCTTGGTCATACATATACGATAAGAATACTTCCGTTGACCCGTTCGGGCCTCCGCCTGTCATTGCCTTTACTAATAGAAAGCTCAGGTTGATCGTACTAATAATAAAGAAAGTTAATGTGGTACGGATATTGTTCCAAACCAGTGGTAGTGTAATGCTAAAGAATTGCGTAATGCCATTTGCACCTTCTAAGGATGCAGCTTCATAATAACTCGCTGGAATACTTGCCATCCCAGACATATACATCACCATGTAATAACCAATGGCTTGCCATACTAGGGCACCGGCAATACTATAAATAACGATGTCTTGGTTTCCTAACCATAATTGTTCAAAGGTATCTAAGCTCAACACACCGAAAACACTATTCAATAGGCCACTCTTCGGATCATAGATTGCTGAGAATATCCCTGCGATAACAACGATTGATAAGATATTCGGAATATAGAAGATAATTCGGAAGAAGTTTCCTCCTTTTACTTGTTCTTTCGTTAACACCGCTGCGAAGAATACCGCAAAGATCAACGTAATGATTGCTACAAGCACAATCAATAGAATCGAGTTTTGGAACGATTGAATGAAGTCCATGTCATTCCACA
>NZ_JACEFA010000028.1 GCF_014083865.1 Paraliobacillus salinarum | reverse complement strand
GCAGCTTGTTCAAAATGAGTTCGGTATTGTACCGGACTCATTTTAAATTTCGCCTTTATCCGTTTCATATTATAGTATTCTATATATTTTTCAAGTTCTTGTTTAAAGTGCTCTACACTTTCGAATTCCTTATAATAAAGAAATTCTGATTTCATAATTCCAAAGAAATTCTCTATCACCGAATTATCGTAACAGTTTCCTTTACGAGACATACTTTGTTTAATTCCTCTATTTTCGAGGGCATAACGATATTGTTTCATCTGATAATGCCAACCTTGATCGGAATGCATCAATAGTTTATGATCTTCTGGCAAGTAATCTAGTGCTTTCTTTAACATCTCCGAAACAAGTGAATACGTTGGTCTAGAGCTGATAGTATACGTAATAATTTCTCCGTTAAATAAATCTAATACAGGTGATAAATATAACTTTTCTCCAAATAATTTAAACTCCGTAATATCAGTAACCCATTTTTCGTTTGGGGCTTGCGCTGTAAATTGGCGATCTAAATGATTTGGTGCAATCTTACCAACCGTTCCTTTATAGGATTTATATTTTTTCATACGTACAAGGCACTTTAAACCTAGCCTTTTCATGATGCGTTGGACCTTCTTGTGATTTACTTTCTTCCCTCGGTTGACTAATTCATCACGAATACGACGATAGCCATATCGTCCTTCATGTTCATCGTAAATCGATTTGATCTCTGCTTTCAAATCAGCATCTGGATCTGGTCGCTGCATTCTCTTTATTAAATTATAATACGTGCTACGTGGAATACCAGCGAGCTTCACGAGCGACTTCACCGAATATTTATACCTTAACTCATAGACTATTTGTACTTTGTCTTGTTTGGTGATTTTTCCTTGTTTTGAACTAAGGTATTCAACTTTTTTAAATAGTCGTTCTCCATTTCAAGTTGTTTAATTCGTGCTTCAAGTGCATCAACTTTCCCTTTAGTTGGTGCTTGTTTTGGCTGTTTAGTAGATTTCTTTTTCATGGATGGACGCCCCTTTTGTCTTGGCTCAAGGGCATCTACACCGCCAATCTCCATCTTTTTTTGCCAATTATACACCATTGTATAACTAGAGATTTTAAAGAGAGCTGCGGTATCCATTAATGACGCACCAGAATGAACCATATAGTTTAGTACGTCTAGTTTAAAGCTAACAGGATAATTTGTATAGGTGAATTTTAATCCTTCTTCTCCATGTAATTCATATAACTTCAACCAATATTGGAATTGTGCTTTGGGAATAGCCATTTGTTTTGCATATTCACTTTGAGACATTACTTTTGGGGAATAGCCTTGAATAACATTTAATTTGATATCACTTGTATATTTGCTCATATAAAAA
>NZ_JACEFA010000027.1 GCF_014083865.1 Paraliobacillus salinarum | reverse complement strand
CATAGCCGTCAAGTTAAGCAAAATGGTTTAAATCCTAAAGAATTATTCGTTATTCTTGAATTAAATCAAGATAATTCGGAGGGGTTTTTTCATGGCTAAGTACAATGATTTTCATTTATTTGCAAAAAGTCTGATGGATGTTTTATCTGTTTCTGAGATCAGAAAGACGGCTCGAAAAACTGCGTTCGTTCAACGATTGAAAAAAGTAATGCCTGAACATTTCTTGAGTATATCTGCCTTTTTGCATAAAAAGGTTGGATCTGAAGGGTTAGAGCAGCTTTGCGCTTCCCTTTCTCGGGAATCAGAAACATCCATATCCAAACAAGCTTTACATCAACGACTAAATAAAAAAGGTAGTACCTTTTTGAAAGAAATATTTCAGCAATTAGCGAAAAAACAACAGATGTTATCTTTACCTACTTCATCGATATACCCTTTTTCTCGTATACGTATTTTAGATAGTACGTCCTTTCAAATGAAGAAACCGAATGCGAGTTATTGGGATGGAGTGAAAATACAATTAGAGTACGAACTGTATCAAGGAAGATTTATGCATACATTATGTTATGGGCCAAGAGAAAGTGACCATGAAGCAGCTTATGATTTAGAAAATACGATTGAGGTTGACGACCTTATCCTGCGTGATCTTGGTTATTTCTCAAGCGATCACTTTAAAAAAATAGATCAAGCAGGAGCCTACTATATTACGCGTACACCTGCCAATATGACGTATTGGACATGGAATGATAGGAAGCAAAAAGTACAAATAAAGCCTGAAGAGGATGGAATGCTTTTACATCCAGGAGAAGCCAAGGACTATGGATTTATTCAATTAGGAGCGAAAGGAAAAAATACATTCCAAGCACGCGTCGTTGTCCAACGATTGACAAGAGAGCAACAAAAACAAAGGGATGCCCAATTAAAAGAAAGAAGACGGAAAGGGGGGCATACCCAATCCGCCAGCAAAAAGAATCATATCCAAATTCTTGCCACCAATATAACACAAGAAAAAATGGATATGCAAACCTTGTACCCTATCTATTCTTTGCGTTGGCAAGTGGAAATTTTGTTTAAAACATGGAAATCTTTATTTGAAATGGAGAATGCGCAAACGATGAATACCGATCGTTTTTATTGCCATCTGTACGGAACGCTTATTCACATTCTCCTCTCCACGATGATCGCTTTTCAATGTCGTTATTATCTATACGAAAAACATCGCATAGAGGGCAGTGAATATAAATGCATCCATCATGCGAAAAATGCTATTGTGGAAAACAAAGGATATTCACTATATTGGTCACTTTCTTTGAAAACACTGATAGAAAATATTTATCAAAACATCTACCGATACGGACACAAGGAACACCGCTGGAAGCACCAAAGTCCTTTTGATATTTTGAAGATAGCCTATGACGTACATTTCGGCGCTAAGCAATAAGTAAGAAAATGTAAGAAAGGCTAATAACAAACCATATAAGGATACCTATTTAACTGGAAAATAATGTTTTATATGATAATCTTGACTTTCAATGTTTGCTTAACTTGACGGCTATG
>NZ_JACEFA010000026.1 GCF_014083865.1 Paraliobacillus salinarum | reverse complement strand
AAATATAGTTAAGTCCTCGATCGATTAGTATTCGTCAGCTGCACGTGTCACCACGCTTCCACCTCGAACCTATCTACCTCATCGTCTCTGAGGGATCTTACTCTAAAAGATGGGAAGTCTCATCTTGAGGGGGGCTTCATGCTTAGATGCTTTCAGCACTTATCCCTTCCACACGTAGCTACCCAGCGATGCTCTTGGCAGAACAACTGGTGCACCAGCGGTGTGTCCATCCCGGTCCTCTCGTACTAAGGACAGCTCCTCTCAAACTTCCAACGCCCACGACGGATAGGGACCGAACTGTCTCACGACGTTCTGAACCCAGCTCGCGTACCGCTTTAATGGGCGAACAGCCCAACCCTTGGGACCGACTACAGCCCCAGGATGCGATGAGCCGACATCGAGGTGCCAAACCTCCCCGTCGATGTGGACTCTTGGGGGAGATAAGCCTGTTATCCCCGGGGTAGCTTTTATCCGTTGAGCGACGGCCCTTCCATTCGGTACCGCCGGATCACTAAGCCCGACTTTCGTCCCTGCTCGACTTGTAGGTCTCGCAGTCAAGCTCCCTTCTGCCTTTACACTCTTCGAATGATTTCCAACCATTCTGAGGGAACCTTTGGGCGCCTCCGTTACTCTTTAGGAGGCGACCGCCCCAGTCAAACTGCCCGCCTGACACTGTCTCCGAACCGGATCACGGTCCTGGGTTAGAAGGTCAACACAGCCAGGGTGGTATCCCACCGGCGCCTCCACGTAAGCTAGCGCTCACGCTTCTAAGGCTCCCACCTATCCTGTACAAGCTGTGCCAACATTCAATATCAGGCTACAGTAAAGCTCCACGGGGTCTTTCCGTCCTGTCGCGGGTAATGCGCATCTTCACGCATCGTATAATTTCACCGGGTCTCTCGTTGAGACAGTGCCCAAGTCGTTGCACCTTTCGTGCGGGTCGGAACTTACCCGACAAGGAATTTCGCTACCTTAGGACCGTTATAGTTACGGCCGCCGTTTACTGGGGCTTCGGTTCAATGCTTCGCTCGAAGAGCTAACATGTCCCCTTAACCTTCCAGCACCGGGCAGGTGTCAGCCCCTATACTTCGCCTTTCGGCTTTGCAGAGACCTGTGTTTTTGCTAAACAGTCGCTTGGGCCTATTCACTGCGGCTTCTCATGCAAGAAGCACCCCTTCTCCCAAAGTTACGGGGTCATTTTGCCGAGTTCCTTAACGAGAGTTCTCCCGCTCACCTTAGAATTCTCTTCTCGCCTACCTGTGTCGGTTTGCGGTACGGGCACCTGTGACCTCACTAGAGGCTTTTCTTGGCAGTGTGAAATCTGGAACTTCGGTACTTTATTTCCCTCCCCATCACAGCTTGTGCTTATCAGACGGATTTGCCTATCTGACACACTCACTGCTTGGACGTGCATAACCAGCAGCACGCTTTCCATATCCTTCTGCGTCCCCCCGTTGTTCAAACGGTCACGAGGTGGTACAGGAATATCAACCTGTTGTCCATCGCCTACGCCTTTCGGCCTCGGCTTAGGTCCCGACTAACCCTGAGCGGACGAGCCTTCCTCAGGAAACCTTAGGCTTTCGGTGTAGAAGATTCTCACTTCTATTTCGCTACTCATACCGGCATTCTCACTTCAACGCGCTCCACCAGTCCTCACGGTCTGACTTCACGGCACGTTGAACGCTCTCCTACCATTGTTCAAAGAACAATCCGTAGCTTCGGTGATACGTTTAGCCCCGGTACATTTTCGGCGCAGCGTCACTCGACCAGTGAGCTATTACGCACTCTTTAAATGATGGCTGCTTCTAAGCCAACATCCTGGTTGTCTGTGCAACGCCACATCCTTTTCCACTTAACGTATACTTTGGGACCTTAGCTGACGGTCTGGGCTGTTTCCCTTTCGACTATGAACCTTATCACCCATAGTCTGACTCCCAAGTCTATATGATTGGCATTCGGAGTTTGACTGAATTCGGTAACCCGATGAGGGCCCCTAGTCCAATCAGTGCTCTACCTCCAACATACGTTACTTGAGGCTAGCCCTAAAGCTATTTCGGAGAGAACCAGCTATCTCCGTGTTCGATTGGCATTTCACCCCTACCCACACCTCATCCCCGCATTTTTCAACATACGTGGGTTCGGGCCTCCAGTCAGTGTTACCTGACCTTCACCCTGGACATGGGTAGATCACACGGTTTCGGGTCTACGACCCTTTACTCTATCGCCCTATTCAGACTCGCTTTCGCTGCGGCTCCGCCTATGCGGCTTAACCTTGCAAAGAATCGTAACTCGCCGGTCCATTCTACAAAAGGTACGCCGTCACCCATTAACGGGCTCCGACTACTTGTAGGCACACGGTTTCAGGATCTCTTTCACTCCCCTTCCGGGGTGCTTTTCACCTTTCCCTCACGGTACTGGTTCACTATCGGTCACTAGGGAGTATTTAGCCTTGGGAGATGGTCCTCCCAGATTCCGACGGAATTTCACGTGTTCCGCCGTACTCAGGATCCACTCCGGAGGAAACATACTTTCCATTACAGGGCTGTTACCTTCTTCGGCTGATCTTTCCAGATCGATTCATGTAATACGTTTCTTTGTAACTCCAATGGAGTGTCCTACAACCCCAAAAAGCAAGCTTTTTGGTTTGGGCTAATTCCGTTTCGCTCGCCGCTACTCAGGAAATCGCGTTTGCTTTCTCTTCCTCCGGGTACTGAGATGTTTCAGTTCCCCGGGTCTGCCTCAACACACCTATGTATTTAGTGTGCTGTCCTACTCCATTACGAGCAGGGGGTTCCCCCATTCGGAAATTCCCGGATCATTGCCTACGTACGGCTCCCCGAGACATATCGGTGTTTGTCCCGTCCTTCTTCGGCTCCTAGTGCCAAGGCATCCACCGTGCGCCCTTACTTACTTAACTATCTTACTTCATCGTAAATAGACGTTTGGTTCTTACTTTTGATATGATGTCTTGTCATACTTCTTATCTAGTTTTCAAGGTACATAATTGAGAGTTTAATCTCTCAAAACTGAACCAAACAACCAACATGCTTGACAGCTCAAAAGAGCTGTTTCCTATTATCCTTAGAAAGGAGGTGATCCAGCCGCACCTTCCGATACGGCTACCTTGTTACGACTTCACCCCAATCATTGGCCCCACCTTCGGCGGCTGGCTCCAAATGGTTACCTCACCGACTTCGGGTGTTGCCAACTCTCGTGGTGTGACGGGCGGTGTGTACAAGACCCGGGAACGTATTCACCGCGGCATGCTGATCCGCGATTACTAGCGATTCCGGCTTCATGTAGGCGAGTTGCAGCCTACAATCCGAACTGAGAATGGTTTTATGGGATTTGCTAAACGTCGCCGTTTCGCTGCCCTTTGTACCATCCATTGTAGCACGTGTGTAGCCCAGGTCATAAGGGGCATGATGATTTGACGTCATCCCCACCTTCCTCCGGTTTGTCACCGGCAGTCACCTTAGAGTGCCCAACTAAATGCTGGCAACTAAGATCAAGGGTTGCGCTCGTTGCGGGACTTAACCCAACATCTCACGACACGAGCTGACGACAACCATGCACCACCTGTCACGCTGTCCCCGAAGGGAATGCCCTATCTCTAGGGGTATCAGCGGATGTCAAGACCTGGTAAGGTTCTTCGCGTTGCTTCGAATTAAACCACATGCTCCACCGCTTGTGCGGGTCCCCGTCAATTCTTTTGAGTTTCAGCCTTGCGGCCGTACTCCCCAGGCGGAGTGCTTAATGCGTTAACTGCAGCACTAAGGGGCGGAAACCCCCTAACACCTAGCACTCATCGTTTACGGCGTGGACTACCAGGGTATCTAATCCTGTTCGCTACCCACGCTTTCGCGCCTCAGCGTCAGTTACAGACCAGAGAGTCGCCTTCGCCACTGGTGTTCCTCCACATATCTACGCATTTCACCGCTACACGTGGAATTCCACTCTCCTCTTCTGCACTCAAGTTCTCCAGTTTCCAATGACCGCTTGCGGTTGAGCCGCAAGATTTCACATCAGACTTAAAAAACCGCCTGCGCGCGCTTTACGCCCAATAATTCCGGACAACGCTTGCCCCCTACGTATTACCGCGGCTGCTGGCACGTAGTTAGCCGGGGCTTTCTCGTTAGGTACCGTCAAGGTACCGCCCTATTCGAACGGTACTTGTTCTTCCCTAACAACAGAACTTTACGATCCGAAAACCTTCTTCGTTCACGCGGCGTTGCTCCGTCAGACTTTCGTCCATTGCGGAAGATTCCCTACTGCTGCCTCCCGTAGGAGTCTGGGCCGTGTCTCAGTCCCAGTGTGGCCGATCACCCTCTCAGGTCGGCTACGCATCGTTGCCTTGGTGAGCCGTTACCTCACCAACTAGCTAATGCGCCGCGGGCCCATCTGTAAGTGACAGCTAAAAGCCGCCTTTTATCATCTGTTTATGCAAACAAATGTATTATCCGGTATTAGCTCCGGTTTCCCGGAGTTATCCCAGTCTTACAGGTAGGTTGCCCACGTGTTACTCACCCGTCCGCCGCTCGTTCCACAAACGCACACCCCGAAGGGTGATTGTTTGCTTCCCGCGCTCGACTTGCATGTATTAGGCACGCCGCCAGCGTTCGTCCTGAGCCAAGATCAAACTCTCCATAAAAT
>NZ_JACEFA010000025.1 GCF_014083865.1 Paraliobacillus salinarum | reverse complement strand
AAGGAAACTGTTACGATAATTCGGTGATAGAGAATTTCTTTGGAATTATGAAATCAGAATTTCTTTATTATAAGGAATTCGAAAGTGTAGAGCACTTTAAACAAGAACTTGAAAAATATATAGAATATTATAATATGAAACGGATAAAGGCGAAATTTAAAATGAGTCCGGTACAATACCGAACTCATTTTGAACAAGCTGCTTAATGAAATAAACCGTGTCTAACTTTAAGGGGTCACTTCACTCCTTTGGCTTTTCTTTTCAATTGCTAGAATAAAAGGTGGGTTGTTCTTTTGATTAATAAAACCATACTGAAGAACACGGAAATAATCTTGGTCAAAAGTAGTTAAATGATCTAATAAGGCTTGTTTTTCTTCTTCTCCACCAGGGTGACCATAATAAACAACACATACAATAATTCCGCCGTATTTTAGATGAGCAGCTATGGTATCAATAGCTTGAATGGTTGTAACTGGCTTAGTGATCACTTGCTTATCACTTCTAGGCAAGTAGCCAAGATTAAAAATGGCACCAGCTAATTTATGTTTCCATACTTCAGGGATATATTGCGCTACCTCTTGATGTCCATCTAAAATAAGATCGACATTTGTAAGCTCGTATTGAGATAGGCGTCTCGATGTTGCTTCGATTGCTTGCTCTTGCACATCAAAAGCTAATACTTTACCGTCACTACCAACTGTTTGACTAAGAATGACAGTATCATTTCCATTACCACAAGTTGCATCAATAACCAAATCACCTGGTTCGATCGCTGCTTGAATTAATTCATGTGCAAACGGTAAGATTTGCTTTAACATGAGAGCACCTTAGCTGTCGTATTATAATACTTTCCTTGCCAGCTATTTCGTTGTAATAATTCTGAATCAATCGCATTCAATACTTCCCATTTATTCATGCTCCACATCGGTCCAATTAATAACTCTGGTGGGCCGTCTCCTGTAATGCGATGAATAATCATTTCTTGTGGCAGTATTTCTAATTGATCAACAACGAGTTTGATATAATCATCTTTAGACATAAATGTTAACATCCCTTTTTCATATTGCTTTACCATTGGTGTTCCTTTTAACAAATGCATTAAATGAATTTTTATTCCTTGGACATCCATTTCACTAACCGCTTTAGCAGTATCGAGCATCATTTGATAGTCTTCACCAGGAAGTCCATTAATAATATGTGTGCAAACGCGAATGTTATGTTTACGTAATTTGTTTACACCTTCTAAATAGCACTTCATGTCATGTGCCCGGTTAATTAAATCTGATGTTTGTTGGTGCATCGTTTGTAATCCTAATTCAACCCAAAGGTATGTATGTTCATTGAGTTCTGCTAAGTAATCAACTACATCATCTGGTAAGCAATCTGGTCGTGTTGCGATCGAGAGGCCAACAACGTCATCTTGTTTTAAAATGGTTTCAAATTTTTCGCGTAGCTCGCTAACAGGAGCGTGTGTATTTGTGTACGCTTGAAAATATCCCATGTACTTCCCGTTTTTCCATTTGTGGTGCATGCTATCTTTTACTTTATTGAATTGTGTTTCTAAATCATCAACTCGATCACCTGCGAAGTCACCACTACCTGCAGCAGAGCAAAAGGTACAACCACCATGGGCGACTGTGCCATCTCTGTTTGGGCAATCAAATCCTCCATCAAGTGCTACTTTAAATATTTTTTCACCAAACGTATTTTTTAAATGATAATTCCATGAATGGTATCGTTTTTGATCAAACGAATATGGAAATGGATTTTGCAACGAAAAAACTCCTTTATAATAATAAACGATTTGCTTTATAGCATATGGTTTATTGTAGCATGAATCAATGATTAAAATCACTCGTCCGTATGATTTATTCTTTTTAGTTAAAGCTAAAATTGAGGTGATAATATGGCTACAAGAGAATCAATGGATGCATTAATTGATAAAACGGAAAAAGTCATTTCAGAAGCAAAATATCAGTTGAATCAAGCTAACCGAAATGGTTATGAAATAAATGAAGATTATGACACAGCACACTTAGAACTAAGCAATTTAGAGGCAGAGATTAAAAAGATGATGGACAGTGCGAATCATCAACAAAAAGAACAACTTCATCGCCTTCACCTGCAAGCAAACCGTTACTTGAATGACATGATTTTAGATACGAATCAATTACATGATTAAACAGTCTCCCTATTAAGGGAGATTTTTTTAAAAAGAAATCCAAAGAATGTATGTCGTCACACCAAAATGGGCTAGTGATAACTTGACAAATGGGTCTCTTTTTCTTAAAATACGTATACAATAACAAGGAACGACAATGATGAGGAATAGTAGTAAAGAATTACAAGCATGATAGAGAGGCAACGCTTGGTGAAAGTTGCCCTTGTACTTTATGAACTCGCCTTTTATGTTGTAATAGTGAATGATAGTAGCTATTACCGTATATTCTGCGTTAAAGGAACAAAGGGAATGTCTATTTACAAAGGCATTAATCTTGGGTGGTACCGCGGGAAGGCTCTCGTCCCAGTTTAGGGGATGAGTGTCTTTTTTTATATACATAGAACAAACGTTCTTTTGGTAATTATTCGAAGGAGGATGTAACAAATGTCATTTAATCATAAAGAAATTGAAGGAAAGTGGCGTAACTACTGGCTAGAAAACAAAACATTTAAAACGAACACGAAAACAAATAAAGAGAAGTTTTATGCATTAGATATGTTTCCGTATCCGTCAGGCGCAGGTTTACATGTTGGGCACCCGGAAGGTTATACGGCGACAGATATTGTATCTAGAATGAAGCGTATGCAAGGATATGAAGTGTTGCATCCAATGGGTTGGGACGCATTTGGTCTACCTGCTGAACAATATGCTTTAGATACAGGGAATGACCCAGAAGAATTCACCAAAAAGAATATAGATACTTTTCGTAGACAGATTCAAGAATTAGGTTTCTCTTATGATTGGGATCGTGAACTCAATACAACCGACCCGAATTATTACAAATGGACACAATGGATTTTCTTAAAATTATATGAAAAAGGTTTAGCTTATGTAGATGAAGTGGCAGTCAATTGGTGTCCTGCATTAGGCACTGTGCTAGCTAATGAAGAAGTAATTGATGGCAAAAGTGAACGAGGGGATCATCCGGTTGAACGTAAACCAATGAAGCAATGGATGCTTAGAATTACTGCTTATGCTGATCGATTGTTAGAAGACCTCGAAGAATTGGATTGGCCAGAAAGCATTAAGGATATGCAACGCAATTGGATCGGACGTTCAGAAGGAGCGGAAGTTGTTTTTGGTATAGATGGAACAGAAGAAAACTTTACTGTGTTTACTACTCGACCAGATACCTTGTTTGGTGCAACTTATGTCGTTTTAGCTCCTGAACATCCTTTAGTAAATAAAGTTGTTACACCAGAACAACAAGAAAACGTTCAAAGCTACTTGGATAAAGTTAAGCTGAAAAGTGATCTAGAACGAACCGATTTAGCAAAGGATAAAACAGGTGTATTTACTGGTGCATATGCGGTGAACCCTATCAATGGTGAGAAACTTCCGATATGGATTGCTGATTATGTACTTATGAGTTATGGTTCAGGCGCGATTATGGCTGTACCTGCACATGACGAACGTGATTATGAATTTGCAAAGAAATTTGATTTACCTATTGTTCCAGTACTTGAAGGTGGAGACGTAACGGAAGAAGCATTTTTAGGTGATGGTAAACATATTAATTCAGACTTTTTGAATGGCTTAAATAAGGAAGATGGAATTAGCAAAGCGATTGAGTGGTTAGAGGAAAATAATAAAGGTGAAAAGAAAGTTACGTATAGATTACGTGATTGGTTGTTTAGTCGTCAACGTTATTGGGGTGAACCAATTCCAATTATCCATTGGGAAGATGGAACAACTACAGGTGTGAAAGAAGAGGACTTACCATTAGTACTTCCGAAAACGACAGAAATCAAACCATCTGGTACTGGCGAATCTCCGTTGGCAAATATTAGTGACTGGGTCAACGTGGAGGATCCCGAAACAGGAATGAAAGGTCGTCGTGAAACAAACACGATGCCGCAGTGGGCAGGTAGCTGTTGGTATTTCCTAAGATTCATTGATCCGGATAACACAGAAAAATTAGCTGGCTATGAAGACCTAAAAAAATGGTTGCCAGTTGATATTTATATAGGTGGTGCAGAGCATGCGGTTCTTCACTTGCTTTACGCTCGTTTCTGGCACAAATTTTTATATGATATCGGTGTTGTGCCGACGAAAGAACCATTTATGAAATTGTATAATCAAGGGATGATTCTTGGTGAAAATAATGAAAAAATGAGTAAGTCAAAAGGCAATGTAGTTAATCCAGATGAGATTATTGAGACGCATGGAGCAGACACATTGCGTTTATATGAAATGTTCATGGGGCCGTTAGATGCTTCGATCGCATGGTCAACTACTGGATTAGACGGATCACGCCGCTTTTTAGATCGTGTATGGCGTCTGTTTGTCACGGAAGAAGCAAGTGCATTATCACCAAAAATAGTGGATAGTGTAACGAATGATACATTAGAAAAGGTATATCATGAAACAGTAAAGAAAGTAACTGAAAACTTTGAAGAGCTTCGTTTTAATACAGGCATTTCTCAAATGATGGTTTTTGTAAATGAGGCATATAAAGCAGAGCAGATTTCTAAAGATTATGCAGAAGGTTTTGTTAAACTGTTATCGCCAGTTGCACCCCATTTATCAGAAGAGTTGTGGAGCATACTTGGACATGAAGGCACGATTGCTTACCAATCATGGCCAGCATTTGATGAAGCGAAACTTGTTGAAGATGAAGTTGAAATAGTTATACAAGTAATGGGTAAAGTCCGAGCGAAAATGTTAGTGAGTAAAGATGCTTCTAAAGAAGAATTGGAAGCGAAAGCATTAGACAACGAATCGATTAAAGAAAGATTAGAAGGAAAAACAGTAAGAAAAGTAATTGCTGTTCCTGGCAAGCTTGTTAATATTGTAGCTAATTAATTGTCAAATGGCGGATTACGAATAAGTCTTTTTTGAAAGATGACGATGTTGGATTTTTTGAAGCAGAACTTTCAATTATGACAGTATAATTGGAAGTTCTGCTTTTTACTTATCGTTTTAACGAATGTGCTGATTTAAAAACATTGAATAGTAGCTTCATTTAAAATCTTATTTAATTAGTATTGATATACGGGTATTCATTATTAAGAGTGCTTTGAATATTAAACTAATTATATAGACTTCTTATGTTTTTTTGAAAGAATAAGAAAGTATCTATTGACTTTATGATTTGTATTCAGTATTATGTTTATTGTTGCTTTTATTTAGCAAACATATAAATAAAAAAATATTGACAGCATTTTGAGTACATGTTAATATAAAATATATTGTTTCGCAGTTATTGCGACAATATTTTTGATCTTTGAAAACTGAACAAAACAACCAATATGTTAAGAAGTAACATGCTAGTCAAGTAATGAGTGAGCATTAAGCGCACTTCATAATTTTATGGAGAGTTTGATCTTGGCTCAGGACGAACGCTGGCGGCGTGCCTAATACATGCAAGTCGAGCGCGGGAAGCAAACAATCACCCTTCGGGGTGTGCGTTTGTGGAACGAGCGGCGGACGGG
>NZ_JACEFA010000024.1 GCF_014083865.1 Paraliobacillus salinarum | reverse complement strand
CCAATATTGGAATTGTGCTTTGGGAATAGCCATTTGTTTTGCATATTCACTTTGAGACATTACTTTTGGGGAATAGCCTTGAATAACATTTAATTTGATATCACTTGTATATTTGCTCATATAAAAAACTGCACCTCCAATTGTTAGGTAGTGTCTAACAATTGGGGTGCAGTTCAATGCATTGGCTTTTGCTTTTGTTATAGGTTAAAGAGGTTGCCGAGAAATCCTAAGATGACTAAGGCGATAATAATTCCCCAAATGATGTTTGCTCTGTTCTTACTAGAAACTATTTTTCTTTTTTTCCAACGATTCGGGTCAAAGTTGACTTCATTTGGATCTCGTTTCGGTCTTCTGTTACGCCAAGGCGAATAGGCTTTTGCTTTTGTTAACATAATCGGTCCTAAAGCAATACCTGCAATAAAACCAAAAAGATGTGCGTAAATGTTGATGCCTGGTCGTACAAATGTCATCAGTAATCCGATGATCGAGATAATCACAATAATTTGTGAACTAGAAGGGTCAATTAAATCTTTGCGGAAGAAAGTCATATAAATATACAAACCAATCAACCCATAGACTGCACCAGAAGCCCCGTAATGCAGATACATTGAATTTGGCTCGATTAAAAAGGTAAAAACGTTTCCGGCGATTCCAGTGAACAAGTAAATGAAAAGGAATTTCCATTTGCCAACCATTTGTTCAATAGCTGGACCGAATAAGACTAACGAAAAAGAGTTAAACAAAACATGGCTAAATGAATCAGGACTATGAATGAAAATAGAAGTAAATAATCTCCAATACTGTCCGGAAGCGATCGCTAAGTTCCAACCTCCACCCCATTCAAAAATAATCAATTCTGCAAGTGTGTTTGAAAAAGATGTTAATAGCCATATCACTAACTGTATGGCGATAATTCCAGTAACAATTGGATAAAACCGAATAAAATCTCGAAATGATTCTGTGCGAAAAAACATTTTCAAGCTCCTTTAGTTGAATTTCATGTTCTTATTTTATTATTAAAAAGCGTATACCATTTTATGATAAATGTATACCTAAAACATTTCTATCTATTATATTATCACACGACTATTATTAGGCTCGCATATTCGATATACTAATTAATACATAAATAAAAAGGGTGATCAATAAAGATGATCAGTGGTATTGGTATAGATATTGTTGAAATGAGTAGGATAGAAGGAATTTTTACAAGACAGACACGTTTTGCGACTAAAATATTAACAGAACAAGAGATAAAGCAATTTAACAAGTATACAACAGATAAACGAAAAATTGAATTTTTAGCTGGTCGTTTTGCGGCTAAAGAAGCATTCTCTAAAGCTTATGGTACTGGAATTGGCAAGTTAGGATTTAGTGATATTGAAGTAACAACAAATAAACACGGTGCTCCATTGATACAATCAACTTTCACAACGGATATGCATGTACATGTATCTATTTCACATAGTGAGAATTACGCAATTGCGCAAGTGGTTATCGAAAGCAAATAAAGTTAATTCAGCATATTTAATAAAGTAATCACATATAGTTTACTGCGGGTAGGAGGGAATGGAGTGTATATTGTTGCCGCATCAGAAATGTACGAAATGGATCGAATAACAATGCAGGAAAAGGGATTAGATGGCAGGATTCTAATGGAAAATGCAGGACGAGCTGTAGCGGATAAAATCAAACATCATATTAATCAATCTAGTAGTATATTGATTCTTGTAGGTAGTGGGAATAATGGTGGAGATGGGTATGTAATTGCGAGAATGTTATATAACCAAGGGTATCATGTGTCGGTCGTCCAAGTCGTTTCAGATGAAAAAATAACTGGTGATGCAGCATATCATAAGCGTGTTTTAGAGCGTTTTGGTATGCAAGTAAACCAGTTCACCTCCTTATTTGAATTAAAAGCAATGATTCGTTCGGTAGACATCATTGTTGACACAATACTTGGTCTGGGAGTTAGAGGGATTGTGCGTTCACCAATAAAAGAGGTGATCGATGCTGTAAATACTTCTAACTGTATAACTATTTCTGTTGATCTTCCTAGTGGTGTGCCGGCAGATGGGGCTGGAGACGTCGTGGAAGTCATCCAAGCTGATTACACATACGTGATTGAGTCGCCCAAGCTCAGTGCATTTTTACCGAAATATGCATCTTATTATGGGGAGTGGGATGTTGTAGCTATCGGATTGCCGAGCGAAACCTTCTCTAAACATGTGAAAAGAAGGGTTTGGCAAGCGGAAGATGTACAAGCATCATTACCAAAACGATCGTCCTTCTCTCATAAAGGTACACATGGAAGAGGGATAATTGTTGGTGGTAGTGTAGAAATGCCGGGATCGATTACAATGACGGCAAGAGCAGCACTGCGCTCAGGTGCGGGCTTACTTACTATTGCAACCGTTGAACAAGCTATTACTACTACTTCTACACAGTGTCCGGAGGCTACATTTCTTTTGTTAGCCAATCAAAACGGTAGAATCATCGATCAAACGGTGGATTTATCAGGTTATGATGCATGTGTAGTTGGGATGGGGATGGGCAGAGCCGAAGAGGCGAAGATGTTCACGAGACATCTGCTTCAACAAGCAGATATCCCTGTTATTGTTGATGCTGATGGACTGTATCATTTAAAAGATTCTCTTGAGATTTTAGCTGAACGAAAGGCACCCACCATTTTAACGCCGCATCCGGGAGAAATGGCAAGCTTATTAAATTGCTCGATAACTGATGTGACAGATCATGCATTTGACATTGCAAAAGAATTTGCCGAGAACTATCATGTTTATCTTGTTTTAAAAGGAACCTATACCATTGTTACTGCACCAACTGGGGAACAATGGGTTAATAGCACAGGTAATGCTGGACTTGCTAAAGGTGGAAGCGGTGATACATTAGCAGGGATTATACTAGCGATGATTATGCAGCAACAATCGCTGGAGGCAGCTATTTTAAATAGTTGTTATATTCATGGGAAAGCTGCTGATATATTAGTTGACCGTCATCACTCCACTTATGACCTCCTTGCAACAGATGTGATAGACGCACTACCTTCTGTATTTCGTACATTTATAGGTTGACGGATACACTGGTCATTCCCTTTGTCCTTGGATCTTGAATCGAAGGAGTTGTGACCATGAAAAAATATTTCATCATTAGCATAGTGATTTTCGCACTAGTTATCCTTGGTGCGTGTGGTGAAAAGTCAAAAGAAGATGTCCTCACGAAATTAGAAAAAACGTTAGAAGAGATGAATGGTTATCAAACAGAGGCAACAATGGAACTTAAAACAGGTGAGAAAAAGCAAAGCTATGATATGGATATTGCACATAAAAAGAAGGCGTATTATCGCGTTTTATTAAAAAATGATCAAGATGAAAAAGGCAGCCAAATTATTTTGAAAAATGATGATGGCGTGTTTGTGCTAACTCCTGCCTTAAACAAAAGCTTTAAATTTCAAAATGATTGGCCAACGAATAGCAGCCAGCCATATTTATTTCAATCACTTGTGTCAGATATTCTAAACGATAAAGATGCTACCTTTAAGACAACAGAGAAACATTATATATTTACAACAAAAACAAATTATCAGAACAACAACACGTTACCTTCCCAAGAGATTTATTTTGATAAAAAACAATATACACCGGTAATGGTAAAAGTATTAGATAAAGATGGGAAAGCTGTTGTGAGTGTGAGTTTTACAACATTTAAACTGGACCCTGAATTTGAAGAGAACACATTTGAAATGGAACACAATATGACTAGTAGTTTATTTGGTGTTCCGGTTTCGGGGGATGGAGTTACTAATAATGATACCGAGTTAAAGGTGCTATACCCAAAAGAACTATTAGGAAGCACCTTGACTGATACGTCGGAAATAAATACAGATGATGGACAACGTGTCATGCTTACTTATGAAGGGGACAAAAATTTTACGCTGATACAAGAGAAGGTTACAGTATATCCAACTACTGTAATGAGTCCGCATCAAGTTGCTGGTGACCCAGTCAGTTTAGGCTTTACAGTAGCGGCTCAAACAAGCTCGTCATTAGAATGGAGTTATCAAGGAGTAGACTATTACTTGGCGAGTGAGGAACTAACGAAAGAAGAGATGACAGAGGTAGCCACTTCAATAACTGTACAAGCGATCAAGTAATAATGAAACAGAATGAAAAAACAGAATTAACAAGCAGATACCTCTAATCAAAAGGTTCTGCTTTTTATTTTTATATGAATGAATGTTTAGGGCGGTACTTGAAATGAGTTCTCGCTGAAGCTTAAATGTAAATAAGTAGATGTTGCTTGCTACAAGGTTTTAAGTTAAAGTATTGTTTATAAATATAACTGAAAGATGCGTGGATCATCTTAGTTTTTATCCACATTTGTTTAAGGAGAGATTAGTCATGGGAGAAGTGTCATATCGTCCTGCCTGGATAGAAGTAGATTTAGAAGCGATTCATCATAATATAAATCAATTAAAGCAGCAATTGCCAGAAGAAACGGCGATTTTTGCTGTTGTAAAAGCAAACGGTTATGGGCATGGTGACGTAGAAGTCGCTAAAGCAGCATTAGCTGCTGGAGCTTCTATGCTAGCTGTTGCCTTATTAGAAGAAGCCATTCAATTAAGAAGCGCAGGGATATCAGCCCCGATTCTTGTCCTTGGATGGGTTGATCCGTCATATGTTCCTACTGCAGTAAAGCACGAAATTACCTTAACCTTTTTTCAGAAAAGCTGGTTAGATAAAGTAAAGCAAGCTTCCTTTACCGGAAAACTATCATTACATTTGAAATTAGATACTGGCATGGGAAGAATTGGAGTTTCTGCTAAAAAAGAATTAGAAGAACTCTTAGCATCAATTGATGATCCTAGATTACAGTTAACAGGTGCGTTTACTCATTTCGCTACCGCGGACGAAGACGATTTAACTTATTATCATCAACAATCAGAAAAATGGATGGAATTCCAACAAATCCTTCAATCATACTCTAGCAATTTGATACTTCATATCGGTAATAGTGCCGCAAGCATGCGATTCCCAAAAAAAATGCATGATGCTGTACGTTTCGGAATAAGTATGTATGGACTATATCCTTCTGAGGTAGTCAAAGACGAGCACCCAATTGATCTTATTCCTGCTATGTCTTTACACACAAAATTAATTCATGTAAAGCAAGTTCCAGCTGGTAGTTCTATTAGTTATGGCGCGACATATACAACGGATCAGTCTGAATGGATTGGTACAATACCACTCGGTTATGCTGATGGAATAGCAAGACGATTAACTGGTATGGATGTGCTAATTGAGGGAAAGAGAATGCCGATTGTCGGAAAAATTTGTATGGATCAATGCATGATTAAGCTAGATCAACCGTATGATATTGGTACAAGGGTCACATTAATTGGTAAACAATTTAATGAAGAGATTACAATGGATCAGATTGCTGTGCGTTTAGATACAATTAATTATGAAATTGCCTGTATGTTAAGTGATCGTATCCCCCGTATTTATTCAAAATAAATTAAATTTCAACAAATTTTCGAAAAGACGAAAATGCCTTTGCAAAGCCCTTTTTATAATGATATGATAGTGTTGGATTAATAATTCGGAGTTATAGATTTGGTGGAGGTGTACGGTTTGTCAGAAAGTCTTCAAGAAGTAGTTGTACGATTACCTAAAAACCTACTTAATGAGGTGGATAATCTAATGAAAAGCGAAAACAGTGATCTAGATGAAATTGTTTATCAAGCAACCAAATCCTATGTAAGAGAGATGAAAAAGAGTCATATACGTGAATCAATGCAACGTGGATACATGGAAATGGCTAAGATTAATTTGAATATAGCTTCAGAAGCTTTTCAGGCTGAAGGGGAGGCAGAAAACACATTAGAGCGCCTAGTAAGCGGGGTGTAGTGTTTTGATAGTAAAAAGGGGCGAAGTTTATTTCGCTGATCTTTCTCCAGTTGTTGGATCAGAGCAGGGGGGCATCCGACCAGTGCTGGTTCTGCAAAATAATATAGGTAATCGCTTTAGCCCGACAGTAATTGTTGCTGCAATTACCGCTCAAATTCAAAAAGCGAAATTGCCTACTCATGTGGAAATTGATGCGGAAAAATATAGATTTGAACGTGATTCTGTTATTTTGCTTGAGCAGATTAGAACAATCGACAAGCAACGATTGACAGACAAGATAACGTACTTGGATGATAATATGATGGAGAAAATTGATAAGGCACTAGAAATTAGTTTAGGTTTAACCGATTTCTAGATAAATAAAGAAAAGAAGTTCTTGTTTATGCAAGGGCTTCTTTTCTTTATTAAATTTATTTTAAAGTAAAAAAAATTGCAATTTAACAACTAAAATAATATAATTCTGTCGTTTTTTACAAAATAATGATAAATTATAAATAAGAAATAAAAAATGTTACAATAAATAGACTATTAGAATTGGATATTGGGAGGTTTAAAGTATGCACAGAAGAATAAAGAAAATTGCTGTTGAAAATAGCGATGTAATTATCAAAAAATGGTTGGAAGAAATATCGGAAAAAAGAAAAAACGAGTATACTTCTGCTATCTCAGAAGAGTTATTTCAAAGTACTAGTCGTGAATTTGTGAATGTCATCTTTACAAGTTTAGATAAAAATGGTTTAACACCAGAATTAGAACACTTTTCTGAACGCCTAATCAATTTGGGCTGGCCGTTAACATACATAACAGATGGACTACATTCTTTCAGACGGGTAACGATTGATTTTATTTTATCTCAATCTGAACAAATAGATTCTGAGTATTTTTCTACCATTTTAAATACTGTCGACGGTTGGGTGGATCCAATTATTAACCGTCTAGTAAATGAATATTCAGGGAGTTGGGAACACACCGTTTCATTACAGCGTGTAGCGCTACAAGAGTTATCTGCACCATTAATTCCAGTGATGAAAAACATTACTATTATGCCGCTTGTCGGAACGATCGATACAGAGCGCGCCAAATTAATTATGGAAAATTTATTAGAAGGTGTAATTAAACATAACGCTGAAGTTGTTTTAATTGATATTACCGGGGTGCCAGTAGTAGATACAATGGTTGCGCATCACATTATTCAAGCCGCAGAAGCGGTCCGTTTGATTGGTTCTACTTGTATCTTAGTTGGAATTAGACCGGAAATAGCGCAAACGATCGTTAACTTAGGCATTGATTTAGGTAAATTCCCGACAAAAAGTTCACTAAGAAAAGGGTTCGAAACGGCCCTTGAATTAACGGATAGAAAAATTGTTCGTTCAAAAGAAAAAGATCAGGTTGTAGATCAATTACTTAATTCTTTAGATAAGGAGTGATTAACATGCGAATACCAATATTGAAGCTGCATAATTATTTACTCATCTCTATTCAAATTGATTTGGATGATCAAACAGCGATTCAATTTCAAGAAGATTTGTTAAGTAAAATTCATAAAAGCGGGGCAACTGGTGTTGTCATTGACCTAACATCTGTTGAGATTATTGATTCTTTTATCGCGAAAGTGTTAGGTGATGTCGTGACAATGTCCGATTTGATGGGGGCGAGAGTAGTTTTAACTGGCATCCAGCCTGCAGTGGCAATGACTTTAATTGATTTAGGCATTCACTTGCAGGATGTTCCAACAGCATTAAACTTGGAACAGGGGTTAATTAAACTTCGTCAGGAAATGGAGGACTGATTATGGACTTCAAATCCTGCGTACACATTAGACAAGAATGGGATATTGTTGGTGCTAGACAACTAGGTAGAGATAAAGCAAAAGAACTTGGATTCGGCACGGTAGATCAAGCGCGAATTGCAACAGCAATTTCGGAACTTGCTCGTAATATTTATCTTTATGCAGGTACTGGGAAGATTTGTTTTGAAACGATTGAAGATTTAGAACATAAAGGTCTTGAAATCATTGCAAAAGATGAAGGCCCTGGAATTAGAGATATCAGCCAAGTGATGGAAGACGGTTATTCTACTTCTGGCGGTTTAGGGGCAGGTTTACCTGGTGTAAAAAGATTAATGGATCATTTTGATATTATTTCTACTCATGGAGAAGGAACTGAGATAAGAACGTCAAAGTGGGTAAGGTAGTTTTTGGAGGTTAGGAGGTGCTTAATTGGAAACTATTAAACTAGACTTAGAACATTATCGCAAACTATTAAAAGAATATTTATTAACAAAGAATGAAACAGCACTATACCAAGCTGAACAGTTTAGTAAGTTATCCATGCAACACAATATCTCACCTGAAGAAATTGTGAATGTTCATATAAAAGCTTTACAGGAGCTATATCCTGATTTGCCTGAACAAGTAAATGATTCACTGAATTTTTTATTGGAGGCAATGATTTCCTATGGTTTGGCTTATCAAGAATTTCAAAGCTTAAGAGAGAAACAATCTGAATTAAAATCAGAAATATCTGTAGCTGCTAAAATGCAGGAAACCCTCTTATCTACGGTTAAACCGACTATTAAAGGTTTAGAGATAGGTGCGATTAGTGTTGCGGCAAATCAGATGAGTGGTGACTACTATCATTTTGTAACTGATGAAGACGATACATTAGGTATTGCTATTGCTGATGTTATTGGTAAAGGAATACCGGCTGCTTTGGCAATGTCTATGATTAAATATTCTATGGATAGTTTTCCGGAAAATCAGCGTCAGCCAAGCGCTATTTTAGAAAACTTAAATCGAGTGGTAGAGCGTAATGTGGATCCAGCCATGTTTGTAACGATGTTTTATGGATTGTATGATCCAAGTACAGAGGTTTTTTCCTATGCATCTGCCGGACATGAACCGGGATTCTATTACCATGCAGATACACAAACATTTGAAGAAATAGACGCAAAAGGGTTAGTGTTAGGTGCGACAGACAATGCTGTGTATCAACAATTTGACAAAAAGATAAATAAGAATGATCGTATTATCCTTCTAACAGACGGAGTAACTGAATGCCGTGTGGGTGATCGATTTATTGATCGTGATGAATTTTTAGAAGTGATTCAAACTTACATACACTTACCTCCTCAAGAGGCCGTAGAGCAAGTATATAAATATTTTGAACGTCTTCAAGAATTTCAATTTAGAGATGACTTTACATTAATCATTATTCAAAAAATGGTTTGATACCTAAAAATAACGGGTAATGTTTCTAGCAATCGATGATAATTGGAGGTAGCTGAATGAATATTAATTTAGATGTAGAATTGGTTGAAAAAGAAACCACTATGCATTTACTGTTGTCTGGGGAAATAGATGCTTATACAGCCCCAAAGTTAAAAGAACAATTACTACCGTTGACAAAAAGGACTGGAATGGAATTATTAGTTGATTTAGAAAAGGTTAATTATATGGACAGTACGGGATTAGGTGTCTTTATAAGTGCATTGAAATCATCAAAAGAATACGATTCAAAACTTAAGTTGGTTCATTTGCAGGATCGTGTTCGTCGTTTATTTGAAATAACTAGTTTGGATAGTATCATAACAATCGAGTCAACTGTACGGGGTGGAAACTAATGGAACAATTTGATTTTGTCGAAATAAAAGTACCTGCAAAACCTGAATATGTTGGTGTCGTGCGTTTAAGTGTATCTGGAGTAGCTAATCGAATGGGTTTTTCCTATGAAGATATAGAAGACTTAAAAGTTGCCATATCTGAGGCGATGACTAACGCCACTACTCATGCCTACGAAGAATCCGATGGAGGAGAAGTGACAATTGGATTTGGTCTATATGAAAATCGTTTAGAAGTGATGGTAGCTGATCATGGTGGAAGCTTTGACTTAGCTAAGGTAAAAGAAGGAATAGGTCCATATCGTCAATCTGAATCTATTGAGGATTTGCGAGAAGGGGGTTTTGGTCTATTTCTAATTAATGCTCTAATGGACAAAGTAGAAATAAAAAATGAGTATGGAGTAATAGTATTAATGACAAAATACCTTCATACGAATGAGGTGGGATTAGATGATGACCAAATCTCAGCCACACAATAAACGTGGGGATGAGGTTTACCAATGGATACAGCATCTGCAAGAAAATCCTAAAGATGAAGAAGTACAAGAAAAAATAGTTTTGATGTATCAAGATTTAGTGCATTCTATTGCAAGAAAGTATGCAAAGAATAGCATGATACACGAAGACTTAGTACAGGTTGGGATGCTAGGATTGTTAGCGGCAATTAGAAGATATGATCCGACATTAGGTAAATCATTCGAATCGTTTGCTATACCGACAATTATTGGCGAAATTAAACGGTTTATTCGTGATAAAACATGGAGTGTACATGTTCCGAGACGAATTAAAGAGTTAGGACCAAAAATTAAAAAAGCAACCGAGCAATTGATGACCGAACAACAACGCTCTCCGTCTGTAAAAGACATTGCGGAATACCTCGAGGTTTCCGAAGAAGAGATACTAGAAGCGATGGAGATGGGACAGAGTTATAAGGCGCTTTCTGTCGATAAACAAATCGAAGCAGATTCTGATGGAAGTACGGTATCTATTTTGGACTTAATCGGCGAACAAGATAGTGGTTTCAAAATGACAGATCAACGCATGCTACTTGAAAAAATTCTGCCAATTTTATCGGAACGTGAACAACATATCCTGCAATACACTTATTTTGAAAATAGAAGCCAAAAAGAAACTGGCGAACTGCTAGGCATCTCTCAAATGCATGTTTCAAGAATTCAACGCCGAGCATTAAAAAAGCTTCGTGAAGCATTACAAGCAAATGGAACTGAGGTATAAGCGTGGCACGAAAACATATGGATATCTCAGTATTCCAAAAGCCGAAAAAAGGTAATTATTATTGTGGGGATAGTTATTTTTACAAAGAAACAGATCATGGCTTTATTTGTGCGCTTGCAGATGGTCTGGGAAGTGGAGAGTATGCGAAAGAGTCTTCCCAGTTAGTCATGGATATTATAGAATCGAATATTGATGAGCCATTAGATCAAATAGTGAAAAGATGTAACAAGGGATTAGTAGGTAAACGTGGTGTAGTTTTAGGTATACTACAAGTTGACTTCAATGAAAAAAAATACTCTTTTTCTTCTATCGGTAATATTGGTATGATGATTATTTCTGGCGACTCAGAAAAGAAAAGAAACATTCCAAATGCCGGATATTTAGGCGGGTATTCGAGGCCGCTTAAAGTATTGCGTGGCACATTGTCAGAAGAAATGGTTTTTGTAATGTTCTCAGATGGAGTGACCTCGATAGACTTATCAGCTAAATACTTTTTAGGTAAAGATGTGTCTAAGATTACTGAAATGTTCTCTTATTACCTATCTGAGACGATGGACGATGATACTACCTTACTCGTAATGAAATATAAAGCATAAGAAGTTCTTGTCTTTAAAGATAAGAGCTTTTTTTCTTGATTGGAAATATCTTGGGAAAAAACAAATTGTTTGATACACTAGATAAGGAAACGTTAGGAGGAAGCACAATGGCAGAAGTGAATGAAAATACGTTAATGAAATGGGTTGCGGCAGAAACAGAAATTGCCTTACCTTCCATTAAACAAGTTATTGCGTTATTAGAAGAAGGGAATACAGTACCATTTATTGCGCGTTATCGTAAAGAACAAACTGGAGCGCTTGATGAAGTACAAATCAAACTGATAGAGGATAAATGGACCTATGCATTAAATTTAGCGGAACGTAAAGAAGAAGTAATTCGTTTAATTAATGAACAGGGGAAGCTGACAGAATCTTTGCGTAAAGCTATTGTTGATGCAACACAATTACAGCGAGTAGAAGATTTATATCGTCCGTTCAAACAAAAAAGAAGAACAAAAGCAACCATTGCAAAAGAAAAGGGATTAGAACCTTTTGCAACATTAATTTGGGAACAAAACAATATTGATTTACATAAAGAGGCTCAAGCTTATCTATCTGAAGAGAATGAACTTTTAACAATTGAAGATGTTTTACAAGGAGCAAATGATATTATTGCTGAATGGATTTCTGATGAAGCGACATACAGAGAGTATATCCGTAATGCAACCTATCAAAAAGGCTTGCTGAAAACAGAGGAAAAAGACAAAACCGATGATGAAAAAGGCGTTTATGAAATGTACTATTCATATGAAGAGCCGATTCGCACGGTTGTTGCGCACCGCGTATTAGCTGTTAATCGCGGAGAAAAAGAGGGGATACTTAAAGTTTCGATTGCAGCACCTATTGAAAGTATTGGATCTTACTTGGAGAAAAAGGTTATTAAACCAAGTGCACAAGAAGCAATTCGAAGATTTTTAAATGAGGCCATTCAAGATAGTTATAAGCGCTTAATTCAATCCTCTATTGAAAGAGAGATTAGAAATATTTTAACGGAAATGGCAGAGAAGCAAGCGATTGATATTTTTTCAAAAAACTTAAAAAATCTTTTACTACAGCCTCCGTTAAAAGGAAAGACAGTGCTTGGAGTGGATCCTGCTTTTCGTACGGGGTGTAAACTAGCTGTTATTAATGAAACTGGTAAAGTGCATGCTATTAATGTAATGTATCCAACCGCGCCGAAGCATGATGTCAAAGGTGCAGAAAAAATCGTATTGGAGTATATAAACAATTACCCGATCGAATTAATTGCAATCGGTAATGGTACAGCTTCAAGAGAAACAGAACAATTTATTGCAGATTTAATTGCAAAGCATGATTTATCTGTGTCTTATATGATTGTAAATGAGGCAGGAGCAAGTGTTTACTCCGCTTCAGAGCTTGCGAGAGAAGAGTTTCCAGACTTACAAGTGGAAGAAAGAAGTGCCGTATCTATAGCGAGACGTGTACAGGATCCACTTGCAGAATTAGTGAAAATTGATCCGAAATCAATTGGAGTAGGACAGTACCAGCATGATGTAAGTCAAAAAAGCTTGAATGAATCTTTAAAATTTGTTGTAGAAACAGCAGTAAACCAAGTTGGTGTCAATGTAAATACGGCTTCTTCTTCCTTGTTACAATACGTATCAGGCCTAAGTAAGACGGTAGCGAACAATGTAATTAAGCAAAGAGAAGAATTAGGCAAATTTACAGACCGCAAACAGTTAAAGAAAATACCGCGTCTCGGTAATAAAACATATGAACAAAGTATCGGCTTCTTACGTATTGTTGATGGCAATGAACCGCTTGATCGAACGCCTATTCACCCTGAAAGCTATCAAGTTACTAGAGAATTGCTGAAAATGTTAGACTGTAAATCAGAAGATATTGGAACAGATAAACTGAAGCGACAATTAGATGCGTTGAAGACAGATGAGGTTTTAGAAGCGTTACAAATAGGTGAACATACTTTATCAGATATAATTAAGGCTTTGCGCACACCAGCACGTGACCCGCGTGATGATTTGTCAAAACCATTATTGAAGAAAAACGTACTATCTATGGAAGATCTTCAACCAGGATTAGAATTACAAGGCACGGTTCGTAATGTAGTAGATTTTGGTGTGTTTGTTGATATTGGAGTGAAACAAGATGGGCTTGTTCACATTTCTAAGATGTCTAAGCAGTTTGTTAAACATCCTATGGATATCGCCTCAGTCGGAGATGTAATAACGGTATGGGTAGATAAAGTAGACACACAAAAGCAACGCATTGCACTAACAATGATAAAAGAAGACTAGTTTTTATTGAAAATTTTTTTAACATGCATGTAAGAGGAACCTTCGACTATGGTGTACGCCACCATAGTCAAGCGCACTCTGTTTCTAATAATTACCTAGGTACAATAAGGTTGAAATTATCATAAGTGATGAGCAGTTTCATCTGGTATTCGTCTACCTATATAAAAAAACCAACATTGATTAAGCATTTTTATTTGGCAAATGTCTTTTGATAGAAAAGCATCTTCCATTTGTTTTCTAAACCAATTTGGCATTTGCTTCACCTCCTGAATTGCGCTTATTCGTGAGTTATAACAATCTAGAAAGCAACTTGGATAATACACCATATGAATAGGTGGATTATATGGTGATTTGTCCAAGTGTTTTTATGGAATAGTGAAAGGGGATTAGTATTATGGATGAATCAGAGTTACACCAATTAGTTAATCAGCTATCACTTACTTATTTTGATAAACCGTTCACGGATTCAGTTGTGTTTAATCACCGGTTACGAACAACGGGTGGGAGATATTTGCCTTCTCAAAGAAAAATTGAATTAAATAAGAAGTATTTGAGTGCTTATGGGATGGATGAATTTGAAGGGATTATTAAGCATGAGTTGTGTCACTATCATCTTCATATAGAAGGAAAGGGATACAAGCATGGTGATGAAGCATTTAAGCAATTACTTAGAAATACGGGTTCACCTCGTCATTGTCAGGCGCTACCAAGTGTGCGTAACCAACATATGCATGAATATAGATGTATTTCTTGTAGCCAGTTATATAAAAGAAGGAGACGGATTAATACTTCTAAGTTCCGTTGCGGCAGATGTAGTGGGAAGCTGAAGAAAGAAATATAAAAAAATATTTTGTATTTCAGTTGAAAGCATTGACTAGAACAGATATTTCATGTTAAATTATATAAGCATTTGAAAAAGAAGCAAGAATAGTGTAGTTTTAAACAGTAATTCCACAGTAAAATCATTTTTTTGAAATGTGTTGACAAACGCTTTTGAAAAAGGTATAATTTCTATCGTCGCTGATAGTTATTTTATAAAAATTATTCCACAGTAGCTCAGTGGTAGAGCAATCGGCTGTTAACCGATCGGTCGTAGGTTCGAATCCTACCTGTGGAGCCAGTGGAGAAGTACTCAAGTGGCTGAAGAGGCGCCCCTGCTAAGGGTGTAGGTCGTGTAAGCGGCGCGAGGGTTCAAATCCCTCCTTCTCCGCCATTTTTTATGTCTTATGGCCCGTTGGTCAAGCGGTTAAGACACCGCCCTTTCACGGCGGTAACACGGGTTCGAATCCCGTACGGGTCACTTAGTATTAATGAGATTCATAGGTCCGGTAGTTCAGTTGGTTAGAATGCCTGCCTGTCACGCAGGAGGTCGCGGGTTCGAGTCCCGTCCGGACCGCCATTGTTGGGCTATAGCCAAGCGGTAAGGCAACGGTTTTTGGTACCGTCATGCGCTGGTTCGAATCCAGCTAGCCCAGCCATTTTCATTTATTATTCAAATATGTTTCTTCTACTAAAACCTTTGAAACAAATTTGTTTTCGGAAGGTTTTCTGTTTTAAAACATGTAGTTGATTTGCAAGTTTGTTATTTTGAGCCATTAGCTCAGTTGGTAGAGCATCTGACTTTTAATCAGAGGGTCGGAGGTTCGAATCCTCCATGGCTCATCAAATAAAGTGCAGCCTGACACTTTTGCGGTCGTGGCGGAATGGCAGACGCGCTAGGTTGAGGGCCTAGTGGGAGTTAATCCCGTGGAGGTTCAAGTCCTCTCGACCGCATCAAAAAAACTATTGACTTTAAAAGCTGATTTGTGATATATTGAAACATGTTGCTTTACTGAGCGCCCGTAGCTCAATTGGATAGAGCGTTTGACTACGGATCAAGAGGTTAGGGGTTCGACTCCTCTCGGGCGCGCCATTACGGGAAGTAGCTCAGCTTGGTAGAGCACTTGGTTTGGGACCAAGGGGTCGCAGGTTCAAATCCTGTCTTCCCGACCATGTCGAAATTTAATATCTCCCATTTATGAATTATGCGGGTGTAGTTTAGTGGTAAAACCTCAGCCTTCCAAGCTGATGTCGAGGGTTCGATTCCCTTCACCCGCTCCAATAAATGGGCCTGTAGCTCAGCTGGTTAGAGCGCACGCCTGATAAGCGTGAGGTCGGTGGTTCGAGTCCACTCAGGCCCACCATTAATTTGATCTTTGAAAACTGAACAAAACAACCAATATGTTAAGAAGTAACATGCTAGTCAAGTAATGAGTGAGCGAACTCAATGATTGCCGACTAGGTTCGCAACATCCGTGTTGCAACATCGGCATCAGCACATCCATGTGCAAGCTATTTTATGGAGAGTTTGATCTTGGCTCAGGACGAACGCTGGCGGCGTGCCTAATACATGCAAGTCGAGCGCGGGAAGCAAACAATCACCCTTCGGGGTGTGCGTTTGTGGAACGAGCGGCGGACGGG
>NZ_JACEFA010000023.1 GCF_014083865.1 Paraliobacillus salinarum | reverse complement strand
CCCGTCCGCCGCTCGTTCCACAAACGCACACCCCGAAGGGTGATTGTTTGCTTCCCGCGCTCGACTTGCATGTATTAGGCACGCCGCCAGCGTTCGTCCTGAGCCAAGATCAAACTCTCCATAAAATAGCTTGCACATGGATGTGCTGATGCCGATGTTGCAACACGGATGTTGCGAACCTAGTCGGCGATCATTGAGTTCGCTCACTCATTACTTGACTAGCATGTTACTTCTTAACATATTGGTTGTTTTGTTCAGTTTTCAAAGATCAAATACTCACCGTCTTGTTTGCGACAGCTTTTATATTATATAAAAACCATTTTAATTTGTCAACGGTTTTTTAAATATTTTTTGTCGGTTGATTTACATAAAAATCAGCGACTTAGATAATATATCACCCTCAACAAGCAAAGTCAATAACAAATTAAAAGTAAAAGCTCTTGTAATCTTAACCATTACAAGAGCTTTAGAATTAACCTTAGTCTTTATGGCGCATTTGCGGGAATAATAGCACATCTCTAATTGATGGTGCATTGGTTAATAACATTACTAGACGATCAATCCCGATGCCTAAACCACCTGTAGGAGGAAGTCCATATTCCAATGCTTCTAAGAAATCTTCATCCATCTCATGAGCTTCATCATTACCAAGTTCTTTTTCTTTCACTTGCGCTTCAAAACGCTCGCGTTGATCTATCGGATCATTTAACTCAGAGAACGCATTAGCGTGCTCTCTTCCAACAATAAACAACTCAAAACGGTCAGTAAACCTATCATCTGATTTGTTCTTTTTAGCTAGTGGAGAAATTTCCACTGGATGACCATAAACAAATGTAGGTTGGATTAGCTTATCCTCTACACATTGTTCAAAGAACTCGTTAACTACATGCCCAAAAGTCATCGTATCTTTGATTTCTATACCATGATCTTTTGCAAGTGCTCTCGCTTCATCATCGCTCATTTTTTCCCAGAAGTCTACACCAGTATGCTCTTTTACAGCGTCAACCATGTGCACTCTTTTCCATTTAGGCTCTAAATTAACCTCTACATCACCATAAGGAATCGTTGTTGAACCAGTCACTTCTTTAGCAATGTGAGCCACCATGTTCTCTACTAAAGACATAATATCGTGGTAATCGGCAAATGCTTCATATAATTCGAGCATCGTGAATTCAGGGTTATGTCGAGTCGAAACTCCTTCATTACGGAAAACACGCCCGATTTCATAGACCTTTTCCATCCCACCAACGATTAGGCGTTTCAGATGCAATTCAATTGCAATACGCATATATAAAGGAATATCTAATGCATTATGATGTGTAATAAATGGACGAGCTGCTGCACCACCTGGTATGCCGTGCATCATTGGCGTCTCAACTTCTAAGAAACCAGCATCATCCAAATACCTTCTCATTGATTGTATTATTTTACTTCGCGTAATAAACGTATCCTTACTTTCTGGATTTGTAATTAAATCAAGATAGCGTTGACGATAACGTTGCTCGACATCTTTCAACCCGTGGAACTTTTCTGGTAATGGACGAAGAGATTTTGTTAACATACAGAAACTTACTGCTTTAACAGATAACTCACCAACGTTAGTTTTAAACATTGTTCCTGTCACGCCAACAATATCACCTAGATCTGCTGCATTAAATAATTCATAGGCTTCTTCACCTACCGCGTCTTTACGCACATATAACTGAATTTGGCCACTTAAATCTTGAATATGAGTAAAGCCCGCTTTTCCTTTTCCACGCTTTGTCATAATCCGGCCAGCAACAGTTACTACAACCGGATTCTCTTCTAGCTGTTCCTTTGAAAAATCTTCATACTTTTCTTTTAACTGATCTGACGAATGCGTACGTTCGAATCTATCTCCAAAAGGATCAATGCCTTTTTGACGAAAAGCCTCTAACTTGTCACGTCGAACGCGCATGTGTTCATTTAGTTCTTCTGACATCCTTTTCACTCCTAAAGTCTGATTTAATAAAACTATTATATTAATCTTTCTTACTTTAAGCAGAAATGTTAATAACAAAACTTATTTCATGATAACACAAGATTAAATAAATGCACTCACAAAAGACTAACAGCAACTATCTAGCTTCCTAGGCATTTTTAAAATACGCGATACAAATCCTCTATTATTGTAAAAGAATACTTATTTCACGTCATGAAACACTGTTATTCTGCCTCCAAGTTATAAGAACCCCATCTAATTACACTCTGCTTGTCCTCCTCAGGAATGAAGGAAAGTGCATTTGTAACATCATACTCAACTATAGGAAGATAAGCAATGGGGTTAATTTCATGTAACGGCACTAGCACAAAAGCCCTTTCATGCATTCTTGGATGTGGAATAACTAGACGCTCTGTCTTCATATTTTCTTGATTATATAACAAAATGTCAAGATCAATTGTGCGAGGACCCCATCTTTTAATTCTTTTTCTGCCAAGCGTTTGTTCAATACGCTGACAAACATCTAATAACTCAATGGAAGCAAGCGTCGTCTCTACTTCGATAACCATATTTAAAAAACTAGCTTGATCGGTAAATCCAACCGGATCTGTTTCATAAACAGAAGATACCTTTTTCACAGAAATGTTTTCGCTTTTTGTTAGCATTTTTATAGCCTGATCTAAATATTCAAAACGAGGTGTTATGTTTGAGCCAAGCGCTATATAACTAATAGGCATTACAACCGACTCCGATATATTTCAACTGCAACCCCTTGATAGTGTCCAGGTATTGGCGGGTCTGGTTTGTCTACCTTCACACGGCAAGCATGTAATAAAGAAAAATCCAATAGTAATTTTGAGGCAATAGCTTCTGCTAATGCTTCTAACAAATGAAACGGCCTACCCTCCACAATTTCTTTCATTGTTTCAAATACGGCGCCATAATTGATCGAATCTTCCATGTTATCAGAACGACCCGCTTGCTGTAGATCAAGCTCTAGTTCTAAATCAACAAAAAAACGTTGTCCAAGCTTCGTCTCTTCCGGAAACAAACCATGATAACCATAAAAAGCGCATTTATGTAAATATATTTTATCCATTTGTATTTTCCCCTTTCTGAATCATAGCATCCATCATTTGAGCCATGCGAGCGTTCATTTCTACGTTATGAACTCTAACAAAGTCGACTCCTTTCGTTATGCCATAACACGTCGTAGCCCCTGTTGCCTCGTCGCGCTGGTCTACTGGTAAGTTTGTCACTTTGGCGATCATTGATTTTCTTGAGGTTCCTAGTAAAATAGGGAAACCAAGGTCAACAAATTGATCCAATGTCCTCATTACCTCTAAATTCTGTTCTAGAGTCTTCGCAAAACCGACTCCAGGATCTAAAATTATTTGTTCAGGAAGTACTCCTGATTGTTGCGCGATCGTTATACTCTCTTTCAAATCTGTTTTTACATCTTCCAAGAAATTATTGTAATTCAGTTCTTTTCGGTTATGCATTAAAATAAGCGGCACACCTTTTTCTACAGCGACACTTGCCATTTTTCGGTCGTATTTTGCTCCCCATACGTCATTGATCATATCTGCGCCAGCTTCGATCGCTTTGCTTGCGGTCTCTGCTTTAAATGTATCAATAGAAATAGGTATCGACACCGCTTCTCGAATCGCTTCTATTACTGGAACCACTCTTCTAATTTCTTCTTCTTCCGAAACCGGCGTATGTCCAGGCCTAGTCGACTCCCCACCAATATCAATAATATCGGCACCGTCTTTAACCATCTTTATTGCCTGATCAACAGCTCTATCCAAATCAGTGTATTTCCCTCCATCAGAAAAAGAATCTGGAGTCACATTGAGAATTCCCATTATCATTGTTTTTTTATTTAAATTAAGTGTTCCGTGGTTTGTTTTTATCATCCGATTCACAAGCTGTCACCTTTTCTATTTATTTTATCATCTATTAATCAAATTAATCATATCTATATTAACTTTAACAGAAAAAGCAACTTCTTTTAACTAGAAGTTGCTTCAACATGATTACTTATTCATTGTCAAACTGGTATAACGGTGTTGATAAATAACGCTCTCCGTTACTAGGGATAACGGCTAATACTTTCTTTCCTTTCCCTAACTTCTTGGCAACTTGTTTTGCTGCATAAATTGCAGCACCTGATGAAACGCCACCTAATAACCCTTCTGTCTTGGCAGCTTCACGCGCGGTAGCATATGCATCTTCGTTACTGACAGTAAGTACGTGATCATAACTATCGGTATCAAGCACCTTCGGAATAAAGCCTGCACCAATACCTTGGATTTTGTGTGGTCCTGGTTCGCCGCCAGAGAGTATCGCAGACGCTTCAGGTTCTACAGCGTAAATTTCAATATTTTTATAGTTTTGTTTTAATACCTTACCAGCGCCCGTAATCGTACCACCCGTTCCAATACCAGCTACAAATGCGTCTAATTGATCTCCCATTTGCTCTACAATTTCTACTCCCGTTGTTTGTTCATGGATCGTTGGATTCGCTTCATTTTGGAATTGTTGTGGCATGAAATATTGATGCGCTTGCTGCAATTCTTCAGCTTTTTTAATTGCACCTTTCATTCCTTCTGCACCAGGCGTGAGAACTAATTCAGCACCGTATGCACGAAGAAGATTACGACGTTCCAAGCTCATGGTATCCGGCATTACTAAAATTGCTCGGTAGCCTTTAACCGCAGCCACCATCGCCAAGCCAATACCCGTATTCCCACTAGTCGGTTCTACAATCGTATCTCCAGGTTTTAAATCGCCTTTTTCTTCTGCAGCCTCTATCATCGCTAAGGCAATACGGTCCTTAACTGAGCTACCAGGATTCATGAATTCTAACTTTACATAAACATCTGCTTCATTCTCTGATGTTAAACGATTCAACTTTACGATAGGGGTGTTTCCAATTAACTCCGCAATAGATTGCGCTATTTTCATTTTACCACTCCTAATTCCGAGTAATCTTATTTGTTTAATATAACTGTATGCAAAATCAATTACTTTGTCAACTAATTTCAATTAAATTACTGCCATTTTTACTGATAAATCCACTCTACCTCCAAATCATTCCATAACTTGGATGCATCGGGATGGTCCGCCATTCTCTCTAAAGCAATTTCGCGCCGGATATGTGCATGAAGCTGCTCATACGAAAGGTCGACCTCAGGTAGATAATGATGCAAATAAACAATAGCTATCCCTTCTGTTGTTTGAATAGGCTGACTGTAAGTGTGATCATCTAACTGTTGTGTCTGTTCATAATATTCACTTGGTATAAAACTACTACTTTCTGTATAAAACCCTAAATAACCGCCACTACTTTTTGTTTCTTCATCTAATGAATATTTTTGTGCTAAAGCTGAAAAAGACGTTCCCTCATCCAATTCTTCCATTATTTTATCTGCTACACCCTCATCCGATACAATAATATGTGACAATTGTACGGTCGGAGAGAAATTATATTGATCCCCGTATTTATCATAATAAGCACGAATTTCTTGTTCGGAAACAGATATATCCCGTGTTACAAGCTCTTCTAGATACAGGCGCTCGGTAACTTCTTTAGCCCATTTTTTTTTCTTATCTTTGATGGCATCTTTAGATAACGGTCCTTCCATCGTGGCGAGTAATGAGACTTCTAACTTTAATACACCCTTATTAATGGAGAGATCTTCTTGATCCGCCAGCTGTTTAATAACTTGTGTATCAATCATATCTTGTAATGCCTTTTTTCCGTATTGATTTTCTAAATAACTTAACCAATCTTTATATTTAATTTTTTCACCATTCACCTTAGCTACTGGTTTTCGAGATTCAAAGTCAACGGAGTAATCAACATCTCCAGTACTGCTGTTCCACCACCAAAGACCTAATGTGACTATATTCGTTAACAAAAGACCGAGTATGATACCCAATACTAGCTTGCGCCTCATCTTCTCTCTCCTTATGATTGTTTTAATTCCTGCAACTCTTCTTCAGAGACAGTATAGACTTCATTACAAAAATGACAAGTAGCCTCTGCACCGTGGTCTTCTTCAATCATCTTATCAATCTCTTCATTCCCTAACCCCCGAATAGCGTTTTTAATTCGATCAATTGAGCAGAAGCAAGAAAAAGTAACAGGTAAAGATTCATGTATTTTTATATTTTCTTCTCCCAATAAAATTGCTAATATTTGTTGAGGTGTATTCCCTTCTCTAATCAAAGTGGAAATTGCAGGCATTGTAGCGATTTTTTCTTCAACTTGTGAAATGGTTTCATCCGTTGCACCGGGCATAACTTGAATAATGAATCCTCCTGCAGCAAGAATACTATGATCCGGATTAACTAACACACCCGCACCAACAGCTGAAGGGACTTGCTCTGAATTGGCAAAATAATAAGTGAAATCTTCACCTATTTCTCCAGATATAATTGGAACTTGTCCTGTAAAATTTTCTTTTAAACCTAAATCTTTTACGACACTTAAACTACCAGATGTTCCTACCGCTCGAGCAACATCTAATTTTCCTTTACTGTTTAAATCAAAATCAACGTGAGGATTCGTAATATAACCGCGCACTTCGCCGTTAGCATTTGCATCAGCAACGATTGGTCCAGTTGGTCCGTCTCCTTCCACTTTTACCGTTAATTTATCATTTCCTTTAAGCATTGCGCCCATCATTGTAGTAATCGTAATCGTTCGACCCAGCGCTGCCGAAGCTGTTGCCCACGTATCATGTCGTCTTCTCGCTTCTTCCACTGTTTCCGTTGATTGTATTGCATATGCTCTGATTGTGCCGTTAAATGCTGTCGCTTTAATTAGATAATCCTTCATTTACAAAAATACCCCTTTATTTTTTAGTTTTCTATAAATTGTGTACAACCCTTTTAACGTAAGTGCAGGATCTACTATGTCTATTGTGCTCGACTCATCTGACATTAACGTAGATAGACCACCAGTAGCAAGGACTGTAGGTTCTTTTGGACTGACTTTCTTAAACCTGCGCACCACTTCATCTACTTGTCCAACATATCCATAATAAATGCCAGATTGCATCGCTTCTACAGTAGAATGGCCAATAATTTGTTCAGGATGCGTTATTTCTACTTTAGGTAATTTAGCGGCTCTCGTGTAGAGTGCTTCTAACGAGATATTTATTCCCGGTGCAATCGCGCCACCAACGTATTCTTCATGTTCGTTAATATAGCAGTAGGTTGTGGCTGTCCCAAAGTCAATAATAATTAGTGGTGCTCCATACTCTTCAATTGCACCAATCGCATTAACAATTCGATCAGCCCCTAATTCCTTTGGATTTGGATACTTGATTTTTAATAAAGATTCCATTGATTGATTTCCAACAATAATTGGATCTTGTTTGAAATATTTTTTCGACATACTATCTAGCGCATACATAATCGGAGGAACAACAGAGGAGATAATCACTCCTTTAATGTCATTAAACGATATGGATTCATGTTGAAAAAATGATTTAATTAGCATAGCAAATTCATCTTCTGTTTTATCTCTATCTGTTTTAATTCGCCATTGATATTTTAACGTATCTTCTTTAAAAATACCTAACACTGTATTTGTATTCCCTACATCCAACACAAAAATCATTGTGATCACCAACTCTATATGAATTTAAAAACTGTTTTTAATAAAACTATATTTTTGACTAATTTTATCGTTTCTTATCTTTTAATTCAAATACGAGTAACTCGTATGTATTCTACATTAATTACTCAAATAAAAAAGGAGGGTGACGTAAACACCCTCCTTTTTTACGCATTATTCTTTTTTATCTGAATCTGCATCCTCTTCTGTTTCTTGCTCTTCTGTGTGATGTTCAGTCGTTTTTTCATCAGATGATTTTGATTGAATATTCACTTTCACATCTTGATTACTTGACTCATCTGTTTCCACAGTTGGTTCTGGTGCTTTACCATCTTGTTCGGAAACAACAGGCTCAGGCATTACACCCTCTTCAAACAGAGACTTAATCTGTGACGCATCTAATGTTTCCACTTCTAACAATGTTTGAGCAACTAATTCTAGCTTATCTTTATTTTCAGTAAGAATTTCTTTCGCTCTTGCGTAACATTGGTTAATAAAGCTTTGGATTTCTTGGTCAATTTCATATGCAATGGCATCACTGTAATTCGATTCATTCTGCATATCGCGACCTAAGAACACTTGACCACCAGAGCTACCAAATTGAAGCGGTCCAATTTTCTCACTCATACCGTACTCTGTAACCATCTTACGTGCAATATTTGTAGCACGCTCAAAGTCATTATGAGCACCTGTACTTACTTCACCAAAGATAACTTCTTCTGCTACACGACCACCAAGTAGTCCAGTAATCTTGTCTAAGAGTTCTGGCTTTGTCATAAAGTAACGATCTTCTTTTGGTAACATAACTGCATAACCACCAGCTTGACCACGTGGAACAATCGTAACCTTGTGAACCATATCCGCATCATCTAATACCATGCCAATAATTGTATGTCCACTTTCATGATAGGCAACAATATTTCTTTCTTTCTTAGAAATAACACGACTCTTCTTAGCAGGTCCAGCGATTACACGATCAATGGCCTCGTCTACATCAACCATTTCGATTTTTTGTTTATCGCCACGAGCTGCAACTAGTGCCGCTTCGTTTAATAAGTTTTCTAAGTCTGCACCCGAAAATCCAGGCGTACGCATTGCAATTGTTTTTAGTTCTACATCTTCAGCAAGCGGCTTATTACGCGCATGTACTTTCAATACATCCTCACGCCCACGTAAGTCCGGACGATCTACTGTAATTTGACGGTCAAAACGACCAGGTCTTAATAACGCAGGGTCTAAAATGTCTGGACGGTTTGTTGCAGCAATAATGATTATTCCTTCATTTTCACCGAAGCCATCCATTTCAACTAATAGTTGGTTTAATGTTTGTTCACGTTCATCGTGTCCGCCACCTACTCCGGCTCCACGTTGACGTCCAACAGCATCAATTTCATCAATAAAGATAATACATGGTGCATTCTTCTTCGCGTTCTCAAATAAATCACGTACACGAGAAGCACCAACACCAACAAACATCTCAACGAAATCAGAACCACTGATAGAGAAGAACGGCACGCCTGCTTCACCAGCAACTGCTCGCGCAATCAATGTTTTACCTGTTCCCGGTGGTCCAACTAATAACACACCTTTAGGGATTTTCGCACCAATTGCAGCGAATTTTCGCGGATCTTTTAAGAAATCAACAACTTCTACTAGTTCTTGTTTCTCCTCGTCCGCTCCGGCAACGTCCTTAAATCTAACCTTTTTCTTCTCTTCACTATACATCTTAGCCTTACTCTTACCAAAGTTCATCACACGACTACCACCGCCCTGTGATTGGTTAAGTAGGAAGAAGAATAAGATAAATATAATCACAAACGGAATTAAAGAGGTTAATATCGTTAACCATGCACTCGGTTGTTCTTCTTCTTTTATATCAATAATCCCTTGCTCTGAACCCTGTTTTGTAATTTCAGCAACAATTTCAGGGTTATCTGGAATGTTTGTTACAAATGAATTATTTTCTTCATCCGTTAATGTTCCAGTAATGCGCATGACACCATTAGAGGGCCTCATGTCCATTTCAGCAATATTTCCTTTATCAAACTGTTCCATAAATTCACTTACACTAAATTCTTTTTGTTGATTATTTTGTCCTGTAAAAACTCCCATAACGGAAATTACTACGATAAATATAACAAAATAAAAAATAACATTACGTACAATTCTGTTCATTGCCTACCTCCTCCCAAGCGAGAAAACTATAGTAAATAGTATCATAATAAAAAGGGCGATTACAACTATTTGTATTTTCCTATCATTATGTTACTGTAACTTTCTTACGTTATATCTATTTCAAATTAAAACAAGGAGCGTCTTGTCTTGTTTACTAGACGTTATTCTCCACCATAAATATGTGGCTTCAACACACCGATGTATGGCAGATTGCGATATTTCTCTTGATAGTCCAAACCATATCCAACAACAAACTCATTCGGAACTTGGAAGCCTACAATATCTGCTTTAATATCTACAGTTCGGCCTTCTGGTTTATCTAACAATGTGACAATTTTAATTGACTTTGCTTTACGGTATTTAAACAGATCAACTAAATAGCTTAGTGTTAAACCACTGTCGATAATATCTTCAATGATTAACAAATCTCTACCTTCTACCTTTGTGTTTAAATCTTTTTCAATTTTAACCTCACCTGATGAGCGCATTTCCCCACCATAGCTAGATACATCCATAAAATCCATTTCTAAATATGTATCCATACAACGAAGGATATCAGACATAAACGGCAACGCTCCCTTTAGTACTCCTATAGCTAACGGGAAGCGGTCTTGATATTCTTCAGATAATTGTCGACCTAAATCTTGACATTTTTGTTCGATCTCTTCTTGTGAAACCAATATTTTTTCAATATCTTTATGCATTCCGATCCTCCTAATAAAGTTCTGCTCCCCTATATTCTAGTTGAATATATTGATTTACTTGTTTTTGGTTTGGAATCATTCCTTTAGTTAAGCCTATTATCCATAATACATGTCCTTCTTGATCAATAACTAATGGCCATTGGTCTCTTTTCTGTAACGGGATCTTCTTATCAATAAAGATGTCCTTAACTTTTTTACTACCTCCTAATCCCTTTACATGCATTCGATCACCTGGTTTTCGATAACGAACAACGAATGAAGCATATTTCTCTGAGTCGCTTACTGGTAATATTAATGTATTCTTCCCATTAATAGTTGAAATATTATCATCGGTAACAGTTGCCAGTACGATGTCACCTGAAGGTAAAGTGATTTGCCCAGGAACAGGTAATGAAGTAGAAAAAAACGGTGCATCTTCTTGATTAAATGTAAACAGAATTGTTTCATAAGCTTTATGTAATTTCAAACCATTTGGTAAGTCTATCGTCACGTTCGCACGATTGCTATGAATTAGGTTCAAAAAGTACTGTTCATGTTCATAAGATAACCCAGAAGGAATAGTGTGATATAGATAGTTTAATATTAGATGAAACATTCGTCTTTGTAAAGCAAACGGATATGTTTTCACAAGATTAATTGATAGATTTACAGCTGATTGTGTCATTGGAAAAACTAAAACTTTTTTCAAGGCTTTTTTCGCTTGCTCTTCCAAATAATCTTGATCCGCTCCAATTGATTCACTTAACCTTTGAATGGAATGATGAAGGCTTGGGTTTTGCTCCTTTAACAATGGCAAAAGATGTTTTCGGAAATAGTTTCTAGTGTACACATCCTCCTCATTCGATGGATCAAGCCTCGGAGTAATCCCATTTTCTAAACAATACATCTTGATCATTTCTTTATTAATAGCTAAAAATGGACGGACAATATAACCTGTGGCAAAAGGGCGCTTCAGTGGAATACCTTTTAAAGCACTAGGATTTGCACTTCTTGTCATACGCATAAACATCGTTTCGATTTGATCATCTCCGTGATGCCCTAGCACAAGATAATCTGCGTCGTATTGCTTCATTTTTTCCTCAAAAAAAGAATACCTCAGTCTTCTCGCTGCATCTTGGGTACCTAGATGTTCTTCTCGTTTTAGTTTAGGAACATCTACTATGCCAGCCTCAAAAGTAATATTATGCTTCAAGCAGTAATTGCGGACAAATTCTATATCGGCCGAGGCGTCCTCACCACGCAAACAGTGGTTAATCGCTACAGCAATAATCGTCCAATCCCAAACTTTTTTTTTCGCTTGTAAATAATGAAGTAACGCCATCGAGTCTGGTCCACCAGATACGCCAACGATAAGTGTTGCACTCTTGTGAAATAGCTGATGTTGTTTTATAAAATGGTCTACTTTTTGATTTAGCATGTGCTTCTCATCTTCTTTCCAAGATTGATAAACAAGTCTATCCTATCATGTTTGCCACAACTTGAACAACATAAGACGATGATTTAAAAGTGTCATCTACAAATGTATGTTAAATGAAGAAGTAATAGACAAGAAAAAACAACGCAGAACTAACTCCGATCACTGACGTTTCGATTAAGGGAAGCACGGTATCTCCAGCTACTTGTTTATTTGTTATGGATTGGTGACGGAACATGGGTGTTGTTTGCCTTTTTATTAAGATACGATTTAAATCATTTAACATCTGTGCACTTGTTTGATAATGCCCGCGTAACGCTCGCTCTAAGCATACTCGATAAGGCTGAAGAACTGTTGCTTGCCTAAGCTTTTCATTTAAGGTTTGCTCTGGATTTTTACCTCTGTCAAACTGATTTGGATAAGCATAATGCAAAGCAAGCATAACAACAGCAAATAAATCATAGCTTGGTTCAGCTTTTCTAGTACCAAGCTGCCAATAACCACGATCGTAAAACTCTGTATATTCTTTAATAGAACGACCTATTTGCGTGGTTCCGCCAACATCAATCCATCGCACTCTAGGAGGCATATCTGTCACAAGCACATTATCTAGCTTTAAGTCTCCAAACACCCACCCTTGTTGATGCAATCGATCTAAGTCTGATAATACTTGTAATAAAAAAACCCCAAGCCAATCTTTGCTTCTTTTTTTTAAGAATGCGGAAACTGGTATTCCCTTCACATACTCCATCACATAAAAAGAGTAGCGAATACCGTTAGATAATACGAAATCATCTACATCAAACAAAGAAGGCCCAAGTAAAGTACCTTGGACCTTGTTCAATTGCTTTAAAACATTCACTTCAGTAGTAATTGATGCACTTTTGTCACTTATTTTTAGTGCTACTCTTTTGCCATCACTTCGCTCACATAAATAAACAGATCCGATTGCACCTTTTCCAAGTAAAGAGATTACTTTATAACGTTGCTTATGCCAATGACCATAAATTAATGAGCCTGGCCGAAGATTAATTACCTGTTTGCTCAAATGTGGATTCATCTTCTCGCTTCCTACTCCTCATTAATTTTGATTTTCCAAATTGATACATTGCTTCTTTTAATGCTGGACCTGTTGGTGTAATACCACCACTTGTAAGCTTCGGAAAGACGGAAGCCATTGCATCTAGCTTCTCGGACCAATCAATAATTTGTTTAATTGTTTTTCGTTTATCAGGGAAAGAATAAATCGCAAATCTATTTTTTCCAATCCTTGCATTCATACTAATAGACAAATCCATTAAAGCTTCTTTCACTGTTGGCAGCTTATTTTGCATACTTGCACTCGTATCCACTAACACAAGCACTTCTACATTACATGTTTCTCCTAGATCCTCAACTACTTCCATCACTTCACCACGTTGCTCTGGCGGCAAAGAATCAACTGTTTGTCCTGGTCCTAGAATTTGCTTTAGTTCCTGGTTTACTACACCTTGTAACGTCTGTGTCATCGCCTGCTTCGTTACTGTTTGAACCGTTTGTGATAGTGCTTGTTGATAAACAATTTGACTTACACCCTCGCCTGCTTCAGCTATTTCCTCGACTTCTTCAAGACCTGGTGGATTTTCTCTTTGACTATCTTCTAATACACCAATCACATTGACAGCTATTCCTTGCTGAGCCACCAATGTAGCAATCATGGCAGGATCTTCCCCTTGATTCGAACAACCATCTGTTATTAATAAAATTTGCTTCAATGTTCCTTTTCTCATTTTTTCATGCTCCTCCTACGCCTTTATCCTTCAGCCTTTTTCTTAGCATCATTGTCGACAGATTCATAGGATTTTATACGAGCCAATAAGAAAAATATTAGTTTGCTTGCCTTTGATAAAAAGGAATGGTCGCCCATTTCGGTTGGAATTTCGAAATTTTTGCAACAACTAATGTCATATCATCAACAATTGCGCCCTCTGTTGCTCGAATGACTTCTTCTAATAAAATATCAGCCACTTCTTGAGGCTCATCTGTTTCCAACTCTCTTAACTTCCGCTTCAACCAAGCATCCATGTTTTCTATATGTTTTGGTCCATCAAAAATGCCATCACTTGCCATGATTAGCATGTCCCCATCTTTAAGCTCATCATGAACTACCTCTACATCGACATCCGAGATGATACCAATCGGTAAGTTACTTGCTTGAATCATGTGAAGCTGATTTCCACGCTTAACAAAGCTTGGTGTGGAACCAATTTTCAAAAACTGCACACCTGCATGATGTAAATCTATAACGGCAAGATCCAGCGTAGAAAATATTTCATCATTTGTGCGTAACGAAAGCACAGAATTAATTGACTTTATTGCTACGTGCTCATCAATACCAGATTGAAGAATCTGCTGTAAAAGTCTTAGTGTTTCTGAGCTTTCTTCGTGTGCCCTAGTTCCATTCCCCATGCCATCACTGATTGCAAGTGCATACTTTCCAGAGCTCAGTTCCATTGCTGAATAGCTATCACCAGAAATAAAGCCACCTCCTCTGGCTGCGTGTGCTACACCAACATCGACAACAAAGTTTTTGGCAGAGGCGAAACATAAGTGACAGTACCCATTTGGTAAAGGTGACGTTTCTTCCGTTTTTACCACAACCGATTCTTGTAAAATATCAGAAAGAAGCGGAGCAATAATCTTCTGTCCTTCCCCGTGATATTCATAAACAGATAAATTCATTTCGATATCTATATTTCCTTTTTTTAAACTGTAAATATCTAATTTCATTATTTCGAAACCCATTTGTTTTAATGCAGCAACAATATCCATCTCTTGTTGTTCATGGTTTTCTCTTTCTTTCACTATTTCTTTAGCAAAGTCACCCATTACTTCTGATACACCTAATAATTGATCTGCCACAAAGCGGCGACTCTCTCCTACCTGCTTTTTTAACTGTTGATTTGCTTGATAGTAAGATAACTCTTCTTTCATTACTTCATAAATTTTATTTGACTTTACACAATGATTAGCAAACTGACAATGTAATACTTTATCTACCCTTTGATGTTGCTCTAAATCTTGTTTTACATCGTTCATTAATTCATATGTTTTATCAAATTGTTGGACCCAGCAACGTTCTTTTTTAAAGCAGCTTTGGCACGTTCGCTCTGTCACATTACTTAAAAAATAGTCCATTTCTTTTTCCTCTTGTGTCACTTTTACTTGTTGTATTTTCTGCATGTCAAAGCTTTTGGATAACGCTTGGAACACATTGGAGAATTGCTCCATGCGATTCGCTGTCGCATCTCTTACTTTTTGAACATATAGCTGCTGCTCTTTTGCATGCTCACTTGTTCCAGGTATGTAGCGTGCAACAGTACGTATTAACCGCAAAGGAGTTAATAAAAATAGTCCAACCGCAAAACTTGTTTCTAACAGTGAGACCGTCAAAACAATGGCGCCTTCTCCATAAAAACCAAGTAATACAGTCCCAATCATTAAACCTAAACTAACCCCTATTTTTCTCCACTCCTTTAGCAAACCACCTAAAAGACCACCAAAAGCTAATAAACTCATTTGATAAATACTTCCAACGCTTGCTAAGCTTAAGATTAATCCAGCTACTACCCCAACAGTAGATCCAATTGCAGCACCACCAATATATGAAAGCCATAACACAAGATATCTAGATGCAATTTGCTCTACATTTGCACCGAAAATTTGCCAACCAATCATTCCTGTTAGTAAGGAACCTAAAAGAATGATTAAAGAAATAACCTCTTCATTCTTTAAAGTAGGATTATATCTTTTTGGTGATAATAAAGGCACACTTTGCATAAAGATTAATACTAAGACAGCACTTAGAGTTGCTTCTGTGCCCGCAAGCATCCATTCATATAATGTTAATGACTCAAATAAAGCATAAGCAACCAATCTTGGTAATAAGCTTGAACAAAAGACAATGATTGGAATGATCTTATGTTGGTGTTTCAAAGAGCGACAGATAGCAGCAAAAAAAATAAATGTAAGTGTTGCTAAAGCGATATAGAAACTATGCTGTCCAGTAATAGTTAAACTACTAGCTACCATAACTAACATTATTGGGCGTGCTTTTTCTTTTCGTAAAAGCCAAATCGAAGCGAGATAAGCAAGTACAAATGGTGACAATGATTCCAAAACAACTGCTCGTCCTAGTAAAAAAGCAATAATATATAAGATGCCACCTTGCTCCAGCATAAGTTTTCGAGTTGCATCTTTCCACTGCGCTTTTCCCTTCTTCGTTTTCTTTTCATATCTACCTATCACGTTTGGTCCAGATAATGTTTCCAACATACCTTCACTCCTTGTATAGTATGTTGATAATTAAAGCACAGTTCATTGCATTTTTTTGTCAAAACCTCCCACCAATCGTATCAAAATGTTCGACGATTTTCTGCTACATCACTTTATATTCACCAAGAACCTTTCAATCATCGAAAATTGGTTCCCCCTTTTTTCTTGAAGCAACACCTATTTTGATACGATATTTATTGATATAATCCGTGTTTTTCATTTAAACTATTGACAGTATGTAATTGCTATTGTAATATATCACTTGTGACTTTAAAGTAATATACATGGCGGCGTAGCTCAGCTGGCGAGAGCGTACGGTTCATACCCGTGAGGTCGTGGGTTCGATCCCCTCCGCCGCTACCATTTTTCAAACCTTGTTACTATACATATAAAGTACAAAAAGATGGCATCCTTTAGGAGACCATCTTTTTTTCGTATAATTATGGTATAACATAGCTACCCCTAACCTGTTTAATAGATAGAATATGCGCCTAACTCACGTAATAATACAAGCACAGCTGTTAAAACAACCATCGTTACAATTGCAACCGTATCTCGTTTTTTCCAAGCTAGCTTCCGAAAGCTAGACCTCGGCTTAGATGATTGATAACCTCTCACTTCCATCACATCTGCCATATCTTCTGCTCTCTTTAAAGAACTAACGAATAGTGGCATAATAATCGGAGCTAACTTCTTCATCTGTTCAACTAATGATCCTTCACCAAATGTTGTCCCTCTTGCTCTTTGTGCGTCCATGATCTTCTGTGTTTCATCTAGTAGATTTGGAATAAAACGAAGCGCGATCGTGAGCATTAACGAAATATCATCTACCGGTACTTTAATCAACCGTAATGGAGAAAGCAGTGCATTAATTCCATCGGTCAAATCGATCGGTTTTGTTGTTAAAGTAACTACCGTTGAAATAAAAATAATCATTACAAATCGACAAAAAATAAACACACCATTAATTAAGCCATATTCTGATATGGTAATTGGGCCCCAGTTTACATACACGGTTCCACCTGCAGTAAATAAAACCTGTAACGAAACTGTAAAAAGGATTAGCCAGATTAACGGTCGCACACCTCGAATATACATTTTAAAAGAAATACCAGATAGTCGCATGACAAATATAGTGAACAAGCCTAATAAAAGATAGCCTTGCCAATTAACCGCAATAAATAAAATAGCAATAAAACTAATCGCTGCAACAAGCTTTGCTCTGGGGTCTATTTGATGTAACCAGGACTCACCCGGAAAATATCTTCCTAAAATTAGTTTGTTCATGCTAGTCCCACCTCAATTAAGGACGCTACTAAATCATCGATGGTTAAGCAAACTTTTGGTAACTTTACGTTTGCTTCCTTTTCTATGCGTAACTGAAATCGCCTTGCCTCAGGTAAATCAAGAGACCAAGATTTCAGTTGTTGCACATCATCAAAAAAAGTATGTACTGGCTTGTGCGCTACGACTTCTCCATGTTCCATAACAACAACATCATCTGCATATCGCGCAACATCATTCATCTCATGTGTAACTAATAGCGTAGTAATCCCCTTTGATTCATGTAGGTTTTTCACCAGAGTCAAAATTTCATCTTTCCCTTTTGGATCCAAGCCGGCTCCTGGTTCATCTAGAACGAGCACATCAGGGTTCATTACTAACACACCAGCGATCGCCACACGTCGTTGCTGTCCACCCGATAATGAAAATGGAGATTTAGCCAGAATCGACTCTTCTAAGCCAACTAATGCAATCGCTTCTTGTGCTAATTGTTTGGCTTCTTGCTTTGACACACCAAAATTTAAAGGCCCAAAACAAATGTCTTGCTCGACCGTTTCGGCAAACAGTTGTGCTTCTGGAAACTGAAACACCATTCCTACCGTTTGTCTGATGCTTTTTAGTACAGCTTTACTTGGGGAATCAGCAGTTATTGTTTGGTCACCAACTTGAATTGTTCCTGTTGTAGGAAGAAGCAATCCGTTTATTGTTTTAAGCAAACTAGACTTCCCTGCACCAGTATGACCAACGATTGCTGTAAAAGACTGACTAGGGAGACAGAGGTTTACTTGTTGTATAATGTTTTTACTTCGAATAGGACCGATTTGATAATCTGCTGCTACCCCTTTAAAATTCACCTGCATAACCAATCCACCATTTCGTCTTCTGTCATATAGCTTTGTGGTACTGCGCTTCCTTTTTCAGCTAATTTACGTCGCAACTGTTCTGCAAAAGGGGGGGATAGCTGATCATTATTGATAAATATTTGTTCCGGAATACCATCTTGAATAATAGTTCCGTTATCCATTACAATGATGCGATCTGCTAATGCTGCTTCATTCATATCATGTGTAACAGAAATAATCGTAATATCATTTTGCTCTCTAAGCTTTTTTAACGTTGATAAAAGTTGTATTCTGCTTCTTGGATCAAGCATCACCAACGCCTCATCCAACATAATCACATTCGGCTTAAAAGCCAGAATACCCGCTATAGCAACTCGTTGCTTTTGACCACCAGATAAGCGGGAGGGATCTTGATTGCGATAACTATCCATACCAACTAACTTTAATGCTTCATCAACCGTTTGCTTCATCTCATCATAAGAAATATTATTATTCTCTAACCCAAAAGCAATATCATCTTGCACAGTAGTACCGATAAATTGATTTTCAGGGTTTTGAAATACTAATCCTATCTTTTTTCGGATATCCCACTTTGTTTCATCATTTAACCTTACGCCATCAATCGTGATTGTTCCACGTTCAGCTTTTAACAATCCAGCAAGTAAACGAACTAGCGTTGATTTGCCTGAACCATTACCACCAACAATCGCTACCCATTCCCCTTGTTTAATGGAGATTGAGATAGCTGACAAGGTATGATCATCCTTACGTAAGTCATAGCGAAACGTAAGATTATCCACTTCTACGATTGTCTTTTCAGCTACCAACACTATCCATCTCCTTCTTTTCGAAAGTTATTCTCTTTCATTTTAGTAGAACAATACCGTTATTGCTAATAGCATCGCAAATGAACCATTTACTAAGACTAGGTTTTTTACTGCAACACTAAATGTCTCCGATTTTACTTGCTTGTTATTAAACGTGCGAACAAGTTGATACACTGGATAGCTTACTAGCAAGATAATCAGCAAGATGGAAGGTAACAATCCTAACAATACAGCCAACACAATAGAGATAAATGATAAAATGTATAACCCATTAAATAGCCAAATCGCATATTTTTTCCCTATATAATATGGTAAAGTAAAACGCTGATTACGAATATCTTCTTCTAAGTCACAAATATTATTGGCAAGCATTAAGTTAGCAATGGTAAATACACACGGAATACTAATTAATATAATTTCTAAGACTAACAATATATCTGCCTGTAAGCTAATCATTCTACCTTGCCATAATAGTTGTACAATTCCTTGATCAAATGCGTTGACATAAATAGATAGGAACAATATGCCAAAACCCATTGTTATCCCCGAAAAAATTTCTCCTAACGGCATTCTAGAAAACGGTATTGGTCCAAACGTATAAAATATCCCAATACCGAAGCATACCATCCCTACTAACAACACAAATAAATCTGTTCGGAAAACAAGCCAAATTCCTAATACCGTAGCGATAGACAATAAACTTAAAATTGTTATAACGACAACTCGTTCAGATATATTTTGTTGGCCAATTACATTATGCTCTCTCCGATATGCTTCAGAAGATGCTTTCCGATAATCCATATAATTATTAATCGCAGTAGTTGTTAAATCAAAGGTAAGCATAGAAAGAAAAAAGATTGCTGTATTTAATGGTTGAAAGGAATCATAACGATAATAAACAAACAAACAACCAATTAAAAACGGAAATACACTTGCAATTTTAGTTTGAATTTCTACTAATTTTAAAAATGTAGCGATGGACATCTGATCTCCCCTTACTATAGTTCTTCTCTATTTCCTAATTTAAATGATTCATTCGTTAACTCGAATTCGTCATCTAAGCCTGAAGTAATATATACTTGCTGGTCTTTATCAACAAAGATCGCCTCTACACCTTCTTGTTTTTCAATGTGTGTTAATCCATCCTTTAAACCTTTAGAAAAAATTAAAGTAGACAGTGCATCCCCATCTATCGATTTTTCACTCACGATTGTCACACCAGCAATTTCATTCTCATATGGATAACCATTAAGCGGGTTCAAAATATGATGATATCGTTCACCATCTACTTCTAAATACCGCTCATATATACCCGAAGTAACGATGGATTGATTACTCGCTTCTATTTTACCCACAATTTGGCCACGCTCTGTAAATGGATCTTGCACACCGACCGTCCACTCTTTTCCAGAAGGATTATTACCTTTCACATAAATATTTCCACCTAAATCAATAATAGCTGTCGTAACTCCTTCTTCATCTAACAACTGTGTTACTTTATCCGCAATAAACCCTTTTGCAATAGCACCTAAATCCATTCCCATTCCTTTATCCTCTAAGTATACCGTCTGTTCTTTTTCATCTAGTAAAACTTTTTGATAATTAATTAAAGGTAGGACAGCATCTATTTCTTCTTGTGTTGGTTTTTTTGCGTCTTCATACCCGATATGCCATAGTGAAGTTAAAGGACCAACAGTAATATCAAACGACCCTTCCGCTTGTTCGCTATAGCTTTTTCCAGCTTGGATTAGATTAAAAACATCTTCAGATACTTCTACTGGAGCTTCTCCGGCAGCGGTATTAATTTGATCGATTTGTGAATTTGCTTCACCTACTCCGATTTGACCAGCAAGTTGTTCCATTTCATTAAAGGCGAGACTTAAAACATCTTCCTTTCCTTCATCATAAATCTTTAACGTCACAACAGTACCCATCATAAATTCTGTTTTTTTATAAGGTGATTCTAATACTTTCTGTTCATTAGTATTACAACCCGTTATAACGAATATAATTAACGATAGCATCAACACATATTTCTTTTTCAACATTGTCAAAACCTCTCTAACATGAAATAATAAATATAAATTAAATTATTATAAATGTGAACTTTTTCACATTTTTCCGAAATAAGTATAGCATCTTCTTCATTATAGTGTCTATATCCTATACCTTTGATTAATACTACCATAGCACGGTTAAAAGTTAGTTGTATAGGTATTTTATACAACATGTGAAAACTTATTGAACTTTATAGTTTAAAATTTTTATTAAAGTTGTGAACTTTTTAGATTTATTTATATATAATCTTTAAAAACTCACTAGACATAGGCACGAACTAGAGGTACAATTATAAGCGGTTGTTCAGACTTTCACAACGTTGATATTATTGATTTTTATTTTATAAGGAGTGAATAGATATTATGGCAAACAAGAATATTGTCATTATCGGTGCTGGTTATGCTGGTGTACACGCAGCTAAAAAATTAGCTAAGAAGTACAAAAAAGACGACTCAGTTACAATCACGTTAATTGATCGCCATTCCTATCACACGATGATGACAGAATTACACGAAGTAGCAGCACACCGAGTAGAGCCAGATGCAATTCAATTTGACCTACGAAAGTTATTTAACCGCACGAAAGTGAATTTAGTAACTGACAACGTAACACATGTAGATCATGATACGAAAAAAGTTACGACAGCACACGGAGAATACGACTACGATTACCTGATTTTAGGTATGGGTGGCGAACCAAATGATTTTGGTACTCCTGGTGTAGGTGAGCATGCTTTCACACTATGGTCTTGGGAAGATGCCGTGAAGCTTCGCGAGCATATTGAGAAGACAGTAGCAAAAGCTGCAACTGTACATGACGAAGCAACACGTCGTTCTATGCTAACCTTTACTGTATGTGGTTCTGGATTTACCGGAATTGAAATGGTTGGTGAATTAATTGAATGGAAAGAACGCTTAGCGAAAGACAACAAACTAGATGCAGAAGAAATCTCACTATACGTTGTAGAAGCTGCTCCAACGATTTTAAATATGCTAGAAAGAAAAGATGCTGATAAAGCAGAAGCATATTTAAACAAAAAAGGTGTTAAAATATTAAAAGATTCACCGATTGTTGAAGTAAAAGCAGAAGAAATTATTTTAAAATCAGGAGACACACTACCTACACATACGTTGATATGGACAGCTGGTGTAAAAGCGAACTCTGATACAAAAGATTACGGTATGGAGACTGCACGCGCTGGTCGTTTAAAAGTAAACGAATATATGGAGTCTGAGCAATACGATAGCGTTTATGTTATTGGTGACTTAGCTTACTATGAAGAAGAGCCAGGAAAGCCAACACCACAAATTGTTGAAGCAGCTGAACAAACAGGTACGACTGCTGCTAAGAACATTATCGCTGAAATTAGTGGTGGTGACAAAACATCTTATGAAGGTAAATATCACGGTACAATGGTATCTATCGGTGCCAGATACGGTGTTGCAAACTTAATGGGTGTTTCACTAAGTGGATGGTTTGCGAACTTTATGAAACATATGGTTAACCTTTATTATTTCATGGGTATTGCAAGCGGCTATTATATGGTTCAATATATCCGTCATGAGTTCTTTGAAACAAAAGATAAACGTAACATCTTCCGCGACTTCTTAACACGCTACGGTAATGTGTTATGGAGCTTGCCACTACGAGTCTTTGTCGCTGGATTCTGGTTAGTTGAAGCCGGTACAAAAATTTGGGGTAAAGAAACATTTGAAAATGCAATCTCTAGTTGGTCTACCGTACCTGATCTATTCAAAGGATTAGGTGAAGGATCATGGTTGGTTGGCGATACCGTTCGTCTTCCGTTTGAATGGTTACAAACAGCTACTAGTGGAGCAAGTGCATCTGCCTCAGCTACGGAATGGGCAACACCAATTTTAAGTAAAATGCCAGGGATCTTTGAATGGTTTATGAAAATTGTTCTTCCAACTCCAGAAATGGCGATCTTTATGCAAAAATTCATGGTGTTTGTTGAATTAGCAATTGGTTTAGCTATTTTAGGTGGATTATTCACATGGTTAGCTAACGCAGCAAGTGCTGGGTTCCTTGTTATGTTTACTTTATCTGCTATGCTTGGTTGGGATAAAGTATGGGCGTTACCAGCATCTATCGCTCTAATGAATGGATCTGGACGTACATTTGGACTTGATTATTGGGTAATCCCATTTATCCAACAAAAACTAGGCCGTTGGTGGTATGGAAAAGAAAGTGCCATTTATCAAGATAAAAAATAAGTAGATGAAAAAAAGGCGATTGGCTCATATTTACTTGAGCCACTCGCTTATCTTCTTTATTCTATGTATTTAAAAAGACATGAAAGGGGAATAAGAATAAAAGCAGTACAACTTCTTTTCTTTTTATTGCCCTTTACTGTTTTCTTAAAATCAAGATGATTTGGGGTGGTTTAGCTATGACAAAAAATCAACGACTCGTTTATATTGCCTTACTAGCAGCACAAGCCGTTATTATTAGCTTATTAGAGCGTGCCATTCCATTTCCTTTTGCTGTAGCTCCTGGTGCAAAGCTCGGCTTAGCAAACATCATTACATTGCTCGCTTTATACACCTTACCCACAAAGGATGCCTTTAAAGTAGTAAGCATTCGATTAGTATTAGCAACATTGCTAGGTGGAACGATATCGACTTTCATGTATAGTGCTGCTGGTGCATTACTCAGTTTTCTAGGGATGCTTTTTGTGAAAAACCTAGGGAGAAAGCATGTTAGTCTAATAGGTGTCAGCACGACTGGAGCTGTATTACATAATGTGGGCCAATTAATGATAGCAAGCTGGATCGCTCAAACCTGGACAGTCATGCTATATTTGCCTGTATTATCGTTTATCGGTATTTTATCTGGTATTGCTATTGGTATTGCTGCAAATTATATACTAACTCACGTAGAAAAATTACACTACTACATGGATTTGCGTGATTTAAGACAGCAGTGACAGCATAACTACTTTTAGAGAAAGAGGTTATCCTAATGCGTGTACATCCAATGTGGGATAAATATCCCGAACTTAAAAATGATTTAGAGAGTGTATTAAACCTCATTAATAGTAATATTCGTATTCGTGATAAAAAGGTAAATGCGATCATTAAAGAGATGATTTTTGCTGGGGGAAAATTACTTCGCCCTACTTACTCCCTGTTATGCTCAAACATTGGTCCAGACCAAGATAAAGAGCGAGCAATAGCTGTTGCTGCAGCATTAGAGACGTTGCATATGGCTACACTTGTGCACGATGACGTCATTGATGAGTCACCTACAAGACACGGACATCAAACACTACAAACAACGCATGGCAATCAATTCGCCATATACGCTGGTGACTACTTATTTTCTGTCTGCTTTAATATTCTATCGCGACACGCAACATCTCTCGCTCAACTAGAATTTAATTCACGAAGCATGGAAAAAGTATTAACTGGAGAATTGGATCAGTTAAATGCACGTTATTTGCCACCAACCAGTGTAAAGAGTTATCTATCTCGAATCTCTGGAAAAACAGCTCAACTTTTTGCAGTTAGTTGTTACTCCGGCGCTGTGGATAGCAAAGCTACGAGGAGACAAGCATTAACCGCTTGGAATATGGGGCATTATATCGGTATGGCATTTCAAATTATGGACGACATTTTAGATTATCAAGGGAAAGCTCAAGAAGTTGGTAAGCCAATTATGGCGGACATACAACAAGGAATTTATACATTACCATTAATTTATGCAATGCAAAAACAAGCAGACGAATTAAAACCACTTTTATCAAAGAAAGATGCTTTACAAGCTATAGACATACAGCGCATTACAGAAATTATCGAGCAAGAGCAAGGCATACAAAAGGCCAAGAACTTAGCTGAACGCTATACAAAAAAAGCATTAAAGGAATTAAATAAATTACCTGATGGCACTTATAAAAATGATTTATACTCTATAACAATAGGTCTACTAAATAGAATCAAATAAAAAATCGGGCAATTGCCCGATTTTTTTGCTATTTCATACACTTAATCATTTACTGGAGTAAATTCAAATACTGCTTCTTCTTCTCCCATATCTACCGTTAAATGATAAGCTTCAAGGAACCATTTATCTTGCTGGGTGAAATAAAATGTAACACCTTCTACTTCATCAGAGATACCAATTTCTCCATCCTTCCCTACAGATACACCTAAAAAGTAATTAGAATGTGCAGTAGGGATACCCCCATACAATTTAACAAAAAAATGGACATACTGACCAGACTCTAAGCCCATCTCATCTATATACCATTTTGCCGCTTCTTCCGTTACAGTCAATGACATATGTGATAGTCACCTCCAATATCTTACACTATGGATATTATCTCTATTTTCTATTTATTAAACCATAATTGCAACCAAAATGATTGATAAAAAAAAGAACTATCTCAATAATGTACTGCACCCCAAAAGTTAGAGTGAAAATCTAACTTTTGGGGTGTATTTTTATGGCTAAATATAGTGAACAATTTAAATTAATGCTAGTAAAAGAATATCAAGATGGAAAATTGGGTTATGATATATTAGCAAGGAAGCACGGTATGAAAAGCAGTTCACCATTAAAAAGATGGGTAAAGGTATTTGAGAAATTTGGAGTGGAGGGATTAATGAGGAAAAAACATA
>NZ_JACEFA010000022.1 GCF_014083865.1 Paraliobacillus salinarum | reverse complement strand
TTTTGCAAATAAATGAAAATCATTGTACTTAGCCATGAAAAAACCCCTCCGAATTATCTTGATTTAATTCAAGAATAACGAATAATTCTTTAGGATTTAAACCATTTTGCTTAACTTGACGGCTATGAGCCGTGCCCGCGGAAAGCGAGCTTATTTCCATAGCGGTTCAGGTACAAGCATTATTTGTAATATAAAATTAATAAAAGCGGTAGTGGAGGGGAAATCACACCACCACATTTAACAGAGAACCTTAAACTATTGCTTTAATACTCCCAGTAAAAAAACACCTAACATAATAACTATTATTCCTGTTAAGATAACCGCCCATTCTTTTCTACTTTTTCCCTCTTTGAAAATAATTATACCCCCGATTGTTGATACAATAACACATGCTTGAGAGATAGAGAAGCTGGTTCCTATACCTAGACTTGCTGTGGCTAAAAACATACCAAGATTACCTATAGACCAAGATAAACCGGTCAACAAATTAAATGAAACACTGGATCTACTGGCTTTATTTTGTTTATTAAGATAATTAATAAGAATAGCGCCTGTGAACATACCTATAGCTTGAGGGAAAATAATAGAATATCCTGTAATTGAAAAAAGTTGATTTGTTATAACATATAGTGTTAAAAAAAATGACGATGTGATAACAAAGCTAAAAGTATGTAAAGATAGAGAGTGTTGAACTTTATAACTTTTTTCAACATAATTAGTGATATAAATACCTGCAATAATAATTCCTATGGCAATAGTGCCAATAAGTGTCGCTTTAAGAGTGTTCCATTCATGAAATACAAAAACAGCAAACAAAGTGGTTCCAATTAATTGTGTTCCGTTAGAAAGTGGCATAGTTTTTGAAACACTTGAAACAGAGATTGCTTTAAATTGAAATAGTTGACCTAAACTCCAAAAAACCCCTGATAGAAAACTGATAATAAATGAAAAAAATGTGATATGAGGTTGTACAATTATATATAAAAGAATAGAAAAGAAAAGTGCACTAATAGAAGTGCCTAATAATTGCTCCTCTGGTTTACTTTTTTTTAAATTGGCAATTATCGGCATAAATCCCCAGCCGAATACAGGGAGCAATGAAATAATATAATTCAATATTTTGATCTCCTTTTGACTTGATTGATAGAAACATATTTTAATTTATCATTAAGTAAGTAGAGGAGCAATACATGTAAAATGCGGTAATCAATACGGTAATTTTCCTAGTTTTCTGTTGATTGTTCAAATACTAGAATAAAAGAAGGGAAGGAAAATATTAATGAAAGCGGTAAATGATATGATTTCAAATCGGGAAAAGAAAATCATAAAATTCTTAATTGAATCCGGTCATACAAGAGTGAAAGATATTGCTGATTATTTCCATCTTTCTGAAAAAACGGTATCTAAATTACTTAAAGAAATTGAATCTTACTTAAGAAAGTTTAAAGTTTCTCTTGTGAGAAAACCAAGAGTAGGGGTTTTTATTGAAGGAAATTATAAAAGTATTAACCGTGTCTTAAGTGATCTATCTACGCGAAGTAAGTCTATTCCTTCAACAAAAGAGGAGAGAGTCGTCTATATCTACTCTCAATTATTGAAAACACAAGGTTATGTTACGATGCAAAAACTCTCGGATGAACTTTTCATCAGTAAAGATACTATTGAAAAGGATGTTCAAGAAGTGGAGAAAATATTGAAGGAAGAAGAGGTGTTCATATATAAAAAACCTAGTAAAGGGATGAAATTAAATATAACGGAGAGTGAAAAAAGAGCATTAACCTCAAAATTTATCAATTATTTTTGGGGGGGGAATTGGTATTTAAAACATAAAGAAGATAAATTCTCACATGAATTTGATACCATTCAAGCTGATGTGCAAGGTCTCTTTTCAGAAAAAGTTCTAAAACAGATTATAGAAATCGTAAGAGAATTCACTATTACTTATGATTTTCAATTTACAGATTATGCATTTCAATCATTTGTAATACATTTAGCTATTACTGTTGAAAGAATTAAAAATGGATCTTTCATTAATATTGAAAAAAATACTTCCTTAGAGCATTCTGTTTTATCTCAACACCAAAACACAATTAGGATTGTTAATTTATTGGAGAAAAGTCTATCTATTACAATCCCAAAATTCGAAATTTACTATATTAATATTCACTTAACTGCGGCTTACAACCAATGTAATGAACGACTGTTAAAACATACTCATCAAGTGCCTAACAATGATCTTAGAAATTTTGTGGAAAATTGTTTATCAGATCAATATGATCGAGATTTAATTGAAGGAATTACAACACATATGAAATCAGTCATTAATCGGTTGAAGTTAGGAATGCACATAAACAATCCATATGTAAATAAAATAAAGCAAAATTTTTTACTTTCTTTTGAAAAGGCTTTATTTCTAAAAAAACAATTTGAAAAAAAATACAACATTTCTATTAATGATGATGAAACTGCTTATATAGCGTTACACTTTGAAGCGTTTCAAGAAAGAATACGCATATTACCAGATCAATTAAATGTTGTCATAGTTTGTAGCACGGGACTTGGTTCTTCAAGACTATTAGCAGCTCGTATAAAAAAGTATTTTCCTGATATAAGAATTCAGAAAGTTTTATCTGTTCAAGAAATGATGACAGAACATATAGATACAGATCTTATTATAAGTACAATTCATTTAAAGGTAGAGAATGTTGCAACTGTAGTTGTAAGCCCTATAATGAATCAAATTGATCTAAACGTTGTTCAAAATAAAATAAAAACATTACAAAAAGAACAGAAGACTGCGACAAATATGTTTATAGAACTTATTAAAAAAGAAAATATACTGGTTAATTTACAGTCAACAACAATGAAAGAAGCAATTATAGAAATAGGGGAGCATTTAATTGACAAAGGATTTGCTGAATCATCCGTAATACAAAGCGCTCTAGATAGAGAAGAGCTCTCTTTTACATCATTTAATAGTATGGCTACACCACATGCTAATCCTAAATATATAAAGAAATCAACAATTGTTGTTGCGACATTATTAGAACCAATACAATGGGGAGATGAGTTAGTTAACAAAGTATTTTTCATTGCTCTAGAAAAAGATAATCAATTAGATTTAGATGATATCTATGACAATTTTTTTGAATTTATTGATAACAAAAAAAGAATGAATGAATTAGATAAGGCAGACAATTCAGATCAAATATATAAGTGTTTAAAAAGGGAAGGGATCTAATGGAAATACGAGATGTTCTATCTGTAGAAAGAACTATTTTTGACATGGAAGGAGAAACGAAAGAACATATTATAGAAAAAATGAGTAAATATCTTGTTCAACAAGGGTTAATATCTGATGAACAAATATATTTACAATCAGTATTACAACGTGAAGAACACGCAACTACTGGTATAGGAAACGGAATAGCTATACCTCATGGTAAAAGTGCTGCTGTTAAAAAATCGGCTATTGTATTTGCGAGGACAAAACATCAAGTCGAATGGCAAGCATTAGATGATAAACCTGTTAGAATAATATTTTTACTGGCAATTAGTGAAAATGATAAATCAAATGGGCATTTACAATTAATATCTGAAATTGCTAAAAGATTAATGGATGATCACGTAGTGGAAAAACTTTCAAACGCAAAATATCCAGAAGAGATTATCCGAATTTTTGATCAGGGGGATGAAAAATAATGAAAAGAAAAATTATTGCAATAACTGCATGCGCAACAGGTGTAGCTCACACATATATGGCTGCACAAGCATTAAAAAAAGCTGCGAAAAAAATGGGACACTTGATAAAAGTAGAAACACAAGGAGCAACAGGTGTAGAGAATGAATTATCTGTTAAAGATGTTAGCATAGCTGAGGTGGTAATTTTAGCTACAGATACAAAAGTACGTGATAAAGAAAGGTTTACAGGTAAACAAATACTAGAAGTTCCTGTTAATGCACCAATTAAGGATGGGGAAAAGGTAATTAAAAATGCATTAGAATTAATTTATTAACTTTAATGAAAAGAGGGAAAATAATGATAAAAACTATAGGTAATGAATTAAAAAGACATGTTTTAACTGGAATATCATATATGATTCCACTAGTTATTGCTGGAGCTGTAATTATGGCAATTTCCAGAGTTGGAGGATCTTTTTACGGTATTACTGATATTTGGGATGCTTCTTATGCCGAAAGTTCTAATGGGATTATTCGACTATTACATGATCTCGATGGTTTTGGAGGAATTGCTCTTGGATTGATGTTTCCAGTGATAGCGGCTTTTATTGGTTATTCTGTAGCGGATAAACTTGCTATCGCTCCTGGACTTGTAGGAGGAATGCTTGTTAAAGGTATTGGTGCAGGATTTTTGGGCGCATTAGCAGCCGGATTAATTGCAGGATATGCATGTTTGTTAATAAAAAAATATGTTAAACTTCCTCGAGCTGCCGCTTCGATTGTACCTGTTTTTATAATTCCAGTATTCGGTACTTTAATTACTGTTTTAATTATCAATTACATTATCGGTGTACCTTTTGCTAATATTAACACAGGGTTAGAGAATTGGTTGAACGGACTTTCTGGTGGTAATCAAATACTAATGGCTGCGATCATAGGCGGTATGGTAGGTTTTGATTTAGGTGGTCCAGTTAATAAAGCGGCAGTCACTACAGCTATGGCTTTATTAACAAGTGGAATTTATGCACCTAATACAGCTGCACAAGTGGCTATTATTATTCCCCCTTTAGGACTAGGTCTTGCTAGTTTTATTGCTAAAAAGAAATATAATACAGAGATGCGTGAAGCAGGGAAGTCATCTTTAATAATGGGGCTGGTTGGAATTAGCGAAGGTGCAATTCCGTTCGCAGTAGAGTCTCCTTTAAAAGTAATTCCTTCTACTGTTATAGGATCTGCAGTTGGATCAGCTTTAGCAGTAGGTTTTGGTACGGTAAACCATGCACCTATTAGTGGTTTTTATGGTTGGTTTACAGTAGAAAGTTGGCCATTGTATGTGCTTGCAATAGCAATAGGTACACTAGTTGTTACATTTATGACTTTGTTTTTACGTAGAAATACTGAAATCACAGATGAAGAGATTATAGAAGATGATTTTAATGAAGCAGAATGGGAAGCTTAATTAAACTTTTTATTAAATAAAATTGTAATTACATTTATTTGAGTTTTTTAAAGAACACTTATTGAAAAAATTGTTAAGTTATAAGAGGGAGCTCTACTATCTTGTTAAGGGGGATATGATGGTTAAAGCACATATAGTAAACCATACACATTGGGATCGGGAATGGTATTTTACTTCGGCAGATGCACTTGTACTTAGTGAGCAGTTATTCACTGAGGTATTGAATGAATTAGTTAAAAATCCGAATAGTAGTTTTGTATTGGATGGTCAGACATCTATCTTAGATGATTACGTTTCATTACACCCTGAAAAAATGAATTTAATAAAGAGACTGGTAAAAGAAGAACGTTTATATATTGGTCCTTGGTATACACAAACAGATGGATTTTTTACTCACGGAGAATCTATTTTGAGAAATGCTATGATAGGAATACTCGATAGTAAAAAATATGGTCAATATATGAAAATTGGTTATTTGCCTGATACATTTGGTTTTAATGCGCAAATGCCAGTAATATTTAATCAAATCGGGCTTGATAATTTCTTTTTTTGGAGAGGTATACATTTAGGAAAGCAAGTAATGTCAACCTATTTCAAGTGGAAAGGATTAGGTGGCGAAAAGGAAGTTATTGCTATCAATATGCCTCAAGGCTATGGAACTGGGATGCTTTTAGAGCCTACTCATGATTATGTTGATCGACGATTAGATCCTGCTATTGAATATATTCATAATTATAGCAAAACTGCAGAAGTACTTATTCCTTCTGGAAATGATCAATTAAATATTATATTTGATTTTTCTACCAAGATAGATAAAATAAATGAAATTGGTAAACATGAGTATGTTATAAGTAGTTATCCTATGTTTCTTCAATATATAAAAAGCCTTCCATCTTTAGAAGTGTATCAAGGTGAATTTAGAGAACCAGTTAACGCAAGAGTTCATAAGACAATAGGATCAAGTCGAATGAATATAAAATTAAGAAATTACCAATTGGAGCAAAAAATATTAAAACGAATAGAACCACTGTTGGTTATTGCTGGTTTTAATAATATTTGTATAGGAAAACAGTTATTAATACAAATGTGGAAAAAAATCTTAGAAGGACAAGCACATGATAGCTTAGCAGGGTGTGTATCTGATGCAGTAGCTGATGATATTATGCATCGAATGAAAGAAGCAGAGGAAATAGCAGATAGTATAGAAAATACCATAAAGAAAAAGATTGCTGATGATCTAGAACTTAATGATAAACAGATATTAATATTTAATACTGAGTTACATCGATTTAAAGGATATAAGGATGTTATAATAGCTTCTAAAAATAAATATATATATTTTCCTAATGTAGAAGATGCATGTATAGTAAATGAAGTATATGTGCCATCAAGAAAGAATATACTAGAAGAAACATCAGCCGGGAATAGGTATATTGAAGAAGAAGGTTATTATTTATTAACGGTCCGATTAAAAGTAGAATTGCCTTCTTTAGGCTATACTGTAATTAGTTTTGAAGAGGTAAATTCAATTATGAAACAAAGACAATTAATAGAGGATAACCAAAGTAATTTTATAGGGAATGATTATTATCATATTAGTTTTGATAATCAAGAACTTATTTTGAAACACTCAAACGGTAAAATAGTTAGGAATTTTATTATTTTAGAAGATGAGGCAAATGCAGGTGATACTTATGATTTTTCACCACTTCAAAATGATGTAGCCATACCTTTAGTATTTGAAGAAGCAAATGTTGAAAAAAGTTTAAACTTTGAAAAGATGATTATTAAAGGATACTATGATTTACCATTAGATTTGGAACATCGCTACAAAAGAAACAAAACTGGTAAATTAGATATCAAACTATCAATTGAATTAAACAAGTTTGACGAACTTATTCATTGCAATCTAGAAGTTAATAATCAAATATATAGTCATCGACTTCGTTTGAAGATTAATACTGGGATTTTATCAGAAGAAAATATTGCATCATTACCATTTGGATATATTAAGCGTAAACCTGATTATCCAAAGGAATGGGAAAATATATACAGTGAAAAACCAATTGATATTGAACCATTTGATCAGAGCGTTTCTTTAACGGATAAACAGTATAATTGTTCAGTGTTTACAAAAGGAATGAAAGAATATCAACATCGAAAAGAGTGTATTTATATTACATTATTTTCTACTACTGGACAATTAGGGAAGCCAGATTTGAACTATCGACCTGGAAGAGCATCAGGTGATACAACAAAAAAAGGGCACGTATTTATTCCTACCCCTGGTGCTCAATTAATAGGGGAGCATGAATTTTCGTTTGCTATCCATATGGGCAAAGGTGCCTTTAATGGAGCTAATACTTCTTTAATAGCAAGGTGTTTTCAGTCAGGAAACATTTTTTATCAACGCCAACAATATAATTTCTTTTTTAATCGTTTAGATAACAAAATTCAGCAAACAGACAAAAAGCTTCAATTGAATAATAAATTTGAATTAATGCAATTACCAAAAGAATATATTGTTTCTGCGTGTCATCCATCTTTTTATAGTGAAGACAAATTTATTATACGGATAGAAAATCCTACAGATAAACCATCTATGATAGATAAACGGCATTTTGAAGGGAAACATGTTGAATTGGTGAATGCTATAGAAGAGCCCTTAGTAGATCAAAATGAATGGATGATACCACCTTATGATGTTCTTACAGTGAGAATTAAAAAGTAAGACGTTTATAAAAAAATTTAAAATAACAAATTTTAGTTGTATAACAATAATACTGCAATAAGAAAAATTTTCTGATTTGATAATATGCTTTCCTGTTTAAGGAAGAAGGGTTGCTAGCTCAAATAAAGAATCATAAAAGAATAAGTACTGTATCGCCTTGTGTTTTAAAATGTACGTACTGTATTTAAACTATTAAAATGTGTTAATTTTTTAGCAATCAATAGAGTTGAATAATTGATAATAAAGCCCTAAGTAAAAGTGGTATAACCCACTAGCATTGCGTCAATAGAGTTTTTAACCATTTAATCAAAAAAACACCATATGATTTATTAAGAAAAATTTTAAAAAGGGAACCGGGTCATAAAGAAGACCTTGTTCTCTTTTTTTGTATATTATGTTGTAGAATTAAAGCTTCATTTATTTCTTTCTTTGTGGCTTGATCATGGCTATTGTTCCTTCAAACATTGTCATTGTTTTACGTATCGGTATTTTCTGTCGTCCTCGAGTTGTTTTGCTTTTCTTTCTGAAAAGCGCTTCTTTGAATGCATCATATGGTTTATACATATACGTACGCATTAGACGTAAAAAATGCCACAGCTTCTTTTTTGTTTTCATTTGTAATTGAAGGATTAAAGCTAATCCATAAGCTGCCAAAGCGAGAAACATTTGATTCCACATGCCTTGTGGTTTTGTGCTCCAAATCTTAACTAATCTTAAATGTTGTTTTACCCATTTAAAAAAGGTTTCAATCATCCAGCGATGACGATATAGGTCCATCACCTGCTCCGCAGGTAAATCCCATCTCGTTGTTAGCAAGCGATATAACGTTCCTGCTTCATCAGTAAACTCAATTAATCGAAGGGCTTTTTTAGAATAACTACACTGCACTTTGGCATCTGTAAGCACAGAAAGGTGTTGACACTCATACCTTTCTATTGGTGTCGCTGTAATTCTTTTAGTAATACGAACAACAAAATTGATCCCCTTATCTACCCAAGCAGTCACATTCTTTTTCGAAGGATACCCTCTGTCCATCAGATAAGTAGCATTATTTTCCTCCACAAGTAACTCACCTGTTTCAACGTCACCGACGTTGCCTGTGGAAGGAATGATTTTATCTGGATAGGAGATATCTTCTGAAACAACAACAATACGGGTGTGCATTTTCACGACATTCCAACCTTTGGTGACAAACGCCCAATCACAAAGGGCGGGTGGTAGCTTCAAATGCGTAGAATCAACAATTTTCAAGCGTCCGACAGCTTTATTTATTCCTTTATGACCTTTCGTCATATCTTGAATGATGTGTACCACTCGTTGAAAGAGCTGTTGTGCATATTCTGTGGGCAACGCATTAATTCTTCGACTTAACTGAGAGCCACTAATACTAGGTAAAGCGATCGATCGACAAAAGTCTGGGTTAGCTCGAAGTTTTTCTTCCATATCATCATAGGATTCCCATTTATCTAGTTGCGCAGCAACAAACACTTTCATTAATGCATATACAGAAAGCTTGTCATACTCATAATTTAATAGTGGAGAAGAAAAAATTCTGTTGGTAATACAGATGAACATTGACTAATTAGCTGTTTATGACCTATACTTTTAGTACACATTTTGTGCTCCTTTGTAGAAGATTTGGGAACAAGTATGGTCTCTCTTCTACAATAGGAGCATTTTTTATTTTTGTAAATAGCCTATATTCTTGTTTGAATATAGGCACTTAAGTAGAGGAAATATGCGAGACTCCTGCGGGAAAAGCACGCGTCCGAAGATCCACTTGGTAAAGTGTTTTTCTTTACCAAGTTAGCTGAGGCCGTGCCCGCGGAAAGCGAGTGTATTTCATCTGCGTTTCAAGCATGAATGTTTGTTTTGATAACAATTATTAAAACTAATGTAAATTAATTACATTGATGCAACACTAGTGGGTATAACCCCCCAAACAGTTAGAGTATAAAATTAACTTTTTGGGGTTTTTTTAAGGTTCGACGTCAATAACGTTGGTAAATCAGAATAGTCAACTGAATTATTTTTTGTACGCCCTTATTGTTTGTCCACTATTCCAAGTGTACAACGAGCTGTAGAGATAAGTTGTTCTGCTTCATCAACAACATCTATTTGCCAAACCATTGTTTTACTACCAATATGTTTAGGTGTTGCGCGAGCCATAATCCACCCATCACGTTTGCTTTTTATATGATTCGCGTTTATTTCTATTCCGAATACAAGCTGGTTTGTCGGATCGATATTTGCTAATCCGCCTATGCTCGCGGCGGTTTCAGCTAATGCAACCGTTGCTCCACCATGAAGGAATCCCATTGGCTGCTTTGTTTTGTCACTGACAGGCATCTTCATTTCAACCAAATTTGCTTGGTTTGTGATTAACTCCATCTCTAAATGACTTATTAATGTATCATGAAAGTTCATTTGCTTTTCCTCCTAATAATAACAGCAAGAACAATGTTTGCTCTTGCTGTGCAATATATCATATATATTTAATGTTTTACAGTGAAAAAGGAATGAATATTTGTATTAGTAAGGAAAAACCAAGTAATGCACCGTAAATGGTGTTTGTTTGTGCCGTCGCAACCATTGCTGGTATTTTTTCCACGTTTGTCTTCTTCCCGCGAAATTGCTCAACAGCCTGTTTTGCTTTTTTAGCACTTAATAATGCGATTAGTGACCAGATTGGCAAAATCCCTAATCCGATAAACACGATCGTTAATGCATAACTAACGATAAAAGAAGCTGCTAAAAATAGGATGGCTTTATGTTGACCTAGTAATACAGCAATTGTTTTTCTGCCGTTTACTTTATCATTATCTAAATCGCGGATGTTATTAGCTAGTAAGATCATTCCGATAAAGATTGCTACTGGGATCGATATTAAAATCATATCATTAGAGATCGTCATTGTTTGTACAAAATAACTAATTCCTATTAGCATAGTACCCATGAAAAATCCAGATACTAATTCACCGAAAGGCGTTGATGCAATTGGATATGGCCCACCTGTATACAAATAACCAAATAGCATAGAAATTAGCCCAACAACCATTACCCACCAATTGGACTGTAAGCAAATATACACGCCTAATAGCATAGCTAATATGAAAAAGGTGTTCGCTAAATACAATACTTTTTTAGCTGGAATACCGTCTCTTACAATGGTACCACCGATTCCTACAGAATTTTCGTTATCTAACCCTCGTACATAATCATAATATTCATTATACATATTCGTTGCTGCTTGAATGAGCATGGCTGCAAGAAGCATAACAGCAAATAATAAGTATTGGATGGATCCATCTAATATAGCAAGCATCGTACCGATAAAGACCGGGACAAAAGAAGCTGTTAATGTATGAGGACGCAAAAGACGCCACCAAACGTGAAGACCAGGTCTTTCGTTTAATGTAGCTTGTAATGTTTTATTTTCTAATGGTTGCATGTTCTTACTCTCTCCTAACTCTCGTATAAAAACCTCTATTTATCTAAAAATAATGGAGCATCTTGTTATTCTTATTATATGAAAGAAAAACTTGCTCATGGTATGGTATGCATGTGATGATATCATAATAAGTTTAGAGAACGAATGTGAACCTGTCAACAAATTGACACAATTTACGACAGGAATATATTCCCTCATTTAAATAAAATAAAAAGATATCTTGTGCAATATATCACTAAAACACTATAAATGCATAGTAACTTAGTTATTTTCTAGTGTTTATAAAAAGCGTGATTGTTGAGAAACCATGAAAAAGAGAATAGAATAGAGTTGGGGAAAGTTTTAGTCAAAATAGATAGTGAAGAATAAATCATATATATTTATGTAAAAACCCCTATCATTTTCGGAGGGTTGATGATGATTGAAGTAAAGGAAAAAACAATAAAAACCTTATTGGAAGATGCTTGTCAAACAGTAAGGGAAGAAAAAACAGCACGTCTTATAAGTATAACGGAGAGAATAGATCCAGTTAATCCGTTTGCTGTGTTTGAGCGTGCAAAACATATATCACCTGATCGTGTGTTTTGGTCAAGTGTTGCAGATGACTTTTATTTGGTTGGTGTTGGTGAATCTCAAGCTTTTCAAGCGACAGAAGATGTCTACAATGATATTGAAAAACAATGGCAAGCGCTAACAGATGAAGCCATTGTATGTAACGACAGCCAACAGACCGGGACAGGCCCAGTTGCTTTTGGTGGGTTTCCTTTTGATTCACAAGAACAGCTAGAAGGTGTATGGAAAGATTTCAATGGTAGCCATTTTAGAATTCCGACATACTTGGTTGTTCGTAATGAGTCAACTTACTATTTAACGATTAATTTAATGGTTGAACCTAATGATCAAATAGAGAAATTATATAAAGAGGTTGAACAGCAAACAGCTTATTTACTTGAGACCTTGCACTTGGATCAGACACAAGCATCCGTTGTTCAAAAGGAACAAAGTAATTCTGAGCAATGGGTTGAATTAGTAGAGAAAGCAATACATCATATTAAGCAAGATCAAGCGGCTAAGATTGTATTAGCGCGAGAAATGAGCGTCCATTTTGAAGCAAAACCGATTATTTCTTTGGCTCTACGGCAATTAGCTGAGGCACAATCATCTAGCTTTGTGTTTGCTTTTGAACAAGGAGAATCCTGTTTTATTGGTGCAACACCAGAGCGTCTTGTTCGTGTCGAGCAGGAGCGGTTATTTTCAGCATGTATAGCTGGCACTGCTCCTAGAGGGGAAACGGAGTCAGAAGATCAGCGTATTGCAGATCGTTTAATAGAAGATGATAAAAACAGAGAAGAACATGATTATGTTGTACAAATGATTAAACAAGCTGTTTCTCATTCTTGCACGGATGTAGATATTCCAGATCGTCCACGTGTCTATCCATTGAAAAATTTGCAGCATCTATATACACCGGTAACCGCAAAACTGAAGAACGACTACACGATTCTTGATGTTGTGAAGCATTTGCATCCTACCCCAGCTTTAGGGGGATTACCACGAGATGCTTCGACTGCATTTATTCGATCATTTGAACCAATCGAACGTGGGTGGTATGGTGCGCCAATTGGATGGTTTGATATGAATCAAAACGGCGAATTCGCAGTCGCAATACGTTCTGGACTAATTAAGGCGAAAAAGGCAACTTTATTTGCAGGGTGTGGAATAGTAAAAGATTCCGATCCGATGTCTGAGTATGAGGAAACTTTAATCAAATTCACACCTATGTTGGATGCGTTAGAGGTGGAAAACGAATGAATCACACAGAACAACTTACAAGATATGTCGCACAGTTTGTTGACGAGTTAGCTACAAATGGATTAGTTAACGTGGTTATTTCACCAGGTTCTCGATCCACACCATTAGCTATGACGTTCACCCATCACCCAAGTATAAAAACTTGGGTGAACATGGACGAGCGCTCGGCTAGTTTCTTCGCACTCGGCATGGCTAAACAAACGAATCGTCCAGTGGCACTTGTTTGTACTTCCGGAACGGCTGCGGCAAATTATTACCCTGCTATTATTGAAGCACATTATAGCCGTGTCCCTTTATTAGTGTTTACAGCCGATCGACCACATGAATTACGAGATGTTGGCGCACCGCAATCCATTAATCAATTGCGGCTTTTTGGTGAGTATACAAAGTGGTTTCAAGAGCTATCATTACCTGATGCGACACAGATGAGTTTGTCTTATATTCGCTCTGTTGCTGCTAGAGCATACCATCTATCGAATGCAACGAATAAAGGAGTCATACATTTAAACTTTCCATTTCGTGAACCACTTGTTCCGGATTTCTCCCTTTCTGATTTATGGGGAGCAGATAGAACGAGATCTCAACTGGAGGTAGCACAAGGCTATGCGCAACTTTCGGTTAATCAATTACAGCAATTATATAATCAGCTACAACAATATCGAAAAGGAATTATTGTTTGTGGACCAATGGAAAATCAAGAAGCACAGGCTGACATAATCGCGTTTGCTAAGGAATGGAAGTTTCCTGTTTTCGCTGATCCACTTTCGCAATTACGTCAAGGGGAAGCAGATAAAGACGTCGTGATTGAAAGTTATGATGCGATATTGAAGGATGCTACTAATCGTAAACATATCAAACCTGATTTCGTTATTCGTTTTGGTGCAATGCCTATTTCTAAGGCATACATGCTGTGGCTAAAAGAACATGATAACATCGATCACTATGTTGTAGAGGAAAAGGAAGGATTTAGAGAGCCTGTCGGTCACAAGACTACAATGCTTTATACAGAACCTCGCGTGCTATGTCGTTCGTTAATGTCGTTTTCTCCGCCTCCGTTTGATACGGATTGGCTTGCAAAGTGGCAACAATGGAATCAGCATGCTGTTTCCATTTTACGAACGCAAGATAAACATTCCTTAACAGAAGGGGATGCAGTACTTGGTTTGGCTGATTTAATTCCTGACGATAGTACACTGTTCATTGGTAATAGCATGGCTATTCGTGATATAGACACTTTTTGGTTCTCAACTAATAAGTCTATCCGAATGTTATGTAATCGAGGTGCCAATGGTATAGATGGTGTGATTTCAAGTGCATTAGGTGCTTCATCAGCAAATAAACGGGTCACCTTGTTGATCGGTGATTTATCTTTTTTTCATGATCAAAACGGTTTGTTAATGGCAAAACACTATCAATTAGATATGACGATTGTTTTAATAAACAATAACGGTGGTGGGATTTTTTCTTTCTTGCCACAAGCTAAACAACAGTCACCTTATTATGAAGCATTATTCGGTACCCCTTTGGATATTGATTTAGCACATACAGTGCAATTATATCAAGGTCATTACACACATCCTACTGATTGGAGCGAATACAAACAAGCATTAGAAGCGAGCTACAAACGTCCAGGGCTTTCTGTTATTGAATTAAAAACAATTCGGGAAGAAAATGCGCATTGGCATGAAAACAAATGGAAAGAAATTGCATCGCTTATAGAGGATGATATAAATGTATCTAACAACAAACGATTGTAATTATTGGGTAGAGACCTTTGGAGAACGAAAAGGCATTCCAATGATTTTTTTGCACGGTTTTACTAGTACAAACAATACTTGGGATCAAACCATTTCTATATTTTCGAAAAGTCATTGGTGCATTTCGCTTGATTTACCAGGGCATGGTAAGACTGAGATGGATAAGCCGATGAGAATGGAAGCTTTTTGTGATGATTTGGTAAATATACTTGATCAATTGCAGATTGAACAAGCACATCTTATAGGCTACTCTATGGGAGGACGAGCTGCACTTTCTTTTACTATGCTTCATCCAAGTCGCGTGTATTCGCTAAGTCTAGAAAGTGCATCTCCAGGTTTAGATACTATCGATGAACAATTAGCCCGTCAAGCGAAAGATGATGCGTTGGCTGATCGGATTGAAACAGAAGGCATTCCTGTATTTGTTGCTTATTGGGAGAAGCTACCGTTATTCTCTTCGCAAAAACATTTGCCTGACTTGGTCCGTCATCGAATAAAAGAAGAACGTCTTTCCCAATCTCCTAGTGGTTTAGCTGCTTCATTAAGGGGAATGGGAACAGGAGTGCAGCCTTCATGGTGGGATAAGTTAGCGACGATTAATAAACCGCTGCTTTTTATTGTTGGTGCATTAGATGAAAAGTTTGTTAAAATAGCAGAAGAAATGAAACAACAGTATGAAAATGCTGAATTAGTAGTCGTTTCTGATGCAGGACATGCAATTCATGTGGAACAAAGAGAAAAATTTGATACAATAGTTAAGGATTTTATTTTACGAATGGAGGAACAAGCATGACAATAAAATGGGAAAACGAAAGAGAATATAGCGATATTCTTTATGAAACATATAATGGCATAGCTAAAATATCTATTAATCGACCAGAAGTTCGAAACGCATTTCGTCCACACACGGTTCAAGAATTAATTGATGCATTTTCTTATGCACGTGACGATTCGAATATTGGTGTGATCGTTCTAGCAGGTGTTGGAGATGACGCATTCTGTTCTGGAGGAGACCAGAAAGTACGAGGACATGGTGGTTATGTAGGAGAGGATCAAGTACCTCGATTGAATGTGCTTGATTTACAACGTTTAATTCGAGTAATTCCAAAGCCTGTTGTTGCTATGGTATCTGGTTATGCAATTGGTGGCGGACACGTCTTGCATATTGTTTGTGATCTAACGATTGCTGCAGATAATGCGATTTTCGGTCAAACAGGTCCGAAAGTTGGAAGCTTTGATGCTGGTTATGGTGCTGGTTACTTGGCGCGTATTGTGGGTCATAAAAAGGCACGTGAAATTTGGTATTTATGCCGTCAATACAATGCACAGGAAGCACTTGATATGGGCTTAGTAAATACGGTTGTTCCATTGGATCAGTTAGAAGCGGAAACAGTGCAATGGTGTGAAGAAATGTTAGAGAAATCACCTACTGCACTTCGTTTCTTAAAGGCGTCATTTAATGCTGACACGGATGGATTAGCTGGTTTACAACAAATGGGTGGCGACGCAACGTTGTTGTACTACACAACCGATGAAGCAAAAGAAGGTAGAGATGCCTTTAAAGAAAAAAGAAAGCCAGACTTTAAAAAATTCCCAAGATTCCCTTAAACACGTAAAAAAGACGAGCAATGTTGTTCGTCTTTTTTCTAATAATAAATAAATTTAGAGGCTTGATATGAGATGTAAAGATAGGAGTTGTCTATAGTTATGGGTGAACAAATGCCTCATTGGCTTGAGAAACAAGCTGAATTGAACAGTGAAGGTCTTGCGATTGAATCACCTTCATTTGGAAAGCTATCTTTTTATGAATTGCGAAATGAAGCCAAATCGTTCGCAAAAAAACTTCGATCCATTGGCGTGGAGGAAGGATCACATGTTGCTCTTTATACAGATAATCGTTTAGATTTTATCATAGCGGTTCATGCATTAAGCTATATTCATGCTGTTGCGGTCTTGCTTAATACTCGCTTAACACAACAAGAAATTCAATTTCAATTAAAAGATGCAGATGTATCGTTTTTATTATTTGAAGAAGAAAAACGGTCGTTTGTCGATGATTTATCTGTTGCACATAATAATTCCTTTTTTTCTTTCACAGAGATTCATCAATTAACTCAAGACAACGCCACCCTGCAGCAAACTATAAATCTTGATGATATTTATACCATTATTTATACGTCAGGTACAACGGGCAATCCAAAAGGGGTTGTTCATACATATGGAAATCATTGGTGGAGTGCTATTTCTTCTATGCTTAATTTGGGTTTAGATAAACAAGATAAATGGCTTGCTACTTTGCCTTTATTTCATGTTGGTGGCTTTTCATTATTAATGAAAAATATTATTTATGGTATGCCGATTTATTTATTGGATCATTTTGAACCAAAACGAATTAATCACGCCATTATAAATGAGGGGATAACAATTGTCTCGGTTGTGTCAGTCATGCTGGATCGTCTAATCGAACAGTTAGAAACAGATCGGTATCCAGAATCATTTCGTTGTATGCTCTTAGGTGGAGGGCCTGCATCAGAACAGCTTTTGACAAAAGCGACAAGTTACCAGATTCCTGTTTTTCAAACGTATGGAATGACAGAGACCGCATCACAAATTGCTACATTAAGCCCGAATGATGCATTCAAAAAGACAGGCTCAGCAGGAAAAGCACTTTTTTCTGCCGAAGTAAAAATCATGCAAGATAAACAAACTGCAGCTCCTCTTGTTGTTGGTGAAATTTTTGTTAAAGGTCCAATGGTTACACAAGGATATTACAAGCAGGAACTAGTAAGACAAGAGAATTGGCTACCGACTGGCGATGTAGGCTATTTAGATGAGGATGGTTTTTTATATGTCGTCGATCGACGAAATGACTTGATTATTTCAGGAGGAGAGAATATTTATCCCGCTGAAGTAGAAAATGTTTTATTGCAGATAGACGGCGTTGTTGAAGCTGGTGTAGTGGGGAAAGAAGATGCCCGGTGGGGGAAAGTACCAGTTGCTTTTGTTGTAGTTAATCAAGCGTTCGATTTAAACATAGCAAAAGAAATGTGCAGTAAACATTTAGCTAAATATAAAATACCTACCGCATTTCATATGGTAGATGCACTACCACGAAATGCGTCAAATAAATTATTGCGTCATAAATTAATAGAGTGGATTTGATGTTTAACAAAAAATACCACTTTTAAAAGAACAAGCGTTCGTATATAATGTATACGAACGCTTGTTCTTTATTAAATAAAAGGGGATGGACAATTTGGATAAAGTTATTTTTTTAGTCGATATGCAGTCGTTTTATGCTTCTGTTGAAAAAGCGGCTAATGCAACTTTGGCTACTAAGCCTGTACTTGTATCCGGTGACCCGAAACAGAGAAGTGGTATTATTTTGGCTGCCTGTCCAATTGCAAAACAACATGGCGTGAAAACAGCAGAACCGCTATGGGAAGCGCAAAACAAATGTCCAGAGGCTGTAGTTGTTCGACCCCGCATGCAGTTATATATTGATGTGTCCTATCAAATAACCAAAATTTTGGAGCAATTTTCAAATGAAATTGAAGTATATTCGATTGATGAGCAGTTTATTGATTTAACAGCAAGTCAACGCTTGTTTGGCACCCCTGCTCAAATCGCTGAAAAAATACAACGTACAATTGTAGAAAACATAGGTGTTCAAGCAAGAATAGGAATTGGTCCGAATAAAGTATTAGCTAAAATGGCGTGTGATGTTTACGCCAAAAAAAATAAACAGGGCATTTTTCAACTAGATCACACAAAATTACAGACACATTTATGGCCACTTCCTGTCGGTAAATTATTTGGAGTTGGATCAAAGATGGAGAAGCATCTAACAAAGATGGGATTGCATACCATTGGTAATGTTGCCAATTATCCATTACATTGGCTGAAAAAAAGGTGGGGGATTAATGGAGAGGTATTATGGCGAACAGCTAATGGGATTGATTATAGCCCTGTTACCAGCCAAACACACCAACAACAAAAAGCCATCGGGCATCAAATGACATTGCCACAGGATTATTATCATTTAGATGATATAAAAGTAATTCTGCTCGAGTTGAGTGAAGAGGTTGCTAGGCGTGCAAGAAAACAAGATTACCTAGGGAAAAGTATAGCTGTTACTGCAAGAGGAATTGACTTTGATCTACCCACTGGTTTTCATCGACAGCAGAAGCTAGTTACGGAAACATATTTTGGAGTAGATATCTATCGTGTAGCTGTTCGTTTGTTTGAAAAATTTTGGGATGGCTTACCTGTTCGATCGATTGGAATTACTTTAGGACAATTGGAAAAAGCAGATACGTACCAGCTTTCTTTATTTGATCGAACAGAGGAAAAAGAAAATTTAAGCAAAGCTATTGACCGCATGTATGAAAAGTATGGACCAACCGCTGTTGTGCGTGCCTCCTCCTTAATGACAGCAGGTCAAGTACATGAACGCGCAAATAAAATTGGAGGACATTATAAGTAGAGGAGGAAATGGCGTGAGACCGAATAAATTAACACCAGGATATAATATAATGTGGGAATCTAGTCGAATGGTTCTTCCTGAACATAAGGCGGTTTTAAGAAAACATCACAATGAGCAAAAGAAATATGATAAACCAGTACTTGATGAACAGCAGTTAGTTCAGCTTTCAGAAGACATTTCATTTGCCTTTCATAAACAGATAGGAGTCAAAATTCGAACATATCATCCACAACAATTAATCTATTATTCCGGTCAAATTAAAAAAGTCAATACAGACAACGGTTCGATTCAAATAGTGAATGATGAAGAAGTAAACTGGATTTCTTTTTGTGATGTATTAGAGGTAACTTTCTTTTAATTTTTTGCAAATAAAGAAACTTTTTTCGCTCGTTAATACGTTATATATATAGAATAAAAAAATGATAGAACGTGTTTAAGGGATAGAAATAAAAGGTATAGAAGAATATAAGGGGTGGGAGAAATGAAAAAACAACGAGCGAAAATACTTATTAGCCTACTAGCTATTATTCCAATAATTATATTTTCATATCAAGAAACAAATGAACTTAAGCCTTCAAACGATATAAATGCTGTGCAAGGGACAGAGCTGGCTGTAGCAAATAAAGGCAAAGAACAACTTGTCGTTCAAGCAGCTCAAGACAATCAAACAGAACTTACGCATGAAATAATAATAGAAAAAACAAATCAATTTATGGAAACTCTTGTCCAAGAGGTCGATACAACAAATAAAGTAAAGCAGATGAATACAACAGAAGAATTGTATCAAGCTTTTGAACGTGTTACTACAAGGGATGTAGCCAAAACATATGTAGATTATTACTATAAAGAAAAAGAAGATGGATTATATATTTTACCTACAGAAACACCACCATGGTTTGTAGAAGGTAAAGATTATCAAAAAGAAAAAATAGCGGATAATACGTATCATATAACACAAAATAATCAAAGCGACATGTATGGTAACTATGTGATAAGTATTGAAATGAGCTATAAACAAGGAAATTGGATAATCACTAAAATTAACCACAATGGCTAAGAAAATGCCTGAAAAGATGTTACAATAAGAGCAAAACATGTGATATAAAGAGGGACATATATGGAAGTGTTTACAGATTATTATGCCAATGAAGTGAGATTATCATTTGAAGATCATCCATTTGAGAAGAATCCAAAGCATGTATGGATTATCTGCAAATTGGAGGATCAATGGCTACTAACAAAGCATAAAAATCGAGGATTAGAGTTCCCGGGTGGAAAAGTAGAAGCAGGGGAAACACCAGAAGAAGCAGCCATTCGTGAGGTGCAAGAAGAAACCGGTGGATTAATCAAGACATTAACTTATGTTGGGCAATATTATGTAAAAGGAAAAACAGAGCATGTAGCAAAAAACATATATTTTGCCGAAGTGAGTTTATTAATGAAACAATCCGATTATTTTGAAACAGAAGGTCCGGTGTTATTAGAAGAACTACCAGAACAGATTACAAGCAACCATATGTTCAGTTTTATTATGAAAGATCAAGTATTACCCTATAGCTTGAAACAAATCAATAAAATAATGAATATAAATAAAAAATAGAAGCTGTGCTTAGCAAGCTTCTATTTTTTCATCTTCTGATTTTTTTCTAATAAGCATTATATTTTCCTAATTAACCATGCTTCAAACTTATTGACTCCTTGGTACATGATCGCTGCGATAAAGGCAATAACTAATAAACTATACAATACAAGCGTAAAGTTAAACACTTGAAAACCATAGACAATTAAATACCCTAATCCTTTGGCAGCTACTAAAAATTCTCCGACAATAACGCCTACCCAAGATAATCCAACGTTCACTTTAAAAGTAGAAATAATAGAAGGAAGGGAAGCAGGAAAGACAGCTTCTTTAAAACATTGCCATTTCGTCGCTCCAAAGCTTTGTAAGACAGTAATATAATTTTTATCCACTTCACGAAAAGCGCTATAGACGACCAGGCTAGTGACAATGATTGAAATAATTGCCCCCATCATAATGATAGAGAAATAACCGGGTCCCAATGCCACGATGATAATTGGTCCTAAAGCAACTTTTGGCAAAGCGTTTAATACCACTAAATATGGATCAAGCACGTCGTACAGTTTTCTTGAATTCCAAAGCAAGAATGCAATGATAATCCCACCTATTGTACCAATAAAGAAACCTGCAATTGTTTCTAATACAGTGACACGCATATGATACCACAGATTTCCATTCAAGATATTTTCATATAATAACGAAACGATTCTTGATGGAGAACTGAAAATTAGTGGATCAATCCAATGAAATTGACTTGAAAGCTCCCAAAGTATAAAGAATGAAAGGAAGAGTAATAGTTGCATGTATCTTGTATGGCGTTTATCGGCTTTGATTTTTTTAACGTGGCGGTCAAACAATTGTTTATCCGATTGTTGATTTTGTTTCAAGGCTATTCAACTCCTCCCAAATACGATCAAATAAATGTTGGTATTTGATATGCTTACGAGCCTCGAAAGGAGACAGGTCGCGTACTTCGATAGGAACTTCAAATAGTTGATGAATCTCTCCAGGATTCGCACGCATTAAATAAATTTGATCACTCATTGCGATCGCTTCACCAATGTCATGGGTAACTAATATGGATGTTTTGTTGTATCGTTTTAATAACGCTGAAACAAAATCCTCTAGCTTCAATTTTGTTTGAAAATCAAGTGCAGAAAAAGGTTCATCCAACAAAAGCAAAGAAGGATTAGTAATCAATGTCCGAGCAAGTGCAACGCGCTGACGCATCCCACCTGAAAGGTTGTTCGGATAACTTTTTATTACTGTCTCTAATCCCATGTCTACTAACAATTGTTTTGCTTTTTCGGTCATTTCTTTCTGCTTGTTTCCTACTATTTTTGGACCGATCAATACATTATCAATAATATTTTTCCAAGGAAATAAATAATCTTGCTGTAGCATATAACCAATTTCTCTTTGATTCTTTTCTAACGGTTTATCATTTATTAATACACTACCGAATGTTGGATGGATGATTCCGGCCATAATGGATAATAAGGTTGTTTTGCCACAGCCGCTCGGTCCAAGTAGTGAAATAAATGAGCCTTCATCTACAGAGATTGAGATATTATCTAAAGCCTTCGTATAACTTGAACGGTTAAAGTAATAATGGGTGATTTGTTTCAGTTGTAAAAAACTCAAGGAATATAACCTCCTTATTCATTCATAACCTCTTTGGCGATCTCTGTATTAACGATAGCTTCATGTTTAATATCTGCTGGGAGTTCGCCTGCTTCATCCATAATAGATTTAAGGTTATTCCATTCTTCCTCATCTAAAACAGGATTCTCTGCATAAGATCCTTGTGCTTGATAACGCTCGACAGAAGCACTTAATAGTTCTAGTTCTGTTTCTTCAAAATAGGGCTGAACAATGCTGGCGATTGTTTCAGGGTCTGTTTTTTGTATGAACTGTTGTGCTTTGTATAATGCGCGTGTAAACCGTTTAGCTGTATCGCGATTTTCTTCTAAGAAACTTTTCTTTGCCATAAATGCTGTATAAGGCACATAACCGGAATCTTCGCCAAATGAGGCAACAATCGTACCGTTTCCATCCTTCACAAATTGACTAGCAGTTGGTTCAAACAATTGGACATAATCACCAGTGCCGGATAAAAATGAACTAGCAATGTTTGCGAAATCAATGTTTTGAATTAAATTCAAATCTTGATGTGGATCAATGCCGTGTTCTTTTAGTACATATTCTCCAACCATTTGTGGCATGCCACCCTTACGTTGACCTAAAAATTCACTTCCTCTTAGATCTTCATACGAAAAATTTTCTACGGGTTCTCGTGCAATAAGAAAAGTACCGTCTGTTTGTGTTAATTGGGCAAAGTTAATTATCGGGTCATCTGCGCCTTGAGCTTCTACATATATCGACGTTTCTGGTCCGACTAATCCAATATCTGATCCTTCAGATATAAGTGAGGTCATTACTTTATCTCCGCCAGCAATAGTTTGTAATTCAACTTCCAAACCCTCTTCTTCAAAATAACCTTCTTCTAGCGCAACGTATTGTGGTGCATAAAAGATACTTCTAGTTACCTCAGCAACTTTTACTTTGGTTAAATCACTTGAATTGTTGCAAGCAGTAACGAACAATAGTAACCCAAACAGCATAAATAAAAAGTAATGTTTTTTCATCATGATGGCTCCTTAATCCAATGTTTTGTTATACTTTATGCAATATATAAAGATGTGTGCTTGCCTATCTATCTACTAAAAGATCGATGCTTAATTAGTGAAAAGAAGTGGAATACTAGTAATAGGAGGTGCGATAGAATGAAAACACTTATCTTATATGACGAAAACTGTTATCTATGTAAACAAAGTAAAAAAATAATAAAAAGCATTGATTGGTTCCGTGTTTTTCAATGGGAATCGTTACAATACTATCAACAGAGAGTTACGCTCTCAGAAGAAGATAAAAAAGCTTTAGAAGGAGAAATTCATTTACAGCGTCCGGACGGAGAATTATTAAAAGGCTTCTATGCGATTAGATATATTTTACTTCGTTGTGTGCTCACAAGCTGGTTAGGACTGCTTGCTTATTTACCATACGCCGATCGTATTGGTAATCCGATCTACCGTTTTATCGCACGCAATCGTTATAGAATCTTTAAAAACAAGTGTGCAAATGGGACTTGTCGCATCCATTAATAATGCGTTTAATTTATATTGACAAGGATAAATCCTTCCGTTACGATAACAATCGAATGTATTATTATCGTCAAAAAATATATGCTAAGTATAGCAATGTATTGTTAAAAAACTTAATAAGATATAACACATTATCATTGCAGAATAAATAAGGAAGACGTAAAATAGGTTTATTCAGCAATTTTTAATAGTGGTTAGAAGTGTGAGAAGGGAGATTTAGCAGAATGGCTGCAAATCGTCGATTATTTACCTCAGAATCAGTAACGGAGGGACACCCAGATAAAATTAGTGACCAAATCTCTGATGCGATTCTTGATGAAATTTTGAAAAAAGATCCAAATGCTCGTGTGGCTTGTGAAACCACAGTAACAACGGGGTTAGTATTAGTTTCTGGAGAAATAACTACCTCAACATATGTAGATATCCCACAAATCGTTAGAAATACGATTAAGGAAATTGGATATACCAGAGCAAAATTTGGATTTGATGCAGAAACATGTGCTGTGATGACAGCAATTGATGAACAATCACCGGACATAGCGGGTGGTGTGAATCAAGCGTTAGAAGCACGTGAAGGAAACATGACAGATGATGAGATTGAAGCGATTGGGGCTGGAGACCAAGGTTTGATGTTTGGTTATGCCAATAATGAAACGAAGGAATTAATGCCTTTGCCAATTGCATTAGCACATAAATTAGCTAAACAGCTTGCAGATGTGAGAAAAGATAAAACATTAGATTATTTAAGACCTGATGGAAAAACACAAGTTACAGTTGAATATGATGAAAATGATAAGCCGATTCGTATCGATACCATTGTTATTTCTACGCAACATCACCCGGATATTCCATTGGATAAAATTCAATCGGATTTAAGAGAACATGTCATTAATCCAATTGTTCCTGCAAATTTATTAGATGATCAGACAAAATATTTCATCAATCCGACCGGTCGATTTGTTATTGGTGGACCTCAAGGTGATGCAGGTTTAACAGGAAGAAAAATCATTGTTGATACGTATGGTGGTTATGCGCGTCATGGTGGCGGAGCATTCAGTGGTAAAGATGCAACTAAGGTAGACCGTTCAGCTGCATATGCCGCAAGATATGTTGCCAAAAATATTGTTGCAGCTGAATTAGCAACTGCATGTGAAGTACAACTTGCATATGCAATTGGTGTTGCAGAACCTGTTTCCATTTCGATTAATACATTTGGTAGCGGCAAGGTAGATGAGGAAAAATTGGTAGAAGCAGTACGAGCTAATTTTGATTTACGTCCAGCTGGAATAATCAAGATGCTTGATTTACGTAAGCCGATTTATCGTCAAACAGCAGCATATGGACACTTTGGAAGAACAGATGTTGCATTTCCGTGGGAAAGTACAGATAAAGTAGAAGCGCTGCAGCAGTTTGTACAATAAAAGAGTAGTGTTTGCTAAAGTACTAGGTGCAAGCCTAGTGCTTTTTTAGCTAGTATTTTATTATAAAAGTGGTAAAATATGAGTATTAGTGAAACGAAAATCATATGACAAACGTCTATATTAAATGTTAAAGATAAAAGATATTTAAATAAAAGGGAGATTTAAAGCAATGTGTGGTTTTATTGGTATTTTACGAAATGAGCCTAAATTATTAACTGAAGAGAATCAATTATACCGTCCCAATACACTTATTACACACCGAGGGCCAGATGATGAAGGATATTATGAAGATGAATATGTTTCTTTTTCTTTTAGAAGATTAAGTATTATAGATATAGATAACGGACACCAACCTTTTTCATATGAAAATGAGCGTTATTGGATGGTGTTTAATGGGGAAATTTATAACTACATTGAATTAAGGAATGAGTTGATTCAATATGGTTATAAATTTGATACAGACTCAGACACAGAAGTTATTATCTCCATGTTTCATCACTATCGTGAAGAAGCTTTTAAACAATTGCGAGGTATGTTCGCCATTCTTATATGGGACAAGCAAGAAGAAACATTATATGGTGCTCGTGATCCGTTTGGCATTAAGCCACTTTATTATAAGAAAACAGATAAAGATATACAATTTGCATCCGAAAAGAAAAGCTTAACACATTTAGATGGTGAGGAAGTTAGTCTAGAAGCATTACAGCATTATCATAGTTTTCAATATGTACCTGAACCATTGTCTATGTCCAAAAATATTTATAAGGTGGAACCAGGTCACTACTTCGTGAAACAAAGAAACCAAACGATTACTTTTAATACTTATTGGGAACCATCTTTTCATCCTGTTAAGCGAGAGAAAAAAGATTGGATAGATCGTATTCAAAATGCCCTATATGATTCGGTTAAGATGCATATGAGAAGTGATGTTCCTGTAGGTTCGTTTTTATCAGGCGGAATTGATTCTTCTATTATCGTTTCAATGGCAAAAGCTTATAACCCTAATATAAAAACGTTCTCTGTAGGCTTTGAACAAGAAGGATATTCAGAAGTAGATGTTGCAAGGGAAACAGCAGAGAAGTTGGGTGTAGAGAATCACGCATACATGATTACGCCAGAAGAATTTGTTAAGGAATTGCCAAAAATCATCTGGCATATGGATGATCCGCTTGCAGATCCAGCTGCTGTACCGTTGTACTTTGTAGCAAGAGAAGCAAGTAAGCAAGTGAAAGTTGTGCTTTCTGGTGAGGGAGCGGATGAGCTGTTTGGCGGTTATAATATTTATCGTGAGCCACATGACTTGCGTATCTTCAATAAACTACCTAACATATTAAACCAATTATTAAACCGTTTAGCTAAAATTTTGCCAGAAGGTATGAGAGGGAAAAGTTTGTTAGAACGTGGAACAACCCCGCTATCAGAAAGATATATTGGTAATGCTAAGATGTTCGAAAACAGTGAGAAGAAGAATATTTTGCAACATTATTATCCAGATCATGTTTACCAACAAGTGACCGATCCTCTATATGCGGCTGTTAATAAAGATCATGCTGTTCACCAAATGCAGTATATCGACATTCATACATGGCTTCGAGGAGATATTTTATTAAAAGCTGATCGAATGACAATGGCACACTCTTTGGAGTTACGTGTTCCATTTTTAGATAAAGAAGTATTTCGTGTAGCAAGTGAATTACCAGTTGACCAAAAAATTGCAAATGGAACGACGAAGCACATCTTGAGACAAGCAGCACGAGGAATTGTACCTGATCATGTGCTTGACAGAAAGAAGTTAGGCTTTCCTGTGCCTATTAGACTCTGGTTGAAAAATGAATTATATGATTGGGCGAAGAATATTATTCAAGAAAGTCAAACAGATCATTTATTAAAAAAGGATTACATTTTAGAACTATTAGAAAGCCATTGCCAAGGCAAGGGAGATTATAGTAGAAAAATCTGGACTGTTTTAATATTTATGATTTGGCATAAACTATATATAGAAAAAGAATTTGTAACAGAGCTAGAGGGAAGCAGATTGATGGCAGAAACATTCTAGTTAGTTATTTATCCACACATGCACCCCTGTTGGTTTATCCAATGAAGCGGGTGTATTTTGTTTTGTTGAAAGGTTATAGGGAGTGACGTAGATAAGTTAACATTCGTAATCAATGAAGAATGAAAAGCTGTTACGCATAAAAACCATGTGTTTGTGTAAAACATGAAAATGAAATAGATGGTATACTAATGTAAGATTAAAAATTGATGTTTTTAAAAGAAAAGAGGTATCAACTGTGCATCATCAAGTTAAGCGTTTTGCTCCATTGCTCATGCGATCCGTTTTCAAGAAAATATTCCCGGAAGTTTCAAGACAATTATTATATTGGCAAAAAAAAGCTGAATTAATTCCAAATCAAGAATTAAGAGAGCAGGCTCTAGCGAGTATTAAGACAAAAAAATTCCATTGTCAAGGTGGCAGTGTATACAGCTTATTAGCTGAAGATAGATGGCAAGATTTTATTAAATTTATTGTTGCCTATCAAACTATAAGTGATTATCTAGACAATCTGTGTGATCGAAGTACATCTTTAGATCCGGAAGATTTTCGTATGTTACATCAATCAATGGAAGATGCATTATCTCCAAATGAACAATTGAAAAATTATTATAAATATCGCACAGATCAAGACGATGGTGGTTATTTGGCTCAATTAGTTCAAACATGCCAAGAAACACTACTCACCATTCCTTCTTATGACAGTATTCAATCTCACTGTTTGGAATTAGAGCAGCTATATAGTGACTTGCAAGTGCATAAGCATGTAACGAAAGAAGAAAGAATTCCACGATTAGAGAAATGGTATCAAGCGTATAAAGAAAAGTGGCCATCATTAAGTTGGTATGAATTCTCTGCATCGAGTGGATCAACACTCGGGATTTTTTGTATGGTTGCTTATGGCATGGCAGGAAAAGCGGATGAACACTTAGCTAATCAAGTGTTTGACAGCTATTTTCCTTATATGCAAGGATTACATATTTTATTGGATTATTACATTGACCAACAAGAGGATTTAGAGGAAGACGATCTGAATTTTTGTCATTATTATCAAGACGAACAAGAATTGAAGGAACGATTGTTATTTTTTGTGAAACAAACGAATAGCAGTATACGTCAATTACCAGATCGACGTTTTCATGAAATGGTACACAAGGGATTAGTTGGTCTATATCTAGCGGACCCGAAAGTGAAAGAACTTGAAAATGGAAAAAAAGTTACGAAGATGCTGTTACAGGCTAGTGGCATTCACTCTGCTTTTTTTCACCTTAATATCAAAGTATATAATCATTTTAATCGAAAAGCCAAAGAAGCTTAACTCTGAACTGCACCCCAATTGTTAGACACTACCTAACAATTGGAGGTGCAGTTTTTTATATGAGCAAATATACAAGTGATATCAAATTAAATGTTATTCAAGGCTATTCCCCAAAAGTAATGTCTCAAAGTGAATATGCAAAACAAATGGCTATTCCCAAAGCACAATTCCAATATTGG
>NZ_JACEFA010000021.1 GCF_014083865.1 Paraliobacillus salinarum | reverse complement strand
GCGGCAGTAAACTATGGCCCGATGTATGCCGGAATGGTAATTGCGATGTTACCAACTATTATTTTATATATCATGGTACAAAAACGATTAACTCAAGGAATGACTGTCGGAGGTCTGAAAGGATAGGGCTAAATAGATCTTATTATGTTTCAGACAGTGAAAAGGCTAAATAAAGCATTTAGGAGGTACTTAAATGAAAGATAATATATTACGAATAGGGAAAGTTCTATTTTTTCTATTCAGCTTATTTTTAGTTATTTATGGCCAACGCACGGTAGGGAAAACAGAACTATTCCTTCAATTGTTGGGGTTAAGTGGATTGCTATTTTTACTGTGGAATTACAATAGAAAATTTCGTTAGTCATTCATGTTTGTGTATAATTGAATGACATATTAATCTAATGATAGAAAGGTGAGAGCATGAAGCCAAATATTTTGTTATTAATGGTTGATCAGATGCGCTTTGATTGCTTAAGTATATTAGATCATCCTGTTGTAGAAACACCTAATTTAGATGAGCTTGCCCAAAAGGGAGTAACCTTTTCCAATGCTTATTCAGCAACACCAACATGTGTGCCTGCAAGAGCCGCAGTACTAACAGGTATGAGTCAAGAATCACATGGAAGAGTTGGATATGAAGATAAAGTTCCTTGGAATTATGAACATACGTTACCTGGAGAGTTAGCTAATAATGGCTATCATACACAGGCTGTTGGGAAGATGCATGTGTATCCAACTAGAAAATTAATGGGATTTCATAACATTACACTTCATGATGGTTATATGCATTATAACCGTTTTAAAAATGAGGTAAAAACAACGGAAACATTCGAATATTGTGATGACTATTTGAATTGGTTTAGAGATAAAAAGGGTGCCGCTTATGATATTACAGATTTAGGACTTGATTGTAATTCCTCAACAATGGCTAGACCGTGGGAATTGGAAGAGAAGTATCACCCAACGAATTGGACGGTTCAACAATCAATTGATTTCTTGAGAAAGCGTGATCCTTCAAAACCGTTCTTCTTAAAGACGTCTTTTGTTCGACCGCATCCACCATTTGATCCACCCAAATACTTTTTCGATCAATATTTGAACAATGATATAGATGATCCTTATGTAGGGGAGTGGGCGGAATTAGCAGATCAATTGAATGAAGGGTTGATGCCAACAACGAAAAAAGGGGATGTCCCTGCTGCACGATTAAGGCGAGCGCGAGCAGCTTATTATGCATTGATTAGTCACATTGATTTTGAAATAGGAAGATTAATTAATGCGATGCAGGAGTATGGCGTATTAGAAAATACCGTTATTTTATTTACATCAGATCATGGAGAATTACTTGGTGATCATAACCGTTTTGCTAAAGCTCTACCGTATGAGGGTAGTGCGCATGTTCCGTTTATTCTTAATGATCCCGGTAATGTATTAGGGGTAAAGCAAGGAAGCACGATAGATCAAGCAGTTGAATTAAGAGACATTATGCCAACCTTGCTTGATATAGCTGGTATAAAAATCCCTGAAAGTGTAGATGGAAAAACACTACTTCCTTTATTAGTGGATGAGCATGCTTCATTGGCACGAGAGTTTATTCATGGAGAGCATACGTACGGCGTTGAATCCTACCATTATGTTACAAATGGAAAAGAGAAGTATATTTGGTTCTCACAAACTGGTGTGGAGCAATATTTCAATCTTGAACAAGACCCTTATGAATTAAAAAACGAATGGAATAACCCAATATATCAAACAAGAATAGAACGATTAAAGCAATTTTTGATTGAACAGCTGACAGGCCGTGAAGAAGGTTATACAGATGGCACACAACTGATTGTGGGTAAAGAGCCAAAGACATGTCTAAATCATATTCGTTAAAGAGAATATTGGACGTGATAATGACTAGGTTAATGATTATAACCTAGTCATTTCTCTATTTCAGCTATTGTTTTTTTCTAATAAAGTTTGACAGCATTTTTTAAATTTTTTACCACTGCCACATAGACAAGGATCGTTTCTTTCCGGTAATTTGGCACCTGAGCTCATATGTGCATGTATTCTATTTTTCCTTACTTTTTGTGCAACGTCTTGTATGCGGGAGTGTGCATAACGGTATACTTGTTGATAGCTATCACAGAAATAATCTACGCCCATTTGATTGGATTCTCTTTGTCGATTTCTTGGACAACCACCATGGCATAAATGAAGAAATTCACATGATTTGCACTTATCCGGGAGTGCAGGCTTTATTGTAGTGAACTGCTCCCAACGGGCATCATTCACAATAGACTCTAAAGTGTTTGTATTTACATTTCCCAAACGATAATCTTCATGAATATAGAAGTCACATGGATACGCATCACCATTTTGTTCAAGAATTACTGTTTTTGGACAAGTTTCCATGTGGGTGCACATTCCAGCAGGTTGGTTTAGATTAACAGCTAAAATATGATCGAAAAATCGTATCGATATTTCAGGATGCCCATCGTTGTACCAATGATCAAATGCTTCACAAAGAAAATCTCCGTATTGCTTTGGTGTAATTAAGTAATCACCCGATTGATAGATATCTTGAGATTGGAAATCCATACATGGTATAAACTGTACATAATCAAAACCATAATCTTGATAAAAATTCATTAGTTCAGCTGCACAAGTAATATTGTTTTCATGTAAAACAGTTAAAATATTAAAAGGTACATGCGCATCTTTTAAATATTGTATTCCCTTAATTATTGTATGAAAGCTACCCTTTCCGGAACTGGTTACTCTTCTGGCATCATTTATGTGTGCAGGTCCATCTAAGCTTACACCAACTAGAAAATTATATTGCTTAAAAAAAGTGGCCCATTCCTGATTCAGTAGTAATCCATTCGTTTGAATCGAATTACTTATTATTGTGTTTGCTTTTGCGTATTTTGATTGCAAATAAACAACCTTTTTAAAAAAATCAATACCGGCTAGTAATGGCTCACCACCTTGCCAAGCAAAGGTTACGAGACCACTCGACATTTCCATATATTCTTTTATTACTTTTTCTAATAACTTGTCGTCTATCCGGTCTATTTTTCCTGCTTTACCATTACAGCGACTGTAATAACAGTAATCACAGGCTAAATTACAAGACTCTGAAACAGTTTTCCACATAATTCCGGATAGACCTGTTTTCTTTGTTAACGTTGTCATGTCACTCATCGGCATGCTCCTTAATATGTATATATCATAAGTATGAGGCATCCAACGTTGTATTTCTATGATGGAAATCACAATTTATTGTTCATTATAAAGTAAAAAAGATAGATTAAATTTCTGATGAAACCGTTCACTAACTAGTATATAATTAAAGGATATTATATTTTTTAACATGATTTGAGGGTGTTTCAAATGACTGAGAATAATCAACAATCCTGTTGCTCGCCGGAGAGATCTTCACATGAGAAAAACATACATACTTCAGAGCAACATTTTAAAAAAAATGACACATTCAATAAAGCGGACATGATATTTATACCAGGTGGTCAATTTGAGATGGGTGATAGTTTTGATGAAGGTTTCACACAAGATGGAGAGCGACCGGTAAGAGAGGTGGAGGTTTCCTCTTTTTATATCGATCCGTATGCTGTTACAAATAAATCATTTCAAGCTTTTGTAGAAGATACAAATTATATTACTGAGACAGAGAAGTTTGGTTGGTCGTTTGTTTTTTATCAATTAGTTAATATCGATAAAGTTGAGTTAGTAGCCCCGGCTCATCAATGGTGGTTACCAGTTAAAGATGCTTATTGGTATCAGCCAGAAGGTAGGGGATCTTCGATTGAGAATCGGATGGATCACCCAGTCATACATGTGACTTGGAATGATGCCATTGCTTATTGTAAATGGGCTGGTAAACGTTTACCCACAGAAGCAGAATGGGAATATGCAGCTCGCGGTGGATTAATTAAGAAAAGATATCCATGGGGCAATGAATTAACTCCAAATGGAGAACATCGTTGTAATATTTGGCAGGGGGAATTCCCTATCCACAACGATAAAGAGGATGGCTATTTCAGTACTGCTCCTGTAGATGCTTTTCTTCCTAATGGGTATGGGCTATATAATGTATCGGGAAATGTATGGGAATGGTGTGCGGATTGGTTTGATGCCAAGTATGACTATGGCATAGTGAAAGATCCAAACGGTCCAAAGACTGGCGTGGCCCGTTCCATGAGGGGTGGCTCATATCTATGTCATCATTCTTACTGTAATAGATACCGAGTTGCAGCACGCTCATCCAACACACCAGATAGTTCTTCAGGGAATACGGGGTTTAGATGTGTCGCTGATGCTAGATAACAAAATGATAAATAGTTAAATAATTTTTATATATTTAAATGGGATAATTAAAAGGATGATTGACATGTTTATTTTATATTTTATTATTGGATTGTTTGCTACCACACTTGGTTCGATTGCTGGCTTGGGTGGAGGAGTAATCATTAAGCCGGTGTTAGATTTTTTTGGGCATTATGATTTATCAACAATTGGAATTCTTTCTGCTGCGACTGTCTTCTCAATGGCTACGGTTTCCTTAATTAAGATGAGAAAAATGGATGTTAAACTTGATAAGTTAAACAGTGCTTTAATTGCAGCTGGTTCAATTCTAGGTGGTTTTATCGGGAAAGCTGTGTTTAATTATTTTGTAATTAGTCTCGGCATTTCAAAAGAGATGGGGATTTTTCAATCGATATTACTGGCTTTATTGTTGGCTTTAATTTTTGTTTATTTTAAATACAAACACGCTATGAAAAGATTTAAGATAGAAAATAAAGCGATCATTTTGAGCATTGGATTTGTCTTAGGCTTACTGTCTTCTTTCTTAGGTATTGGCGGTGGCCCTTTAAATGTTGCTGTGTTAAGTTTGTTATTTTCAATGAATGCTAAAAATGCGGCTTGTAATTCAATCTTTATTATCTTTTTCTCTCAATTATCAGCACTTGTGTTGGCTGGTGTAACAACAAACATTGGAGATTACAACTTAATGATGCTTCCATATATGATCGTCGGTGGTATTCTTGGTGGGTTGATAGGTACGAGTTTTGTACATAAATTAACTGATAAGCAGATTGAGAAAATCTTTAATGTTGCGATCTTGGCTATTTTATTTATTAATATTTATAATGTTTTTTCTTATTAATTTAATACAAATGGGAATAATAAACCGTTACGTTAAAATTAACGTAACGGTTTGTTGTATTTGTATATAAGTTAAGCTGGTACTAGTGTTCTTGTCAGTCGGTCACAGAATTTTTCACAGCGTATTAAGTCGTCTTGTTGTGGAGTTAGCTCAATCTTTAAAGTAACAGCTAAGTTTGTATGGACATACAACATGTCACGAAACAGATCAACTGCTCCACAGTAATATGGATAAAAACTATCTCCAGTGCCAAAGACTCCTGTTGTAACATGACTCATATCTTGTTCTTCAAATTCAATGAACAACTCTTCCATTTCCATTGGTAAATCACCGTTATCCCATGTGTACGTCCCAACCGCAATAATATCGTAGTCAGGAAGTGTATCATAATCTAACTCGTTGATCGAAATAAAGTCGACATTCATTTGCTGTTTTCGCATGCCTTGATAGATTTGATTTGCAAGATCTTCGGTATTACCAGTTACTGATGTATAGATAACGGCAGCTTTCATTGCCAATAGCCTCCCTTATAATTCGTCAAAACCATTAGAAGAAGAAACTTTAGTATACGTACGAGACTTTTGCTCAAAGAAATCTGATTTAGTCTCATTTAACATCTCATCACTGAAGACATGAATCCATGCCATTGGGTTTTCACGGTCTTCATAGTAGTTGTCTAAACCAATTTGACGGAGACGCTTGTTTGCAAGGTATTCCACATAACCATGGAATTCATCAAGATCAATGCCTTCGATGTCTTTCAGAATGTATGTTGCCCATTCTTTTTCATTCTGAACGGCTTTATCAATTGTTTGATAAGCATATTGAATGTTCTCTTCAGTATTCAATTCAGGGTTTTCTGTTAACAAGATACGAATGAATTGTGAGATGAAGTATGCATGCTGCATTTCATCACGTTGAATGTAACTAATCATTGTACTTGTTTTCAGCATTTTTTGTTGACGTGCTAGATGATAAAAGAATGCAAACCCAGCATAGAAATAGATTCCTTCTAAGTTAATAGAATTAATCGCTAGTTCAAACAATCGTTGTGGTGTTGGCTTTTCGCGGAAAGCATCATAACTATCTAAAATTAATTGATTTCGTTTACGAACAATTGGATCATCTTTTGCTTGATCAAAACGCTCATTTTGTTCTCTTAATGGAACAAGAGAGCTCAAAATATAAGAGTAAGACTCATTGTGAACTGCTTCTTGTTGTGAGATAACCGCGAAGATTGCTTTAAAGCTTGAGTCTGTTACATAGTCCATCACGTAAGACATAGTAGGTGTTTGAAGACTATCTAATGATGCAAGCTGTGTATTAATACGTAAGAAAACATCTTTTTCCGTTTCCGTTAAGTAATCCCATTGTTTAATGTCATCTTGCATATTAATCTCTTGTGCTTTCCAAAAATTTGATAGTAATGTTTGATATAGATCATACATTTGTGGATAAGCAATATCATTCCAGTTTAAGAGACCAGAAGATTGTCCATTAATTATTCCGGTTGATTTATTCGGATAAGTAGGGTTAAGCAACTTTATTTTAGAAAGTGGCTGATCGATTTGTACCATGCTATTTTCCTCCTATTAGAATATGGTAGAAGGAGCTGTCGCTACAACAACTCCTTAACCACTCATTTATTAACTGTGACACGCTTCACACTCATCAATTTCAGTTTGAGAAGTGCTTCGTACATAATAAGTCGTCTTTAATCCATTTTCCCAAGCAGAAAGGTGCAAGTTTAATAGATCTTTAGCTTTCACATCATGTCGTACATAAATGTTGAAGCTGATTCCTTGGTCGACGTGACGCTGTCTTGCTGCGTTTTGTTTGATGCTCCATGTTTGGTCTAGCTCATGACGAGCACGGCGATAATAATTATAAGTAACATGATCCAAATCAGGCGCTGTTACTTTAAATTTAAAGTTCTTCTTTTCTTCTGCAAATTCTACTGCATATAATGGATCAATTCCGTCTGTAGATCCACCAATTTTTGCGGTAGAAGAGTTTGGTGCAACAGCCATTAGCCAGCCATTACGAATACCGTTTGTAGCAACTGCCTCTTTTAATGCTAGCCAACGATCACTGTTGTAGCCTTTACGTTCAAAGTAACGACCTGTTTCCCACTCTGAACCTTCAAATGCTCGATAAGCTCCTTTTTCTTTTGATAATTCCATAGAAGCTTGAATCGTATAGTAAGCAATATCTTCATACACTTTATCAGCAAATTGAACAGCTTCATCAGACTCCCAGTGAATATGTTCTAATGCAAGAAGGTGATGCCAGCCAAATGTGCCAAGTCCAACTGCACGATATTTCTTGTTTGTTACTTGTGCTTGTCCCACACTAATTGTATTTAAGTCGATTACATTATCGAGCATACGTACTTGAATACGAATTAAGCGCTCTAAGACATCAGAACGAACTGCGTTTGGCAGATTAATAGACGATAGATTACATACTACGAATTCACCTGGCTTACGTACGATGACAATATTCTCGTCTTCGTCTTGATACTCACGCACGATCGTTGTAGTAGACATGTTTTGTGCAATTTCAGTACATAAGTTACTACAATAAATGGATGTTCTACCTTCACCACGTCCATGTTTATTTGGATTTTGACGGTTTACTTCGTCACGATAGAACATATATGGTGTTCCTGTTTCTAACTGTGCAACCATAATGCGAGCCATTACATCCATTGCACGATATGTTTTTCTAGGAAGTAGTGGATGATTGACTGCTTCTTTATATTTTTCAGTAAAGTATTTATTGTCTGTTTCATCATAAAAATCTTCAAGACCGAGCGGATTTCCATTCTCGTCTTTCCAACCCATTATTTGCTTCACTTGATGTGGACAGAATGTATGCCATTCACCAATACTTTTCCCATTTTCATCGGTAACTTTTAGTTGCTCCATGAAATAGTCGGGAATAGAAACTCCAGTAAAGATGTCGTGTGCTTTACGTCTTTCATCCCCATTATTTGTTTTAAGATCTAAGAAGCCACTCATAATGTCCTTATGGAACACATCGAGATAGATCGCTACTGCACCTTGACGTTGCCCTAATTGATCAACACTTACTGCAGTATCATTCAACAAGCGTATCCAAGGAACAACACCAGAAGAGTTTCCTTTAAATTTCTTTATATCAGAACCTAGGGCACGAACTTTTCCGTAATAAATCCCGATTCCGCCACCATCTTTACTTAATCTAGCAATATCCCAGTTATTTAAATAGATTCCATCTAATGAATCATCGACTGTATCTATAAAACAGGAGGATAGCTGACCATAACTCTTCCCGGCATTAGCTAATGTTGGTGTAGCTACCGTCATGTATAAATTACTTAATGCCCAGTATGCCTCTTTAACCAAATCAAGACGTTTTTCAGCCGCTTCATGTTGCATCAATGTCATTGCAATAATCATAAATCTTTCTTGCGGCAGCTCATAAAGATTACGATCATGGTCACGTGCTATATAGCGATCTGCCAATAAGAATAAGCCAATATAATTAAATAGTTGATCACGATCTGGAGTAATTTCTTGTTGCAGTGAGCGTATTTCGTCTTGTGTGTACGTTTCTAAAATATTATTACTATAAATACCTTTTTCCGTTAATGTTGAAATAAGCTCATATAAATCACCATATCTATCGTTAGCTTCATAATTTCGGTTTTTAGCAGCTTCTTGATAGATTTGCTCTAAATAGAAATGTGAAGCAACAAAAGTCCAATTTGGTTGATCCATTGAAATGCGGTTTAATGCATAAAAAAGCGCCTCTTGATTTAAATCTTTAGAGGTGTTTTCTAGTTGTCGAATTTGCTCCTCTATGTGAGTTATATCCATATTATATTTTTTGGATAAGTGAGAGAGTTGGTGCAATACATCCTGGATATCATTGCTAATTTTCGTTGCCATTGTTTATATCCTCCTGTACAAAGTTAATATATGTATGAATGCTTATGAAAAACTTGTCGAACAGCTAAGCCTATGAATGAAAGGATCTATGTTGAATTTTCATCATTCCACATTAAAAAATACAATATATAGGTATCTTTCGTTTAAAAACACCTATATATTGTATGATAACTTAAAGTATTCAATTAAGCAATTGCAAAATACTAATTTTTTGGTTTGAAAAGTATAATTACATTATGGCAAGAATAACAGTAAATTGGTATAGGAATTAATAACTATAATTAAAAAATAAGCTAAAATAGTATTGAATAATTAGTTAATTTTTACTACAATATAGTTAAGAAATGTAACGAAAATTGAATTGGAAAAGGCAAACTTGTTGAAAGATAAGGACGCAAAGCCACGGGTCTATTGTTGTCGAACTATGATCGCCGGGCTACCGAAAAAGAAATGAATGATTCACGTAAAAAAGATAATTAATCTGAATTACGTAAAAGTTCACCATTCTTTTGGTGAGCTTTTTTTAATGATAAAAAGGAGGAATGTTAAATGAAACAGCTCAAGTTAAAACGAAAGAAACAAACAACAAATGAGAAAAAGAGTAAGAAGAAAGGAAAACTATTAAATAAAATTGGTCATTTACCTATTATCGGCGTAAAAAATAAATCAATAGGTGGAAAATTTGGAATCGTTTTCTTTGCTATTTTATTATTATTATTAATTTCTTCAGGTTTTATTTTTAAATCGATCGCAACAGTAGAAGACGAGGTTAATGCCTTAGAACGAAGAGGTATGCGTGCAATTGCCATAACAGAAATAGGCTCAGAAATAAGAGCAAAATCGATGTCTGCACTTAGCTATTCACAAAATGGTAGTGATGCATACATAGAAGATTATAAGATTAATCAAAAAGAGGTAGCTACTCTAATAAATGAAATTCAAGAAAATTTAGACACGGAAAAGCAAATGGCGTTAATGGGGAGTGTAAATAAGTTTAATGATCGAATTGATGAATTATTTTTAGGGAAAATAGCTGGACAATATGAAGCAGAAAGTAATTTGTTTTCTTTCTATACAAAGCAATTCAGAGATTTAACAGAAGAGTCACTTAGATATCTTGAAATGTTAAGAGATACAGTTAATGATGAAAGAGAAGAAGCTGTAGAGAGCGCATTAGATAGTCAAAATGCAGTTCTGTTCACCTTAGCTGGTTCGATGTTACTTTCTATTGTGGTTGGTCTAATAATGATCGTCTTGTTGAGTCGATATGTATCTAAGCATTTAGGTAAAGTCGTTTCTATGAGCAACAACATTGCAAATGGAGACCTAACGACTGAAGCGTTAGAATATCAAGGAAAGGATGAGATTGGTAAATTAGGACAATCGATGAATATTATGCAAGATAATATCAAACGAATTGTTAAAAAAATGAGTGATACAGCAAATACAGTAACTAAACAAAGTGAGACTTTAGCTCAATCGTCTAATGAAGTGATGAACGGGGCAGAGCAGATTGCTGCTACAATGGAAGAGTTAGCTTCAGGAACAGAGACACAAGCTAATAATGCTGGGGATCTTGCACATGCAATGAGCGGTTTTACCAAGCAAATCACCAATGCTAGTCAAAGTGGTAAATCAGTTTCTCAGACGACAAGTGAGGTAGAGAAAGAGACTGAATCTGGAAACACGTTAATGTTGGAATCGATTGAGAAAATGGGTAATGTGGATACAATTGTGAAGCAGGCTGTTGAAAAGGTACGTGGTTTAGATATCCAGTCACAAGAAATCACTAAACTAGTTTCTGTTATTAAGGACATTGCTGACCAAACGAATTTATTGTCATTAAATGCTGCAATAGAAGCGGCCAGAGCAGGTGAACACGGAAAGGGTTTTGCGGTTGTTGCTGATGAAGTAAGAAAACTTTCAGACCAAGTAAGTGATTCTGTTAAAGATATTACGAAAATAGCAACGAATATCCAAAAAGAATCAGCTGATGTATCTACTACATTAGAAGAAGGATATGAAGAGGTAGCTCGTGGAACAGAACATATAAGTGTCACAGGTGCTACATTTATGGCAATTAAAGAAGCTATTGCAATGGTAACATCTGATATTCAAAAAATGACGGATGGTCTAGAGAAGATGGCTAAAGAAAGTGATGTCATGAATAATTCCATTCACGAAATTGCTTCTATATCAGAAGAATCAGCTGCGGGAGTAGAAGAAACCTCAGCGTCTGCTGAAGAAACCTCTAGTGCGATGGGAGAAATTACAAATGGTTCTAACGAGCTTGCTCAATCGGCTGAAGAACTAAATAATCTAGTAAAAGAATTTAAATTTTAATTCTATCAATCGATAAACTAAAAAAACATCGCCTATCTCTAGGCGATGTTTTTTTAGTTTATCGATTGATAGGTTTCCAATATTTCGATAATGTGATATATATTAGTAAAGATTAGTTTTATTATATATTCAACTATAGTTGAGAAGTTAATCTTAGTACAGCAGATGATAAGAGTTTACATAAGAGGTGAATAACATGCGGTATAAACGCCAAGAGTCATTAAGATATCAATTTCCTAAACCAATTGATGGTACCTTTGTTATTGTGGTTGATAATATGAAGGAAGATAAGTTACAACGGTCAGATACTGGTAGGCTACAGATAATAGACTTGAGTCCAGGTGGGATGAAAATAACAACAGCATTTGATCTACCCTTGAACAAAAAGAACTTTCTATTAGAAGTTTCATGTATGATAGGTGAAGAGGAAGTAAAAATGATGGGGACAATTGTGTGGAAAAAGAAACAACCGCACGACTATTGCTATGGAGTAGAAGGAATAGAAAATGATGAAAAGGAACAAGAAATCATTGAAATATTGAAGAAGCTTCATGTTAATGAAAAAGATAAGAAGCCAATAGAAACAGAAAAAGAGGAACAAACAGAAGATAATAATGAATAAATCTTGTATATATGAGAGCTTACAAGTGGTATTTTGACTAGATATTATAATGCAGAAAAGGTTAACTATTTTAAATTGATACTATAGGATCTAAAAACATAAAAAACAAGGTAGCAGTGTTTGAATATATTGCTACCCTGTTTTTGTATACAAAAAATATGCTTAATAAAGGCTGATTAATGTTTATTTATTGGTACATAGCCAACTCTTCTTCGATTGCTTGCCTTATCTTCTGAATGCAATCATCTACATCTTTTCCGCGAATACGTCTGCCGTTTACTAGTGCATATGGCTTTAATCGACATAACCCACAGAAGTTTAGACAATCACTAACTAAAACAGCTACTTCAGGATATTCAGACTCGAATAAGTTTTCTGCGTTTATTGTTTGGAGTAAGTTACTCTCACAAATTTCAACAACCACGATTCCGATTAGAATCACCTTCTTTTTTAATACCTTTCCTAAGTTGCGTAACAAAAATAACTCCAATTCACAACTTTGTCAACTTTTTAATATAAAAACCCCCAGTTTGTTATTTACTTCACAAACATTATTGGTTATTATAGTATATAAGGGTAGGTGTTGGATATGTCAAAGGAAATGTCGACTCGACAAGCAATTCTTGAATTGTTGAAAAAGAAAAGAGAACTTTCTGTTAGTGGGTTAAAACAACATTTAGATATTACTGAAATGGCTGTAAGAAAACATCTAGTTAAACTTGAGGGAGAACATTTAATAAACTCTCGCACAGTAAGACAACCAATGGGACGCCCAGTTATATTTTATTCATTAACTGGTGAAGGGGAGAAGCTTTTTCCGAATAATTATGACAAAATTGCGGTTGAAATCCTTCGAGACATTCAAGAAAGTCTTGGAACCGATGCGATTGATCAATTATTTGAGAACCGTGAAAAACGAATGCGGAAAAAGTATGTTCGTCGTATTTACGAAGAAGACACATTAAAAGATAAAGTGTTGGATCTTGTCGATGTTCAGAATGAGAGCGGTTATATGGCTGAGTATATTGAATCTAAAGACGATAACGAATTTAGTTTCGCTCAATACAACTGTCCAATCATAGCGATTGCTGATCGATATGATAAGCCATGCCATTGTGAATTAAACCTATTCAAAGAGGTGTTAGGCACAGAACAAGTAGAGCGTGTCGAATGTATCGCAAAAGGCGGTAAAAGCTGCAAGTATCTAGTAAAAGAAAGCAAAGATAAAGAATTAGTTTAATGCATTTATATATAAGGTAGCCTCCCATCTTTATTGAAAGGGAGGTTTGTTTTTTTGACTAGAACTTATAGGTGTTTCGCCTCACCAATGATGCCCTTCATTATCCGATGAATGGCTTTTTGTTTCTTAAGTGGCAATTGTTGCATTTCAAATATCTGTTCCTTTAGAATTGTATTTTTTGTTATGTAATCTGAAACCCATACGAGATCATTATAGTACTCTTGCGATTGATTTGTTTTCGCTTGATATAATTGGTGAAACTCACTAAGTTGGTCATTTGTTTGTGAATCTAATCCAACCAAATGATCAATCGATTGTTCGAAAATAATACTCAATTTAGCAATGGCATGTAAATCTGGTGTTACATCACCATTTTCCCATTTTGCAATAACAGAACGAGAAATGCTCAGTTTATCCGCTAGCTGTTGCTGTGTCCAATTATTTCTAGTTCGATAATATTTAATGTTCGTAGGTAATTGATTTAATATCATAGTATCACTCACTATCTATTTCTATGTGGTAATCCTATCACGCAAAAAAATAAAAATGGGACATTTGTTGTTCTTTATTGGAACTTATAGTAAAATGTTAATTATAAGAACAAAGGAGGCTACTTAATGATTGCTTGTTTGATGATATACATGAATGAGAGAAAATTAGAAACTGTTTTGGATAAAGTCACACAATTAATAACGCCTTCCTATTTTTATGAAAAAGAACAATGGGTAATTAGTGTTATATATGATCAGAAAAATAAATCTGATATCTGGCAAGCAGCTTTAGAATTAGAACTAGCAGGTGAGAAGGTTGGTTATGGATTTGGCTCTACAATGGAAGAGACGACAAAAGACGTAGCTCAGCTATTAATGAAAAGAGATGGCGATGAGCAGGCAACGTATTTATCGCTATTCTCTTAAAAATATCATGAATAGTATATTCTAGAAACTTTTAATATATACGGATATTAATTTCTCTTTCGAAACTGGATACACTAAAACAGAATTCAAAGGTTTGCAGTTTAATTGCATACCTTTGAATTGTTTATCGAATTATGCTCAATGTTAAAGGATAGATTCTAACGCTTTTTCTAAATTAGGGTACTGAAATGTGTATCCATTTGAAATCGCTTTATCAGGTAGCACGGCTTGCCCCTTCACTACAAGAATACTCATCTCTCCAAGTGTTTTCCTTATAACAAAGGAAGGAACCTTCACTATATTTGGGCGATGTAATGCTTTAGCTAGTTTAGAACTGAAATCTTTATTCCGCACAGGATTAGGAGCTGTAACATTTAGTGGGCCATTAATCTTCTCACCTTTTATCGCAAATAAAATTAATTGAATAACATCATTAATATGCACCCAAGAAAGCCACTGTTCACCAGATCCGATTGGTCCACCACCAAAGAATTTAAAAGGCATAGCCATTAATGGTAGAGTTCCTTTTTCGCCTAAAATAATTCCGAAACGTGCATAGACTACTCGAATATTATCTGCTTCAGCTTGTTTTGCGGTTTTTTCCCATCTCTCTGTGACATAGGCTAGGAAGTCATCACCAGTTTCTTTTGTTTTTTCAGTAAAGAACTTGTCTTCATTCGTCCCATAGTAGCCAATTGCAGACGCATTAACTAACAAGTCTGGTTTCTTATCCATTGATCGGATCAGTTGAATAATGTTAGTTGTTGCTTTGATTCGGCTATCAAGTATTCGTTCTTTTTTTTCTTTTGTCCAATAACCAAACAATGATTCCCCTGCTAAATTAATTATCGCATGGCAGCCCGCAATTTCCTGCTCTGGCTGATCTCCCTCTCGTAACCAACCAACATAGGTTAAGTTTTCTTTATTCTGATATTTCTCGGGAGATCGTGTAAGTATGAGTACGTGATGTCCCTCGTCAACAAGCAGCTCTGTCAGTTTTGAACCGACAAATCCTGTTCCACCTGCAATTGCTATTTTCATTATAATCCTCCTCACAACAATTTCATGTTAAACTAACTACTGAGGTGATACCTATGCAAAAGATAACACGCATTACAACTCAGAAAAGAAACAAGCATCGATATAATATTTTCCTTGAACAAGATGGGAAAGAGTCTTATGGTTTCAGTGTAGAAGAAGACACTTTAATAAACGAACGTCTTCATAAAGGGATGGAAATAGACCAACCATCAATGGATACACTTATAAAAAAAGATAACTTACATAAAGGCTATTCCCTTTCTTTGCAGTACTTAAGCTATAGAATGCGATCTTCTAAAGAAATGTATGATTATTTAATCAAAAAAGAATTTGATGAACCACAAATACAAGTCATTATGGAACGTTTGAAAAAGGAAAAATGGTTAGATGATCAACTTTTCGCAGAGGCGTTTGTTCGAACAAAAGTCCAGACAACGAGTAAAGGGCCATTACTAATAAAAAAAGAATTATTGGAAAAAGGGGTTTCTGTGCAAGTAGCTGAAAATGGATTAACCAACTATTCTTTCGAGGAGCAAGTAGCGAAAGCGTGTAAGTTAATATCGAAAAAACAACAGCAAAGTAAGAAGTCATCTTTCAAACAACAATTAAATAAAATAAAACAAAGTCTATTGCAGAAAGGATATACACAAGACGCGATCACAGAAGCAATTACTCAATCAACTTTTGATAAAGATGATGAGGAGGAATGGGCTTCAGTTGTCTATCAAGGAGAAAAAATTTTGAGAAGACACCAACGAAAATTCTCCGGATTTGAACTTCAACATAAGGTGAAAGCCTCTCTCTATCAAAAAGGATTTTCTTTTGAAGTAATTGAAAAATTTATTGATGTATATATAAAAGATGTGGAGCAGTGAAAAACACTTACTCCACATCTTTTTGTTTATATTAATTCTTTTGCTTGTAAATCTGCTATTGCATCATGGACGTGTTCAACGACATGAGTAGCATGTTTCTTTACTTCAGGGTGCGCTGTAGAAATGGCATAGCTGTGTGGTGTCATTTGGAACATGGAAATATCGTTAAAAGAATCACCAATTACGGCAATTTGCTCTGGCTCAAGATCAATTGTTTCTAATAATTGAACGAGTGCATCTCCTTTATTAATCCCTTTTGGTACAATATCAACACAATTAGGATCGGATAAATAGCTTTCTAATTGACCGGAAAATCGCTCATTTAATTTATGCTGCACAGCAGTTATTTCTTCTGTTTCCCCAACCACCATGAATTTAGAGGGTAGGATAGTATTTCCCATTTCTGTATCAAATGGACCATGTTCTACAATTGGGAAGAAAAATACGTCTTCATATTTTTTGAAGAAAGGCGTTTTTTCTTTTAGCAAAATTTGTTCCGCTGTTGATATTAAGTAGTTAATCTCATGTTTTTCTATTTCGCTTAGTAATGCTTGGCTAATATTGTTAGGGAATGTCTGTTCAACTAGTAATTGATTGTTACTATTATGTACGAAGCTCCCATTTTGACTCACTCGATGGCCATTCAGCTCTAACAGTCGATAAATTTCTTTAATTTCGTTGTCTGCTCGTCCAGTAGCTATTGCTAATTGAACGTCACGTTCGTTTAATAACTGCATCGCTTTTTTATCTTCTTCTAGAATAGAAGTATAATTTTGTAAAAGTGTACCGTCTAAATCAGTAGCAAATAATTTTATCAATGTTTGTTTCCCCCTAATGATTATCAATCTATAGTGTACTATATGAGCAGAGAAGACGTCCATTTTTGTTATATAAAAAAGCATACCAGTAAAATACTGGTATGCTTTGTGTGTGTGTTACGTTCGTTTTCTCGTTTGAACTTTAATGATTTTTTGCAATTGGCTCGGTGCTGTTTCACCATTTACTTGACGAGCAGCATGCTTCGGATTTGCGCGTGGTGACTGAAATGGGCTAGACTCGTTACGGTTAAGACGATACATGATTTTCATCACCTCTACCCATACGTTCTTGTGGCTTTGTATTGATTGTTCCATTTGGACGAAGGGCGTGATTGTCGGCTGTTGCCCTAGGCTTTAAATTTGCTTGTGATCTAATCGGGAAATCCTTTTGCTTATTCCGCATGATTATCTCTCCGTTTAGAGTTAATTTTGCACTTTTTAGCTGTGCATTCACTAGTTTCTCTTAAAGTGTGGTGACTTATACGAGGAAAAAAAGTGAATAACTCTTTACGATATATTTGTGTGATCAGCTGAAAGCAGTTTGTCCTGAAGTTTAGCTTCCGAGAAAATCCAACCTGTGTAAGAGCTAATAATATTCATGTTATCATCAATTTTTACTACAGCGACAAAAGGATAATGTCCTTTCGATCGATACCTTAAATCAATGAAACGAACTTCTTTAAAATCATCATATACATTTACTTCCCACCGGTATACTGGGGAGAAGGATAAAAAGGCAGAAACGTTTTTGTCTTGTTTTGCTGTTGCAATTAATTTATTATTTGGTAAAGGCACTCGATGGAAACGATCAACAATTTGGATGTGACCATCGATAGCTCGAGCAACATAAAAACTATCTTCGGTTGTAATCGCTAAACGCCAAATGTTCTGACGTATCGTTGGAGAGGTTGCAATCCCCTCCACTTTACCATAATATTGCGTGATTTTTTTTGTTAGTGCTTTTTTATACAAATATCGCTTGATGTAATAACCGACTAATATGCTATAAATGATGAACCAAGTAGTTACAGGATCGGCTCCTAAAGCCCAAATGATAATCCCGATAACATGCATGGCGAATATAAATGGATCAAACGTATTAATGAAACCATACGCTACCCATCGGTGAGTAAATGGTCGATAAGCCTGTGTTCCATACGCATTAAACACATCAACAAATACATGCAATGTTACGGCTAAAAATGTCCATAACCAGAGATGAAGATAAGAAACAGACGGAACGAATAAATGAATAATCCCGGAAATAGCTAACCCTAAAAAGATCACGGAAGGAATTGAGTGAGTTATCCCTCGATGATGACGAATGTATACTGCATTATTTCTTAGTTTTAATACAGTATCGAAATCAGGAGCGTGTGAACCAATGATGGTCCCAACCATTACCGCTTGAAACAATAATGGATCTTGTTGTACTGCTGGGTCTATTGTTGCAATTCCACCTAAGGCAATGCCCATAGCGATATGCGTACCAGTGTCCATCTTTGGTCTCCTCCTTTAGTTTCTAGTTTGGATTGGATAGAATAAACATATACCTTATTTAACAGTAATTTGTTTAACCGCCATTTATATTTTTAAACCTTGTTCAATATAAGTTTAACACGAAGGGGAATGGAAAGTGAAAGAAAGTAATTTAGAAAATAAGCTACAAAAGATAGATGAAGCAACATTTCAAGAAGATTTATTGCATTGGTTTCACGATCAGAAACGTTCATTACCTTGGAGAGAAGATCAAGATCCATATAAAGTATGGGTGTCTGAAATCATGCTACAACAAACAAAAGTGGATACAGTAATTCCCTATTTTAATCGTTTTATTGAAAAATTTCCTACCGTAGAAAAATTAGCAGCAGCGGAAGAGCAAGATGTACTGAAAGCATGGGAAGGACTAGGTTATTATTCCAGAGCAAAAAATTTACAATATGCAGTTCGTGAAGTTGCAGAGACATATAACGGTAAAGTCCCTAATAATGCAGAACATTTAAGCGCGTTAAAAGGTGTTGGACCTTATACCACAGGAGCGATTTTGAGTATCGCTTATGGAGTGCCCGAGCCGGCTGTTGATGGGAATGTAATGCGTGTATTATCACGTATTTTGATGATTAACGATGATATTGCGAAGGCAAGTACACGACGTATTTTTGAAACAGCAGTAAAGGAGTTAATTTCACACGAGGATCCGTCTGGTTTTAACCAAGGCTTAATGGAATTAGGTGCATTAGTTTGCACACCAAAATCACCAGCTTGCATGCTATGTCCAGTCCAATCCCATTGCCAAGCTTTTGATGAAGGCGTACAACTAGAATATCCGGTAAAAACGAAGGCGAAAAAGCAAAAAAAACTAGCATACTTTACGTGTGTATTGCAAAACGAGCAAGGAGAATTTTTTATTGAACAACGACCAAATGAAGGACTTCTTGCAAACATGTGGCAATTCCCGATGGTTTTAAAACAAGATGTCGATGAAGAGCACCTTGAAGCGTGGGTGGAAGAGAAATTTCAAGTGAAAATAAAAGAAAAACAGAAATTGCCTGGAATTAAGCATGTCTTTTCCCATGTTATTTGGGATTTAGATGTGCGATTGTTTGAGATAGAGATTGAGGGTGATTCGAAAGTAAAACGCTCAATGCTTAAACTTGATGAATTATCGGTTTACCCATTTCCAGTTCCTTTTCAGAAATTAATTCATTCTCTCACTTAATATTACCAAAATTTCGCTTTAATTTATTCGGATAAGCATGCTGAAATTGGATAAATTAAATGTAGCGGAGGTGATATGAGATGGCTAAAAAACAAAACAAAATGCCAAACAAAACAGCTACTGGTACAAATATTTCAAAAGTAAAGCAACAAAACCAGCAAGCAGGCCAAGCACAGGGACAATATGGAACTGAGTTTGCTGCAGAAACAGATGCACAAGAAGTGAGCAAACAAAACCAGAAGTCTCAAAAAAATAAGTAATACACTTTTGCTTTAGTACACCTAAAGTAAGAGTGTAAGCGGTCATGTCATGAGCTGACGAGTTTTTAAGAAGAAGCATCCACCTTAAACGGTTGGATGCTTTTTCTTTTGTTATAATATATTTATATCTATTTCGACTTTTTCGGTCAAGAAGTTTCAAATTTTTGGGGTTATTTGTTATGCTAAGTTAGGAGAATAGTTTATATTGTTTTCAATTCGTTATAAGAAAAGTTATAATAAAACAATAATAAGTGAAGGAAGGAAGATTGGATGACTGGCCAAGAACCAGGTACACCGATGCAAATTAAGAGCTATAAGCACAATGGTCAGTTCCATCGTGTATGGAAAGATACCACTATTTTAAAATCAACAAGCAATATGATCATTGGAGCAAATGATAAAACCGTGGTTACAGAAAGTGATGGTCGTTCTTGGATTACTAGAGAGCCAGCTATTTGTTTCTTTTATACAAAACATTGGTTTAATATTATTGGTATGCTTAGACAAGACGGGATTCACTATTACTGTAACATTAGTTCTCCGTTTGTATTTGAGCAACAAACGGTCAAATATATTGATTATGACTTAGATATAAAAGTATTTCCTGATATGACATATAAGTTATTGGACGAAGATGAATATGCCTTACATAAGGAACAAATGAATTATCCAGAAGTATTAAATCGTATTTTAAGAAATAATGTTGATCATTTGCAATATTGGATTCGCCAAAGAAAAGGTCCATTTTCACATGAAGTCGTTGATCAATGGTATGAACGCTTCTTAACTTATCGGACGTAAATAAGCGTGATAGCTAACCTTGTCTTTAGTAGGCAAGGTTTTTATCTGGAAACAGAGATATGGGGTGTTAATTTGAGTAGTATTAAACGTTATTTTCAATTTGTAAAACCATATAAATGGCGTATTTTTGTAACTATTTTGATAGGAATTGTGAAGTTTAGTATTCCACTGTTAATGCCATTAATTGTGAAATACGTAATCGATAATATTGTCGTAGCAAACGATCTGACACAAGCAGAAAAGTTAGAGCAATTATTTATGATTGTTGGAGGTGCGTTTCTCCTTTTTGTTGTGATTCGACCGCCAATTGAATATTATCGTCAATACCTTGCACAATGGACAGGTAACAAAATTTTATATGATATTAGAGAAAAATTATTTGATCATATTCAAAAACTTAGTCTTAAATTTTATTCACAAACAAAAACAGGCGAAATTATTTCTCGTGTCATTCATGATGTTGAACAAACAAAGAACTTCGTCATAACTGGATTAATGAACATTTGGTTAGATATGTTTACTATTCTGATTGCAATTGGGATTATGCTATCGATGGATGTCCGATTAACAGTTGTTTCTATCGCTTTGTTTCCATTGTATGGGATATCCGTAAAGATTTTTTATGGAAAACTGAGAAGCCTTACCCGTAGTCGTTCTCAAGCACTTGCTCAAGTGCAAGGTCATTTACATGAACGTGTACAAGGGATTCCCGTTACGAGAAGCTTTGCATTAGAAACATATGAAGAAGAGCAATTTGAAAAGCAAAATCGAAATTTCCTAGATCGAGCAATTGACCATACAGCCTGGAATGCGAAAACATTTGCCGTTATGAATACTATAACTGATTTAGCGCCTTTAGTAGTCATTGCGTTTGCTGGTTACTTTGCTGTTACAGGTAATCTGACTGTCGGTACAATTGCTGCATTTGTTGGCTATATGGACCGTGTGTATAGTCCGTTACGTCGATTGATCAGTTCTTCAACGGTATTGGTTCAATCCATTGCTTCTATGGATCGCGTTTATGAATTTTTGGATGAATCGTATGATATTACAGATAAACCTAACGCAAAAGAAATGACCAATGTAAAAGGAGATATCAAATTTGATCATGTTTCTTTTCGTTATGATGAAACAGAAGAAATGGTATTGAAGGATATTAATTTAGATGTGAAAAAAGGGGAAACCATTGCTTTTGTAGGAATGAGTGGTGGCGGAAAATCGACGATAATTAGTTTGATTCCTAGATTTTATGATGTCACAAGTGGATCAATCCAAATTGACGGGAATGAGCTTCGGGATATGCAAGCACGCTCCATTCGAGATAATATAGGAATGGTATTGCAGGATAATATTTTATTTAGTGAATCGATTGCTATGAATATTCGAATGGGTAAGCCTGACGCAACAAATGAAGAAGTGATTACAGCAGCAAAACGTGCCAATGCACATGAATTTATTACCCAGCTCAACGATGGCTATGATTCATTGGTAGGGGAAAGAGGAATTAAGTTATCTGGTGGTCAAAAACAACGGATTGCAATCGCACGTGTATTTTTAAAAAACCCACCAATCCTTATTTTAGATGAAGCAACTTCTGCACTTGATTTAGAAAGTGAGCATCTCATCCAAGAGACACTAGAAGAACTAGCGCATAATCGTACTACGTTCATCGTTGCACACCGTTTGTCTACGATCACCCATGCAGACCGGATTGTATTAATTGAAAATGGTCAAGTAGTCGAACAAGGCACACACGAAGTATTAATGAAGCAACAAGGAAACTACTATAACCTGTATCAAGTACAGCAACTAGACGATCCAAACGCTGTTTCTACCTTTAAATAAGGTGCAAGGATAAAATAATAATGATTATTAAAAGACGACGTTGATTCTATAAAAAGAATAAACGTCGTCTATTTGATTGAGGCTAAAATTAAAGGGCTTTTGTTCTATTACATCAAAATAAAAACTTACCTTTTATGACTATAAATAATAATAAATCTTGTTCGTTGTTATGGATTGCTTCTACGCCATCTATTTTCAAAAATTTCTATTTTTTCATTATGATGATACTTTTCATAGCTGTGCAACAAGGTTTGTAAATGCTCTAAATGATAATGATATTCCATTAACTGTGAAGCTAACGGTAAGAACACCAAATGATTTTCTTCTTTATTTTCATACATCTGAACTAATGTATCGACTAAGTGAGGAATATTTGGATCCGTGATGTCATGCATTGATTGCCTGTTTTTGCGCTTGATTCTTCCCATAAAGCTAAGTAGCAAACGTTCATGTGAGTGAATGACGCGATCTAATTCCTGTACAACTGCCTTTTGAAAATTTTCAGGAATGGCTTTAATTTGTTCATCTAATTGATGGAATGCTTTTAACACATCAAAGCTTTTACGCGTCGTTGCAATTAACTGACGGAATACAATTAATTTCCGAGCTTTTGCTAAGCGGTTTTTCTTAAAATAAATTCGCTCTTCTGAAAATAATAAATACGTCTGATCCATGCGACGAACAGCATGCTGGATTCGAGCAATTTCTCCTTTTAATGACGGATCATCAGATAAATGTCTTGTAGTAATACGCAACCACTGTAAAATATCTGATGTCGTTTGATCAATTTGCTTAAATAAATTTGTTTCGTATTTAGGTGGTAAGAACACTAGATTAACAATAAATGCAGAGAAAATACCTAATAGTAAAGAAGAAAAACGTAACAGGGCAAATTGATAAACAGCCATATCGGTCGCTTGCATTACCGCGATTACGGCGATTAATGCAATAGATACTGTGCCTTCTCCCATTTTGAAATAACGACAAATACCAATAACAATAACTGCTGTAAAGCCAATCACAAATGGGTCAATACCTAATGTATAAGCCATTAATGTTGCAATACTAACACCAATCACATTTGCTTGAATTTGTTCAACGATCGTTTGGAATGATTGATAAATGGATGGTTGAATGGCAAATAATGCAGCTATTCCTGCAAAAACAGTAGACGGAAAACCAATTAATTCTGCAGCATACAACGCGATGGCGATAGCTAGTCCTGACTTTAACATTCTAGCTCCTAATTTCATAAGAAAAACGGCAATGAATCGCCATTCCCTCCTTTCAGAAAAGAAAAAAATGATTACATATCAAGTTGTCCTACCATTATATAAACTATTATATACAAATATACCAGAACAAGCGATCAAGGTAAGAAATAATTATGAAAATATTTAAATAGAAGTAAACGGTAGTTGTGGATAAGAAAAGGTTAAAAAAAACCTTCACACAAATTGTGTAAAGGCCAATGCTTCATGCTTTGAAGGGAAGTCATACAAATTGACAAAAAAAGCATGAATTGAAAATAAAAATTTTCAAAACAAGCGTAGCATATTTTAAGTTAATAATCAATTCAAAATTAAATAAATATTCATAATTTTGTATAAATAATCGACATTACATATAAAATTATGTGCTAAACAACAGAAAATGTATAAATATTAGTCTTTTGCTAATTGTGAAAAGGTATAATCTACTGCTTCTAGTGTTTGTTTAATATCCTTTTCTGTATGTGCGATTGTTAAAAACCACGCTTCAAATTTTGATGGAGCAAGGTTGATTCCTTGTTCTAGCATAAGGTGGAAGAACTTACCGAACATTTCACTATCACTTGCTTCTGCTTGCGCATAGTTTTCAACTTTCTCATCTGTAAAAAAGACGGTCAATGCTCCTTTTAAACGATTAACGGTCAATGTAATACCATGTTTGTTAGCAAGCTCTAAAATTCCTGTCTCAAGCATTTCGCCTAATTGATCTAATTTTTCATAGATATTTTCTTTTTGTAACACTTCCAAACAAGCGATTCCAGCAGACATAGAAGCTGGATTACCAGCCATTGTACCTGCTTGATAGGCAGGACCTAAAGGTGCAACCTGTTCCATGATTTCTTTTTTACCACCGTATGCCCCGATTGGTAAGCCGCCTCCAATAATTTTACCCATCGCGGTCATGTCTGGTTCTACACCTATGATTTGTTGTGCGCTACCATAAGTGAAGCGAAAAGCGGTAATAACTTCATCATAGATAACAAGTGCCCCTGCTTCATGTGTTAGACGATTTACTTCTTGTAAATATCCAGGATTAGGTTCTACAATACCGAAGTTTCCAACGATTGGCTCAACAAGTACAGCTGCTACTTGATCTCCCCAACGATCTAACGCTTCCTTATATGCTTCAATATCATTAAAAGGAACAGTAATTACTTCTTGAGCGGTTGCTTTTGTTACACCAGCAGAGTCTGGATTACCTAAAGTAGATGGGCCGGATCCTGCTTGAACAAGTACAATATCTGAATGCCCGTGGTAACACCCTGCAAACTTAATGATCTTTTCACGATTTGTGTATGCACGTGCAACACGAATGGTGGTCATGACTGCTTCAGTACCTGAATTAACAAAGCGTACTTTATCTAATGAAGGAATTGCGTCTTTTAGCATTTTAGCAAACTTATTTTCTAATGAGGTAGGTGTTCCATATAATACACCATTTTGTGCCGCTTCTGTAATTGCTTCTGTAATATGTGGATGGGCATGCCCAGTAATAATCGGGCCATATGCTCCTAAGTAGTCAATATATTTATTTCCGTCGACATCCCAGAAATACGCGCCAGATCCTTTTTCCATGTAAATTGGTGTACCTCCGCCAACGCCTTTATAAGCACGTGATGGAGAGTTTACGCCACCTACAATATGCTTTTGTGCTTCTCTATGTAAGCTTTTTGATGTTGAAATATTCATGTCTTTCCCTCCAATATATTTATCTGTTCTATTATAACACTCGTATGCGAAAAGGAGAAAAAGGAAAAAGTGTGGACTCCATATTGCTAACAGATAAATTGATGTCATGACTTCTGTTCTTTTATCGTAATTATAATATAGAAGGTACTAGGGGGTGTGATATGGCTGTAGCGATTGTTGCGGTTATAATGATGTTTGTCTTAATCATTGTGAGCGTCTTTTCATTTATTACTAGTAAAATATATCAAAGGAGTTATTTTTCCTATCAAATCTTTGCTTCATTATTGCTTGTGTACATAATGGTGTTAATTGGATTTGGTTTCATATATTTTTGGTTGTCTTTACATGATGTACTATTAATTGAATTCAGTAAGCCACCAGAGAAAGGATTAAATCGTATTGAAGCATTCGCGCATTCCTTCTATTTTAGTGGGGTAACACTAATGACAGTGGGGTATGGTGATATAACGCCGATTGGCTGGGGGAGAATCATTGCGTTAATCGAAGCATTGATAGGTTATATCCTTCCAGCAGCATTCATTTTTAAAATTGGACAGCAGAAAGCATACGTACAAGGCAATAAAAAAGTAACAAACGCACAAGATGAATGATTTGTATGTTTTGTTAATTTTGGTTACCCTTAATGATAAGGAAACGAAATAAGGAGGCGAGCGTATTGGCAATTGAAGTAGGACAAGCCGTACCAGAGATTGAATGCAAGACAAGTGAAGGGAAAAGCTTAAAATTATCAGACTACCAAGGTGAAAATATCGTACTTTACTTTTATCCTAAGGACAGCACACCGGGTTGTACAACAGAAGCGTGTAGCTTTAGGGACAATCATGAAAGCTTCGCAGACTTAGATGCGACTATTATTGGGGTAAGTCCAGATTCAGCAGAGAGTCACCAATCATTTAAAGAAAAGCATGACTTACCATTTACTTTAATCGTTGATGAAGATCACCAATTAGCAGAGAGTTTTGGAGTATGGAAGCTTAAGAAAAAACCTGATAGAGAATATTGGGGAAATGAACGCTCCACTTTCATTATAGATAAAAATGGTATCATCCAAAAAGTGTTTCGAGATGTGAACGTTGATGGTCATACGGAAGAAGCGTTGCAATTTATTAGAGAAAATCTAACCTAAATGATACGAACTAGGTGAAGCGGCTATACCGTTTTTAAAGTGTGGCATATATTAGAAGGGAAGAACAAAACCTTCTCTTTTCTTTTATGAAGCACAAGGGCATCCTTGTGCTTTTTCTTTTACAATATGTTTTCAATTACATAAAGAGTGTTAGGCTTTTCAAAATAAAGGGTAAATATTATCATTATAAGAAACAATAACTGGGGAGGGTTTTGGATGTATATTGTATCAACAACGATTTTAACGGAAGAAATACGAGAAAAGTTGATCGCGGATTTTCCAGACGCAACTTTCGCATTTCATGAAAATATGGAACAAGCAGAAGCGGATTTACCGAAAGCTGATATTCTAGTCACATATGGAGAAGATGTAACACCTCCTCATATCGAACAAGCAGAGCGATTGAAATGGATTATGGTTATATCTGCAGGGATGGACGAAATGCCATTACGACATATAAAAGCGCGCGGAATCAAAGTAACAAATGCAAGAGGTATTCACAAAATACAAATGGCAGAGTATGCAATTTCCATGCTATTACATGTGTACCGCAATAACGAAACGTTTAGACGTAATCAACTTGCGCACATATGGGATCAGAGCGTTCCGTTGTTAGAAATATCCAATCAAACAATGACCATTGTCGGTTCTGGGGTGATAGGAGAAGAGCTAGCTCGTATTGCAAAAGCATTTCGTATGAAGACAATAGGTGTATCGCGCAGTGGAGCGAAAAAAACACATTTTGATAAAAATTATACGATTGATCAACTTGATTATGCGCTACAACAAGCCGATTTCGTTGTATCCATTTTGCCAAGCACAGTCGACACGTTTTACTTTTATAAACAAGAGCAATTTAAAGCAATGAAATCAAACGCAATATTTTTAAATATGGGTCGAGGAGATGCGGTGCAAAGCGAAACATTAATTATGGCATTAGATCAAGGCCAAATTGCACATGCGATTTTAGATGTTTTTGAACAGGAACCTTTACCAAGTGATCATCCATTGTGGGAGCATCCAAAAGTAACGATGACGCCACATGTGTCAGGGAAATCACCAAATTACATTCCGCGTGCTATGGAAATCTTTGAGCAAAATTTACGTTCGTATCTAGAAGATGGCAAATTGTGTGTGAATGTCATTGATCTAGATAGAGGGTATTAGATCATGCGAATATATACAAGAAGTGGAGATAACGGGACAACCTCTCTCATATATGGTGATCGAGTACCGAAAAACGATATAAGAGTGGATGCATACGGAACTTGTGATGAGGCGAATGCGGCAATTGGATTGGCTATTAGTCAGTTGACACAAGATTTAACTTGGTCGGACGAGCTAGCTACATGCTTCCGAAAAGAAATGAAAGCTGTTCAAGAGCTGTTATTTCATGTTGGATCTGAGTTAGCCACACCAAAAGGAAAAGAAGTCGCTTGGCAGCTTAAGTCTACGCATGTTTCTTCATTAGAGAAGCAAATTGATCTGTGGCAAGAACACCTTCCGCCCATTCGTCAATTTATTTTACCTGGTGGACATCCAGCAGCTGCAGGCTTACATCAAGCACGGACAATTATTCGGAGAGCAGAGCGAATTGCGATTGCGATAAAAGACGATATATCGCCTATTGTGCTAAGTTACTTGAATCGATTATCTGATTATTTGTTTGTAGTAGCTCGATACATTAACTACGTTAGCAAGGAAGATGAGGTATTACTAGAAGTTACAGAATAAAGTTTTTGTGTGGTATTACAATACTTTCATTGACAGAATGTTTACAAACAGGTTAAACTAATTATAAGAATTATAATGTGAGAATTGTATTAAAACAAAAAATCACACAATTAACTTTGTGAAAGTGAGGTGCATGACGATGAGTGAGACAATATTACGAGAAGCGGTAGGCAGATTAAAAGAATCTGGCGTAAGGATTACACCACAACGTCATGCGGTACTAGAATATCTAATAAATGCAGAAATTCACCCAACCGCAGATGATATTTACAAAGCACTTGAAGGGAAATTCCCTAACATGAGTGTAGCTACCGTATACAATAATCTGCGTGTCTTTCGTGAAATCGGACTAGTACATGAATTAACATATGGTGATGCTTCTAGCCGTTTTGATTATAATACTGCAAAACACTACCATATTATTTGTGAAACATGTGGAAAGATTGTTGATTTCCATTACCCAACATTAGATGAAGTCGAATCACTTGCCGAGCAGGTAACTGGTTTTGATGTCAGTCACCACCGAATGGAAATTTACGGAACATGTACAGATTGTAAAACTAAACATTAACTTATACCCCTTTCTAGGCCAATTGGCGAGAAAGGGTTTTTTGTTAAAAATCTGAGGTGGTAAATTGGAAAAGGCGATCTACTTGGTTTTATTTGTTGTAATTATTTTCATTGGGTATTCGTGGTATTCTGTCGCTCAATACCATATTGAAGATGATAGTACAGCAATTCAGTCAAATTTAACAGAATGGAGTAATAGAGGTTCAGGGGGTATCAATCCTGATGTTATAAAGATGGTTCAAATTGATGATACAAGATCCTATATCGTTTTATTTGAAACGCAAGGCAGTAATATGGGATATGCGCATTTTATTAAAGGGTGGAATGGAAAATTTAAAATTGAGCATTCGGGACACGGGACTAAAATCATCGGTTATCAAGAAATACATACAAACAAAGGTATATACGGTTTAATTTATGGAGAGAATCCAGATTTGAAAATCGATCATATTCAAGCAGATATGTATTATGGAGATTTTAGTTTTAGCTCTAGTGTACGTGAAGATGAAAAGTTTGTAAGATACGAAAAAATTCCTAATGATATAGAAAAGCCTTTTCCAGCCGAGTTAACCTTCTATGATGAAGGCGGATTTGTCATTAAAAGGGAGGATTTAAAAATTAACAGATGAGAGAACCCCGTTCTATTAGAATGAGGTTCTCTTTTTTCTTGGATAAATTAACTTTATATAATAAACTTCTAATTCCTTATCCATTCGATTTACTTGTCAACTGATATAGCCTTGTGTATAGTATGTAAAGTGTTTTTCAAATCATTTGGTTAAGAGAATGAAATACTAATAATAGTTTGCAGCTTAACTTTTTTTAAAAACAAACAGGAAAGTACTTATGCTTTGTTGAAATAATTTATTGTTATAAAATTATTGACTGGAGGATAATTGGATGGATGACGTATTGCGCCCCATTTATCAAGAACGAGCAAGTAATGTTAATACACTAGGTATACTTATATATGAAAAGACAAAGAGGATTAGCCCGGTAACAGATAATTTTGATGTTATCCTATTGGTTATTGTTAAGGAAGCATCTGACCCTTGGTATGTGAAGCATTATCAATTTGAAGACAAAACCGCAGCGATGCACATTGTAGAACAAAAAGTATTAAAACATTGGATTGATACAAGCTCTTATCGTCGTGTGTTAGAGTGGATTATAAATGGAAGGGTCTTGTTTGATCGTAATGAATATATTGCTAGTTTAAAAGAACAATTAGAGGACTTTCCGCTAGAAAAACGACAGTTGAAATTAGCGATAGAGTTTGCGAAACTTACAAGAAATTTCAGTGAAGCAAAAGATTTATATTTCTCAAATCATTACTTAGATGCTTTTAGCAAGGTGTTGAGTTCTTTGCACAGCTTAGGGAGATTATCTATTATGGAACAAGGTTATCACCCGGAAGTCATTGCATGGAATCAAATTAAACAGATTAATCCTGAAGTTCATAAATTGTATGAAGAGCTTGTTCAGAGCGAGGAAACAGTCGAAAAGCGTGTGGAGTTAATGCTTTTTGCCATTGATCTTTCGTTGTGGAAACATGCTCAATCATGTTCATCGCATTTGTTAGATGTGATGAGAACAACTGATGAATCTTGGAGTTTCGGAGAATTAAAGGTTCATCCATCAATACGTCTATATGAATTAGACTTGAGCACAATGATTGATTACTTAGTTGCCAAGGGAATTTTGGAAGTAGAGCATGTAGAAACGAAAGGGAAGACCGTCTTTCATCGTAAATATCGCATTAAAGAATATATTATTTAAGATACCTTTGTTTTTTGAAAAAAGTTATTGACCTTAAGTAAATGGCATGATATATTAATTCCTGTCGCAAAAAGTGATGAGCAAAAATAGTTGTTGACACGAACTAGTCTATCATGCTATATTTAGTTGGTCGCTTTAAAGCGAGAAAGATTGAAAGGGAAAAATAATTTGAAAAAAGTTATTGACTTTTGATCTTGTCAGTTATACAATATAAAAGCTGTCGCAAACAAGGCAGTGAGTATTTGATCTTTGAAAACTGAACAAAACAACCAATATGTTAAGAAGTAACATGCTAGTCAAGTAATGAGTGAGCATTAAGCGCACTTCATAATTTTATGGAGAGTTTGATCTTGGCTCAGGACGAACGCTGGCGGCGTGCCTAATACATGCAAGTCGAGCGCGGGAAGCAAACAATCACCCTTCGGGGTGTGCGTTTGTGGAACGAGCGGCGGACGGG
>NZ_JACEFA010000020.1 GCF_014083865.1 Paraliobacillus salinarum | reverse complement strand
CCTTTTACTTGTTCTTTCGTTAACACCGCTGCGAAGAATACCGCAAAGATCAACGTAATGATTGCTACAAGCACAATCAATAGAATCGAGTTTTGGAACGATTGAATGAAGTCCATGTCATTCCACAACACTTTAAAGTTATCTAGACCAACAAACTCTCTTGTATTTGAGAATCCGCCCCAACGATACATAGACATACGAAATACCTCAATCGTTGGCAAAATCATAAACGTCGCTAGCAAAAGCACTGCTGGCGCAACACATACTGCAATAAATAGGTTTCTTGATCCTTTTTTATTCATGGCGTACACCCCTTTTTTTAATCATATAAGATCATAAACAAGCCTACTTGCTATCAATTAATCCTTTTCATCCATAGCTTTTTAAGTTGATAGCTTTCCCTTTATGACTTCATCTTATCCCATATTAAAACGTTTACACAATAAACATCTTGTTGACTTTTTTATATATATTGCTTTTTGTAATAACTTGAGTTAAAATTTGTTATACGATAAAACGAACCAATAAAATGGGGGCGAATGACTTGTCTTATGAAGTGTATCGAATGACAAATCAAGATATTACGAAGATGCCTTTAAAACTGTTGTATATTACGCATACAGCATATGATAAAGGCTGGCATAGCACCAAGCACACCCATCATTTCACAGAACTATTTTATATTGTTAAAGGTAAGGGAGTTATCTTACTTCAAAATCAAGAAGTCCCCGTGAAGGAAAATGATTTAGTTATTATAAATCCAAACGTGGAACACACTGAAAAATCTAATTCTCTTGATTCACTTGAGTATATTGCTTTAGGAATAGAGGGGTTATCCTTTTCTCTTCCAGATGAAGAAGAGTCTCAGATGGGGTTGTTCACCTATCACGGCGATCAAAAAGACATTTTGTTTTATTTAAATAAGCTATTGCATGAAATTAAACAAAATGATGATGACTATGAAATCGTCTGTCAAAATATTATTGAAATATTAATTATTAAGTTGAGACGTGACAAAAAATTTACACTTACAAAGACAGAAACGAAAAACCTAAACCGTTCTGTTTCATTAATTCAACATTATTTAAATCAAAATTATCGAGAAGACATCTCCCTTGATTCGTTAGCAGAAATCGGGCATATTAATAAGTTTTACTTAGCCCATACTTTTAAAAAAGATATCGGGGTATCACCAATTGAATACTTACAGAAGGTTCGTGTCAGAGAAGCGAAATTACTACTTGAGACAACAAATTACAGTATTGCATCTATTGCAGAAATTGTAGGTTTCTCTTCTCAATCTTTCTTCACACAATCTTTTAAACGTTTTACGGATCAAACACCATCTAAGTATCGAAAAGAAGTGAAGAAGGATGGGTAACTGTCTATCCGTTTAGGTAATGATAGTTAACTATAATAACAAAACGGATGATCACTCAGGCTAGAATGATCATCCGTTATTTTTCGTTGTAAGTATTGTTCTCTAAAGAATGCTGTAATAATCCAGCTATTGCTTATACAGCTTGAAGCCTTGTTCTGTATCTTCCACATGTGTTCCATCCTTTTGTTTCAATAATAGATAGAAAAAATAAAAGTCTCCTACACAACCACCCGTATGCATCGCAAATAGAAAGTACAGAAATATGCCATTTACTCCAAGTAAATACAAACCACATAACAATAATGTAATTAAGACAAAGGGCATTAAACAAACAATAATGAATTGGTGCTTTGGATAAATGCTACCTGGACTAGTTGCATACGCCACACCACTTTTAAAGCCGAATTTCACTTTTGCTTCAGGTTTAAACAATTTAAAAAATAACCCATGAATAAGTTCGTGAATAATCAGTATCAGAAAAAAGGTAACAAAAAATAAGAACATAGCCAAGAAATTAATAGAGAGGCTACTAACTACAAAATAAAATGCACCAAAAATAAGTAGGGATATAAAGACGACAATGCCCCATATATTTAGCCATATAAGAAGCTTTTTATTCGCTAATAAATTAAAATCTTTAATCAATTTATATGTCATTGTATCCTCCAATATTAAAAATTGCTTTTCACTTACTTCCCTTATCATTTATTGTACATCTTATTCATTCTAATACCAATACATGTCTATGCAATTAGTTGGATGAAATACCTCCCAACCACACCTAGTATGACAATTAGCCAAGCTGGTACCTTCCATATATTCAACAACCCAAATAGCAAGGCTGCTAATGCAAAATCTGTTGCATTAAAGATCGAGCTGCTAAGTACCGGATCATAAAACGCCGCTAAAAGAATACCCACAACACTAGCATTAACACCCATTAAAACACTCTGAAAAACCGATCGATTACGTAATTCATTTAAAAATGGTAATGCGGCAATGATTAGTAAAAAGGAAGGTAGAAAAATACCTACTGTTGCTACAACCGCTCCAGTAACTCCCTCTAACATGGTTCCGATATAACTAGAAAAAGTAAATAAAGGACCAGGTACAGCTTGTGCCATCCCATATCCTGCTAAAAATTCATTGGCTGTCAACAACCCAGCAGGTACAATTTCACGCTCAATCATCGGTAATACCACATGTCCACCACCAAACACGAGCGATCCTACCCTAAAAAAGACATCAAAAATATGCAGGAATGGATTGTCTAATAGTTTATTAAGTATTGGTACAATTACTAGTAAACTTATCAAAATCCCCAAAGAAGTTAACCCGAATTTTTTAGAAATATTAATAGATAATGGCTGTACATTCGGCTTTGTTTTGTCTTTAAATAATTTTAATCCGATCAATCCCGCTCCCAAAATAATAACTATTTGCATCCAAGCGGAAGGAAACAAAAGCATAATGATTGCAGCTACTAACGCGATTGCTATCCGTGGTTTATCGGGAGTTAATTTTTTCCCTAGACCAAGTAACGCATGTAACACAACTGCTGCTGCTACAATTTTTAAGCTATGTATAAATCCAGCATCACCTAGCGAAAATGTTTGATACATTAACGCAAATAGAACCAATATGATAATAGATGGAAAAGTAAAACCTAACCAAGATATAAAACCACCAATTACCCCTCCCCTTAACATACCAATCGATATACCTACTTGGCTACTGGCAGGACCGGGAAGGAATTGACAGATAGCAATAATATCGGCATATGTTCGATCATCTAGCCATTTGCGTCTGTCAATGTATTCATCTTTAAAATAAGCTAAGTGTGCAATTGGGCCACCAAACGATGTAAGTCCTAATTTAGTAGAAATTAAAAATATTTCAATCAGTGTACGAAATTTGTTTTTTTGTTTAGACATCGTTGTCTCCTTTCTATTTTTTCACACGAACAATAGATTTTTGCAAACCATTAACACGTTTGCAAATATCCATACGCTATCGACATTATATTTATATTTAATTTTACTTTCAACAAATATAGATTAAATTTACACACTTTTTACATTAGGAGGATAAAATTAAATGTAGGTTTGATAAATATGTACGAATGGGAGTAAACAAAAAACGAAGAAACTGTTTTCATCGTTTCTTCGCTTATTTATTTAGGTTATTTAAGCAATTCCTTATACTTTTCCACATCGTTAAATTCTGTTGAAAAATACGCAGGTATGGCACTTGTATTGACTACTTGAATTGACTTCCCATTATTAATTCCCTCAATAACTACATTAAAAGCGTTCTCTTTATTTAATGTCAGTTCAATATTTTGCACATCACCATTTAACTGATATACATTATCCTTCTTTAATTGATAAGTTCCTTTATTAACTTCTCTGTTATCAATAAACTCAACAAAGCTATTTTCATCTGGTTGAAAACTAAATTGAATGATATATCCTTCTACATGTTCACTTTGATAAAATCCTCTTAAACTAGGTTGAGGACTTGATTTAAACATTATCATAATGACAATTAACACAAAAAAAAGCAAAAGAATAACTTTTTTCATCCGTCTCCTCCTCAAAATAACGCAAAAAGCTCAAATTTTTATTCTGTTTTGTTAATTGATGAAATTTAATCTTAAGTAGGGTTGTTATTGTCTGAGGCTCTTGAGGTTATATTACGTTTATTATAACACACAAACAAGGAAAAAAAGGAATTTAGTTTTTAATTTTAGTTTTTAAATTCCTCACAAAAAACGGTGCCCTAAAGACACCAAATCGACAAAATCTATCTTTATACTATTGGATAATATGAAACGGAAACTTGAACACCTAATAATCTAATTGACGTAAATAAAGCAACAGTCCGTCATCCTTCCAACCTTTTAACACATAGTTGCGAACTTTACTATCAATTTTCTTTTGCTGTTTACTTCCTTTACTAAAGAAGTTAATAATAGCAAAAATTAATCCACCGCCAATTGCTGCACCACCATGGGACCCTAATTGTAATCCCATTAGTTCTTTTTCAGTAAAGGGTAGCTCCGTATTATTCAAAAATTCTTGTTTATATTCCTTATTAATGACAATATACGATTCCTTATTCGTTAAAGCAGTTAACAGTTCTTCAGAATTATTAACTTCAACATAGTTAGTAATGTTTGGTTCCATCTACGTCCATCTCCTTTTAACGGATTAAAGATTTTTACTTAATATGTATTACGAATGGCTTCAATATAAGTTTCGTTTTTTTACCAATGATTCTTTTAAAAAGATTTCAAACATTAATAACCTAAAAATAAAACTATTGACTTCTACCCTATCGATAGCTACTATTATAGTAACAACTTCATATTCCTAAAGGGGAGTAGCTTTAACAGTAAAGTCGTCAATTCGGAGTTCTTAAACTCTCGGCTTTTCTGGCGACACTAGATTGCTAGCAAGACCTTTATCGTATATCTGGTAGAGGGGTATTTATCTAAGATTCAAAACCTTTGCCAAATCGGTAAAGGTTTTTTTATGTTTATAAAGAGCGTTGTGCAACGGTTGCAAACTATCTATCTTAAACAAAACAATTTTGGGAGGAAATTTTATGGCATATATTTTATTAATTATTGGATTTGTATTACTAATTAAAGGGGCAGACTTATTTGTTGATGGCGCTTCTAAGATTGCTACTGCTTTACGAGTATCGCCGCTTATCATCGGGTTAACGATTGTGGCTTTTGGAACAAGTGCTCCAGAGGCAACAGTAAGTATTGTCGCAGCACTAGAAGGAAGTGCTGGTGTTACAATCGGGAATGTGGTTGGTAGTAATATCTTTAATATTACCTTAGTCGTTGGAATTGGTGCACTTATTTTACCAATGACGGTTGAAAGCGAAACAATTAGAAAAGAGATCCCATTCACCTTATTAGCTGGTGTTGTTGCATTAGTCATGGTGAGTGATATTAGCCTTAACCAATCTGCGAACAACATCATTAGTAGAGGTGACGGTTTTATCTTGTTATTCTTTTTTGCTATCTTCTTGTATTATATTTTCGAAGTTGCGAGAAAAGGTAACAATGAACTGGAACCAACAATACAAGAAAAACCACCACTAGGGAAAAATATTATCTTTACGGTAATCGGACTAGTGGCAATTGTTTTCGGTGGTGACCTAGTTGTAGATAGTGCTTCAGAGATTGCACTTTCCTTTGGTATGAGTGAAACATTGGTTGGACTTACAATAGTTGCGGTTGGTACATCATTACCTGAATTAATAACAACAATTACAGCTGCACTTAAGAAACAAACTGATATTGCGCTCGGAAATATTGTCGGAAGTAATATTTTTAATCTGTTCCTAGTATTGGGAGCAACAGCTGTTATTTCTCCACTATCTGTTGATAATAGCATTTTCTTTGATATCATGTTTATGAACATTTTAACGCTAATCTTACTAATCTTTTCAAGAACTAACTACAAAATTGGTCGATTAGAAGGCGGTTGGTTAACTGCTTTATACGTGCTATACATGGTTTTCATTCTTATCAGAAACTAACCAATAATTTTCAAAAAAGCGTTAGACAGCTTATCACAATTCAAGCTGTCTAACGCTTTTTTTATTCATTCAAATAGATCCACGCGTACTGTGCATATAGTTCCGCCCCTGTGGAAAGTGCTTCTTCATCAATATTAAAACGACCGTGATGATGTGACCACCTCGTATCTTTTTTCGTGTTACCACTTCCAACAAGTGCAAAACTTCCTGGTACTTCCTCGAGATAAAAACTAAAATCTTCTGCACCCATCGTTGGTTTTTCTTCATAGAGCGCAGATTCTCCAAATGCTTGTGCGACAACGCGTTGTACACGCTCTGCACTATCTGCTTCATTAACAACTGTTTTGGTACCATACGTATAATCCACCTTTGCAGTCGCTCCATAAAGAGCAGCTGTTTGTTCTGCAAAATGCTTAAGCTGTTGTTCTATATGTGCACGAGTGGCTGGATCAAAGCAACGGATCGTCCCTTCGATAACTGCATTTTCAGCAATTACGTTAAAACGTGTACCGACCATCATTTTTCCGATCGTTAGGACGCCAGCTAGTTGTGGATCAATCGTTCGCGAAATGACTGCTTGCACGTTCATGACAAAAGCCGACGCAACGACAGCTGTATCTATTGAAGTATGCGGTATTGCACCATGCCCGCCTTTTCCTTTAAACGTAACAGTGAAAAGGTCTGCTGAGGCAAATGCAGGACCTGACACACAGCTCACTTTTCCTGTATCCATCTGGGACCAAATATGAATACCAAATACATTATCGACACCTTGTACTGCACCTTGCTCTACCAATGCTTTTGCTCCTTGAGCCACTTCTTCTGCTGGTTGAAAAATCAATCGAACATTCCCTGCTAATTCTTCTTTCACTTCGTTTAATGCTTTTGCTGCAATCATTAACATTGTTGTGTGTGCATCATGACCACAAGCATGCATTTTCCCTTCTTCTTTTGAAGCGTAAGAAAGATCTGTATTTAATTCTTCTACTGATAAAGCATCCATATCCGCTCTGAGGGCAACTGTTTTACCAGGATTTCCACCTTTTATTTCTGCAATTACACCAGTCGGTTCAGTTCGACGATAGGTAATTCCTAACTTATCAAGATAATTACATACAAATTGTGTAGTGTTTTCTTCCTCCCAAGAAAGCTCGGGTTCTGCATGAAGCTTTTGTCGTAGGGCAATCAGTTCTTCATTTGATTCATTAATTATTTGTTTTATTTTTTGATTAATCATGTATTATTCCGCCTTCGTTAATTTCTTAGCTGTCTGATATAAAATTTCTACTGCATTTGCAATATCCGCAGCATCGGACCATTCCTCAGGACAATGGCTCAAGCCCGCTTTACTTGGAATAAATAGCATTCCGACATCCGTAAAATCAGAAAAAACCATTGCGTCATGACCTGCTCCGCTATTAATGGAACAATACGAGATATTTTGATGTTCACTTTGTTCTTTTAATAATGTTCGCACCGTTTCGCTAAGTGCTTTTGGTTGAACATATAATTTTTCTTCTATATCAACCTCAATCCCATTACCTTGGTAATCTTCAACATATTCTTTCAACTGTTGAATCACATGTTGTATATTTTCTTCTTTACCAGAACGAATGTCCACAGTAAAGAACACTTTCTCTGGAATCACATTAGCTCCATTCGGGTACACATTTAACTTGCCCGTTGTTAAAACCGTTCCATTCCCTTCCGTAATCGCAAGGTCTGGTAACTTACTAATCATTTTCGCAGCTGCAATTAATGCATCAGAACGTCTATCCATTGGTGTCGTACCTGCATGACCAGCTTGTCCTTTTACAGTAATATCATATTGCGTAAGCCCAACAATTGACTCAACCACACCGATCGGTATATTTTTTTCTTCCAGAATCGGGCCTTGCTCAATGTGCAATTCCAAGAAAGCTTTCATCGTTTTTGGATCCCTTGCCTTAGGAAGTGAAGGATCTAGTCCAATCTCTTGCATCGCTTCTTTTGGTGAAATACCGTCCTTGTCCATTGAATCACTAAATTCCGCTTCGCTTAATTGTCCTGTTATTCCACGTGAACCCATTAAACCGCCACCGAAACGAGAACCTTCTTCTTCAACTAACGCAACAATTTCCAATGGATAACTTGGTTTTACGTTATGCTGATAAAATAGATTTGCAACTTCTAGTCCAGCAACCACACCTGCTGGGCCATCATATGCACCACCGTTTGGAACGGAATCAAAGTGAGAGCCAATCATCACACTCGGTGCATCCGGCATACTACCATCTAATTTTCCAAAAATATTACCGAGTCCATCTTCACTAACTGTAAGTCCTATAGCTTTCATTTGTTCTTTAATATAATTTCGTGTTTGCAAATCCTCTTTACTATAAGTAAGACGCGTCGTCCCGTTTCCAGGTGTTGACGTATACGTTGCTATCGTTTCAATATGTTTTTCAATTCTTTCTTTTAGTTGTTCCATGCTGACATCTCCTTTTTTACAAGAACCCTACAAATAATCCTGCCAAAATTACTGACACAATCGTAACGGTAATAAAGCCTCCTACAAGCATCGGTGGTAACATATGACTAGTTAACATTTCTTTTTCTTTTTCATCATCAGTCAATGACTTAATTACTTCGTTTGTAATAATATAATCTGCTGGAAATCCATATAATGCGGTTAATGAAACTGCAAAGGCCAAATATTTACTAACCTTCAATACCTTGCCCGCGATAAACGAAAAGATATACATCCCAATAATCGCAAGCACAATACTCCCAAGCAACGGATATAATAGTTCCAGTAACATGCCTGGTGTTGCATTATTCAAACCATCAAGCACGAAAAGCATCAAAGCTAAAATCGCAAAACCAAATCCATTTGCTTTTTGGAGTACTTGTTTTTCTAGAAATCCAACACTAGAAGCAATGACACCAAATAATAAACAAATAACAAATGCACTAATATCCACAACTGGTGCTAATAATGTTGATACAAGATATGCTAAGTAAGCGACCAAAGCCAATTTAAAAAATTTAAAGAAATCCGTGTTATATCTTTCAGGTAACTTAGACGCTGATTTTTTCAAATCTCCTTCGTTTGATTTCTCCACCTTATCTGCTTGTTTTTCTTGAAGATCACCACTCTGATAAAGTTTTAACAGACGTTTTCCCTCTTTTTTCAACATAATAGATGTGATTGGATAACCAGCGAATCCTTGAATTACATAAATAACTATTCCAAGTACAGCCAATGACGATAATCCTGCTGCACTAGCTGCATCAGACATGATTAAAGATGAAACAAGTCCACCGACTAAAGGCGGAGTGGCTATAATCATCGTTTCAAATCCAAATAAAAGTACACCAATTGTTAATAATACGGCAATAACCCCAACAATTCCAGATAATGCAATAACAATTGTTTTCCATTGTGCTTTTAACTCTTTTAGTGAAAGTAATGTACCCATATTAGTAATTAATAGATACATTAACATGGTTGCAACAGAAGTTGGAATACCAGCTAATGCCACAATATCTTTTGGGAAGAAAGTCCAATATCCTAACAACATTAATACTGCACAAACGAATATGGACGGAATCCATGCTTTTGTTCGAACAGCAACTGCATCCCCAATAAATAAAATAAGTGTAAGTATGACTAAAGCTAGCATTTGTGACATAAGGCATCCCTCTATCTTTCTTTGTATTTATTTTTTGAATTAAGCGATTATTCAAACAGAAACATGATAGCATGATAATACAATTTAGTATTGGTAGTCAATTGTTTTTTCTGAAAATTATGTTTGTTCGTTATATTTAGTTATTTTCTAATTGTAATAAAAAAGTGACCATTCGCCTTTCCACTGAATATATTAACGTGGATGAATTAGAAATTAACGGAGGTAACAAATATGAATTATTCTTATACACAAAGTATTTCTCCAAATCAACTGAATGCCCCCAAACAAGTGATGGTGGTAGAACCATTTGTATTTGCAGCTGCAAGCTCATTAATAGGCAAGTACGCAGTAATCGAAACATCAAGAGGAAGTGTATCTGGTATGGTTAGAGATGCAAAGCCAGATCATATCGTTTTACAAGAACGCGATTCAACCTTTTTTGTACGTCTTTGTGAAATTGTTTGGATCATGCCGGATACTTCAAATTAATGAACGATAAAACAAAAAGACGAATCTCATCACACTTTTGGTGTAAAGATTCGTCCTTTTGTTTGTTTTAATTCACACACAACAAATAATGTTGATTATAGAATACCCCCACGCTACACTCTTTTTATTCCATCACTGTTGTTACTTCTCGAACATTTGAGCCATCAAGATTCATTTGGTAAAGATGATAATCCGCAGTTGCTTGTGCAAATTGTTTGTTAACCATAAAATAAATCGTATCGCCATTAGGTCCTAAAACAGGATTACCAGTATATTCTTCAAGCGCCGTCAATTGCTTTTTTTCACCTTTTTCTCTGTCATAAGAAAAGAGTTCATATTCAAACGTTCCGCCTTCTTCTGGATTACTAACAGAGGAAAAAATAAACGTTTGTTCGTTAGATGTTAATGTGAAATCGTAAATATCTTCTTGTTTATCTTTATTCGTTACAGCATACCTTTCATTCGGTTGATCAAGCGGAATTTTAAAAATTCGTTGATGTGTCGAAAAATATTCTTCAGCTGTTTCTGTCCCTTCATCATCCATCATTTGAACATAAACCGAGTTATCTTTAGAAGATACATTTAAAGAACTTATTTGATACCCCTTAATGTTAGTGTATCGCTTTGTCTCTTGGCTTGAGAACTGATAACCAAATACGTCATAGTCATGAGGTCTGGCTGATGCAATAGGTGAGTAATTTTCAAAAGTTCCCGCTTGAAGATAATACATCGTATCTGGATTTTTCGGATCATATTCAATCTCTGTGATTAGCATATCTGATACGAAGTGTGCGTGCTCATTTTTCGTATCCAAATCAATGACATATACCTCACTTTTTAATGACTCTTGTTGGTTTTTATCGTTAGTAATATAGGCTAATCGCTTCCCATTAGGAGAAAAACTTATATCTGTGATTTCCTTTTCTACGGGTAGTTGAACGATTGGTTCTTTCGGATAACTAACTTGATCGGTCAGATATATCCCTGGTTTTCCGTCTACATAATACACATAGCCAATTGTTCCATTCGTAGCTACATCGTAGTAACTAGTCAATCCTTGTTGTTTTTCTATTTCTTCTTTATCAAAAAGAACACCTATTATGACAAGACCAATTGTAATTAAACTAATTGTCATTATAATAAATAATAATCCACGTATTTTCAAAAAAATCACTCCATACCTTTAGAGAATCCCAAACAAGAATGCAAGAATAATAAGCATACCTGAAACCGGTAGACAAACAATACTATAAGCTATTTTAACTTTCTTTTTTCTAACTAATTTTATTTGTATAATATATAAAACCAGCCATAAAAGAATCAAAAGTAGTGGAAAAAATGTATAAAATATACTAAATAGTGATTTAAAAATTCCAGAAAAGCCATTCCCACTATAAGCTATTGCTAAAAAGAATGTGAAAAAATATATACCTACAGGAATCACAAACAAGCCAGAAATCATATTAAGTATATGAAGCGTTTTAGCGTGCATTGGTAATGGATGATTATTTGCTAGGTAGTTATGGGTCATTGCTCGATAAATCATAATTAGTGTGAGTAAAATGATAAATCCCCAAAATAGATTTAGAGGGGTGAATACAATACTAAAGCTATACAAACCACCGTCAATAAACGTTGCTCCAAAAGCATAAATAATTATATGAAAAATAAGTAGTGCAATCAGCCATTTTTTACGGTTAAAAAAAGCTATTGGATAAATAGACAATACTAATATACTTGTGCTCATAATCATTGATACTACTAGCCAAACAATGTGAGCATCTCCTTCAATAAATAATTTCGCTAAATACACGCAAATTGTGAATACCATCGAACTAATAGCCAGAGTCATCGTCATTTTTTAGAATGAAAATATTGTGCATTATCGATTGCGTCATCACCGTCCTTTTCATTACTAACTTGCTTTATACCTCTGTCTCTTTGCACTCCTTATTAACGAAAGCCTCTAATCGCTTGCTCATGTTATCCCTCCAAGCTCTTAACACAGCCCCCCTTGTTCATTCATAACGCTAATTTTGTATGAACTTAGAATATAAAGATAAATATGTAGAACAAGCTTAGTATTAGAACAGATAGAGAAACAATATACCGGTTTGTTTCCTTTGTAAATTTCCATTCCAAAAATGATTGAAAACTCAGTACTATGATTATGAAAATTAACCAAAACCACCGCATAACATTGTTATTTTGAATATCAAGGACAAAGATGAGAGAAATGCCAATTAATCCAATTGTAATTAATCCCCATAACTGAATACTCTTACCGGCTGTTTCAGATACTTTTCTTTTATTTTTACCCACAAACAACATAGATAAAATTAAGTTTGATAAACTAACAAATATCGGTAATAAAGGTATTTCTATACTCACTAAATCGCTCCCTTCTCCACTTGTCCTTAAAAATTCATTTATCTAGAAGTGCACCAAGACTGCAGACAATATCTATTTTGCAACTAACTTATTGAATTTTTTACCTTGGTAGCGGATTACCCTTTGTATTTAAGATTAAAAATAAATTCAAAACATCATTTTTATTCCTTATATGCGCACGAATGTTTAACCATATTTTTACTTATATTTAATATAAGAACAACATAACACGTTGCAATTCTTATGACAATAGATTAATCAAGCAATTCTAATAAATAAAACGCTAGAACATTCAGGTGAATGCTCTAACGTTAATATTTATATTAAACCTTCAGTTTTTTCTATCTAATTTAAACCACGATACCATTCACAAGCAGCAGCAACCTCTGTTGATGTTAGTTGATGCCCACTATTTTCCCAATGTATTTCTACATTCGCATTCGCATTTTCGAATAGTGATTGCAGTTCGATTGATTCATCTGATGAACAAATGGGATCATTCGTTCCAGCAGCAATAAATACATCTTTCCCTGTTAAATCTGGAAGCTTTATCCCTCTTCGCGGAACCATTGGATGATGAAGAACAGCTCCCTTTAATGCGTGCTGATCATGAAACAACAAGCTTGCTGCGATATTTGCTCCATTCGAGTAGCCAATTGCAATGATGTTATTTCTATCAAAACCATACTCTTGAGCAGCGTTATCAAGGAATTGACTTAACTCTTTGGTTCGATATACTAAATCTTTTTCATCAAAGACTCCTTCTGCTAACCGTTTAAAGAAGCGAGGCATGCCATTTTCAGAAATGTTTCCACGAACACTCAATACAGATGCTTGGTCGTCTACTCTTTCAGCAAGTGGCAACAAATCTAACTCATTTCCACCCGTTCCATGTAACAATAATAATGTTGGTTTGTTTGGATCTTTCCCTTTGTTAAAAATGTGTTTCATCTTTTTCACCCCTAATCAAGCTCTTTTACTTTTATCGGTATCAATCTTTCTTCTAATTGCTCTCTATATTGTTCATAACGGATAGGTAACTTTAATTGCTCCCCCATTGTTTCGTGTGATTCATCAAGTGCGAATCCAGGAGGGTCTGTTGCAATTTCAAATAAGATCTCACCATGTTCTCTAAAATAAACCGAATTAAAATAATTTCTATCTTGCACGGGCGTAACAGCATAGCCATGTTCTGAAACGTACTTTTGCCATTCTAACTGATCATTATCATCAATCGCTCTCCATGCAATATGGTGAACCGTACCTGCCCCCATCATTCCGTTGCCTGAAGAAGTTATTTTTAAATCAACCACATTCCCAATGTCGCTAGAAGATTGATAACGTACTAGATTCCCTTCTTCTGCTACTTTCTCCAACCCTAAAACATTTTCGAGTAAGTCCGCCGTTTTTTCTGGCTGTTTCGAGAAAAGTGTCGCTCCACCAAATCCTTTAATTGCATAATCAGGGGTTACTTTACCAAACGTCCACGTATTCTTTTCACCTTCTTCTCTTTCAACGATTTCTAAGTGGAGGCCGTGTGGATCATCAAACGCTAAGTATTCCTCACCAAAGCGATTCTTTTTCGTATATGCTACATTGAATTTCGTTAATCGGCTTTCCCAAAAAGTCAATGCCCCTTTTGGCACGACATAAGAGGTAACGCCGACTTGTCCATCACCAATTACACCTTGACGCGCACCTACCCAAGGAAAGAATGTAATAATCGTTCCTGGTTTACCACCTTCATCACCAAAATAAAGATGATACGTTTCTGGATCATCAAAGTTAACTGTCTTTTTCACTAATCGTAAACCTAACACTCCAGCATAAAAATCTACATTCTCTTGCGGATGGCCTACAATAGCAGTAATGTGGTGAATCCCACTTGTTTTCTTCATTATTTCACTCCTTAAGCACTGTTTAAGCACATTGCTTTATTATTATGAATCCGAGATATTATTTTAAAAAAATCACTGGATCTTAATTATCTTGAATTTGAGATAATTGTATGTAATTCAGCTTGTTTTGTCAATTCATAACAACTGGAGACAAGAACAAATTCTTCGAAGTGGGTTTTAATTATTGAAACGAAAATTTACAATTAATTACATAACCGTGATCAAGGTTAGGGAACTATCTCTCCTTATGGTCACGGTTACTAAATGTTATCACATTTTCAGACTATCATAATAGTCATCTAAATCTATCGATTGGCCTTTATTTAGTCTTGACTCCTCAGCTGCAAAGGCCATTAAATGGCTTTTTAGTGATACAGAGACAGAAGATACACCTTCCATTTCATCTTGGTTTTTGATTTCATGTAGAAAAGTACGTACTATTCCTTGATCTCCACCACCATGTCCACCAACTGGATGATCCAATTTTATCACTGTTTCATGTTTAGTTAAAAAGTCAAAAATAGAGATACTGTTTTCTTCCATGTTGCCACGTATTTCACCTTTTGTACCCATGATTTGTACGACACGAGTTTGATCGCGTGTGAAACCACACATACTAAAGGTGGCGGTTGCTCCATCCTCAAATTCCATGTTAACAACTTGATGATCTACAACATCATTATTTGATTGATACACACATTTGCCATAATCCGTTTCATGTAACGCTTTGATTATGCCATCGTTGGAAGTATCTTCTGTAAATTTACTTGCCCAGCCCTTTCCTTCACCAAGATAATAGCGACCGGCATGGAATGGGCACTCTAACTCTACTGGACAACCATCCAAGCATCGCTTAGGTGCACCTATTGGAGCATTTTCTTTTCTAAAATGCATAAGTGAACCATAAGAGCTTACACGTTTACACTCTTTTCCCATAACAAAATTAATAATATCCATATCATGACAAGATTTTTGTAAAATCATTGGACTAGAGTTCTCTTTATTATTCCAGTTACCTCTAACAAAGCTATGTGACATGTGCATGATTTCAACGTTTTCATTTAATTGAATGGAAGCAATATCACCAATCGTACCATCTTGAACAACCTTTCTAATCGTTGACCAAAAATCAGTATATCTTAAGACATGACAAATGCTCAATTGTCGATTATAGTGGTTAGCTAAACGTTCCATCTCAATACACTCTTTCGGATCTGGTGACATTGGCTTCTCTAATAATACGTGATAGCCTAGCTCTAACGCCTTTTTAGTTGGCTGGAAATGTTGATTATCTAATGTACATATTATTGCAACATCTGCCATTTGTCCTTGCTCATACATCTCTTCCCAAGATTTAAAACAATCTTCTTCTGATAATTCAAACGTATTTCTAAATTTGTCTCTGCGTTCCATGTTGGGCTCTGCCACAGCTACTATTTTTAATTCATGTGGATTGTCTAAAGCATAAGGTGCATAAGCTCTAAACCCCCTGTCACCAGCACCGATTATAACAGCCGTCCTTTGTTGCATACGATCGTCTCCTTCAAGTGTTTTTTAAATAAAAGGAGCAAAATTATTTAATTTGCTTCTCTCTCCTTAAAACTACAGTTATCAACTTCAAATTTTCTATGTATTATGATAATTATATCCTATCATGCTTGTTATACAAATTAGTTATTTATATAATTAAGAATAGATTAATAAATTACTAGAAAATCCGGAGGTCCATATGACACTTGATCTAACGACACTTGAACTAATTTTTGGCATTCTTAATTTCATGGGATTAGTAGTTATGATTATCTTATGGAGAATTAACCCTATGGTAGAAGGGCTTTTACAATGGATGTGGACCTCGTTTTTTTGGTTTGTAGGTTTTAGTTGTGTATATTTCTTTGATGGAAGCTTTTCTACTTTTATAAACAACGCTTGCACATTACTCGGTTCATTATTATTGATGGAAGGTATACTTAGATTTCGTGGTTTTGGCAATTTTAAAAAAAGAAAAAAGTTTCTCATATTAATTGCTATAATATCCGTAATTATGTCATTTATTAATCAGACTAACCCTACTATGCGTTATTTATACCACGATATGATTATTATTTTAACTTCTTTGATTATAATCGTAGCAATGCTTTATAAAACGAAAAAAACTCAATTTTGGGTGCATTTGTATTTGGCTGTATTATATGCAATCACTGTACCACCCTTTTCCTACAGATGGTATCTAGCTTTTAGCGGTCAACTAGAAAATCAAATAATTGGTTCAACAGATCATGCTTTCCAAGTATATTTATTTCTGTCTAATATCCCACTACATATTGGTTGGTCATTTGGCGTAGGACTTGCCATTTTCTATCAAATGAAACAAGAATTAAAATCTGTTATGGAATTGAAATGGCTTCAAGCACAAATACAGCCTCATTTTATCTTTAATACGTTAAATTCAATCATGTCCTTAAGTCTTTCAGATATTGAGAAAATGCGCGAATTATTAGAGCGATTCAGTGATTTCCTGCGCAGCAAATTTGATTCGCATTCTTTTCATAGCATAGTGTCGTTTAATGAAGAAATTGCTATCGCAGAATCTTATCTATACATTGAAAAAGTAAGATTCGGCAACAAATTGAATATTGAGTGGGAAGTTGATGATGTCGATGGATTTAACATGCCAACACTTACCATCCAACCACTTGTTGAAAATGCAATAAAGCACGGAATTATGAGACAACCCGGTGGTGGCACGATTGAAGTGAAAGCTTTTAAGAAAAATAATTATTTACGCGTTGTTATTAAAGATAGTGGGGTTGGAATAGATAAAGAAACTGTTCACTTACTTAAGAAAGAAAAATCTATTCATTCCTCTGGTGTAGGATTAGAAAACACAAACAGAAGATTGGTTGAACAATTTGGTAAAGGATTGCAGATTAGAAGTGTTAAAAATGTAGGAACTGTGATTGCCTTTAATGTTCTAGAGGAAGTAAATGATTAATGGGTGTAAACTAATATTGATCTTTTATATGAAGAAAGAACCACTCGATAGGGATAGACCTTATTTTCTTTTGTCTCGATGTGAAGATCTATACGATTTCCATCTGTAAATAGCATTAAATATCCGTAAGACCGGTCAAAATCAATATCGATATTATTAAATTGATCGATTTTATCTGGCTGTTGCATAATAAGCAGATCACCAAATTGATTTATCCAATTTTCGTTTTCTATAAAAGAAGCAGTTTCTTTCACAACATAGACGATATCGTAATCTTGAAAAATATCTTTAGGTGCGTTGGGATTTGTTCTTGAACCATTCATATAAACAGCACGAATTCGCTCATCCTTTTTTGTAATGTTTACTATTAACTCCATCATTTCCTGTTTATTTCTTGATATATCCCTCCGCACATTAAATTTTTTGCACAGAAAAGGTTGATTTTTCATTCGAGACAGAGTTGTTAATTTAGCCCTAACCTGTATCATAATCTTTTTTTTAAAATTGCTCCAATTATAGCACCTATCCATATCCCAATGAAAACAGTAATTGTTACAAATCCTATTCCCATGCCGTCCCAGCCTCCAACGCCAATAATACTATAAATAACTATGCCGAAACAGATTATAGACAGAATGACTGCAATAAAAAAGAGAACTTTCTTTGAAACTTTACGTGATATAAAAAAGATTATAACAGCAGCAATAATCCCCATAAGTAATATCGGTGTCCATCCTTCTAGCATAAATGCATTAATTTTATTCGCCTCCTTTTCTTAGCACGCATATTGACACGCTAAACGTTTCTCACCTCTCTAAAATGGTTAACGTTAACTAAAGAAAATGCTATATATGATACAAGCTAATAGCAAAACAATAATAAGTATTCCAGTACCCTTCCTCTCCAGACCACCTACTAAACCAGAGAGATTACTTCCGTTAATACTACTAGAAGCGTTCTTTAATTCCTTTTGTCACATTCTTTCTCTTCTTTGTTCTGGTGATTCATTATTTTTAGTCATATTTATCACTTCTTGAAAGTAATTTACCCCCAATAAAATAGCCGATTAAAGCTGCTAATGCACTTATAAGTATTGACATAAAAGTGGTGGTATCTGGAAAAAAGAATTCTTTAATAAATATGATTATTCCTACAAACAAACCGGTAAATAACGCTCTATCTAAGTTTCTTATTTTCAAAAATTCTCACCCTTTCTATGATTCGCTAATCCCTACTGCAAGTAAAAGAAAGTAAACAAATACCAATACTGTACCATTCAGTAGAATTCCTATTATGATAAACCACATTTTTTTAGAAAGTATAGCAAAAATAATTCCAAGTACAGAAAATGTGGCAAGAACATTTATAGCCATGTTCAAATTTACATTAGGTCCTCTCGTGACAAAGAAATAAATGACATTTATCAAAACTGTTACTATCGATAATGTTCCAAAGATATTCTTCTTGCTCAAAATTGTAGCCTCCTTTTTAAATCAAAGCTCATGTTTCCAACATATGAAGTCTCTATACGATTTAAGACGTAAGAATAAAACTGTTACAAAGCATGGCAATTTGAGAGAAGTAGGAAAATCAATTTCTTTATCTTCACTTATTATATTGTATTACTTCTTGTTCAGAATTTTGATGTCGGTCATCGAATTTATCCATTAAAAGTAACGTACCAAATAGAATAGTAAAACCAATTATGACAAGTGAAACTATAGTAATAACAAAATAGATCAATAGTTTTTTCCACCCTAAATCTAATATCCTTTGCATCAAAATGAAGCCCCCTTCGCATTGCCATTTCTTCAAGAAATATATAACAATATTTGGTGTATACCGATTAAATAATTATTGTCTAACTCAACTTCCATATAATTCATATAAAGTGCTATTTTGTTACATAATAACGTGATAATGAAAAAAATTCCATAAAAAAGACAAAAAAATTTCTCGAGTTCATTTAAAGAAGAGAAGTATTATAAATATCCTAGCTCCAAATGGAACTAGGATATCTTTCGATTAACTAAATTTGAACTTTATTTTCTATAAACCATTTTAAACCTTTCACAAACCACCAGAATGTTGTAATTAAAATCTTGGTTTATCGTTTCAAGCTCTTTTTTGAAAAAGGTTTCGTGAACGTCACGCCAGTAACTTAATGTACGATCCCCCTCACCCTCTAAATAGGCATGTTCTGCTGTAACTTCATCGAAGGGAACGACTTCTACTGAGGTAGTCTCTACTATTGCAACGGCATTCCCCTCCCCATCCAGAATCACATTAATAAGACCTACATATGGTAATTCTTCATTGTCCAATTCATATAAAATATAGTTTGAAGCTGTTGCTGTTTTCGTTCCTTCCAACACTAATTCTGCAAGCTCATCAGCCATTTCTTTTGAATCACCAAATGCCCATGCATCATAATTTGTTGGAGCTTCTGCGTTTATTTTTTTGTATTCCTTCCACATTTGAACAATAGAATCATTTTTCATATTATATTAACCTACTTTCCATTTAATTTTCTATGATGAATGAGCATATAAAAGTTAGCATCAAAATAAAAAAATTGGTTTATACTCTTCTGTTATACCTTTCATTCTACCACATAGAAATGGGCTCCAATATCTTTCATTCTATCTATCCTTCAAACCGCTCATATTCAAACACCGCTTTTACAGTCGCAGTTACCTTCACGTCGCCTTCTTGCACAGGTGTGGTTACAGCATCTGACGTTGCACTCAGCACTTCAGCCGTATAACGCGGACGTTGGAGTTGGACGTTTTCCTCAGTGAGTCGTAATGGAATGCGATTGATTGATAAACCTAGAGAGTGCGCCATATTCTCCGCTTTTTCTCGTGCATTTAAGGTCGCGTCTTGGAGTGCTTTTTGATAGATTACTGATGGATTAGCCAGTTCGTATTCCACTTCATTGATCACATTAACCCCATTCTGTGTCGCGACATCTAGAACCTCGCCCACTTTCGTCAGATCATTTACCACTACTGTAAACAGATGGCTGACTTGATACCCACGAAACACTTTTTGATTATCTGGGTAATCATACATCGGCTGGATCGTATATGCTGCAGTCTCGATTTGATCATTTGCAATACCAATCTCTGCAAGTGCGTCAATAACTTGATTAGCAATGATTGCATTTTGTTGTTGGGCGGTTTGTACTTGCTTATCTTCGGTTACCACGCCAAAAGATACACGCGCTTGATCAGGCCTCGCAGAAACCTCGCTTTTCCCAACTACGCTTACTGTATAATCTTGATTGCGTTTAGGTGTTTTAAATGAACGATTTGGATAAACATACGGATAGGTATAAAGTTGATTCGCCTGATTAGAACCATACATTGGTTGCATCAATGCTGAACACCCTTTCTTGAAACGTTTTGGTCTACATCGGAACATCAGTCAAATTAGCATATTCGCGCATGATGCAACACGTGCCCAATTTTTAATGTAATGAATATCACTGTTATGAAATTTGCTTTATTCATTTTCACAGACCTTTATACGGAACAAAAAATTGCCTATAAATGTTATCGAATAGTTTCTACTCTATTCTTTCGGGGTAGAAGAAACTAGCAAACCAAATAACTATCTATTTATTAATACAAAAACTATTAGGAGGTTTGAGAAAAATGAAAGATACGTTTAAAAAAGGAATCACATTAGGATTAGGTCTTGCATCAGCAAGTAAAGAGCATACAGAAAAAATGATAGATGAGTTGATGAAAAAAGGAGAGCTAACCAAGGAAGAATCTGATGACCTTTTCAATCAAATCAGAAAAAAAGGCGAAGAAAGTCAAAGCCAAATGGATCAAAAGATTCAGCAAAAATTAAAAAAGACGCTTGAAGAATTAGATGTTGTGACAAAAGAGGACTTAAGAGCAATTGAACAGCGTCTAGACTATTTAGAAAACCAAATGAAACGTGATAGCTAAAAAATTATAATATGCTGCTGAAAAGGGGGATTATCATTTTTAAAACGAAAATGAGGCATATGCAAAGATATCGTGAAATTGCAGTAGCTTTTTCAAGGAACGGATTTGGATATATAGTCAAAGAATTAGGACTAGACCAACTTTTTTCATTGCCAAAAAGAGTAATGATAAATAAAGAACAAGAAAAGAGCCAAAAAACATTAGGTGAACGACTTCGATTAATTTCAGAAGAGCTCGGGCCTACGTTTATTAAAATGGGACAAATGGCTAGCATGCGGCCTGATGTCATTCCGAAAGATGTAATTAGAGAATTAGAACTTCTTCAAGATCAACTTTCACCATTTCCATATTCGGAAGTAGAAGCTATGGTAGAAAAAGAGTTAGGGGCATCTGTTGAAGAATTGTTTCAATCGTTTAACCCTGAACCAATAGGAGTTGCATCGATTGGACAAGTGCATGAAGCAGTTTTACATAGCGGTGAAAAAGTTGCAGTGAAGATTCAACGTCCTAATATCAAGAAGCAAATCCTTACTGACTTAGAGATTTTACATGAATTAGCTGATCAAGCAACACATCGCGTAAATAGATTAAAGAAATTTCAATTAAAAAATATAGTAGAAGAATTTGAAAAGGCCATCTTAAATGAGTTAGATTTTGTGAATGAGGGAAGAAATGCGGATATCATGGCTAAGCAGTTCAAAGAGAACAAGCATCTAATTGTACCGAAAATATACTGGGATTATACCTCTAAAAAAGTGTTGACGATGGAGCTCATTGAGGGAGTAAAACTAAATGATATACAGGAGCTAGATGAGCGAGGCTACGATAAAGAAGTCCTTGCAGAGCGATTTAGTCGTGCAATTCTTTATCAAATTTTTAAGGAGGGATTTTTCCATGCAGACCCACACATGGGAAACCTGCTCGCCTTGCCTGGAGAAAAGCTCGCATTATTAGATTTTGGGATGGTTGGAAGGTTATCATCTGACATGCAAACACATTTTGCTTCCCTAATGATTGCGATGGTAAGACAGAAGCCAGAGTCGATTATTAAAGCGATTAGAAAGATGGGCGTTGTACCAGAGGACGTTAACGAACATGAACTAAGAGGTGACATCGAGCAGTTCATGATTAAATATTATGATGTTCCATTAAGTGAAGTGAGCTTAGGTGAATCTGTGACCGATCTATTCTCAATTGCACATGAACATGACATCCATATTCCAACTGACTTAACTTTAGTAGGTAAAGCATTGTTAACAATTGAAGGAGTAATTGAACCGCTTCACCCGAACTTAAGTGTAATGGAAGTAGCAGAACCGTTGGGAAGAGAGCTTATTCATGATCGATATCATCCAAAAAATATCGCAGAAAATATCTTTGATCAATTAGATGATTATGGCGATATTCTCCATGATATGCCAGAACTAGTCCAAGAATTATCTTCTATTATGAAAAAAAGAAAGCTACCGATCGAAATATCTATACCAGCTGCAGACTCTTTTTTTACAAAGCTAGATCGTGTCAGCAATCGTATTTCTTTTAGTATTGTTCTGCTTTCTTTTAGTTTAATTATGGTTGGTTTAATCATCGGCTCTGCACTCGGCAGGCAAACCTCTGTACTATGGAACATACCCGCCATTGAAATTGGCTTTGTCATTGCAGTATTAATGTTTGCTTGGATGATGTATTCGATATTTAAATCAGGACGTTTTTGATGTAATTTTTCGACATAGAACATGTATTATTACTTAAAACTTGATTTGTCAAAAGTAAGTTCGTTTAACATCACATTCAGGTTTAATACCCATTAATAAATCGATAAAAAGAAAGTTTAATCGGTGACAAGATCTTCATTATCCATTGTTTCATGTGTTTTATTAAAATTAAATATAAATTTAATACCACCAGTATGAACTGGTGGTTTGGTCCTGGTATCTGTAAAACTTTTTTAAGATTTTAGCTTTCTAAGTATAAGGATTGTCATGTCAAATCTTCACCATTTGATTCAATAACTTTTTTGTACCAATGGAAACTTTCTTTGCGATAACGCTCTAACGAACCATTTCCATAGTTATCCTGATCAACATAGATGAAACCATATCTTTTGCTCATCTCAGAAGTTGAAGCACTAATTAAATCAATTGGCCCCCATGATGTGTAACCAATTAATTCAACACCATCCTTGATTGCTTCTTTCATCTGTTCGATGTGTTTACGTAAATAATCAATCCTATATGGATCATGTATACTACCGTCTTCCTCTATCTTGTCGTAAGCACCAAGTCCATTCTCAACTATAAATAAAGGAACCTGATAACGATCATACAATCGATTCAATATAATGCGTAGGGCAATTGGATCAATTTGCCATCCCCATTCTGACTGCTCCAAATATGGATTCTTCACACCACCAAAGAGATTACCAGATACTTTTTTGGCATCGTTCTTAGTACTAGTTACAAGAGACATGTAATAACTTAACGAAATGAAATCCATTGTATACTCTTTCAAAATAGAATCATCTTTAGGTTCCTTTTTAATTTCAATATTATTTTCTAAAAAGAACCGTTTCATATAATTTGGGTAATACCCACGAACTTGTACATCTGTATAGAAATGATTACTTTTTTGTTCCTTCTTTAGAGAATCTAATGAATCTTTTGGATTACATGTTTCTGGATATATAGTTACAGCTGATAACATACAACCAATTTTAGCATCCGGAATTATTTTGCGGATGGATTTTACAGTTAATGCACTTGCAACAAATTGATGATGTAGTGCTTGAAATGATGATTGTTGAACATTATCCACACGATCAGCAAGAATCCCTGCACCTGTGTATGGCGAGGTTAAGGCTGCATTAATTTCATTAAAAGTAATCCAATATTTAACTTTATCTTTATATCGTTTAAAAACCGTTTCTGCATAATGAACAAACATATCTATTACTTTTCTATTTTCCCAGCCTCCATATTTCAAAGATAAATTTAGAGGCATTTCATAATGGGAAAGCGTTACAAGCGGTAGAATGTTGTATTTTTCTAACTCATTAAATACTTTATCATAAAAGGCCAATCCTGCTTCATTTGGCTCTTTTTCATCTCCATTCGGGAAAATTCTTGACCAAGCGATCGATAAACGAAAAACCTTAAAACCCATCTCAGCAAACAAAGCAATATCTTCTTTATATCGATGGTAAAAGTCAATTCCAAAACGCTTTGGAAATACACCACTATTTTTTTTATTTAATATTTCTTCAATTTGTGCACCTGTTACTTCATATGTGACAGGTCGATCTCCTCTTTCTTCTTTAGATTGATAACAAACCATATCAGCAGTCGATAGACCCTTACCATCCTCGTTGTATGCACCTTCTATCTGGTTTGCAGCTGTAGCTCCTCCCCAAAGAAACCCCTCAGGGAAGGTTAAATTCATATCCTGCATATTATCCCCTCTTTTTTAGTGAAATTTTTGATAGAAATAAAAATCTCCCTATTGCTAAGCACGCTCTCTTTAATAATAAGAAATCATTTTCAAAAACTGAATTTATTAGATTCAAATAGTTCTGTTATCTAGTTTTATCAATACTTTCTTAGGATTGAGTCACTTAATACAATAGGGAAATATCTTGTTTAAAATGAAATTATTTGTTTATGTTACAAGTTGATTTTATATAATGTGTTACCTTAATTTGCAGTTGTATTTTCTTCCTGAATTCTTTCTTTTTCTACTAATTGTCTTTCATAGACCTTAAAGAACGGATACCATACAACAGCAGTCACTGGAACCATTAACCACGCATAGATTAAATTCATTATATTCATTGAAGATAAAAACGAACCAAATCCAATTGGTAAAAGTGATAAAATTAAAATATATCCTGGTGTAATTAAACCTATTGTAAATCCTAACCATAGAAGTAGAGCTACGACTATTGTCCCTAAAACAAAAGGTATAGCTAATATTGGATTGAATACTATTGGTGATCCAAATAAAACTGGCTCATTTACACCAAATATACCCGGGATGATACCCGCCTTACCAATGGCTTTTAATTGTTTTGATTTACTCCTGATACTCATTATAGTAAATGCTAAAGTGTTACCAGTCCCACCAGCCAAAGAAATCGCACCCATAATAAACACTGGATGAAAAATTGGATCTTGACCTGCAGCTACTAATGCGCCGTTTTCTGTAATAGCTTGTATTAAAAGAGGTACCTGAATAGGCATAATTACCATTGCCCCATGAATACCTATTATCCAAAGTAATGTTGCTATCAATATTAAGAATAACATTCCTGGGATACTATTAATTGCACCTAAAGGAGCTGCTAGTAAATTCATTAATGCACCCGGTAATAATATCCCCATAGTGGCATTAAGAGTAAGGCTTGCACCATAGAAGATTACTACGTTGATTAATAACGGAATAATAGCCGAAAAAGAATCACTTAAAAAAGAAGGAACAACGTCTGGCATTCTTATTACAATATTCTTATCACGACAAAACCTTGTAATTTCAACAGTTACAAGCGCTACCAAAATAGCAGTAAATAAGCCTGTTCCGCCTAAATATTCCGTGTTGAGTACTTTAATAATCGACTCATCAGCTAAAGTTACAGATTTCATAGGTGCGGCCACAATTAAGAAAATAACTAATGATACGATCCCACTTGATAATGAGGAGATATTATATCTTTTACCTAATTGATAAGCAATTGTGAAAGAAGTAATTACTGAAAATAAGTTCATAGTCATATTATAGGGGACAAGTAAAATTTCCTTATATGCCATAGAAAAGTTATACCATGGCGTTAAAATCGTTGCAAAAATCCCCCCTTCTGCTATTAACTCAGGTGTAATTGGTGGATTGGCGATAATTTGAAATATAGCGCCTATAATAGTCAATCCTACTATTGACATTAAACCTGCTGAAATTGATGCAAAATGCTTTTGATTTGCTAAAAAATCTCCTACTGGGGTTAACCATTTTTGTAGCTTATTAAAGAAAACATTTTCCTTTTCCATTATATACACACCCTAACTATTTAATTATAGTGTCAACTTGTTTCATGATATTGTCTACATTGCCAAGTGCATAATCTACAGACTCAATAACAGTAATTGGTTTGCTTCCTATAACACCTTTTATTTCTTCTAGCTTATATGAGATTTGTGGTCCAATTAATATGCAATCATAATTTTCGTAATTTTCTTGGTAACTGTTAATTCCGTAAGCTTTCACCTCTAAATCAGGTTGGTTATTCATCGCCCACTTTTCAATTTTTTTTACCAATAGTCCTGTAGACATTCCGTTTGCACATATCAGCATAATTTTCATAGTAATCACCCTTTATTTTTATTTAGAGTCAAGTAATAATTTATAAATATATAGGTTTAAATTAGTTTATCTACTTTTATAACAAAGAATTGATTATTTTTTTCATATCAATAATTTCTTCCGCTAAATCCCTGACCGTCATCGCATTCATTAAGTGATCTTGAGCATGAACCATTAATAATGAAACCTCTGTTTTTTCACCTCTAGCTTCTCCTTGAATAAGATTTGTCTGAACCTTGTGAGCTTCTCCTAATTCCTTTTTCGAAATGTCCAATAGCTCTTCTGCTTCATCGAAATTTGCTTTTTTAGCTGCAGCCATAGCACGCATTGCTGCACTTCTTGCATTACCACCATGCATGATTATCCCCATTATAATTTCCTCGTTTTCCAACAGTTCCACCACCTTTCACTAATATTATCTTTCTATCTTGATTACATTCTACAAGGATAATGCTATTATCTAAATACATTGTTTTTCCTTTAGTTGTGAAAAAAAAAGTTAAGAGCGAGTAGATTAAGCACTACGAAATGACACACTAAATCTAAAAAGAGAATGTGACTGAAAAACATCACATTCTCTTCAACATATTCAATACACTCCAGGTATCTGTTGCAGTTAAAATTGATTGGATCATCCTTTTATCATCCACTAATTGAAATAAATAATTATACATGGGTTCCAGATCCTCTTTATTCTTATCAGAGACATGTAGTAAACAAACAAATTGAACCTGATTACCGCCCCAATCAATAGGACGCTTTAAAATGGCTAAGGTCCAAAACGTTCTATCTGACATAGATTCAAGCGGGTGCGGAACAGCCACTAAATTACCATAACTGGTGGAAGCAGCTTTCTCACGTTCTAGAACAGAATTAATAATATCCTTCTCAGCATATTCCTTTTCGATCACTTCATTGCCTAAAAACGTGATAACTTCATCAGGTGTACTCAAATCTAGATTCAAGTATATTAAATCCTTCTCTAAATAATAGTCAACAACAGATTTTTTTGCAGTGAAAATTTTTTTATCTATTTTTTTCAATTCACTGTCATCTAGTAAAGTATCAATCACAACATGTGGAATATCAATTAAATCATTTAGAGGCACTGTACTGATAATAAAATCTATCTCATCTTTATTGTATTGTGGTAAGCTGTGTAATTGAGTCGTACCAATAATTTTTAATTGACTACCATACTTTGCTCTTAATTTATACAATAACAGTTGTGAACTCCCTAAGCCGGTCGTACAAACAATCAAACATCTTTTTGCTCTTGCTTGTAACTTCACCCGTTCCATGGCTGCACCAAAATGAAGTGCTATATATCCAATTTCGTTTTCATCCACTGCTAAATTAAAATTTTCTTCTATTGCATAACTAGCAATAACTCCTGCTTCGAATGCCAAGGGATAATTTACTTTTATTGATTCAAGCATTGGGTTATTCACATTCATATTGTTTTTATAACGATAGATGGCAGGTTTAAGGTGCATAGCAATAGCAACTATTAATTCCTGATCATTAATGATCCCAAGTTGCATAGTTTCTTCCACTCGATTTACCATTTTCTCTGCTGTTAAAAAGATATCTTTGTCAAAATTAGTTTTAATATTTTTCGTAGTAGTATTTATAAATAATTTTGTACCTAACAAATGCATTGCCACATAGGTAATTTCTACAGTTGGAAATGTTAAACCCAATACTTCCTCTATCTTAGCAAGTATTTTTTTGGCTACATGGTATTCTTTTTGCACCCGAATATCTATCTCATCTTGATTAACTATCTGAATATACTGCTCACTATTTATACGACGACAAACTATTGCGATATGGACAACTAAATTATTTAAAGATACATCTGATAAATTGAACTCCTCTATCTTTAATTGTCTAAGTACAATTTGTTGGATCAATTCCATTTGTCTAACTGGTAATAGACATTCTGTGAAATATAAGTCACTCCTAAAATTTGGTGATTTTCTAAATAAAAACTCTGCTATTGCGTAACGAATATGTTTTTCCTCACCCACTACTCTTAGTCCGTAATTAGGTCGTTTAGCTAATTCTAGTTGATAGTGAGTTAAAATATCCTTTACCTCCTTCAGATCACTTTGGAGTGTTGAGCGACTAACAAATAATTCATCTGCTAAATTTTCTACCTTTAAAAAATGACAACTTAACAAAAACCTTTTTACTAAGTAATGTACTCGATCACCAGGCTCTGAAGGAATTAACTCTTCTTTTTCTAACATTGTTTGGATGAAAGTTCTAAATTTTTCATCATCCAAGATATTCAATTGGTAACCTTGTCCCCTGATTGAACAGATAACGGCTCCTGCATCTTTATCTACAAGTAGTCTCTCAATTTCTTTTATATCATTTCGTATCGTTCGAGAGGTTACCTGAATAGAAATAGCTAATTGTTCGCCAGTTACAGGTTGCTGTTCTCCAATTAAAAATTTCAACATATGCTCTTGTCTTATATTCACCGCTAACCCCTCCACATACATGATACATTCTATTATAAGACAATTTTCAACTAAATTGTTTTAATTATTTTCCGCTACTAGAGGAAAATAATTATATATAATATTATTAGAGAACATCTGAATAAATCATTTAAATTAATAGATAGACTTAATTTGTGAAAAATAACAAAGTTTTTGATATTAATTAGGAATTTTCACATGCATTTTTTTATTAAATTTTTTTATTAAATGCTTTGAAGCTTAGTAAATCAGAGGATACTACACGATTAGTATATAACCATAAAAAGAAAAATTATGAAACAAACATATCCTATACGTAGATTTTTAAAACACTCTACTGTATAGGATATGTTTTGTTAAAGGAAATAGCTCTTACTATTTATGCTAAGTCACCTTGAGGACCGAAAAATTCAAAATGAATATCTTCTTCTTTTACATCCCAATCTCGAAGTGCTTTATTCATTGCTTTCATAAATGGTGCAGGACCACAGAAATAGAATGAAGCATTATTGGTCGGCAAAATAGACTGTAACCAAGGTAAATCTACTAGTCCTATTCTATCGCAATCCGTTGTTTCTCCTTTTTCATAAACGGTATATGCGTGCACATTATCTTTCGTATCGACTACTTGTTTTACTTCATCTTTTAATGCGTGCATGTCGCCATTTTGAGCAGCATGGATGTAGTACACTTCACGTTCTGGCTGTTGATGGGCAGCGGTGTGTAACATACTTGTTAGTGGTGTAAGTCCAACACCTCCACTTAGCAATACAAGCGGTTTCTGCTCTTTATTAAGAACAAAGTCACCTGCAGGAGCACTTATTTCAATTGCATCTCCTTCATTAACAGATTCATGTAAATAAGTAGAAACAACTCCATTCGGGTTATCATTTAAACCATCTTCCCTTTTAACGCTAATACGGAAATAATCACTGTTCGGCTTACAGGATAAGCTATATTGACGTTGGCATGTGTATGGTATGGACGGATTATCCACCTTTACTGTTATAAATTGACCTGGCTCATAATCAGGTATTTGTCCGCCATCGGTTGGTTTTAAGTAAAAAGAAGTAATCACATCACTTTCCTTTACTTTTTGAATCACATTAAAAGAACGGTAACCAACCCAGCCTCCTACTTGATTATCAGTTTCTTCATACATTCCTTTTTCAATAGAAATAAACACATCTGCAATAACACCATAGGCTTTTGCCCAAGCATTAATAATTTCTTCTGTTGCTGCTTCTTTTAACACATCTTTCATCGCTTGAAGCAGATTTTTACCTACAATAGGGTAATGTTCTGGTTTAATATTTAAACTACGGTGCTTATGACCAATTTGTTTAACAACAGGTATTAAATTCTCCAATTGATCAATATTTGCTGCAGCTGCATATACAGCGTTAGCTAATGCTTGAGGCTGATCACCTTTTCTCTGGTTTGTTTGATTAAATATATTCTTTAATTCTGGGTGATTAATAAATAGTAGTTCGTAAAATCGAGATGTAATCGCAGTACCATGCTCTTCTAATACTGGTACAGTAGCTTTGACCAAATCAATTGTATGTTGATCAAGTGGTGATGTAGTTGTTGCCATTATGTAACACACTCCTAAAGATGTATTTGATTACATCTTTAATTGTATAAAAAGTTTAGAAAGTGCTGCAATAGCTTTTTGAAGGAATGTATGACAATTGTGTTAAGTTTCACGATGATTATATATGAAATCAAATTTCCACAGATTATTTTGGAATAATTGATTTTTGAATATACTGGGCATAAAAATTGAGTGTGCTTTGTTCTCATTTTATATATTGAGGGATTGGTTTGTATGTTTTCCTTTATTAGAACATTGATAGAACAAATTTCATTATTACATTTAGTATAGTGCTAAAAATGTGTAAAACGGAGCTAAAAATCTATCGTTTTCTATCATACACTCAAAAAACAAAAAAACGTTAGAACATTGATATATCAACATTCTAACGTAGTATGATTGTTTTAAGTTTATTCGATAAGTATTGAAAATACCGGTGGTCGGGGTCGAACCGACACTCCAGAAGGAACACGATTTTGAGTCGTGCGCGTCTGCCAATTCCGCCACACCGGCATAATAATATGGAGGCGGTAACCGGATTTGAACCGGTGATAAAGGTTTTGCAGACCTCTGCCTTACCACTTGGCTATACCGCCATAATAAAAAATGGAGCGAAAGACGGGATTCGAACCCGCGACCCCCACCTTGGCAAGGTGGTGTTCTACCACTGAACTACTTTCGCTTAAAATGGCTGGGCTAGCTGGATTCGAACCAGCGCATGACGGTACCAAAAACCGTTGCCTTACCGCTTGGCTATAGCCCAATATGGGGCGACCGGTGGGGATCGAACCCACGTATGCCGGAACCACAATCCGGTGCGTTAACCACTTCGCCACGACCGCCATAATTAGAAAAGCAGGGGTAGTAGGAATCGAACCCACACCGGAGGTTTTGGAGACCTCTGTTCTACCGTTAAACTATACCCCTATATGTGTTATTAAATTATTATTAGAAATAAAATGGTGGAGGGAGTAGGACTCGAACCTACGAACCCGATGGGAGCGGATTTACAGTCCGCCGCGTTTGGCCAACTTCGCTATCCCTCCATATAAAAAAGTGGTGGCTCGGGACGGAATCGAACCGCCGACACACGGATTTTCAGTCCGTTGCTCTACCGACTGAGCTACCGAGCCATCAAAGGATATGTATACTATTTAAAAAAGTGGCGGTCCGGACGGGACTCGAACCCGCGACCTCCTGCGTGACAGGCAGGCATTCTAACCAACTGAACTACCGGACCATATTTGGTTGCGGGGGCAGGATTTGAACCTACGACCTTCGGGTTATGAGCCCGACGAGCTACCAGACTGCTCCACCCCGCGATAGTGTAGAATGTTGTATTCTACTAAAGGTTATTCAATTTACTTCATGGTGGAGGATGCAGGGCTCGAACCTGCGACCCCCTGCTTGTAAGGCAGGTGCTCTCCCAGCTGAGCTAATCCTCCAAATGGTGACCCGTACGGGATTCGAACCCGTGTTACCGCCGTGAAAGGGCGGTGTCTTAACCGCTTGACCAACGGGCCTATACAAAATGTATGTAAAAGTGGCGGAGAGCGAGGGATTCGAACCCTCGAAACCGCGGTAGCGGTTTACACGATTTCCAATCGTGCTCCTTCGGCCAACTCGGACAGCTCTCCATTATGGCTCCACAGGTAGGATTCGAACCTACGACCGATCGGTTAACAGCCGATTGCTCTACCACTGAGCTACTGTGGAATGGATACATGCCTGGCGACGTCCTACTCTTGCAGGGGCAAGGCCCCAACTACCATCGGCGCTGAAGAGCTTAACTACTGTGTTCGGCATGGGAACAGGTGTGACCTCTTCGCTATTGTCACCAGATCTTTTGCTTTTATCCAAGTGCTATATAATATTTTAATGACAAAGAATATTATACCTGTTTTTTCATAAAAAGCAAGAGGTAAAATGAAATTTATACCTTCAAAACTAGATAAGACAGACAAGTATTCATATTTTTAAATATAGTTAAGTCCTCGATCGATTAGTATTCGTCAGCTGCACGTGTCACCACGCTTCCACCTCGAACCTATCTACCTCATCGTCTCTGAGGGATCTTACTCTAAAAGATGGGAAGTCTCATCTTG